>CAVSDF010000010.1:0-1003000 GCA_963726715.1 Rhodothermales bacterium
CTCTCCCTGCCAGCCTTGGTTCGGTTCGTATTGCTAGGATCGCGCGTGCGCGTCGCCCTGCCCGACGCATCGCAGCCCGGCCGCATGGCCGTCGTGACCTTCCACCGCCCGCACCCGGCCAAAGAGGCCAAGCCGTACCAGGTGCGCGCCGCCCGTGACCTTCTCGCCCGCGCGGGCCTCACGCCCTGACAGGCAGCGCGCCGCTCTCCCCCTCTTCAAACCCCCTTCGATCCGTGACACACAAGGGATACACCGCGTCCGTCGTCTACTCCGACGAAGACGGATGCTTCGTCGGGCGCGTCTCCGGCATCCGCGACACCGTAGGCTTCCACGGCGAGAGCGTGGCGGAGGTGCGCGCCGCGTTCGTCGAGGCCGTAGACGATTACCTCGCCTTCTCCGCCCAGCTTGGGCAAGAGCCGGAGCGCCCGGCGTCGGGGCGCCTCGCGCTCCGGCTCCCGGCGGAGCTTCACCGGAGCGTTCGCGCGGCGGGACCGCGCGGGCGGGCAAGAGCGTTAACGCCTTCATCGTGGAGCACCTTGAACGCGACGTGAGCGCCGACGCCTGAGGCCCCGTCAACGCTCCGCCGTTACCTTCGCACGTCGCGCGCCTCCCTCGGCAGCGGTCCCGTACGGCTTCGGCTTGGCGCTACCCCACGGCGCCGGGCCGGGGCCGGGCAGGATGGCGGTTGCGGCCGCCGCTTCGCCGTCGTCGTAGGGCGCCCGTCACGGCCCGCCCGTGCATCGCCCCGGCCCGTGCTCACCCTCGCCACGTCGAGGCCGTGACGGGGCCGCAGCGGGCGAGCGTGGGGCCGCTCCTTGTGGGTACGTTCGGACCGCGACCCCCTGCCCGGCGCCCTTTTTACGCGTTGCAACATTCGCAACGGGCGAGGAGGCGGGCCGCGCCCCTTTTGGGTCCGGACCCCCTGTACCCCTGCCCGGCGTCGAGGTCGTCGCGCACGGCCCGGCGCCCTTTTTGTGTCCGGGACAGGCGAGACACCCCCGGCGCCGCCGTCGAGGTCGTCGTGATTGGCAACGGCCGCAGGTACAGTGAGCGAGAGTGAAGAAACGCGCCGTGTTCAGCCCCATGGTGTTCAGCCCCGGCACCCCGAACAGCCGCTCCGGCGACGGCCTTGCGGGCGCGCGTGAGGCGTCGGATCTGTCAGGTTGGCGGGCGCGTCGAGGTCGTCGTGAGCGCGCCCCGATTACAGGTTCTTGCAGGTCGTCGCGCGTCCGCACGGCCTCGCCCTGGTGCCGCACCGGCCGCCCGGCGCCGACGTGCCTTCATGGGGTAATCCCGATGGCATGGGGTAGTCCCGGCTCCCCTCCCGGCGGGGCCGTTCGGGGGAGTGCATGGGATTCCCGCCCGGCAGGGGAGTGCATGGGATTCCCTCGCTCCGGGGCGTGCATGGGGTTACCGTCCGAACGGCGCGTGCATGGGGTTACCCATCGGCCCGCCCGGCTGGCATGGGGGTTCCTCGCTGGCATGGGGGTTCCACGGCGGCGCCGCGACGGGGTGCGCGTCGAGCACGTCGAGCACGTCGTGAACGGACGCGGCCCCGGCGCCGCATCGGGTACCGGGGCCGTGCCCTGTCAGCCGCCGGGGATCGCGTGAGAGAATCGGGGGCGCCGGGTGAACCCGCCCCGGTGGGGGCGGCTCCCCCTCCCGTCGCACCGGCACGCGCGCCGATGCGCAGCTCGTCACGGGCGGAGTTTTGCCGGTTTTGCGGACCCGCTACGCGCGCGCGTGGAGCGTCCCGAAACTCCGAAATGCGCGACGCGTCGGCCCCCTTCAAACCTCCGAACCTCCGACACGCGCGCCCGCGCGCGGGCCGATGCGCAGTTCGTCACGCGGCGCCCGGTGGCGCCCCGGTGGCCCGTGCCTCTGCCCGGCGACGTGCCCGGCGTTCACGCTCGGCACGGGCGAGGCGTACCCGCTCCCGGTCGCACGCGCGGCGGTAGCGCAGGTTTGCGCGCTCGGCAGCGACGGCGGCGCGGCGTTCTTCCGTCTCCCCACGTCGGATCGTGCGGGCGGCAATGAACATCCCGAAGCGTGCCGCCCCACGGGCGAGGTCGCGCGGGCGGTTGTCGTACTGCGACGCGTACCGGATGCGGTGGCAGGTGCGGCAGGCGAAGGCGCGCGGCGGCACGGCCGGCACCCATCCCCGGCGCTCCATGCGGCGGAGGAAGGCGTACAGGTGCGCCCGGCGCGCGTCGCAGTAGGGGCAGACGAGGAAGGGGCGCCCGCTCTGCCCCCGCACGAGGTCCAGCAGGCACGTTCGCTGCGTGCCGTCGGTGTGGGAGACGGTGGCCCGGATCGTGGCCCCCTCGCCCGGCGGCACGTCACAGTGCGGCGGCGTCAATGCGGGTGAAGTCGCCGTGGTACTCGAACCGGGGGAGGGCGCACGGGAGGCCACGGGCGCCGGTGCGGAAGTGGGGACGGTGCATCGTCGTCGGGGTCGTTGTCGGCGGGCTGGAACGGACCTAAATCCTGTGCATCCTGGCCGGCGGGCGCGGCGCCGGATCGGCCTTCCCGGCACCGTGCGGGGCGATTTCGGGCGCTTCGGCGTGGGGGCGGTGTGGGGGCACGCGTCGACGTAAAACGCGGGGTTTCGACGCACTACGCGGGCACCGGATCGGGCGGCGCGTGGCGCCCGTCGAGGTAGTCGAGCACGGCGCGCGTCGCTTCATCGAAGCCGTAGACGACGGCGACGGCCTGCCCCTCGGCAGCGAGCGCGTCAAGCCAGCCGCGCTGCACGGGCGAGAGCGAACCGGCGCGGCGGGTGCCGAAGAGCGTCGAGGCGCGCGGGCGTTTCAGTTCAATCCAGAGGGCGCCGTACGGCGTGCCGTTCGCGCCGTGCGGGCGACGGGCAGGCACACGTCAGGGACGCCGGGCCGGACGCCTTCGGCCTTCATCTTCGCCGCCGTGCGGGCGTCGCGCGCCCCGCCGTTCGGGATGGCGAAGAGCAAGGCGAGTTCGGGGCGGCGCCGCTCTGCATCGCGCGTGCCCAGCGGAAGAGCGCGGCCTGTTCGTCGTGTTCGGTCGGGGCGGCCGGGCGTGGCGGCGCCGTCGAGGCCGGGCGGCGGGGCGGACGGTCACGCATCGGCGGCGGGGGTGAGGCGGCCGTGTTCACCCGCGCCGACGTGCGCGAGCGTGCGGGCGTGTGCGGACGTAGATCGTGCCGTCGGTGTCCACGCGGTGCACGCGCCCCAACTCCCCGTCGAGTCTCACCCGGCGCCCGGTGACGTAGGGCGAGGGCAGCAGCGGCGGGCCGTCGTGCGCACCGTCGCCGGTCGCATCCGTTGGAACCCCACGTTCCACCCCGTTCCAAGACGTTCCACCGGAGGCCGGGGAGGCGTGGAACGGTGGAACGTTGGAACGTGGGGGCACGGGACGTTCCAACGTTCCACGTTCCACCGGCACACGTTCCAGCGCTCCACCCGCGCCTTGCTCCCGCTCAATCACGCGGCGAACCTGCGTGTGCGAGATGCCGAAGCGGTCGCCGATGGCCCGCATCGAATGCCCGTCCGCGTGAAGGGCGCAGATTTCGACGTCACGCACCGACCGTTCGCCCTCGGTGGGCTCCCGCAGTAGGCTTGCCTCGTCTGCGTAGCCCACGTGCTCGAAGCCCAGCAGCGCACCGGTCTTGGCGAGGCGGTACGTGAGCACGTTGTCGGCGCCGTGCTCTACTTCCTCGCTCCGGCACTTGATCTGCTTCACGTAGCGCCCGGCGGCGTCGGTCGGCATCGTGCCGATGGCGACGATGGAGTCGCAGAGGTTGGCGATGTGCGACGACCCTTGAAGGTCGGTCCATGTGAGCGGTTCGGCGCCCCGCCGCTTGGGCGTGTGCGCGAGCACGACAAGGGCGAGGCCGTGGCGCCGCTTGATGTCGTTGAGTGCCTTCATGAGCGGCAGGGCGTCCTTCGCTTCCTGCGTCTGCGATTTGAGCGCGGTGATGTTGTCCACGATCACGACGCGGGCGCCGTGCTCGATCACGAGGCGTTCGATGTCCTCGAAGAGAGCATCTTCCCAGCTTCCTTCCACGTCGCTGTCGGCGGCGATTTCGACGCGGTAGAGGGACGGGGCGAAGGGATGGTGCGCGCCGTCGTCGTCGCGGTAGCGGCGGAGGAATTGCCGGTCGGAGAGTTCGAAGTCGAGGTAGAGGACGGGTTGCGGTGTCGGCGCGTCGAAGGGTCCGAAGGGCACGCCGCGCGTGATACTGTCGGCGAGTTGGACGGCGTACGCGGACTTGCCGACGTTCTGCGTGGCGAACAGCATGGTGAGTTCGCCTTCGTAGACGAGGGAGCCGTGAAGGCGTGCCGCAGGGGGCCGGGCGGCAGCATCGGTCAGCCACACCCCAGCAGGCTTGGCGAGCAGCAGGGGCGCGCGAGGCGCGGCGTTCTCGCCACCCTCCCCACGGGTGCGGCGACGGGTAGGGCGCGGCGTGCCTGGTGCCGCGCGCGGCGATGGCTCGGGAAGCCGGCCGGTCTTGGCGTCGAAGAGGTGGCGGGCGTAGGGCACGTTCTCGTTCGGGGTGCTTGCCCTTGCCGAAGCGGTCGACCACGGCCGCGTCGAGGGCGGCGCGCGTGTCGTCGTAGTCGGCGCCGTCGTCGGTGACGCGGCGCGCGTAGTCGTCGGCGAGCGTGGCGAGAGGGTCGTTCATCGGTCCTGCCCGTGCTCGGGTGTCGAGGTGGCGGCGGTGCGCGTCCTGTCGAGGATGCGGCGGCGGCGTTCGTCTTCGCGCCCGTGGCGTTCTCCGGCGGCGAGTCCGTCGTTGGAGGCGATGCAGCCCAGCGAGACGAAGTAGCCAACGAGGTAGGCGTCGGCGCGTCGGCGGGTTTGCTCGGCAGCGTCGGCGCCGCGCATCGTCTCGTCATCGAAGCACGCGAGCGCGAGGGCGTCGGGTGTGAGGCGGTCGGTCGTCATCGCGGTCCCTCCGCCACGGCGGCAGCGGCCGGGCGCGTGGCGCGGGGATTGGTGCCGGTGGCGCGGGGGTTCGTCCCCTCGCCCTCGGGTTCGTCTTGCGTTCGCGTGGCCCGGCCCGGCGCGTACTGGACCGGCGCGTGCGCGGCGAGGTGCCAGCGGCGGCGGCGCGCACGAATGCGTCCACGGTGTCGGGTGGAAGCGCCGCTGTCCACCGATCCACAGCGGGGCGGAGGCGCCCGGCGGCCACGTGACGTTCGACGGTGCGCGTGGAGACGCCGAGACGGGCCGCCACGCCCGGCAGCGACAGCAGGGCGCCCGGTGGATCGGGGGCGGCGCCGGGGCCGTGACGGGCGGTGTGAGGGCCAACGCCGGCCCGCTCGGGCGGCGGAGTCGAGTAGGCGCGCGGCGAGGTCGAAGACGTGCGCGCGAGTCTCGGGTAGAGCGCGGCGAGGCGCGCGTCGAACGGGTCGCCGGAGGGCGGCGAGGCGCCGTGTAGCTCGTGGGTGAGGGGAGGCATGGGCCGCCGGGGGAAGCGGGCCGGGCGCGGGGTGCACGGGTCACCGGAGCGGCGGCAAAGAAGAACCCCGCCCCCCGGAGCTACTCAGGAGGCGGGGTCTTCCGCGTGAAACCGGCCCGGGGCCGATCTGAAAGTCGAGGTAGGTCCGGGTAGCTCTATCCGGTGGGGAAAGGCTACCGGTTGAGCGCGCACTCAGGGCGAGGACACGCAGCGTGTCCGGCGTGTCTTCCTCGTGTTCCGGTCGTGTCTTTTGCGTGTCTGTCCGGCTACGCGCCGCTTACGAGGTCGGGACGAGAGCACAGAGGCCGTCGAAGCCTGTGTACCACTCGGGTAGGTGATCGACGCCGGTCAGTAGACGATGAAGACGCTTGATGGCCTTGCGCACGCTCGCCCTCGCCAAGTTCGGCGCCCGTCAGTCCAAGCCGATCCCGGTCCCGGTTGAGGGCCGCATCGAAGTCCGGCAACATGGCGAGGTCAGGGATTCCGCGCCAGCACATCGGCGGCACGGGCGAGATGGCGCCACGCTTGGGAGCGGTCTGTGCTGACAGGTGTAATTTGTTTTTGTTCGGACGTATTGTCTGTGGTGCTCCCGCGCCTATTATAATCCACATGGATAATGACTCGCATATGAAGTATAGCAGCAATGCATCCCGATGAATATCCGATACGGCCCAAGCGGATGTATTCGACTGCTGGCCTTGCCAAAAGAGCCTGAATCAAGCCATACGAATGCCCTTTGACACAGATACAAAATACATATCCCTGAGTCTTGAAGTCCTATGGCTGAAATATCTGACAGACCTTTCAGATCACCAAGGTCTTGAAGTTTTACGTAATCTGTTATTTTTTTGGCTTCCCGAGACGAAAAAGAAGTCTCTCGTATGGATCTTCGATTTTCGAGGGTAAACCATTTATTTTCCAACAGCGTACATGCTTATACATTCTTTCGCCCACTTGTCGTAGCATTCGTCAATAATATATTCTGATTCTAACATTTTGAAATAGTATGACCCAAGTAACTTTTCGCACAGGAATAAACATACATAATAAATGTCTGAGTCGGTTGTGTCGTAACGATTCTTGAGAATATTTACGCCCTCAGACACCTTCAAACTCTTTGCCCTTGACCAATTGAACATGAGTCCTGCGTGCAAATCGGCAGGAAGCCTTTGAGTGGCGTCCGGTCGAGGCGGCGCCTTAAAGTCGAATTCTTCCATGGCCGGGAGTGTTTGTACGCCTGCCCAACATACCGCGCGTGTTGCTTTCTGTCAACAGACACGCTACCTTCGCAGGACGATTTCACCCCCGCCCGATGCCACAGCCCAGAGTCATTACCCCCGCCGAAGCCGCCCGCGTGAAGGGCTGCACGCGGCAGGCCATTCACGGCGCCCTCAGCCGTGGACGGCTCACGGAGTACCGCACGGGTCACGTGCGCCTCGTCGTGCTCGATGCGCTCTTCGACGCCTACGCCGTGCGCGAGACGGGCGGGCGGGCGCACCGCTCGTTCGTCGCCGGGACCGGCGCCACGGCCCCCACCGATGCGGCGCCCGGCGACGGGGCGGAGGTCTGACATGGCCACCTTGAACCCACGCTACGGCCCGGCTGACAAGAACGGACGGAAGCCTTTGAAAGGGTACTACGGCGTCTTCTACGACCCACCGGCGGCCCCGGCCGGAAGGAATTCCCCTCGGCTCGAAGGACGAATCGGCCGCCCGCGCCCGGCTTGTCGAGCTGGAGCGCAAGCACGCGCACGGGGAGTTCGACCCGTGGACGGACCGGCCGCTCTGGTTCGCGGAAGGGCGCCACGGTGACGGCGGAGGAAGCCTTCGCGCCTTCCTGCGGAGCCGGGCGCAGACGGGCAGCGAAGCCGGCGTCGGCCAACTACCGGCGGCAGTGGGGCTGTTCGTGCGCCATCGCTCCCGCCGGGCTTCATGCTCGCCCACGTGGAGCGTCGCCACGTCGAGGCGTTCGCGCGTGCGTGCGTGGCGCAAGGGCGCGCGGCCGGTGACCGTGCGCTCGTACCTCAACCGGGTCCGCATCTTCGCGGCATGGTGCGTGGCCGAAGGGATGCGCCGCCGAAGGACTCGCCCCGGTGGCCGCACCGACATGCGCGCGGCAAGCGGGCGCGCATCGAGACGGCGCCGAAGTTTTTCACGGAAGACGAACTTAGCCCAGCTCGTCGCCGCTCATCGAAGCCGACGTGGCCGCGAAGGGCGCGCGCGCCGGTCACGTGGATCGGTGCTTGCTGCGACGCGGTGCCCTTCACGGCGCGCACCGGGCTTCGCCTCGGCGAAGTGTGCGCGCTCCGGTGGCGCGACGTACACCTTGCGCGCCGAAGGGCGGGGGAGGCTCGTTCGCGCGCGTCGTCAACTCAGAGGAGCACACGACCAAGAGCGGGCGCGAACGGCGGTGCCGCTCGTCGGCGAAGCCCTACGCCGTGCTCCGTCGTCGCCGCGCGGGCGCCGGGCGCCGATGCCCCGGCGTTCGTCTTCCCGGCGCGCGGCGGCGGGATGCTGGCCGGCGATTACCTCTCCCGGCGCTTCCGCGCGCTACGTGCGCGCGGCGCGGCTGCGGGACGGGGACCACCACAACTTCCACAGCCTCCGGCACACCTTCGGCACGCACGCGGTCAGCCGGGGCGTGGACGTGTACCGGCTCAAAGAGATCATGGGGCACGCCTCAATCGAGGTGACGCAGCGGTACGCGCGGCTGCGTCCGCGTGACCTGTCTCGACGCGATGGAGCGGGCGTTCGGCGGGCGATGGAGCGCCCCTGCGGAGCGTGTCAACGTGGCAGAAAACGGCGGCAGTGTGGACCATGTACGGACCGGATTTCGGACGCTTGCTCGTAAGCCCTTGCTGTCAAAGGGAGTTGCGTGAACGGGGTGTAGGTCACTCGTAATGAACAGGTCAGCAGTTCGAATCTGCTTATCGGCTCCCCCGAAAACGGCCCTGAAACCCACGAAAATGCGGTTTCAGGGCCGTTTGCCGTTGGTCCCTTTGAGAGGGCATGTGGACATTAAGGGACACGTGTGGACACAAAACATGGGCTATCCATTGTTGCGCGACGCGTGGTTTGGCACAACCGGCCGCGTGGTCTGACACACAGCCAGCAGACGAATTGAGCGCGCTGGTGGGCCGTCCACAGGGCAATCCTCGACGCGCCTTCGAATGCTCATCGACGGGGCGTCACGAGCACCTCACGGTAGCGCCGTCGGATGCGGCCCATCGCGTTGCCGAGGCCCTGCGGACGGTCGAACGACTCGTTCTCGCAGCCCCGGTACAACTCGCGCACGAGTGGGCTGTCGTCGTGGCTGAGCACCCATGCACCGGTGGTGGCCATTAGCGCGTCCCGGAGGGCGATGTGGTCGGCCTCGACCCACGCCTGCGAGTCGTTCTGGTGCCCCACCGTGTAGGGCGGGTCGCAGTAGACGAGCGTCCCGGCGCTGTCGTAGCGCTGCAGCACGTCGCGCCAGTCGAGGTGCTCGACGCACACGCGGTCGAGGCGCTCGGAGAGGGCCGCCACGCGTGCCAGCCGCGCCCGGCGTGACCCCATCGCGGCTGCTCCACCAGCCGTGCGCGAGTAGCCGAACGTCTCGCCCTTGCCGCCCCACGAGAGGCTGATGCGCAGAAATCACCGCGCCGCGCGCTGGATGTCGGTCAGGCCCGGCTGGGCGATGACCGCGTCGAACGCAGCGTGTCGAACCGCTGCTGGCCTCGGCCGGGCGCTCATTTGGCCGGGATGTATGTGCGTGTCTGAAACGCAAAACGGCCCGTCGCCGGAGGGGGCGACGGGCCGTTTTGCGCGAGATGTGTTGGCCCTGTGTTGGCCGGGGCGTCAGGAGGCGTCGGAGGTAGTCTCGTTATCTATCTGTGCGCGCTGGAGACTGCCGGAGTAGTCGACGTAGACGGTTTTGGTTTCGGTATAGAAATCGAAGACTTCCCATCCGCCCTCGCGGTGGCCGTTGCCGGTTGCCTTGGTGCCGCCGAAGGGCATGTGGGCCTCGGCGCCGATGGTCGGGGCGTTGATGTAGGTGATGCCCGCCTCCAGGTCGTGCATCGCGCGAAACGCCAGGCGCACGTCGCTGGTGTAGAGCGACGACGAGAGGCCGTACTTGACGCCGTTGGCGACGCTCACCGCCTCCTCGTACGACGACACCTTGACGACGCTCAGCACCGGCCCGAAGATCTCTTCCTGCTCGATCCGCATCCCGGCCTTGACGCCGGTGAACATCGTCGGCTGCCAGAAGAAACCGCCGCGGAGCGCGTCGCCGTCGGCGCGGTGGCCGCCGCAGGCCACGGTCGCGCCTTCCTGCTTGCCGATGGCGATGTACGAGGCCACCTTGTCGATCGCGCGGGCGTTGATGAGCGGCCCCATGTCGACGCCCGCGTCGTTGCCGTAGCCGAGGCGGAGGGCGTTTGCGCGCTCGGCAATGCGCTCCACGACCGCGTCGTGGACGTCTTCGTGGATGATCAGGCGGCTCGTGGCCGTGCAGCGCTGCCCGGTCGTGCCAAACGCGCCCCAGACGGCGCCCTCGACGACGAGGTCGAGGTCGGCGTCGGCCATGACGAGCATCGGGTTCTTGCCGCCCATCTCGGCGAGGTAGCGCTTGTGCATCCGCCCGCACGTCTCCCCGACTTTGGAGCCGGTCTCGGTCGATCCGGTGAACGAGATGGCGTCGACGCCCGGGTGCTCGACGATCGCCTGCCCGGCCTTGCCCGCGCCGTGAATGATGTTGATGACGCCCTCCGGTACGCCCGCGTCGAGCAGGATCTTGACGAACAGCTCGCCGCTGTGGGGCGCTTCCTCGGACGGTTTGAAGACGAACGTGCAGCCCGCGGCGAGGCCGGGGAGCAGGTTCCAGGAGGGCACGGCGACCGGGAAGTTCCACGCGGTGATGACGCCGACGACCCCGAGCGGGCGACGAATCGTCATGTTGAACTTGTTCGGGAGCTCGCTCGGCACTGTGTGGCCGAAGAGGCGGCGCGTCTCGGCGGCGGCGTAGTAGGCCGTGTCGATGGCCTCCTGCACGTCGCCCTTGGTCTCGAAGAACGGCTTGCCCATCTCGCGCGTCATCGCGCGGGCGAGCTCGTCTTTTTTGGCGGTGAGCAGGTCACCGGCGCGGCGGAGGATGTCGCCACGGGTCGGCGGCGGGAGGCGGCTCCACGTCTCGAAGGCGGCGCGTGCGGCCTTGACCGCGGCCTCGACATCGGCGGCGCCGGACTGGGGGAAGGTGCCGATGACGTCGTCCTGCCACTTGGCCGGGTTGCGGCTCTCGAAGGTCTCGCCGCTCGCGGCATCGCGCCACTCGGCGCCGATCAGGTTCTGGTGCTGGGGCACGGGAAAGGGGGATTCGTGAGGTGTCGCGGCAAGATACGGGGAGGCGGTGAAGGGTTGGGGGGTGGAGGAGTGGGTGTGGGCGATTGGGGATGGGCCTTTGGGACCGACGCGCCGGGAGGAAGTGAGGCCGGGTGAGTGGCGGGCGCCGGTGGAGCGGACGCGGCTGGGGGAAGGCGGTATCATGGGCGCCTCACCTCGCCTCCGATGCTCGTGTTCTCCGCCCCTCGCCTCGCCGCCTGCGCGCTCGCGCTCGTCGGCATCGCCGCTTCGACATCCGGGTGCGGCGGCGAAACCTCGCCGCAGACGCCGCCCGACTACGCGGTCGGCGACAGCCTTCTCGCGCACGACACGCTCTCGGTCGTCTCGGCTGCGCTCGGCGGCGAAGTGCGGCGCGTCAACGTCTACCTGCCCGCTGCCTACGCCCGCGACACGGCGCGCGCCTTCGCGGTCGTCGTCATGCCCGACGGGGGCGAGCGCGAGGACTTCCCGCACCTCACTGGCACCGTCGACACGCTGATCGCCGAGGGCGCGATTCCGCCTCTGCTCGTCGTCGGCATCGAGAACACCGAGCGGCGCCGCGACCTGACCGGCCCAACATCGGTGGCGTCCGACCGCGAGATCGCGCCGCGCGTCGGCGGCTCGGCGGCGTTCCGGCGCTTCATCGCCGACGAACTCATGCCCGAGATCCGCCGACGCTACCGCACGACCGACACGACGGCCATCGTCGGCGAGTCGCTCGCCGGGCTGTTCGTCGTCGAGACCTTCTTCGAGGCGCCCGATCTCTTCGACGCCTACATCGCCATCAGTCCGAGCCTGTGGTGGAACCGCCGCGCGCTCGTCGCCGCCGCCCCGGCGTGGCTCGCCGCCCACCCCGGCGTCCGCGCCCGCCTCTACGTCACCTCCGCCGACGAGGCCGACATCGCGCAGCCTGCCGATTCGCTCGCCGATGCGTTCACCGCCGCCGCGCCTGCCGGGCTGTCGTGGACGTATGCGCCGCGCCCGGACCTCACGCACGGGACCGTCTACCGCGCCACCAAGCGCGACGCGCTCACGTGGGCGCTCGGGGCGTGGGGCCGCGCCGCAACGGACACGCTCCGCGCCGCTGCGCGGTGAAGGCGCGGTGGTGACGGATCCGCGCCGAGCGGGGCACGGTGGCGATCCGGGACGGGGCAGGGCGGCGGTATCTTGGCCGCTCGCCTTCGCACCTGCCCGATCCCTCCATCCGATGACGTCTCGCCTCTCGCAACGCGCCCAGCAGATTCCGCCCTCGGGCATCCGCCGTTTCTTCGAGATCGCGGCCACCATGAAGGACGTCATCACGCTCGGCATCGGCGAGCCCGATTTCGTCTCGCCCGCGCCCATCATCGACGCCGCGATCGCCTCGCTCCACGCGGGCAAGACGATGTACACCGCCAACGCGGGCCTGCTCGAACTCCGCGAGGCCATCGCCGCCGACGTGCAGTCGCGCTACGGCGTGACGTACGATCCGAAGGACCAGATCATCGTCACCGTCGGCGCCTCCGAGGCCATTCTGCTGGCCATGCTCGCCGTCATCGACCCCGGCGACGAGGTGCTCATCCCCGAGCCGTGCTTCGTGTCGTACGGTCCGGCCGCGATGATGGCCGGTGGAACGGTCGTCTACGTGCCGACGCGCGCCGAGAACAACTTCGAGGTCACCGCCGAGGACATCGAGGCGCGCATCACGCCGAAGACGAAGATGCTCTTCCTCGGCTACCCGAACAACCCGACCGGCGCCGTCCTCTCGCGCGCGCGCCTCGAAGAGATCGCCGATGTCGTGCGCCGCCACGACCTCATCGTCCTCTCCGACGAGATCTACGACCGCCTCATCTACGGCGAGACGTTCGAGACGGGTCACACGATGCTCTCGTCGATCGAGGGCCTCTACGAGCGCACGATCGTCGTCAACGGTTTCTCGAAGGGGTATGCGATGACGGGTTGGCGGCTCGGCTACCTGCTCGCCCCCAAGGATCTCTACAAGGCGATGTACGTCGCCCACCAGTACGTCGTGATGTCGTCGCCGACGATGGCGCAGATCGGCGCCGTCGCCGCGCTCACGGAGTGCCAGGACGATGTCGAGACGATGCGGCAGGCGTACGACGCGCGTCGCCGCGTGCTCGTCGACGGCTTCAACGCCGCCGGTCTGCCCACCTTCGAGCCCGAAGGCGCCTTCTACGTCTTCCCCGACATCCGCTCGACGGGCCTGACCAGCGAGGAGTTCGTGACGGGCCTCCTGGAGGAGGAGACGGTCGCCTGCGTGCCGGGCGATGCGTTCGGGCCGAGCGGTGCGGGCTTCATCCGCTGCTCGTACGCCAACTCGCTCGAAAACGTGACCGAGGCCGTCAAGCGCATCACGCGGTTCGCCGCGAAGCACCAGGCCGCCCACGCCGGGCCATCCGCCTGACGCCGATGCACGCGACCGCCGCCGCTCCCATTTCTGATACGTCCGGCGCGACGGCGGGCGCTCCGTCCGCCGTCGCGGCGATTCTCCTCACCGCGGCCCTCGCGCTCGTGGCCCACATCGCCGCGGGTGCGTGGGCCGGGGCGCTCGTCGTCTTCGCCGCCGCATGGGCCGTCGCCGCACGCAGCCCGTCGGCGTCGCTCGGACGCGGGGCGGGGCAGGGCGCGCTGTCGCTTGCGCTCGCGTGGGCGGTCGCGTGGGGATGGGCGTGGGCGACGGCGCCGGACGCGTCCGGGCGGATGATGGGGACGGTTGGCGGCCTCGTCGGCGGGGTGCCGGGCGTCGTCGTCGTGCTGATCGCCGTCGTCGTGGCGGCGGTCGTCGGCAGCCTTGCGGGCATTGCCGGGGCGGCGGTGGGGACGGGGCGTTCGCCGGCGATGATGGCGCCGGTGGTCGTCGAACCGTAGGGGCACGATAGATCGAGCCCCTACATCGCTCCGCCTCCACGCGCGTCCACCGCATATCCAGCCTGCGCATCCGCCCCGCGATTCCGGCGGTCTGACGGCGTACCTGCGGTTTCCGCGCGGCGCGTCCGATCCGATTGGCCGCCGTGCGCGTTGGCGCCGCCTGACCCCCGCGCCCGCTTCCCCCCTGACGTTATGACCGCCGACGAGATCGACGACCTCATCGCCCGCTACGACAGCCTCGAACGCTACCTCGACCTCGACCGCCGCCGCGAAACGCTCGCCGACCTCAACGCGCGCCGCATGGACCCCGAGTTCTGGAACGACGCCAACGCCGCCCGAGAGGTCGAGAAGAAGGCCGCCGCCGAGAAAAGCTGGCTCGACGACTGGCAGGCCCTCACCGACGCCCGCGAGTCTCTCGAGACGCTGGCGCCTGCTTCGCCGCCGAGGAGGGCGCCGAGCTACGACGCCGAAGTCCAGGCCGACGCCGTGACGCTGCGCGACCTCCTCGAATCGCTCGAGATCCGCAAGCTCCTCTCCGGCCCCGACGACGACCGCGTCGCCATCCTCAACATCCAGCCCGGCGCGGGCGGGACGGAGAGCCAGGACTGGGGCGAGATGCTCCTGCGCATGTACACGCGCTGGGGCGAGCGCAAGGGCTACAAGGTCGAACTGCTCGAATGGCAGGCCGGCGAGGGCGCGGGCATCAAGGGCGCGAGCCTGCGCCTCGAAGGGCCGTACGCGTACGGCTACCTCAAGAGCGAATCGGGCGTCCACCGCTTGGTGCGCATCTCGCCGTTCGACGCGAGCGGTCGGCGGCACACGTCGCTTCACGTCGGTCGCCGTCTTCCCCGAAATCGACGACACGATCGAGATCGACCTCAACCCGACGGAGATCGAGTTGCAGACGTTCCGCTCGGGCGGCAAGGGCGGGCAGAACGTCAACAAGGTCGAGACGGGCGCGCGGTTCATCTGGATCGGCAAGCTCTCGAACGGCGAGACGGTCCGCGTCGCCGCCGAGTCGACCGAGGAGCGGAGCCAGCTTCAGAACAAGGAGCGCGCGATGACGATGCTCAAGAGCCGCATCTACGGCCTGGAGCGCGACATCCAGGAGGCGGCCAAGGACGCCGCGCTCGGCCTTCAGAAGTCGATTTCGTGGGGCTCGCAGATCCGGTCGTACGTCTTCCAGCCGTACACGATGGTCAACGACCACCGCACCGAAACCAAGCTCACCGACGTGCAGAGCGTGATGGACGGCGACGTCGATCCGCTCATCAAGGCCTTCCTCGCGTGGGAGGCCGAGCAGAGCACGGCGGCGGGGTGATGCGAGGTCGCTGTTGTTGGTTGTTCGTAGAGGATGCCGTTGGAGTGGGCCACCTGTCGGGTCCCCGCACCGGACAGGTGTTGACGCGGCGGGGAGGAAGAGTGGACGGGCCGCTTCGGGCGCTGTCGTAAACCGGTCGGTCGAGTGACCTGACCGGTCGTTTCTGTCTTCGCCCTCTGCCCCGATGCCCGATCTCGCCCCGCCGCCCGCCGCTCCCGATCTGCGCATCCGGTGGGCGGTGCTCGGGGTGCTCGCGCTCGCGTGCCTGCACCCGGTCGTCTCGCCCGCGATGGCGCTCGGGGCCGGGCTCGTGGTGGGGCTGGCGGGGTGGAATCCGGAGCCGAAGCGGGTGTCCTGGCTGTCGTCGCGGCTGCTCAAGGCGTGCGTCGTCGGGCTCGGCTTCGGCGTCTCGCTCGTCGTCGTGCTGCGGGCGGGCGCGACCGGTGTCGTCGAGACGGCGGTGAGCCTGACGCTCACGCTCGCCCTCGGCCTCGCCCTCGGGCGCCTGCTGCGCGTGCCGACCGACACGTCGGTGCTCGTGAGCGGTGGCACGGCGGTGTGCGGCGGCTCGGCGATCGCGGCGCTCGGACCGGCCATCGGCGCGGGGGCGGACGCGATGGGCGTGGCGCTCGCGTGCGTGTTCGTGCTCAACGGCGTCGCCCTCTACGCCTTCCCCGCCCTCGGCCACGCACTCGGGCTGACGCAGGAGCAGTTCGGGACATGGGCGGCGCTCGCTATCCACGACACCTCGTCGGTCGTCGGCGCGGCGGCGTCGTACGGCGACCGCGCGCTCGAACTGGCCACCGTGCTCAAGCTCACGCGTGCGCTCTGGATCGTCCCGCTCGTCGTCGTGGCGGCGGCGTGGCAGCGGCGGCGCATGGCCGCGGAGGGTGGAGCGGCTGCGCCGAAGATCGCGTGGCCGCTCTTCATCGCCTTCTTCGTCGCCGCCTCGGCCCTTCGCGCGGTGCTGCCGGCAGGCGTCGAGGTGTTCGACACGATCGCCCTGGTGGCGCGTCGCGGCCTCGTCGTGGCCCTGCTGCTCATCGGCGCCGGTCTGACCCGCGCGACCCTCGCCCGCGTCGGCGCCCGTCCGCTGATGCAAGCGGCCGGCCTCTGGATCGTCATCAGCGCCGCGGCGCTCGCGTACGTGATGCTGGCCGTGTGAGTGGGCGTTGTTGGGTTGGAGGGGCGGCGGGCGATGGCCACCTGTCAGGTGCAGGGACCGGACAGGTGGCGCGGCTCCGGCGCGGCGCGTCGAACTGCCGCCCGCGTGCCCGATCTTGACGCCTCCGACGATCATCCCCGCCTGCCTGTGCCCCGATTCGACTTCCTGATCCTCGGCTCCGGCGCGGCCGGGCTGACCTACGCCCTCCGCGTCGCCGACCACGGGACGGTGGGGATCGTGACGAAGAAGCAGTCCGCCGAGTCCAACACCAACTGGGCGCAGGGCGGCATCGCGGCGGTCGTCGACACCGGCGACACCGTTGAGGCGCACATCGAGGACACGCTCGTCGCGGGCGCGGGGCTGTGCGACCCCGAGGCCGTCCGCATCGTCGTCACCGAAGGCCCGGCGCGCGTGCAGGAGCTGATCGACCTCGGCGCGTCGTTCTCGCGCGATCCCGACGGCGACCTGAGCCTCGGGCGCGAGGGCGGGCACTCGGCGCACCGCATCGTCCACGCAGCCGACGCGACCGGGCGCGAGGTCGAGCGCGCGCTCCTCGCCGCCGTCCGCCGACACCCGAACATCGAAGTCTTCGAGCATCATTTTGCCCTCGAACTCATCACCGAGCACCACCTCGGCGAAACCGTCACGCGGTTGCGTCCGGACATCTGCTGCTTCGGCGCCTACGTGCTCGACGAACACGCCGACCGCGTCGAGGCCTTCCTCGGGCGCACGACGCTCCTCGCGACAGGTGGATCGGGACGCGTCTACCAGCACACCACCAATCCCGACGTGGCGACCGGCGACGGCCTCGCGATGGCGTACCGGGCGAAGGCGCGCGTCGCCAACATGGAGTTCGTGCAGTTCCACCCGACGGCGCTCTATCACCCGGCGGCAGACTCGTTCCTCATCACCGAGGCCGTCCGCGGCGACGGCGGCATCCTGCGGAACTTAGGCGGCGAGCGCTTCATGCCGAAGTACGACGACCGCGGCGAACTCGCCCCCCGCGACATCGTCGCCCGCGCCATCGACGACCAGCTGAAGAAGCGCGGCGAGAGCCACGTCCTCCTCGACATCTCGCACAAGCCCGCGAGCGAGATCCTGCACCACTTCCCGAACATCCACGAACGCCTCCTCACGCTCGGCATCGACATGACGACCGGCCCGATTCCGGTCGTCCCGGCGGCACACTACCAGTGCGGCGGCGTCGTCGCCGATGCGCGCGGGCGGACGTCGATCGAGCACCTCTACGCCGTCGGCGAGGTGGCGATGACGGGCCTCCACGGCGCCAACCGCCTCGCCTCGAACAGCCTCCTCGAAGCCCTCGTCTACGCCCACCGCGCCGCCGAAGACGCCCGCGCGACCCTCCCCGACTGGGGCCGCCACGCCGACGTGCCCGCGTGGGACGACAGCGGGACGACGCTCCCGGACGAGTGGGTGCTCATCGAGGCCAACCGCGAGGAGCTGCGCCGGGTGATGTGGAACTACGTCGGCATCGTCCGGAGCACGCTTCGGCTCGAACGCGCGATGCGCCGCACGCAGCTCTTCCACGAGGAGACCGAAGACTTCTACCGCCGCACGCGCGTCTCGATGGGCCTCGGCGAACTGCGCAACATGACGACCACCGCCTACCTCATCATCCGCTCGGCCCTGATGCGCCACGAGAGCCGCGGCCTGCACTACACGCTAGACTATCCCGAGACCCGCGACGCCGAGCGCCGCCCGACGTACCTGTGAGGGTGTGGGATGTGGGGTGGGATGGTGAGGAGTGGGTGGGTGAGATGGCGCGAAGAACGGCATGTCAGCCGTCTATGAACCCGGCGGCGGAGCCTGCCGAAGCCCGCGCGTGGCCCTTCGATGCTTCGACACGCTCAGTACAGGCAGGCCCGGGAACCGGCGGTCCCCCCCAACTCGCAAACCCGCCAACTCACCCCTATCAGGCCCAGCAACCGCTCCGCTGCCGCGTCGGGTGTGAGGGTGCCCGCGGCAACGGCGGCGTCGAGGTCGGGCAGGGCGGCGGCGACAGCGGGGTCGGCGTAGAAGCGCGCGTGGAGGGCGTCGGCGACGGCGGCGCGGACGTGGGCGAGGCGCTGACGGGCACGCTGCGCCTCGAACGCGCCGCTCGCGCGAAGGTCGGCGCCCATCGCCTCGACGGCCTCCCAGAGGTCCTCGACGCCCACGCCCGTCGCCCCGCTCGCGGCGAGGACGCGCGGGTGCAGCCCGGTCTCCGGCGGCGGCACGAGCGACAACGCCGCCCGCGTGCGCCGCACCGCCTCGCGCGCCCCTGCATCGTCGAGGTCGGATTTGTGGACGACCACGACATCCGCCATCTCCATCACGCCGCGCTTGACGCCCTGCAACTCGTCGCCGCCCTGCGCGAGCAGCAATAGCACGAACACATCGACCATCGACCGCACCGTCGTCTCGCTCTGGCCGACGCCGACCGTCTCGACGATGACGACGTCGTAGCCCGCGCCCTCGGCGAGCCGGATCGCCGCACGCGTCTGCCGCGCGACGCCGCCGAGCGTTCCTCCGGATGCCGTCGGCCGCACGAACGCCCGCTCGTCGGTGGCGAGGCGCTCCATGCGCGTCTTGTCGCCCAGAATTGCGCCGCCCGTCCGCGTGCTCGACGGATCGACGGCGAGGATGGCGACGCGGTGCCCACGCGCGATGAGCATCGATCCAACGGCATCGAGAAGCGTCGATTTGCCCGCCCCCGGCGCCCCCGTCACCCCGACCCGCAGCGCCGCGCCCGGCGGCAGATCGCTCGATCACGGCGGCGGCCGCGGCTCGGTGCTCGGCCCGCGTGCTCTCGGCCAGCGTGATCGCCCGCGCCAGCGCCGCCCGGTCGCCCGAGGCCACGGCATCGGCAAGAGCAACCGGATCGGGCAGGGAAGGCCTCATCGCAGAAAAGACATCGGAGCGGTGCAAGGCTGTCAGGTTTCTCGGCCTGTCGGGCTCAAACGAAAGGATCAGGGTCTGCTCACAATGCTCGTCATCCCCGCGAAAGCAGGGATCAGAGTGTTGAGCGCTGTGCTTGACCGCCCTGGATTCCCGCGTTCGCGGGAAAAACGGTCGAGAAGAGGTTCAGGCGTCCCTACACAAACAGTCCCTCAGTCCCCGAGAAACGGGCGCAGGATGTCGGACGCCGCCTCCGAGATCACCGTGCCGGGGCCGAAGATGTGGCCGACGCCCGCCGCGCGCAGCGCCGCGTGGTCCTGCTCCGGGATCACGCCGCCCGCGACGACGACGACCTCGCCGCGTCCCATCGCGCGGAGCGCTTCGACGGTTTCCGGCACGAGCGTCCGGTGCGCGCCCGCGAGCGACGAGATGCCGACCACGTGCACATCGTTGTCGACGGCCATGCGGCGCGACTTCGGAGGGCGTCGAGAAGAGCGGCCCGACATCGACGTCGAAGCCGACATCGGCGAAGGCGGTGGCGATGACGCGGGCGCCGCGGTCGTGGCCGTCCTGACCGAGTTTGGCGACGAGGATGCGCGGGCGCCGCCCCTCCTGCTCGGCGAAGCGGTCGGCGAGGGCACGCGCGGCGGCGAGCGGCGCGTCGTCTCCGGCGGCGGCGGCGTAGACGCCGCTCGCTACCGTGGAGGAGGGCGTGTGGCGGCCCCAGACCGCTTCGAGCGCCGACGAGATCTCGCCGAGCGTCGCCCGAGCCCGCGCGGCATCGACCGCGATGGCGAGCAGGTTCGATGACTCGTCGCCCGAGGTGTTTCGCGCGGCGTCGCTGAGGCGGGCCAGCGCCGCGGCGACCGCCGATTCGTCTCGGGCCGCACGGAGCACGCGCAGGCGCTCGACCTGCCCGTCGCGGACGGCGGCGTTGTCGATGATGAGCACGTCGAGCGGGGCGTCCTCTCCGGGCGCGCTCTGGAAGCGGTTGACGCCGACGATCACGTCGCGTCCGGTGTCGATGCGGGCCTGCCGCCGCGCCGCCGCTTCCTCGATGCGCTGCTTCGGGAGGCCCGTCTCGATGGCCGCCGTCATCCCGCCGAGCGCCTCGACCTCTTCGATGAGCGCCCACGCCGCCTCGGCAAGCTCCTTCGTCCGCGCCTCGACGGCCGCGCTGCCCCCGAGCGGATCGACGGTTTTCGTCACGCCGGATTCGTGTTGCAGCAGCAGCTGCGTGTCGCGCGCGATGCGGGCGCTTGCGTCGGTCGGGAGGGCGATGGCCTCGTCGAGGGCGTTCGTGTGGAGGCTCTGCGTGCCGCCGAGCGTCGCCGAGAGCGCCTCGATGGCCGTCCGGGCGACGTTGTTCCACGGCTGCTGCGCCGTCAGGCTCCACCCGCTCGTCTGGCAGTGCGTGCGCAGCGCCAGGCTCTTCGGGTTCTTCGGATCGAACGTCTGCACGATCCGCGACCAGAGCAAACGCGCCGCGCGCATCTTCGCCACCTCCGTCACCACGTCCATCCCGATCGCCCAGAAGAACGACAGCCGCGGCGCGAACGCATCGACCGACAGCCCGGCGGCGATGCCGGTGCGCAGGTACTCGAGGCCGTCGGCGAGGGTGTAGGCGAGTTCCTGCTCGGCGGTCGCGCCGGCCTCCTGCATGTGGTAGCCAGAGATCGAGATCGGGTTGAACCGCGGGAGGTGCTTCGCCGCGTACGCGAACACGTCGCCGACGAGCCGCATCGAGGCGGCGGGCGGGTAGATGAACGTGTTGCGCACCATGAACTCCTTCAGGATGTCGTTCTGGATGGTGCCTTGCAGCCGGTCGAACGGTACGCCCTGCTCCTCGGCGGCCACGAGGTAGAAGGCGAGGATGGGCAGAATCGCGCCGTTCATCGTCATCGACACCGACATCTCGCCGAGCGGAATCCCGTCGAAGAGCACCTTCATGTCCTCGACCGACGAGATCGACACGCCCGCCATCCCCACATCGCCCGAGACGCGCGGGTGGTCGGCGTCGTAGCCGCGGTGCGTGGCGAGGTCGAAGGCGACCGAGAGGCCCTTCTGCCCGGCGGCGAGGTTGCGGCGGTAGAAGGCGTTCGACGCCTCGGCGGTCGAGAAGCCCGCGTACTGCCGCACCGTCCATGGCCGCACCGTGTACATCGACGCGTACGGCCCGCGCAGGAACGGCGCGACGCCGGCGGTGAAGGCGGCGTGCGGCGGGCGCTCGGCGAGCGGGCGCGTCGGGAGGCCGTCGAGCGGCAGAGGGTCGGACATCGGGGCGAGGGCAAGAGGGGGAGGCCAGGCTGTCAGGTCAGGGAGGTCTGGCAGGTCGTCTGGCATGTCAGACGCATCATCCTGTCGTCTCGGCGAGGGCGCGTTCGAAGCGGGCGTCGGGCACGAGCCACATCACGGCGACGGCCACGTAGCACGCGCCCGAGAGCCACGGGTTGACGAAGGCGAGGACGATGCCGAGCACGTAGAGCAGGAGCGAGAGCTTGCCCTTCAGGTCCGATCCGAGCGAGCGGACGAATGCCGAGTCTGGCCCTTCATGCCGCGCGATCCGCACCTGTAGCATGGTGAACGCGATCGCCGAGTTGAGCAGCATGACGCCGTAGAGCGCGAGGGTGATGGGCGCGAAGTGGTTCTCGCCCATCCACGCGGTGGCGAAGGGCACGAGCGAGAGCCAGAAGAGCAGGTGCAGGTTGGCCCAGAGAATCCCGCCCGTCACCGAGCGCACGGCGTGCAGCATGTGGTGGTGGTTGTTCCAGTAGATGCCGAGGTAGACGAAGCTCAGCACGTAGCTCACGAACACGGGAGTGAGCTCCCGCATCGCGCCCAGCGTGGCCTCGTGAGGCGCCTTGAGTTCGAGCACCATGATGGTGATGAGGATGGCGATGACGCCGTCGGAGAAAGCTTCGAGACGGGTCGTGCTCATGGGCGGGTCGTGGTCATGTGCAGGGGCGGGAGATGAGCGCCGCAGGACGTGCCGACTCGGGACGTGGAGGGAAGAGCGAAAGACGGTCAGATGGCGCAGGCGCCGGGCGCGCCGTGGGCCTCGAAGGCGGCGTCGGCGAGGCGGCGGGCGGCGGCGAGGAGCGGCTCGCGGGCGTGGACGAAGCCGTGGACGCCGCGCCCGCGCAGCACGGCGTCTTCGGGACCGGCGACGAACACCGTCGGCGGCGCGCACGACGAGGCGAGCGTGTGGGCGAGACCGGCGGCGAGGGCCTGCACGTCGGCATCGGACGAGCAGAGGACGACGAGCCGCGCGCCCTCGGCCACCTCGATGTCGGTCGTTTCGTCGGCGGGCATCCCGACGGTGGCGAGGAGGCCGCGCGCGAACGTGGCTCGCGCGGTGCTGAGGGCCGGGTCGCCGAAGCGGAGCAGGGCGATGGAGGGCGTCCCATTCTCCGTTCGTGCTCTGGCGACGGCCTCGCGCGCGGCTTCGACCGGCTCGGCGGCGCGGCGGTGCGTGGCATCGTCGCCCGAGGCATCGAGGAGCGTATCGTCGGCGCTGGCAAAGGCGTTGGTGCCGACGAGGCGGAGGCGTCCGGAGGCGATGGCCTCGTGCGTG
The DNA here is from genome assembly GCA_963726715.1 of Rhodothermales bacterium. Lineage (GTDB taxonomy): Bacteria > Bacteroidota > Rhodothermia > Rhodothermales > BA12 > CAVSDF01. Next base: position 22,624 of record CAVSDF010000010.1, read on the forward strand.
CGGGCGAGGTCGGCGGCGGCGCGGGCGTCGAGGTCGTCGGTGGAGTTCGCCAGCGCCCACGCGGCGGCGGCGAGGCGGGCGGCGAGCAGGTCGAGCGCGAAGGCGCCGCTGGCGACGGACGCGGCGGCGTCGGTGGCGAGGTGCGATTCGTGGGCGAGGAGGTCGGCGGTGCGGGAGGCGGTGCGCCGCGCGAGATCGGAGCCGCCCGCCTGGCCGCCGGACGCGCCGAGGTCGTCGTGCGCGCGGATGGACGCGGTATCGGCGCCGCCGAGCGTCGCGGCGACGGCGCCGAGGGTGGCGCGGAGCAGGTTGGTGTGCGTCGCCGCGCGGCTCATCCAGAACCGCGCCGTGCGGGCGTGGACGGTGCAGGCGGCATCGAGTCCCGCATCGACGCGCACGCGGGCGGCGAGGACGCGGAGCGCGCGCAGGCGGGCGGTTTCGAGCAGCACGTTCGGTCCGACGGCAGTCACGATGCGCGACGTCGGCGCCTCGCGGAGCATCCGCACGGTCGCCGCAAGTGCTGTGACCGGCGCCGCGCCGCGGTCGATCCACGCCTCCTCGTCCACGACCGCGCCATCGCCCTCTTCCACGCCGAACCGAACTGCGTGCGCAGGCGCCAGAGCCGCGGCGACGCTCGCAAACGCCTCGGCCTCGGCAGCGGCGGCGGCATCGACGAGCGGCGGCAGCACGACGCCCGCATCGACGGCCCAGTCGAGGCGCGAGGCATCGACGCCCTTGAGTTCGGCGGCGAGAACGTCGCGCCACGCGCCCTCGGGCGGGGCGGGGACGTCGGAGAGGAGGGCGTCGAGGGTCACGGCGGCAGAGGCGAAGTCCCTGCATGATACCGCCGTGCCTTCCCGTGGTGCCCCACGTGCGGACCGGCGTGACGCCATCCGCGGCGGCGGCTCTGCGCCCCATCTCCACGCCCCCCACACCCCGCGTGCGGATCGGACACGCCGCCCGTTCGGTTCGAATCGGGTCTTTTTTCCGATGTGCCCGTGCCCTTCGATCCGCTCCTCCTGGTCTTCCTCACCGCTGCCGGATTCGTCGGGGGCCTGCTCGGGGGGCTGACCGGGCTCGGCGGCGGTGTCGTGTTCGCGCCCGCCCTGCTCGCCGCGTTCCGGTGGCTCGGCATCGCCGACGCCGACCTCGTGCCGCTCGTCACCGGCACCAGCCTGTTCGCGACGCTGCTTTCGGTCGCGTCGAGCGCCGGGGCGCAGGCGAAGCGCGGTGCGGTCGCGTGGCGCACGGCCCTTCCCACCGGCCTCGTTGCCACCGCCGCGCTGTGGGCGACGAAGGCCGCGGTCACCGGGCAGCCGTGGTACACGCCGCGGGCCTTCGAGGTCGTCTTCGCCGTGATCCTCGTCGTGACGGCGCTGCGCATGTTTCTCGCGGGCGACGACGCGCCCGAGGGGCCTCCGCGCGACGATCCGGCACGGCTCGCCGTCATCGGCGTGGCGACGGGCGCACTCTCGGCGGCAGGCGGCGTCGGTGGGGGCGTGGTGCTGGTGCCCGCCTACAACCGGTGGCTGCGGCTGCCGCTGCACACGGCCTCCGGCACCTCGAACGCCACCATCGTTCTCTCGTCGCTCGCGGGCGTCGTCGCGTTCCTGCTGACGCCCGCCGCAGCCGCGGCGCGTGCCCTGCCGCTCACCGTCGGGACGGTGTCGTTCGGCGCCGGGCTCTTCCTCGCCCTCCCGGCCGTCGTCGGCGCCCGCAGCGGCGTCGCGCTCGCGCATCGCCTGCCCGTCGAGGTGCTCCGGCGCGTTTTCGCCGCGGTTCTCGCAGTCCTCGCCGCCGTGCTCGCATTCGGATGACGCGGCCGTTCGCCGGACGTGACGCGACCCTTCTGTAACTCCGCCCGCCTGGCCTGCGCGGACGCCGCGTCCGTGCTATGTTTTCGGATGCGTGGGCGCTTTGCCCACGCATCCCTCCTTCAACCACACATTTCCGATGGGACTTTTCGACTTCATCAAGAACGCCGGGCGCAAGCTCAACCCGGGCCAGGAGGCCCAGGAGATCAAGAATCTCCTCGCGAGCAGCCTCGGCTCGCAGCTCTCCAACGTCAACGTCTCGTGGGCCGACGGCACCGCCAAGGTCTTCGGCGTCGCCACGTCGCACGCGGCCAAGGAGAAGGCTGTCCTGCTCGTCGGCAACCACGACGGCGTCGACAAGGTCGACGATCAGATCACCGTCTCGCAGACGACCCTCGCCCAGCAGGCGCAGACCGTTCAGGTCACGCAGGCCGCCGCGAGCGAGTTCTACACGATCGAGAAGGGCGATTCGCTCTCGAAGATCGCGGGCGAGAAGATGGGCGACACCGGCAAGTGGAAGGCGCTCTTCGAGGCCAACAAGGAGGTCATCGAAGACCCCGACAAGATCTACCCCGGCCAGCGCATCCGCATCCCCAAGGGCTGACCGGACGCTTCCGATCCGATCGCGCGGGCGCGTGGCTTCATCGCTACGCGCCCGCGTTTCGTTTGGAGTTGGTCGTTTGTGGATAGTTGTTGGTCGTGGAGGCCACCTGTCTGGTCCCCGACCGGACAGGTGGCGCTGGGCCATCGCCGCCCTCGCCGCCGCGCGATCTGGGCCGCCGCGCAAATCTGTCGGGTGCGGGGACCTGACAGGTTGAGGCATCCACCACCGACCATCTATCGACACCCAACCCCAAACGCCGCGAGGTCGTCGCCGGCCACGACGGGACCGGCGGGCACGTGTGGCCACGCGAACCGGGCGATGAGGTCGGCGGCGCGCACCGGACGCACATCGTCGGCGATCCCCAGCGACGCAGCCAGCCAGCCGCAGACGGACTCGGGCGAGGCGCCGGCGTCGCGGAGGGCGGCGAGCGAGAGGGCGGCCTCGCGCTTCGAGAGTTTGGCGCCGTCGGCGTTCACGACGAGGCCGAGGTGCGCGTACGCAGGCACCCGGCCACCGAGCGCCCGAATCAACTGCACCTGCCGCGCCGTCGAGTCGAGCAGGTCGGCGCCGCGCACGACCTCGGTGACGCCCATCGCAAGATCGTCCGCCACGACGGCCAGCTGGTAGCCGACCACCCCGTCGCGCCGCCGGAGCACGACGTCGCCCACCTCAGCGGCCACGTCCTGGCACACCCGCCCCTGCACGCGGTCGCCGACGCAGACGAGGCCGTCCTCCACGACGAACCGCACCGCCGCGTCGAGCGGCGCCGCGGCGGCCTCCGGCGACAGACGCTCCGCCGGACGCCACGCGCGCGGATACGGCGGCAGCCCTTCGCCGGGCATCGCGGCGGTGGCGGCGGCGCCGTGCGGCGCGCTCGCCAATCCTGCGAGGTCGCGGCGGCTGCGGCGGCAGGCGAACAGACGTTCCGAGGCGGCGAGGCGCGCGAGTGCATCGGCGTATACCGCCCCGCGCTCGCTCTGCCGGTACGGTCCGCAGGCGCCGCGCTCCCCGGTCCACGTGCCCTGCGCCGGATCGAAGACGGGCCCCTCGTCCCAGTCGATCCCGAGCCAGGCGAGGTCGCGCAGCGCGGCGTTCACCATCCCCGGCACGACGCGCGGGCCGTCGAGGTCTTCGATCCGCATCACGAACGCGCCCCCCGCCGACCGCGCGCTCAGCCACGCCGCGAGCGCTGTCCGCGCGTTTCCGACGTGCAGCAGCCCGCTCGGCGAGGGCGCGTACCGCCCGCGCACGGCCCCACCGGATGCCCCGGCGAGGGCGCGATCACGCGGTGGCGACTCGGATTTCACGGGCGATCTCGGGCGACGGGGCAGGGCGGCGGAGTCGGCCTCGTACCTTGAGGACGCGCGGCGGGTGCCCATCCGGCCGCGCCGCCGCTGTCCATTTCGCTGTTCCCTCGCCCGTCCTTGGCCGCCCACCTGACCCAGCCGACCGCCCTCTCCGCGGTGCTCGATGGGATGCTCGACCGCACCGGCGCCCGCCGAAAGGTCGATGCCGCGCGGACGGTCGAGGCGTGGGCGGAGATCGCCGGGCCGCGCATCTGCGCCGTCACGCAGCGCGTCCAGCTCCGCGGCGCGGCGCTCGTCGTGACGCTCTCATCGTCGGCGTGGCGCCACACGCTCCACGTGCAGCGCGAGGCGTGGCGCACCCGCCTGAACGCCCACCTCGGCAGCGAGGTCGTCCGCGAGATCCGCTTCTCGTGACGCCGCTGCGGTGATTCGTGCCCGGTTCAGGGGCCCAACGCAGCCGTTTACGGCGTCTGCGCGGGCGTGTCGAGGCGGCGGAGGCGGGCATCGACGCTGTCCTGGACGGAGGCCCACGTGAGGGCGAGGAGGTCGGGACGCGCGGTGAGGGCGTCGAGGCGGATGCGGAGGCGCTCCGCGTCGGTGCCTGCGGCGGTGAGGACCGAGTCGCGCACCGCGGCGGCGCGGGCACTGTCGTCGCCGACGAGGGCGCGGCGGGCGTCGAGGACGTGCAGGTCGGCGAGGACGCCGACGAGTGCGCTGTCGGCGACGACGATCTCGGGCACGACGTCCTGCGGCTTGGCGCATCCGGCGAGGACTGCGATCAGCGCCGAGGCGGCCGCCACGCGCCACGCCGCGCCACACGTCCCGGTGGAACGGGCGGTGGCGGGCGCGGCGGCGATGTCGGTGGCGGTGTCGGTGGCGCCGGGGGTCACGGGATGATCTTGTTGATCGGGTACTCGTAGATGCCCTCGGCGCCGGCCTCCTTGAGCGGGCCGATCATCGTGCGCACGGCGCGCTCCTCGACGACCGTCTCGATGGCGACCCACGTGTCGTCGAAGGCGAGCGGGGCGACGGTCGGGTTCTTGAGCGCGGGCAGGATGGCGAGGATCGTGTCGAGGGCCGCGCGCGGGGCGTTCATCTTGAGCGCCACCTTGCCTTCGGCGCGGATCGCGCCCTGCATCAGCATCGCGATCGTCTCGATCTTGCGGCGCTTCCACGGGTCGTTCCACGCCGCCGCGTTGGCGATGAGCTGCGTGTTCGATTCCATGAGCGTGTCGACGATGCGCAGTTTGTTCGCGCGCAGCGACGAGCCGGTCTCGGTCACCTCCACAATCGCGTCGACGAGGTCGGGGCACTTGGCCTCGGTCGCGCCCCACGAGAACTCGACGTCGGCCTCGACGCCGTGGCCGAGCAGCCACGTCTGCGTCAGGTTGACGACTTCGGTGGCGAGGCGCTTGCCCTGCAAATCGCGCACGCTGTGGATGTCGGAGTTCTCAGGCACGGCGAGCACCCAGCGGACCGGGCGCATCGACGCCTTGGAGTAGACGAGGTCGGTCACGACGACGACCTCGCCCTCGCAGCCGGTTTCGCGGATCCAGTCCTTGCCGGTCAGGCCCGCGTCGAAGACGCCGTCGCGCACGTAGCGCGCCATCTCCTGCGCGCGCACGAGCATCGCGCGGACCTCGTCGTCGTCGGAGGCGGGGAAGTACGAGCGGTCGCGGACGGTGAAGGCGTAGCCGGCCTTGCGCATCAGGTCCATCGTGGCGTCCTGAAGGCTGCCCTTGGGGAGGCCGAGGTTGAGAAGAGGGGTGTCCATTAGGGTGGGTTGTTTGTTGTTGGTAGTTGTCGTCCGTCGTCCGTCGTCCGTCGTCCGTCGTCCGTCGTCCGTCGTCAGGCGCGCGGCGCTCCGGCGCGGAGGTCGGCGACGAAGGCGTGGACGGCGGCGAGGCGGTCGGCGTCGCTCTGGGAGGGATCGTCCCACGCCCGCGCGGCGACTTCGATGAGGGCGGAGCCGACGATGACGCCGTCGGCGTGGGGGGCGAGGCGGCGCACGTCGACGCCGGTGCGGATGCCGAAGCCGACGCAGAGCGGGTTGGCGTCGGTGAGCCCGCGGGCGCGGTCGAGGTAGTCGGTCACCGCATCGCCTCCATCGCGGTCGTCCGTCGTGGCGATGGCCTGGCCGGTGAGGCCGGGCGTCGAGACGGCGTAGACGAAGCCGGTCGAGGCGGCGTCGACGCGGGCGATGCGCTCGTCGGACGTGTTCGGGGCGATGAGGAAGGTGAGGGCGAGGCCGTGCGTGGCGGCCGCCGCGCGAATCTGCGCCGCTTCCTCGGGCGGCAGGTCGGGCAGGATCAGCCCGGCGACACCCGCGGCGACGGCGTCGCGGCAGAACGCGTCGACGCCGTACTGGAGGACCGGGTTGACGTAGCCCATCAGCACGAGCGGCACGTCGGCGTGGCGCGCGGTGAAGGCCGCGGCGGTCTCGAAGGCGTCGCGCATCGTCACCCCGTGCGAGAGCGCCCGCACCGACGCGCGCTGAATCGGCACGCCCTCGGCGAGCGGGTCGGAGAACGGCATCCCCAACTCGACGAAATCGGCCCCGGCTTCGACGCAGGCGGTCAGGATCGGGAGCGTGGCCGCGGGTTCGGGGAAGCCGCTCGTCAGAAACATCCCGAGCGCCGTCTCGCCCCGCGCGGCGATCGCGGCGAGGTGGCGCCGCAGCGGCAGGTCGGCGGTGGCGGTGGGCGTTCCCGAAATGGGTGTCAGGGCGTCGGGCGTCACGGAATCGGGCATCGGGAAGGTGGAGAGCGGCAGAGCGGAGATCGTCGGCTCAGGCGTCGGCGCCGGTGAACTGACCGGAGGGCGGACGCAGTTCGAGGAAGACGGACGGATCGGCGAGCGGGACGAAGCCGAGGGCCGCGTAGACGCCGTGGGCGTCGCGGGTGGCGAGCATCCAGCGGCGCACGGTCTGCATGTCGGGATGGTCGAGGAGGAAGCGCGTCAGCGCCCGCCCGAAACCGCGCCCGGTGTGGCCGTCGAGCACGAACACGTCGGCGAGGTAGGCGAACGACGCGCGGTCGGTGACGGCGCGCGCGAATCCGACGAGGCGGTCCGTCCGGATCGACGAGCGTCGCGCACAGCGACCCACGTACGGCCCGCGCCACGCGCTCGCGGTCGATGCCGGGGCTCCAGTACGAGGCCGCGAGGAAGGCGTGGACGGCGTCGATGTCGACGGCGGCCGGGTCGTCGGTGATCGCGTAGCCGCCGGGAAGCTCCAGCCGCACGGACCCGTCGACGGGCTCAGGGACCGCTCCTTCGCCCGTCTCGGGGACCGTTCTATCAGGCGTCGCCCCGTCTATCGTCCGCTCGTCAGGCATCGGCGGCCTCGTCGTCCATGTGCATCGCAATCGTCGCCATGTCCTTGTCGCCGCGGCCGGAGACGCAGACGACGCAGACCGCGTCCTCGGCGAGCGTCGGGGCAATGCGGGCGAGGAGGCTGACGGCGTGGGCGGTCTCCAGGGCCGGGATGATTCCCTCGGTGCGGGAGAGCAGGGTGACGCCCTCGAGCGCCTCGGCGTCGGTGACGGATTCGTAGGTCACGCGGCGCGTCTCGTGCAGGTGCGCGTGCTCCGGACCGATGCCGGGGTAGTCGAGGCCGGCGGAGATCGAGTGCGGGAGCGTCACCTGCCCGGCGTCGTCCTGGAGCAGGTACGAGAGGGCGCCGTGGAGGACGCCGGGCGAGCCCATCGTGAGCGTCGCCGCGTGGCGCTGCCCGGGCGCCGTCCCCTCGCCGCCCGCCTCGGCGCCGTAGAGCCGCACGTCGGCGTCGCCGACGAACGGGTGGAAGATGCCCATCGCGTTCGACCCGCCGCCGACGCACGCGAAGATGGCGTCGGGCGTCTCGCGGCCCTCGCGCTCGAGGAGTTGCCGCCGCGTTTCGAGGCCGATGACCGTCTGGAAGTCGCGCACCATCGACGGGTACGGGTGCGGCCCGACGACCGATCCGATGACGTAGAAGGTGTCGTCGGGGTTGGCGACCCAGTCGCGGAAGGCCTCGTTCGTGGCGTCCTTGAGCGTCTGGCTGCCGCTCGTCGCCGGTCGCACCTCGGCGCCGAGCAGGCGCATCCGGAGGACGTTCAGGTGCTGCCGCTCGATGTCCTCGGCGCCCATGTAGACGATGCACGGCAGGCCGAAGCGCGCGCAGACGGTCGCCGTCGCCACGCCGTGCTGACCCGCGCCGGTCTCGGCGATGATGCGCCGCTTGCCCATTCGCCGCGCCAGCAGGATCTGCCCGACGGTGTTGTTGATCTTGTGCGCGCCGGTGTGGCAGAGGTCCTCGCGCTTCAGGTACACGCGCCGCCCGACGCGCTCGGAGAGGCGCGGCGCGAACGTGAGCGGCGTCGGCCGCCCGACGTACTCGCTGAGCAGGCCGCGCCATTCGTCCCAGAACGCCTCGTCGGCGCGCGCCGCGTCCCACGCCGCGCGCAGGCGCTCGAAGGCGGGCACGAGGATCTCGGGGATGTACGCCCCGCCGAAGCGCCCGAAATGGCCGGTGTCGGCATCGGAGGCGGTCGGCGCGTCGGGGGCAAGGGTCGGGGTCATCGGGATGGGGTCGGGAATGGAAAATCAATGGGCGATGCGAGGTGGGGCACGGTATATCGTGCCCCTACCGCCACCGGACACGGTTCGCGCACGTCACCTCACGCATCTTCGAACACCGACAGGGCGTCGAAAAACGCCTGCACCTTCTCGAAATCCTTCACGCCGGGCGCGGATTCGAGGCCGCTCGACACATCGACACCGGCCGGACGCATCGTCTCGATGGCTTCGACGACGTTCTCGGGCGTCAGGCCACCGGCGAGCAGGAGCGGGACGCCGCGGTCGGCGAGGTCGACGGAGAGTTCGCGGGCCAATCGCCAGTTGAACGACTCGCCGGTGCCGCCCCAGAGGCTCGTCGAGTGGGTGTCGAGGAGGATGGCGTGGACGTGGTCGAGGTACGGGTCGATGGCCCAGCGGAGCTGCTCCGAACTCGCGTCGTGGAGCACGCGGATCGCCTTGATGACGGGCACCGTCACCGCCTGCGCGACGTGCGGCGGCTCGTCGCCGTGGAGCTGCGCGAACGCGAAGCCCGCCGCCTCGCAGGCCGCGTTCACCTCGTCGGCGCTGCGGTTGACGAAGACGCCGACGCCGCGGGCGCCGTAGATCCACGACAGCATCTCGCGCGCCGCCGCCGGGGAGACGTAGCGCGGGCTGTCCGGGTGCTGGATGAAGCCGAGGTAGTCGGCGCCGAGTCCGGCGCAGTAGCGAGCGTCTTCGAGCGTGGTCAGGCCGCAGACCTTGACGAGCGGGCGGGGCATCGGGGAGGAGAGATGGAGGTCGGAAAGGGCGGCGATGACGGTCAGCCGATGCGGTTCATCACGCGGTCGCGCATCTCGGCGAGCGCGGCGCCGGGGTCGGGCTGGACGACGAACGCTTCGCCGATGAGGACGGCGTCGGTGCCCGCGCGGGCCAGTTCGGCGACGACGGCGTCGTCTTTGAGTCCGCTCTCGGCGACGCGCACGATCTCTTCGGGGAGGATGCGCCACACCTCGGCGGAGCGACCGAGGTCGACCTCGAACGTCCGCAGATCCCGGTGGTTGACGCCGACGATCCGCGCGGCATCGACATCGACGTGGTCGAGTTCGAACGGGCTGTGGACCTCGATGAGCGCATGCAAGCCGAGCCCGGCAGCGGTCGCCTGCAGGTCGTGCATCGCCGAGCGGTCGAGGGCGGCGGCGATGAGCAGGACGCAGTCGGCGCCCCACGCCTTCGCCTCGTGGATCTGGTACGCGTCGACGACGAAGTCCTTGCGCAACAGAGGCAGTTCAGGCAGTTCCTCGCGCACCGCGCGAAGGTGATCGGGCGAGCCATCGAAGAAGTCCGGCTCCGTCAGCACCGAGACGAGCGAGGCGCCTGCGCGGGCGTAGCCCTCGGCGATGGCGACCGGATCGTACGCCTCGCGCAGCAGTCCCTTCGACGGCGAGCGGCGCTTGCACTCGGCGACGAACCGGATGTCGGAGCCGCGCGGGTCGGCCCGCAGCGCCGCGGCCACGTCGTGGGCCACGCGGTGCGCGTCGCCGCCGAGCGAGCCGACGCGGGTGCGGCGTTTGCGCACGACGAGCGTCTCGCGGGTGCGCTCGATGATCTGGTCGAGGATGGTCACGGTGTCAGGTGGAGAGCAATCGTAGAGACGCATCGCCGATGCGTCTGCGCGGGAAATGCGTCGTGTGGCATTGCATCGATGTCATTGCGAGGAGGCCGCAGGCCGACGCGGCAATCTGGATCGACGGACCCCTTCGACCCGGATTGCCACGGCCCTTGCAGGGCCTCGCAATGACAGCGGGTGAGGGTGGAGGAGGGCGGATGCACGCAGTCGGTCTGATCGGTGAGTCAGGTCACAGCGTTGGAGGCGGTGACGAGGGCGGTCAGGCGGGCGCGGGCGGCGCCGCTGGCGACGCTCTCGCGGGCGGCGGCGAGGGCTGCCTCGGGGGCGTCGTGGCGTCCGGCGACGCGGAGGGCGAGGGCGGCGTTGAGGAGGACGGCGTCGAGCGGGGCGCCGGGCGTGCCCGAGAGCACGTCGAGGAGCATCCGCGCGTTGTCGGTCGGCGCTGCCGCCGCGGATGGCGTCGAGGGGTGCCGAGTCGCGAGGCCGAAGTCGGCGGGGACGACGGTCTCGCGCGCGGTCGTGGCGCCTCGCTCGACGGGGAAGACAGCGGTGTCGCCCGCGAGCGTTGCCTCATCCAACCCATCGCTGGAGAGGGCGAGGGCGCGCGTGGCGCCGAGGGCGGCGAGGATGGCGGCCACCTTCTCCGCCGTCGCCGCCGAGAAGCACCCGACGACCTGGCGCCGCACGCCCGCCGGGTTGCACAGCGGACCGAGCACGTTGAAGGCCGTCCGCACGCCGAGCGCCCGCCGCACCGGCATCACCGGGCGCAGGGCGGGGTGGAAGAGCGGGGCGAACAGGAATCCGATGCCCGTTTTTGCAATGCACGCCTCGACCCCGGCGGCGCCGAGGTTGACGTTGACGCCGAGCGCTTCGAGCACGTCGGCCGACCCGGTCAGGCTCGACACGCTGCGGTTGCCGTGCTTGGCGACCGTCACGCCGGCCCCCGCAACGACGAAGGCAGTCGCCGTCGAGACGTTGAAGGTGCCCGAGAGGTCGCCGCCCGTCCCGCACACGTCGATGGCGTCGGGGTCGTCGACGCGCACGGGGGTGGCGAAGGCGCGCATCGTCTCGGCGAATCCGGTGAATTCGTCGACCGTCTCGCCGCGCGCGGCCATCCCGACGAGCAGGCCGGCCATCTCGTCGGCGCTGGCCTCGCCGCGCATGAGCACGGCCATCGCCGCGGCAGCGTCGGCGCGGGCGAGGGTGCCGCCCCCGGCGACGGTGGTCAGGAAGGGTCGGAGCGGCGTCACGCGGCGGTGGGTGTCAGGGCGGGACGGGCGGCGAAGGTGCCGAGCATCTCGGCGAGGGCGCGCTCGGCGGCGCGGAAGGCGGCGACGCGCGCGACCCAGTTGGCGACGAGGCGCGGCCCTTCGACCGTCAGCACGCTCTCGGGGTGGAACTGCACGCCCTCGACCGGATGCGCGCGGTGCCGCAGGCCCATCACGACGCCGTCGGCGGTCGCGCACGTGACCTCCAGATCCTCCGGCACGCTCGCCGGATCGACGACGAGGCTGTGGTAGCGCGTCGCGGTGAACGGGTCGCCGATGCCCTCGAAGAGGCTGTGCGCGCCGCCGCCGTGGGCATGGTCGCGGTGGTAGACCTCGCTCGTCTTGCCGTGCATGAGCGTCGGCGCGTAGGTGACGCGTCCGCCGTAGACCTGCCCGATGGCCTGGTGGCCGAGGCAGACGCCGAGGATCGGGGTCGTCGGGCCGAGTTCGCGCAGGACCGCCTCGCTGACGCCCGCGTCCTCGGGGCGTCCGGGTCCGGGCGAGATCAGGATGCCGTCGGGCCGCAGCGCCGCGATCTCGTCGACGGTGAGCGCGTCGTTGCGCACGACGCGGACCTCGGCCTCGCGCGCGACGAGGTGCACGAGGTTGTAGGTGAACGAGTCGTAGTTGTCGAGGACGAGAATCATCGGCGTGTCAGGCGGCGCCGTGTCGGGGCGCGGAAGGCGTGGAAGGGTGTGTGGCGTAGGGACGGGCGATGGCCTCGCGCGGGGCGGTGCGATGTAGGGGCGGGTCTGAGACCCGCCCCTACGGAACGTCGGATGTGAACCGGTCCGTCACCGGTACGCCAGCCCCGACGCCGCGCGAACGGCGTCCATCGTGGCACGCGCGGCGGTGCGGGCGCGGCGGGCGCCGTCGGCGAGGACATCGTAGACGTCGTCCGGACGTGCGGCGAGTTCGCGGCGGCGCTCGCGGGCCCCGGCGAAATGCGCCGTCAGCATCGCCAGCAGTTCCTTCTTCGCGTGGCCGTAGCCGTAGCCGCCTGCCCGGTACGCATCCGCAATCTCGGCAAGGCGCTCGGGTGGGGCGACGAGGCGGAGGAGGGCGTAGACGTGGTCGGCGTCGGGGTCCTTAGGCGCCTCCAGGGGCGTCGAGTCGGTCACGATCGACATCACCTTGGCCTTCAGCGCCGCGCCCTCGTCGAAGATGCCGATCGTGTTGCCGTAGGATTTGGACATCTTGCGCCCGTCGGTGCCCGGCACGACGGCGACCTCGGGGAGGATGAGCGCGTCCGGGATGGGCAGCACCGGTGCATCGTGGGGGCAGTAGGTGCGGTTGAAGCGGGCGGCGGCGTCGCGCGAGATTTCGAGGTTCTGCCGCTGATCGGCCCCGACCGGCACGACGGCGCCACGGTACGCGAGGATGTCGGCGGCCTGGAGGATCGGGTAGGTGAACAGGCCTGCGTTGGAGACGAGTCCGTTCTGCACCTTGTCCTTGTACGCGAGGCCGTTTTCGAGGTCCGCGACCGGGGTCAGGCAGAGCAGGATCCACGCCAGTTCCGTCACCTCGGGCACGTCCGACTGCACGAACAGCGCCGCGCCCGGCGATCCATCCGCCCGCTTTTGAGAGTCGAAGCCGAGCGCGAGGTAGTCGAGCGCGACCTCGTACGTGTAGCGCCGCAGGGCCTCCGCATCGCGCAGCGAGGTCAGCGCGTGGAAGTTGACGATGAAGAAGTACGCCTCGCGGGCCGTCTTCGAGAGCGCGACGTGCTGCCGCATCGCCCCGAAGTAGTTGCCGATGTGCAGCGTCCCCGACGGCTGGATGCCGGAGACGACGACGGCGTCGGGCGCGACGGCCATCGCGGGCGCAGGCGCGGGTACAGACTCGGACATTCTCAGGAGGTGGCGCGGCGGGCGGCTTCGCGGACGGTCGTCAGGCGCGCCTCGCTCGATGCGCGGACGATGCCGAGCGTCGCGCCGGTGCGGATCTGGTGGGGGACGTCGGCGAGGCTGGCGGCGACCTGGTCGCGGAAGGCGGTCTCGCGCTCGGCAAGTCCGGTGAGCATCTGCGCGGGCGTACCGTCGGTGCGGATGCTGCCCGGCTCGATGGCGGTCCCGCTGATCGGGGTGCCGCCGAGCGAGAGGATCGTCTCCGAGAGCTTGCCCGCGTCGATGCGCGCGGTGCGCAGGTGGGCGCCGAGGGCGTCGGAGAGCGCGCCTGCCGGAAGCTGCTGCCGCACGTATTCGTAGGCGCTGAGCAGGCGCACGTGGGCGTCCATCAGCGGGTTGAGCGCGGCGACGGTCTCGGAGGCCGAGGCCGACACGCCCGCGCCGCCCTTGTTGAGCACCGTGTTGAGGATGGTGTCGATCATCGAGAGGGGAGGTTGGAGGAGATGAGGATGGGCGACAAGATCGGACGCCAAACGCGCGAGGCGGGGTCGCGGGTGCCGGGCGCGGACGAAGGACGGGTGACGATTTGACGGTTCGGCGTCCGGCTCAGCACCTCAGAACAACGTGTCGGAGGCGATGCGCATCGCTTCGCGGAGGGCGCGGGCCTTGTTGACGGTCTCGTCGAACTCGGCGGCGGGGTCGGAGTCGGCGACGACGCCGGCGCCGGCCTGGAAGTGAACCTCGCCCGTCGGCGCGCCATCCGTGCCGCTCGTCACGACCATCGTGCGGATGGCGATGCAGGTGTCGAGGTTGCCGCGGTGGTCGAGGTAGCCGACGGCGCCCGCGTAGACGCCGCGCCGCGTGGGCTCCAGGGCGTCGATGATCTCCATCGCCCGCACCTTGGGCGCGCCCGAGACGGTCCCGGCGGGGAAGGTCGCCGCGAGCACGTCGAGTGCGTCGGCGTCGTCGCGCACGCGCCCGCTCACCGACGAGACGAGGTGCATGACGTGCGAGTAGCGCTCGACGCTCGCGTAGTCGTCGACGGTCACGCTTCCCGGTTCGCAGACGCGCCCGAGGTCGTTGCGGCCGAGATCGACGAGCATCAGGTGCTCGGCGCGCTCCTTGACGTCGGCGCGGAGGTCGGCGGCGTGGGCGGCGTCCTCGGCGTCGGTGGCGCCGCGCGGGCGCGTGCCGGCGATCGGCAGCACGTCGGCACGCCGCGCGTCGCCATCCGCCTCGACGCGCACGAGCACTTCCGGACTCGACCCGACGAGCTGAAATCCGCCGAGCGCGGCGTCGCCCGCGTCGAAGTAGAACAGGTAGGGCGAGGGGTTGACCTGCCGGAGGGCGCGGTAGAGCTGGAACGCGTCGCCCTCGAACGATGCCGAGAAGCGCTGCGAGAGCACGACCTGGAAGATGTCGCCCTCGCGGATGTGCTCCTTGCCGCGCCGCACGGCGGACTCGAACGCCTCGCGCGTGAACGTCGATCGCAGCGCCTCACCGATGCGCACCGATGCGTCGGGGGCGGCGACGGGGCGCGACAGGGCGGCCTCCAGGGCGTCGAGTTCGGCGCGGGCGCCGTCGAGGGCGCGGGCATCGTCGGCGGACGTGTCGGCGCCGGGCGTGGCGCCGTCGCGCAGGTCGGCGTGGGCGATGAGGACGATCTGGTGGCGGACGTGGTCGAAGGCGACGAGGCTGAGGTAATGGCCCCAGAGCGCGTCGGGGAGGACGAGGCCGCCGCCGGGACCGCCGTCCGCGCCGCCGGGCAGGCGCTCGACGAGCCGCACAGTGTCGTATCCGGCGAAGCCGACGAATCCGCCCGTCAGGCGCGGCAGCCCGGCGACCGGCACTTCGGTGATCGCCGCCGCCTCACGGCGCAGCACCTCGAAGACCGTCCCATCGACCGGTGCGAAGTCGCCGTCGCCGTCGCGGCGCTCGGTGGAGGCGCCGTGGGCGCGGATCGTGGCGCGTGGCGTGGCGCCGAGGAACGAGTAGCGCGCGAGCCGCTCGCCACCTTCGACGCTCTCGAAGAGGAAGGGCAGGGCCGCCCCGCTCTGCCGAAGCGCGAGAAACGCCGAGACGGGCGTCAGCAGGTCGGCGCTGCGGCGGCGCGCGAGCGGCAGCATGACCCGCTGCCCGCGTCCGCGGTGCGGGGCGGCGAGGGCGAGGAGCGCGGCGTCGGCGGCGCTCGGGTCGGCGGAGGAGGACATCGGGGAAGCGGAGGAAGACGGACGGGCGCGGCCACAAAAAAACCCGCGCCGGGGAGGGCTGCGGGTCTCGGACGAACGGGCACGGAATCCGGTGCCACGGACGGTGCATCACGCACGTCGATCCCGCAGGGAGGCCCAATGCCACCCCCAGAGGGTCGTCGTGAAAGCGTGCGTCGCGGTCGTCATGGCGCCAATCTACGACATCCGTCGTCGGTTTGGATATCGGGATCGGGTGAAGGGGATGGTTTGTCGTCGGTCGTCACCCCACGACCTCGATCCCCCCGTGCTCGGCGACGGCGTCGAGGAAGGAGACGGTGAGGGCGTGGTCGATGCCGCGGCGCTGGCGGACTTCGACGAGGTGGCGCAGCGTCAGGCGCACGCCTTCGGCGGTCATCGAGACGTAGACGAAGGGCGTCAGGATGCGGTAGTGAACGAGGTAGTCGTCGGCCAGGCGGTTGAGTTGCGTGCGGGCACGCGCCTCGATGGGCCCGGCGGCTTCGGTCGCCAGGCGTTCGAGAATCGCCTCGGCCGCCTTCCAGTTGCTCGTGCGCGCGACCGTCACGCCGAACTCGTCCCACACGAAACCGAAGCGGTTGGTCGCGTTGACGACGCCGTGGAGGAAAACCCAGCTGTTGGGGATATGCACGAGCCGTCCGGTCGACTGCTGCCCTTCCACCCATCCACCCACCTCGACGACGGTGGTATGGAGGAGCCGGATGTCGACGACGTCGCCGCCGATGCCGTTGACCTCGATGCGGTCGCCGTGCCGGAACGGCGCGCGGATGGCGATGTGCAGCCACCCGACGACCGAGAGCAGCGCCTCGCGCGTCGAGAAGGCGATGCCGGTGCCGAGGATGGTGAAGACCGTCAGCAGGTCGCGCCGCACCGGCGCCCAGACGAAGACGAGCGTCGCGGCGACGATGAGCGCGGCGATGCGTCCGAGCATCTTGTACCCGCGGTACCGCCGCCCGGCATCGCCGACGAGCCGCCCGATGCCACGCCGCCCGACGCGCGTGAGCACGAGCGCGGCCACGACGACGACGACCGTCGCCACGATGCGCGGCAGAAACGGCGCGAGCGGTTCGAGGTGGCGCAGGGGCATCGGGACAGGGAAGAGCCGGAGGCAACGAACGTTGCGCGCGCGATCGCACTCCTCCACCGAACCCCCACATCGCACAAGCGGAGGCGCCCCAGGTAGGGACGTCTCCGCCAGCGTGCCCATCGGAGGGCGAACCGGGCGCGGAGCGCCTCAGCGGGTCAGTTGAAGCCTGTGCCCGAGACCACCGGGCGCTGGTCCTGGTTGGCGACCTGCCACGCGGTGCCGAAGACGAGGCGCGCGATGCGGGCCATCCGCGGGTACGCGATCTTCTGCGGCTCGTCGCCGACGCCGTGGTAGTCTTCGTGGGTGCCGGTGAAGTAGAAGATGAACGGAATGCCCTTCTTGCCGAAATTCCAGTGGTCCGAGCGGCGGTAGAACTGGTTCGGGTCGTCCTTCGAGTTGAAGCGCTGCGAGAGTTCGACGTTGCTGCCGATGGCCACGTTGACCGCCGTGTTCAGGCTGTCGAGCTCGCGCGAGATCAGGTTGGAGCCGATCACGTAGACGTAGTTCTCGCTCTTGTTCGGCTCGGTCGGGTCGAAGCGACCGATCATGTCGATGTTGAGGTCGGTGACGATGCGGTCGAGCGGCACGATCGGGTCGACGTCGGCGTAGTAGGCGCTGCCGAGCAGGCCCTTCTCCTCGCCGGTCACGTTCAGGAACAGGATCGAGCGGCGCGGGCCGTGGCCGTCGCGCTTGGCGGTGGCGAAGGCTTCGGCGATTTCGAGGAGGCCGACCGTCCCCGAGCCGTCGTCGTCGGCGCCGTTGTTGATCTGGTCGCCGGTCGCGGCGGTGTTGATGCCGATGTGGTCGTAGTGCGAGGAGAGGACGACGACTTCGTTCTTGAGGACGGGGTCGCTGCCTTCGATCATGGCGGCGACGTTCTCGGTCGAGCCTTCGAAGACGGTCCGCGAGACTTCGGCGCGCACGCGCGAGGCGGTCGGGAGGGCCATCGGCGCGCGGAGGCTGGCCGCGCGCATCTGCGCGACGCGTCTTGCCGGTCGGGGCGAGGATCGCGTTGGCGAACGCCTCGCTGACGCTCACGATGGGCGGCGTCACCCGTCCGCCGCCCGGCGCCGCCGGACGGTTGAGCGACAGGTTGCCGACCGCCCGCGCCGACGCATCCGACGCGGCCGAGGCGCGCGCGGAGAACGTGCGTCCGTCGGCGCTGCCGCCGTCGACCACCAGAAGGCCGGCGATGGGGCGGCGGGTGCCGAGGGCGGCGCGGAGCTTGGAGAACGGCTCGCGCGACCAGCGCGTCGGCTGTCCGTCGGCCGAGAGAAGGGCGCGGCCATTTTCCATCGGCTCGCCGTCGAGGACGAGGAGCCAGATCGGCTCGGGCGATTCGCCGGGCGCGGGCAGGGCGGCGAGGTCGTCGCGGCCAAGGTCCGCGTCCTGGATTCCATATCCGGCGAAGACGACGTTGCCCTCCGTGAGCGCGCCGCCGCCGAAGCCGAGCATCACGTCGCGGTTCTCCTGTCCGGGGCCGTACGTCGACACGAGCGTCGGGCGGCCCCCCTGGATGACGGTGAACTCGGCGCGCTCCAGGCGCTGCCCGTAGACCGCGAACGGCTGCATGTAGCGCTCGGGCGCGCGCGGGTCGCTGCCGGGCGCGTTGCCCATCGGGGTCAGGCCGAGGCGCCGGTAGGTGGTGGCGAGGTAGGCGGCAGCGAGCTTCTGCCCGCGCGCGCTCGTCTCGCGGCCCTCGAAGGCGTCGGAGGCAAACAGGTACAGGTGGGCGGCGAGGTCGTCGGGCGTGATCGTCGCCGCGTAGCGCTGCGCGAGCGCCGGGTCTTGCAGGACGGTCGGCGTGGTGCCGGACGGCATCGCAGCGGTCGGCGAGGTGACCATCGGGCGCGCGACGGGGGCGCGGGGCGCCGACGCGGGTGAGCAGGCCGGAAGGGCGGCGAGGACGCCGAGGAGTCCGGCGGCGAGCGGAAGGGTGCGGGAGGTCATCGGGGAGGGCAGGCGGGAGGCAGAGGTCAGACGGACGGGATCGCCCAAGGTAATCGCGCGACCCTACCCGCGCGGTGCCGGGCCACCGCCCATCCGACCGCTTCGCCCCACCACGCGCCCGGTTGGCCGATGTGGAACGGCCGCCGGTGAACGGACGACGGCAGTCATCGGCGCGAACACCAGGCGCCATCCCCGCCCTCAAACCACCGTCTCCATCCATCCGCCGTCATCCGGCCCATCCACGGAGGCCCACGGATCACCAATCCCCACCCCCACCGCCGCCGCCGAAGTCGCCGCCGCCGCCGGAGAAGCCGCCGCCGCCCCATCCACCGCCCCCACCGCCGCCCGACGAGCCGCCGCCCCACGACGGGCCGGGGCCCCAGACGATCACTGGCGATCCGCCCCAGCCGCGCCGCCGACCGCCCTTCTTGCCGCCGCCCGTTCCGCCCTTGCCACGGTTGAGGGCCACGACGACGATGAACACGAACGCGAGGAACAGGCAGCACACGAGCGTGCCCGCCGCGTCGTCGTTGCCAGAGGCGCTCGAGGGATCGGCCTGGAATTCGCCGCCGAAGGCCGCGAAGATCGCCGTTACCGCCGCGTCGAGGCCACCCGCGTAGTCGCCCTCGCGGAAGCGCGGCCCCATCGCGTCGCGGACGATGCGCGAGGCGAGGATGTCGGGGAGGGCGCCCTCGGCGCCGCGTCCGGTGGCGATGAAGGCCTTGCGGTCGTCGCGCGAGACGAGGACGACCACGCCGTTGTCGAGCGCCTCGGTGCCCGCGCGGCGTGCGCGCCCGATCTCCGACGCCATCTGCGCGATGTCGGCGCCGTCGAGCGAGGCGACGGTGACGATGAGGATCTGCGTCGTCGTCGAGTCGGCGTAGTCGCGCAGCCGCGTCGAGAGGGCGATGTCCTGCGCGCGCGTCAGCAGCCCTGCGCGGTCGTCGACCCACTGGCCCGCGTCCGCCGCCGTCGGCGCCTGCTTCGGGCCTTGCGCCGCCGGGAGTTGCTGCGTCGGTCCTTGAGCGGTGCCGCGCCCGACATCCGGCAGCGCCTGCGCCACCGTCTGCGCCGACGCGGGTGCGGCAGCCATCAGCGCCATCCACACGAGGGCGACGAGGCGGGACGAGAGGCGGGCGGCGAGCGGGCGGACGGGCGTCATCGGAGGAAACAAGGCGAGAGGCAGGGCCGGGGAGCTGTGCGAAGGGGGGCCGATGCGGACGCGGCTCCGGCACCGCAAGGGCGCGCGGAGCCGCGTGCGTCAGGGAGGCGTCGGGGGCCGGAAGGGCATCCCGTCGGGACGGATCCGGTCAGAACTGGACCGTCGGGGCGTTCTGCGCGCCTGCGTCGGCCTCGAAGACCTGCTTCGGCTGGAAGCCGAGGAAGCTGGCGAAGAGCGAGGCCGGGAAGATGCGGACCTGCTTGTTGTAGTCGACGACCGTCTCGTTGTAGCGCCCGCGCTCGGTGTTGATGCGGTTCTCGGTGCCTTCGAGCTGCGTCTGGAGGCCCTGGAAGGCTTCCGTCGCACGGAGCTGCGGGTAGTTCTCGCTGACGGCGAGCAGGCGGCCGAGGCCCTGCGAGAGCGCCGACTGCGCCTCCTGGAACTGGCGGACCTTCTCCGGATCGTTCAGATCGTCGGAGGAAAGCGTGATGCCGGTCGCGCGGGCGCGGGCATTGGTCACGTCGGTCAGCGTCTGCTGCTCGAAGTTGGCCGCGCCCTTGACGGTGTTGACGAGGTTCGGCACGAGATCCGCGCGGCGCTGGTAGGCCGCCTGCAGGTTGCCCCAGGCGCCGTTGACCTGTTCGTCCTTGGTGACGAGCGTCTTCTGGGTCGAACAGCCGCTGCAGCCGACGAAGCCGACGAGCAGGAGCACGACGATGAGTGCAATGGTACCGCCTTTCATCGAGGAGTGGGGTGGGTGAGCGAAGGGGAGAGAAGCGCCGAATACGGCCGCTCGCGTTCGGAGTTTCGCCCGCGCCGGTGCCGCATCGCCCGCCGCTACCGCGTCATCGCAACCGACGGTCACCGGTTCGCCGCCGCGCGTCAACGCGCGTCACCTGGCCGCGTAGCGCGAGACCGCTTCCTCGATGAGCGTGTCGAGGCGTCCGGTCGCCTCCATCAGCACGAGCGATTCGCCGTCGAGGACGGCGAGGAGCATCCCGACGGCGTGGCCGCGGCGCTCGCGCACGAGAATCCACGTGGCCTCACCGTCGTCACCGTTGGCGCGCAGGAGCGGCGCCCAGCCCTGCCTCCGGAGGCGGGCGCTGACGATGGGCGAGCGCTGGGCCGTCGGGGTGGCGGCGAGGGCGGGGCCGGGGCGCGGCGTGGTCTCGTAGATGCGGATGCGGGCGCGGCGCACGTGGCGCAGCATCGAGGCGGCCTCGCGCGTCGACGAGTCGCCGCTCGCGCGCAGCAGCATCCGCGCGAAGCCCATCGTCATCGGCCCGGCGCCGAGCCGGACCGTCTGCCGCGCCTCGATGCCGGGGTTGGCGTCGAGGAACGCGGTGCGGGTGTCGGTGAGGGCGCCCGTGCTCGCGCAGCCGGTGAGGGCGACGAGCGCGAGGGCCAGGACGGCAGGGGCGAGGCGCGAGCGGCGGTGCAGCATCGGGGCGGGGTGTGGAGAGGTGGAGAGGCGGACAGAGGTGGGGGAGAGCGGACGATGCATGCCGATCGACAACAAGCGACCAACAATCAACACCTCGCCCGGCCCGGCGCGACGGTCAGCGGCGCTTCTTGCCGGTGCGGTCGTCGCTCAGGCGGCGCCCGACGCGGGCGGCCTGCTCGGGGTCGACGCGGCCGATGAAGTTGAGCATCACGACCAACGTCTCGGTGGCCTCGGGCGAGACGACGAGCATCACGAAGCCGCCGAGCACGCCGTCGGCGGCGCCGGTTTCGGGGCGAGTGAGCATGTCGACGTAGTCGCCGTCGTCGCGGACGCGCAGGAACGACTGCCAGCCGTCGGCGCGGAGCGAGCGCCCGAGCGCCGTGATGCCGTCCATCGCCCGGCGCCCGGCGGGGCCGTCGAGTTCGTAGACGCGCATCTGCATTCCGCGCACGCCCGAGAGGACGGTCGCCATCTCGGGGTCGTCGGTGCGCACCGAGCGGCGGAGGGCGTTCAGGAGCGCGCCGCGCAGGTCCATCTCGACCGTCGGCTCGCTGTCGAAGAGGCGGTCGTAACGCGAGAGGTCGAGCGGCGCCTGTGCCTGCGCCGCAGGCACGAAGGCCACGGCGGCAGCGAGCACGAACGAGGCGACGAGGGCATCGCGCAGGCGGGCGGTGGCGGTGCGGATCGCGCGGCGGGAGGACGGGAGAACGGTCATCGGAGGGCGGGTCTGGAAAATCCGGGAGGAATGGTGGGGCGGAGCAGCCGGGGCGGATGTGGAGGCGTGGCGGTCAGGGCGCGAGGAGGCGTTCGGCGTCGGATTCAGCCTTGCGGTGGGCGGTGCCGAGGAACGAGAGGGCGAGTTCGACCTGCGCCCGCGCGACGGCCACCTCGGCGCGCGTCACCTCGGCCTCCTCGACGGGCGTAGCCGTCGCCACCGGCAGCGGCACGTCGGCGTAGAGGTCGGGGAGGGCGAGCCGCGTCGCGCCGATGACGGCGACGACGAGCACGAAGGTCACGATCGACGCCGACCGCAGGCGCCGCAGCGTTGCGCGTCCCCGCGCCGCGGCCCGCGCTACCGCCGGGCGCTGGGCCGGTCGTGGGGTCGGTGCCGAGAGTTCGGGGTGGGGCGGGAGGGCGGCCATCACGCGGTCGGTGAAGCCGTCGGGGGCGGCGCAGCGTGGGGCGTCGCGGAGCAGGCGCGCGAGGTGCGCGTCGAGGGCCGGGTCGGGCGGGAGGGCGTCGAAGGCGTCGTCGCCCGCGGCGTGGCGGCGCGCGGACGGGGTCGGGTCAGGCGTGGGCACGGGTGCGGAGGGCGAAGGCGGCGCGCAGCATGGCACGTCCGCGGTGGAGGTAGACTTTGACGGTGGCGAGCGGCAGATCGAGCGTTTCGGCCAGTTCGGCGTAGGCGAGGCCTTCGACTTCGCGGAGCAGGACGAGGCTGCGGTAGGGTTCGCGGAGGGTGTCGAGGGCCTCGAAGGCGAACGCCGTTTCGTCGGCGTCTTCGGCGCGCTCGCCGGGCGTCGGGCCGTCGTCGCAGAGACCGTCGAGGGTGGCGTCGTCGCTCGTGGTGCGGCGCGTCAGGGCGGCGCGGTGGTGGTCGATGGCGAGGTTGCGGACGGTGCGGAGGAGCCACGCGCGCAGCCGGGGCGCCTCGGCGGTGGGCCAGAGGGCGGCGCCGCGCGTCCAGAGGCGGATGAAGGCCTCCTGTGCGAGGTCGGCGCCGAGGTCGGCATCGCGGGTGAGGTGGACGGCGAGGGCCACGACCCGGTCCTGGTGCGCGCCGACGATGCGGGCGAAGGCGCTCTCGGGCGCAGCGTCGGCGGGCAGGTGTGGCGGCACGGGTGCGAGGGGTTCACATCGAGGACGGGCGTGGCCGGGCGAAGGTTACAGGGGGCGTTTGTGGTTTGTTGTTGGTGGTTGGTTGAGGCTTGACGGGGGCGCCACGATGTCGGGGGGGCATCCCGATCGCGCCTGCCACAGGCGGCGTGGCCCAGTCCGTAACGTGTGGGGATGGCGCCCGTCGGCGCCACCCGTGGGCGTAGGGGCGGTGCGCGCACCGCCCCTACCGGACGCCGCACCTGCCACCGGGCGCGTGGACCGATCCGAATCCGCGTGGGGGACGCGCCGGTCTCCGCCAGCCGCGCACCGCCCCGCCGCCGACGGTTCGCGTTGCGCCCGCCCTCGGTCCATCCTCACGCCCCATCTCCCCCACGACCACCACCCCGCGTCACCGCCCGCGACGCTCGGGGGTCAGGGGGCGGATGAGGCCGTCGGCGAGGTCGTAGATCCAGCCGTGGACGGTCACGTCGTGGTCGGTCGCCCACGCGCGCTGGATGACCGTCGTCTGGCAGACGTTCTCGGCCTGATCGGCGACGTTCAGTTCGCACAGGCGGCGGAGGCGGCGCTCGCGCGTCGGCAAGGCGGCGAGTTCGGCGGCGTGCCGATGCCCGAGGCCCTTGAGCGTCCGCAGCCAGTTGTCGGAGAGTGCGTGCCCGCGCCCTTCGTAGGCGACGGCCACGCCGCCGCAGCCGTAATGTCCGCACACGATGACGTGCTCGACGCGCAGCTCGAACACGGCGAATTCGAGCACCGAGAGGCAGTTCAGGTCGCTGTGGACGACCAGGTTCGCCACGTTGCGGTGCACGAACACCTCGCCCGGCGCGAGGCCGACGATCTCGTTCGCGGGCACGCGGCTGTCCGAGCACCCGATCCACAGAAACCTCGGGCGCTGCTGCGCGGCGAGGCGGTGGAAGTACTCGGGGTCGTCGTGCAGGCGCGCCGCCGACCACGCGCGGTTGTTGGCGAGGAGGGCGGCCGGCATCAGGCGCCGGAGGTGTCGCCGACGGCGATCTCTGGGGTGCCGAACGTGATGACGAGATCGGCGCGCTCGGTGAGGGCGGCGGCCGTGGCCGCGTCGTCGAGGCTGAGCACGACGGCGCCCTTGACGTGGCGGGCGCGCTGGAAGATGTAGTCGACCGGCGGCGGGATCGAGCCGGTCGCGGTGCCCGCGAGGTCGCCGAGGACGCCGTCGGCGTGGCGGAAGCACACGATGGCGGTCGTCGACGAGGTGGCGTCGAAGTCCTCGCGGAGGTTGGCGAGCGTCTGCGCGGCGCGCGGCGCCATCCGCGTTTCGAGCGGCACGACGAAGAGCGGCAGGTGGGCCGCGTCGGAGAGTTCGGCGAGGACGGCGCCGCGCTGCCGGGCCGTCGGGCCGGAGAGGATGAGCGTGAGGGGGCCGGACGTGATGCGCGCCGCGAATCCGGCGACGAGGTCGCGGTAGGCGTCGGTGTCGAAGGCGACCGTCTCGGCGGGCGGACGCGGGGCGGGGGTGCGCTTCATCAGACGGGGCAGGGCGGAGGACGATGCGGCCAAGATAACCCGCCGCCGTCGGCGTGACCCGTATGCGATCCCTCCCACGATGCGCCCGAGACCGTGCACGACCCCACACGCCACGACGCGATCCGACGGGGACGTGCGTACACGTCCCGCCGTCGTCCCCGCCTCTGGTTTCCGGTTCTGCCTCCGCCCCACACGCCCGCGGCGACCTGCACCATCGGCCATCTGGCGCGGCGGACATGCGTGGCTCGGGGGAGCAGGGCGTCGGTGCGGGGTGGGAGGCGACACGCGCACGCACGTCCCCGACGAAGGATGGGGTGGGGCGAGCGGGAGTGGCATCTTTGGATGGGCGGGGGCGTTCGGGCACGACCGGCGGCGCGCGTGCGTTGTGGCCGGTGGCGGCGCCCCGCGCCTCGCCCTCCTCCGTCCTCCCCGGCATCCTCGTCGCCCCGTGGCCGCTCGCTCCTTCTTCCGCCGTTCCTCCGATTCCCACGACGCCCCCGACGGCGATCCTGCCCCGGTGCGGCGCCCGCTCTGGCAGCGGACCGCCGTCGGCGGCGCGCTCGTGGCCGCGGGGGTGGGGCTCGGCCTCGCGCTCGCGCCCCTGACCGGGCCTGCCGACACGCTCGAACAGCTGCGCAAGCTCGAAGAGGCGTTCATGCTCATCTCGCAGCAGTACGTCGAGCCGGTCGACACCGAGGCGGTCGCGGAGGGCGCCATCGCCGGGATGCTCGAACAGCTCGACCCGCACTCGTCGTACGTCGCCGCGAAGGAGCTGCGCGAGGTGCAGGAGAGCTTCGAGGGCGCCTTCGGGGGCGTCGGCATCTACTTCGAGGTCGTCCGCGACACCGCGCGCGTCATCAACACCATCCCCAACGGGCCGAGCGAACGGGCGGGCCTGATGCCCGGCGACCGCCTCGTCGCCATCGACGACTCGACGGCCATCGGCATCGTCGACGATGGCGTGCGCAAGCGCTTGAAGGGCGAGATCGGGACGACCGTGCGCGTGTCGGTCGAGCGCCGGGGCCTCGCGGCGCCGCGCGTCTTCACGCTCACGCGCGCCCGCATCCCCATCGTGACGGTCGAGGCGAGCTTCATGGCCGACGACCAGACGGGCTACATCCGCATCGGCCATTTCGCGCAGACGACGTACGACGAGTTCCGCCGCGCCCTCGGCACGCTCCGCCAGCAGGGGATGACGCGCATGGTGCTCGACCTGCGCGACAACCCCGGCGGCATCATGGGGACGGCGGTGCAGATCGCCGACGAGTTCCTCACCGCGGGGCAGACGATCGTCTCGACGCGCTCGCGCAACCCGCGCTACAACGAGACCGAGCGCGCGACGCCGGGCGGCGCCTTCGAGCGGCAGCCGCTCATCGTGCTCGTGAACGAGAACTCGGCGAGTGCGTCCGAAATCCTGGCCGGCGCGCTTCAGGACCACGACCGCGCCCTCATCGTCGGGCGGCGGACGTTCGGGAAGGGCCTCGTGCAGACGCAGTTTCCGCTCTCCGACGGATCGGTGCTGCAGATGACCATCGCACGCTACTACACGCCCGTCGGGCGCCTGATTCAGACGCCGTATCGCAACGGCGAGTCGATGCAGGACTACTTCGAGCACAAGTTCGAGGGCCGCGAGCGCGAACTCTTCGACCCGAGCGAGTACATCGCCTCCATCCCCGACAGCCTCAAGTACCGCACCGACGGCGGGCGGACGGTCTTCGGCGGCGGCGGCATCCTCCCCGACGCCGTCGTCATCCCCGACACGTCGAGCGCCCTCGCGGGCATCGGCGGGCGTGGTCTGGATTTCCGGTTCGCCCGTGAGTACTTCGAAGCCAACGAAGGCACGCTCCGCACCGCGTGGGGCCGCGACGCCGACCGCTTCCGCCGCGATTTCCGCGTCGACGATGCGCTCTGGCAGCGCTTCACCGCGTCGCTCCAGACGGGCGAGGACTCGCTGACTTTCGTCGGAACGGCCGCCGAGACCGCCCCGCGCAAGGGCAAATACCTCCGCGCCGACCTGACGCGGCAGCGCTCGGACCTCGAAGCGCGCGTCAAGGCCTCCCTCGCGCGCAACCTCTTCGGCGCCGACACCTGGTACCCGATCGCCGTGCCCATCGACCCCGCCTTCCGCGAGGCGATGCAGCTCTGGGGCCGCGCGGCCGCCATCCAGACCGCTGCCCGGTGATGGGGTTGGGTGGGCAGGATGCGGGGTGTTGGCCGCGTCCGGCGTTCCAGAGGGGCGGGTCTGAGACACTGTTTATGAAGTTCGTCATCTCCGCGAAAGCGGGGACTCCGTGTGCAGAACGCTGCGCGTGACCCGCTCTGGATTCCCCCGTTCCGCTCTGCAGACCTTCGGTTCGCG
Source organism: Rhodothermales bacterium (assembly GCA_963726715.1). GTDB lineage: Bacteria > Bacteroidota > Rhodothermia > Rhodothermales > BA12 > CAVSDF01. The sequence goes on from CAVSDF010000010.1 coordinate 49,193, forward strand.
GGAAAGTCGGGTGTAGCAAGGCGGTGGCTGCGTGGCGGTATTCTGCGCCCGCCGACTTGCCTGAAGCCCGATGCCCCGCGCCCCTACGCCCCCCGCCGCGCTCGGCGACGTTCCGGATGCCCGCGACGAGACCGCCGTCGAGGAGGTCGTCCGGCGCTCGTTCGGCCTGCGCGCCGACGCGCGGCGGGCGCTCTACCGCGAGACCGCCGACGCGGCGACGGACACCGACACGCCGTTCTGGCTCGTCCTGATGCTCTCGGGCGCCATCGCGCTCTTCGGCCTCGCCCTCGACGCCACCTCCGTCGTCATCGGGGCGATGCTGGTGGCGCCGATGATGGGGCCGATCCTCGGCCTCTCGCTCGCGCTCGCCGTCGGCGACGGACGGCTCGCGGTGCAGTCGGCGGCGGCGATCCTCCTCGGCGCGCTCGGGGTCGTCGCGCTCTCCGCCGTCCTCACGCTCGCGCTCCCGTTCCAGGAGATCACCGCCGAAATCGCGGCGCGGACGCGCCCGACGACGCTCGACCTCGCCATCGCCATCGCGTCGGGTCTCGCGGGCGCTGTCGTGATGGTCTCGCGCGAGACGCGGCTCTCGGCGTCGATTCCGGGCGTGGCGATTGCCGTCGCGCTCATCCCGCCGCTCGCCGTCGCGGGCTTCGGCATCGGCTCGGGGTGGAACGCGCCGGTCATCCGCGGCAGCCTGCTGCTCTTCGGCGCCAACCTCGGCGGCATCGTGCTCTCGGGATTGGGGGTGTTCCTGCTCGCCGGGATGCACCGCTCCGATGTGATCGCCGAGGCGCGGCGGTGGCACCGCGACGGCGATCAGCGGGGCCTCGCGGCGACGATCGAGCGGGCGATGGGCGCCGAGCGCCTGCGCGTCGTTGCGAGTCCGTGGGTGCGCGGCGTGCTCGTGCTCGGCTTCGTCGCGGCGGTCGCCTTTCCACTCACCTCGTCGCTCCGGCAGGTCGTGCGCGAGGTCCGCATTCGCAGCGCCGCCGACCGCGCGACGGGCGCCGTCGAGGCGAGCGGGGCGTTCGTGCTCGGCCGCTCGGTCGACATCGGCGAATCGTCCACCGATGTGCGCCTGCGCGTGGCGACGGCCTCGTGGATCGACGAGGCGACGCGCGCCGATGCCGAGGCGCAGGCGAGGGCCGTCGCGGGCGAGGTGATCGTCGTCTCCTTCGACCAGGTGATCCTGTCGACCGGCGAGGTCGGCGCCCTCCGCGCCTCCGACGGCGCGGCCGCTGAGACCCCTGTGCCCGCGTCGCCCGCGTCGGCCCCGCCCGACCTGTCGCCCGCCGCGCTCCTCGGGCGCCTCGACGGGCAGATCGGCGCGGCCCTCGCCACGCTCGTCCTCCCCGACAGCGTGGCGCTCCTCGGCGCCCAGACGTCGCTCGGGGCCGGAGGCGTGCGGCTGCGCGTCGCCTACGCCGCCCCGGCGCGCCTGCCGCGCTCGGCGGAGACGATGCTGGCCGGGCAGGCCGCCCGCGCCCTCGGCCTCCCGCCCACCGCCGCCACCACCGATGCCTTCGCTCCGCTCGCGTTCGCGGCCACCGACTCCGCCGGCGTCCGCGCGCTCGCACGCCGCCTCGCGCCGTTTCCCCGCGCTCGCCTGACCGTCGAGGCCGATTCGGCGGCTGCCGTCCGCACCCGCGCGGCCCTCGTGCGCGCCGGGGTGCCGCCGTCGGCGCTGCGCGTGCGCGTGGTGCCGGGACCGCCGCGCGGCGCCACCGTCCGCTTCACCGCCGCTGCCGCGGCTGCCGACACGACGGGCTCGCGGTGACGCCATCGGGCCATGCGGGGTCGTGCCATCGGCCGCACACGTGCCGCTGAGGAGGGCTGTGGCGGGGATGGTCATCAGAATGTCCGCGCACGTCAAGGGCGTGTCCGGTGGCGTCATGAGGGGAAGGGGGAGGCCCGGCGATCTTTGGAAGGTCAACGGCCCTCCTTTTCGTCCCCCCGATGTCTCTCTCCTTTCGCTTTGCCGCCGCGCTGCTGTGCGCGCTCGCCGTGCCCGCCGCCCGTGCCCAGCACACGTTCGTCGTCAACGACACGCGCAGCCCGTCCTTCGACACCAACGCCTCCGACGACCGCTGCGACGTGGACGCGGTCACGGACGGAGACCAGTGCACGCTCGCCCTCGCGCTCGCCATCGCCGCCGGAGGCTCGCCCGCCTTCCCGGCCACCGACGCCGTCCGCATCACCTTCAATGTCGACGCCGCGCTGCCGGTGCGCTTCCTCATTCGCAACCGCGTCGCCTTCGACCGGCCCGTGGAGATCGACGGGACGACGCAGCCGGGCTATGCGGGCACGCCGGTGGTCGTGATCGGGCAGACGAAAGACGACGCGCTCACGTCCGCATTTCTGACCTTCCGGGGCGGCGGCTCGCGTGTGGCAGGCATCGCCTTCACGTACGTCACCGACGACGTGCTCGCCTTCACGACCCTCGGCGGCAACGTGGCCGAATCCAACTACATCGGCCTCGACGTGGACGGCTCCATCGTCGCGCGCGGGTTTCGGACGCAGCGCGGCATCGCCGTCCACAGCAACGGCAACCGGATCGGCGGCCCGGCGGCGTCGCAGCGCAACGTGATCGGCGGTCGCGGGCGCTTGCCGCTGATCGAGAGCGGCGGCAACGCGGCGGGCGTCTACGTCACCGGCTCCGGCAACACCGTGCAGGGCAACTACATCGGCCTCGACCCGACCGGCACCGCCGCGCGCCCCAACGACGGCTCCGGCGTGTGGATCAACTACGGCGGTTCGACCAACACGATCACCGGCAACGTGATCGCGGGCAACCGCGACTGCGGGGTGATGGTGACGGGCATCCTCGCAGGCGCCGTCTCCAGCGGAAACGTGATCTCCGGCAACCGGATCGGCACCAACGCCGCAGGCACCGCGAGCGTCCGCGCCGACGTGGGCAGCGTCATCCAGGCGGGCGTGTGCGTGCTCGCGGGCGAATACGGCGGCACCTCGGCCGGCACCGTCATCGGCGGGACGACGGCGGCGGCGCGCAACCTGATCTCCGGCAACGACGTGGGCGTGTCGGTGGAGGCCGGGACGACCACGACGCGCGTGATCGGCAACTACATCGGCACCGACGGCACGGGCACCGTGAGCCTCCGCAACACGGTCGGCGTGCGCGTGCGCGGGCAGGGCGGCCACCGGATCGGCGGGGCGACGGCGGCGGAGGGCAATGTGATCTCCGGGCAGAGCTTCGGCACCGGCGTGCTGCTCGCCTCCGACGGCGTCGGCGACGCGGGCGCTCCCACCCTCGTCGCGGGCAACATCGTCGGCCTCGACGCGACCGGCACCGCCGCCCTCCCCAACCAGACGGGCGTGCTCGTGGCCGTGCCCGCCACCGTCGGCGTCACGGCAGACGGGAGCGACGGGCGGGGCAACGTGCTCTCCGCCAACACGCTCGACGGGCTGCTCGTGACCTCGCGCGCGGCGGGGGGCGTCGTCGTCGCGGGCAACCGCATCAGCACGACGGCGGACGGCCTCTCGGCGCGCCCGAACGGCTCCTACGGCGTGGAGGTGCGGGGCGACTTCGTGCAGATCGGCGGGCTGACGGCGGCGCTGCGCAACGTGATCGCGGGCAGCGGCGTGGGAGGCGTGCAGATCGGCGGATCGGTGGCGGCCTCCGATGTGTCGGTCGTCGGCAACGACATCGGCCTCGGCGCGACGGGGATGCCGTTGGTGCAGACGCAAAACTCTGCCATCGAAGTCCGGCGAGGCAGCCGCGTCGTGATCGGCGGCGACGGGCCTGCCGCGCGCAACCGGATCGCCGCTACCGGCACCGCCCTCGCGGTCTGGGAGTCCGACGCCGTCTCGGTCTACGGCAACCGCATCGGCTTCGACGGCACGGGCGCGCTCATCCCGGGCCGTTTCGGGCCGGCCATCGCCGTGTACTACAGCACCCGCGTGTCGATTGGGGACGTGACGAGCGCCGCACGGGCCAATGTGATCGCGGGACAGAACGGGACCGCCGTCCAGGTCATCGGCTCCGACGCGACGCTCCGCTACTCGAGCGGCGTCTCGATCCGCCGCAACAGCTTTTACGCCAACACGCTGCTCGGCATCGACCTCGCCACCGCCGGGCGCACCGCCAACGACGCAGGCGACCCCGACGAGCGCGACAACCGGACGATCAACGCGCCGGTCATCACCGCCGCCGCGTTCAACACCACCACGGGCCTCATCGACGTGACGCTGCGCCTCGAAACGCCCCCGGCGGCGGCCACCTTCCCGCTCGACGTGGACGTCTACCTCGCCGACGCGGACGGCGACGAAGGGCAGTTCTACCTCGGCACGGTCTCCGTCGGCGATGCCGAATGGCCTGCCGGGGCCAGCACATACACGCGAACCGCATCGCTCGCGGGACCGTCGGCGGAGCTGTTCTCCGGCGGCTTCCTCGTGGCGACGGTGACGGACAAAGACGCGAACACGTCGGAGTTCTCGCTCGCTTCGGAGGCCATCCTTCCGGTCGAACTGACCGCGTTCACCGCCGCAGCCGATGGCGCGGGCACCATCCGCCTCGCGTGGACGACGGCGAGCGAGACGAACAATGCGGGCTTTGCCGTGGAGATGCGATCGGCGACGGGGTTCGGGAACGGGGCGGGGATGCCTCGGCTGGGCGTCTCCACGGGGGCCGGGTGGCGGGAAATGGCCGTCGTGCCGGGGCACGGCACGACGGCGGAGGCGCACACCTACGCCGTCGCCGTGACCGGTCTCGCGCCGGGCCGCTACGCTTTCCGGTTGCGGCAGATGGACCTCGACGGCGCGGCGACGCACTCCGCCGCTGTCGAGGCCACGGTGGGCGTCGGGGCGCCGGTCGTGCTCGCGGTGACGCCCAACCCGGCGCGGGGGCCGGTGCGGGTGCAGGTGGCCGTGCGCGAGGCGCAGGCGGTGACGGTCGAGGCCTTCGACGCGCTCGGGCGCCGCGTGGCGACGCTCTACGCCGGTCCGCTCGACGCAGGCGCCTCGCAGGCGTTCGCGCTGCCCTCGCTGCCGCCCGGCGCCTACGTGGTGCGGATCGTGGGGGACCGGGGCGCGCGCGCGGCACAGGCCCTCACCGTCGTGCGGTGAGCCGCGGGCGTGACGGGCGCGGGCGTGCTGGGCCGGGCGTGACGGGCCGGGCGTGACGGCGCGGGCGTATCATCCGGGGCCATGTCCCCGTTTCGATGCGCCGGTTGTTTCTGCCACTGATCGCCGCGCTTGCGCTGTGTCCGGTGGCCGCGCAGGCGCAGGCGCCCGCGTGCGTGCCGGTGCGCATCCCGGAAGCCCGCGCACCGATCCGCATCGACGGCGACCTGCGCGAGTGGCCGCGCGGGCCGGGCCACGCCATCGTGAGCGCCGCCCCCGACGCCGCGCGCAACACCGCGCACGTGCAGTTTGCCTGGGATGCGCACGCCCTCTACGCCGCCTTCCGCGTCCGCGACACGCGCCTGACGGTCGTCCCGCGCGACCGCCTGCCGCTGCCGGACCTGTTTCGCGCGGACTCGGCCGTGGGCGGCGCTGTCGCCTTTCCCGCTGATCCGCTCGGGATGCTCTACATGAGCGACTCGGTCGAACTCTACCTCACCGCCGACACCGCCGCGTCGGCGCATCTGCGCCCGCAGGACTTCCAGGTGATCGTGGACGTGCGCGGCGCCGTGGGCGTGCTCCGCGGCGACGCGATGATCGCCCGGATCGCGCCGGACTGGGACAGCCCCAAGATCGTCGACCGCACCGTGCGCGTCACGGCGGCGGTGCGCCTCGACGGCACGCTCAACCTCGACGACGACCGCGACGGCGGCTACACCGCCGAGATCGCCCTCCCGTGGTCCAGCCTCCGCCTCGACGGCCCGCCGCCGGGCGGGGGCGTCCGCGTGCTCGCCGCCGTCAACGACAACGAGGCGCCGCTGCCGCCCGGCGACTCCAACGATGCGTACTACCCGGCCAACATGTGCGGCGGCTTCGACTACGGCCCGCCGCGCACGTGGGCGCACGCGACGCTCGTGCCAGGCGCGGCAGACACGGCGCCGTGGGCCGCTGCGGCCGTGCTCGTGGGGCTGCTGCTCGCCGCAGGCGCCTACCGGTTGCGCCGCGCACGGGCCGAAGCCGTGGGCGCGCCCCTCGTGGCAGTCCCCGACGCCGCACCGCCCACGTCTGCACCGCTCGCCCCCGACGCGCCCGCACCGGAGGCGTCGGCGGAGGCGCGGTGGCTGGCGCGGGTGGACGCGGCGGCGGCGCAGGGCATCGGGCAGAGCGGCTTCGGGGTGGAGGCGCTCGCGGGCGAGGTCGGCGTGAGCGCGCGGCAGATGCAGCGGCGGTTGCAAGCGCTCACCGGCCTGACGCCTGCCGAATACCTCCGCCAGCGCCGTCTCGAATCGGCGGCGCGCCTGCTCGCGGCCCGCGCGGGCACCGTCTCCGAAGTCGCCGCGCGGGTCGGCCTCGACCCGGCCTCGCTCTCGCGCCTGTTCCGGCAGCACTACGGCGTCTCGCCCTCCGCCTGGCCGCCCGCACCGTGACGTCGGGGATTCTGCCACAGATGCGCAGGCCGTGGTCCGCGCCCGCCCCTACGACGGGCGCGCGGTGACAGCGTAGGGACGCATCGCCGATGCCTCTCTACCGGGCGGCGCAGACGGCCCAGCGGTTCGCGCACATCCAAACCCGTGCGATTTCGCGGCGGATGCGTCGCGCGGAAGGCCGCACGGGTGCATCTTCCGGACCGGACACGCCCCGGACCTGCGACGATGACGACTGCGACGACGCCCCTGCTCCTGCGCAACGCCGCGCTCCTTTCTGGCGAGGGGGATGCGCGTGCCCTCGACCTGCTCATCGACGGCGACCGCATCGCCGCCATCGGCGCCGGTCTCGACGCGCCCGAGTCGGCAACGGTCGTCGATCTCGGCGGCGCGCTTGTCTCCGCCGGATGGCTCGACCTGTACGCGCGTGGCGGAGAGCCGGGCCTCGAACACCGCGAGACGGCGTCCAGCCTGGCCGCCGCCGCCGCCGCGGGCGGGTTCTGCGAGGTCGGCGTCGCGCCCGAGACCGTTCCGCCGATCGACACGCGCGAGGGCGTGGCCTTCGTGCGTGCGCAGGCCGAGCGGAGCCGGAGCAGCGGCGGCGCGCCCGTCGCCGTCCACGCCATCGGCGCCCTGACGAAGCGCCGCGACGGCCACGAACTCGCCGAACTCTGGGACCTCGCCGACGCAGGCGCGGTCGCCTTCTCAGACGGCGTCTTCGTCGCCGACGCCGGGCTGATGCGGCGCGCGCTCGACTACGCGGCGATGCTCGACCGGCCCGTGTTGCTCTTCGCGCACGATCCGAGCCTCGCGCCGCGCGGCCTCGTCCACGAAGGCGCCGCCGGGACGCGCGCCGGGGCGATGGGCATCCCCGAGGTCGCCGAGACCGCCGCCCTCGCGCGCGACCTGCTGCTCGCCGCCGACACCGGCGCGCGCGTCCACGTCCTCCACGCGACGACGGGCCGCAGCCTCGACCTCGTCCGCGACGCCCGCGCGCGCGGCACCCGCGTCACCGCGTCGGTGAGCGCTGCGCACCTCGCCCTCACCGACGAGGCCATCGAGGCGACCGGGTTCTCCGCCGCCACCAAGATCCTCCCGCCGCTGCGCCCCCGCGCCGACCGCGACGCGATGATCGAGGCCCTCGCCGACGGCACGCTCGACGCCGTTTTCTCCGACCACGCGCCCTACGCACTCCACGAGACCGAGGTCGAGTTCGCCGCTGCTCCGTTCGGCGCGAGCGCCCTCGAGACGACCTGGGCGGTGCTCTCGACGCACCTCGTCTCGACCGGCCGCCTGACGGTAGAGCGCGCCGCCGCGCTTCTCACGAGCGGACCGCGCCGCTGCCTCGGCCTCCCGGCCCTCACGGTGGAAACGGGCGCCCGCGCCGCGCTCACCGTCTTCGACACCACGACCGCGTGGACCGTCGACGCCCGCCGGATGCGCTCGCTCAGCCACCACACGCCCTTCGACGGCGCCGCGATGACGGGGCGCGTCCGCGGAATCGTGGCGGGCGGGCGGTTCGTCGAGGCCGCATCGGTGCGGCGGTGAGGGGCAGGCGGGGTCCAATGGGCGGTGGCTTCGTCTGGGCCATGCCCCCTCCGGCCCTGTCGGGCCACCTCCCCCCTCCGCAGCGCGCAGCGGCAGGTGGGGCCCAGCGCTGGCTCCACGCGACGCCCGCGTAACGCCCGTCGCCGTCCGGAACGCGCACGCGCCTTTCGCCCTTCGGGGCGGATGCCCGACGCCACCTCCGCCTCCGCGATGCCCGCCGCCTTCGAGACTGCCGCTCCCGGCACTGCCGCCGCGGCCCCCGCGCCGCTCGCCGCCGACGCCTTCTTCGTCGCCACCGACGCGCCGCTTCTCGACCGCTACCGCGGCGTCCGCGGCCTGACGGCGCACCTCGCCGATGGCCTCGCGCCCGAGGACTGCGTCGTGCAGACGATGGAGGATGTGTCGCCGACGAAGTGGCATCTCGCGCACACGACGTGGTTCTGGGAGACGTTCGTCCTCGCCGAGCACGTGCCCGGTTACCGCGCCTTCCACCCGCGCTACGCCTTCCTCTTCAACTCGTACTACGTGCAGGCGGGCGAGCGCCACTGCCGCGACCGCCGCGGCTACCTCTCGCGCCCGACCGTCGCCGAAGTCCTCGACTACCGCGCATACGTCGATGCGGCGATGGAGCGGTTGCTTGGCGACGACGCCCGCGCCGAAGTGATCCGCGGACTTCTGGAGGTCGGCCTGAACCACGAGCAGCAGCACCAGGAACTGATGCTGACGGATCTGAAGCACGTCTTCGCCGTCAACCCTCTGCGCCCGGTCTACCGCGAGGCGGCGCCGCTCGCTTCTGGGGATGTGCCGCCGCTGTCGTGGATCGGCGTCGAAGGCGGCATTTACGAAGTCGGCCACGACGGCGATGCGTTCTCGTTCGACAACGAAGGCCCGCGCCACCGCGTGCTCGTGCCCGATTTCGAGATCGGATCGCGCCTCGTCACCTGCGGCGAGTGGCTCGATTTCATCGCCGACGGCGGCTACCGGCGGCCCGAACTCTGGCTTTCGCTCGGCTGGGCCGAGGTGCAGGCGAAGGGCCTCGCCGAGCCGTTCTACTGGGAACCGGCCGTGGACGTGGGCGGCGACGGCGCGCGCGCGAACCGCCAGATCACCACCCTCAGCGGCCTGCGCGACCTCGACCCCGACGCGCCCGTCTGCAATGTCTCGTACTTCGAGGCCGACGCCTACGCCCGCTGGGCCGGTGCGCGCCTGCCGACCGAGTTCGAATGGGAAACCGCCGCCGCCCTCGTGCCTGTCGACGGCCACTTCGTCGAAGGCGGCCACCTCCACCCCGTCCCCGCGCGCGGCGCTGCGGGCGACCTCGTGCAGATGTACGGCGACGTGTGGCAGTGGACACGCAGCAGCTACGACCCGTATCCCGGCTACGCGCCCGCACCGGGCGCGCTCGGCGAGTACAACGGCAAGTTCATGTGCGGCCAGTACGTCCTCCGCGGCGCCTCGTGCGCGACCTCGCGCAGCCACGCCCGCCGCACCTACCGCAACTTCTTCCCCCCCGACGCCGCCTGGCAGTTCACCGGCCTCCGCCTCGCGCGGGACGTGTGAACGGGGTGGGTCGTTTGTCGTGTGTCGTTGGTGATGAGGACGTGGCGAACCCGCCACCGAATACCCGGCAAACGACCCTCGACAGATCATCAACGACCAACGATTCCGTGCATTTCGACACCGACACCGCGCCCGCCCCCACCGACATCCGGCCGTCCGAGCGCGAGACGATGGAGCGTGAGGTGCTCGCGGGCCTGCGCGCCACGCCGCGGACGCTGCCGTTCACCTACTTCTACGACGCGACCGGCTCGGCGCTCTTCGACCGAATCACCGAGGCCGACGCCTACTACCCGACGCGCACCGAGACGGCCATCCTGCACGACCACGGCGCCGAAATGGCCACCCTCGTGCCCGACGGCGCCGCACTCGTCGAGTACGGCGCCGGATCGCTCGTCAAGACGCGCCTGCTCCTCGACCACCTGCCAGAGCTCGGCGTCTACGTGCCGCTCAACGTCTCGCGCGAGCACCTGCTCGCCGCCGCCGACCGCCTCGCCGCCGACTACCCGCACCTGCGAGTCGAGCCGCTCGTCGCCGACTACACCGTACCCATCACGCTCGACGGCCTCGATGCCGGAGAATCCGCGCCGCGCGTGCTCTTCTTCCCCGGGTCGACGATCGGCAACTTCTCGCCCGGTGGCGCCGTCGCCCTCCTGCAACGGATGGCGGAGACGGCGGGCGACGACGGGCGCCTGATCCTCGGCGTCGACCTGCGCAAGGACCGCGCGACGCTGGAGGCGGCCTACGACGATCCTGAAGGCGTCACGGCGGCGTTCAACCGCAACCTCCTCACGCGCCTCAACCGCGACCTCGGCGCGACCTTCGAGATGGGCGATGGCCCCGACGGACGCCCCGTCTGGCAGCACCGCGCCGTCTGGGTGCCCGATGCGGCGGTGATTGGGGACACGGTCGGCGGCGAGCCGGTCGGGCGCGTCGAAATGCACCTCGTCGCCACGACGGCGCAGACGGTCGAGGTGGCGGGCGAGACGTTTGCGTTCGCGGCGGGCGACACCATCCACACCGAGAGCGCCCACAAATACACGCCGTCTGGCATCGACGCCCTCGCCCGCGCAGGCGGATGGCGCGTCACCGACCGCTGGCTCGACGAGGGCGGGCGGTTCAGCGTTCAGCACCTCGTCCGCGCGGACGGCGGCTCGAACGGCGCGCACTCGTGACCGCGACCGCATCCCGCGAGACGTGCCGCGGCGGTGAGGACCACGCGGGGCAGACGGCGGAGTGGAACGCCGGGCCGGGCGCGCCGTATCGGAGCGCCGCGTTGTCGCCCTCCCCGGCGCCCCCACCCACGGACCCCTTCGCTGCCTCGTGACGACCGCTACGTCCTCGTACCAGGACCTCGTCAGCCTCGGGCGGCGGCTCTACGACCGGGCGCTCATCCGCCGCGAAGACGAACCGATCACCGACCCGCGCGGGCAGTCGATCGGCTGGCTCCTCGACACGCGCATCCCGATGCTGGAAGCGGAGACCTTCCGGGAGGTCGGCGCCGTCCTCGCCGAGCGCCTCGCGGCGAGGGGCGCAGACCAGGTGGTCGGATTCGGATTCGGGGCCTTCGCCATGGTGTCGTCGGTCCTCGCCGCCCCCGGCTCGACGTTCCGCGGCGGCTTGGTTCGCGAGCAGCGCAAGCCTCACGGACGGCGCCGCCTCGTCGAAGGCCCGCTCGACCCGATGCGGCCGGTCGTGCTCCTCGACGACATCCTCAACTCGGGCCGGTCGGCGCTGCGGGCCGTCGCGCTCCTGCGCTCGGCGGGCTTCCGCGTCTCCGGCGTCGCCACGCTCTTCCACTTCACGTGGAGCGGCGGACGCGCGCGGCTGGAATCCGAAGGCCTGTGGGTCGATGCCCTCCTCGACCTGAACCTGCGCACCGGGCCGGAGAGCAGCCACGATTCGCCGTGATTCCCGCGTTCTGACGGCTCGCCGCCTCCTCATCCTCCGGGCGCGCGCTCTCCGTCGCGCCCGACCCTGACCCCGCTCGGGCGCCGCTCGCGCCCCCCCTCGATGGACGTTCTCGGCACCCTCGCACGCCTGCGCCGCCGCCCCGGCGCAGTGCACCCCCAGCCTCAATCCTTCGACGAAACGGTGCTCGCGGGCAGCGAGATGTCGTTCATCGACCACCTCGAAGAACTGCGGTGGGCGCTGCTGAAAGGCCTCGCAGGTGTCGCCGTCTTCGTCGTCGTCGCGCTCTTCTTCGGACAGGACATCGTCAACAAGGTGCTTCTCGGGCCGATGCGTCCGGACTTCTGGACGTACCGCGTGATGGGCATCACGACGACCGCCTTCGAGGTGCAGAATCGCACCATCTCGGGGCAGTTCTTTGCCTACATCTCCGTCGTGTTCGCCGCCGGGGGGCTCGTCGGAGCGCCGTGGTTCATCTACCAGCTGTGGCGGTTCGTGGCGCCCGGCCTCTACCCGCACGAGCGCGAGGGGATGCGCGGGGCGGCGCTCGGCGGCGTGCTGTTCCTGGTCCTCGGCGTCACGTTCGGCTACTTCTTCCTCGTCCCGCTCTCGCTCCAGTTCCTGGCGGGATGGCAACTGTCGTCGGAGATCAAGAACCAGTTCGACCTCTCGAACTACTTCGGGATGATCACGCTGTGGTCGCTCGGCACCGGCGCGCTCTTCGAGCTTCCCGTCGTGATCTACGCGCTCGCCAAGCTCGGCATCGTCAACGTGGCGATGCTGCGCAAGTCGCGGCGCGTGGCCATCGTCATCATCCTGATCGTCGCCGCGTTCCTGACGCCGCCCGACCCGATCTCGCAGGTGATCGTGTCGATGCCGCTCTTCGCGCTCTACGAACTGTCGATCCTGCTCACCTCCCGCGTCGAGAAGCGCCGGGCGCGCGACGAAGCCCGCCGCCTCGCCGAGGACGCCGAACAGGCCCGCACCGAAGCCGCCGCCGCCGCCGCCCTCGCCGCCGCTGTCCCCGACCCTCACGCCGAGGGCGCGGTCTCCGTGGTGCCCGCCATCGGCGCCGACGATGCGCCGGTGATGACGCGCCTCCCGCCGCCGGTGGGGTGAGGCACCCGTCGATGTCCCCGACCTGACCGGTTCGCGGTCTTTCGGTGGCGCGATCCCGCCGCAGCGCCGCGTTGGGCCGATGTCCGTTCTCCCGACCCCCGATGCCGATGACGCGCCGCCGTCTCCTGCCCGCCGCCGCCCTCGCGCTCGTCACCGTCGGTGCGGGCGGGGCGGCATTTGCCGACGACCTCTTCGCCATCCGCAAGGCCTACGAGATGTTCGGTGGGGCCTTCGAAACGCTCGTCGGCAGCTACGCCGATCCGCTCGACGCGGAGCGCGTCGTCCGCCGCGGCATCGACGCGATGCTCAAGACGACCGATCCGTACACCGTCTTCTACGACGAGCGGACGCTCTCGCAGAGCCAGCTCGCGCGCACCGGCGAAGGCCGTCCGGGCCTCGACGTGCTCGAAGACGGCGGGCGCGTGATCGTGGGGATGCCGGGCGACGCCGCGAGCGCCTACCGCGAGGGCCTGCGACCCGGCGACGAGATCGTGAGCGTCGCCGGGCAGCCGACGGTCCCCGAGCGCGGTCCGTCGCTCGGCGCCGCCGACGTTCTGTCTCGCCTCGCCGGTGCCCCCGGCACGCGCGTCGCCGTCGAGGTCAAGCGCGCAGGAGTCGCCGGCGTGCTGCGCTTCGACCTGACCCGTGAGGCCGCACGCTCGCAGAGTGTCACGTTCGCCGGGTTCGTCGGCGCCGACACGACGGCGGGCGTCGGGCTGATCCGCGTCGCCGAGTTCGGGCAGACGGCGGGATCGGAGACCGCCGCCGCCGCCAAACGCCTCCACGACACCGGACGCCTGACGGCCCTCGTGCTCGACCTGCGCGACAACCCCGGCGGGTTGGTGGACGCCGCCGTCGAGATCGTCGGCCTGTTCGTGCCGCAGAACACGGCGGTCGTCACGACGCGCGAGCGACGCCCGGAATCCGCCCGCGCCTTCCGCACCCCCGATGCGCCGCTGCTTCCCGATCTGCCGGTCGTCGTCCTGGTGAGCCCGCTCTCGGCGTCGGCGTCGGAGATCGTGTCGGGCGCATTGCAGGACCTCGACCGCGGCGCCGTCGTCGGCACGCCGACGTTCGGGAAGGGCCTCATCCAGCGCATCCTGCCGCTCCCGTACCGGAGCGGGATGAAGATCACGCAGGGACGCTACCTGCTGCCGTCCGGCCGCGTCGTGCAGAAGCTCGTCTATGTGGACGGCGTGGCGCGCGAGGTGCCCGAGGCCGAGCGCCGGGCGTTCCGCACGCGCGCCGGGCGGACGGTCAAGGACGGGCGCGGCATCGAGCCGGATCTGGCCGTCGGCGTCGGGGCAGGGGAGGGCACGACGTCGGAACTCGTGGCGACGCTCGACCGCGAGGCGTCGTTCGTCCGCTTCGCCGCCGACCGTGCCGCGCGCACCCCGACCGCCAGCGCCGACGTGAGCGCTGCCGACGTGACCGCCTTCCGGTCGTGGCTCGGACGCACCCGCACCGGCGCCCTGACGCCGTCTGAGCGCGCCGCCGACAGCCTGAGCGCCCGCCTCAGCGCCGACGGCAGCGCCCTCGCCGCCGACGCGCGCCGCCTCCGCGAGCGCCTCACGTCCGACCGCGACGCCCTCTTCGCGCGCCACGACGCCGAAGTCCGCGCCCACCTCCGCGCCGCCTTCGTCGCCCTCGCCACCGCCGATGCCCGCGCCTCCGCCCGCGACGCCTACGCCCACGACCCCACCCTCGACGCCGCCCTCGCCCTCCTCGCCGACGGCGGGCGCCTGCGCCGGATGCTGGGGCGGTGAGTGGGTTTGTGGGGGGTGAGTTGGTGAGTGGATGGATTGGACGGCGGTGGGGCCGTGGGTGGGGGATCGCGCCGACCGCGGGCAATCGGGGCGTGGTGTGTTGGTGGGGTGGTGACGGGGCCGTAGAGACGCATCGGCGATGCGTCTCTACCATGCGCCCCACCGACCACCGGCGGGCGTATGGCCACCGCGCGGGGGCGGTCTCGTGCCCATCGTTGCCGTTCGCGCCCGTAGAGACGCATCGACGATGCGTCTCCGCAGCGCCCCCGCCCCACATCCCCTCGGTCACCGCATCCCCACCCCCACCGCACGCGCACGCCGCACCAGATCGTACGCCGCGACGCCGAACGCCACCGACGCGTTGAGCGAGTGCTTGGCGCCCCACTGTGGCAGTTCGATCGCCAGATCTGCCATCGCCACGACAGCCGGATCGACGCCGTCGACTTCGTTGCCGACGACGAGCGCGAGCGGAAAATGCGCGGCGGTGAGACCGGCGATGTCGGTCGGGGCGGTCGTCTGTTCGAGGACGGCGACGGTCGCGCCGGTGCTCTGCAAACGCTCGACGACCTCGCGCGTCGTGGCGTGGTGCGACCACGGGACCGATGCCTCGGCGCCGAGGGCGGTCTTGAAGACGGCGAGGGTGTCGCCGGGCGGCGTGATGCCGCAGAGGTAGACGTGCGCGAGCGCGAGCGCGTCGGCGGTGCGCAGGATGGCGCCGACGTTGTGGGCCGAGCGGATGTTGTCGAGCACGACGCTCACAGCGTGGCGGGCGCCCGCGCGGGCGGCATCGGCGGAGGGGCGGGCGAGGTCGGCGGCGGTGAGCTTGCGGATCATGGGGAGGCGGCGGGAGGGCAGGGCGGGTGCGGTGGCGGATGCGCGGGCTTGGGAGGCGTGGCGGTGCCGCCCCCTCCGCCCTTCGGGCACCTCCCCCGCACGCGGGGGCGGAGAGCTGCGGAGCGCGCACAGCGCGCAGCGGCAGGTGGGGGCTTGCGCGACGATTCGCCTCCATCCATACGTTACGCCCCCGTGTCGGTCGCCGACGCGCCTCCGGCCGTAGCCTTGCCCCTCTCCCAGACCCCCTCTCTACCATGCGCCGACTGCTTCCACTTCTCGCCGTCCTCTTCGTCGCCACGCTCCCGCTCGGGTGCACGACGCTGCAACAGGTCGCCAACCTCCGCTCGGTCAAATTCGACCTCGACAGCGCCAGCGACGTCACCCTCGCGGGCGTACGGATGGACCGCATCCGCTCGTACAACGACCTCGGTCCGCTCGACATCGCCCGCCTCGGCGCGGCCGTGCTGACGCGCGAGGCGCCGCTCGCGCTCACGCTCAACGTCGGTGCCAACAACCCCGGCGACAACCCCGTCGGCGCGCGCGTCGTGGCGTTCGACTGGACGTTGATGCTCGACGACAAGGAGACCGTCTCGGGCGCCTTCAACGAAGAGGTGTTCATCGGCGCCGGGCAGCGGGCGACGATTCCGCTCCAGATTCGCCTCGATCTCTTCCAGTTCTTCGGCAACAACACACGCCAGCTCGTCGACCTCGCCTCGGCCATCGCCGGGCAGGACGGCGTCTCGACGCGCGTCAAGCTCATCGCCCGTCCCTCGATCAACACGCCGGTCGGGCCGATCCGCTACCCGACGCCGATCACCATCCTGAGCCGGAGCGTCGGCAACAGCAGCACGACCGGCGGAAACTGACGATCCGGCCCGCCGCCGCGCATCCTCACCGAGATTGTGGACGGCGCGGGCGGCGCGGGCATCGGGCGGCGGCTACCTTGGCGCCGTTCCGACCCCCGACACGAGTGATCATCGCCATCGACGGCCCGGCAGGATCCGGCAAGAGCACGACCGCGCGCCGCGTCGCCGCCCGCCTCGGCGTGCGCTACCTCGACACCGGCGCCACCTACCGCGCCCTCGCCTTCGCCGCCCGCGCCGCGGGCCTCGACGACGAGGCCTTCGCCGCCACGCTGCCGGTCGTCGACCTCGACATCCGCTACGCCGACGACGGGGCGCAGCGCGTCTGGATCGGTGGCGAGGACGTGACCGATGCGCTGCGGGCGCGTGAGATGGGACCGCTCGCCAGCGCCCTCGCGCGCCACACGCCGGTCCGCGAGCGTCTCGTGGCCTTGCAACGCGCCGTCGGGCAGGCCATCGCGGCGCGCGACGGCGGCGTCGTGCTCGATGGGCGCGACATCGGCACCGTCGTCTTCCCCGACGCCGACGTCAAGGTCTTCATGACGGCCGACGTGCGCGCCCGCGCCGAGCGGCGGCGGCACGAACTCGGCCTGCGCGGCGAGGCAGCGGACGTGAGCGCCCTCGAAGCCGAGATCCTCGCGCGCGACGCGCAGGACATGGCGCGGGCGTTCGGGCCGCTCAAGTGCGCCGACGATGCCGTCGTGCTCGACACGACGCGGATGACACCCGAAGAACAGGTGGAGTTCGTCGCGCGCCTCGCCGAGGCCTGCCGCGGGTGATGGCCGTGTCGTAGATTCAGGGGCTTGGCACGCGCGTCCCCGAGATCGGGAGCCCCTGCGCGCGTGCCCGAGCCGGAATCGCCGGCAGCATCCGACTCCACCAACCCACTCCGGGGCGCACAGGGCGCGCACCGGGGCCGCCCCCGCAACCTGCGGGCACCGAACAACACCATGGCTGAGAACCAGCAGGACCCCACCGACGCCACCGACACGTCGGCCTCCTCGTCCGAAACCCCCGCCACGACCGCGTCGACCGACGCTGCTGAGGCAACGACCGACACCGAGACGACGACCAGCGAGTCGTTCCTCGACCGCGTCAAGCACGCCGCCGAAGCGGTCGTCGAAACGGTCACCGAGACCGCGAAGAGCGCCGCCGAGACCGTCACCCACGTCGTCGGGGATGCCGTCGAGGCCGTCCGCGAGCGCGTGACCGGCAGCGACGATGCCGACGACAGCGCCAGCACCGAGAGCGCCGACGCCGACACCGCCGCGGGCGGATCGGCCCGCACGCCGCGTCCGCGCCGCGAGCGCAGCGCCGCCGCCGCTGCCGACCGCGAGCCGGAAGCCCGCCGCGAGCGCTTCGCCGACACCACCGACGAGCCGATCGCCGGCTACACCGGGCGCGAGTCGCACGAGACCGTCAAGCTCTCCGATCTCGACGAGCGCGAGACGAGCACGCAGGAGCGCCAGATGAAGGCCGACCTCTCGCGCTTGCTCGAGTCGTCGTTCACCGCGATCCCGCAGCAGGACATCGTGATGGGCCGCATCGTGACGATCACCGACAAGGACGTCGTGATCGACATTGGCGGCAAGAGCGACGGCATCATTGCCCGCTCGGAGTTCCAGGGCGCCGAACTCGCTCCCGGCCAGGACATCGAGGTGTTCGTCGAGCGCCTCGAGAACCGCCAGGGCCAGCTCCAGCTCTCGAAGACCAAGGCCGACGAGACGCTCAAGTGGCGCCGCATCGAGCGCGCCTTCAACACCGAGGAGATCCTCGAGGGCGAGATCACGAAGCGCATCAAGGGCGGCATGATCGTCCAGCTCTTCGACGACATCGGTGGCATCGAGGCGTTCCTGCCCGGCAGCCAGATCGACGTGCGCCCGGTCCGCGACTTCGACGCCTACCTCGGGCGTCACATGGAGTTCAAGATCGTCAAGCTCAACGAGGCGAACCAGAACATCGTCGTCTCGCACAAGGCGCTCGTCGAGAAGGACCTCGCCAGCCAGCGCCAGACCATCCTCGAGACGATGGAGCCGGGCCAGGTGCTCGAAGGCGTCGTCAAGAACATCACCGACTTCGGCGTCTTCGTCGACCTCGGCGGCGTCGATGGCCTCCTCCACATCACCGACCTCTCGTGGGGCCGCGTGCACCACCCGAGCGAGGTCGTTCAGATCGAGGACAAGCTCAACGTCGTCGTCCTCGACTACGACAAGGAGCGCCAGCGCATCTCGCTCGGCCTCAAGCAGCTCCAGCCGCACCCGTGGGAGACGATCCACGACACCTACGCCGAGGGCCAGCAGGTCGAAGGCAAGGTCGTCTCGATCACCGACTACGGCGCGTTCGTCGAGCTCCAGAAGGGCATCGAAGGCCTCGTGCACATCTCGGAGATGTCGTGGACGGAGCACGTCAAGCACCCCTCGCAGGTGGTGTCGATGGGCCAGGCGGTGGACGTCAAGATCCTCTCGATCGACGACGACACCAAGAAGGTCTCGCTCGGCATGCGTCAGCTCCAGCCCGACCCGTGGAACGAGATCGCGGCCCGCTACCCGGTCGGCACGATCATGACCGGCAAGGTGCGCAACATCACCGCGTTCGGCGTCTTCGTCGAGATCGAGCCCGGCATCGACGGCCTCGTGCACATCTCGGACCTCTCGTGGACCAAGAAGGTGCGCCACCCCGGCGAGGTCGTCAAGAAGGGCCAGGACCTCGACGTCAAGGTCGTCGGCATCGACGAGAAGAACCGCCGCATCTCGCTCAGCCACAAGGAGGTCTCGACCGACCCGTGGCAGCAGTTTGCGACCGTCTACGCCGAGGGCACCGACACGACGGCGACGATCGTGCGCGTCGGCGATCGCGGCCTCGAAGTCGAGCTTCCGATGGACGTCGAAGCCTTCATCCCCGGCGGCGAGCTCAAGAAGCCCGGTCACCCGGCGGACAACTACCGCGAGGGACAGGTTCTCGAAGGCGTCCGCGTGATCCGCTTCGACCGTGGCAACCGCGAGATCATCCTCTCGGAGACCGCGTCGGAGCGCCAGGGCGAGCGCAGCGCGCGCGACACCGAGCGCCAGTCCAAGCGCCAGGAGCGCGAGGAGCAGCGCCGCGAGGTGGAGAACTACGCGAGCAAGCAGACCGGCGGCTCCGGCCCCGCGACGCTCGGCGAACTCTCGGGCCTCGCCGCCCTCCGCGACCGCCTCGCCAGCGAGCAGGGCGAGGGCTGACCTCACCACTCCCTGCGACACCGCACCCACCGGGGCGGCTCTTCCTTCGGGAGGGGCCGCCCCGTTTGCGTTCGTAGACTTGGGAACACAGACGTGGCGCGCCAAAGGTGCCACATGCCCTCGCGGTATTTTGGACGTGCTGTTGGACGCCCGTTGGGTTCCAATTTGTCATTGGCCTGTCTGCAAGCGTTCTATCTGGCCCCTTTCTTCTTCTTACGCACATCATGAATATCGCCTCCTCGCTGCTGCAGCGCATCGCGTTGTTGCTCTGCATCCTCTCAGTTGCCGTTGTGGCCGCTTCGGCGCAGCCAATAGTCATCACTTTCGGTGCCGAGCTTTACGACTCGGGCACGTCGGTGGCCATGCTCTCCGACGGCGGGTCCGTCGTGACGGGCAGCTTTCAGCGCACGGTGGACTTCGACCCCGGCCCGGGCGTGGTAAGCTGTACGAGCGAGGACGAGTCGGCCGCATTCGTTGCGCGCTACGCCGCTGACGGCTCTTTCGTCTCCGTCGCCACCGTCGGCGGCACAGGTGTCAACATCGGCACCGGCGTGGCGGTCGATGCGCTCGGAAACGCGGTCGTGACGGGCTACTTCCTGGGCACGGCGGATTTCGACCCCGGTCCGGGCGTGGTCAGTCGTACGAGCGCGGGCAGCGCGGACGCATTCGTTGCGCGCTACGACGCCAGCGGCGCGCTCGTCTCCGTCGCCACCTTCGGTAGTATGTTTGACGATCGGGGCAGGGGCGTGGCGGTCGATGCGCTCGGCAACGCGGTCGTGACGGGCACCATCTCCGGCACGGCGGACTTCGACCCCGGTGCGGGTATGGTCTATCATTCGACCGCGGGCCAAGAGGACGCATTCGTTGCGCGCTACGACGCCAGAGGCGCGCTCGTCTCTGTCGCCACCTTCGGTGGAATCAGCAACGACCGGGGCTACGCCGTGGCGGTCGATGCGCTCGGCAACGCAGTCGTGACGGGCTACTTCACTGACACGGTGGACTTCGACCCGGGTGCAGGTGTGGTCAGTCGCACGAGCACGGGCGGTAATGACGTCTTCGTGGCTCGCTACGACGCGAGTGGCGCGCTCGTCTCCGTCACCACCTTCGGCGGCACACAAAGCGACAGCGGCACCGGCGTGGCCGTCGATGCGAGCGGCAATGCCGTCGTGTCGGGCATTTTCTTCGGCACGGTGGACTTTGACCCTGGCGCGGGCGTGGCGAACCGCACGGGCGCCGGGAGGATCGATGCGTTCGTCGCGCGCTACACTGCGAGCGGCGCGCTCGTCTCCTTGGCCACGTTCGGCGGCACGCAAAACGACGATGGCTTGAGTGTGGCCGTTGACGCGAGCGGCAATGCCGTCGTGGTGGGCTACTTCAATGGCACGGTGGACTTCGACCCCGGCCTGGGCGTGGTCACTCGCACGAGCACAGGCGGTAATGACAGCTTCGTGGCGCGCTACAGCGCGAGCGGCGCGCTCGTCTCCGTCGCCACCTTCGGCACGGGTTACGCCTTCTGCGGCGGCGTGGCGGTCGACGCGAGCGGCAATGCGGTCGTGACGGGCAGTTTCCAGCGCACGGTGGACTTCGACCCCGGCGCGGGCGTGGTCAACCGCACGAGCGCGGGTTCTAGTGATGTCTTCGTAGCGCGCTACACCGCCAGCGGCGGGCTGCTGCCGGTGAGAGCCGAGGCGGCGGTGACGGCGGCCGGGTCGGCGCTGGTGCTCGGTCCGAACCCGGTGCGTGGTCTCGTGCGCGGCACGCTGAGCCTGCCCGTCGGTGGTCGTGCGCGCGTGGGGGTCTACGACGGGCTTGGTCGTGAGGTGGCGGTGCTATTCGAGGGCGTGGCGGAGACGACGACGGCGCTGGCGTTCGACGCCTCGGGGGTGGCGCCGGGGGTGTACGTGGTGCGCGCGGAGGTGGGCGGTGGCGGGCAGGTGCTCAGGCAGCCTCTCGTCGTCGTGCGCTGACGACGGAGACCGCGGCGACGTGCCAAACACGGGCGGCGGCTTCGGAATGCTCCGGGGCCGCCGTTCCCCATCGACCCGCCACCGCGTCTTCGCCGATCCCTCCCGATTCGGAAGCGCTTCCGAGTTCGTTGATTGCCGGTTTCCCCTCCGCCCGAACCCGGCCGCCCGCACGGCCCGCCCGATGATCCCCGAAACGACCGCCGACACCGGCTTCACGATGGGCGCGAGCAACTCGGTCACGCTTCGCGTGCGCCTGCTCAACCGCCCCGGCACCCTTGCCCGCCTGACCGCCCTCATCGGCGACGTCGGCGGCAACATCGGCGCCATCGACATCGTGCGCGTCGACAGCGACGCCATCACGCGCGACATCACCGTCTTCCTGAGCGGCGAGGCCGCGCTCGACCGCTTGCGCGAGGCCATCGAGGGCGTCGACGGGGTCGAACTCGTCAACCTCTCCGACCGGACCTTCCTGATGCACCTCGGCGGCAAACTGCGCGTCGAGTCGAAGACGCCGCTGCGCACGCGCGACGACCTCTCGATGGCCTACACGCCGGGCGTCGCCCGCGTCTGCCTCGCCATCGCCGCCGACCCCGACAAGGTCTACAACCTGACGATCAAGGGCAACACCGTCGCCGTCGTCACCGATGGGACCGCCGTGCTCGGCCTCGGCGACATCGGACCGGGAGCGGCGATGCCGGTCATGGAGGGCAAGGCGCAACTCTTCCGCGAGTTCGCGGGCCTGAACGCCTTTCCGATCTGCCTCGACACCACCGACGTCGACGAGATCGTGCGGACGGTCCAGGTCCTCGCGCCGACGTTCGGCGGCATCAACCTCGAAGACATCGCCGCGCCGCGGTGCTTCGAGATCGAGCGGCGCCTGAAAGAGACGCTCGACATCCCCGTCTTCCACGACGACCAGCACGGCACGGCGGTCGTCGCGTCGGCGGCGCTCATCAACGCGGCGCGCCTCGTCGGCAAGCGGATGGAGGATCTGAAGGTCGTCGTCCTCGGTGTCGGCGCGGCAGGAACGGCGGTCTCGAAGATGTTTCTCGCGCTCGGCGTCGTCAACCTCATCGGGGTCGACCGCGAAGGCGCCATCACGCGCGACCGCCCCGGACTCGCCGCCGACAAGCAGGCGTTCGCGGAGATCACCAACCCGAACAACGAGACCGGCGACGTGCACGACGTGCTCGTGGGCGCCGACGTGTTCATCGGCCTGAGCGCGCCCAACGTGCTCACGACCGACGACCTCGACCGCATGAACGAGCGCGCGATCGTCTTCGCGATGGCCAACCCCGACCCCGAGATCGCCCCCGAACTCTGCTACGCCCACCCGCGCGTCGCCGTCGTGGCGACGGGCCGGAGCGACTACCCGAACCAGATCAACAACGTCCTCTGCTTCCCCGGCATCTTCAAGGGCGCCCTCTCGTGCCGCGCCCGCGACATCGACGAGGAGATGAAGCAGGCCGCCGCCATCGCCATCGCCGAGTGCGTCGACGAGGCCGCACTGTCGGCGGATTACGTGATCCCGAGCGTCTTCGACCAGAACGTCGTCGAGCGCGTCGCCGAAGCCGTCCGCGCCGCCGCGATCCGGACGGGGAGTGCGCGCCGTCCGTGAGGGGGCGTTTGTCGTTGATTGTTGATGGTGGATCAGAGGGGATCGGGTCGCCGCCGGTGACTGCCGTGGGGCGCCGCGTGCTGCGACCGATGACGCCTCGATGGTGCCGCCGGTGGAATGCCGCGCCCATCGTGGCGTGGGGGCACCAGGGGGCGCCGATGGGGCGGAGGCAGAGCCGTCGTGTTCTGCTCCGACCGCCCAGCCTTGTTCTTGCGAGGCCCTGAAAGGGCCGCAGCAATCCGGGTCGAAGGGCCCGTCGATCTGGATTGCCGCCCGCGTCGCTGCGCTCCTCGCAATGACAGCGATGGACGAGTGGGCGTAGATCCGAAACGGGTGGCGGTGGGAGGCGGGAGGCGGGCGGTCCGGAGGCGCTTGCCAGGCGGGGGACGTGGCGTGAGTGCCTGCGGCGTCGCGGGGCGTAGTTTGGGGATTGCCGCTCCTCTTCGCCGCCGACCCTTCTTCCGCTCCCCGATGGCCCGAACTCCCGCCGGAACGCCTCCGCGCACCTCCTCCCGCGCCGCTGCCACGTCGGCGGCTGTGCCCGTCGCCACCGGGCGCCTCTCGACGTACCGGCCGGTCATCGACCGCGCCATCTTCGTGCTCGCGCTCGTCGGCCTCGCCGTCGTCTCGCACATCGCCTTCCAGTCGGCGCGCGGGATGGCGGGCGGGTGCAGCGGGTTCGACCCGGCCAACCTCGATGCCACGCCGTCGGGCTGCGCGACCGTTTTGTCGAGTTCGTACGCGACGGCGTTCGGCGGCATCACGAACACCGCGCTCGGCCTCGTTTTCTACGGCATCGTCGCGCTCCTCAGCGCCGCCATCGTCGTCTCGCCCGAGATGCTGCCGGTGCTCAAGCGCGTCCGCGGCGGAATCCTCGTCGTCGGTGCAGCCTACGCGCTTTACCTCATCGGCATCCTCGTCAGCGGGGCCGCGGGTGGACTGTGTGCGCTCTGCCTGACCTCGCACGTACTCACACTGGCGATGGCGGCGTTGTTCGTCTCAGACGCCCGCCGCGCCTGAGGCGCCGTTTCTCTTCTTCTGCTCGTTCCTCCGTCCATCTCCCCGATGTCCCGCACCTCCGCCCCGTCGTTTCCTGCGCGCGACCTGCGCCTCTACGCCGTCCTCGCGCTCCTCGCGCTCGGCATCATCGGCGGCGACGCCCTGCTGCTGCGCCGCGCCGAAGCGCAAACCGCCGCGGCCTCGTCGTCGGTCGTCTCGCCGGACGGTAGCACGGGCGGCCCGATCACGTCGTCGGCGCCCGCCATCGAGGCCGACTCCGCCTCGACCGCCGAGACCGATGCCGCCGTGGCGTCCGCTGCCGCGTCGACGACGTGTGCGTTCGCGCCGGGCGCTCCGGTCGCCAACTGGCGGACGCTCGTCGATGCCGCCGATCCGGCCTTCGGCAACCCCGCCGCCGCCGTCACCGTCATCGAGTTCTTCGAGCCGAACTGCCCGCACTGCGCGCACCTGTTCCCGGCGATGGCCGAGGCCGAGCGCCTGACCGCCCGTGAGGCGCGCTTCGTCTACAAGCCCGTCATGTTCTGGGCGCAGACGTCGATGCTCCAGACGCAGGCGCTCTACGCCGCCGCCACCGAAGCGCCCGCCAAGTACCACCGCTCGATGCAACTTCAGCTCGAACGCCAGAAGTCGGGCGGCCTCAACGAGCAGGACGTCCGGCAGATCGCCACCGAGAGCGGCATGAACGCCGATGCGATGATGACGCGCATCAACGCGGGCACTTACCGGCAGCAGATCATGGCCAACCGCGCCGCCTTCCAGCAGACCGGGCAGACCGGCGTGCCGCTCGTGCTCATCAACGGCAAGGTGCTCGGTGAGGACCGCACGCCCGGTTGCATCGCCCGCCTCATCCGCGAGGAAGCCGCGAGGGGCTGATCGACGCCTTCGGCGCGTGGGTCGTTTGTCGTTCATGGTGGATGGAGCGCGGCTGCGCGCAGCCTGACGCCCGCCGCCACGACCAACGACCAACTCTCACCGCCGCCCGGACTTCTCCGCCTCGTTGCCCCTTCGTCGGCAGCGGGGCGGTTTCGCGTGGTAGCTTCCCGGACGCCACCCACGCCCGCCCCATGTCCGCCCCCGACCTCTCGCCCGCCGACCTCGACACGCTCGCCGTCAACACGATCCGCTTCCTCTCCGCCGACGCGGTGCAGGCGGCCAACTCCGGCCACCCCGGCCTGCCGATGGGCGCCGCGCCGATGGCGTACGTGCTCTGGACGCGCCACCTGCGCCACAACCCGAAGGACGAGTTCTGGCTCAACCGCGACCGCTTCGTGCTCTCCGCCGGCCACGGGTCGATGCTCCTCTACAGCCTCCTGCACCTGACCGGCTACGGCCTCACGCTCGACGACATCAAGCACTTCCGGCAGCTCGGCTCGAAGACGCCCGGCCACCCGGAAGTCCACTACACGCCCGGCGTCGAGACGACCACCGGGCCGCTCGGGCAGGGCTTCGCGATGTCGGTGGGCCTTGCGATGGCGGAGTGCCATCTCGCCGCGCGCCTCAACACCGACGCGCACGCGCTCATCGACCACCACACGTTCGTGATCGCGAGCGACGGCGACCTGATGGAGGGCATCTCGCACGAGGCCGCCTCGCTCGCCGGGCACCTCGGCCTCGGCAAACTCGTCGTCCTCTACGACGACAACCACATCTCCATCGACGGATCGACCGACCTCTCGTTCACCGAGGACGTGCAGGCGCGCTTCGCCGCCTACGGCTGGCACGTGCAGCAGGTGGGCGACGGCACCGACCTCGACGCCATCGACGCGGCCATCACGAGCGCCAAGAACGAGACGACGCGCCCGTCGATCATCGCCGTCCGCACGATCATCGGCTACGGCGCGCCGACGCGGCAGGGCACGCAGAAGGCGCACGGCGAGCCGCTCGGCGTCGACGAACTGCGCGCGGCCAAGGAAGCCCTCGGCTGGCCGACGCCCGACGAGATGTTCGTCGTCCCCGACGCGGTCCGCGACCACTTCCGCACCGCCGTCAAGGACGGGAAAGCGTTGCAGGCCACGTGGCAGGAGACGCGCGACGCGTGGGAGGCCGAGAACCCCGCCGCCGCCACGGACCTGCAACTGGCCCTCGACCGCGCGCTCCCGGACGGCTGGATGGACAGCCTGCCCGTCTTCGCCGTCGGCGACGATATGGCGACGCGCGCCGCGTCGGGCAAGGTGCTCGGCGCGCTCGCCGAGCGCCTGCCGTGGCTCGTCGGCGGCTCGGCCGACCTGACGCCCTCGAACAACACGCACGTCAAGGGCATGACGGATTTCCAGTCCGACACGCCCGAGGGCGGCTACTTCCGCTTCGGTGTGCGCGAGCACGGCATGGCGGCGGCGATGAACGGGATGTGCCTCCACGGTGGCCTGCGGCCCTACGGCGGCACCTTCCTCGTCTTCGTCGACTACCTGCGCCCGGCGCTGCGTTTGTCGGCATTGATGGAGCAGCCGGTCGCGTACGTGTTCACGCACGACTCGATCGGGCTCGGCGAGGACGGCCCGACGCACCAGCCGATCGCCCAGATCGCCTCGATCCGCGCCATCCCCAACACGACGCTCGTGCGCCCGTGCGACGCCAACGAGACAGCGATGGCGTGGCGCCTCGCCCTCGAACAGACCGACCGCCCGACGTGCCTCGCCCTCACCCGGCAGTCCCTCCCGACGCTCGACCGCTCCACGCTCGGCGCCGCCGACGGCCTCCTCAAGGGGGCCTACGTGCTGCGCGAGGAGAGCGGCGGCCTCGACGTGATCCTGATCGCCACCGGCAGCGAGGTCCACCTCGCCCTGGAGGCCGCCGAGACGCTCGAAGGCGAAGGCCTCGGCGTGCGCGTCGTCTCGATGCCCGCGATGGACGTCTTCGAGCGCCAGACGAAGGCCTACCAGAGCGAGGTCCTGCCGCCGCGCGTCCGCGCCCGCGTGTCCGTCGAAGCCGCCGCCACGTTCGGCTGGGAGCGCTACGTCGGCCTCGACGGCGAGATGATCGGCATGACCGGCTTCGGCGCGTCCGGCAAGGCGGAGGCCCTCTTCGACCACTTCGGCTTCACCGCCGCCAACATCGCCGACGCCGCGCGCCGCACGCTCAAGACGACCACGAAGCGTTGAAACGCACACGCCTGCGCGTCCGAGGGAGGGCGCGCAGGCGTGGGGGCAGGCTCGGGTGGGGCGGCGACGTGGGAGCGTCGGCGGGGCGTCAGACGACGAGCGTGCGGATGGACGAGAGTTCGACCGAGATGGCGCGGTCCGGCTCGCCGAGGTGGTTGCGGACGGTCGCCTTGAACCACATCCACCGCTGCCGCCCGGTGCGCAGGCGCACGAGCCACGAGGCGCGGGACTTGCCGAGCGTCACCATCTCCGCCACGTCGCGCATCACCTGGTAGAGGTTGCGCTGGTGGACGTGCGTGAAGAAGCACGGATCGACGGCCTCATCGGCGCCGTATTCGAGCAGGCGACGGGCGCCCGGCGTCACCTCGGCGATGGTGCCATCCTCACGCAGCAAGAGCAGGAGCGTCGTTTCCTGGAAGCGCTTCCGGTCCGGGGCCGAAAAAAAGCCCGTGGCGGGCGGCGGCATAGATGGGGAGGCGATCATCGGCGTGGAAGGTCGGGTGAGTCGTCAGGGCAATATCCCCGTCGAATGCCCTGGTTCCGGTTCCTTCGCCAAAACCACATGGTTACATTCGGACCGAGCCTTGATCTTTCTCGCGCAGCGCCGATACGACCGGTTTCCCGCCCGGCGTGTCCTCGCCGCCTCACCCGACCGACTCCTCCAACGATGATCGACCACGACCCGCGACAGGAGGTTATGCCCGGTGCCTATCAGGCGCCCTCGTTCGAGGAACTGCTGCTCATGGCGCAGACGCTCGGCCTCGTCGGCGGTGTCGAGCACGGGGTGCGCGGCGTCCGCATGGCCATCGTCGGGCAGGTGTTCGAGATCCGCGCCGATCAGGCGGAGTCGATGCTCAATGGCCTCCTCCTCGGCTATTTCGCCGCGATGAGTGGCGATGACATGACGGCGGCGCAGTGGAAGTGACCGCCTGAGCGGGCGTCGCGGCGCATCCACGACCGTTACTCGGCAGGGCTGTTCGCTGCTTCGTCGAATCGTCCACCTTGTCCTTGCGGGGCGCGACGCGACGTGGCAATCTGGCCTGTCTGTGAGTGACTCGGCAGAGCGCTGGACGACGAGATTGCCACGCGTTGCTCTGACTGACTGAGGAGGTTTGGAGCGGTCGGATGCAGGGCCGAACAGCCCGCGTCACTCGGGGGTCATGGGCGCGTCGAGAAGTTCGTCGAGGAGCGGACGAAGCTCGGCGGTCTGGAAGCGGCCCGGCAGGCGGCGCACGAGGCGTCCGTTGCGGTCGAGAACGAGGGTCGTCGGGAGGACCATCAGGCCCGCGAGGCGGTCGGGGAGGTCGCTGCCCGCGAGGGCGATGGGGTAGGGGATGCCCATCTCGCGCACGAACGGCGCGACGGGCGCGGCGTCGAGGTCCATCGACACGCCGACGATTTCGAGGCCGCGGGCGCCAAGGTCGCGGCGGAGGGCGAGGAAGTCGGGGATCTCCTCGCGGCACGGCCCGCACCACGTCGCCCAGAAGTTGACGAGGACGACCTTGCCGCGCAGGTCGGCGAGGTCGACGGTGTCGCGCCCGTCGGGCGTCGGGAGGGCGAGGTCGATGCGCGTGCCGGTCGGGAGCGCCGCCGAGGTGTCGCGCGCGAACGACTGCGCATCGGCGCGGAAGGCGGTCGTGTCGGGCGGGGGCAGCGTCGCGGCGGGGTCGGCGCGGCAACCGGTGAGGGCGAGCGTCGCGATGGCGACGAGCGCGGGCAGAGGGGGGCTGCGGAAGAGTGCGGGCATCGATGTCGGATGGATCAGGCGTCGATGGCGTCGTCGGTGCCGTCGAGGGAGGCATCGACGGCGCGGCGGATGCGGGTCGCGCTGACGCCCATGTGGGAGGCGTGATGGACGACCGCGCCATTGTGGACGACGAGCACCTGCGGGGACTCGTGGCGCACGCCGAAGCGCTCGGCGATGGCGTTCGAGAGCGTCCGCGCCGACTGCACGACGACGCGGTAGACATCGGGATCGTCCGGCCCGTCGAGCTGTGCGACGGACATCTGCGCGACCGTCGAGATGGGGCAGGTGCGGCTGTGCTTGAAGAGCACGACCGGGTGTCGGTCGGCAGCGGTGAGCGCAGCGCGGAGGTCGTCGTCGGTGGTGATGTCGGTCATTCGGGAAGGCAGAGGCAGCGTCGTGCTCTCCAACCGCGCCGCGCCGCGCCCGGTTCACGCGGTGCAACCGGGGCCCTGCACGCCCGGTTCACGAGCGCCGCCCGACCGATCAACCCGTTTCCATCCGATGCCCGTTCTCCCGCTCGTTCAGAGGTCCGTTTTTGCAACCCACGATCTCCCCGGTGCGCCCGAGGCGGCAGGGGCTGGGATCGAGAGGCCGACGGGCGCGGAAGACATCCGGTGGAATCTCGACGACCTGTACCCGTCGGTCGAGGAGCTGCGCGAGGACCTCGGCAACACGCTCCACGGCGGCGAGCGGCTCGCGCGTGAGTTCGCCGGGCGCATCGCCTCGCTCGATGCGCCGCACCTCGCGTCCTTCCTGCACCGCCTCGCCGCCCTCCACGACAGCGCCGGGCGCGCCTACGCCTACGCCTTCCTCGCCTGGGCCACCGACACCGCCGACGCCGCGCGGGGGGCCCTCTTGCAGGAAGTGCAGGAGGCCTACGCCCGTCACCAGCAGAACACCGTCTTCTTCGACGTCGAATGGGCCGCCCTCGACGCCGGTGTCGCCCGGTCTCTCGCTTCCGACCCGGTGCTCGCGTCCTACCGCCACGCCCTCGACCTCATGACCGAGCGGCAGCGCCACGTGCTCTCGGAAGAGGTCGAGCGCGTTCTCGCCGATGTCGATGTGACGGGGCGCGCGGCGTGGACGCGCTACTTCGACCAGCTCCTCTCGGCGGCGCGCTTCGACCTCGACGGCGCCAGCCTGAGCGAGCAGGAGGTGCTGTCCCGCCTCCACAACCCCGACCGCGAGCTGCGCCGCCGCGCTGCCGCGTCCCTCACCGCCGGTCTGGAGCCGCTCGCGCCGTCGCTCGCCTTCGTTTTCAACACCGTCCTCGCCGACAAAGCCTCGCGCGACCGCCTGCGCGGCTACGACGGCTGGATCACGGCGCGCAACCAGGCCAACGAAGTCGACGACGCGAGCGTCGACGCGCTCGTCACGTCCGTCGCGAGCCGCTACGACCTCGCGCAGCGCTTCTACCGCCTCAAGGCCCGCCTGCTCGGCCTCGACGTGCTCGAAGACACCGACCGCTACGCGCCGCTCCCCGACGCCGACGCGTTCTACACGTGGGACGAGGCCCGGCGCGTCGTGACGTCCGCCTACGCCGATTTCCACGCGGACGCCGGCGCCATCGTCGCGCGGTTCTTCGACGAGCGCTGGATCGACGCGCCCGCGGTGCCGGGCAAGCGGGGCGGCGCGTTCTCGCACTCGACCGTGCCGAGTGCCCATCCGTACGTGCTCATGAACTACACCGGGCGCGTCCGCGACGTGCAGACGCTCGCCCACGAACTCGGCCACGGCCTCCACCAGACACTCGCGCGCGAGCAGGGCGTCTTCCACGCCGACACGCCGCTCACGACCGCCGAAACCGCGTCGGTCTTCGGCGAGATGCTCACCCACCGCCGCCTGCTCTCCGAAATGCCCGACGACCGCGCCCGCCTCGCGCTCGCGGTCTCGCGCCTCGACGACACGATGGCGACCGTCTTCCGGCAGGTGTCGATGAACCGCTTCGAGGACGCCATCCACACCGCCCGCCGCGGCGAGGGCGAACTCTCGCTCGACCGCTTCGACGACCTCTGGGAGGGCACGCAGCGCGACCTCTACGGCGATTCCGTCGCCCTCGGGCCGCACTACCGACGCTGGTGGTGCTACATCCCGCACATGGTTCACACGCCGGGCTACGTCTACGCGTACGCATTCGGCGAACTGCTCGTGCTCGCCCTCGCCGCGCGCTACGACGCATCGGAGAACGAAGACGGTGGGCGCGACGCCTTCGCCACGCGCTACCTCGACCTCCTCCGCGCGGGCGGATCGGACTACCCGCACGTCCTCGCCGCGCGTCTCGGCGTCGATCTGACCGACCCCGAGTTCTGGAACGGCGGCCTCGACAAGATCGCGGCGATGATCGCCGATGCCGAAGCCCTCGCCGACCGCCTCGACGCCGCTTCCGCCCACGCGCCAACCGGGGCGGGTGATGGCGCGGTCTGACGCTCCTCAGCCGCCGAGCGGCGAGTAGAGGGCGACGGTGGAGATGGGCTGTGCCGGGCGGAAGGGCATGACGACGAGGCTCTCGAAGTCGGTGCGCGTCGGCATCACGCGCCCGTTGCGCAGGCGCTGCGTCTCGACGCGGGTGCGGGTTTCCTCGCGGAACCACGTCCCGAGGTCGATCCGCCGCACATCGACCCCGACGACCGACTGCGTCTCCGGATCGACGAAGAGCGTGAAGCGCCGCACGTTGTGCCCGTCGCCCGCGCCCGGCAGGGCCGTCGCCTCGACGATCTGAACGTCGAGATCGCCGACGACGCTGTCGGAGCGGATGTCGAAGGCGAAGGCGTCGGGGCTGCGGAGGACGTCGGCGAGGTTGGCGAGCGCGAGCGCGCCGATGTCGTGCGGATCGGGCGTCGTGGTGCGCTCGGAGACGTAGGCGGTGAAGAAGCCGTAGTCGAAGGCGCCGCCGCTGGCGCGGGCGAGCGTGCGGGCGCCCTCGGTCGTCGCCTCGTCGAAGGCGCGGAGGAGGCCGTCGCGGTCGTGCTGCTCGGTGCGGGCGCGGCGCGTGTGCGGCGTGCTCCGGGCCGTCTGCCAGGCGGAGCGGAGCGACTCGAAGCGGGCGGACTCGAAGAGTCGCCGGGCGGTGTCGTCGCGCCTGACCTCCGGGGCCGCGCCGGGGGTGGGCGCAGGCCACAGCAGCGTCGCCGTCGCCGGGAGGGCGAGGCCGAGGAGTGCGAGGAGGACGACGAGGCGCCGGGTCATGGCAGGGCGGCGGGAGATGGCCGTCTCCTCCGCAAGAATCGACCCGGACTCGCTCTGAGACGCGCGGCGGCTCGCGGTGGCGGCGTCATCGGCGCCGTACACGTCCCACCGGAAGCGCCCGGCGAGGCGCGGATCGGCGACGTGAGGCCCGGTGCCGGGCGCGCCGAGGTGGCGGGGCAGGGGCCGCCAGACGGGCAGACGCGCGCCCTCGGCAACCACGGCGACCGCCGCGAGGGCCTCCTCGTCGCCCAAACTGCGCCAGCGCACCGGCGCACCGGCGGCCTCCACGCGCACGTCCACCGCGCGCGGCGCAGGGGCCGGTCGTGGCTTCGGAGGCGGCGGAGCGGACACGGTCGGGCGGCGAATCGACGGCCGCAGTGCGCGGAACGTCGTTCCGGTATGCCCGGCCCGCGTGCCCCGTTCCGCCCCGGCGATTCGGGCGTATGTGCGCGGGAAGACCGGTAGGGGCACGATATATCGTGCCCCTACCTCGCATCGTCCACCGTCGGCGCATCGCATCGTCCCCGGACGGTCCGATGGGCACCTCACCCGCCGCGTCAACGGCCCCGAATCCCCAGCCCGGATTCCCCGCGCCTTCACCGACACGCCCGCGCGGAATCCGCAGATTGCGGCAGCCTGTGGGGGTGTCCGGCGCGAGCCGGGCTGAGAGAGTCCCTTCGAACCTGACCCGGATCATACCGGCGTAGGAAACCAGGCGCCCGAAGCGGTCCCGTCGTGGGATGCGCGACGGCGTGCGCGGCGCGTCCGCAGGCCCTGTCCCGATGGCACCTCCCTCCACGGAGGCGCCTCCACCGCCTGCCCCCCGTCCGATGCGCGCCCTGTTCGCCCTCGCCGTCCTGATGATCGCCGCCCCCGCCGCGCTCGCCCAGACCCTCTCCGGACGCGTCACCGACGCCTTTGCGAATGAGGCCGCTGCCCCGTGCCAACGTCATCGTTTCGATGCCGACGCTTGGAACCACCACCGACGAGGACGGGCGCTACCGCCTCGTCTTCCCGGCGAAGGGGAGGTATCAGATTCGTGTCTCCTACGTCGGCTATCAGACGAGTACGCGTACGGTCGATGTCGCGGGCGACGAGGTGCTCGACGTCGTGCTTAGCGAGGACAGGGTCGGGGTCGTCGAACCCGATTTTACCGTCACGTCCGACGCTGTCGGGCGGGCCGGGCGGGCGGCGCCGGTGACGGTCTCGCGGATGAGCGCCGCCGCCATCGCCGAACAGCCCGCCGCCAAGGACCTCGCGGTCACGCTCGCCTCGCAGCCGTCGGTGACGACGTACTCGGAGGCGGGCCACGGGCTTGGCTACGCGACGCTTCGCCTGCGCGGCTTCGACGAACGGCGCCTCGCCGTCACGATCAACGGGCAGCCGATGAACGACCCGGAAGACCACGCCGTCTACTGGCTCAATTTCATGGACCTGCAATCGGGCATCCAGGACGTCGAGATCCAGCGCGGCGCGGGCTCGGCGGTCTACGGGACGACGCGGCATCGGCGGGGCGGTCAACATCGTCGTCGATCCGTTCAGCAGGGCGCGTTCGCTGTCGGTCGAGGGCGGCGCCGGGGCGTTCGGCACGCGCAGCGCGTCGGTGGGGGCGCAGACGGGGCGCGTGCTCGATGGCCGCGTCCGCGCCTTCGCCCGCGTGACGCGCCTCGCCTCCGACGGCTACCGCTGCCACTCGTGGGCGCGCTTCACGCGCGTGACGGCGGGCGTCGAGGTGATTCCGAGCGACGATCACCGCATCACCGTCCTCGGCTTCGGCGGGCCGCAGCACGACGCGCTCGCCTACTACGGCATCGACAAGGCCGCCAACGACGCCGAATCGCGCGACTGCGCCGACGACACGCAGCGCCGCTACAACTACGGCGCCGTCTCGGGCGATGTCGAGCGCTTCTCGCAGCCCTTCCTGACCGCCTCGCACGTCTGGTCGGTGCGGAACGGCCTGCGCGTCGAGCAGACGCTCTACGGCACGCGCGGCGTCGGCTTCTTCGACTTCGACGGATCGTTCCGCAGCGCCGACTACCTCCGTCTCCCGGCGGGCGCAGGCGGCATCGCCGACCGCTCGGCGCCCCTCTACGACGTGGCGCCCGGCGCCGCGCTCACCTTCCGCGCGTACGTCGACAACCGGCGCGTCGGCTACCTGCCGCGCGTGGTGATGGAGCGCGGGACGAGCCGGTTCGTCGTCGGCGCCGACCTGCTCGCGCACCGCTCGCTCCACTGGGGCCGCATCGAGGCGACGACGCTCGCGGGCGCGCCGTCAGGGGCGGAAGCGCCGAAGGTCTACTCGTACCGCGGTGGCAAGGAGCACGCCGCCGTCTACGGCTCGGCCCTCGTGCGTCCAGTGGATCGGCTCGCGGTTCAGGCGGACCTGTCGGTGCGCGCGCTCCGCTACCGCCTGCGCGACGAGGCGTACTTCGGGCAGTCGTTCGACGTCCCCTACCTCTTCGTCAACCCGCGGCTCGGCGCGACCGTCAACCCCGACGGCAAGACGAAGGCGTATGCGAGCGTGGCGTTCGCGCAGCGCGAGGCACGCCTGAAGAACTTCTACGACGCCGACGAGGCCGGATCGGGCGCCGAACCCTTCTTCGCCCGCCGCCCGGACGGCTCGTTCGATTTCGCGCGTCCGTTCGTGCGCCCGGAGACGGCTATCAACGTCGAACTCGGCGCCGCGCACGATGCGCGGAACTGGCGCGCGGGTGTGACCGGCTACGCCTACCTCTTCCGCGACGAGATCGTGGCCTCCGGCGGCCTCGACGCCTACGGCGTGCCCCGCACCGGCAACGCCGCCCGGACGCGGCACGTGGGCGTGGAGCTCGAGGCGAACGCCGTCGTCCCGCGCCTCTCGTGGCTCCTCGCAAGCGCGAGCGCGACCGTGAGCGACGACCGCTTCGTCCGCTTCGACGAGTTCGACGACGCCGGCGCGCCCGTCTCGCGCGACGGCAACCGCATCGCCCTCTTCCCCGCCGCGAGCGCCCGCATGGACCTCAGCGCCAACCACACCACCTCCGCAGCCCTCATCGGCGGACGCATCGGCCTGCGCGTGCAGGGCGTCCAGCCGACGACCAACGCGGGCACGCAGGACCGCGGCGCCGTCCTCGACGCCTACGCCCTCACCGACGCGAGTGTCTGGACCGAGCGCTGGTTCTCCGGCAGCAGCATCCGCGCCTCGCTCGACCTCAACAACGCCTTCGACGCCCGCATCCTCGGCGGCGGCAACAGCGGCGGCTTCTTCCCGGTCGCCCGCCGCCACCTCTTCGCCACCCTCCGCTACACGTTCGGCTCCCGCGGGGGCATCATCAATGTCGACGCGTGACGCTCTCAGACGCGCGAGAACCTGTCAGATCGGGGAACCTGACAGGTGCAGCGGCGGGACAGACCACGTAGCGGTTGTTGCGGAAGCGGATGGGCATCGTCACCCACACCTCTACGGGTTTGCGTCCTTGACGGCGGGGGTGAAGCGCCACTGCCGGGCCGCGTCGGTCGCGGCGGCGAGGAAGAGCGGCGCGTACGGGTTGTGGGCAGGCAACTCGGCGCCGTTGCGGGTCTCGGTCTGGCGCAGCAGTTCGATCGTTTCGATGGCCCCGTGGGCCCGAATCCACAACTTGAGGAAGACGCGCGAATCGACGGTGTCGCGGCGGGCAGTTTCAGGGTACGCGGCTTGGACCACGTGGTCGGCCAGCGGGGCAGGCTGCGTATCCACCTCGACCATCACCGGCGGCGGCGTACGCTGGGCGAGGGTGGCGGGGGCGGTGGCCGTGGCGAGAGCGGCGAGCAGGAGAATGCGTTTCATGGGGAAGGGAGGTGGGTTGAATGGGGATCGTTGGAATGGTGTCAGCGCAGGCGCGCGATGGCGGCTTCGAGGGTCGGGACAGTGCTCAGGTGCTTTTCGATGCCCGTCTCCATAAGAGCGCGATCTTCAGGCGTGGCAGCCTGAGCGGAAACCCGAAGTCGGGCTGCACTGGCGCGATGTCTGGCGACGATGCACTCGAGAACCGGGATGTCGCTCGGAGTCGCCACTGCACCGTCGAGGCGAAGACTTTCAGGCTCGCCGAGCCGGACGGAAAGAGTCTGCGAGCCGCATTCGAGGCCGCTCTCGCTGGATGCAGATGGCACTGACGGGGCGAGCCGGAAGCGCACCGGAATCGTCACCCACACTGCGACCGGGGTGCCGTTCTGCTCGGCGGGCGAGAAACGCCATGAGCGTAGCGCCGTGCGAGCGGCGTCGGCGAAGGCGGTGTCGTAGGGCGAGGGCGGCCCATTCAGCGTCGAGAGGTCGCGCCCGTTTTGCGTCGCGGCGACGCGCATTACCTGCACGGCCTCGACGCCGCCGTCGGCGCGGACCCAGACGCGCGCTATCACGCGGGTCCTCGACGCTGTCGCGCCGCGCGGGATCGGGGAAGGTCGGCTCGGGACGGCTCGTCGGCACCGGCTGGCGTTGGACAGCCACGAAGTCCGGCGGGGTGTCGCCGGTCGGCGCCGGGTCGATGGGGATGAGGACCGGCAACGACGGCGAGGCGGGCGCAGAGGTGGCGTTGAAGCGGAGCGCGAGGACGGCGTTCTGGCCGGGTGTCGTGGGGACGGTGTATCGCGCCATTCGCGCGACCGTGAGGGCGGGCTCGTTAAAGAGCTCGTTGTCGGAGCGCGCGATGGTGGCGGCGGTGACGGTGCCGCTCTGGCCGACGGTGACGCGCACATCGACGGTTGCCGAGATTCCGGCCTGCCGGGCGATCATGGGCACGCGGAGGTCGGACTGGGCGTAGAGTTCGGCGCGGTTGAGGAGGACGGGATCGGCAGCGGTGCCGGCACGAACGTCCGGCGCATCGGGGTCTGTGGGCGCGGCGGGGACGCTGAATGTGTCGCTCGGCGTAGCAAAGCCGGTGGTAGACCCGATGGGTGCGGCGCTGCCGAACGGCACAGCTGCGGCGGCGCTCAGCACGAGCGCGAGCGCGGCAGCGGCCACGGGCGCGGCGGGCGAGCGGTGAGCGGAGACGGGCGTCAGGAGCGTGGCGACGCGGCGGCGCAGGGTGGTTGGGCGGACGGACATGGATGCGGTAACAGTGTGGACGAAGGACGGGCGCGTGGCTACGCGCACGAGGAGGTCGGCGTAGGCGCGGCGCGCGGCGGGGTGGGCGGCGATGACGGCGGCGTCGCACGCCTGCTCGCGGCGCAGGTCGAGACGCGCGGCGGCAATCCGGGCGAGAGGGTGCCACGCGAGGACGGCGCCGAGGACGCGCTCGGCGGCGAGGCCGCTCAGGTCGCCGTGGGCGATGTGCGCGATCTCGTGGGCGAGCGCGAGCGTCAGGGCGTCGGGGTCGGTGGCGAGGGTGCGCGGCAGGCAGACCGTCGCCACGCCGCGCGGCGGTGGGCGAAAGGCACGTCCCCGTCGCATAGCCGCACCGCCGGGGCCGAGAACGTCGGCGCGGTCGGCGAGCGCGTCGGCGCGGCGCCTGCACGTCGCGCGGGGCGGCGTCGGAGGCGGCAAGCAGCCGGCGCAGGGCGACGTGCGAGCGGACGTGGCGCGCGAGGGCGAGCGCGACCGCACCGCCGACGGCGACGACCCCGATGCCGAGCGCGAGCGCCAGCCACGGCACGCCGACAGGGGTACCGCCCGGCAATCCGAGCATCTCGGCGACCGGCTGCGACGGCGCGCCCGTCGCCACGACCGTCCACTCGGGCAGCACCAGACCCGCTGCGATGCCCGCCGTGGCCACCGGGCCACCTACGTTGGCCGGAACGACGGCCCGCATCGC
The DNA here is from genome assembly GCA_963726715.1 of Rhodothermales bacterium. Lineage (GTDB taxonomy): Bacteria > Bacteroidota > Rhodothermia > Rhodothermales > BA12 > CAVSDF01. The sequence continues at coordinate 86,916 of CAVSDF010000010.1, forward strand.
GAGCCCGAGCGGAAGAGCGGTGAGGATGGCGACGAGCAGCCCGGCGCGCAGGCGCGGACGGCGCAGCGACACGAGCGCGTCGGCGGCCAGGACGGCGGCGGCGCCGATGCTCCACGCGGCGACCGGCAGCCAGAACACGACGAGCGAGCTGCGCCCGAGGTGGACGAGCGCGTCGAGGAGGGAAATGAGGAGCGGCGTCATCGGGGCAAACGAGGCGGGAGGATAGAAGCAGCGCACCAGCAAATCGGCGCGTCAGCGGACGGTGGGTGGGGCTTCAGATGCGGTCGAGGAGGCGGCGCAGTTCGTCGCGCTCCTCGTCGGTGATGCGTTCGTCGCCGACGAGCGTGCGCACGAGGGCCGTCGGCGATCCGTCGAAGACGTGGCCGAGAAAGCCGCGCAGCAGTCCCTGCCTCACCGCCTCCGGCGCCTGCGCCGCCGGTAGTGGTCGACGCGCCCGATCCGCCGCCGCGTGATGAGCGCCTTCGTTTCGAGGTTCTTCAGCACCGTCATCACTGTCGTGTAAGCGAGGGGACGGTCGAGGAGGATGCGGTCGAGCACGGCGGAGGCGTTGGCGTCGCCGCCGGTCTCCTCGCCAATGGCCCAGACGTGGCGGAGGACTTCCATCTTGGTCTCACCGACCGAAACGAGGGAGGGGGCGCGGCGGGACATGTATCTACGATTGTTTTAGTACGTGATCAATAGTATGGACCCCTCACGCCTCTGTCAAGAGGAAGCGCCGGGATTTTTTCGGGACGACTTCAAAGGCCAACACCTGTCAGGTCGGGGAACCTGACAGGTTCGACGTGGCGCGGGCGCCGTCATCCCCCCCCACCTCACACTCTCACACTCACCATCCCCGTCACCCCCGCGATGCGTCGTAGCGGTAGGCGGCGGCGAGGCGGTCGGGGTCGGCGCCGCTGATGTAGGCGAGCCAGAGGCGGGCGTTGGTGGCCTGCTGGCGGAGGGCGCCGGTCGCGGCGAAGCGGCGGCTGCTCGTCGTCACCGACACGCCGAGGCGGGCGAGGCGGCGGCGGCGGGCGAGCCGACGGGCCATCTCGACGTCCTCGAAGGCCGCGATCTCCGGGAATCCGCCGAGGTCCTCGAACACATCGCGGCGCACCCAGAGCGCGCGGTCGCCGAAGGTCAGCGCGGCGATGGGCAGCCGCGACAGCTGCGCGTAGAGCTGCAACAGGGGCGTCGGACGGTCGAAGCGCAGGCGAAAGACGCCTGCCTCGGCGCCCTGTTCGACGGCGCTCGAGATGGCCTGGGCAGCGCGTTCGTCGAGGCGCGTGTCGGCGTGGAGGAAGCACAGCACGTCGACGCGGTCGCCGAGGGCGGCGGCGCCCGCGTTCATCTGCACCGCCCGTCCGCGCGGCGCGTCGACCGTTTCCGCGCCTGCCGCCTGCGCCACATCCACCGTCGCATCCACCGAGCCGCCATCCGCAACGACGACTGCCACCGCGCCTGCCGCCCACGCCGACGCCACCGCGCCGCCGACGGTCGCCGCCTCGCGGAGCGTCGGGATGACGACGCCGACGCGGAGGGCGGGTGCGGAAGATGGCATGGACGAATTCGAGAGGTCGGGAAACCTGTCCCCTTGGCGCGGCGCCAGGGTGGAGCGCTCGCCCATCGCCCGATGCTCCATCCCCCATACCCGATCTCCCGCGCTCACCAGTGCATGAGTTTCATACAGAAGACCGAGCCGCCGGACTTCAGATACTGCTCCGTGCTGACCTCCATCACCTCGAATCCGGCATCGGCCAGGCGCTCGTTCGTAACGGTGCAGCCGCGCTGGATGACGACCGTCTCGCCGTCGGGGCAGTGGGCGTTGCAGGCGAAGAGCGACCGCGCCTCGCTCTCCGGCGCCTCGATGAGTCGCTCGAAGAAGGACGATAGAAGCTCTAGTCCCGCAGGCTCGAAGGCGCCGGGGTAGTAGAGCGCCGTCCGGTCGTCGAGGAGACTCAGGCAGGTGTCGAGGTGGTAGAAGTCGGGATCGAGGAGTTCGAGCGCGAGCACGTCGGCGCCGGTGATGTCGGAGATGCGGTCGTAGATGGCGACCTCTGTCCGGAAGCCGTGCCCGCCCCAGATCAGCCGCCGACCGAGGTGCCAGAGCGCGTCGCCCATTCCCTCGAAATCCGACCGTACGTTTCCGCCATCGAGCGTGTGGACGGGCACGCCGCGGGCGCCGAAGTGCCGGGCGAGGTGCTCGACCTCGCCGCGCCGCTCGTCTGCGTGCATCTGCGAGAGCACGACCGCGGGCCGCCCGGCGGCGTCGAGAAACGGCAGCGTCTGGTTGGCGCAGAAGACGAGATCGGGGAATCCGTCGACGGCGTCGAGGATGTCGGGGTCGAAGCCGAGGCGGTCGTAGGCGCAGCGCAGCGTCTCCCACTCCTGCCGCGCCGCCGCGCGGTCGACCTGCCCGACGTTGCCCGCCATGTGCGGGTTGATGACGTAGGCGACGCGGAAATCCGCCGGATCGGCCATGAGCGCGCGCGTGGCGAGCGGCATCTCGGGCACGTCGGCGAGCCGGAAGGGCACGTCGGCGAGGGTGCGGTAGACCATCGGAGCGGAGGGAATGCGTCGGGAAAGGGGGTCAGCGCGTGGCGGATGCGCTGCCGGGCGTGCCGGTGAGGGCGGAGAGCGGGACCGTGATGGGCGTCGAGACGTCGCCGCCGTCGGCGCTGAAACGGAGGGCTTTGAGGAGCGTCGCTGTCGCCGGGTCGAGGCCGGGCTGCTGGCGGAAGGCGCCGACGGCGAGGCCGAGGAGCGAGGCGAGGGTGGCGGCGGTCGTGCCCTCGCGCGGGGCGAGCCAGAGCGTGCCGTCGGCCACCGCGGCGGTGCCCGCCCCGCTCAGGCGCAGGCCGAGGGCGACGCGGTCGAGCGGCACGAGGGTCAGCAGGTCTCCGATGCCGCCCGCGCCGCCTCCGGCGGTGCCGCCGCCGAGGAGTCCGCCGATCTGGTCGCCGCTCGTCAGCACGCCGACAGGCTCGCGTACGGTGCGGGCGTACAGGCGCGCAGCGATGCGGTCCTGCGAGAGGCGCGGCGCCTTTCCGGCGAGGCGGTCGAGCGTGGCGCGCACCTCGCCCGCATCGGCGTCGACGACGAGCAGGTCGCGCTGCGCGGCGAGTGTCGCGCCGCCGGGGACGGCGAAGAGGCGCGCGCCGCGGTGCGTCTCGGTGGAGGTGCCGAAGAATCCAGTGAAGTCCGCCGCGCTGCCCGTCACCCGCACGACGACCGCCGAGGCGGCGCCCGCGTTGTCGGTTGCGGTGACGAGTTCGACGATGCGCTCGCGCGGGATGAGCGCGAGGAGGGCGCCGCTGCCCGCCGGAAGCAGCGCGCCCGCACTCGCCAGCCCGTCGCCGCTCACGCGCACGACGGCAGCGGCATCGGGCGAGACGGCATCGAGGAGCGTCGCGGCGCCACCGCTCGTCGAACTGCTGCACGCGCCGAGTCCGGCACCCGCGCCGATGGCGAAGGCGGCGAGGACGGCGACGGACGCCACGCGGGCGGCGGTGCGGCGCAGGGCGGGGCGGGTGGGCATGGCGATGGCGGCGGGGGAAAGCGCTCAACCGCGCCTGCCGCTGCGGAGTTGCCGGGCGGGGTGGTGAGGGGTGGGGGGTGGGTTTGCGAGATGGCGAGTTGGTGAGAGCGGGTCGGGGGCGCGTCGCCCGGTCTGGCTCTGGATGCCGCGCGGCGTGTCGCCCCACGCACCGGAACGCGCCCCATCACCCCTGTCCGTCCCGCTCCCCACGAACTCCCCCCTCCCGCCAGCTCACAGCTCCGTCGGTGGCGCGGCGGGCGGCGGTGCCTCTGGTGGTACGTCGGGCGCCGTGGGGGCGGCGGCCATCGACGAGCGCATGATGACGACCGGGCGCTGATGCGCGACCATCGCCGAGCGGTCGTCGTCGAAGGCGTCGAGCAGGGCGAGGCGGAGCTCGCGCTCGGCGGCGAACTGGGCGCCGGGCGTCACGCGGGCCACGATGCGCGCGCGGGCGGCTTCGGTGCCGAACTCGGTGAGCGCGAGCACGCTCGGGCGCTCGTCGAGCTGCACGTCGGGGTGGGCGTCGGCCCACGCGTCGGCGACGCGCTGCATCGTGGCCAGGAGCGGCGCTGCCGGGCGGTCGTACGGGATCGTGACGTCGACGATGGCGCGGGCGAAGCCGATGGAGCGGTTTCCGAAGACGCGGAGCTCGCCCGCGGGCACCATCAGCAGTTCGCCGTTGAACTTGCGGACCTTCAGCAGGCGCACGCCCATCTGCTCGACCGTCCCCTCGTCCGTCCCGATCCGCACCGTGTCGCCGACGTGGAGCGAGTCGTCGAAGAGGAGGAAGAAGCCGGAGATGACATCGCGGACGAGCGTTTGGGCGCCGAAGCCGATGGCGAGTCCGGCCACGCCGGCCGTGGCGACGATGGCGCCGACGTTGACGCCGACCTCGCCGAGGAGCATGATGAAGGTGAGGGGCCAGACGACGTAGCGCGCCGCTGAGACGGACAGGTTGGCGAGCGTCGCCACGCGCTGCCGCCGCGGGTGGGCGTCGGGCAGGCGCGCGAACCGCCGGGCGTAGCGCTCCGCCGCGCGCCGGACGAGCGAGAGCACGACGACGGCGAGCGTCACGATGACCACCATCTTGACGGCGATGCCGAGGAAGCCGAGCCAGAGCGCGGGGTCGAGGAACCGCGTCTCCAGACCGGCGCGGAGCGAGTCGAGCGAGGCCGTCGGCGTGCGCACCGTCTGCACCCACGCGGTGTCGGCGCGGATGCGGTCGCCGAGGCTGAGCGTGTCGGCCGTTGCCGCGGCGGTGTCCGCTGCGGAGGGGCCGGGGAAGGGAAGGGCTTGCAGGAGCGACGGGATCATGCGCCCTTATGCGCCCGCGCGCCGTCTCGGGTTCGCCCGCGCGGCGTCCTCCGCGCCATCCTCACCGTCGGGCGCGGCGCCGTCCGCGTGGAAATCGCTCGTCTCCTCGATGCGGACGTGGCCGGATTCGCGGCGCCGCACGTTGGTTTCGTGGTCGAGGTCGTGGTCGGGCGAGGCGGGCGCCGTCGGCGGTGAGGAGGGCGCGGATGTGATCGACGGCGGCGTCGACGTCGGGGACGTTCTCGAAGTCGAACGGCGGCGTGTAGCGCCCGAGGGCGTTCGTCTTGCCCGGCGTGTCGGTGTCGAGGCGGATCGTGCCGCTGCCGTCGGGGCGCCGCGTGAGCTGCATCGTGCGGAAGAGGCCGAGCGGCACCGTCCGCACCGTCATTCCGCCTGATTCGGGGAAGGCGACGACGGCGCGGCGATCGGTGACGACGTAGATCGTCCGCGCGGCCACGCGCGCCCGCAGGAACGGCTGCGCGAGCAGGAAGAGGCCGACGAGGATGAAGGGGATGCCGAAGAGGCCGAAGTAGTTGAAGATGCCGCCCGCAGCCGGTCCCTGCGCCCCGCCCATCAGCGTGGCGATGAACGTCCAGAAGACCGCGAACCCGGTCCACCCGACCGCGACCCCGAACTCCGCGGCCGTCCCGACGGCGAGGCGCCGCTGCGGCTGCGCGGCCCACTGCACCGTCTCGTCGTCGTCGAGGAAGCGGTCGAGGGTGCGGAGGTCGGTGTCGGAGAGGGCGGGCATTGGGGGGAGTTGGGTGTGGATCGTTGGCTGTGGGGCGAAGGGATCGCAGGGGGCGTGCGGCGGGGTGCCGCCCTGCGTGGGCGCCCGAGGCCGCGCATTCCTCCGGCGCCGCGCGGCTGGCCGCGACATCTGTCCGGTCGGGGACCCGACCGGTGATCCCCCAATTGCCGTCCGGCCCTACGTCCGCACCGAGCCGCGCGGACCGGGCGCGTCGGGCGCCTCACCGCCGCCGTCGCCGGGAAGGCGGAGCGCCGGGGGACGGGTGGGCGCGGCCTCTGGCGCGTTGCCTGCGAGGGCGTGCAGGCTCGATGCGGCGTGCTCGGGGAGGCGGCGGGCGAGCAGGTCGCCCGCTGGCGCCTCGCCCGCCCCGACGCGGCGCAGAAGGTCGACGACGGCGTCGGCGTCGCGGATGAACTCGAAGCCGTCGCCGACGGGGCCGCCCGCCCACGTCTCCCAGCCGTGCGCGCGGACGCGCCCGCCGCGGTAGCCGGGCACCGTCCGCGCCTCGCCGGTGCCGCTGGCGAAGACCACGCTGCGGCGACCGCCCGCGCCGTTCGCCGTCGCCGCCCCCGCGAGCGCCGCGCCGTCGAAGCTGCGCACGTCGTACGACGTCAGCCCCGGCATCCCGACGAGCGCCCGCCGGTCGGTGACGACGTAGAGCGAGCGCCGCCGCAGCTGCCGCGTCAGCCAGAGCGCGTAGCCGACGGTCGTGATCTGGAAGAGCGGCACGACGACGCGCGCGACGTCCTCGAACCTGGCGCCGAGAAGCCCGATGCTGAGGACGAACCCCGCGACGAGCAGGAAAATCGGGAGGAGGGCCGGGAGGGTCTTTTTCTGGATGTCATTCATCGTCTGCTTCGTGCCCCATGTCGGCTCGGGCTGGCCCATCCAGAGCACGCGCTCGCCGGGCACGAGGGCACGGGCGAGGCGGGCGATGTCGGCGTCGCGGAAGGCGTCGGCGGCGGGGAGGTTGGTCGCGGGACCGGCGGCGCCGTCGCTGCGGCTCGGCGAGGCGCCGGGGAGCGTGTCGAGAACTGCGTTGAAGGCCCGGACATCGGCGATGGGGCCGATGCGGACGCGCGCGCTGCTGCCGGTCAGGCGGATCGTGCCGCGCCCGGTCGAGCGCACGTCGAGGCGGCGTTTCGAGAGCGCGCGGCCCTCGACGGCGTCGGCGCGTGGCGTGCCCGCACCGCTGTCGGAGACGACGAGCAGGCGGCGGTCGGTGGCGGCGTAGGCGACCGTCCGCCGTCCCCACCGGTCCGCCGCGCCGACGGCACCGAGGCTCACGAGCGCGAGGACCGCGGCGACGATCATCCCCACACCCGCGCCGCTCGCCACGAGGCCGATCGACACGACGAGCGCGGCGGCGGCGAACGCCAGCGCCCCCGTCATCACCGCCGGTCGGCGCACCGGCACCGGCGTGGCGACGGCGCGGACGGTCTCGCCGTCGTCGAGCACCCGCGCGACGGCAGCGGCTTCGTCGGGGTGGAGGCGTGCGAGGGCGTCGGCGTCGGGCATCGGGCGGGGGTGGGATGGGGGCGCAAGATCGGGGAAGCGGCGGCGGTTCCGGGCCGCCGCCGGATGAAGGCGCCGCTGGTTCATCGTGCCCGTCGGGCCACCGAGGGCGTAGGGGCGGTTCATGAACGGCCCCTTCCGGGCGTCATCCAACCCCCGACCGCCGGCCCCAGCCGCCCGACCCCGGTGTCAAGATCGGGCGCGAACGCGCGCGGCGGCGGTGCGCGCGGGACCGAAGGGCGCAGCGCGCGCGTGTCCGCGGCCATTCCGCTGCTCCCCCGACACGCTTCCCCCGATGGACGCTCTCCTGGTCTTCGCCAAAGTCCCCGAGCCGGGCGCCGTCAAGACCCGCCTCGCGCCGATGCTCGGCGATACGGGCGCGGCGGACCTCTACGCCGCGATGCTCGCCGACGCCCTCGCCGTCTACGCGGACCTCGGCGTCGCCGTCCGCCTCTGCCTCGCTCCCGGCGCCGACGGTGCGCCGCCTCCGCCGATGCCGGACGGAATCGTGCCCGATGGCGTCACTGTTCACGCGCAGCGCGGCGCGACGCTCGGGGCGCGGATGCTCGCCGCTTTCCTCGACGCCTTCGCCGCCGGTGCGCACCGCGCCGTCGTCATCGGCACCGACCACCCGACGCTCCCGCCCGAGTTCGTGGCCCTCGCCTTCGAGCACCTCGACGCACCCCGCGCCGTGACGCTCGGCCCCGCTGCTGACGGCGGTTACTACCTGCTCGGGATGCGCGACCTCGCCCCTGCGCTCTTCGCCGGGATGACCTACAGCCATCCAGACGTCCTCGCGGACACCGTCGCCCGCGCCGCCGCTGACGACCGCGCCGTGACCCTGCTGCCGCCGTGGTACGACGTCGACGACGGCGACGGCCTCGCCCGTCTGCGCCGCGATCTCGCCGCCGACCCCGCCGTCGCCCCCCGAACCCGCGCCGCCCTCGTGGCTCTCGGGATGGGGTGACGGGGGGGGCGATGTCCGGTAGAGACGCATCGGCGATGCGTCTCTACTCCCCCGGTGGCCCGCCGCCCCGCTGCCGCCGCGCCGGAATCGCCGTGCGCCGCCCGATCTTGGCGCCATCCCCCACACCGATGTCCGACGCTCCCGCGCCCTCCACCGCCCCCGACCCGCTCCGCCCGACGCTCACCGGGCGTGTCGTGCGCCTCGAACCGCTCTCGGCGGACCACACCGAGGGCCTGCTGCGCTTCGCCCTCACGCCGTCGCTGTGGCGGTTCTCGATCTCCGCGATGCGAGACGAAGGCGACGTGGCGATGTACGTCGCCCGCGCCCTCGCCGAGCGCGACGCCGGGGCGGCCGTGCCGCTCGTGGTGGTGCGGCGCAGCGACGGCGCGGTCGTCGGGTCGACACGGTTCGCGGAGCTGTCGTCGGCCGACCGGCGCGTCGAGATCGGGTGGACGTTCTACGACCCGGCGGTACAGGGCACGGCGGTCAACGCCGACACCAAGCGCGCGATGCTCGGCCACGCCTTCGACACCTGGCGCCTGCTGCGCGTCGAGTTCAAGGCCGACGCCCGCAACGAGCGCTCGCGCGCGGCCCTCGCCGGTATCGGCGCGACGTTCGAGGGCACCCTCCGCCGCCACATGCGCACCGCGAACGGCGGCCAGCGCGACACCGTCTACTACTCCGTCATCGCCGACGAATGGCCCGACGTCCGCGCCCGCCTCGACGATCGCATCGCAGCGAAAGTGATGGCGGATCGGGCGTGACGGGAGGAGGATGTGGGCTGGTGAGAGTGTGAGTTGGTGAGAGAGTGGGTTGGTGGGGATCGAGCGGGGCGAAGGCGGTCGGTTTCGCCTCCAGCACCGTCCTGGACACCGTCGTTCGCTCCCTCGGCGCGCACTCACCACCACACAAACTCACCATCAGACCAACCCACCAACCCACACCGCTCACCCCCAGCGCGTGCGCATCGTGGCGATGGGGCGGGCGTCGCCGTCGCGGTGGAGGACGTGCGCCCACGTGTCGGCGGTCGCGGCGTCGGTGCCGTTCGCGGGGGCGGCTTCGGCGATGAGGTGGTCGCCGTAGAGCGCCTCGGCGCGGATGAGGAGGTCGAGATCGACGACCGGGCGCGCGACGACCTCGTCGGGCAGGGCCTCCATCATCCACTCGGCGAAGTGGACGTTGTTGGCGTGGTTCATGACGTCGAGGTCGCGGCGGAGCACGCGGATCGGCACGCAGACGACGATCGGCGCCGACGGTCCGGTGACGGGGCCGCTCGGCGCGTCGGCGGGAATCACGAGCGGGACGTCGAGGTCGGCGCGCGCAAACGCCATCAGTTCGGGCGTCGGGCGGAGCGGGCGGCGGCGGGCGGCGTCGATGTAGAGCCAGCGCGTGGTGATGGCGGCGATCGGGGCGCCGTCGTCGGCGGTGACGAGGGCGTGGCGGGCCGAAAGGGCGCCCTCGGCGGGCGCGGGCCACGTCTCGACCGTCACGCCCTCGCCGATGCGGGGCATCGCGCCGGTCACGCGGACGGCGATGCGGTGGAGCACCCACGCGCGGCCCGCGGCGCGCATCGCGTCGAGGCCGAAGCCGAGGCGGTCGGCATCGGCGCCCGCGGCCTCCTGAAACAGGTCGAGGAGCGCCGACGGGGCGAGCCGGTCGGAGGCGCCGCACTCGGTCGGACGCACGAGGTAGCGGTGCCGGAGCGTACCGCGCGTGGTCAGGGCCGCATCGTCGGCGGCACGGGCGGCGGCATCCGGCGAGACAGACGGAATCTCGGTCATGCCCTCAGCGCCGCGACGAGCCGATGACGCCGATGTCGACGAGCACGGCAATCACCATCCCGATGATGGGCAGGATGGACCACTGCCCGCCGAAGACGTTGACGACGACCGAGAACCAGAGCGTCGAAACGGGCAGCAGCAGCAGTCCGAGCACGAGCCAGAGCACGCGGTCGAAGACGCCGGTGAACCAGCTCGTGAAGATCCACAGCAGCACGATGGACACGCGCGGCGCGACGAGGCCGAGAAGAAGGATGAGAAGGGGCATCGGGGCGTGACGGGGCCGGAACAGGGGGATCGTGCGCCGCCGGAGCGGGCACCTGAGGGAAGGGCAAGCATACCACCGCGCCCCGCCTCCGGCCAACTGTCCGCGCCGCGCACGGTGTGCCGAAGCTGTCCGCACTGCACCCGGCGCTCGCATCCGGCGCCTCCCTGCTCTCCTCACGTCCCCGCCTCCCGATGTCGTTCTCGCCGCTCGATGCTGCCCGCGCCGCGCTCTCCGCCGCCGAAGACCGCATCGACGCCTTCAAGGCCCGCATCGGTGACGAACGCACGCCGGTCGTCGTCGCCTACCGCGGGCACGCGACCGACCGCGCGCTCTTCCTCAAAGGCCGCGTCCTCGAAGACCCCGGCCTCTCGCCCGCCGACCCCGACGCCTCGCTCCTCTCCAACGCCCGCGACATGGTCCGGCGCTTCGAGTCGGACGAAATCCCCGGCGCCCGCGTCCGCGCCACCTTCGGCGCTGCGTCGTGCGAGGTGGTGAGCGACAAGGAGGGCTACATCCGCATCCGCCTCGACCTCGACGACCCGCTCCCGTCCGACGCGCACGTCCACGAGGTGCGCCTCGACCTCCTCGGCACGCCCCGGCAGCCGGACGCCCGCGCAACGACGACGGCCGAGGTGCTCGCCGTCCTCCCGAGCGCCACCGTCGGCGTCATCTCCGACGTCGACGACACGGTCCTGCAGACCGGCGCGACGCGAATGCTGACGATGCTGCGCACGACCGTCTTCTCGAACGCCCGCACGCGCCTGCCTTTCCCCGGCGTCGCCGCGCTCTACCGCGCCCTCGCCTACGGCACATCGTCGACGATGGACAACCCGGTCTTCTACGTCTCGTCGAGTCCGTGGAACCTGTACGACGTTATCGCCGAGTTCCTCGACCACCAGGGGATGCCGCGCGGGCCGCTGTTCCTGCGCGACCTCGGCCTGACGCCCGACCACTTCATCAAATCGGGCCACGGCGACCACAAGCTCGCCATGATCGCCGACCTGCTCGCCACGCACCCGCGCCTGCCGTTCGTGCTCATCGGCGACAGCGGGCAGCACGACCCGGAGATCTACGCCGAGGCCGTCCGCCTCCACCCCGGCCGCATCGCCGCCGTCTACCTCCGCGACGTCTCCGACGCCGCCCGCGCCGCCGACGTCACCCGACTCGTCGCGACGGTCGAGGCCTCCGGCGTGCCCGTCCTCCTCGTCGCCGACAGCTACGCCGCCGCGCGCCACGCGGCGACGATTGGCCTCATCGCCCCCTCCCGCCTCGCCGACATCGAGGCCGACGCCGCGAAGGACACCGCGCCGGGTGGGACGGAGGTGTGAGGGGGCGTTTGTCGCGTTGGTGATTGGTGGTTTTTCGGGTGCGGGATGCACCGTTCGTGTCATTGCGAAGGGATGCGACCTGTCCGCGATCAACGGCGTGCGCGAGACGGAGTCATCGTTTGGTGTCATTGCGAGGCCCTGCAGGGGCCGCCGCAATCCGGGTCGAAGGGGGCCGTCGGGCCGGATTGCCACGTCGCGTCGCTCCTCGCAATGACAGGCTCTGCGGACGTGGGCGGAGCGCCGTTCGGCTCGACTACGACCCACGACCAACCGTCAACAACCAACGACCAACCCTGCCGGGCACCCCCGCGCGTCGCCCCCGTTCACCCATCTCCCACCGCCTCTCCGCCCGTGCTGTACCACCGCCGCTACGACCATTCGCCCGATGCGCCGTGGGTCGTCTTCGTTCATGGCGCGGGCGGCTCGTCGGCCATCTGGCACCGGCAGCTGCGCCCGTTCAAGGACCGGTACAACGTGCTGATGGTCGATCTGCGCGGCCACGGCGGCTCGCAGCACCGCGAGGACGAGGCGGTCGCGCTGACCTACACCTTCGACGACGTGGCGCGCGACGTGCTCGACACGCTCGACACGCTCGGCATCGGGCAGGCGCACTTCGTCGGCATCTCGCTCGGCTCCATCGTCATTCGCACGATCTCGGAGCTTGCGCCCGAGCGCGTCGCGTCGATGATCCTCGGCGGCGCCATCGTGCGCCTGGACATCCGCTCGCGCATGCTCGTCGGGGCGGGCACGCTCGTGCGGCGCGTGGTGCCGTTCCTGTGGCTCTACAAGCTGTTCGCGTGGATCATCATGCCGCGCCGCCGCCACCGCGAATCGCGCCTCGCCTTCGTCGCCGAGGCCAAGCGGGTCGCCCGGCGCGAGTTTCTGCGCTGGTGGCGCCTGACGGCGGAGGTCAACCCCCTCCTGCGCTTCTTCCGCGAGCGCGACACCGGCCTGCCGACGCTCTACGTGATGGGCGCCGAAGACTACCTGTTCCTCCCGCCCGTCGCCCGCGTCGTCGAACGCCACCTCTCCGCCACGCTCGACGTGCTCGGCGGCAGCGGCCACGTCGTCAACCTCGACCAGCCCGACGTCTTCAACGACCGCGTGATGGCCTTCATCGAGCGCGTCCGCGCCGGACTCTGGACGCCGCGGGTAGAGGTGGGGTAGGGGGATGGTTCGGGGTTCGGGCACCGGCCCCCGCCGCCCTTCGGGCACCTCCCCCGCACGCGGGGGAGGACAACCGCGGAGGCCGTCCAGGCCGCAGCGGCAGGTGGGGGCCTCACCCCATCCCCATCACCAGATCCGCCATCAGCCGGGCTGCGGGTTCGAGGGCGGCTTCGTCGATGTCGAAGCGTTCGTCGTGGCAGGCGTGCGCGGTGCGCGCCGACGACCGGGTGCCGATGCGCACGAAGAGGCCGGGGACGCGCTCGGTGTAGTACGCGAAGTCCTCGCCGCCCATGCTCGGGAGCTCGAACATCACGAGCGCATCGCCGCCGCGCGTCTCGGTGATGCGGGCCGCAGCGGCCGCGACGAGGGCGGCGTCGTTGACGACGGGTGGGCTGCCGTGCGCGAACGCCACGTCGGTCGTCGCGCCGTAGGCGGTGTCCATCCCGGCTGCGAAGGCGGTGAGGGCGGCGATGAAGGCGTCGCGCGCCTCCGCCTGCACCGACCGCAGCGTCCCGCCGAAGGTGACGGCGCGCGGGATGACGTTGTAGGCCTGGCCCGCCACGAACCGCGTAATCGAAAAAACCGTCGGGCGGCGGGCGTCGGTGACGCGGCCGGCGAGGGCGTAGGCGTGCTGCGCCAGCGTCGTCGCGAGCCAGACGGCGTCGGGGGCGGTGTGCGGACGGGCGCTGTGGATCGAGGCCGTCGAGCGGACGGTGATGTCGAACTGGTCGTACGACGCCGTCACGGGCCCGCTGATGAGGCCGACCTGCCCGACCGCGAGCGTCGGGTCGACGTGGATGCCGACGCAGGCGATGGCGGTCTCGCCCTCGGGCCCGTCGAGCACCCCCGCCTCGATCATCTTCGGCGCCCCGCTCGGCGTCCCCTCCTCGTTGGGCTGGAAGAAGACGCGCACCGTCCCCGCGAGCGCCGCCCGCCCGTCCACGAGCAGCCGCGCCACGCCGAGGCCGACGGCGGTGTGGGCGTCGTGGCCGCACAGGTGCGCGACGCCCGGCGTGCGCGAGGCGTACGGCACGTCCTGCTTGGCGTCCTGAATCGGGAGGGCGTCGATGTCGGCGCGGTAGCAGCGGAACGGTCCCGGCGCATCGCCCACGACATCCGCCCACACGCCGGTGCCCGCGACGCGCACGGGTGTCAGGCCCAGCGCCGACAGGCTCCGCTCGATGAACGCCGCCGTCTCGTGCTCCGCGAACCCCAGTTCCGGGTGCTCGTGCAGGTGCCGCCGCGCGGCGACGAGGCTGTCGGCGAGGTCGCGCGCCGCGTCGAAGGTCGGGGCGACGAGGGAGCGGTCGAGCATGGGTCGGCAGTTTGTCGTTGAGTTGTTCGTAGTTGGTTGTCGTTGACAACATCGGTATGGGTTCACGACCAACCATCAACGACCAACGACCAACCAGGTCATCCCGCGCGGCGCCGAGGAGATCGCGGAGGAGGGCGGCGGGGTCGGCGACGGCGTAGGACTCGCGGGCGTCGTCGAGGAGGGCGGCGCGGGTGGCGGCGTCGGGGGCGTGGGCGGCGTCCCAGAGCAGGTGCGCGAGGTCCATCTGCCGGTCGAGTTCGTCGAGGTCGGTCACGTCGACGGCGTCGAGGAGCGGGCGGGCGAAGGCGGCGATGGCCTCGGCGGCATCGGCGTGGGGGTCGTCGGACGGGTAGGCGTCGAGGTAGTCGGCGAGGACGTCGGCGAACGGCGGCGCGTCGGTCGCGTGGTCGCGGTGGTCCTGGAAGCGCTCTTCGAGTTCGCCGAGGAGCACGAGGAAAGTTGCGCGGTCGTCGTCGCGCCCGCCGTCGGGCAGGAGCGCGGCCTCCAGTGCGTCGGCGTGCGCGTCGGCGTCGCCGCCGAGGACGAAGTAGGACCAGAGCAGGCGCGCGGTGTCGAGCACGAGCACGAGGTCGTCGGGCGCCTCGTCGGGCAGGCCGCGCCCGGCGGCTTCGGCGCGGGCCATCTCGACGTCGTAGGCCTCGAAGAGCGGGCGGGCGAAGTGGACGAGGCGGTCGTACGGGATGCCGTCGGCAGCATTGACGAGGGCATCGAGGCGTGCCACGGGGGCGTCGTACATCGGCGGGGGGCGCGGCGGTCGGGGAGGGCGTCGGGGCAAGGCGCCGTCGTACGCGGCACCCGCGGCGGCGGTTCGTGGGGGGTGTTGAGGATTGGAGATGGGGGGCGGGGTGCCAGGCGGGCCAGCGGTCGGGGCCCCCGGCCGGACAGGTGCGCGGTGGCCCGGCGCTGCGGGCCTCGCCGGACGGCGGGCGGTTCGGCGCTGCCGCCTCTGCCCCCGAGCCGGGCGCGGCGGCCTGCCCGCCCCCTCCGAGGCGCGGACCGCGCGGGCGGTGCGTCGGCGCGAGACGCTCGCCCCCTGACGTGGCGGCGGAGCCCGCGGCGCGCTACAGCTGCGACTCGAGAGGGATGAGCACCGCTTCGGCGAACTTCTGCGTCCACGGCCGCTCCTTCCACATCGCCAGCGTGTACGGCTCGCCGTCGGCCCAGTCGCGCTCGAACGTTGCCGTCATCGCGGCGGCGAAGGCCGTGTCGTAGAGGTTGATGCTGGCCTCGTCGTTGAGTTCGAACGAGCGCACGTCGAAGTTGGTGGACCCGACCGACGTCATGAAGCCGTCCACGACGAGCATCTTGGTGTGCAGCATCGTCGGCTGGTAGACCGAGATCTCGACACCGGCGGCGAGCAGGTCGCCCCAGATGCGCTTGGACGAGATCTCGACGAGCTCGGAGTCGATGTGCGGGCCGGGCACGAGCACGCGGACGATGACACCCCGCTCGCGCGCGGCCACGATCGCCTCGACCGTCAGCTCGTCCGGCACGAAGTAGGCCGAGGCCAGATCGACGGTGCGCGCGGCCGAGGTGATCGCCATGAGGTACATCAGCCGCATCGAATCGCTGCCGCCGTCGGGCGACGAGGTGAAGACGTGGGCGTCGACCGCGCCGTCGGCGTCGAGGCGCGGGAAGTAGTCCTCGCCGTTGAGGACGGACCCGGTCGTCTGGATCCAGTTGTCGAGGAAGGCGGCCTGCAGCTGCGCCACGACCGGCCCCTCGACGCGGAAGTGCATGTCGCGCCAGTGCTCCGGGTCCTGCGCGTGCCCGCTCCAGAGGTCCGCGATGCCGACGCCGCCGGTGAACCCGACCCGCCCGTCGACGACGAGCAGCTTGCGGTGCGTCCGCGAGTTCATGCGCGAGAGCTGGTACCACTTCAGCGGTCGGTACCGCGCGACCTCGACGCCCGCCTCGGTCATCGCGTCGAAGGTGTCCTCGTCCATCTTGATCGCCCCGGCCCAGTCGACGAGAACGTGGACGCGCACGCCCTCGCGCGCCTTGCGCTCGAGCGCCTCGGAGAAGCGGTCGCCGATCTCGCCCGACCAGTAGATGTAGGTCTCGAACGTGATCGTCGTGCGCGCCGAGTCGATGGCGGCGAGCATGGCGGGGAAGATCTCGTCGCCGTTGTCGAGCGCCGTGACCGCGTTGCCGCCGATCACGGGCGGCCCGAGCAGCAGGCTCATCTCGTAGACGAAGCGCGGATCCTCGACGCGGTACGGGGTCTGGATCTGCTCTTTGATGCGGTGCTCGCCCGCCGTCACGTTGAGCGCGATCAGGGTGACGAGGAGCGTGGCGGCGATGGAGATCGTCGCGATGCGGACGATCCGGCGCGTGCGTGTCGAGAGGGGCATTGCGCCAGAACGCGGGCTCCCGCCGGGCAGGTCCGCGGCGCGGCGACCGGGCGCGGGCGCGCGGCGGCGAGGCGTCCGGCCCGTCGGGTGCATCCCCATGCCCAATCCCCGATCCTCCCGCCGACACCTTTTCCCATCCCCCGGCGTACCGGCGCCACTTCCGCCTTTCCCCCGCGCGCCCGACCGATGGACGACAGCATTCTCCTCCCGGCGGGCACCGTGCTCGGCGGGCAGTACGAGATCGAGGGCGTCCTCGGCAAGCCCGGCGGCTTCGGCATCACCTACCGCGCCCTCGACACGCGCCTCGGCGTGCAGGTCGCCGTCAAGGAGTTCTTCCCGCGCACCCACGCCCGGCGCGCCGCCGACGGCC
Organism: Rhodothermales bacterium; assembly: GCA_963726715.1. GTDB lineage: Bacteria > Bacteroidota > Rhodothermia > Rhodothermales > BA12 > CAVSDF01. The sequence goes on from CAVSDF010000010.1 coordinate 103,605, forward strand.
TCGCCATCCTGCCGAACACGCGCGACGACGCGGCGGGCCTCGCCGCCGGACGCGCGCGCTTTCTGGAGGAGGCAAGACTGCTCGCGCGCTACCGGCACCCGAACATCGTCCGCGTGCGGACCTACTTCGAGGCCAACGGCACGGCGTATCTGGTGATGGACTACCTCGACGGTGCGCCGCTCTCGCTCTACCTCGAACGCCGCGGCGGCAGCGTCGACGGGGCCACCGCCGAGGGCATCATCCGCCCGGTCCTCCTCGCGCTCCGCGAACTCCACGCCGACGGCATCGTCCACCGCGACGTCGACCCGCACAACATCTACCTGACGCGCGCGGGCGACGTCGTGCTCCTCGACTTCGGCGCCGCCCGCGTCGCCGAGGCCGCCGACCGGGGCGCGACGACATCGGTCGTCCTCAAACCGGGCTACGCGCCCTACGAGCAGTATTCGTCGTACGGGCGCCTCGGGCCGTGGACCGATCTCTACGCCGTCGGCGCGACGCTCTACCGGATGCTCGCAGGCCGCGTCCCTCCCGAGGCGACGGCCCGCATCCTCGACGACGACCTCGTGCCTCTCGCCGAAGCCGCGCCCGACACGCCCGCGCCGCTCGCCCGCGCCGTCACGTGGGCGCTCGCCCTCCGCCCCGAGCACCGCCCGCAGACCGTCGAAGCCTTCGAATCGGTCCTCGACGCCGACGACGGAGCGGACGACGACGCCTACTCCGCGCCCCAGCCCACGTGGGACCGCGCTTCGCCGCCCGCCGCGCCGGATCCGGCCCCGTCTTACACCGCTCTCGTCGACCCCCCACGTGCGGTGCCCACCGCCCCTGCTGAGCCGTCCTCGTGCAGGCGTGGGACGATGACGACGGCAGTGACGATGTGGACGACGAGCCGCGCAGCCACGCCGGGCGGTGGGCACTCGTCGTCGTCCTGTTCGCGCTCGTGGGCCTCGCGGCGATGGCCGCGTGGCGCGGGGGCGTCTTCGGGCGCCTCGGGCATCGGCGGACCGCGCGCGGCCGACGACAGCTACGTCGTCACCGAAGGGCAGACGCTCGACGCCGACGTGCTCGCCAACGATGTCGATCCGGCGGGCGGCGGCCTGCGCGTCGTCAGCACGTCCACACCCGGCGGCGGGCGGCTCCGCTCGACCGGCGGCGTGCTGCGCTACACGCCGCGCGAGGGGTTCTTCGGCGAGGATGCGTTCGGCTACACGCTCTCGGACTCCGACGGGCGGATGGACAGCGCCCGCGTGGTGGTCGTCGTCGAGCGGAGCGCGGCGCGGCTGCGGCACGACGAACTCGCGGCGGGCCTGTACGCGTCGGTCCGCGAGCGGCTCGACCGCGAGGGCCGGTGGCTCGTCGAGGCGCTCCTGCCCGCGGGCGCGGCGGCGTGGCAGACGAGCGAGACGACCGGCGCGTGCGTCGACGGGCAGTCGGAGGCCGACGGCACGGCGCTCGTGCTGCGCCTCTCGTCGTCGCGCTGCGCCATCGGAAGTGGCAGCGATGGAGGTGCCGACTCGCCCGACTCGGCGGTCACGGCCATCGCAGCGGTAGTCGGGTCGGGGGACGGCGTCGGCGCGGCTCGGCGACCTGCGCATCGAGAACGGCCTCGTGCAGGCCGACATCTTCCGGCAGGGACAGAGCGACGGATCGCTCTCGCTCGCCTTCCGCGCCGACCGCGCGCGCGTCACCTTCACCCTCGACGCCGACGGCTACCGCCTCGTCCGCACCGCCGTGCCCGAGGGCAGCGGATCGACCGAGACGCGCCGCGGCACGCTCGCGTGGAACGGCAGCCGTCTCCACCTGACCTTCGATTTCTCCGACGACGCGGCGGCGCTCTCGCTCGGCAACAACGCCGTCGCCCGCGTCCGTGGCGTCGGAGCGGTCGAGGGGATCGACGTCGAAGCCCGCGGCGCGAGTGCCGAATACCGCGTCGACGGCGTCTCCGCCTACGCCCTCGACTCCCGTGCCCGCCTGCTTTCCGTTGATCGTTAATTGCTGGTTGTTGGTGGTGGATGCAGAGCAAGCCGATGCCCGCGATCGACAACAAACGATCCACCACAGACGACCAACTCAACCCGCTGCCCCGCCTCGATGTCCTTCGACCCTGACGATCCCTTCGGCCCGCCACGCGCCGTACCGCCGCCGAACACGCCGCCGCCCGCGGGACCGTCCGCGGGACCGAATGAGCCGGACGAGACCGTGCGCCTGCCGTCGACGCCGTCGCGCGCCGGACGCTTCGGCGGCTTCTCGTTCGACGACCTGCCGCCCGCCGCCGACCTCTACGTGCCGCAGTCCGCGCCGCGCCCGCCCGCGCAGGACGGCGACACGGTGCGCCTCGGTGGAACGCGCTCCGCCGACCCCGACGCGACGATCCGGATCGCCGCGCACCGCCCGAGCGCCGACGCGGCGCCGTCTGCAACGCCCTCCGCGCCCCCTGCCGCAGCGTCCGGACGCGCTGCCGAGCCGGTCGTCGGGTGGCTCGTCGTGGCCGGTGGACCGGCGCGCGGACGCGACTTCCGCCTCCTCGCCGGGCGCACGACGATCGGGCGCGAGGCGTCGAACGGCGTCGTTCTCGGCTTCGACACGCACGTCTCGCGCGAGCGCCACGCCGTCGTCTCGTACGACCCGCGCGCCAACGCCTTCCACCTGCTCCCCGGCGACGGCAGCGGCCTCGTCTACCTGAACGGCGCCGCCGTCTACGCCCCGGCGCCGCTCGCCGCCCACGACCGCGTCGAACTCGGCCAGACGACGCTCGTCTTCGTGCCGCTGTGCGCCGAGGCGTTCCAGTGGACGGCCCCGTGACGCCCTGCCGACCCACACTCCGCGCCGCGTGGACGCTCGCCGCGCTCCTCGCCGCCGCGCCGGTTGCGCACACCGCCACGGCTCAGGCCACCGGCCGCGTCGTCGCCGAGCAGGCGATGGCGAGCGCGTCGGGCGTGCGGGCGTTCGTGCGCGTGACCGACGCCGACGGGCGCGCGGTGCGTCCGGATTCCGCCGCCCTCGCGCCGATGCTCGACGGGCGCCGCGCGGCGCTCGTGACCGTGACGGCGGCCCGAGCGGCGCCGCTCGGCGTCGTCTTCGTCGTCTGCCTCGACCGCGCGCAACCGCCTGCGGAGGTCTCCGAGACCATCGCTGCCTTCGTCGCCTTCGCCGATGGGTTGACGGCGACGGGCGACCGCGCGGCCATCGTCACCTGCGGCGACCGGGCGCGGATCGTGCGCCCGTGGTCCGCCCCCGCCGACGTCCGGCGCGCGCTCGACGGCCTCCGCGCCACCGACGACGAAGCCGACGAGGCCGAGGCCCTCCGCCTCGCCGCGACGCTTCCCGGCGCGGGCCTGCGCCGCATCGCGCTCGTGCGCACCGACGGCCGCCACCTCGACCCCGCCACCGAAGCCGACGTCTCCGCCGCCGGTCTTCCGGTCTTCCCGATCGCCCGCCCCGGCACGCCCGACGCGCTCCCGCTCGTCACGCTCGCCCGCGCCACCGGCGGCGCCCCGCTCGACGGTGCGCCCGGCCCGGCTCTTGCCGCCCTCCGCGAGCGCCTCGCCGCGTCGTGGCAACTCGACCTCGCCGCCCCCGGCATCCGTGCCGCTGGTGACACCGCCGCCACTGCCGCGCCGACGTGGTTCTCGGTCCGCGTAGGCACCGTCACGTCGTCGCGCGTGCGCATCGTGCGGGCACCGGCGGTCCCTGCAGCGGCCCCTGCCGCGCCGACGGATGCCGCGGACGACGGCGGCTCGAACGTGCTTCTCTGGCTCACTCTCGGCGCCCTCGCCATCGCCGCCGCCGCAGGCTGGGTGTTCTTCGGCGCTCGAATCCGCGAACGGATCCAGCACAGCACCGCGGCGCCTCCGACTGTGGACGACGGGGCGTTGGGTGACGACGTGGCGCCGGAATCTGCACCGTCACCGTCGCCGCACCTCGCGTCGCCACCGCTCGCGCCGATGCTCGTGGACGTACCCCCGCAGGCGCCGCGCGTGCGGCTCGTCGGGGCCGACGGGCAGGTCGTCGGCGTCGCCGTGCTCGACCTGCCGCGCATCGTCGGACGGGGCGAGGAGGCCGACATCCGGCTCCGCGACGCGGCCGTCAGCGCCCGCCACGCGTCGCTGTCGTACGATGGCGAGCGCATCCACATCCGCGACCTCGGCTCGACGAACGGGATGGCCGTGCGGGGTGCCGACACGCGGGAGGCGGTTCTCGCGCACGGCGACACGTTCGTGCTCGGCGAGACGCCCCTGACGCTCGTCGTCGAGGGCGCCGCGCCCGGTGGCGCGCCCCGCGCCCGCCCGCCCGACCCTTCGCTGACGCTCGACCTTCGCCTCGTTTCGACCATGCCCCTCGTCATCTCCATCGCGCAGCACATCGGCACCCGCGCCGAGCAGCAGGACGCTGCCCGCGTCCGCGAGCACGTGCCCGGCTTCCCCGACGGCACCGTCGGCGTCGTCGTCGCCGACGGGATGGGCGGCCACGCGGGCGGCGCCGCCGCCTCGCGCATCGCCGCCGACGTGTTCACCGGCGCCCTCGCCCGCACCGCCCACGCCGAACCCGCCGCCGACGTTCTCCACCGCGCGACCGGCGAGGCCGGGCGGGAGGTTCACGCCGCCGCCCGCGCCGCCGGGGTCGAGGACGACATGGGAACGACGCTCGTCGCGGCCATCGTCGAACCGGAGCGGTTCGCGTGGATGTCGGTGGGAGACAGCGGGGTATACGTCGTTCGTTCGGGCGACATCGAGAAGCTCAACACGCCGCACACCCTCGGCACACGCCTCGACCGGGCCGTCGCCGAGGGCCGCGTCACCGCCGAGGACGCCGCGTCGAACCGGCAGCGCCACGCGCTCACGAGCTTCCTCGGGCAGGCGCGTCTGACGGAAATCGACGGCGCCGTCGAGCCGGTCCTCCTCGCCGTCGGCGACCGCCTGATCCTCTGCTCCGACGGCCTCTTCGGCACCCTCACCGACGACGAGATGACGGCCGTGCTCGCCGCCGTCGTCCCCGAACACGCCGCGCAGGCGCTCGTCGACGCCGTGCTTTCGCGTGGACGCGAGCGGCAGGACAACGTCACCGCCCTCGTCGTCACCCGCACCCCTGCGCTCCCCGCCGCGCCGCCTCCGCCGTCGGGAGCGTCGCCTGCCGTCGCGGCGCCACCGTCCGCGCGTCCGCCGGCATGGCGTCCGCTCGTGTGGATCGGCGTGCTCGTGGCCGTCGCTGCCGTCGCGTTCTGGCTCTGGCCGCGCCTGCGCCCGGCCCCCGTGCCCGTCGCCGCCGACACCCTCGCCGTGCCCCGCGCCGACAGCCTCGCCGCGCGCGACACGACGGCCCGCGACACCCTCGCCCGCGACACGACGGCCCTCCCGGCGCCTTCCGCGCCACTCCCGACCGCTCCTGGTCCCGCCGCTCCGCCGCGCGACACCGCCCGCGTGGTGCCTCGCAGCGCTCCGCCGACGGGCCTCGTTCCTCAGAGCGCTGTCATCGTGCGCCCGCCATCGCGCCGCGTCGTGGGGGTGAGGCCGTGAGAATGCCGATTTCGCTTCCGAGGACTCGCCGCATCGGACTCCGCGTCACGGCTCGGATGGGCGTGTGCGCCATCGCCGCGCTCAGCGCCGGACGGGCCGTGGGGCAGTCGGCCGATCCGGCGGCGTCGGTCGTGCGCGTCGTCTGCGTGACGTCGACGCGGGCGGCGGCGGGCGGCGGCGTGGTCGTCGAGGGATCGGGCGCAGCGGGAGACCGCATCGCGACGAGTGCGCGGCTCGTGGCGTGCGCGGGCGAAGGCGGACGCGTGGCCGTCGGTGGGCGGTCGGGCGATCTGGTCACGGCGACGGTCGAGTGGTCGTCGCCGACGCTCGACCTCGCCATCGTCCGCACGCCGCGCCCGAGCGGTGCCCGCGCCGTGCGCCTCGCCGCCGCCGACCTCCCCGACGGCGCCGACGTCCGCGTCGTCGGCTTCCCCGGCGCAGGCACCGTCGATGCCACCGACCGCCTCGGCGCGGCGCTCTTCGTCCCGACCGCCGTCCCCGGCGCCCTCATCGGCACCCGCCGCACCGGCGGCACCCTGACGCGCGACACCGACGCCGCCCTGACGCCGGGGATGCGCGGCGGCGTGCTCGTGAACACCTGCGGCGAAGTCCTCGGCATCGTCGGCGAGGACGGCGGGGCGGCGGGCGCGCGCCTGCGCGTCCTCGCCCGCGCCCCCTTCCTCGACGCCCTCCGCGACCGCCGCATCGCCACTGACGTCGCAACGGCCCCCTGCGCTTCCGAGGTGGCGGCGACACCTGCCGCTCCTCCTCGCGCCGCGTCGGACGGTGGCGCGAGGACCCTTTTCGCGGCGCTCCCGCCGTGGGCGTGGGCCGTCGCCCTCGGCGCGCTCCTCGTCGCCCTGCTGCCGCTGCTCGTGCGGCGTCGGCGGTCGGCGCCGGTCGAGGAAGCCGTTGAACCGGCAGCATCCCCGCCGATTCCTGCATCTCCGTTCGTCCCAGCCGCGCCCATCGCGCCACCTGTCATCCCTGCCGCGCGCTACTACCTCCGCGGCCTGCCGGGCGTGCTCGCGGGCGTGCGCCTGCCGCTCGGCGAGCGCCTGCGCATCGGACGCGACGCGGCGCGCTGCGATGTCGTCGTGCCCGCCTCGGCGGCGGCAGTCTCGAAGCGCCACGCCGTCGTCTTCGCCGACGAGGCGGGGCTGTGGATTCAGGACGGCGGCTCCGCCAACGGCACGTTCGTCGCGGGCCGCCGCATCGAGCCGAACCGCCCGGTGCGCCTCGCGCACGGCGCCCGCGTCCACCTCGCCACGCCCGACGTGGCATTCGTGGTGGAGTAGGGAACGCGCGGAGCCAGCGGCCACGCACCGGTCAGGCGCCGGGACCTGACCGGTAGACCCGGCTGAAACGCCGCGCGCCCCCTCCGGCGGCGAGGCCAGAGGGGGCGCGGGGGGCGGCACTCGTCAGCGGGCGAAGAGGATGTCCTGGTACGACGGGAGGGGCCAGCGGTCGTGGGGGACGATCCGCTCGAGCGCATCGGCGGCGGCGCGGACGTCGGCCATGGCGGGGAGGACGTGGTCGCGCATGTGGTGCGCCTTCTCCTCGACCGTCTCGCCGCCGAGCGCCTCGTTCTGCTTCGAAAGCTTCTTGACCGCCTTGCGGAGCGCATCGACGGCGTCGGACGCTTCCTCGGCGGCGTCCTTGACGCCCGGCAGCTTCATGTCGATCTCGTCGGCGCTCTCGAGCGTTCCGACGAGCATCCCGAGGTAGCGGATCGCTGCCGGGAGGAGCATCGTGCGCGCGATGCGCTCGCTCGTCTCGCCCTCGATGTTGACCGTCTTGAAGTACTGGTCGACGAGCACCTCGTGGCGGCTTTCGAGTTCGCGCTCGCTGAGCACGGCGTAGCGCGTGAAGAGCGCCCGGTTCTTGTCGGAGATGAGCGTATCGAGCGCGTCGAGCGTGGTGGGCAGGTTGAGCAGGCCGCGGCGCTTGGCTTCCTCGTGCCACGCCTCGGCGTAGCCGTTGCCGCCGAAGACAACCGGCTTGACCTCGGCGATGACCTCGGCGAGAACGGCGTGGACCGCCTCGCTGAACGCCTTCTTGCTGGTCCGTCCCTTCGTGCGCGCTTCCAGCATCGCCGCCATGTCGTCGAGCGATTCGGCGGCGATCGTGTTCGAGAACGGTGTTCGGGAACGACACCGACTGGCTCGACCCGACGGCGCGGAACTCGAACTTGTTGCCGGTGAAGGCGAACGGGCTCGTGCGGTTGCGGTCGCCCGCGTGGCGCGGAAGCGTCGGCAGGGCGGTCGTGCCGAGTTCGAGGCTTCCGCCTTCCTTGGCGCTCGTCGCCGGGCCGCGCTCGAGCTGCTCGAAGATGTCCTCCAACTGCTCGCCGAGGAAGACCGACAGGATGGCGGGCGGCGCTTCGTTGGCGCCGAGGCGGTGGTCGTTCGCGGCGCTCGCCACGGCGGCGCGCAGAAGGTCCTGGTGGCGGTAGACGGCGCGGAGCACGGCGGCGCACACGAACAGGAATTGCATGTTCTGGTGCGGCGTCTCGCCCGGCTCGAGCAAATTGAGGCCCGTGTCGGTGCCCATCGACCAGTTGTTGTGCTTGCCCGATCCGTTGACGCCCGCGAACGGCTTCTCGTGCATCAGGCAGACGAACCCGTAGCGCGGCGCCATGCGCGTGAGCGTCATCATGAGCAGCTGCTGGTGGTCGGCGGCGAGGTTGCTCGTCTCGAAGATCGGCGCGATCTCGTACTGGCGCGGTGCGACCTCGTTGTGGCGCGTCTTGACCGGCACGCCGAGCCGGTAGAGCTCGGTCTCGACGGCCATCATGTAGCCGAGCACGCGCTCGGGGATCGAGCCGAAGTAGTGGTCCTCGAGCTCCTGCCCGCGCGGCGGCTGCGCGCCGAAGAGCGTCCGCCCGGTGAGCATGAGGTCCGGGCGCTGCCGGTAGTGCGCCTCGTCCACGAGGAAGTATTCCTGCTCGCAGCCAACCGTGCTCGTCACCGTCGTCGCCGTCGTGTCGCCGAAGAGGCGGAGCACGCGGAGGGCGGCGCTCTCGAGGGCGGCCATCGAGCGCAGGAGCGGGATCTTGTGGTCGAGCGCCTCGCCGGTCCACGACGCGAAGGCGGTCGGGATGGCGAGGTAGTTGCCGCCCGCGGTCTCGACGATGAAGGCCGGGCTGGTCGGGTCCCACGCGGTGTAGCCGCGCGCTTCGAACGTCGCCCGGAGGCCGCCCGAGGGGAACGACGACGCGTCCGGCTCGCCCTGAATGAGCTCCTTGCCCGAGAACTCGGCGATGGCGCCGCCGCCCTTGTTCGGCGTGATGAACGAGTCGTGCTTCTCGGCGGTGGCGCCGGTGAGCGGCTGGAACCAGTGCGTGTAGTGGCTCGCGCCCTTGGAGAGCGCCCACTCCTTCATCGCGAGCGCGACCGCGTCGGCGACGTCGGGGGAGATCGGCGTGCCGTTGCCGACGGCGGCGCAGAAGGCCTTGAAGGCGGTGCGCGGCAAGCGCGCCTTCATCTGGTCGAGGCCGAAGGTGTTCTCGCCGAAGATGGTCTCGATGTCGAGCATCGGGGGGACGGGAGGCATGTCGCGGGGCGCGGTGAGCATCGGGGACGGGGAGGGTCTGGGGAGAGAGGACGAGCGGGGACGTGGCGCGGTGCGGTGGCGGCGCGTCAGTCGAGGTCGGGGGCGAGCGTGGTGGGTGTGACGGCGAGGGCGCGCGTCTCTTTGTAGCTCGTCAGCACGATCGACGACGAGGTGCCGCGCACGCCGGTCCACTGCTGGATGCGCGAGAGCAGGCGTTCGAGCGTGTTCGTGTTGCGCGTGCGCACCTTGAGGATGTGCGAGCCGTCGCCGGTGATCGAGTGGACTTCGAGCACCTCGTCGAGCGTCATCGCCACCTCGACGAAGCCCGGATAGTGCTCCGATCCATCGACCATGACGCGGATGAAGACGGTGATGTCGAGGTGCAGCCGCCGCGCGTCGACGACGGCGTGGTAGCCGGTCACGACGCCGCGCTCTTCGAGCTTGCGCATCCTCTCCGACACCGACGGCACCGACAGCCCGACCTCCTCGGCGATGCGGGTGCGCTTGATGCGTCCGTCGGCCTGAAGGAGGGCGAGGATGCGGGCGTCGAGTTCGTCGATGCGGTCCATGGGCAGGGGTGTCTGAGTGCCCCGGCAGAATACGCCTCATTTTCAGAGGCGATCAAGCGCAAAACGCATTAAGAAACGTGGTGTGTCGAAGCGCTTTCACTTCGGTTTTCGGTCGAGGATGTGGAAGGCGCCGCCGTCTCGGATCAGCGGAACGGTGCGGTCATCGAGTTCTGGCGGTTCGACATCCCTGAGCACGTCTCCCTCTGCCGTGCATCTGGACGTTTCGTAGGGGACGTGCTTGCACGTCCCGTCTCTGCCACCGCCGCACAGCCCCGGCACCCGCCACGACGCAGCGCACCCCCGGCGTCCGAATCCGCAGGAGCGCGTCGCCCCCCGATGGGGACCGCAAAGCGAAGGGCCAGCGCGCGGGCGTCGACGCTTCGACAGGCTCAGCGGAGGCAGGCGGTGGCGCCACCCGGCAGAACGGAACGGGTTTGGGGGCAGAGATGGGCAGGGGCGCGGGACGTGCAAGCACGTCCCCTACGGATCGCCTGGAGACACAGCCGGCGCAACGGACCCCCGATCTCCCTTGAGCGGCTCGTGATCATCGGCGCGAAACCCGGCGGCCGTGCGCGATACCTTGCGTCTCGCTCCACGCCTCGCCCCCCATGCACCGCCTGCTTCCCGTCGCGCTCCTCCTGCTCGTCGCCCTCCCCGCCCGCGCGCAGACCGACGACCCGCCCGCCGCACGCGCCCGCTACGACTCGGCGTACGTGGCGTGGCAGGACGGCGACTACCCGGCAGCCCTCGGCGGCTTCGCGCGCCTGATGCGCTCCGCCGATGCCGGGCGCTTCCGCGCGCGCGTGGCCCTCCTCACCGGCGAGCGCTACCGGACCGTCGAGGTCGCCCCGGACGGCGCGCGCATGCAGTGGAGCCGCGACGGACGCCGCGCCGCCTACACCACCGACGGCGGCCGCACGAGTCACATCGTCGATCTCGACGGCGGGCGCGGTGCGGCCGCTCGCGCGCCTCGCGGGCGTCGGCCTCACGTTCTCGCCCGACGGGCAGCGCGTCGCGTACCTCGTCGTCACCGAGTCGGCGGAACTGCGCGCGGCGCGGGCGCGGGCCGATTCGCTGCTCCGCGGGCAGGACTTCGCGCGCTACGGACCGGCGATGCAGCTCGTCGGGCGGCTCGAACAGGAGGCCGCGCGCGTCGTCGAGCGCGACCTCGCCTCCGGGCGCGAGACGGAGATGCCGGGCGGCGATCTCGCCAAGCGCTCGCTCGCGTACGCTCCCGACGGCGCAACGCTCTACCTCGTCGGCGCCCCGCGTGGCGAGCCGGGACGCTCGGACGTGTACGCGCTCACTTCCGCCGGGCGCCGGGCGCTCACCGACGGGCCGGGCCTCAAGACCGGCCTCCTCGTGGCCGCGACCGGGCGTCACCTCGTCTTCTCCGCGGGTCCGGCCACCGTGGCGGTGCTCGACCTCGCCTCGGGCGCCGTCCGGGACTTCGCGGGCACCGAACCCGCGCTCTCCGCCGACGGCACCGTGCTCGCGTTCGTCGCGCGCGACGGGGTTAACTACGTCGCTTCGCGTCCACACGCTCGGCGACGCGGGCGAGCCGCCGGAGGTCCGGCGCAGCCCGTTCCCCCTCGCCACGCCCGCCCCGTCGCCCGACGGCGGGCGCCGCATCGCCTTCGCCGCGATGCCGCGCGAGGACTGGGAGATCTACGTCGTCGGACGCGACGGGACCGGCGAGGTGCGCCTCACGCGCGAGATCCAGCACGACCGCTTTCCGCGCTGGCTCGGCCCGAACCGTGTCCTTGCGATGAAGGGCGAGCCGCGCCACACGCGCGCCTACGCCTACGACGCCGCGACCGGCGAGGGCGAACGCCTGCACCACAACAACACCGTCCGCACGGTCGCCCCGGAGTACGAGTGGGCGCCCTCGCCCGACGGCACCCGCCTCCTCATCTCCACCGACCGCGACGGCGACACGATCACGCCCGAGCGCAGCCTCCAACTCGTCACGCTCACACAGGAAGTGTCCAGCGACGACGTGCTGGCGCGCCTGGCCGCGATGCAGCGGGAGGAGGACGGCCTGCGGGCGCGCGGGCGGGCGACGTTCGCGGGCATCGAGGACCGCGTGCGCGCCGTCACCGAGCAGGTGTCGGTGCCGCGCATCTACGAGTCCGCGCGCACCCTCTTCGAGATGGACAGCAAGTTCATCACGCGCCCCGGCAACCGCCGGGCCATCGACTACCTCGCCGCGGAGCTGCGGCGTATGGGCTATCAGCCGGAGCTTCAGGAGTTCGAGCCTCGCCCCGGCGTGCGGACGGCCAACGTCGTCGCGACGCTGCGCGGGACGGCGGACCCCGACCTCATCTATGTCATCTCGTCGCACTTCGACTCCGTCGAGCCCGGCCCCGGCGCCGACGACAACACGTCGGGCACGACGGCGCTTCTCGAGGCCGCGCGCGTGCTCGCCGCCCATCCGCAGCGCGCGACCGTGCAGTTCGCCTTCTTCACCGGCGAGGAAGGCGGGCTGCTCGGGAGCCGCGAGTTCGTCCGCCGGGCCGTCGAGAGCGGCGCGAAGATCGCGGGGGCGCTCAACAACGACATGGTCGGCTGGATGAACGACGCGCGCTACGACAACACCATCCGCTACTCGAACCCCGGCATCCGCGACCTCCAGCACGCGGCTGCCTTCCTCTTCACCCGCCTCATCACCTACGACGCGAAGTACTACCGCAACACCGACGCCCACGCCTACTACGAAGTCTACGGCGACATCGTCGGCGGCATCGGCTCGTACCCGATCCTCGGCAACCCGCACTACCACCAGCCGCACGACGTGCTCGAAACGATCAGCCACCAACTCGTCGCCGAGGTGAGCAAGACGACGGTCGCCTCCATCATGGCGCTCGCCTCGTCGCCGGCCCGCCTGCGCGGCCTCGCCCTCACCCGCACCGGCGCGGGCACGCGCGCCACGTGGACCGGTGCCGCCGAATCCGGTGTGACCGGCTACGCGGTCGCCTACGGCCCTCCCTCCGACCCGATGCGCGCCTCCGTGACCGTCCGGCAGCCAGAGGCGACGATCCCGGCCGCGCCCGGCGACGTGGTCTCCGTCCGGGCACTCGGCGCGAACGGCCGAACCGGCTGGGACTGGGCACAGGCGACCGTCCAGAACTGACGTCCAGAACTGCCCCGGCCAGGCCTCTCCGGCGCGACCGTCTCCTCGGGGCGGTCGCGCCGCTGCTGCGTCAGGGCAGGGGACAGGAGGCATCGGCAATGCAGCGCGTGTTCCTCTCCCATGAACGACACGGGGGCGCCCCGCGCGAACGGAGCGCCCCCGATGGGCGAAGGTGCGGAATGCGTCAGTCGCGTCCGTCGGGCGTGGCCGGGGCGCTGACGATGATCTCGGTGGCGGTGGCCGGAGCGCTGCGGGCGGCCTCGCGGTCGGCGTCGGTGACGGCGAAGAAGGCGGCGGCGTCGCGCACGGGGGTGTCTTCGAGGGTGAGCGGCAGCACGTCGCGCATCCGCGAGACGTAGTGGATGTCGAGCCCCTCGATGGCGTCCTTGCGGATGTCCTCGATGTCGGTGCGGTTGCGCTCCGGGAGCACGACGCGCGTGATGCCGGAGCGCCGCGCGGCGAGCACCTTCTCTTTGACGCCGCCGACCGGGAGCACGAGGCCGCGGAGCGTGATCTCGCCCGTCATCGCGGTGTCGTGACGCACGCGGCGCTGCGTGAAGATGCTGGTCAGAGCGGTCAGCATCCCCGTTCCGGCGCTCGGACCGTCCTTCGGGATCGCGCCCGCCGGGACGTGTACGTGCAGGTCCCAGTACCGGAATGCGTCGTACGGAATCCCCAACTCATCCGCGTGCGCTCGCACATACGAGTGCGCCGCCTGCGCCGATTCGCGCATCACGTCGCCGAGTTTGCCGGTCAGGATCATCCGACCCGAGCCGCGCGAGACGCTCGCCTCGATGAACAGGATGTCGCCGCCGACGGGCGTCCACGCGAGGCCGGTCGCCACGCCGGGCACCTCGGTGCGCTCGGCGACTTCCGAGTAGTAGCGGCGCGAGTCGAGGTAATCGTCGACCTCGTCGGGCGTGACCGTGTCGCCGTCGGCGTCGCCGCGAGCCACCTTGGCCGCCACGCCACGGGCGACCGAGCCGACCATCTGTTCGAGCTGCCGGACGCCCGATTCGCGCGTGTAGCCGTCGATGACGAGGTCGAGCGCCTCGTCGGTGAGGTCGAACTGCGCCTCGTCGAGGCCGTTGCGCTCGCGCTGGCGCGGCACGAGGTACTGCCGGGCGATGGCACGCTTCTCGTCGTGCGTGTAGCCGGTGATCTCGATCATCTCCATGCGGTCGCGCAGCGGCGCCGGGATCTGCTCGACGTAGTTGGCCGTCGCCACGAAAAGCACTTTGGAGAGGTCGTAGTCGAGTTCGAGGTAGTGGTCGTTGAAAGCGCTGTTCTGCTCCGGATCGAGAATCTCCAGGAGCGCCGACGACGGATCGCCGCGGTAGTCCGACCCGAGCTTGTCGACCTCGTCGAGGATGAAGACGGGGTTGCTGGTGCCGGCCTTTTTGAGGCTCTGGATGATGCGACCGGGCAGGGCGCCGACGTAGGTGCGGCGGTGGCCGCGGAGCTCCGCCTCGTCGCGCACGCCGCCGAGCGACATCCGCACGAACTCGCGCCCGAGCGCGCGGGCAATCGACTTGCCGAGACTGGTCTTCCCGACGCCCGGCGGCCCGTAGAGGCACAGGATCGGCGCCCGCATCGGGGCCGGGGTGACGCGCGGGGTGACAGGGGAGTCGGTCGTTGGTGGTTGGTCGTCGGTCGTTTCGCTGTCGGATGCGTCGGTGGTGTCCGATGACTCGGAGTCGTCCGTTATGGCAACCGGCACCTTCTTGCGCGAACGGCCGGTCGGCACGGCAACTGGGGCCGTCTCCGCGACGTCTGCGGGCGCATTGTCGGCGCTGTCGTCGTCGGTCGTCGGTCGTCCGTCGTCCAGCCCAGCGGTCCGCGCCGCGCGCTCGCCGGTGAGCTTGAGGACGGCGAGGTATTCGAGGATGCGGCGCTTGACCTTTTCGAGGCCGTAGTGATCCTCGTCGAGCACGCGGGCGGCCTCGCGGAGGTCGAGGTGGTCGGCGGAGTACGTCTCCCACGGCAGGTCGAGAATCCACTCGATGTAGCCGCGCGTCACGCTGTGATCGGGCGCCATCGGGTTGAGGCGCGCGAGCTTGGTCATCTCCTTCTCGACGGTCTTGCGGGCGTGCGGCGGCAGCGGCGCCTTGGCCGCCCGCGCTCGCAGCTCGCCGAGTTCGGCGGCGCCTTCCTCGCCCTCGCCGAGCTCTTCCTGAATGGCCTTCATCTGCTGGCGGAGCAGGAAATCGCGCTGCTGCTTGTCGACGTCGGTGCGCACGCGCGAGCGGATCTCTTCGGAGATTTCGAGCACCTGAATTTCCTCCTGCAGCTGCGTGAGCACGAGGTCGGCGCGCTCGGTCAGCGTCGGCGCGTCGAGGATGGCCTGCTTGTCGTCGATGCCCGCCTGCTGGAGGTTGGAGGCGATGAAGTGCGTCAGGAACGCCGGGCTTTCGATGTTGCGGATGGCGAGCGCGGCCTCGCTCGGCAGGTGCGGCGAGAGCTCGACGATCTGCACGGCGAGCTGCTTCATCGTGTCGATGCGCGCGCGCAGTTCGAGGTCGTCCTCGCCCACCTCGTCGTCGAGCGCGTGGACGCGCGCCTTGAGGTACGGCGTCGTCTGCACGAACGCGTCGATCTCGAACCGCCGCTTGCCCTGGATGACGATGCTCTTGGAGCCGTCGGGCATCTTGATGAGCTTCAGGATCTGCGCGACGGTGCCGGTGCGGTGCAGGTCGTCGGGACCGGGTTCCTCGGTGTCGGCGTCCTTCTGCGCGACGACGCCGACGCGCTTGTCGCGCGCGTACGCATCCTTGACGAGCCGCAGCGACGTGTCGCGCCCGACCGTGATCGGCATCACGACGCCGGGGAAGAGGACCGTGTTGCGGAGCGTCAGGATCGGCAACTCGGCGGGCACCGATTCTTCCGTCATCGCCCGCGTTTCGTCGGGCGTGGGGAGAGAAATGCTGTCGTCGTCGTCGTCGGAGGCGAGGGAGAGGGGGAAGGCGAGCATTCGGGGCGGGAGGTGCGAAACAGGGGCGGCG
The DNA here is from genome assembly GCA_963726715.1 of Rhodothermales bacterium. Lineage (GTDB taxonomy): Bacteria > Bacteroidota > Rhodothermia > Rhodothermales > BA12 > CAVSDF01. The sequence goes on from CAVSDF010000010.1 coordinate 119,374, forward strand.
CGGGGGCGACGCCGCGGACCCCGCCAACCGTCCAGATGCGTGCCGCGGTCCCGAGACGTGTCAGGTTGTCAGGATCGGGACGCGTGGTGCCTGTACCAGCGTTCAGCGGCGCCATCGCCACGCATCACCCCGCCGCCGACCCCGTCACCCGGCGGAGGGCGGTTTCGACGTCATTCGCGCGGAAAGGCTTGGCGAGGACGGCGGCGATGGTGTCGTCGGTGTGGCCGTGCTCGGTGTCGCCGGTCAGCAGGACGACGGGCAGGGCGGGGCAGCGCTCGCGGAGGCGGGCGGCAAGTTCGCGGCCGTTCATGTCCGGCATCCCGAGGTCGGTGATGACGGCGTCGAAGGCGCCGAGGTCCGGGCGCGCGAGGGCGTCGGCGCCGCTCGTGGCGACGGCCACCGTGTGGCCCCGAAGGCCCAGCAGCCGCGAGAGCACGTGCCCGACGCGCGGCTCATCGTCCACGACGAGCACCCGCAGCGACGCCGTGGGTGCCCGGCGTCCGTCGCTGTCGCTGGGCGTTTCGCGCGGCGCGCGGGGCAGGCTGAGGCGCATCACCGTTCCGGTGCCGGGCGCCGAATCGACCTCGATGCGGCCTCCGTGCGCCTGCACGATGCTCCCGGCGACGGCGAGGCCCATCCCGTTGCCCGAGGCGCCCTTGGTGCTGTACATCGGCTCGAAGGCGTGCGCGCGCACCTCCTCGGTCATCCCCGTGCCCGTGTCGGCGACGGCCACGAAGACGCGCTCGTCGGTCTGCCACGTCCGCACGAGCAGCGTGCCGCCGACGGGCATCGCCTGCACGGCGTTCAGGATCAGGTTGACGAGCACCTCGCGCAGCTCCGACGCCGCGCCGCTGACGGCATCGACCGCCGTCAAATCCTCTTCGTAATCGATGGCGATGTTCTGCCGGAGGGCCTCGTTCTGCCAGTACGGGCGCGTGAAGGCGCCGGCCTCGCGGGCGATCTCGCTCACGTCGACGGCGGCGTACGACTCGTCCTTGTCCTGCCGCAGAAACCGCTGGATCTTGCCGATGAGCAGGGCACCGTCGAGGGCCGCGCGCTCGATCACGTGCCAGTGCTCGGCGGCGTCGGGCGGGAGGTCGTGCTGCGCGCGGATGAGTTCGAGGTGCCCGAGCATCGACGCGAGCAGGTTGTTGAGGTCGTGGACGATGCCGGTCGTCATCCGCCCGACGAGTTCGAAGCGGTGGCGCCGCGTCGACGTGTGGGTGAACGACGTCGGCTCGGCGAGCACTTCGGCGGTGACGGCGACGGCGTCGGCGGGCGCCGGACGGTCGTCGCGCGCGGCGCTGGAATGCACCGGCACGAAGTGGATGAGAACCGGCAGCGGCGCCTCGCGTCCGGGCGACGGCACGGTCACGATCTGGTGCGAGACGACGTAGCCCGCGGCCGCCTCGTCGAGCGCATCGACGACGAGGGCGCGGTCGTCGGGCGAGAGGCGCGCCCACGCGTCGAGGCCGTCGCCGAAGACGCTGCGCCACGCGCCGTCGCGGAAGCGCACCCGGCCGTCGGCGCCGAAGGTGGCGGCCAGTAGAACCGAAGGGGACGGCACGGGGTGAACCGGGGGCATTTCCATTTCACGAGGGGGACGGCGCGGGTGGCCCGGAGGCATTGCCTCCAAGGGCAGGCCCGGACGATACGCACGTTCCCCGCTCCATCGACTCCTCCCCTGTATGTGGGCTTCCGACATCACCGGCACCATCGGCCAGACGCCGCTCGTGCGCCTGAACCGCGTCACCGCGGGCCTTCGCGGGACGATCCTCGCCAAGGTCGAGTTCTTCAACCCCGGCGGATCGGTCAAGGACCGCATCGGCCTCGCGATGGTCGAGGCCGCCGAGCGCGACGGACGCATCAAGCCCGGCGGCACCCTCATCGAGTGCACGAGCGGCAACACCGGCGCGGGCGTGGCGCTCGCGGCCATCACGAAGGGCTACCGCTGCATCTTCACGACGACCGACAAGCAGAGCCAGGAGAAGCTCGACGTCCTCCGCGCGCTCGGCGCCGAGGTCATCGTCTGCCCGACGGCCGTCGCCCCCGACGATCCGCGCTCGTACTACTCGGTCGCCCGGCGCCTCGAATCGGAGATCCCCGGCAGCGTCCTCCTCAACCAGTACGACAACCCGGCGAACGCGCAGGCGCACTACGACGCGACCGGCCCGGAACTCTGGGAGCAGACCGAGGGCCGCATCACGCACTACATCGCAGGCGCGGGCACGGGGGGCACGATCTCGGGCACGACGCGCTACCTCAAGGAGCAGAACCCGGACATGAAGACGATCGGCGTCGATCCCTACGGCTCGGTCTACTACTCGTACTTCCACTCGGGCGGCGTCTTCGACGAGAAGGAGATCTACCCGTACCTCATCGAGGGCGTCGGCGAGGACATCCTGGCCGGCAACATGGACTTCAAGATCGTCGACGACTTCGTGCGCGTCACCGACCGCGATGCGATGGTGATGACGCGGCGCCTGGCGCGCGAAGAGGGCCTGTTCATCGGGCAGAGCTGCGGCATGGCGGTCTCCGGCGCCATCGCGTGGCTGCGCGAGCACCAGGACGAGCTGACCGACGAGAGCGTCGTCGTCATCCTGCTGCCGGATTCCGGATTCCGCTACCTCGCCAAGACCTACAACGACGCGTGGATGCAGCAGCACGGCTTCCTGGAGTCGCGCCCGACCCTCACCGCTGCGTCGGTGCTCGCCACCTGCAAGCGCGCCGAGAAGCTCGTCGCCGCCTCGCCCGACGCCACCCTCGCCGACGCGATCACCGAAATGGCCGCGCACGGCGTCTCGCAGGTGCCGGTCTTCGAGGACGGCACGCCGATCGGCAGCCTGAGCGAGTCGTCGATCCTCGGGCGCCTGCTCCGCGACCCGTCGGCGCGCGACCTGCCCGTGCGCGAGGTGATGGGCGAGCCGTTCCCGGTCGTCCCGGCCAGCCTGCACCTCGACCACCTGACGGCGTACCTCGAACAGGGCGAGGGCGCGGTGCTCGTCCACGACGACGCCAACGAGGCGAGCGGCTACGGCATCCTGACCCGCGCCGACCTGATCTCCGCGCTCGCGCAGTCGGGGCGGCAGAACTGATGGGGTGGGGATGACGCGGGGTGGGCATTGGTAGGGGCGACCGTTCGTTTTCAAGCCGGACATCCGTTCCCATGCCGGACATCCGTAGGGGCGGGTCTCAGACCTGCCCCTATAACCACCGCACCATCCGCCCCCGCGTCCGCCACGCCCTCACCGCCGCCCGGCCTCGCGCAGACGCATCGCCGATGCGTCTCTACCTTGTTTCCGATTCCTCCCTTCCCGTTCACATGGCCGACTTCCACTTCAACCCCGGCGCCGACGGCGGCCCGCAACTCGACATCGAACTCCCGGCGGAGCTTGCCGAGGGCGTCTTCGCCAACCTCGTCATGATCGCGCACTCGCCCGAGGAGTTCGTGCTCGACTTCATCCGCCTCATGCCCGGCGTCCCGCAGGCGCGCGTCAAGAGCCGCGTCGTCATCACGCCCTCGCACGCCCGCCGCCTGCTCGCCGCCCTCGCCGACAACATCGGCAAGTACGAACGCGCCTTCGGCCCCATCCACGAGATCGGCGAGATGGGGCCGGACGACTTCCGCTTCGGCGGGCCGAGCGGGGAGGCGTAGGATGGGTTGGTGAGGGTGTGAGTTGGTGAGTGTGGACACGTTCAGGCGTTCGCGCACTCACAACCTCACCAACTCACCATCCCTCAAACCCTCGACGCCCGCCAGAGGCCGACGAATGCCGCCAGCAGAAACAGCGCGTGCGGGGCGAGGACGGCGACGAGTGGGTCGATGCGGCCGTTCGCGCCGAGGGGTTCGGCGATGCGCTGCGCGGCGAGGTAGACGCAGGCGACGAAGAGGGCGACGGCGATCCTGACCGTCTGCCCACCGCGCTGCCGCCGCGCCGCGAAGGGTACGCCGAGGAGCACGAGGACCACGTGCGCCATCGGGTACGCGTACTTGCTGAGGTACGCGACGCGCGGCGCGTCGACGGCGCCGGAGCCGGTGCGGGCCACGGCGGCGACGTAGGCGCGGGCCTCCGGGACGGTCATCGCCTCGGCGTCGCGCGCCGACTGCGCAAAATCGCGCGGGAGCAGGTTGAGGACGGTGTCGCGCTCCTCGGCGACCGTCCGCGTCTCCATCCCGTCCGCCCCGTAGCGGCGTTCCACCACCGATCCCAGTCGCCACCGCGGCACCGGCGCGGCATTTTCACTGCTCATGCCGCTGCCGACCGGGCGAACGCTCGCGCCTGCGCCGGAGGCCGGGCCGAGCCACCGCATCTGCGCCGCGTCGAGGCGGGCGACGAGGACGTTGCCGTCGAAGCGGACGAACGAGACGCGGTAGGCGGTCGACTCCGAGCGCTCGTACCGTTCGGCGCTGACGAACTGGCCGGGCGCGTTCTGCCGGAAGAGTGCTTGCGCGCCGGATTGGTCGTCGTCGGCGTTCAGGTACCGCTCGTCGAAGGCCGCCACGACCCGCTGCGTCGGCGGCACGAGCCATCCCCCGACGACGAAAAGCGCGGCCGAGACGACGAGTCCGATGGCCGCATACGTCCGCAGGAGCCGCCAGAGCGACACGCCGGCCGCCGAGAGCGCCATGAGCTGGTTCGACTGGGCGAGGCGCCCGGTCACGAAGACGACGGCGAGGAAGAGCGCGAGCGGGCTCGTCAGGCGGACGATCTCGGGGATGTAGTTCGGATAATAGACGCGGAACACGTCAGCCATCTTCGCCCCGCCGTCGAGCATGTCGTCGACGTATTCGACGTAGTGGAGGACGACGAAGACGGGGATGAGCACGAGCACGAACGCCGCGTACGCGCCGAGCAGGCGCCGGGCGAGGTGCCGGTCGAACAGGGTCACGGGCAGCGGCGGGGAGACGGTCGGGGGCAAGGTACGCGGCGGCGGGGACGGACGGCGCCGCGCCCCGTCGTCACGGGGCTGGACCTCCGCACCTCGCCATCGCACCCCGCGCCCACGCACCATCCCGGCCCGCGTCGTACCTTGCCGCATCCACACACCGCCGCCGATCCTCTTTATGAAGCTCCACGAGTACCAGGCCAAAGACGTTCTCGCCCGCTACGGCGTGCGGACGCAGCCGGGCCACATCGCCACCTCGCCCGACGAAGCCGTCCGCGCGGCCGAGCGTCTCCACGAGGAGACCGGCACGACGGTCTGGGTCATCAAGGCCCAGATCCACGCGGGCGGACGCGGCAAGGGCGGCGGCGTCAAGCTCGCCCGCTCGCTCGACGAGGTCCGCGAGAAGGCGGCCGCCATCCTCGGCATGACGCTCGTCACCCATCAGACCGGGCCGGAAGGGCAGCTCGTCCGCTCGGTGCTCGTCGCGGGAGATGTCTACGAGGACGGCTCGAAGGAGTACTACCTCGGCGTCACCCTCGACCGCGCGAGCTCCATGAACGTCATCATGGCCTCGACCGAAGGCGGCGTCGAGATCGAGGAGGTCGCCGAGCACACGCCGGAGAAGATCCTCAAGGCGTGGATCGACCCGTCGATCGGCCTGCGCGGTTACCAGGTGACCGACCTCGTCGCGCGCCTCGGCCTCACCGGCGAGGCGGCGAAGCAGACGCGGAGCTTCATCGACAAGCTCTACACCGCCTACGACGAGACCGACGCGGCCATCGCCGAGATCAACCCGCTCCTCATCGGCCCGACGGGTAGGGTGACGGCAGTCGATGCCAAGATCACGCTCGACGAGAACGCGCTCTTCCGCCACAAGGACATCGCCGAGATGCGCGACGTGCACGAGGAGGCGCCCCTCGAGGTCGAGGCGAGCGAGTACGGCCTCAACTACGTCAAGCTCGACGGCAACGTCGGCTGCATGGTCAACGGCGCCGGCCTGGCGATGGGGACGATGGACATCATCAAGATCGCCGGCGGCGAGCCTGCCAACTTCCTGGACGTTGGGGGCGGCGCCAACCCGACGACGGTCGAGGCGGGCTTCCGCATCATCCTCAAGGACCCCGGCGTCAAGGCGATCCTGGTGAACATCTTCGGCGGGATCGTCCGCTGCGACCGCGTGGCCGCGGGCATCATCGAGGCCGCGCAGAAGGTGGACATCAACGTGCCGCTCATCGTGCGCCTGCAGGGCACGAATGCCGAACTCGGCCAGCAGATGCTCAAGGAGAGCGGCCTGCCCATCGAGACGGCCATCCTGCTCAAGGACGCCGCCGAGAAGGTGACGCAGGCCCTTGCCGCCTGACGCGCGCTGCGCAGGTCAAACCGGAGACCGGGCGCGTGGGCGTTCGGCCTCCGGTTTTGCATTTTGTGGATGGTGCGTGGTAGAGACGCATCGACGATGCGTCTCTACGTCCCCGGTGGCCCGATCGGCACGGGATACGCATCCGTGCGGGAACGACGCAGCGGCGTTTGGGGCGGAGGGGACGCCACCGGTGGCATCTCTACGGGTCCGTTATGGCAATGGCCGAGATGTCATCTGGCGTGAGGGCGATGGTGATGCGTGACACGACGCGGACCACACCGCGCACCGAGCCGACGAGCCGAATCAACAGATCGCGGTCGAGGCCGTGGGCGACGGTGGCCTCGACGACGACGGTGCCGGAGGCGACGTAGAGGCGCACGTCGGGCAGGCGCGCGGCGGCGGCGTCGCGCGCGAGGGTGCGGTGGAGGCGCCGCGCGAGGGCGTGGTCGCGGAGCGTGCGCGGATGGCGCGGCGCGCCGGGCGCGTGGCGCCGCATCCACGCTTCGAGCGGGCGCACGAGGCGCCGCAGCAGCGACGGGGCCGGGACGGGCGACATGGGTCAGGAACGACGGAGTGCGAGTCTGCCGAATGTAGGGGCGGCGCACGCTCTGCCCGCGCGCGGCCTTCGCGCCCGAACCTGCGGCCTCTGCCCGCCCGTTCGTTTTTCACGACACCCGAGTGGCGATCTTGGCCGACCGGGCGTTCCGTCGCGGATGCGGCGGCCGTTCTTGCGATGGCGGCCACCCTGGCCGCTGCTCTGGCCGCCGCCCGCCCCTCCTCGTCCGCCCCGGCGCCTGCGCCGACCCGATGAACCGCCTCTTCGCCGCCCTCCGGCCCGTCGTCGCCGCGCTCGCGCGCCGTCCGCTGCTCGTGCTCCTCGTCGCCCTCGCGCTCGCCGGTGTCGGCGCCGAGCGGGCGCGGTTCCTGACCATCGACAGCGACTTCGCCAACCTCGTCCCGCCCGACTACCCGAGCGTGCGGGCGCTGACGACGCTCCGCGAGACCGTCGGCGGCGAGGCGGACGTGGCCGTTGCCATCGAAAGTCCGTCGTTCGAGGCCAACCGGCGCTTCGCCGACTCGCTCGTCGCGCGCGCGATGGCGATGACCGGCGAGGACGGGCGCCCGTACTTCACGCGCGTCGTCTACCGGCGCGACGTCGAGTTCCTCAAGCGCAACGCCCTCTTCCTCGCCAGCGACGCCGAACTCGGCGACCTCCAACGCTACCTCCGAGGACAGATCGAAGTCGCGCGCCTCGAAGCGAACCCGTTCTACTTCGAACTCGGCGACCTCGACGCCGACAACCCCGACGCCAGCGGCGACCCGAGCGCCCGCCTCGACAGTGCCGCCAGCGCGATGCAGCAGGCCTACGGCGACCTCATCGGCAAGGAATACCCGGTCTCCGCCGACTCGTCGACGCTCGTGCTGCGCTTCTACCCCGGCGACACGCAGACCAACCTCGCCTTCGTCCGCGCCGTCTACCGCGACCTCGGCGCGCTCGTCGCCGAGATGCAGCCCGCGGGCTACCATCCGCAGCTCACGACGACGCTCGGCGGGCGGTTGCTGCGCCAGCAGATCGAGGTCGACGCCATCACGGCGGACGTCGGGCGGAGCTTCGGCGGCGGGGTCGTGGCGATGCTGCTGCTCGTCGTCGGGTTCTTCGTCTACAAGTCGGCCAAGGCGAAGGGCGGCGGGCGTCTGCGCGGGCGCGTCGTCGCGCGCGAGCTGCTGCGCGCGCCCGCGCTCACGCTCGTCATCGCGATCCCGATGGCCGTCGCGCTCGCGTGGACGTTCGGGGCGGCGTACCTCGCCTATGGCAAGCTCAACCTCTTCACCTCCACACTCGCGCTCGTGCTCTTCGGCATGGGCATCGATTACGGCATCCACTACTACGGGCGCTACGCCGAGGAGCGCGGGGGCGGGCGCAGCCCGGAGGAGGCGGCGACGGAGACGTTCGTCTCGACCGGCGAGGCCATCGTGACGACAGGCCTCACGACCGCGCTCGCCTTCTTCCTCTTCATGCTCGCCGATTTCCGCGGCTTCTCGGAGTTCGGGTTCATCGCGGGCGTCGGCATCCTCTTCTCGATCGTCGCGATGACGCTCGTGCTGCCCGCCGTGCTCGTGTTCTTCGAGCGCATCGGGTTTCTGCGCATCGAGCCGACGCCGGGAGACGAGGGCGGCGCCCGGATGACCGAGCGGCGGCGCATCCCCGGTGCCCGGTGGATCGTGCGCGGCGGGCTCGTCGTGCTCGTCGCCAGCGTCGCGCTGCTTCCGAAGCTGGCGTTCGAGTACGACTTCGGCAAGCTCGACCCGACCTTCACCGAGTACCTGCGCATCCAGGACGTGATGCGGCGTGTCTACTCGGACCGCAACCGACGCAACCCGGCTTACATCGTCGCCGACCGCGCCGAGGACGTGCCCGCGCTCGAAGACACACTGCGCCAGATCGCCCGGCGCGACACCATCATCGGGGCCGTCGAGACGCTGCAGTCGCGCTACCCGCTCACCGCCGCCGGAAAGGCCGTGCGCATCGCCCGCATCGACACGATTCGCACGCTCCTCGGCGACGCCGCCTTCCAGAGCGCCGAGGCGAGAGGCGACTCGACGCTCGCCCTCTTGCGCCGCGCCTCCGAGACCACCGAAGCGCCCGCGCTCGCGGACCTGCCGCAGGAGCTCAAACAGGCGTTCGTCGCCAAGGACGGCTCCATCGGACGCCTCGTCGTCATCTACCCGCGCGGCTTCCTCTCGGACGGGCGCAAGTCGATGCACTTCGCCGATGTCGTCGGCACGGTCGAGGCGGGCGGCAAGACGTACCACGCGGGCTCGACGAGCATCGTCGCCGCCGATATGCTGCGCCTGATGGAGGAGGAGACGCCGATTCTCGTCGGGCTCACGCTGCTGCTCATCATCGTGCTCAAGATCGCCGTGCTGCGCTCGTTCAAGTGGGCGCTCGTGTCGCTCTCGCCCCTGCTGATGGGCTTCATCGGCACCTTCGGCGTGATGGCGCTCATCGGGTGGAAGCTCAACATCTACAACATGATCGTCCTCCCGGCGATCCTCGGCATCGGCGACGACGCGGGCATCCACATCACGCACCGCTACAAGGAAGAGGGGCCGGGGTCGCTGCGGCACGTCCTGTCGACGGTCGGCGAGGGGGTGGCGATGAGCGCGATCACGACGATGATCGGCTTCGGCGGCCAGCTGACCTCGTCGTACCCCGGCCTCCGCTCGCTCGGCGAAACGGCGGTGCTCGGCATCGGCATGACGCTGCTGACGGCCATCGTCTTCCTGCCGGGACTCATCCAGTGGATCGAAGACCGGAAAGCCGCGAAGGCGCAGGTGTGACCGGCGACGGGGCAGGGCGCGATACGCCCTACGCCGCATCGCCACAACCGGTGACCGTAGGCCCCCCGCTGCCGCTCCGCCTGCGGCACCCGCCCCGGCGCGCCGCGTTGCGGACGGTGATCTCCGCCGCCCGACCCCGTCCCCCCGATGAAACTCCGCCACCGCGTCGGGCTCAGCGTGGGCGTGCTCGTGGCGTTGATGGCCGGGCTTGCCGTCTTCTCGGGCGTCCACTACGCGCGGCTGAGCGGGTCGGTGAAGGGGATCTTCGACCGCGATTTCCGGATCACGCGCGCCGCCGAGAACCTGATCAAGGAGTCCGAGCGCCTCGAACTCGCCCGCCTCCGCGTCGTCGAGGGCGACCGGGGCGGGCTACGCGGCCTTCCGCGAGCACGGCGCGCAGTTCGGCGCGTGGTACGACGAGGTCGATGCCCTGACGTTCGCCGACGCCGACACCGCGCTCGTCGATTCGATCAAGTCGACGTTCAATCTCTATCTCACCCAGAGCGCCGCGTTCTTCCGCGCCGCCGGCACGATGGCGCCCGACGAGCCGGACGCGGCGTTCCCGACCCGCGACGCCCTCCGTCTCGAAGGACGCGCCGCGGCCGCGCAGTCGGCGGAGCTGGGGCGGCAACTCTTTCTGCTGCTCGAACGCTACCAGACGGCGATGGACCTCTCCTCGCGGCGCGTGCAGCGCTCGGCGGGGGCCGGTGCGGCGCTGATCTGGTCGGCGTCGGGCGCGGCGGTGTTGATCACGCTTCTCGTCGGCATCCAGTTCGCGCGGGCGATCATCGAGCCGATCGAGCGGCTCACTCGGACGGTGCGCGCGGTGCGGCTCGGGCGGCTCGGGCGGACGGTGGACATCCGGAGCCGCGACGAACTCGGCTCGCTCGGGCGCGAGTTCAACCGGATGACCGCGCGCCTCGCCGACTTCGAGGCGATGAACGTGCAGACGCTCGTCGCCGAGAAGCGCAAGACCGAGAGCCTCGTCGAGACGATGCCCTCGCCGGTCTTCGTCACCGACGCCGCCGACCGCCTCGTCCTCGCCAACCACGCCGCCCTCGCGCTCCTCGCCGCCGCGGAGGACGAGAACGCCGTTCCGGTCGATGCTGCGCACCCCGCGCTCTCCGCCGACACCGCCCTCGGGCGCTGGCGCGACGCCCGCCTCGACGCCGTCGTGCCCGCCGGACCGCTGCGCGAGCACCTCGCCCCGCCGCATCCGCCCGCCGTTTCGTCCATCGTCGATGCCGTCGTCGATGCCTCCGGCGATGGCGCGCTCGTGCCGACTGCGCCGTCGCCCTCCACGCCCGACGACCCGTCGGCGGCGGTGTTCGCGCTCGTCGTCGATGGCGAGGAGCGGTTCTTCCGCGCCCGCCACCGCCTCATCCCCGGCGATGTGTCGGCGCCGGACGAGTCTGGCGATTCGGAAGTACGGGGCATGTTGCGGGTGACGCTGCTGGAGGACGTGACGCATTTCAAGCGCCTCGACCAGATGAAAACCGACTTCATCGCCGCCGTCTCGCACGAGTTGCGGACGCCGCTCATGTCGATCGGAATGGCCGTCGATCTCATCCGCGAGGGCACGGCGGGGGCGGTGACGGAGATGCAGGACGACCTGCTCGGCTCGGTCAAGGACGACCACGCGCGCCTGAAACGCCTCGTTGGCGGGCTGCTCTCGCTCGCGCGGACGGAGTCCGGCCTGTACGCGCCGGTCGTCGAGCCGCTGCGCCTCGCCGATGTCGTGGCGGAGGCCGTCGCGCCGCTGCGGCTGCCGTTCCGCGAGCACGCGGTCGCGCTCGACGTGGACGTACCGGTAGACCTCCCGCGCCTCGACGGAGACGCGCAGCACCTCGGCTGGGTCGTCTCGAACCTCGTCGGCAACGCCCTCAAACACACGCCGGAGGGCGGCCGCGTCGCCGTCACCGCCCGCGCCCTCGACGCCGCTGCCGCCCCGCGTCCGCCCGCCCGCACGAACAGCGACAGCGCCGATGCCGCGCCGCTCCCGGCTGGCCCCGCGATCCACCTGACCGTGCGCGACAGCGGCGAAGGCATCCCCGGCGCCTCGCTCGACGCCATTTTCTCGGCGTTCGTGCAGATCAAGGACCGCAACGCGGCGACGCCGGGCAGCGTCGGCCTCGGCCTGCACCTCGCGCGGCGCGTCGTGGCGGCGCACAGCGGGCGCATCTGGGCCGAGAGCGTCGTCGGCGAGGGCAGTACCTTCCACGTCGTCCTCCCGCTCGGCAACGCCTAACGGCTGCCCTGTCCTCGTCGTGGGTTTGTGGGGTGGTGAGTTCGTGATAGCGAATCGACCGCCCTTTGGCCTTCTCAACCGTCGCCCGCGCTTCACGTCCCGTGCCCGACTCCGTCCTCCCGCCGCTCTGGACGCCCGCGCTGCGCGGCGCCCGCGCCGCCGCCCTCGCCGCGCGCGCCGCCGACCTCGGCGCCGACGGCCTGCTCCTCTCGCACCTGCCCGACGTGCGATGGGCGACCGGCTTCACCGGCTCCAACGCCCTCGTGCTGAGTCGGCGAGGCGAAACGATCCTCTTCACCGACGGGCGCTACACCGAGCAGGCGGCCCGCGAGACGGGCGCAGACGACGGATCGGGCGTCGAGGTGCGGGTGCCTGGCTACGACCTCATCGGCGCACTTGCGGGCGCGGCCACGGGCGGGCAGACGCTCGCCATCCAGGCCGACCACCTCACCGCGAGCGCCCTCGCCGACCTGCGCAGCCGCCACGCGAGCACGGTGTGGAGGGAGGCGACGGCGGTGCTCGACGCGCTCGTCGCCGTCAAGACCGACGCGGAGATCGCGCGGATCGAGGCGGCGCAGCGCATCACGGAGGCCGTGTTCGACGAGGTCTGCGACGTCCTCCGCAGCGCCCGTGCATCGGGCGAGGCGCTCACCGAGCGCGACCTCGGCGCGCGGATCGTCTACGGCCACCTGCGGCGTGGCTGCGAGCGGATGGCGTTCGACCCGATCGTGGCGAGCGGTCCGAATGGCGCCCTCCCGCACGCCCGCCCCGGCGACCGCGCGCTCCAGAGCGGCGATCTGGTGGTCATCGACATGGGCGGCGTCGTCGATGGGTACGCGTCGGACATGACGCGGACGGTCGCGCTCGGCGACATCGGCGACGAGGCGCGGCGCGTTTACGCCTCCGTGCTCACCGCCCACGACGCGGCGGTCGATGCGGCCACCGCCGGCATGGCGACCGACGCGCTCGACGGTGTGGCCCGCGCCGTCCTCGTCGACGCGGGGCTCGGCGAGGCGTTCTCGCACGGACTGGGCCACGGCGTCGGCCTGCAAACGCACGAGTGGCCGCGCGTCTCGTACACCCGCCGCGACGCCCTCCCCGACGGCTGCGTGGTCACCATCGAACCCGGCGCCTACCTCGCGGGCCGCTTCGGCGTCCGCATCGAGGACATGGTCCACATCACCGCGACCGGCGCCCGCCGCCTCACCCGCACCCCGCGCGCGCTCCTCACGCTCTGACGCCGCCCTCCGCACGATGCCTCACGCCGACGATCCGCCGCGCCGCGTGCTCGTGCTCGCCTACTACTTTCCGCCGCTCGGCGGCAGCGGCGTGCAGCGCGTGGCCAAACTGGCGAAGTACCTGCCCGGCGCCGGATGGCAGCCGACGGTGGTGACGGCGCGGCCCGGACGCTACTTCGCCTTCGACGCCGGTCTGGCCGATGAGGTCACGGCGGCGGGCGTGGAGGCCATCGCCACGCGAACGCTCGACCCGACGCGGGGAGGGCAGGGGGCAACCACGATGCCGAGCGGGGCGCGGGCGTCGTGGATGGCGCGGCTGTCGGCGTGGGCGTTCGTGCCGGACAACAAGGTCGGATGGGCGCCCTTTGCGCTCGCGGCTGCCGAGCGGGTGCACACTGCGCGCCCATTCGAGGCCGTCTACGCGACCGCGCCGCCGTACACCGGCCTCCTCATCGGCGCCCGGCTCGCGCGGCGGTGGGGCGTGCCGCTCGTCGTCGATCTGCGCGACGACTGGCTCGGCAACCCGCGCCACGTCTACCCGACGCGCCTGCACCGGCGCCTCCACGCCGCCCTCGAACGCCGCGTCTTGCGCGCCGCCGCCGGGGTTCACGTCATCTCCGATGCGATGCGGGAAGCGGTCGTCGGCCGCCATCCCGATCTCGCCGACCGTGTCCGCGTCGTGCCGCAGGGCTTCGATCCGGAGGATTTTCCTCCGCGCCCGCCCGCCTCCACGCCCGACGCGCCTCCCGACGACGCCGTCTTCCGCGTCGTCTACACCGGCGTCTTCTACGACGCGCAGCGGCCCGACGTCTTCCTCGCCGCCCTCGCGCAGTTCGTCCGAGCGCACCCCGAGGCGCGCGTCGCCGCCGATTTCTACGGCCTCGTCCCGCCCGACTTCGACGCCCTCGTGGCCGCCTACGCCCTCACCAACGTCGCCGCCTACCACGGCTACGTGCCGCACGCCGACGTGGCGCGGCACCTCGCGGACGCGTCGATGCTCTGGCTCACGATCGGCGAGCGGGCCGGCGCGGACGGCATTTCGACCGGCAAACTCTACGACTACATCGGCGCCCGGCGACCCATTCTCGGCCTCGTCCCCCTCGCCGGCACAGCCGCCGCCGCGCTCCGCTGCTACGGCGCAGGCCCCGGCGACGCCCCCGCCGCGCACGTCATCGCCCCCGCCGACATCGACGGCGCCGCGGCCGCGATGGCCGCCGTGTGGCAGGCGTGGCAGCGTGGGGCGCGTTTCACGGTTGATGCAGCGTTCGTGGACGACCACGACCGGCGCAGAATCGCTGCCACCGTCGGCGCGTACCTGAATGCAGCCACCGAATCGCCCGTCTCGTAGTTACCGTTATTGCAATGAATGATTTTCGTCGAGATGAGAGGGCGATGGGGCAGGGCGGTCGTGGTGAGGCGTCGTCGGACGCACGGATCGTGTGGGAAGGATGGAGGCTTGAGAGGCGGTTTGGTAGACCTCTTCCTTGAGGAACCGCAGGTCCGCGCAGCGGAAGGTGGCCCGCAGGGCGGGTGGGTGTGGGGCGTCTGGCACGCTTCAGAGGCCGATTCACCGCCGCACACCCCCACCGCGCTACGCGCGGAGCCCCCTCAAGGGGGCAGTTTTTCCGTTACCAAACAGCCTCTGATGCTGCCGAAACGTCGTGCCTGGCGTTCGGCCGCCGCGCTCGTGCTCTCGGTTCTCGGCTTCGCGGCGCCTGCACGCGCCCAGCCGACACCTGCCGCGCCTGCTGCCGACGAATCCACTGAACTCATCGTCCGCCTGCGCCCGGACGCGCCCCGCGCCACGCTCCGTGCCTTCTCCGACCGACGCATCGGCACCCTCCGCGCCGTGCGCGACGCACCGCGCGACATCGACGCCATCCTGACGGTCGAGCTGCCGCGCACCTACCTCCTCCGCGCCGCCGACCCTGCCGCCGCCGCGCGCCTTGCTGCCGACCTCGCGCGCGAGCCGGGCGTCGCCTACGCCGTGCCGAACCGCCTGCGCCGCCTCGACGGCCTCGCCGCCTCACCGCCCGCGCCGAAGCCGATGTCGCTCCGCCGGGTCGATCAGGCACTCTGGGCGCCGCCAGCGCTGCGCGCGCTCGCCGCCGCGCCGTTCGACAGCCTGCGCAACTACGTCCTCACCGGCGTCGACGCCGCGCACCGCATCACGCGCGGGAGTCCGTCGGTCCGCATCGGAATCGTGGACACGGGGCTGGATTTCGACCATCCGGCCTTCGCGGGGCAGATCGCCATCAACGCGGGCGAGGACATCGACCGCGACGGGCGCTTCACCGCGGCGGACCTGAACGGCATCGACGACGACGGCAACGGCTACGTCGACGATGTCGCGGGCTACGACTTCGTCGACCGGCCAGCGTCCGTTTCGGCGGGCGATGTGCGTCAGCGTGATGGCGATCCGCGCGAGGACGACGTACCGGGCGGCGGGCGCGGGCACGGGACGTATGTGGCAGGCATCGTCGCGGCGCGCGAGACGGGCGCGATGGTCGGCGTGGCGCCGGGCGCGCGGCTCGTCGTGCTCCGGGCGTTTGCCGCCGACGGACTCGGGCAGGACGACGACATCGCCGCGGCCATCGCCTACGCCATCCGCACGCGCTCGGTCGAGGTCCTCAACCTGTCGTTTGGCGATGTGTACGAGTCGCCGCTCGTGCGCGACATCGTGGAGGCTGCGCGGGCGGCGGGCATCGTCGTCGTCGCGTCGGCGGGCAACGACGGCACCGACGCGCCGCATTTTCCGTCCGATTACCCCGGCGTCATCGCCGCGCAGTGGCTCGACGAGACCGGCACGCAGCCCGGATTCCTCGCCTCCTACGGCACCGGCATCGACGTCGGCGCCCCGGCGACGCTCGTCTACACGACGCGGATGCCGTCGAAAGGCGACACCGGGAGCACGCCTCGGCTGTACGCGCGCGTGAGCGGATCGTCGGTCGCGGCGCCGCTCGTGGCGGGCGCGGCGGCGCTCCTGCTCAGCCTCGATCCCGGCCTCACGCCCGACGCCGTCCGCTCGATCCTGACCAATACGACGGACGACATCGGCGAGCCGGGCTGGGACCACCGCACCGGCGCAGGCCGCATCCGCATCGACCGCGCCCTCCTGCGGTCGCTGCCCGGACGCGTCGAGATCGTCTCGCCCCGCGCCGACGGCGGGGTCAACGGGACCGCCGCCATCCTCGGGAGCGCGCTCGATCCGGCGTTCGTGTCGTTTCGCGTGGAAGCCGCGCGCGGCGACAGCGGGGCGTTCGTGTGGCAGGCGATCGGCGCGGAGCGCACCATCCCGGTATCGCGCGACACGCTCGCCGTCTGGCCGACCGACGGACTCGCCGAGGGCGTCTACACGCTCCGCGCCGTCGTGCGGCGCAGCGACGGGCGCACCGCCGAGGCGCGGCAGCGCGTGCGCGTCGACCGCAGCCCGCCGGTCTTCCGCGTCCTCCGCGCCCAGTCCGGTCTCTCGAACGGCGCCCCGGCCCTCCTTCTCGACATCGAAACCGACGACCCGGTGACGGTCGCCGCCTCGGCGCCGTCGGCGTTGGGGATGGCGCGGGGCGCGTCGGACCGCCTCGCGCGCGTCCACGGCATCACACTGCCCCTCTCGGGCGGCGTGTCGGTCGCCGCGACGGTGACGGCCACGAACGCGGCGGGCTTGCAGGCGACGGCGACGGTCAGCGCGACGCCGCCCGCCGAATCGCGCCTCGCAGGCGCCTTCCGCGAGCGCCCGACGTCCATCCCCGACGGCACGCTCCTCGCGCGGGCGACGGATTTCGACGGCGACGGGCTGCCGGAGATCGTCCTCAACCGGTCGGGTCCGGGCGGCAATGTCAGCGACAGCGTGCTCGTGATGGAGTGGAACGGGCGCGATTTCGCGACGGTCCACCGCATCCTCGGGCCACTCCTGCCGCGCGACGCGGGCGACGTGAACGGCAACGGACGCGGCGACCTCCTGCTCACCTCGGGCGGCGTGACGCTGCTCGTCGAGGCGTCGGTGCCGGGCGGCTACCCGGACCGCGTCGTCTTTGCCGACACGTCGGCGCTCTCGGGCGAAACCTCCTCACGGGCGTTCTACGGCGGGCGTCTGACCGACCTCGACGGCGACGGACGCGGCGAGATCGCGGGCCACAACACGCGCCAGTGGCGGCTCGTCGAGTCGACGGGCGGCAGTGGGTTCGCGCTCCTCGACACGCTCCGCAATCCGACACTCCCGAGCGGCGACCTCTCGCGCAACGAGCAGAGCGACGCCGTGACCGCCTACGGCGACTTCGACGGCAACGGTCGTCCGGAGCTGGTCACCCTCGACGCCGACGGCGACATCATCGCCTACGAGGTCGAGAACGGGCGCGGCGTGGCCCGCTGGACGCTCACGACGACGCGCTACGGCTTCCGCCCTCGCTTCGCCTCCGGACGGTTCGCGCCGCCTGTCGGCGGTGGAGCGCCTCGAATGGGCCTCGTCGTGGCGACGACCTCCTGGCCGACGGTCCTCTCGAACCGCGAGGTCGAGCCGCCGCGGACGATTCTCTACCGCGTCGATTTCAGCGGCAGCGCCCCCGTCCTGGCCGACTCGATCGGCATCGACCGCGACGCCCAGCGCTCGCTCTCGCTCGCCGCACTCGACGTGGACGGCGACGGCGCCGACGAACTCGCCGTCGCCATCGCGCCCGATCTCTACCTGTTGTCTGTGGGCACCGACGGGCGGTGGCGCCTGCGCGACGTGCGCACCGAGACGACGCCGACGGTCCCGAACGGCACGCGCGCCGCCGCGCTCGTCGTCCACGACCTCGACGGAGACGGCGTGCCCGACCTGCTCGTCCCGCTCGCCGACGGGCGCACGCGCCGCCTCATCCCGGCTCGCGCCGCGCCGCTCCCGGCCCCCGCGGTGGCATCGGCAACCCTGCGAGCCGTGCAAGGTGCGATGCGGCTCGTCGTGCGCCTGAGCGCGCCCGGCGCCGATTCGGTGAGCGTCTACGGCGCCGATCCGGCGGAGATCGCCCTCGGGCGCGGCGGCTTCGACATCCTCGGGACCGTCCGCGCCGACTCGCTCGCGCTCACCGTCCCGCGCGACCTGCCCCGCCTCCCGACGGCGTTCTTCGCGGCCGCGTGGACGAACGGGCGGCGCTCGGAAGCGTCGGCGGTGCGGACGTTCGTCTTCGATGCACCCGTGGCAGGGCAGGGCGCCGTCGCCATTCCGATCACCAATCTCGCCGACCCGCGCGCCGGATACATCGAGGTCGTCTTCGGCGGTCCCATCGCCCCGCCGCCGCCCGGCTCCGTCCGTGTCAATGGGCGCGTCGCCGACGTGAACGGGGGCGTCGATCTCGATCCGGTGCCGACGGGCTTCCTCGTGCGCGACCCCGGCGGCGCCGTCGTGGTCGCGTGGACGGGTCTCCGGACGCGCGGCGGCGCCGCGATTTCCGACGGGGAGGCCGTCGTGCAGCGCACCCTCGCGCGCGAGCAGTACCTCCGCCTCGTCTCGGCGAGGGTCGAAGACCGGCAGCGCGTGCGGCTCGTCTTCTCGGCCCCGCTCGACACGAGCGCCGCCAACGCCGCGCGCTACCACGTGACGCCGCAGGGCGAGATCGCATCGGTCTCGGTCGATGCGGGCAACCGCGCCGAAGTCGTCGTCACGATCCGCGGCGCGTCGGTCGGCGCGAACGGACTCGCGGCGGGGCTGTACGCGCGCGGCCTGCGCAGCGCGGACGGACGGCGCCTGGACCCCGACGGCGCGGCGGTGCAGCTCTCACGGGCGGCGTCGGACCTCGCCGGACTGACCGCCTTTCCCAACCCCGCGCGCCCCGCTGAGTCTCCCGATGGTGTGATGATCGCGGGCCTGCCGCCCGTCGCCGAACTCGTCATCCTCAGCCCCGAGGGCCGGATGATCCGTCGCCTCGATGAGACCGACGGCGACGGCGGCGTGCGGTGGGACCTGAAAGACGAGAGCGGCGCCGACGTACCTTCGGGCGTCTACCTGGTCCGTGTTCGCGCCAACGGACGCCTTGCGACGGTGCGCGTCGCCGTGCTCCGCTGACCGGCAGCGCTTCCCTCTTACGGCCTCTCCCTCGACGTCCGAACCCTGATGACCGTTTTCGAGCGCACGACACCGAGCGCGATGCATGAACTCGACGCCCTCACGTCGGCGGTGCAATCGTTCATCGAGGCGACCCTCGACGAGGACCTCGGCTTCCGGGTTGCGCTCGTGACGTCGGAGGCGGTGACGAACGCGATCGAGCACGGCAACCGCCTTGATGCGGCGCGGTCGGTGCACGTGCGCATCGAAGCGGACGGCGACGGCAGCGTCCGCGTCAGCGTCGCCGACGAGGGCGACGGCTTCGATCCCGGCGCCGTCCCCGACCCGCTGCGGGCGTCGGCGCTCCTCGCCGAGGGCGGGCGTGGCCTCTTCCTGATGCGCGAACTCGCCGACGAACTCGCCTACGAAGACGATGGCCGCCGCGTCGTGCTCACCCTTCGGGCGCGCTGAGTGTGGGCAAAACAGCCCCTCCGAGCGCCTGAGAGCGAACAGGGCGCACCTTTCCAGCACCGCCGCCGGCAGTGGACGGCGACGTGGACCGTCGTCTCGGTCCTCGCCGCCGCGTCGGTTTCCGGCATCGTCGCCGTGGCTGCGCTGTGGGCAGAGGCGTCGGGATGGCTCGCGGCGACGGCCCTTTCGTACGCTGCGTGGGTGCTCCTGCTGCGACGGATGCGCGGGTGTCCATTCCCGCGCCGGACGATCCTCGCCTGCGCGCTTGCTGCCCGCGCCGTGTGGCTGCCGGTGCCGCTCGTGCTCAGCGACGACGCCTACCGCTACGTCTGGGACGGCCTCGTCGTGCTCGACGGCGGCAACCCGTACGCGGAGACGCCGTCAGGAAATCTGTTATTGCAACATGAGCACCCGTGGCTTTTCACACGCCTGAACTCGGCCACGTACCACTCCGTCTACCCGACCGTCAGCCAGGCGGCGTTCGTGCCGATGGCGCTCGCGTACCGCGCGGCAGGCGGTGGGGCAGGGGGGTGGCCGTGGGCCGAAGTGGTGGCGAAGCTCCTGTTCGGAGGCGCCGAACTGCTCACTCTCACACTCCTCGCGCGCCGACTCTCGCGGCGTCACCTAGCTCTCTACGCTCTCTGTCCCCTCGTCGTGGTCGACGGGTTCGGGCAGCCGCACACCGAGTCGCTCGTTCTCCTCGCCCTTGTCGCCGCCGCGCTCGTGCCGCGCCACCGCGTGCCGACGCGCGCCGCCCTCGTCGGCCTCGCCGGGTGGGTCAAGCTGTGGCCGTTCCTCCTGATGCCGGTCGTCATCTGGCCTCTCATCCGCCGCCTCGCCGACGAGTGGATGCGCCGCACACCGACGCCTGGACCGGATGCTGCGCCTCTCGCCCTGAACCTGTCGGAGAGTTTCGTGGCCCGCGCCCCGGAGCCTCCGAACATCCTCCGAGCGCTCCTCGCCACCGTTGCCGTCGGCGCCTGTCTCGTCCTTCTGGCCCTGCCATTCGCCGCGCCCGGCGCTCTCGCGGGCTTTCGAGCATCTCTCGATCTGTACGTGCGGCTCTTCGAGTTCAACGCCGGACCGTACTACGCAATCAAGGAACTGGGCCGGTGGTGGACGGGCGGCGACATCAGCAAGTCGCTCGGACCGGCGATGCGGGGGGCCTTCGCCGTCGGCGCCACTCTCGTGCTCGTCCGCGCGCTCTGGAAGCGCTGGCCGCTCGCAAAAGTGGGGGCTGCGATCAGCGGCGTTTTCCTCGTCACCACCACGACCGTGCACCCGTGGTACCTCGTCCCGCTCGCCGGTCTGATCGCGGCAGCGTCGGTGGAGGGCGGCCGGGACGTGTCGTCTCCGCTGCTGCGCGTCTGGCTGCGCCCTGCGCCGTGGTTTGCTCTTGGCGCCGGGGCGATGGCATCGTACGCGATCTACCGGGGCGCACCGGCGGCGCTCGTCGTGGCGGCGGGATGGGGCGCGTGGGCGGTGCTGATGCTCCGTCCGCTCGTGCCGGGCCGTCTCGCGGCGGTGATGCGGATGCGGGCGCGGCAGAAGCTCGCGCGGATGGCGCCTGCACTCACCGACCTCGGACCTCTGGTCGGGCTTCGCGTCCTCGATCTTGGGTGTGGCGAGGGCTTCGTCGGTGCCGAGCTGGCCCGCCGGGGCGCGGACGTGACGCTCGCCGATGTCGCCGGAGCCGAGGTGTCGCGGGATGTCGGTCTGCCCTTCGTCGCCCTCCCCGACGCCGGGCTGCTGCCCTTCGCCACCGGCGCGTTCGATGTCATCGTGCTCGTGTACGTCCTCCACCACGCCGCCGACGCCGACGCGCTCCTCGCCGAGGCGTGCCGCGTCGGACGGCACGTGGTCGTGCTCGAGTCGGTGTTCGAGACGGCGCGGGAGGAGCGCATTCTCCGACGGCTCGACGTGCTGGCGAACCGGCTGCGGGGCGGGTGGATGACGCCTCAGGAGGAGCACCTCACTTTCCGCACCGCCGATGCGTGGCGCGCGGCGGTGCAGAAGGTGTCGTCAAAGGATGTCCAGATGCAGCATCTCGGGCGCCCCCCGCACCGTCAGGCATTGCTCTGGTTCTGATTAATACCGTTATTGCAATCGCAAAAACAGCTTGCGGAGCAGGGTGCGCTGGCGCCTCGCGTATTGATGCGTGTGGGTGGCGATGTGGGATAGAACAGCCGTCCACTCAGGGCCACTGCCCGTGCCGCCACCGGCGATGTGGTCGATGACTTCGACGCAGCCGATCGTGCGCAGCGGGGGGAGGGCAGGGGAGAGGCCGCGCGCGAGAAGGGCGGCGATTTCGTCGTAGAGTCCGGCGTCTGACATATGTGACACACGGGCGTCGATTCGGGCGCGGAGGGTGGTGGGGTCTACATCGATCACCTCGGGTACGTACCGGTGGCGCGGGGTCACGCGCGGCGCACGCTGCCAGGCCGAGAGTGGCGTGCCGGTCGCCCGGAATACCTCCACACCCCGAACGACGCGCGCCGGGTTGGCGAGATCGAGCGTCGCCACGAGCTCCGGATCGATGCGCCGCAACTCGTCGACGAGCCTGGGCAAACCGTGCGCGCGAAGTTCGGCGGTGACGGCGTCGCGTACATCCGGCGGTGTGTCGGGGACTGGCGAGAGGCCGTGGAGGAGGGCGCTGAGGTAGAATCCGGTCCCGCCTGCCACGATCGGCACGGCGCCGCGGGCACGGATTTCGTCGATGCGGGCCTCGGCATCGCGGGCGAAGGCCCCTGCTGAGTAGGCGCCGCCGGCCACATCGCGCTCACCGACGAAGTGGTGCGGCACGCCGTGCATCTCGGCATCGGTCGGAGCGGCGGTGCAGACGGCCATCCCCGCGAACACCTGCCGACTGTCGGCAGACACGATCTCGCCGCCGACGCGGAGGGCGTGTTCGACGGCGCGGGCCGTCTTGCCACTCGCTGTCGGCCCGGCGATCATCTGCACCGGGGGGCTGGCAGGGGCGTGCTCTGTCGCCATCAGCCGCGACGCCAGAACGGGCGGATGCGGTCGCCGTGGAGGAAGAGGAGGATGCTGAACACGCTGAGCAGGTTGGTGACGACGAAGAACGCCGCTTCCTCGATGGGCAGCCCGAGCGGGTCGAGGTCGTAGGAGGTCGGCGTGGTGATGTCCCAGATGCCGTCGGCGATGGCGATGCGATCGCAGACCCACAGGTAGGCGGTAAGGATGGCGACGACCGGCACCCAGCGCCCGGCGAGGGCGGCGAAGTGCGGGCCGCCGTACAGCCAGAGGCCCGCGAGCACCGGCCCGAAGCCGCCGAGGATCATCCCCATGTAGAAACCGGATCGCGGCCCCAGCAGCATCGCCACGCCGACAGCCGTTATCACGCCGAAGAGTGCGGCGCCGATCCAGCGCGTCTGCTCCCCTGCGATTTCCCCCGTGAACGGACGGCGTTCGAGGGCGCGGTAGAGCCAGAGGCCGATGAGAAGGGGTTGGAGCACGAAGAACGCGTACTCCTCGACCGGCACGTATCCGATCACGCCGAGCACGCGATCCGGACCGTACACCCACACGCCCTCGCGAATGATGTGGTTGTCCCACGGCGTCGTGTAGACAAGCGCGATGGCGGCGGTCAGCGGGATTGCCCACGTCGCACGTGGTGGTCCTGTCCCGGCGAGCGGCGCCTCGCGCGTCCACCTCCGCGCGACGAGCGCGAGCGCGATGGCGGGCAGGATGAAGACGAGGTGGAAGGTCAGATACGTCACGGCGGGTCAGTCTGGCGATGGATGCGGTGAACGCGGCGGTCTCGACGCACTTCCCGGATCATCCACGGAGTCAAATGCGTCGTTTGCCGAGGGCTTTGAGGACGACGGTGGCGGCGTTTCGCCCGCTCGCGCCCATGATCCCGCCGCCGGGGTGCGTGCTCGCGCCGGTGAGGTAGAGGCCGGGGACGTGCGTCTTGTAGCCCGCCATCCCGACGAGCGGACGGGCGCAGAACATCTGGTCGAGGCTCATTTCGAGGTGCATCACGTTGCCGCGGAGGAGGCCGAGTTCGCGCTCCAACCACTCCGGGTGCTGGAAAAGCGTGCCGACGACTTTGCCGCGCGTGCCCGGTGCCACTTTCTCGTACGTGTCGAGGAGCTTGTCGGCCTCGCGCTCGGCGATGTCGTCCCAGCGCTGCCCACCGGCGAGTTGATACGGGTAATACTGCCCCCAGAGCCACAGCACCTCGCCCCCCGGCGGCGCGAGCGTGTCGTCGACGGCGGAGAAGGTCATGGCCACGATGGGCGGATCGGACGCCGGCTTGCCGACGAGCGAATCGCCGTAGGCGGCGAGGATCTGCTCGGTCGAGTGGCAGACGAGGCCCAGCCCGACGCGCGCCTCGCGCCCCGGCGACGCCGTATACTCGACCGGCGCATCGAGGGCGACCCGCAGAATGGCGCCAAATCCGTTGCCGACGCGCAGATTCGCGGCTTCGGGCGGTCGCAGTTCCTCGGGCAGCAGGTGCGAGAGCGTCGTCACCGCGTGGCACCCGGCCACGACCGCGCGGGCGGTCACGTCGCGCACCCCCTCGTCCGTGCGGACGCGGATTCCGGTCGCCTTCTTGCCCTCGGTCAGAATTGCCTCGACGGGCGCTGACACGTGGACCTCGCCTCCGTGCGCCTCGATGTGCCGCCGGAGCGCGACCGTCAGCATCCCCGATCCGCCCTTCGGGCGCCCGATGCCGCCTTCGTGGTAGAGCGGGTGCCAGAGCAGAAACGGCCCCGACATCGGCTCGGTCGGGGGCGGCCCGGACTGCGAGGCCATCCAGTCGAGCGCCGCGCGGATCTTCGGCTCTTTGAAGTACGCCTGCGTCACCTCGCCGAACGGGCGCAGGATCATCTGCAGCGCCTGCTTCCACGGCAGCGTCGTCGACCGTCCTTTGAGCGCCGACCGTCCGATGCCAAACGGCGTGGGCGCCTGCAGAAAGACATCCCGAACGGTGCGCGAGAACGGCAGCCAGTCGGTGCAGAAGCGTCGGTAGGCGTCCCCCTCGCCAGGGTACTTGCTGTTCAGATGATCGACGGTGCGGTCGAGGTCTCGGTAGATGAACAGGCTGTCGCCGTCGGGGAAGGGGGCGAAGAACAGGGGATCGAGCTCGATGTATTCCAGCCCGTAGCGTTCCAACCCGAGCTCCTCGACGATGGGAGTGAGGCGGATCAGGATATGTGCGCTCCCACCGAGATCGAACTGGTATCCAGGGATGTGCTCGATGGTGGAAACGGCGCCGCCGACCATGGAGCGCTTCTCGAACACGCCGACACGGGCGCCCGCCTGTGCGAGGTACGCAGCCGAGACGAGCGCATTGTGCCCGGCGCCAATGACGACGACGTCGTAGTCCGTTGCGCGGCGCGTCGGCGCTCTCCTGAGGTTCATGGGTTTGTGAAGTACGTTATTGCTATCTAAATTAACACCGCAGAAGCGGGATATTGTACCGACTTAAAATCTCGTCCGGGGTGACGAGGGGGAGGTGTTCGAGACGCGCCTGCGCAACGCGCATCCGGTCGAACGGGTCGCGGTGGTAAAGGGGGGAGGCGCGGCAGTCTCGGCGTAGGCGCTCGTCATCGGAAGCTCGGTGAACCCTTGATCGCGTGCCGCCCGCGCGATGTGCGCCGAGGGACGCGGCAGCTTGCCGGTCGCCACCTTGATCTCGATCTCCCAGACGCTGGCCGCAGACACGAACACCGGGACGGCCTCGTCGAGCAGCGCCGCCGTGACGTTCACGGGCAGATCGTCCGGACGTGCAAGCGCGCAGACGAGCGCGTACGTATCGAGGAGAAGGCCCCGTCCGTAGGAAGGCGGTTCCATCAGCGGCCTGCGCGCGGCTCACCCTCAAACGCGTCGGCATCCGAATCGTCCGCTGCGAGAGCCGCGCGCAGATCACCGGGCACGGACCAGCTCGACGAGAGCGTGCCGAGGCGTCGTCCGGGTGGCGGGAGCGGCGCTCGAAGCTCAGCGACGGCCAGACCGCGCCGCGTGATCACGACGTGCTCGCCCGCTTCGACCCGGCGCAGCAGATCCGACAGGCGAGCCATGGCGATGTGCAGCGGCACGGTATGGGCGGCGAGTCGTTTATCGAGATGGTCAGACGAAGTGGCCAGCACGGGAGCGCCGTCACGCCGTCGCAATGCCGCTGTTCCGTTGAGCGCAGAGAGGCGCCGGAGACATCCCGGATCTGCCTGCGCGCACCAGCGGTGGTTGAAAAAGCCCTTGCAATCCGACTACCGATAATTTATCATTATCGGTAGTGACGACACGATTCCAACCGCCATGCCCACTCAGCGCCCGCGCCGCGCCACGCCACCTGCGCCTTCCGGAAGCACCTCCGCGCTCGTCCGCCGGATGCGGCCGACCGAAGCGGGGGCTGTCATCCTCGCCGCCGCGACCGAACGCGCACGGCAGTACCACGGGCAGTCCAAGTCGAAGAACACCCTCCGCGCCTACGCCGCCGACTGGCGTCACTTCGAGGCGTGGTGCGTGGAGGTCGGGCGTTCGGCACTGCCGTCGGATGCTGAGACCGTCGCGCTCTACATCTCCGACCTTGCCGCGACGTCTCGGGTTTCGACGATCCAGCGGCGCCTGACCACGATCAACAAGGCACACGAAACCGAGAGTCTCGTCTCGCCCGCTCGTCACCCGCTCGTCAAGGACGTTTTCGACGGCATCAAGCGCGAACTCGGCGTCTTCCAGCGTGGCAAGACCCCGCTGCTGCTCCCCGACATCCGGCAGATGGTCGACACGTGCGAAGACACAATAACGGGGATGCGCGACCGGGCGATTCTGCTGCTCGGGTTCTCGGGCGCCTTTCGACGGTCCGAACTTGCCGCTCTGTCGATTTCGGATCTCACCGTCGGGAGCGAGGGACTCGTCGTGTTTCTCGCCCGGTCCAAGACCGACCAGGAAGGCCAAGGTGTCAAGAAGGCGATCCCGTACGGGCAGCACGCGGCCACGTGCCCCGTTCGCGCCGTCGAAGCGTGGGTTGATGTGCTGGGCGAAGCGTCAGGACCCGTCTTCCGGCGCGTATACGCGACTGGCCGAATCGGAACGCACGCACTCTCCGACCGCACCATCGCACTCGTCGTCAAGAAAGCCGCCCTCGCCGCCGGGCTCGATCCGAAACCCTATGCCGGGCACAGCCTGCGCTCGGGGTTTGCCACGCAGGCGGCGATCTCTGGCGTCTCCGAGCGCGCGATCCTCAAACAAGGAAACTGGGCGAGCGAGCGGATGGCCCGCCGCTACATCCGCGACGCCAACCTCTTCCGCGACAACGCCGCCGGGCAAATCGGGCTGTGACGGCTACGAAGGCCCTTCCCTGTTGGATGACAGACGTGTCCCGCTTGCTTAGCGAGAGGCTATGGCCTTCCTGGAAAGTCAGGTTGTTTCAGACATCGGCATTGCAATAACAGCTCTCAAAATAGATGCCGCCACCGAGGTGCATTGCGTGCACCTTCAGCGTGTCTCGCGCAGGAAGTCGACGATGGCGTTGGTGAACGCCTCCGGCTGATCGACATGGACCATGTGACCGGCGTTCGGGATGCTCACGAGGCGCGCATTTGGGAAGGCGTCGGCCCATGCTTGGGCGCTGGCGGGGACGATCCAGTCGTCGTCTCCTGCGACGATGAGGACGGGCGTGGTGAACACGCGGGCGGCGGGCCGGAAGTCGAACCGTCCGAGCGAGGCACGAATCAGAGAGGCAACCCGAGGATAATCGCGGAGCGCAGCCTCGGGAGCCACGCAATCGCGCCCCTGATAGCGAGAGAGTCCGGCGGCGCTTGCGAAGTAGGCCGGAGAGATCGCATCCATGAACGCACGACATGTCGCGGCGACATCCGCTCCCCCACCCTGCCGCCACTCGCGCCACGCGACATCTGAACGCACTGCTGCTTCGGCGGGGAGCATCGCAGCCATCCGTTCGCTCGATGGCCCCGTAAACTCTACGGCGGCCCAGCCGGGAGCATGTAGGATCAGGTGGTCAATCGTATTGCCATAACGGACTGAGTAGTTCACTGCGAGCATCGCGCCCCACGAGTTGCCGACGAGCGTCATCGGCGAGAGGTGGAAGAAGCGGCGGACGGCGTCGAGGTCGTCGGCGTGGCGGTCGACGTGCAGCCATGCGGCGGCAGCATCTCCTGCGGGTGCGAGCGTCGAGCGGCCTCCGCCGCGTTGGTCGTAGTAGACGACGGTAAAGCGTTCGTGGAGCGGACCGAGGTCCGGAATCAGGTACTCGGCGTCGAGCGCTGGCCCCCCGTGGAGCATCACGAGCGTGTCACGTCCGCGCCCGACCACCTCGGCGTGAAGGCGAACACCGTCGGCCACATCGATCATCCACTCGCGCCGCGGCATGTCGTCGCGTGAAGGCGGTGGGCGCGGCGCCGGAGTGCGCGCCACGCCATACGCGTCGGTGTTCGTCTCGGAGACGGGCGCCTGTGCCGGTGCGCACGCGGAGGCCAACACGAGAGCGCCGAGGGCAACGGACGGGATCAGACGCATCGTTGAATGCAAGTAGGAGACGAACCTGTTCGTCCCGATGGGTGCCCCGTTTGCTCGACTCCCGAATGTTCGGGGCCACCGTGGACGCCTTTCCACAACGTGCTCCGATCCATCAGGATGCCATAACGGATTCCGGCTGGACGCGGAGGCTCAGTTCGGTCTCGGCGTCGAAGTAGTGGAGGCGGCGGAGGTCGGCGTGCAGGGTGACGCGCTGACCCGGCGAAGGGATGTTGATCGGCGCGACGCGGGCCACGACGGCATGCTCGCCCGCGCGTCCGTAGAGGAAGACCTCGTTGCCGAGCGGTTCGACGACGTCGAGATCGACCTCCATCGGCGCCGTGTCCTCGCCCGGCGTGACGGTCAGGTGCTCGGGGCGGAACCCCATGTCCACGCGGCGACCGCGGTAGGTGGCGAGGGCGCCGTCGTCGGTGGAGGCGACCGGGAGCGAGAAGGCGCCGCCGTCGGCCTCGAAGCGGAGGTCGCCGGTGCCGGTGAGGAGGCCGGGGACGAAGTTCATCGATGGGGACCCGATGAACCCCGCGACGAATTTGTTGGCCGGGTGCTCGTAGAGGTGGAGCGGGCGGTCGATCTGCTGGATGTGGCCGTCCTTCATCACCACGATCCGGTCGCCCATCGTCATCGCCTCCACCTGGTCGTGCGTGACGTAGATCATCGTCGTGCCGAGGCTGCTGGTGGAGCTTCGAGATCTCCGTGCGCATCTGCACGCGCAGCTTGGCGTCGAGGTTGGAGAGCGGCTCGTCGAAGAGGAAGACCTGCGGCTGGCGCACGATGGCGCGCCCGAGCGCGACGCGCTGCCGCTGCCCGCCGGAGAGCTGCTTCGGCTTGCTGTCGAGAACACTGTCGAGGCCGAGAATGCCCGACGCGTGGCGCACACGTTCGTCGATCTGCGCCTTCGGCATCTTGCGCAGCTTCAACCCGAACGCCATGTTCTCGTAGATCGTCATGTGCGGATAGAGCGCGTAGTTCTGAAACACCATCGCAATGTCCCGATCCTTCGGCTCGACATCGTTGACGATGCGGTCCCCGATCGAGAGATCGCCCTCGGAGATCGTTTCCAGCCCCGCGATCATGCGCAGCGTCGTCGTCTTGCCGCAGCCCGACGGCCCGACGAGGACGACGAACTCGCCATCTTCGACCTCGAAATCGGCGCCGTGGACGGCCACGAAGCCGTTGTCGTAAATCTTGCGGATGTGTTCGAGCCGGACGCGCGCCATGGTGTGTCGAGTTGTGAAGGGAACGGAAAGATAGGGCCTCGCAAGGTGCGGCGGAGCAGAATGTCGCCGCGGAGTGCAGGCGAGTCGGCGCCGGCGATGCGTCCGATGACGCTGGAAATTCCCGCACTGCCGCGGTGCTCGACTGCCTTCGTCG
This sequence comes from Rhodothermales bacterium, assembly GCA_963726715.1. Lineage (GTDB taxonomy): Bacteria > Bacteroidota > Rhodothermia > Rhodothermales > BA12 > CAVSDF01. The sequence continues at coordinate 148,830 of CAVSDF010000010.1, forward strand.
GGACACGGCGGCTATTTTGCACGGGTCTCGTGCGTCTCCCAGAACCCAATTCCGTGCTTCCGACCTCCGCCTCCTCGCCCACGTCCCGGACGGCTCCGGTGGCCTCTCCGTCGGTCTCGGGCGGTGCGACGTTCCGCCCGCTCATCGTCGGCGCGCACTACCCCGGCATCGAACGCGGCCTCATCGCCGACGCCGTTGCGGCTCGGGTGCTCGGAGGAGAGGCGCTGACGGTCTGCACGGCCCACGTCGTTGCGGGCGGCGGGCGGGTGACGGATGTCCTGGAAGTACCGTCGGATACGGTCGCCGCGCAGTTCGAGCACCTGGCGGCGACGGGCGCGGTCGTGAGCGGCGTAAAGATCGGGATCACCGGCGGCGCCGCATCCATCCGTGCCATCGCCCGCGCGCTTGCGCCCATCACCGCGACCGGCGTACCCATCGTGCTCGACCTGACGCTCTCCGGCCCGAGCGGCGAGGACATTGCCGACGGCGGCGCCCGAGACGCGCTCGTGCGCGAGATCGTGCCCCTCGCCACCCTCGTCACGATCCGCCGCGCCGACGCCGAACTGGTCGTCGGGATGGAGATTCCGACGCTCGACGATGCGCAGGTGGCCGTCCAGCGCCTGCACCTGCGCGGTGCGACCCGCGTTCTGCTGCGGTGCGGGCGCATCGCCGCGAGCGCGTTCGAGCCAGGTGAAGCCGGCGAGTTTTCGACCGATCTCTACTACGACGGCGAGTCGTTCGCGCTCTTCGAAACGCCCCACATCGACGCCCCCGCGCTCCACGGCGCGTCGAGCGCCCTCACCCTCTCCCTCCTCGCCGCCCTCGCAGGCGGCGCCGCGCCCGAAGACGCCCTGCAAGTGGCCGAGCGCTTCACCGCCGACGCCCTCCGCGGCGCCACCGCCGCCACGACCGCCCCGGACTACGCCACCGCCGCCACGCCGCGCTGACCCTGACGGTCTGGCCTGTACCGGCCCGCCGCCGCGCGTCCTCATTTCCGCCTCACCCGACCGCCCCCGACCGATGGCACACGACAAGATCAAAGCCACCATCTACGATGTCGCCGCCCGCGCCGGTGTCGCCATCTCGACGGTCTCGCGCGTGCTCAACGACTCGCACGACGTCTCCGAGCCGACGCGCAAGCGGGTCAACGCGGCCATCCAGGCGCTGAACTTCCGCCCCGACCGTACCGCCAAGAGCCTGGCCCACAAGACCACGCGCTCGCTCTGCATCGCCCTCCCGAGCTTCACGACGCCGTTCCACACCGAGCTCTTGAAGGGTGTACGCTCGCGGTTGAAGGACCTCGACATGGACCTGCTCCTCTGCGACCTCGGCTCGGCGACGCCCCACGAAACGCTCCTCTCGTTCCTCAAGCGCGGCACCGTCGATGGCCTGCTGCTCGCGGGGATGGAGATCACACCCGAACTCGCCTCCGAGTTGAAGGCCCTCTTCGCGCCCGTCGTGCTCGTCGGGCACACGTCCGAGCAGTTTGATTCGTACGTGTGGGACGACGAGGCGGGCGCTCGGGTGGCGACCGAGCACCTGCTCTCGCTCGGCCACCGGCGCATCGGCTTCATCAAGGCCGACTCGCAGTCGCCGCTGATGAACGGGCGGCTTGCCGGATTCCACGGCGCCCTCCGCGCCGCAGGCATCGAGCCCGACCCCGCCCTCGAAGTCACCGGCGTCACCGACAAGCACGCCGGGTTCTCCGAAGAGGCCGGCAGCGAAGCAATGTCCGCCCTGATGCAGGCCGCGCCCGACGTGACCGCCGTCTTCGCCTGCTCCGACGTGCAGGCCTTCGGCATCTTCCTGACGCTCCGCGAGGCGTCGATCCGCGTCCCCCGCGACCTGTCCGTCGTCGGCTACGACGATGTCAAGGTGAGCCGGTATCTCGGCCTGACCAGCGTCGACCAGAAGATGCTCGACGTGGGCGCCCGCGCCACAGACCGCCTGATCGAGCGCGTGACGGGCCAGCGGACCGGCCCCGCAGAGTGCGTCACCGTCACCCCGGAACTGCGCATCCGCTTCACCACCGGCGCGCCGAAGGCCACCGCCTGAGCACGTCGACGCTCAGGTTGTGAGTTCGTGAGAGGATGAGGATGATTCAGCGCGATCAGCCCGGCTCAGCCCTCACCTGACTCGAATCTGGCCTCCAGCATCGCCCACGATCGATTCGGCTCGTTTACGTCAACTTTTCCCGCCCCGATGACCGACGTGGACCTCGCCGCCGCGCTACCGCGCGCCCTCGCCACGACCGACCTGCGCAGTGCCCTGCCCGGCCTCGGCGCCCCGTACCGCGGGAAGGTGCGCGACGTTTACCCGATGCCGCCGGACGAGGGTGGCGAGCGCCTGCTGATCGTCACCACCGACCGCATCTCGGCGTTCGACCACGTCTTCGACGAGGCGATCCCGTACAAGGGGCAGGTCCTCAACCGCCTCGCGGCCCACGTCTTCGAGCGAATCGCCGACATCGCGCCGCACCATTTGCTCAGTGTGCCGCACGGCGCCGTCGCCATCACGCGGGCCTGCACGCCGGTGCCGGTGGAGTTCGTCGTGCGCGGGCACCTCGCCGGGCACGCACTCCGCGTCTACGAGAGCGGCGGACGCGACCTCTGCGGCGTGCGTTTGCCCGATGGCCTGCGACCGTACGAAGCGCTCCCGGCGCCTGTTCTGACGCCTGCGACCAAAGCCGCCGAAGGCCACGACGAAGACACGACCCTCGCCGATGTCGTCGCGCGCGGAATCCTGCCGCAGGCCGACGCTGACGCGCTCCACGACCTTTCGCTCGCCCTCTTCCGGCGTGGACAGGAGATCGCGGCGGCGCGCGGCCTGGTCCTCCTCGACACCAAGTTCGAGTTCGGACGTGACTCCGCGGGCCAGTGGCGCGTCATCGACGAAGTGCTCACGCCCGACTCGTCGCGCTACGCTCTCGCCAGTGGCTTCGACGAGGCGGTAGAACGGGGCGAGACGCCGCGGCACCTGTCGAAGGAGTTCATGCGCGAGTGGCTGCTCGCGCTCGGCTACCGCGGCGACGGCCCCGCCCCTGCCCTGCCGGACGCGCTACGTGTCTCGGTTGCCCGCCGATACCTGGACCTCTTCGAAACCCTCACCGGCATCTCCTTCGCTCCCGATGAGCGAGTCATTTCTGATGCAATAACGGCCTGATCCTGGGGTGTGGCGATCAAGGAACGGAACGCCTGCCAGATCCGGAGACCAGGCAGGCGTTCGCGTCGATGTGCAGCGGCGCTCAGAGGGCGGCGCGGACGGCGTCGAAGTCGGGCATCATGCCAGCGTTGTCGAGCACCTCGGCGGATGCGATCGTGCCGTCGGCGCCCACGACGAAGGCGGCGCGCTTGGAGATGCGGTCGAACTTCATCGGCGTGAAGTCGTGGTCGTACTTGGCGCCGTAGGACGCGCTGACGGCGCCGTCGTGGTCGCTGAGGAGCGGGAAGGAGAAGCCGTTGGCCTTGCGAAATTCGGCGAGCGCGAACGGCGAATCGGTCGAGATGCCGACGACGGTGGCGCCTGCACTCTCATACGGCGCGAAGTCGTTGTTGACGTCGTTGAGCTCCGTCGTGCAGACGCTCGTGAAGGCGCCGGGGAAGAACAGCAGCACAACCGGCCCGTCGCGGTGCTCCGAGAGCGTCCACGGCTTGGTGTCGTGCGTGTAGAGGGTGAAGTCGGGGGCGGCGTCGCCGGTCGAGAGAGCCATCGGGCGGGGTGGGGATTGGGTGAAAAAGACCGAACGGGCAGTGCCCGTCAGCGGAAGCGGAGCACACGAACGGGGTCGAGGCGCGCCGCCACGCGGGCCGGGACGTACGCCGCGACGAGGCAAAGGATCAGCGCGACCGCGACGACGATGCCGATGTCGGTCGCCCGAAGCTCGACCGGGGCGCGGTCGAGGAAGTACGCCTCAGCAGGCAATCGCACGAGCGCCCACCGCGTCTGCGCCTCCGCGAGGCCGACCGCGAGCGCCGCCCCGATGGCGCACCCGAGCAGTCCGATGGCGAGGCCCAGGCCCACGAAGAGCCGCCGCACCTGCCGCGCCGTCGCGCCCATCGAGCGCAGGATGGCCAGATCGCCCGTCTTTTCGAGGATCATCATCAGCAGAATCCCGACGAGGTTGAAGGCGGCGACGATGACGATGATCGTCAGCACGAGCGGCACGACGCTCTCCTGCAACTGCACCCACGCGAACAGGCTCGAATACACCTCGTAGATCGAGCGCGCGAGCACTGGCGGCCCAATCTCGTTCTCGATGCGACGAGCCATCGCCGTCGCCGAGTCGGGCGTGGCGAGGGTGAGGTCGTAGCGGCTCGTCTCACCATCGGCGAGGCCGAGCAGGCGCCGGGCATCGCCGATGGAGGCGAAGACGTAGAGGTCGTCGAAGTTGGCGAGGCTCGTCTCGAAGACGCCCGCGACGCGGAACGTCCGCAGCACCGGACCCCCACCGCCGAAGCCGCCAAATCCAACCGATCCCCCGCCCTGCCCCGTCTCCGGCAGCGTGATGAGCGTGATCGTACCGCCCGCGGCCACGCCGAGCCGCCGAGCGAGCGTCGCCCCGACGACCACCCCGGCGCGCGGCGCGGTGCTGTCGCCAGCCGCCGCCGCAGGCACATCGAGCGAGAACGTGCGCGGGACCACCGTCGAGGCGACGTACGGAGGCAGCGTCTCGACGCCCCACAGCGACACGCCCTCGATCTGAGCCGCCGACGTCCGCGCGAGCACGAAGTCGACGACCGACGGCGCAACCGACACCACGCCCGGCAGCCTCGCCAGACGCGCCGCATCGACGACACCGGGCGGAAGAGGCGCGTCGCGGAAGTTCTCGACCTGCACGTGCGCGCCGAAGCCGACGATCTTGCGGCTGATCTCCGTCGAGAACCCGCGCACGATGGCGAGGGCCAGCACGAGAGACGCCACGCCAACGGCCACGCCGCCGACGGCGACCACGAGCACGAAGCGCAGGAACCGCTGACTGCCCGCCACGCCGCGCGGCCCTCGGAGGTAGCGGCGCACGACGAAGCGCTCGAATCGAAACACAGGCGGGAGGCAGCGAAAAGGCGGAAGGCGCGGGCAGACCCCGCGCAAACGAACGAGGCGCGGCGCTCCCGAAGGAACGCCGCGCCTGACTGTACGCCGGAGCGGGCGGTGGCGATTCCCCCTCCGTCCCTTCGCTTCACGGTCCCCTTCGGGGTTCGGGACACCTCCCCACGTGTCGTGGGGGAGGACCGCCGCGGAGGCCGTGCAGGTGGTCGCGGCACGAGAGGGAGTGCAGTGGCTCAGCGCATCCCGAAGAAGCGTCCGAGCGTCTGCGTGCCGGCGCGGCCCTCGATCTGCGGCGTCTGCACGCTCGGCGTGGGCAGCGAGCGTCCGTAGGAGACGGTTGCCGTGCGCACACCCGCCATCAGATCGTCGAGCGTCGTCTGCGGGGTCGCGGCCATGATCGCCTTGTAGAGGAAGTGCGTGAAGACACTCGTCGGCGGGGTGTCGGGCCAGTTGCCGCCTGCGGACGCAGTTTCGCTCGACGCGGCGGCCGAGAGGAGCAGGTGACGCGAACCGGGCGAGGCGTTGATCGAGCCGTCGGCTCCAGCCATCGCGGCGGCGGTGCCGCCGAGGTCGCTGCCGCCCATCATGAACGCTTCGGGCACCTCGACGAGCGCCTCCTGCGCGGGCGTGAGGGCCTTGGAGATCGTCTGGCTCGAACCGTCGTCGCGCACCGCTGTGCCGCTGTGGCACGAGTCGAGGATGAAGGCGATCTTGCCCGCGCGCAGGCCATCGGCGAGGGCGCCGAGTTCGTCGTCGATGATCTCCGTCACGCCGCCGCGGCGCGAGTAGACGGCGAGCGTCTCGTCCTTGCCATCCGGCTCGTCGTCGGCGACGAGGATGTTGTCGGTCTGTCCGCCGTGGCCGGAGTAGTAGAAGAGCGCGGTGCCATCCGGCCCGGCCTGCCCGAGGTGGCGCGTGATGGCCTGCATGATGTTCTCACGCGTGGCGTCTTTTTCGGTGATGACGATGACGTTGGCCGCCGTGAAGCCGAGACGCTCGACGAGCGCCCGCTTCATCAGGTTGGCGTCGTTGACCGAGGTCGGCAGGTCGTTGAGGCCCGGCGGGTTGTCGCCGATGCCGACGACGACGGCGTACTTGCCCTTCGGATCCCCACCGCCGGTGTAGCGGCGCGCCCAGTCGGCGTCGGTGAAGGCGGTGAAGGGCATCGGCAATCCGCCCGCGGCCATCGTGAGCGAGAAGGCACCCATCGAGGTGCCGGCGGTCGTGAGAAGGACGGCGTACTCGCCCGTCTCGGTCGGCTCGAAGATGACGAGCGAGTTGAGGCCCTCGCCACTGTCGTCGTCGGCAGAGATCGGGGCGAACGACGAGCCGCCGTTGGTGAGCCGACCGACGTACAGCATCGCGTCGAAGGCGGCGTCGGTGGTGAACGTGTACGCCTGGCCCGCCTGCCCGGTGAAGGTGAACAGCTCGACGGGGTTCTGGCCGAAGACCGGGTCGTTGGCGTCGAGCACGCCGCGAGCCGATTGTCCCGCGCCGATGGCGAGCGGACCGCTCGGGCGCGGCGGCGTCGGGGCGGGGCTTGGCGTGGCGCGGCCGCTCGTCAGCCGCAGCTGGTAAGCGCCGGTGCCGATCGTGGCCGATCCGGCGATGATCTCGTAGGTGGCCGTCGCGGGCAGCGTGACCGTGATGCGGGAGTTGAGGCCGTCGCCCCCGTCGTCGTCGGTGCCAATGGCGCGCTTGTCCGCCCCGCGGATCTCCATGTAGGCGTCGAAGGCGGTCGAGGTGAGATCGACCGTGATGCTCTCGCCCGCCTGGCCGCGGTAGTAGTACCGGTCGTAGTACGTCTGATCGCTGAAGCGTTCGTCGCTCGCGGCGAGCGAGCCGGTCATCGGCGCACCGGAGGTGAGGTAGAGCTCCGTCGAGAACATCGCGGCGGTCGCGGCGAGCTTCGACGTCGGGAGGACGGAGCGCTTGGGCTGCGCGGCGGGCTTGTCGACGCGCACGCCAGGCGTGCAGGCGGCAAGGCCGACTGACGCGGCGAGGACGGTAGCGAGGAGGTGTCGCATGATGAGGTGAGGGGTGGAGGGGTGAAGTGTGGAGGAGAGGTCAGCGGGCGCGGTAGGCGCGGGCACTGTCGGGCTGGCCGGTCGCGTCGAAGGCGGCGCCGAGCAGGGCGGCGAGGCGGTCGGCAGAGAGCGAGGGGTCGAGCGGACGACCGGAGATCGCCTCGAAGGCGGCTGCATCGGCGTAGGCGCGCCGGACGGTGGAAATCGCCGCCGCCGCTCCGAGCGTGTCCGATGCTGGCGCCGCTGCGAGGGCGCCGAGCCGCGCGATGGCCGCCTGCGTCGCCTCGGCGGGCGCTGCGGGGACGGCGTCGAACGTCGGCAGCGGCGTCTGCGATTTCAGGTCGCCCGTGGTCTCGGCGGAGGCCTTGCCTTCCACCGGCACGTTCGAGGGGCGCAGCACGACCGTCGAGGCGAAGACGAGGAGCGCGAGGCCAGCGGCGACGGCGATGCCGCGGCGCCACCGGCTCACCTGGCTGCGGCGGTGCGCGTGGGCGGGCGCCGTCGTTCCGTGCGCGCCGTGTGCCACCGGGGGCCGGTCGGCGGTGCGCGCGGGGTGCGCGGCGGCGGCGAGGTCGGCGAGCGGTCGCAGGCGGGCGGTCGTCAGGCCGAGGGCGAGGAGGTCGGCATCGACGGTCGCATCGTCGAGGCGGGCGATGAGCGGCGCTTCGTCGAGGGCGTCGAGGCGCTCGGCGAGCCGGTCGAGGGCGGCGCGGTCAGGGGAGGAAGGAGACATGGGAAGCAGGGATGCGCGCGGCGGGTGGCCAGCGGAGAGGTCAGGCGGCGGGGTGCGGAATGCGGTTGGCGCCGCATCGGGCCTTTTTGGATGCGTTCGACGCATCGCCGGAGCGTTTGGGAGCCGTGTCGTCGAGGCGGTGAGGACACGGCGGAAGCGGTCGCTTTGGCTTGACCACCTCACACCTCAGATCCGGCATCGAGGTCGTCGCGGAGAGCGGCGACGCGGCGGTCGAGGCGTTTCTTGGCGCTGTAGACGTTGGAGGCGGTGCAGCCGAGCAGGTCGGCGAGGTCGGCGGGTTTGAGCTCGGGGTCGTCGAAGAGGAGATCGGTCATCGACACGAGGAGAGCGTCGTCGGCGACGAGGGCGCGGATCTGGTCGCGGAGGTGGCCGCTGCCATCGGGGCCGGGCGTCGAGACGCGGCGGGCGACCGGAGCCTCGTCGGAGACGTAGCGCCCGAACCGCGCGGTGCCGTCGAGGCGCTGCTGCCGGTCGAGGAAGTTGCTCGCCTTGGAACGGATGACGCCGCAGAGGAAGACGAACAGGTCGAGGCCGTCGGGGTGGACGCGGTGGCCGGTCAGGTAGTCCGTCACCGCCTCGTGGACGAGGTCGTACGGCTCCGGCGCCCCGGAGAAGCGCCCGATCGAGCGCCGGTGGAGGCGCCCGGCGTAGAGCAGGAGCCGCGGAGAGAGGGTCAGCCATTGCGCCTCGATGGAGGCCGGGTCGGGGGAGGCCGTTTCGGGGGCGAGCGGGCCGGGCGGCGGAGGAGAGACCACGGGATCGGAGAGCAACCCGGCTGCGCGGCCCCGCTCCATGTGGAACGACGGGTGGGCGCGGCAGAGCGGACGATTGGTCGGCGCGCGGCGAAACACAGCCACGCGCGACGAATGCGGGATCGAAAGGGACGACGAAGGGGCGATGAACATCCGCCCGTAACCGAAAGTAGCGGCCCGCGCGCCTACGCGCCATCCCCCTTTCTGGCGATACGCCCTGGTTTTTCCAGACGTTGACCCGGTCTGACCGGCAAACTCCCTCCGATGCCCTCCCTCCCGACGATGCCTCCCCTGCCCACGCCTCCCCGTCGCGCCCCAGAACGCACGTTCGCCGTGCAGCGCGGCATCCGCGCGCTCGCCGTCGTGGCGATGGCGTTCGGCGCGACGCTCGGTGCCGGTGAGGCGGCGGCGCAGACGCGGCGGGCGCTCCTGATCGGCATCTCGGCGTACACCGCGCCCGCAACCGGCGCCCCCGTGCGGCCCATCCGCAACCTCGCCGGACCGGTCAACGACGTCGCCGCGATGCGCGGCCTGCTCGTCGCCCGCCACGGATTCGACGCGGCCGACATCCGCGAGATCACCAACGGCGCCGCCACCCGAGCCGCCATCCTCGCCGCCCTCGACAGCCTCGGGCACACCGCGCAGCCCGGCGACGATGTCGTCGTCTTCTACGCCGGTCACGGCTCGCAGGTGCGCAACGAGGCCTCGACCGAGGCCGACGGACTCGACGAGACCCTCGTCCCGGCCGACGCCCCGAGCGGCGTGCCCGACGTGCGCGACAAGGAGCTGCGCGTCCGCTTCGCCGCCATCGCCGCCCGCGGCGCCCGCCTCACCGTCGTCGTCGACGCGTGCCACAGCGGCTCCATCGCCCGCGGCGTCGTCCTCGGCGCCACCCGCTACGCCGACCCATCGACGGATGCCATAACGGACGCCAGCATCGGACCGACGCCCGAGTCGATGGCGGGCGTGCTCGTGCTGAGTGCTGCGCAGGATGTCGAGTTGGCGCAGGAGATCACCCCACCCGGCCGCTCGCCCGTCGGCGCCTTCACCGACGCGCTCGTGGCCGCCCTCGCCGAAGCGCCCGAGGGCGAGGCGGTGTCGGTGGCGTTTGCGCGGGCGCGGGCGCGGATGAAGGCCCTCGGCATCGCGCAGGAACCGGTGCTCTCGGGCGATCTGGCGCGGCGCGGCGCCCCGCTCTTCGGCGCGCCCAAGGCCACCGGGGAAGGCGAGGCGCTCGTCCTGCCCGTCTCGCGCGTCGGGCGCGGCGTGGCGGAGGTCGAAGGCGGCCTCGCCGTCGGCCTGACCGTCGGTTCGCGTCTGCGCTGCACCGCGGTTGGCGCTTCCGGAGACGGCGTCGAAGTGACGGTCACCGCAGCGCTCGGCCTCGGGCGCAGCCGCGTGAGCGTGCCCGACGGCGCGCGCGTGGCGCCCGGCGACGCCTGCCGCGTGGCGAGCCTCGCCCCCGCCGCCGACGTCGCGCTCCGCCTCTGGACGTCGGCGCCGCTCCCGAGCGCCGAGCGCGCCCGCCTCGACGGCCTCGACTCGCTCCTGAAAGCCATCCCGCGCGCCCGCCGCGTCCGCGACCCCATCGCCACCCCGCCGACGCACCTCGTCTGGTGGAGCGGGCGCGAGTGGCTGCTGCGCCGCGGTGGCGCCCGCCCGCAGGCGATCCGCCTCGACGCCCGCGGCATCCGCAGCGCGTGCAGCGACGCGGGCGACTGCGACCTCTACGCCATCGGCGCCCTGGCCCCCGACGTGCGCGCCGCCCTCGTCGCCGCCGTCGGCGCCCTGCCCGTCGCCTTCACCGCCGATCTCGCCGACGCCGATTACGTCCTCGACACCGACGGCGTCCGCGCCTCGTGGGTCCGCGCCGCAGGGGGCGACGGCGCGCTCGTGCCGCAGCGCACCGACGCCGTCGTTGCCCGCCGCGCGCCCGATGCCTCCGCCCTCGCCGACCAGGCGGCAGGCCTCGCGCGCGTCTGGGCGTGGCACCGCCTCGCCTCGCCCGCGAGCGGCGCCGACGCCTTCCCGTACCGCCTGAGCGCATGGGAGGACACCCGGACCGGCGCCCGCATCGCCGCCGGTGAGCCGCTGCGCGCGTCGTCGACGTACCGCGCCGTCTTCGAGTTGCCTCTCGCGCTCAAAGCCGAGGCCACCGCAGGCGCGACGTACCAGGCGCGCTACGTTTACCTCTTCGCCATCGACACGCACGGCAACGGCGACCTGCTCTTCCCGCTCGATGCCTTCGGCGGCGTCGAAAACCGCATCGCGGGCGGGGTCGGCGCTGCGCCATCGTTCGCACTTCCGGCCGGGCGCGCCCAGTACCTCTTCGAGACCGGCGAGGCGGGCAGCCGTGACCTGCTCGTCGTGCTCACGACCGAAGAGCCGCTCCCCGATCCGTCGGTCCTCAGCTTCCGAGGCGTCCGCACGCGCCGCGCCGCGCCGGCGCAGACCTCACCGCTCGCCCGCCTCCTCTTCGGCGTCGGCGAAGCGGTGACGCGCTCGAACGGCGGCACCGTGCCCGCGACGTGGTCCGTGCAGCGCGTCGAGTTGTCGGTCGAGCGGTGACAGCCGAGCGGTGACAGCGCCCCACCTGGCAGGCCCAGGACTGACCTGGACAGGTTCGCTCACCGCCCGGTCGTTTCCATCGCCGCGAGCACGTCGAGGAGGGCGCGGAGCATCGCGGTTTGCTCGGTGCGGTGGCCGTGCTGGGCCTCGACGTTGACGTAGAGTTGGCCGCGGCGGGCGGCGAGGACCGAGAGCGAGCCGTCGTCGGTGACGCGGGCGTTGTCCTGCAAGACAGCGTTGAAGCCGCGCGCGGCGAGAGCGTCGAAGAGCGCGACGTCGGTGACGAAGAAGAAGTCGTCGGCGTCGCTGCCGGGGGCGATGTGGACGCGCGCGGCGTCGGTCGCGTACTCGGCGCCGGGCAGGTAGGAGCGCGCCGAGTAGTTCGCCTCGGTGTTGTTGTGGAGCGTCACGACGACGCGGGCCGTGTCGAGGCCGGTGCGGGCGAGGAGCGTGTCGGCGAAGGCGCGGAAGGCCGACAGCGCCGCCGGACGCATCCCGCCGAAGCGCTCCATCGATGCCCGCGCACCGGTATCGGTGAACATCCGGTTCGGGTCGATGATCGACGAATCGCCCGCGGCATCGCGGACCGTCAGCAGCCGCGCGCCGCTGTGGCGGATCTCGTAGAGCCGCACGCCCGGCGCCCCGCCCGAGGCGAGCAGGTCGAGCGCCGCCTCGACGGACGTGCTCTCGTCGTCGTGGACGTTCAGCATCACGACCGATCCACGCCCTGCCCCCGCGATCGTCCCCTGCCCCACCTGCGGCGATGCCACGTGGCCGAGGAGTGCGATCGGAGTATTTTGGATTGCAATAACGGCACTCGATGTCGCCACCGCATCGACCGTCTCGACGCTCTGGCACGATGCGGCGCTGGTGGCCAGGCTGCCGGTGAGCGCGGCGAGGGCGACTGCGGCGGCGCGGAGGGTCCGTGCGTAGGTTTGCATGGGAGCGGAGGGAGAACGGGCGTCGCATGTCAACGCACACCCGGACCGCTTCGCTTCCACCGCCTTCCGATTCTGCGCTCGCCGCGTCTCCTCCCCCCGCCCGCCCCGATGCCCGTCACCGATCCCGTCGCCCTGGCCGCCCTTCTCGTCGCGGTCGTCGGCGCCATCTTCGCCGCCTCGCGCCTGACAGGCCTCGCCCGGCTCTTCGCCGTCGTGCCGCCGGTTCTCTGGTGCTACTTCGTGCCGATGCTACTGCGCACCGCGGGCGCGCTCCCGGCGTCCTCGCCGGTCTACGACGGGATGTCGAGCTATGGCCTGCTCGTCGCGCTCTTTCTGATGATGCTCTCGATCGACCTGCGCGCGATCCGTGCCCTCGGCTGGCGGCCTCTCGCCCTGATGCTCGTCGGCACCATCGGCATCGTCCTCGGCGGCATCGTCGCCTACCTCGCCTTCCGGTCGTTCCTGCCGGACGATGCGTGGATGGGCCTCGCCGCTCTCTCCGGCTCGTGGATCGGCGGGACGGCCAACCTCGTCGCCATCAAGGAAGGCATCGGCGCGCCCGACTCCGTCATCGCCCCGATCATCGTCGTCGATACCGTCGTCGGCTATGGCTGGATGGCGGTGATGCTGGCGCTGACAGGCTTCCAGAAGCGGTTCGACAAATGGGTCGGCGCCGATCCGCGCCTCGCCGCCGACCTCGAAGCCCGCGCCACCGACCCGACGCTCGAACGCGTCCCGTCGACGACCGCCGACCTCGCCCTCCTCCTCGCCCTCGGCCTCGGCGCTGCCGTCGGGTCCCGCCTCCTCGCTGCCGGCATTCCGCCGTTGCAGGTGCCGATGCAGGGCGAGATGGTGACCGTGATCTCGACGAGCACGTGGGCGATTCTGCTCACCGTGACGGCCGGTCTCGCGCTCTCGTTCACGCGGATGCGGCGCCTCGAATCCGTCGGCGCAGGGGCGCTTGGCTACTACGCTCTCTACTTGCTCCTGTCGACCATCGGCGCGCAGGCGGACCTTGCCAAGATCGGCGAGTTTCCGGCCTACATGGGCGCGGGCGTCGTCTGGATGCTCGTCCACATCCTCGTCCTCTTCATCGGTGCGCGGCTGATGCAGGCGCCGCTCTTCCTCGCCGCAACCGCCTCGATGGCCAACGTCGGCGGCGTCGCGAGCGCGCCCATCGTGGCCTCCGCCTACAACCGCGCCCTCGCGCCCGTCGGCGTGCTCCTCGGCGTGACCGGCTACATCCTCGGCATTTACTTCGGCTTCCTCACCGCATCGCTGCTCGCGTACCTGTCGCGGCTGTGATGGCCAAGCGGACGCCTGCCGACACCTGTCCGGTGCGGGGAGCAGACAGGTTTCCCACCGCACAATCACCTCGCATTCTCAGCGCGTGCGCAGGACGAGGGTGCCGAAGGTGCGGACTTCGAAGCTGGCGAGGCCGAGGATCTCGGGGACGGCGAGGGTGCCGATGCGTGGGGCGTCGTCGTCGTCGTCCACATCGAGACGGAGGGCGGCGAGGTCCCGAACTTCGCGGGTGGCGACGGCGGGCGTCACGAGGCGGCCCCGGCGGTCGAGGGTGCCGTTGTAGCGCGCCCGAAGCGCCTCGGGGACGCGGATGTTCGAGGCGACGGAGCGCGTGTTGACGGCCACGAGGACGCGTTCGGCCCCGAGAATCCGCTCGAAGAGGAGCACGTCGGGACTGCCGCTGTCGAGGAGGGCGAGGGTACCGCGGCGGAGCACGTCGTAGCGGGCGCGCAGGTCGAGCGTGGTGTCGTAGACCTCGCGGATGGCGGGGTCGGGGCGCGGGAGCGGATCGCGGTCGAAGAGACCGGTCTGGATCGTGCTGCCGCCTTCCTGTCCGTTGTAGACGAGCGGCACGCCGGGCAGCAGGCCGACGGTCCAGTAGGCGGCCTCGGCGCCGCGCGTGCCGGAGAAGAGGACGGGCGGCGGGCGGTCCCACGCGGTCTCGTCGTGGTTGGTCGTGAAGCGCATCCGCACGCGGTCGCCGTAGCGGGCATCATCGGCGCGGAGGGCGTCGGCGATGGCGCTGACGGGCTTTCCATCGCGCCAGACCTCTTTCATCGCGGTGTAGACCGGCCAGTCGTAGGTGAGGTCGAAGCCCGCGGCGTAGAGGCCCGGCTCCTGCCCCTCGGCGAGCATCAGGAGGTCGGGACGGACGCTGCGGAGTTCGGCGATGGCGGCGCGCCAGAAGTCCTCCGGCACCATCTCCGCCACGTCGCATCGAAACCCGTCGACGCCCACCTGCTCGACCCAGAAGCGCATCGCGTCGGTCATCGCGCGGCGCACGGCAGGCACCTCGTAGTTGAGATCGGCGACATCGGCCCAGTCGGCGACGGGCGGAACGATGGCGCCGGACGCGTCGCGCGTGTACCAGTCGGGGTGCGCGTCGATCCACGGATGGTCCCACGCGGTGTGGTTGGCGACCCAGTCGAGCACGACGCGCATCCCCAGGCGGTGCGCCTCGGCGGTGAAGGCGCGCAGGTCGCCGAGCGAGCCGAGTTCGGGGCTGACCGCCGTGTAGTCGCGGATCGAGTACGGCGAGCCGAGCGAGCCCTTGCGCCGCGCCTCGCCGATCGGGTAGACCGGCATGAGCCATACCGTCGTCGCGCCGAGGTCACGGACCGATGCGAGCCGAGCCGTCGCCGCCCGCAGCGTCCCCTCCGGCGTCGCGTTGCGGACGAACATCTCGTAGATGACCTCGTCGCGCAGATCGCGCGCGGCACTGGCCGGAGCGAGCGCCGACGCAGGCTGGGCGGACACGCGCGGTGGCACCGCCGAGAGGGCGAGCAGGCAGAGAGCGGCGGCGAGGGAGGCGGAAGGCGGCGCATCGGGTCGGAGGGAGGGCACGCCGGAAGATCGGCACGGAGCGCGGCCTGCGGTGAAGCTCCAACCCTGACGTCACGCGGGATTCGGAGGACAATGCGGAACGTGGGAAGGCCACACATCTTGCGCATGGCGACATTCTGTGCTCTAATCTTTTTTCCTCGGCTCAACGTCAGCCGTCGCAAGCCCACGCGATCCCGCATCCTTTGCCCATGCGCGGCAATCTTCCGGCACCGTGGCCCAGCCCCAAATCGTCCTCGACACCAACGTGCTCGTCGCGGGCCTGCGTTGGCTCCAGACGGGGCGCCTCGTATCGACTGCTCAGCCTCGTTGGCGAGGGAGCGTTCGATCTCCACGTCTCCGTTCCGCTCGTGTTCGAATACGAGACCGTCCTGAAGCGGAAAGCAATCGGGCAGTCGTCTCAGCCTCCGCCGTCGATGCCGTGCTCGTTTCCATTGCGCCGCTTGCCCGGAAGCACCGCACCACTGGTCGGCTCGGCGCCGACTCGGCGGCATTCCTCGTCGCTTACGAGGCATCGCTGACTCGAACCATGCGGTCATCGGAGTCCGCAACTTCGACGAGCCAGACCACGTCACCTTGCGGGGTACATGCGAAACGCCATGCTCAGCGTGGAGGCGGTCACTCGCCCGAGTCGCGTTTCACAAGATCGCCTACAACATGCTCATCTCCCGACAAAACCGGCGCCCAGCTGTTACAGTCTAACTATCACCCTGCCCACCCTCACACCAGACGTGTACCACCTCGCCGCCGATGCGCGGTATACGTTCGACCGATCGACGGGAGGCGTTGACGGTAGATGCGGCTTCGCAACGCCATCGGCGGTGATGGAGCTTGCGCGCGACGCATTGATAACTTCAGCAGGTGCTGAGTCCTGAGCGGGCATCCCGACGGAGAAAGACGTGTTCTACGCGTTCAGCCGCCCAGACACAGGTCCCGGGCAAGCCCTAGCACTACGTGGCGACAGAGCCGTGGACATACATCATCGAAAAACGAGACTATTATGGCGACGTGAGCCGAGACGTCACGCAACATCGGCTCCGCAGGCGTCGGGCGAGGCGCTACGACGCTCAGTCCTAGGCGGCAGTAAACCGCCCGACAGAGCAATTTCCGAGAGAGTAGACACGCCCTTTCGTTCGTCATCCCCGCGAAAGCGGGATCGAAGGCATATATGCGAGGCTGGGTCTCCGCGTGCGCGGGGACGACGCAGAGGGGACGAAGAGGCCACGTCAACCATTCAGGGCTCCGCGTTTTACCTGCGAACCCCTTGCATTACAGGAGGCACGCCGGACACTCAGGCGGTTATGTTTCCGACTCGGCGCGTAACATACCATCCTCACGGCTCAATCATGGGAACAATCGCATTCGAGAACTCAATGTTGAAATGGGTTGACGAAGTGGTAAACGATGAGATTTTCATCTCGTGCGGACAACATCGTCGCAAGGCCAGGGCAACCGTTGGATGTTCTCTGTCGGGCGCGAACAGGCTGCGAACCTCTCGCCTTCCGATGTGGCAGAGTTCGCCAGAGGAGTGATCGAAGGCCGACGAGCCCAGCTCGTTCGCGACGGTCATCCGCCGATGACGGTGTATTGGTGGCACGATGAGCAAGCGGGGCAACTCCGGTTCAGCATAGTATCCGCGATCCATAAGGAGTTGCCGTTCGGCTGTCGTCGTTGCCCAGCTCCCACCATCGGAGATATCGCGCAGGCATGGTTGAAATCGAGCCAGGGCCGATCCCTTGGGTGGAGTTGGAGCCAGTGCCATTTTGGAGCCAGTGCCATTCGATGATTCGGATGGCGCAGAGCTACCATCATACATCCTTTCAGTTTGGTCGATACAGCTGCCGTAGCCTGCGCCGCCGCACCGAGCGTTGCAAGCGGGCACCGGGCCTTGGCTACTAGACCTGTTGGGCGGTAAAAAAGTGGGCTTCGAGCGCCCAAACCGCGAAAGCGAAAATCGAGGGACCACCCTTCAAATTCGGCTGATTTCGCCAGTTGGGGAGGCCTGTATCGTCCTCAAACGCCCTGGTCCTACCCATCGCACTACCGCGCAACAGGTCTACTGTGAATTCACAGGCACCAGCGGGGCCCGGTACCGCTGAAATTGAAGACAGGCCCAACTTACCGCGCCTCCCCCACCGGCTCCGCCCTGCGGATGATCCCGAATAGGCGGGCGACGGGCAGGCCTTCCAGGCAACGGAGCGGATCACGTCAAAAGAGAAGCGGGGCACCGGTCGGTGTTGATGACCCGGCACATCGTGACCGATTACGCAGGGAGCACAGCGCCCGAGCGAGCGTAGTCGAGCGTTCACATCCACCACGATCCATGGAACGCCACCAGATTCTCTGCGCGACCCGGAGGTCATGAATGGGGCGCTCGTCTTCGCAGGCACCCGCGTGCCGGTCGAAATCCTCGTCCAGCACCTCGCCGCCGGGGACAGCCTCGACACGTTCCTCGACGACTTCCCGACAGTGCACCGGGAGCAGGCCGTCGGCTACCTCGAGATGATGCTTCAGGAGGCGGAGGCGGCGTGAGGGCGCTTCTGGATGAGAACATGCCGAGGGCGCTCGCGCGTCTGCTCGCGCCCGAGATCGAGGCGCGGACGGTTCAGCAGGAAGGCTGGGCGGGGGCGGAAGAACGGGATGCTGCTGACGGCTGCATCCGTGTCGTTCGACATGCTCATCACCACCGACCGCGGCATCCCGCACCAGCAGAACCTCAGCCGCTACCCGATCTGCATCGTCGTTCTCGAGGCGCGCAGCAACCGCATCGGCGACTTGGCCCCGCTCGTGCCCGCGCTCAAAGCACAGTTGGGCCGAGTGGCGCCGAGCGTCGTGCTGCGAATGGCTTTTTAGGCGTCCCGAATGGCGCTCCGCCGGTGCGGTATCACAGTGCCTCCCCCACCGGCTCCGCCCTACGGATGATTCTCGAAGAGGCGGGGGTGATGGAGGCCGAGGAACGACACGGTCGAGAGGTTGACGGCGGTCTGGCCGTCGGACTGGAGCAGTAGGCGCTGGTCCATGCGGAGGAAGCGGCCCATGCGGTAGCCGATGCGGAGCGTGCTGCCGTCGACGCGGACGTTGACCGGGCCGCTGGCGTCGGTGAGGGTGCCGGTGTAGCGCGCGGGGGCGCCGGGCGTGGAGACGCGGCGCATCGTCCACGACCGCGTCGTCTGGGCGTCGGAGCCGCGGCGGACGGTCTGCACGAGGCGGAAGGTGCTGTCGCTCTGGTAAGCGCCGCGGCTCTCGACGTGCACGAATTGCGTCCGCCCGACGCGCAGGCGGAGCGTCGCGTTGCCCTCGGAGGCGCCGTCGAAGAACACGTCGGGCCGCATCTCGGGCGCGCCGGGCGTCGGGGCGACGCGCGGGTGGAGGCTAAAACAGCCGCCGAGCAGGGCCGCGAGGGGCACGAGGATGAGGGCGACGGGGCGAGGAAGGCGCATCGGAGTGACGGAAAGCAGAGACCTGGCCGCAACGGCGCGCGCAGCGCGGCGGTCCGCAGCGAGGCGGCGGCGCGGCAGGAATCGCGGGTGCGTTGCACGGGGGAAGTGCTCGCGCAGGCGTGCGTGAGGGAATCACGATGGGGTGCCGCGCGGAAACGCAGGGTGGAGAGCGTGGCGGCGGGACAGGGCCGCCCGCCGTACGTTGCGCGCTCCCATCACCTCCCGCCGATGTCCCGCTCCGCCTCCCTCCTCCGCGCCCTCGCCCTCGCTGCCGCTCTTGCCGGGTGCCAGACCGCCCCGTCCACGCCACCCGAGCCGGTGCCTGCCGAAGCGCCCGTGGCGCCCGCTCCGCCCGAGACACCCGCCGCGCTGCTCTCGATCGACACCGAGGGCCTTCGGATCGTCGATGCAACGTCGGGATCGACGACGGCGCTCGCGTTCGGGTCGGACATGACGCAGGCCGTCGAGGCCGTCACGCGGCTGCGCGGCGCGGTCGGCGAGCGCGGCGTCAACGGCGAGTGCGGCGCCGGTCCGCTCGACATCGCCTCGTGGCCCGACGGCCTCTCGCTCCTCGCCTCCGACGGCAAACTCGCCGGATGGTCGCTCGCCGGAGTGTCCACGCCCGTCGCCGTGCCCGTCACCACGATGAACGGCATCGGCATCGGCACGACCCGCGCCGACCTCACCGCGTCGGGCAGCGAGGTGACGGTCGAGGAATCGACGCTCGGCACCGAGTTCGCCGCGGGCGATCTCTATGGCCTGCTGAGCGGCCCCGAGGCGAGCGCGACGGTCACGAACCTCTGGTCCGGCGTCTCCTGCAACTTCCGCTGACGCCCGCGCAGCACGGCACACTGTCGGGGACGCGGCCAGGCGGCGCCGACTGGATCGACTGACAACCGACGACCAACCCTCAACGACCCACGCGGTCAGCGCAGCAGGCGGCGGAGATCGGGATGATCGACGAGGCGGCGGAGGAGGTCGTCGTCGCGCACAGCGCGGCGGTCGACGAGGTCTTCAACTCCGCATCACCCGCCCCCAGACGACGCGCACTGGGGACCTTCACTGCCACTGTGACTCTGGCGAAAACGGATCGGGAGGGTGGTCCAGACATCGACGGGCCTACCGGCCTGCATGGCGGGATCGAAGCGCCACAGCCGCACAGCCGCGAGGACGCTTTCGTCGAAAATCTCGTTGTCAGAGCGCAGCACATTTACGTCCTTGACGCTTCCATCACGTCCAACCCAAACGCGCACTGTCACGCGACCTTCGATTCCCGCTTGGCAAGCGATCTCAGGGTACTCGGGCTCGACACGGTAGATTGGCACCGCTTGCTTCTCGACGGGCAAAAAATCTGGCGGTGGGGTTTCGCCGGGAGATGGGGATACAGAGCGTGTTGACAAAGCCTCGCGGGTGCGCGGGTCGACGATTGGCATCTCGATGTAGACGCGCCCATTGCTCACGTCGACGATTGAAAGCGAGACCACCTCGGCGTAGAGCAACTTGATGATCTCATCTACCTGGTTCGGGTCGTCAAGCGTAGCCTGTTCCGCGATGCCGGTACCTGCGTAGACGTAGGGGGGGACGAGCCGGACGGTAAAAACGGCGGCTAGGTTCGCGGATACTGCGCGGGCCTCGGAGCGAGGGACAAACACTCGGAGTGGCCGGTCGATGGACTGCGACCGGGGAACGGCAAGCAGGTGCCGTTCCCTCACCTCGGTCTTCACCCTCACGCGAATGGGGCGTCCATAGGTCGTCTCCGTCGTGTACGAACGCCCGGGCCGGGTTCGCTCGTAGAGTGTCAGATATGTACCGGTACTGCTCTGCGGGGGAGTCCCGATACTCTCCTCGTGGGAGAACGACGTGTAGGTATTGGGGAGCGTAACGGAGAAGTACCCGGCGTCGGCGTTGTACGTGGCGTCTCCACTGCTCAGACGAGAGACGAGCGTGAACGTGCTGTCAATGGAACGGCCATGGACGCGCAGAGCTCTCAGCCACCGATCGACGCGTTCGTCGCGCTGCGCAGTCGTTTCAAACTCGTCCTTCTGTGCGAGCCGGTTGACAAAGCCTCCATAGACGAGCAGGCTGTCGACTGAGTGGCCTGTCGGCTGCCGAGATATCATCGGCGCATCGAAGCAAACGCGGGGGACGAAGCCCGAGTCGCGGGTGGTGGCGATGAGGTAAAAGCCTTGATGGACATCGGCGTCGGGGATGGAGACGCGGGTGTCCTTCGTCAGGCGGGCGACGGCGGGGCTGGCCTGATCAGGGTCACGGTAGATGCCGCACTCCTGACGGGCGGTCAGGCGGGGCTGCGCGGCGACCGACGAGGCGATGAGGAGGAGGCCGAGAGCAAGCGTCAGGCGCATGTGGAAGGCGGAGGGAAGTATAGATGGAATCTACATCTTCCGTGGCTGCATGCCCCACTCTCAAGTGACAAGGACCGTTGAGGCTTCATCGGGTGTCAGGACTCAGGTCAGCGCAGCAGGCGGCGGAGGTCGGGGTGATCGACGAGGCGGCGGAGGAGGTCGTCGTCGCGGACGCTCTGGCGGTCGACGAGGCCGCGCGTGGCGGCGCGGGCGAGGACGGCGGCGGCCGCATCGTCTTGCTGCTGAAGCACGAGCACGCGAGCGAGTTGCAGGTGCGCGGCGGGCATCGACGGGCCCTGCTGCGCGGCGATGCGCGCGAAGGCCTCGGCGCGGTCGAGGTCGCCGAGTTCGGCGGCGTTCCACGAGAGCCGGACGTGGAGCGCGGCGTCGCGGACGGCGGTGCGGGCGGCGCGGTCGAGCGCGGCGAGGGCACGTGGGCGGTCGCCGGAGCGGCGGGCGGCTTCGGTGACGAGCAGCAGCACCTCGGCGTCGCCGGGGGCGAGGCGGTCGGCGGCGGCGGCGTCGGCGAGGGCGTCGGCGGGGCGGTTCTGGGCGAGGAGGACGTGCGCGCGAAGGCGGAGGGCCTCGACATCATCCGGGCGGGCGTCGAGGATGCGGTCGAGGCGGGCTTTGGCTTCGAGGAGGCTCGCGCCGCTGCGGAAGGCCATCTCCGCCCGCTGCAACTCCCGCGCAACGCCCGACGGCCGGCCCGGCGACGGCCGTACCGCGCGCACGGCGGGGCGCTCGGACGGCGGCGGCGACGCCTGGCCACGCTGCGGCTGTCCCCACGGCGTCGTCGGCTGCGCGCGCACGCCCGGCGGGGCGACGACCGCGCAGAAGGCCAGCGAGGCGAGCAGGACACGCAGGCGCACGGGGAGGGGGCGGAGACGCGAAACGACGGAGGGGCGGCAGGGCATTCCCGCACCGGCCCCAAAGATCGTTCCCCGAGCGTCTGGGCCGATGCGTTGACGCCGCGCCGCGCGCCCTCGTCCCCTCACCCTCTCTCCATCTCCTCACACCCCGCGGCGCCTCGCCGGACGGCACACGCGCAGACGTAGCTTGCCGCCTATGCAGGTTCTCGCGCTCGACATCGGCAACTCCGCCGTCAAAGGCGCCCTCGTCGGCCCCGACGATGCCGTCGCGCACGCCTTCCGCGTCGCCCACGACACGCCCGGCGCCGACGCCGCCCTCCGCGCCTGCCTCGCCGCCCTGCCCCGCGCGGACGCCGTCGCCATCGCCTCCGTCGTGCCCGCGCGCACCGACACCATCGCCCGCGCCGCCGCCGACGCAACCGGCCGCACGCCCCTCGCCGTCCACGCGGGACTCCGGTGGCCGTTCACGATCGGCTACGCCACGCCCCACACCCTCGGCGCCGACCGCCTCGCCGCCGTCTGCGGCGCCCTCGCTCTGGATGCGTCTGGATGCGTCGTCGGCGCATCGCCGCTCGTCGTCGTCGATGCCGGAACGGCAGTGACCGTCGAGGCGGTCGGCGTGTCGGCATCGGGAGGCGCGGTGTATCTCGGCGGCGGCATCGCGCCCGGTCCGGTACTGATGGCGGCGGCGCTCGCGCGCGGCACGGCGCAGCTCCCGGCGCTCGACCTGGCGCCGCGCCTCCCCGGCGCCATCGGCCGCTCGACCGCAGGCGCCATCGAGGCGGGCGTGCTGCACGTCTTCGCCCACGGTGTCGCGGGCCTCGTCGCCGCCACGCGGCACGCCCTCGCCCCGGACGCCCCCGAGCGCGTCGCCGTCGTCACGACGGGCGGATGGGCGCCGATGCTCGCTGCTGCCCATCCCCTGTTCGCCGACGTGCGCCCGCACCTCGTGCTGGTCGGCATCGCCCGCGCGGCGCGGTGACGCCCGGCCACCGGGACGCTCACCGCTCCACTCGCTGCCCCCACCGCCATGCCTCCGCGAGCACGGGGTAGGCGCGCACCCAGCAGAACACGAAGGCGACGAGCGAGGCGCCGTAGCCGAGCCGGTGAGGGGCACCCACCGCGTTGCCTCCGCCGGAAGCGACCCACGGGCGCATAGGCGCGCAGCACGAGCGAGGCCGAGCAGCACGAAGGCGACGAACTTGGAGGCCCCGTAGAGCCCACGCGACGTACGGCACTGCACGAGGGCCTGCGCGAGGGGCGAGGTGGTGGCCTTGAACGGCTCCACGCCCTGCGCCACCATCACGCCGCGCAGGCTGTCGGTGAGCACGCCGCGCGGCAGGATGAGCAGCGGAATCCAGATGGGGATGAGGCCCAGATGCGCGAACACCACCCACAGCACCAGCTCCACGATCCGGTCGCTCGCGATGTCGAGCACCGAGCCGAGCAGCGACGTCTCGCCGAGGCGCCGCGCCACCATGCCGTCCACGGAGTCCAGCCGAGCAGCACGCACCAGCAGCCCGAGCGCCGCGGCGACGCCCCGGGGGGCGGCAGGTAGAACAGGCCGACGACGAACGCCAGCAGCGGCAAGCGCGCAAGGGTGATAGCGTTGGCCACGGGCAGGCAAGCGAAGGAGTGATCTGCAAACTACGGACGCGTTCGACCTCCGTCCCCGACCGAACCCGGGCCGCCACGGGCGGGCCCACCCCACCCGGCTCGCCCGAAGGTCCCGCTGGCGCGCCCCCGGCCCGCAGCGCGCCCGCCATGCGGGGCCCGCAGGGTCATCCGGCGAGGAGTTCGGCCTTGAAGCGCTCGGCGAGGGCGTTGGCGGCGTCGTCGGTGGGGGCTTCGGCGTAGACGCGCAGGATGGGCTCGGTGTTGGACGCGCGCACGTGCACCCAGCCGTCGGCGAGGTCCACCTTCACGCCGTCGAGGGTCGAGACGCCCCGCACGCCCTCCCCTCCGTTCGCGTAGCGCTCGGCGAGGGCCGCGAGCAGCGCCTTCGCGTCGAGGCCCTCGATGGAGAGCTTGTGCTTGGCGATGCGGTAGTCCGGCAGGTCGGCGACCCAGTGCGAAAGCGACTGCCCGGTGGTGGCGAGGTGGCTGAGGATCAGCGCGGTGCCCACGAGCGCGTCGCGGCCGTGGTGCAGGTCCGGCAGGATCACGCCGCCGTTGCCCTCGCCGCCGAGCATCGCGCCGACCTCGTGCATCCGCCCGACGACGTTGATCTCGCCCACGGCGCTGCGGTACGTCTCTTCGCCGTAGCGCGCGGCCACGTCCTCGATGGCGCGGCTCGACGAGAGGTTGGTGACGAACGGACCGCGACTTCACGCGCCACAGCATGTCGGCCGCGAGCACCTGCGTGAGCTCCTCGGAGACGTACGCGCCGCCGTCGGCGACGAAGGCGAGGCGGTCGACGTCCGGGTCCACGACCAGGCCGAGATCCGCCCCAGACGTGCGCACTTCGCCCGTGATGCCGGTGAGGTTCTCCGGGAGCGGCTCGGGGTTGTGGGCGAAGAGGCCGTTCGGCTCTCCGTTGAGCACCGTCACGTCCGTCACGCCGAGGCGCTCCAGCAGGCGGGGCAGGGCGATGCCGCCGACCGAGTTGATGCCGTCCACGACGACCCGGAAGCCGCGCCGGGCGATGGCCTCGCGGTCGATGAAGCCGAGGTCGAGGATCTTGTCGATGTGGGCGTCGAGGAGGTCCTTCTGCGCGAACGTGCCGAGGGGCCTGGTAGCCGACCGTCTCGGCCTCCGACGCGTCGGCGAGGGCGATGACCTCGGCGGCCTGCTCCGGGCTGAGGAATTCGCCCGTCTCGTTGAGGAGCTTGAGCGCGTTCCATTCGGCCGGGTTGTGGCTGGCGGAGAGGATGATGCCCCCCGAGGCGCCCTCCAGCAGCACGCCCATCTCGACGGTCGGCGTGGTGGCGAGGCCCGCGTCGAGCACGTCGCAGCCCACCGACTGGAGCGTCGCGGCCACGAGGCGGGCGCAGACCTCGCCCGTCACCCGCGCGTCGCGGCCCACGACCACGAGCGGGCGCCGTCCGGCAGCGAGGGCGCGGCGGCGCGTCCACGTCCCGTAGGCCCCGGCGAAGCGAACGATCGTGGCGGCGTCGAGGCCGGCCCCGAAGATGCCGCGCACGCCGGAGATGGTGACCATGAGGGTTTTCATGCGGAAGTGGAAAGAGTGCTGGGAAGAGCCGAAAGGGTGCAAGGGCCTGCCTGCAAACGTAGCGGGCGATCCCCGGCGCGGTCGCGACCGGTACGGCAGCGGACGGGAGAGATCAACGGCCCCGACGGGGCGGCGTCGTCCGTCGCAGAATCGGCGGAGGACGGACGTGCCTGAACGCTTCATCGGAACCGGGCCAAAGGCCTTCCTGTTGGCCAAACCCGTCGCGATCCGCTGCCTCCGCCGTGCCTCGTCCCCGCCTCCGCCCTGACGTCCTCGCCGTCGCCCGCCCTGCCGCCCTTCGACGAGGCCGCACTTGGAGAGGCCGTCGAGGGCGACGTGTCGCCGAGCCGCTTCGTGCAGGCCGTACGCCCTCGCGCGTGCGCGACCTCGTGGCGCTCACCAAGCCGGAGATCACGCTCCTCGTGGCGCTCTCGGCGCTCGCGGGCTACGCGCTCGGCACGCCGCGCGGCGTGAACGGCCTCGAACTCTTCGGCCTCTCGTCGGCACGAGCCTCGCCAGCGCGGGCGGCGCGGTGTTCAACCACCTGCACGAGCGCGCCTTCGACGCGACGATGCGGCGCACGGTGAACCGGCCGATCCCGTCCGGGCGCGTCGCGCCCGCCGACGGCGTACGGCGTCGGCGTCGGCCTCGTGCGCGGCGGGCGTCGGCGTGCTCTGCCCGACGACCAACTGGGCGACGGCGACGCCTCGCCCTCGCCACGGTCGTGCTCTACGTGTACGTCTACACGCCGCTCAAACGCCAGACGCCGCTCAACACGCTCGTCGGCACGTCCCCGGCGCGCTTCCCGCGCTCGGCGGCTACGTCGCCGCCACCGGCACTTCGGCGGCCTCGGCTGGGCGGCTTTCCTGCTGCTCGTGTTGCTGGCAGATGCCGCACTTCCTCTCGCTCGCGTGGATGTACCGCAAGGACTACACGCGCGGCGGCTTCGCGATGTCGACGCGCGACCGACGAGACGGGCACGCGCACCGCGCCTGTGGTCGTCGGCTTCACCGTGCTGACGGTCGCCGCGAGCGTGCTGCCGGTGGCGACGAACGGTTCGGCCGGGCTACGCTGCCTCGGTGCTCGTGCTCGGCGTGCTGACTTCCTGCTGCCCAGCGTCGGCTTCCTGCGCGCGAGCGCTCGAACCCGAATGCCAAGGCGCGTTCTGAAAGCGTCCGTGCTCTACGTGATGCTGCTCGTGCCGGTGCTCGCGCTGTTCGCGTGGGCGGGATGAGCGGCGCCGGGTCTTCCGACGATGTGGCATCTGCGCGCTGGCTGCGCCGCAGGCGATTTGCGCGATGGGTCTCGCGCATCGCTACGGCGGACGTCGAGGCGCTCGCGGCGTCCGTTTCGGTCGACGGAGGCGAGTTCGTCGGCGCTCGTCGGCCCCAACGGCGGCGGCAAGTCGACGCTCCTGCGCATCCTCTCGACGCTGCTCGGCCGGACGCGGGCGCGCGCTTTCGGTCGAAGGCGCTGACACGGCGCGCGCACCCGAGGCGTGCGGAGGTCGCTCGGCGTCGTCTTCCAGGCGCCCGCGCTCGACCCGCTGCTGACGGTCCGGGAGAACCTGCGCGCCGTCGCCGGACTGCACGGCATCGCGCGCCCGGACGCCGACGCGCGCATCGGCGAACTGTCGGAGTTGCTGGGCCTCGGCGATGATCCCCGACCGCCCATCCGGCGCCCTCTCCGGCGGGCAGCGCCGCCGCGCCGACCTCGCCCGCGGCCTCCTCCACCGCCCGCGCGTCCTGCTGCTCGACGAGCCGACGACCGCCCTCGACCCGCCCGCGCCGCGACGCGTTCTGGCCGCCCTCGCCACGCTCCGCCGCCGCGAGGGCCGTGACGGTGTTTGCCGCCACCCACCTGCTCGACGAAGCTGCGACCGCCGACCGCGTCCTCCTCCTCGACCGGGGCCGCGATCGTCGCCGACGGCGCGCCCGACGCCCTCTGCTCCGCCCTCGGCGCCGAAACCCTCGTCCTCACCCCTGCCGACCCCGCCGACACGGCTGCCCTCGCCGCTGCGCTCACATCGGGTGGATGGGCGTCTACGGTGGAAGGCGCCACCGTGCGCGTCGGCGCCGCTTCGCCGCGCGGGCTTCGCCCTCCGACAGGCTCAGGGCAGAACGCTCAGCCACCGATTACGGGGACGGAGTCCGGAGTCTTGTCGCTGCCGCTCCCCGCCGCGCTCGACGCTGCTGCCCGCGCAGGCATTGCGCTCGCCGAAGCCACGCTCCGGCGGCCGACGCTTGCCGACGTCTTTCGCACCCGCACCGCCGGGGAGGAGCCGCAGACGGCGCCACCAGCGGGCGCCGGACGGCCAGACGCTCTCGACGCCGACGCCGCGCGGCTGTCGGCGCTCTTTCCCCCGGCGGCTGAGCCGGTCGAGGCCCGTGCGAGGAATCGAGCAAACGCGCAGGCCTCTGGTCGCGCCGTGCGGGCGCTGTGGGCGCGCGACGTGACGGTGTTCGTGCGCGACCGGGCGCGCGTCAGCTCGTCGCTCGCGCAGCCGCTCGCGTTCTGGTTGCTTCTCGCAGTGGGGTTCGGGCCGTCGTTTCGGCCGGGCGCTGGCGTCGCGGCCGGGGTGGGCTACGGCGCCTACCTCGTGCCGGGGACGCTCGCGCTCGTCGTCGTGATGACGGCCATCTTCGCCACGATCCACGTCGTCGAGGAGCGGCAGAGCGGGTTCTTGCAGGCGGCGCTCGTGGCACCGGTAGCGCGCGGCGTGCTCGCGCTCGGCCTCTCGGCGGGCGGCGCGACGCTCGGCGTGGCGCAGTCGGCGCTCTACGCCCTCGCGGCGCCGCTGATCGGCGTTTCGGCAGGCATCGGTGGATGGGCGGCGGCGCTCGCACTCGTCGTGCTCCTCGGCCTCGGCTTCACCGCGGTCGGCGTGGCGATGGCGTGGCGGCTCTCGACGACGCGCGCCTACCACGGCGTGATGATGGGCGTCCTCTTTCCACTCTGGGCGATTTCGGGCGCCGTTTTCCCGCTCGACACACTTCCGACGTGGGCACGGGCGGTCACGCTCGTCAACCCGCTCACCTACGCCGTCGAGGGCCTGCGCGGCGCCCTCGGCGGGGCCGCGACGCTCCCGCTCGCCCTGTGCCTCGCCGTCACCGCCGCCTTCTGCGCCGCCGCCCTTGCCCTCGCCGCCCGCGCGACGCGCCACGCGGCGTGACCGATGAAGGTCCGGACCGGGCAGGACATGCCACACGAGGGTGTGACCGAGGCCGGAAGTCCATTCGTAGCGAAGGCTCTCCATGTAGCTTCCCGCAATTCCGCGGGCGACATCAGGCCGGGTGCGGTCGATTGGCGCCTCGCCATCCCAACCCCCATTCCTGCGTCGGTGGTGGTGTGTTGTCGCGGTCACGATGCCTTCCACAACGCTCCTGGAAGCGCTACCCTTGTCGTCCCCACATCCCGCGCCGCCCCACCCGGACGCCTGCCGACCCGTCCGGCGGCTTCCGGAGGCGCTCCTGCCGTGCTCCATCGCATCTTCCTCGGAGGCGTCCTCGCCGCCGCGCTCGCCCTCGCTCCGTCCGCTCAGGCGCAGACCTACCGCACACTCGTGCCCGGCAAGACCGGCCTCGAACTGCGCGACTCGCTGCGCCTGCGCTTCACGCCCGCCTCGGTCTTCACCTACGACCGCGCCCGCGACACGCTCTTCTCGGTCGTCGACGACGGCGACCGGCGCATCGTCAGCGATGTCTACGCCGGGCGCATCATCGACATCCCGATCGGCGCCGACCCGACGATCGCGGCCTGCAACGGCGACCGCGACAACAGCACCTCGTCGTGCTCGAACAGCCGGACGATCAACGCCGAGCACGCGTGGCCGCAGAGCTTCGGCGCCGCCAACGTGCCGCAGCGCTCGGACATGCACCATCTGTACCCGGCCCGCGGGGACGTCAACTCGGCGCGCAACAACAACCCGTACGGCCAATTTCCCTACACGAGCGCCTCGTCGCTCTACCTCGACACGCTCACCTTCACGCCCGCGAGCCTCGGCACGCGCATCGCCGACAGCCTCGCGTACTCGGCCTTCCGGAGCGGCGTCTTCATGCCCCGCGCCATCGTTCGCGGGGACCTCGCGCGCAGCATCTTCTACTTCCGCACCATCTACGCCGACACCGCAACGGCGCGCCCGGAGCGCGTCGCGTTCTTCGAGGGGATGAAGGCGACGCTGCTTGCGTGGCACCGCGCAGACCCGCCGAGCGCCGCCGAGCAGGCCCGCAGCCAGCGCGTCGCCTTCTTCCAGGGCCGCGACAACCCCTTCGTGCTCGACACGAGCCTCGTCGCCCGCGCCTTCTTCGACGGATCGAGCGGCGCCCAGACCGCCGTCCTCGCGTGGGTCGCTCGTGAGGGCATCGCCTCCGAAGGTGGCCTCGCCACGGCCCGCGTGCGCGTGGCGACGAGCGACGGCCTGCCGCTCGTGGCCTCCGCAGGCGCCGCGCTCGTGCTCGCCCCCGACCGCAGCACCGCGACTGCCGCCGACTTCG
This sequence comes from Rhodothermales bacterium, assembly GCA_963726715.1. Taxonomy (GTDB): domain Bacteria; phylum Bacteroidota; class Rhodothermia; order Rhodothermales; family BA12; genus CAVSDF01. The sequence goes on from CAVSDF010000010.1 coordinate 178,123, forward strand.
GCGCGCTCCCTGCGTCGGTGACGTTCGCGGCGGGCGCCGCCTCCGGATCGACCGTCGCGCTCGAATTCCGTCCGGTCGTCGATGGCGTCGATGAGGGCGCCGAACGCGCGGTGTTTGCCCTCCGCCGGGCCGTCGGGGCAAGTGTCGGGGCGGATTCGACGTTCGCGCTCACGATCTCCGAGCCGGGTGGCGCGGGCAGCGGCACCGACCTGTTCATCTCGGAATATGTCGAGGGGACGTCGAACAACAAGGCTGTCGAGCTTTTCAACGCCTCCTCTCGCACCATCGACCTCTCCGCCGACGCGTACGTCATCCAGTTCTACTTCAACGGCTCGGCGACGGCGGGCGCGGCGATCTCGCTGAGCGGGACGGTCGCGCCGGGGCAGACGTTCGTGCTCGCGCACCCGAGCGCCGCCGCCGAGGTCCTCGCCGTCGCGCAGCAGACGCAGGGCGGCGCGTGGTTCAACGGCAACGACGCCGTCGCCCTCCGCAAAGGCGGCGCGAGCGGCACGCTCCTCGACGTCCTCGGGCAGATCGGCAACGACCCCGGCGTCGAGTGGGGCGTCGGCCTCGCCAGCACCACCGACAACACGCTCCGCCGCCGCCCCGAGATCACCCACGGCGACACGACCCCGGACGACGCCTTCGACCCGGCGACCGAGTACGAGGGCTTTGCGACGAACACCTTCTCCGGCCTCGGCGGGCTTGGAAGCCACCTCTACAGCGGCAGCTTCGTCGCCGCCGCGCCCCCGGTCCGCCTCGCCGCGACCGACGTGCGGATCGTCCCGAACCCCGCCCGCGGCCTCGCCCGCATCGACGGGCTCGACCGCGCGGCTGACATCGTCGACCTCCTCGGCCGCGTCGTCGGCCGCGCCGTCCCCGGCGAGCGCCTCGACGTGAGCGGCTGGGCGCCCGGCCTCTACATCATCCTCGCCGAGCGCCCGCAGCCGTTCCTCGTGGCGCGGTGACGGGGAACGGTGGACGTGGTGATGGCGGGGTGCGGGGGGCGTAGAGACGCATCGGCGATGCGTCTCTACCATGCGCCGCGCCTGCCACCGTCGGACGGATGACGACCGCGCGGGTGCGGGTCCCGTGGTCGCAGGTCCATCGGGGGCGTAGAGACGCATCGGCGATGCGTCTCTACCCGGCGGCACCGGCGCACGGCGCCACCGGCGGCACGATTCCCGCGCCTCTTGACAGCGCGGGGGCAGCGGGGACACGCGGCGCGCGGTAACGTTCGAGCCTCGTCCCGCTCGTCCGCCCGCCCGTTTCCCGTGGAGTCTACCCGTCCCGTTCCGCCGTCCGCCGCTGCGGGCGCTGCCCCCGCAAGTGGCGCAGCGGCAGCCTCGTCTTCCGGCAACTTCATCCGCGAGATCGTCGCCCGTGACGTCGCGGTGGGCGTGGCGCCCGTGCTGCGATTTCCGCCCGAGCCGAACGGGTACCCGCACCTCGGGCACGCCAAATCGATCTGCCTCAACTTCGGCCTCGCGCGCGATTTCGGCGGCGTCTGCCGCCTGCGCTACGACGACACGAACCCCGAGACCGAGAGCGAGGAATACGTCCGCGCCCTCGAAGGCGCCGTCCGCTGGCTCGGCTTCACGCCCGCCGAGGTCGTCTTCACGAGCGACTACTTCCCGCAGCTCCACGCGTGGGCGGTCGACCTCGTCGAGCGCGGCCTCGCGTACGTCGACAGCGAGAGCGAGGACGAGATCCGCGCCCACCGCGGCACCGTCACCGTCGCCGGCACGCCGAGCCGCTTCCGCGACCGCACCGTCGACGAGAACCTCGACCTGTTCGCGCGGATGTCGGCGGGCGAGTTCGCCGACGGCGCTCACGTGCTGCGCGCGCGGATGGACCTCGCGCACCCGAACATGAAGCTGCGCGACCCGGTGCTCTACCGCATCCGCCGCGACGCGCACCACTACCGGCAGGGCGACCGCTGGAACGTGTACCCCCTCTACGACTGGGCGCATGGCCAGAGCGACGCCATCGAGGGCGTCACCCACAGCCTCTGCACGCTCGAATTCGACGTCAACCGTCCGCTCTACGACGCCTACCTCGACGCCCTCGGCTTCGTGGACGGCGCCGCCCGGACGCGCCCGCACCAGTACGAGTTCGCGCGCCTCAACATCGACTACACGGTGATGAGCAAGCGCAAGCTGCTGCGGCTCGTCGACGGTGGATTCGTGGACGGATGGGACGATCCGCGGATGCCGACGATCGCCGGGCAGCGTCGCCGCGGCGTGCCCCCCGAGGCCATCCGCGCGTTCTGCGACAGCATCGGCGTCTCGAACGTCAACGGGCGCGTCGAGCTCTCGCGCTACGAACACGCGATCCGCGACACCCTGAACGCCACCGCGCCGCGTGTGATGGGCGTTGCGCGTCCGCTGCGCCTCGTGCTCGAAAACGTGGGCGAGGACGAGACGACGTGGATCGACGCGCCGCTCTGGCCCTACGACGTGACGCCGCCCGACGGCGCCCCCCTGACCCGCCGCGTCCCGCTGACGCGCCATCTCGCCATCGAGGCCGACGACTACGCCGACACGCCGGTCAAGGGCTGGCACCGCTTCGCCCCCGGCGCCTCGGTCCGCCTGCGCCACGCAGGCGTCGTCACCCTGACGGGCGTCACGCACGACGCCGACGGCGCCCCGGTGGAGCTTCGCGGCACGCTCGACACGTCGGACGACGCGACCGCCCGCGGTGTCGTTCACTGGGTGAGCCTCGCGCACGGCGTGCCCGCGCGCTTCCGCCTCATCGACCGCCTCTTCACCACGCCCGACCCCGAAGCCGTGTCGGACGACGATGCCGACACCGCTGGGGCGGAGGACAATAGCGCCCCCGCTTTCCTGCGTCACCTCAATCCCGATTCGCTCGTCGAGACCGCCGGAATCGTCGAGCCGTACGTCGCCGATGGCGCCTCCGATGTGCGCTACCAGTTCGAGCGGCTCGGCTACTTCTGGCCCGACCCGGTGCTCTCGCCCGGCAGCGGCCTCGCGCTCAACCGCATCGTGACCCTCCGCGATGGCTGGGCGAGGCAGGCGGTGACGACGCAGGTGTCTGCCGCGCCCGTCGCCACGCCGCTCACGCCTGCCGTAGCGCCGCGCGATCCCGCCGCCGGGCTCTCGGGTGCCGAGCGCGGGTGGTTCGAGGCGCTCGTGGCGCAGGAGGTCGGCGAGGAAGAAGCCGCCGTGCTCGCCGCCGATGAGGCGCTGCGGCACCTGCACCACGACGCCGTGGCCGTCCATGCCGACCCGCCGGGCCTCGCCATCCTCATCGTCCACGACCTGCGCGGCGCCCTCGGCGGTGCCCCGCTCGCTACCTCGAAGGCGACCGCACGCGCGCTCGGTCATCTGTCTCGGATGATCGGCGCGGGCACGCTCACGCGCAGCGCCGCCCGCGACGTCGTCGCCGCTCTCGTGACGGACGGCGGCGAAGCCGAAGCCATCGTCGCGGCAAAAGGCCTGACTGCCGTGCGCGACGACGACGCCCTCGGCCCCATCGCCGACGCCGTGATCGACGCCCATCCGGCAGAGGTCGCCCGCCTCCGCACCGGCGAGACGAAGCTCCTCGGCTTCCTCACCGGCCAGGCGATGCGCCGCGCGGGCCGTGGCGCCGACGCGGCGCGGTTGCAGGACTTGCTGCGGGCGCGGCTGGGGATGTGACGGCGGCCCCGAACCTGTCAGGTCCCCGCACCTGACAGGTTGGCGCGCAACCGGCGCCGCACGGGGGCGGCGCGCGGCGGACGTGCATCGTTGGGGGCGGAATGATGGGCGGTGGGGGGCGGGTCGGGGACCCGCCCCTACGGCCACCGTCGTGTCATCGGCAACCAACGCGCCCCGCCACCGCGCGTGGCCCGCGACGCGCGTCCGGTTGCGTACGCGACGCCGCTACGTAGGGGCGGGTCTCCGACCCGCCCCCCACCAAACGCACATCCTCCACCGCACCGGCAACCTCCACCGAACGCGCGGCCACCCACCGCCGCGTCACCCCAGCACCTCGACGGCCCGCGCGATGCGGCGCACGGACGCGGCTTGCCCGACGACCTCGATCGTCTCGAACAGGCCCGCGCCGACGGTCGTGCCGGTGACGGCGAGGCGGACGGCGTGGACGATCGCGCCGACCCCGACGCCTTCGGCCTCTGCCAGATCGCGCAGCGCGGCTTCGGCAGATGGAGCGTCGAACGGGTCGAGGGCGGCGACGCGGTCGGCGTAGGCGCGGACGAGGCGGGCGGAATCGGGCTTCCAGCGCTTGCGTACGCCGGTTTCGTCGTACGTCTCGGGGTCGACGAACAGGTACGCGGCGTCGGCGAGGTCGCGGGCGAAGACGAGGCGCTCGCGCATCAGGGCGGCGGCGGCGACGAGGCGCTCGCTCGTCATCACCCCGACGCGCTCCGACACGGCCTCGCGGGCGCGGGCGGCGATCTCGTCGGGCGAGAGGGCGCGCACCGCCGCCGCGTTCATCCAGCGCAGCTTGTCGATGTCGAACTTGGCGCCGGTGTTGTTCACGCGGTCGAGCGAGAAGGCCTCCACCAGTTCATCGAGCGTGAACGCCTCGCGGTCGTCGCCCGGATTCCAGCCGAGAAGGGCGAGGAAGTTGACGAGCGCCTCGGGCTCGTAGCCTGCCGCGCGGTAATCGCGGACGCTCACCGGGATGCCCTCGCGGTCGGCGTTGCGCTTCGAGAGCTTGCCGCCCTTCGGGCTGAGCAGCAGCGGCAGGTGCGCGAAGCGCGGCGGCGCGTGGCCGAGGGCGCGGTAGAGGAGGACGTGCTTCGGCGTCGACGGCAGCCACTCCTCGCCGCGCACGACGAGCGTGATGCCCATCGCGTGGTCGTCGACGACGTTGGCGAGGTGGTACGTCGGCTGCCCGTCGGACTTGACGAGCACCTGATCGTCGATGTCGTCGCTCGGAAACGAGACCTCGCCGCGGATCTCGTCGACGAAGGCGATGCGCTCGCCCGGATCGACGCGCAGGCGGACGACGTGCTCGGCGCCCGCGTCGAGCAGCCGGGCGACCTCGGAGGCGGGAAGGCTCGTCGTGTTGCGCATCGCGCCGCGCGTGCGGGCGTCGTAGGCGAAGGCGCCGCCGGTGGCCTCGGCGCTCGCACGGGCGGCCTCGATCTCCTCGCGCGTGTCGAAGGCGAGGTACGCGTGTCCGCCGGCAACCAGGCGGTCGGCGGCGGCGCGGTAGCGCGCCGTGCGCTCGCTCTGCCGGTACGGCCCGCGCGGCCCGCCGACGTCCGGCCCCTCGTCGTGCCCGAGGCCGGCCCAGCGCAGCATCGACACGAGATCGTCCTCGGCACCCTCGACGAAGCGCTCGCGGTCGGTGTCCTCGATGCGGAGCACGAACGCGCCGCCGCTCTGCCGCGCGACGAGATAATTGTAGAGCGCCGTCCGCAGCCCGCCGACGTGCAGGTAGCCGGTCGGCGACGGGGCGAAGCGGACGCGCTCGGGGCGCACGGCGGCGCCGGAGGAGGGGCCAGAGCCGAGGTCGGCAGAGGGGTCGGGCGGATGGGAGGCGTCGGTCATCGGGGGCGCGGCGGCGGGTGCGGGATAGACGGCGGAAAATAGCCGGAGGGCGCGCGGCGACGGGGCGGACGGCGCAAATGGCGCGCGAAATGCGCACGGCGCGGCACGGTGCGGCGGCGAGGCGGACAGGCGGCGTGCTAACTTGGGCGGCTGCGGCGTTGCCGCTGCGTCACATCCGCGCGCCCCGACTTCCACCGCGCGCGGCGTCTGTCTCCCCCGCATCCCCCGCTTTCCCGTGCGCCTGTTGGCCCCGCCCCGCCGCCCTGCCCTCCGCAGCCGCTCGTCGATTTTCTCTGCTCTCGCCGTACACGGCCTCGCCGTTCTCGCCAGCCTCGGCCTCGCCGCCTGCTCGTCGTCCGGCACGATGTCGACCGGCACCGCCTCGCGCGGTGCGGGGGCGACGCCGCCCGCCAACGCCGCCGACCCGGTCGTCGCCACGTGGGGCAGCCAGCGCCTGACGCTCTCGGGCTTCGAGGAGCGCTACGCCCGTTCGACGGGCGGCCGCGCCGCCGCCTCCGACGACTCGATGGGCGCCTACCGCGACTTCCTGACGCGCTACGTCGACTTCCGCCTCAAGGTCGACGAGGCCAAGCGGGGCGGCATCGACCGCCTGCCCGAGGTCGTCGCCGAAGCCAACGAGTACCGCCGCTCGCTTGCCCGGCCCTACCTGCTCGAACAGCGCGTCATCGATCCCGTCGTGCGGATGCTCTACGACCGGCAGGGGCAAATCGTGGACGCGAGCCACATCCTGATCACCGTCCCCGAGACCGCGCCGCCCGCCGACACGCTCGCCGCCTACCGCAAGATCAGCGCCATCGCCGACTCGGTGCGCAGCGGGCAGATCGCCTTCGAGGCCGCCGCGCGGCGCCACAGCGACGATCCGTCGGCGCGCTCGGGCGGGCTCGGCGACGGCGGACGCCTCGGCTACTTCACGGCAGGCGTGATGGTCGATGCGTTCGAGGACGCAGCGTACGACAGCCCCGTCGGGATGGTGACGCAGCCGATCCGCACGTCGTTCGGCTACCACGTCCTCTACCTCCACGACCGCCGCGCGACGCCGCTCGACCGCCGCATCGAGCACATCATGGTCGTCCCGGAGGCGGGCACGCCCGAGGCCAAGGCCGCCGCCGAGGCCCGCGCGAACGCCTACCGCGACAGCGTCCGCGCCGGGCAGGCGACGTTCGAGGACCTCGCGCGCCGCCACAGCGACGACACCGACAGCGGCCCGCGCGGCGGCGACCTCGGCTTCGTCCCCTACTCGGCGCAGCTCGTCGAGCCGTTCAAGACGACCGCCTTCGCCCTCGCCAGCCCCGGCGACGTCTCGGACGTGATCGAGACGCGCTTCGGCTTCCACGTCATCAAGTTCGCCGAGTCGCGCGAGCGCCCCACTTACGACGCGGCCTACAACGACCTCAAAGGCCCCGCGGCGCGCTTGCAGCGGGCGCAGCGCTTGCAGGACGCCCTCGGCGACAGCCTCCTCGCCGCCTCGCGCGTCGTGCGCAACGACGCCTTCGTGGCCGCCGAGCTCGGCCGCACGCCCGCCGACTCGGTCGCCTACCGCCTCTCCACGCAGGACTTCTCGCCCGAGGCCCTCGCTGCGACGGTGCTGACGATCGGCGACTCGACGTACTCGTTCGCCGACCTCGCCGGCTTCTCGTACTCCGCCCGCATCGCCCCCGGCGCCACCTCCGCCGCGACCGCCGAGCGTTACATGACCGCCTTCGCGCGTGACCGCGCCCTCGACGGCGAGTCGGCCCGACTCGAAGACCGCGACGCCGAGTTCGGGCGCGTCATGCAGGAATTCCGCGACGGCATCGTGCTGTTTCGCATCATGGACGATTCAGTCTGGAGCGCCGCACGCCGCGACAGCGCCGCCCTCATGGCCACGTACCGCGCCAACCCGTCGCGCTACCAGTACGGCGCCCGGACGCGCCTGGTGAGCTTCGAGGCGCCGTCGGATTCGATGCTCGCTGCCGTCACCCGCGCCCTTCGCGGCGGGATGAGCGTCGCCGACGCCGTCGCCGGGACGGTCGATGGGCGCTTCGCGGGCATCATCGCCGACACCGTCTACCTCGACGGCCCCTCGCGGACCGTCTTCGACCGCGCCCTCGAACTCGCGCCCGGCCAGGCGACCGACCCGATCCCGTACCGCGGCTCGACGCTCGTCGTCGTCGCCAACGATGGGATGGAGGCGCCGCGGACGAAGACGTTCGAGGAGGCGCGTCCGGAGTTGGAGACGGCGACGCAGACGACGCTCGAAGCCCGCTTCATCGAGCGCCTGCGCCGCGGCGCCAGCGTCCGCCTCTACCCCGAGCGCCTCGACGACGCCTTCAAGGGCGGCACGCGCTGATTCGCGGCCGCGATGGGGGTGCGCCGGACCGGGACGGCAGTGGCAGACGGAGGCAGCGGTGGCGGTAGGGGCACGATAGTTCGTGCCCCTACGTCGCATCGGAACACATCCGAATTGCCGCGCGCCCCCCTCTCGCCCCTCAAGCACACGGGCACGAGACCCCGCCACCTGCGCGTTTGCCCTCGACGTGCCCGCTCCGCGCGACTCTCGTCGCCCGCCATCATTTTTCTGACCCTGCTGCGCCCGGACGTTTCCGGCCGCCCTTGCCGATGCTCCTTCGCCGCGCCCTCGCGCTCTTCGCCCTCGCCCTTCCCCTCGCCGCGACCGCTGTCGTCGTGCCCGCCGCACAGGCACAGGACACGCCGCCGGTCGTCGCACCTGCCGTCGCCTCGCCCTCAGCGACGGCCAACGGCCCGGTTCTCGACGAGGTCGTCGCTCTCATCGGCAGCCGCATCGTGCTGCGTTCGGAGGTCGAGGCCTACGCGGCCCAGCGCACGCGCGGCGCCGCTGTGCCTGACGACGTGTGGAAGGAGTCGCTGCGCGACCTCATCGACCAGGCGGTGCTCGCCACCGTCGCCGAGCGCGACACGACGATCCAGGTGACGCCCGAGCAGATCAACCAGTCGGTCGACGGGCGGCTGCGCCAGATCTCCGCCCAGCTCGGTGGCGACGAGGCGGTCGAGCGGACCTACGGGCGCTCGATCATCCGCATCCGCGAGGACCTGCGGACGACCTTCCGCGACCAGCTCCTCGCCCGCGAGGTGCAGCAGCGGCGTATGCGAACGGTCCGCGTGTCGCCGAGCGACGTGCAGGCGTGGTTCGCGCGCATCCCGTCGGACTCGCTCCCCGAGATTCCCGGCCTCGTGCGCGTCGCCCACATCGCGCGCTTCCCCGGCCCGCCGCAGTCGGTCGTCGACGAGGCGCGGGGCATCGTCGCGAACCTGCGCGACTCGGTGCAGTCTCGGCGCGGGACCTTCGAGCAGTACGCGGAGCAGTTCAGCGAGGACCCCGGCAGCGCCACCAACGGCGGCCGCATCACCGGTGTGCGCCTGCGCGATCTGGTGCCCGAGTTCGCCGCCGTCGCCTCGCGCCAGGCCCTCGGCGAGATCTCGCAGCCCTTCCAGACGCCCTTCGGCTACCACGTCCTGCGCGTCAACGACCGCCGCGGCGACATCGTCGACTTCTCGCACATCCTCATCCGCATCGACAACAGCCGCGCCGACCCCGCGCCGTCGGTTGCCTACCTGAACACGATCCGCGACTCGCTCACGACCTTCAAGATCCCCTTCGAGGTGATGGCCAAGCGTCACTCGGAAGACCCGGCCTCGTCGCCGCTCGGCGGGCGCGTTGTCGATCCGCAGTCGCGCGAGCGCGATCTGCTCCTGAGCGGCCTCGGCGACGCGTGGCGCGCGACCGTCGACACGATGACCGCAGGTGAGGTGTCGGCTCCCGCGCTCTTCGAGTCGCTCGACGGGCGCCGCGGCGTCCACATCGTGCTGCTCCAGAAGAGCACCGAGCCGCACCGCGTGAGCCTCTCCGAAGACTATGCCCGCATCGAGGAGATCGCCCTCCAGGAGAAGCAGGAGCGCGTGATGCGCGAGTACTACGACCAGCTCCGCCAGCAGGTCTTCATCGAGTACCGTGGCAAGGCGCAGACCCTCGCCGCCGCCAGCCGCTGAGCGGGTCTCGCCCGACCGCCGCCGCATCCGACCGCCTTTCTCCCGCCGATCCGTGAGCCTCCGCCCCGACGACCCCGCCACGCTCGGCGCCCTCACCGACTCGATGACGCGCCTGCGCCGCGAGGTCGGGCGCGTCATCGTCGGGCAGGACGAGACCGTGCACCTCGTGCTTGCCGCGCTGCTCTCGCGCGGGCACGTGCTCCTCGTCGGCGTCCCCGGCCTCGCCAAGACGCTCCTCGTGCGCACGCTCAGCCGCGCGCTCGATTTGTCGTTCAACCGCATCCAGTTCACGCCGGACCTGATGCCGTCGGACATCACCGGCACGGAGATCCTCGAAGAGGACCACGCGACCGGGCGCCGCGCCTTCCAGTTCGTCCGCGGCCCCATCTTCGCCAACGTCGTCCTCGCCGACGAGATCAACCGCACGCCGCCCAAGACGCAGGCGGCCCTGCTGGAGGCGATGCAGGAGCAGCGGGTGACCGCCGGCGGGCGCACGTACGACCTCGACGCGCCGTTCTTCGTGCTCGCCACGCAGAACCCGATCGAGCAGGAGGGCACGTACCCGCTCCCCGAGGCGCAGCTCGACCGCTTCATGCTGAGCCTGACGCTCGGCTACCCGTCGATGGCCGAGGAGGTGAACATCGTCCGCGCCACGACCAGCGGCGCCGACGCCGACGTCTCGCCGGTCGTCTCCGGCGCCGATCTGCGCGCGTTCCAGGCGTTCGTGCGCGGCCTGCCCGTCGCCGACGCCGTCGTGGAATACGCGGTGCGGCTCGTGCGGGCGACGCGGCCGTCGGGCGAGGGTGTGGATGGCGATGCGCCCGAGATCGTGCGCCAGTACCTCAGCTACGGCGCCGGGCCGCGCGCGTCGCAGTACCTCGTGCTCGGCGCCAAAGCCCTCGCCGCCCTCGACGGCCGCCTGAGCCCCGTCGCCGACGACGTGCGCCGCGTGGCCCCGGCGGTCCTCCGCCACCGCATCGTCACCACCTTCCGCGCCGACGCCGACGGTGTCACGCCCGATGCCGTCGTGGCGCGGCTGCTCGCCGATGTGCGCGCGTGATGCCGGAGGGCTGGCAGGATCCACGATGAGGCCACGCGGGGACAGATTCAAACTCGCCCGACCGTCTCCCGTCGCCTGTCCCCGCCTCCATTCGAGCGCAGTGGCCATCACCGATGGATCGCCGACGCGCGTCCGTAGGTTTGCCGTCGTCCCATCCGACCGCTCCGATGCGCCCTGCCCTCCTGTGCCTGCTCGCGCTGTTTGGACTCGCCGCCTGCTCGCCCCCGCCGCCTGCGCCGTCCGTGACCGCTCCCGACCTCTCCGTGCTCGATCTCGACGCCCTCTCGCAGGCCGTGCAGGCGCGAGGCAACGAGGCCCGGCAGCAGAATGGCGCCGGGGCGCTCGTGTGGAGCGACAGCCTCGCCACGCTTGCCCGGCGGCACAGCGAAGACATGGCTGCGCGCGCGTTCTTCGAACACACCAACCCCGACGGGCGCGACGTCAACGCCCGCGGACGGGCACTGCGCATGGCGTGCGTCCTCACGATCGGCGAGACGACGTGGCGCGGGTTCTCCGAAAACCTGCTCTACACCAGCCAGTACGCCTCCGCGCAGACGACGACCTACAGCGACGGGCGCACCGTGACGGTCCACCAGTGGAAGAACGCCGAGCGCATCGCGCGCGAGGCCATCGTGTCGTGGCTCGACAGCCCCGGCCACCGCGCCAATCTCCTGCAACCGCGCTCGCGCAGCGCCGGCGTCGGCGCCGCGGTCTCGGCGGACCGGCGCGTCTACCTCACCCACGTCTTCTGCTGAGGCGCGTGGGCGGAACGACTTCGGCGGATTCGGGCGGAGCCTGACGCCCGTCCGCCCGTACGCCCTGCGGCTCCGCGCCTCCCGAGGCTGCCTTTCGTCCCGTGATCCTTCCCCCGACCCGATGAAGTGGGTGCTGCGCATCTCGTCGATCATCCTCGTCGTCTCGATCGTCGAGTTGTACCTGCTCCTCGAACTCGACCGCGTGACGAACCACTGGGTGACGCTCGCGATGATCCTCGTGCCCGCGTTTCTCGGCTCGTGGCTCATCAAGCGCGAGGGCACCACCACGTGGCGCCGCCTCAAAGGCCGTCTCGACTCGGGCGATCTGCCGAGCAGCGAGATCGTCGAGGGCGTGATCGTGCTGATTGCCGGGACGCTCCTGCTGACGCCCGGCGTGCTGAGCGACATCACCGGCATCGTTCTGCTGATGCCTCCCGTGCGCCGCCGCGTCCGCTCGGCCCTGCTGCGCCGCGCCCGCCGCGCCAACCCGGAGAGCTTCTGGGCCATGCTCCTCGTCGACGACGCCGCCGACAGCCCGTGGTCCGGCGCCGCCACTCCCGGCCCGGTCACCTCCGTCCCGCCCCGCGAGCCGGTGCGGTGATGCGTAGGTTCGGGAGCACGGAGAGCGATCGCCTGCACCGAACCGCCTCCGTGCGGCTCAGGGAGTGTCGATGGAGGAGAGCGACAGCGCGTAGAGGTGTACCGGCACGCCTGCCACGGCGTCCATCTCCCGGTCGAACGTGAACCCGAGCCGACGCAGGAGGCGGATCGAGTCTGCATTCTCTGCCGAGACGATGGCGGCGACGCGGTCGAGGCTCACATCGGAGCGGGCGTGCGCGAGCGTTGCGGCGGCGGCTTCGCGGGCGTATCCGAGGCCCCGGAACTCGGGCGCGAAGGCGAACCCGATGTCGGCATCGTCGAGGGTGTCGCGTTTGAGAAGCCCGCAGATGCCCACCGGCGTTCTCTCATTTCGCGTCTCGACGAGATACAGGCCGAATCCGCATCGGTCGTACATCGCAACGGCGCCATTGAGGATGTACGTGCGCGCCTCGTCGAGCGTGCGGACGCCCCGGTCGCCGATGTGCCGGAGCCAGGCGGGGTCGTTGACGAGCCGGAGGATGAACGGCGCATCCTCCGCGCACTGCCGTCGCATCACCAGTCGATCGGTCTCGATGACATCCATACCCGAGTCCTCGAAACAGCATCGAAGGCGCGCACCGGTACGACCGGCCCGCGTATGGAATCAGCCTGTCGCGTCGCCGCTCGTCTTCGTGTAGCGGCCGAGGCCGAGGGCTTGTTTGAGGGCGTCGATGGCGGCGCGCTCTTCGGCAGAGACCTCGCCGTCGGACCCGGCGACGCCGAGGAGGTCGCTCACGAGGGCGAGGCGTTCGAGGAGCGAGAGCGAGGCGGCGAGGCGCTCGATGCTCGGCTCGACAGCCGTCGGCGCCTCCTGGTAGCGTTCCAGGACCACGCGCAGCACGTCCTCGATGGCGTCGGCGCTCGCGGCGGGATTCCACCCGGCGACCGCCTCGCGGATCGAGTCGACCTCGGCGCCGTCGAGCACCGCGTCGCTGCTGTGGGCGACGGCGACGAGTACGAGGGCGACGTCGTGGAGGGACGTCCACTCGCGCACCGAGGCGGTCGTGCGGGCGAGGCGCTTGTCGGCGCGCAGGCGCAGGTGCCACGCTTCCGCGACCGTCTCGATGAAGACGCGCTCCGACCCGAGCAGCCGCCCGTCGGCCTCGGCGATGGCGACGGCGTCCTCCAGAGCCTGCTCGCGCTCCTCGGCGCTGAGCACGTCGTAGAGGCGGCGGAGCGCGTCGAGGAGAACGCCGGTGCGGTCGGGCGCGTCGACGAAGAGCGAGATGGCGCCGAAGGCCACCTCGACACGCTCGTCGGCGTCGGTGCCGGGCATCCAGCGTTCGAGGGCGGCGAGCAGGCGCGTGAACTCGGTCACCTCGACGTTCAGGTCGGCGCCGTAGGCGAGCGCGCCGAAGACGAGGGCGAGGTCGTGGCCGATGCTGCCGTCGTTGAGGTCACCGTCGGACAGATCGTCGGAGGTGGCGCCGTCGGACGGCTCGGAGGCGGGGGGCGTGTGCTGGCTCATTCGGCCAAGCTACGACACCGCGGGCCGCCGTCGCCGCACCTCCACGCACGGATCGCCCTCGCTCCGAGATCCATCAGCCGCCGAGTTGACCCTCGATGCAGGCCGCGAGTTCGGCATCGACATCGCGCCATCCGCCCTCCTCGTACCACGCGACGAGCGCGGCGATGACGGCGGGCTTCTCCATCCCCTCGTCCACGCGGGCGGCGCGAAACGCACTCGCACTTGCCGTCCGTGGCCCCCAGACCCACGCCTCACGCCCATCGGCGTCGATGGCGACGAGCTTGGGGATGGCGCGCGCGTTTCCGGTCAGGTAGCGGTCCATCACGGCGAGGTGCTCGTCGCGCGGCAGCACCCGGAGCGTGACGGCGGACGTGCGGGCGGCGGCGTCCTCGATGACCGGGAAGACGAAGGCCGAGTCGCCGCACCAGTCGTCCGTGAGCACGACCCACGTCTGCCCCTCGGGCAAGCGCCGGATCGCCGCCCCGAGCCGGTCCGACGGCATCACCTGATCGGCGACGGCCTTGGCGCGCGGAGCGTTGAGCCGCGCGTACCCGATCTCGCGGCGAATGGCGATGTCGACCCCCGCCATCGACTGCGTGAGGCGGTCCTGCCAGCGGACGTGGTACTGCTCGGGCGTGAGGCCGTGGGCGAGGCCGTAGGCGGCGATGTCGAGAGGGGAAGCGTCGGAAGCGGTGTCGGGCACGGGAGTCGGGGCGAGGTGGAGTCCGCTCCCAACGCCCGCGCCGCGACGGGCGATCCGGTGGCGTCATTTCCCCCGTTTTTCCGCCCGATACCGACAATCAAGCCGGAGCCTCGAAACGAGAAATGCCCCGAAACCGCGTTGGGGGCGCAGGATCGGGGCATCTGGGGGGTGCGTCCGGTAGGAATCGAACCTACAACCCGCTGATTAAGAGTCAGCTGCTCTGCCAATTGAGCTACGGACGCGCTGGCAGGACGGCAAAGATACAGCGCGCGTCGCGGCCTCCAAATGACGCCGGTTCGCTTTCGCGTTTCTTCGCGCGCGTCGCACCGTGCCTTCGTCCGGCGGGGACGCGATGCGCGGTAGTCTGCGGCATCCCCGATTCCCCGTGCCCACCCTGCCCCATCCCCTGCCCTCGCGTGGCGCCTCTGTGGCGGCCGGCGGCGGTGCGGCGTGGATGGCGCTCTCGGCGCTCGCGTTCAGCGTGATGACGCTCCTCGCGCGGACGCTCGCGGGGCGCCTCCCGGGCGAGCAGATCATCCTCGCACGCACCGTCATCACGCTCGTCGTGACCCTTGCGATGCTGCGGGCGGCGCGCGTGACGCCGGTGCTCGGACGCCACCACCGCCTGCTGCTGCTGCGCGGCGCCGCGGGGTTCGTGGCGCTCGACTTCCTCTTCTACGCCGTCGCCCGCCTGCCGCTCGCCGAGGCGACGGTGCTCCAGTACCTGAACCCGGTGCTCGTGACGCTGCTCGCCGCCGTCTTCCTCGGCGAGCGCATCACGCGCGGAGCCGTCGCGGCGCTCTCGACGTGCGTGGCGGGCGTGCTGCTCGTCGCGCGTCCGGCGGTGCTGTTCGGCGGGGCGGCGTCGGCGCTCGACCCGCTCGCCGTCGCGGCGGCGGTGGCCGGGGCGGCGATGTCGTCGGTGGCGTACCTCTCGATTCGCGCGATCGGACGGCGGGAGCACCCGCTCGTCGTCGTCCTCTACCTGCCGCTGGTGAGCCTTCCCACGTCGCTCGCCTTCACGCTCGGCTCGTACGTCGCGCCGACGGCGATGGAGTGGGCGACGCTCGCGGGCATCGGCATTGCCACGCAGGTCGGGCAGGTGGCGCTGACCAACGGAGTTGCAACGCGAGGCGGCCGGACGCGCGACGACGGTCGGCTACCTGCAAATCGCCTTCGCAGGGCTCTGGGGCGTTCTCTTCCTCGGCGAGATCCCGAGCGGCTGGAGCCTCGCCGGGGCGCTCCTCATCGTCGGCGGCGTCGTGGCGGCGTCGCGGGGCGGCGTGCAGCGCGGCACCGAGAGCGCGGTGATGCCCGAGGCGCGGCGCTCGCCGCGGTGGGTCCGTCGGTGGCGCGTGCGGCGGCGGGTCGTGGCGCGGGGCCTCACGGAACGGCGCAGGAGCCGGAGCGGCAGCGCTGCGGCGCAGGGTGGTGACGCGCGCTGAGCCGACGGTGGGGCGTGGCGGCGTATTTTCGCGGTGCCCCCATCAACGCGCTGCCATGCAGGTTCTCGACGCCGTTCCCATCACCGCCGTCCCACTCACGGCGGCCTCACACGGCGCGACCGCTCTCCCGGCGTGCATGTCGTGCGGCACGGCGCGCGTGGGGACGTACTGCCACGGATGCGGGCAGAGCGTCGAGCAGGAGGGGCGGCTGACGATGCGCGGATACGTCGGCGCCCTCTTCCACTTCGTCACCCACTTCGACCACGGCCTTCCGCACACGCTCGGCGCGCTCTTCCGCAGCCCCGGCGACCTCGCGCGGCGCTACGTGGCCGGCGAGCGGCAGCACTTCACACACCCGCTCACCCTGCTGCTGCTCTCGGCCGTCTTCGTGGTGCTCACCTTCCCGCTCTACGAGGCGCCGTTCCGTGAGCTCATCGCCGAAAACATGCGCGCCTCGTCCGCCGAGTTGACGCCCGAGTCACGGGCGATCACCGAGCGAGTCATGGGCACGCCCGACGTGATGGCCGACAAGACACTCGCCTTCGTGAAGGCCAACATGAAGGTGGTCGCCTTCCTCAACGCCTTCCCGCTCGCCTTCGCCCTCGCCTTCCTGCTGCGACGCCGCTACACGGTCGCCGAGTGGCTCGTGGCCACGATGTACCTCGTGGCAGGCGTCAACATCGTGACGGGCCTCACCAATCCGCTCTTCATCGTGGTCCTGCCCGCAATCGGCCTCCCGGTGTCCGCCAACGCGATGTCGCTCGTCAACCTGGCGATCTTCGCGGCGGCGACGGGGTGGATGGCGACGCGCTTCTACCGGCCCGGCGCGAGATCGGCAGCGTTCGGTGTTCTCGCGTATGCTCTCTCCACGGGGTTTATCATGATGCTCGTCGGGGTCGCCGGGGTCGTGATCGGCATCGTGATGGGCGCCACGAGCGCAGCCTGAGACGGCGCGGACGTGCGGACACGTGGACGCCTGCGGCGCAGGCGGGTACCGGGGGGTGGGTTCGGGCAACACACCTGTCAGCTGCGGGACCTGACAGGTGGTGCCGTCGATGGGGCGCGATGATCGGACCGGCTTTCCGCCGAGGTCAACCACCGCACCGAATCCCAATACCCCACCCTCACACGTCGAGGTCGTCGACCGCGCGGGCGTTTTCGACGATGAAGCGGTAGCGCGGGGCGGCGTCCTTGCCCATGAGGTCGGAGATCGTGGTCTCGGTGAGCAGTCGCTCGGCATCCGGAATCGTCACCTGCAGGAGGCGGCGGCGCTCGGGGTCGAGGGTGGTTTCCTTGAGCGTCTGCGGCATCATCTCGCCCAGCCCCTTGAAGCGCGTGATCTCGGGCGTCGCGCGTTTGCGCTTGTTCGCGCGCAGGATGCGGTCGCGGTCGGCGTCGTCGAGCGCCCAGAACGTCTCGCTGCCGATGTCGATGCGGTAGAGCGGCGGCTGCGCGATGTAGACGTTTCCGCCCTCGATGAGCGGCTTCATGTAGCGGTAGAGGAACGTCAGCAGCAGCGTCGCGATGTGCGCGCCGTCGGAGTCGGCGTCCATCAGCAGGATGATCTTGCCGTAGCGCAGCCGCGCCGGGTCGAGGCTCTCGCCGAGGCCGCAGCCGAGCGCCTGGACGACGTTCGACAGTTCCTTGTTCTCCATGACCTTGGCCTTCGTCGCCTGCTCGACGTTGAGGACCTTGCCGCGGAGCGGGAGGATGGCCTGGAAGTGGCGGTCGCGCCCCTGCTTCGCCGATCCGCCGGCGGAGTCGCCCTCGACGATGAAGAGTTCGGACTTGTGCGGGTCGGACGAGGAGCAGTCGGCGAGTTTGCCGGGGAGCGTCAGGCGCGTCGAGACGCTCGTCTTGCGCCGCACCTCGCGCACGGCGGCGCGGCTGGCGAGGCGGGCGCGGGCCGCCTGGATGACGCGCGTCGCGATGGCGTCGCCGACGCTCGGGTGGGCGTTGAGCCACGATTCGAGGTCGAGACGCAAGGCGCCGCTCACGATGGAGCGGGCGTCGGGGTTGTTGAGCTTCTCCTTGGTCTGCCCCTGGAACTGCGGATCGACGAGAAACAGGCTCACGATCGCCGTACAGCCCCTCGCGGATGTCGTCGGCGGCGAGGTCGAGGCTCTTGGGGATGAGGTCGTGCGTCTCCATGTAGGCCTTCACGGCGCTGCGCACGGCGTCCTTGAATCCCTGCTCGTGCGTGCCCCCGGCTGGCGTCGGGATGCCGTTGACGAACGTCCGGAGCGCCTCGCGCGGCGCCTCCGTCCACTGCACCGCCACCTCGACCCGCTGCCCGCCGCCGACATCCGCCGTGACCACGAAGGGCGCCTCGTGCACCGGACGTGCCTTGTCGCTTGCCACGATGGCGCCGAGATACTCGCCGACGCCGCCTTCGTGGTGGAACTCCTCGCGCGTCTTGCGCGCCTCGTCGCGGAAGACGATGCGCAGGCGGGCGTTGAGGTAGGCCTTGACGTCGAGCGTCTCGCGTATCGTGGACGCGTCGAACTCGGTCGTCTCGAAGATCTCGGTGTCCGGGCGGAAGAAGATGGTCGTGCCCGTCGCGCGCGGCGCATCGCCGGTACGGCGCATCTTGCCCGCCGGTTTGCCCTGCCGGAACGTCTGCGCGAACACACCGCCGTCGCGGCGGATCGTGGCGGTGAGCTCGTCCGAGAGCGCGTTCACGACCGAGGCGCCGACGCCGTGCAGGCCGCCCGAGGTGATGTAGCTCGCGCCGTCAAACTTGCCGCCCGCGTGGAGGGTCGTGAGGATGAGCTCCAACGTCGGCACCTTCTTGACCGGGTGGATGTCGACCGGGATGCCGCGCCCGTTGTCGCTCACCGTCGCCGAGCGCCCGTCGGCGTGAAGCGTCACCTCGATCAGCGACGCGTGCCCGTTGGTGGCCTCGTCGACGGCGTTGTCGACGATCTCCCAGAGCAGGTGGTGGAGGC
Organism: Rhodothermales bacterium; assembly: GCA_963726715.1. GTDB lineage: Bacteria > Bacteroidota > Rhodothermia > Rhodothermales > BA12 > CAVSDF01. The sequence continues at coordinate 196,695 of CAVSDF010000010.1, forward strand.
CCGGCTTGCCGGTGCCGCCGATGTACATGCCCGGGCCGCTTGCGCACCGGGTCGAGGCCTTCGAGCACCTGGATGCTCGCGCCGGTGTAGGTCGTCGTTTCCACGAGTGGGTGGTTAATCGTTGGTTGTTTGTCGTGGGTCGAGTTCATCGTTGACCGACAACGGCTCACGCACGGACGACGGGGCGATGCGACGGATGGGCACGATATATCGTGCCCCTACCGCCTCCACACGTCCGCCCTGGCCCCGCTGCCCCGCGCGTTCGGCTCCATCTCACATCCCATCGAGGCTCCGCACCACCACCTCCGGCACCACGCGCGTGAAGCTGCCGCGCAGGACGACGGCCTTGCCGCGTCCGCCGCGGTTCGAGACCTCGAACTTGGTCGCGCGCACGATCTCGCGGCGTCCGCGGTTGGTCTCGACTTCGAGGCCGTCGCGCTTGCCGGTCGCGAGGGTGGCGCCGAGGACGGCGTCGCCTGCGTGGAGGCGCATCGCCACGACGCCCTTGGCGGCGCCCTTGACGATCGGGATCTGGGCGACGGGGAAGATGAGCACGTGGCCGCCGCGCGAGGCGAGGCAGAGCGTCTCGTCGCCGCCCGCGATGTCGGCCATGACGAGGGCGTCGGTGCCGTCGTGGCGCAGGAAGGCGCGCCCGGTCTTGTTCGACGGCTCGGCGTACATCTCCGCCGGGAGGCGCAGCGTCTGCCCCGAGCGCGAGACGCCGACGAGCGTCGGGCCGTCGGGTACGACCTGCGCCGGGGCGCCATCGCCGCCGAAGAGGTCGGATCGGACGCCGGGCGCGGCGGGCGCGGCGGCGACGACCGGCATCACCCGGTCGTCGAAGGCGACGACGCCGACGACGGTCTCGCGGTCGGCGAAGTCGAAGAGCTTCTGCACCGGCTCGCCGTGCCCGGTCGTCGCCGCGATGGCCTCGACGCGGACGGTGTAGACCTTGCCGGTGCTCGTCGCGAACGCCACCGTCGCGCGCGTCGAGGCGCCAAGCACCCAGCCGACCGCGTCGCCGTCGCGCACGCGGATCGCGTTCACGTCGGTGTACGAGCGCTGCCGCTTGACCCATCCGTCGCGCGTCACGATCACGACCACGTCCTCGGCGACGATGTAGTCCTCGGCGTTGAAGACGCGCGGCGCCTCCTCGGGCGCGATCGTCGTCCGGCGGGCGTCGGCGTACGTCTTGCGGATCTCGCGCAGTTCGCTCTGCACCGTCTTCCAGCGCGCCGATTCGTCGGCGAGGAGGGCGTCCAGGCGCGCGGCCTCGGCGCGCTTCTGCGCCAAGTCCGTCTCGATGATCTCGATTTCGAGGCGCGCAAGACGGTAGAGTTTGAGGTCGAGGATGGCATCGGCCTGCTCGTCGCTGAGGCCGAAGCGGTGCATCAGGCGCTGCGTGGCGTCGGCCCGGTCCTTCGATGCCGCGGATGATCTTGATGCACTCGTCGAGCGCGTGGAAGATCGTCTCCAAGCCCTCCAGGATGTGGATGCGCTCGCGGAGCAACCTGAGATCGTGCGCGAGGCGGCGCGTGACGACGTCGAGGCGGAAGGTCAGAAACCCGCGCAGGATCGTCATCAGATCGACGCGCTGCGGCGCGGACACGTCCTCGCGCTCGGTCGGCACGAGGCACGTCAGGTTGGCGTGGATGCGCATCTGCAGGCGCGTGTGCTTGCAGAGGTACGCCATCGCCGCATCCGCGCGAAGCGCCCTTCTTGAGTTCGAGCACCACGCGAACGATGTCGGTCGACTCGTCTCGAACGTCGGCAATCTGCGGCACTTTGTCCGCTCCGACGAGGGCGCCGATCTCCTCGACGAGGTCGGCTTTCGCAACGCCGTACGGCACCGACGTGAGGATGACCGCTTGCCCTTCGAGCGTCCATTCGCCGCGGAGTTCGAGCGGCCCCTCGCCCCGCTCGTAGATCCGGCGCAGGTCGTCGGGGCCGGAGAGCAGGCGCCCGCCGGTCGGGAAGTCCGGCCCCGGCATCCGCGCGAGCACCTCGTCGAGCGTCGCCTCCGGACGTTTGAGGACCAGTTCCAGCGCGTCGATCACCTCGCCGAGGTTGTGCGGCGGGATGTTCGTCGCCATGCCGACTGCGATGCCCGTCGCGCCGTTGACGAGCAGGTTGGGGAAGCGCGCCGGCAGCACGACCGGCTCCGACATCGTGCCGTCGAACGTGGGCCGGAAGGCGACGGTCGAGCGCTTGATTTCGCTCGAGCAGTTCGGCGGCGAGCGGCGTCAGCCGGGCCTCCGTGTAGCGCATCGCCGCCGGGTTGTCGCCGTCGATCGAGCCGAAGTTGCCCTGCCCGTCGACGAGCGGCGCGCGGAGCGAGAAGTCCTGCGCCATCCGCGCGAGCGCGTCGTAGATCGCCGTGTCGCCGTGCGGGTGTAGCTTTCCCATCACCTCGCCGACGATCGTGGCGCTCTTGCGCGGGCGCCCCTCGGCGGTCAGGCGCAGGTGCACGTACATCGCGTACAGGATGCGCCGCTGCACCGGCTTGAGGCCGTCGCGCAGGTCGGGGAGCGCGCGGCTCGTGATGACCGAGACGGCGTAGTTGAGGTAGCGCGCGCGGGCGGTCTCGTGGAGGGGGATCGTTTCGATGAACGACATCCAGGCGTCGGCGATGGGTCTCTGAGGGCACCGCCAATCTACCACTGCCCCGGTGACACAAGGCGTCACACCGGACGGACCGAATGTGTGAACACGATGTGCGGGCGGAGAGAGGATGGCGGAGGGGACGCCCCTGTCTGGTGGAGGGCGGCCAGCACACGGTGCCCTCCAAACCCGGCCAGCGCCCTTACGCCGCCCGCCGCCCCGCCGTCTGCGCCTCGTCGTAGGCGCGCGTGAAGTGGTCGTCGGGGTGGCCGAGGTGGTGTTCGAGCAGGCCCGCGCGGGTGAGGAGCACGAGCGTGTGCGAGGCCTGCCGCTCGGGGATGCCGGCCATCTTGGCGAAGGCGGCGACCGTCACGCGCCCGTAGGCGTCGAGGTAGCGCATCAGCAGGCCTTCCTTCTCGCCGAACTCGAAGCGCACGCCCGCCGCGTCCTGCGCCCGGCGCCGCATCAGCTTGACGGCTTCCTTCGACGCCTCGACCGACGACGCTCCGACGCGCACGAACGCGACCGCCGCCGCGCCGTCGTCGCCGACGAGCATGTGCGGGCGCTCGGTGGAGGCGGGGACGCGGACGACGAGCACCTCGCGGCGGTTCGAGAGCACCACGCGCTCGGTGCCGTACCGGATGAGCGGCGCGCAGCGGCGCGAGAGGGCGTCGCGGAGCGTGTACTCCTCCTCGATCACGTCCTTCAACCCGACGAGCGTCCCGTCGTCGTCGACGCCGATGAGCACGCGACCGCCGTCGGTGTTGGCGAAGGCGATGACCTCGCGGGCGATGCGCTCGGGCCGCGGGACGCGCTTCTTGAATTCGACCGTCAGGCCTTCTCCGGTCGCGGCGAGGTGGGCAACGTCGAGCGGCGTCATCGGCGAGAGAGGGTACGGATTCAGGATGTCGATGAGGCGCGGTGGGGACCGGGGTGCGCCAACGCAGAACGCTTCAGGGCTCCGCATTGGGGCCGTCATCGGCAGCGGCGGCGTCGGTTTCGGCGGCCTCGCCGGGGAGCCACTCCTCGTGGCGCGGCGCGCGGGCCATCAGTTCGGCCAGGGCCTCGGCGCACGTCTTTCCGCCGAAGAGGATCGCGTGGACGGCCTCGGTGATGGGCATCTCGACGCCGTGGCGCGCGGCGAGGTCGTGCGCCGACTGCGTCGTCTTGACGCCCTCGGCCACCATCTTCATCGACGCGAGTGCGTCGCCGAGCGTCTGCCCACGCCCGAGCAGTTCGCCGAGGTGGCGGTTGCGGCTGTGCTGGCTCATGCACGTCACGACGAGGTCGCCCAGCCCCGTCAGTCCCGCGAACGTCGCCGGGCGCGCGCCGAGAACCACGCCGAGGCGCCGGATCTCGGCGATGCCGCGCGTGATGAGGGCCGCCTTGGTGTTGTCGCCGCCGCCGAGGCCGTCCGACATTCCGCCCGCAATGGCGAGGACGTTCTTGACCGACCCGCCGATCTCGACGCCGCGCACGTCGGTGTGGACGTACACGCGCAGCATCGGCGCCGTGAACGCCGCCATCACCTCGTCGGCGACGGCCACGTCGTACCCGGCCGCCACGATGGCCGTCGGGGCGCCGCGCGCGACCTCTTCGGCGTGACTCGGGCCGTAGAGCACGCCGAGGCGGCTCCGGTCGAGCGGCAGCACGTCGGCGAGGACGTCGGTGGCGGTCAGGAGCGTGCCGGTTTCGATGCCCTTGGAGGCCGAGTAGGCGACGACGCTGGGGCGGACGTGGGCGGCGAGGCCCTCGGCGACGCCGCGCGCGGCCTGCGAGGGCGTGGCGAAGAGCCACAGGTCGGCGCTGTCGGCGGCGAAGGCGAGGTCGCTCGTCACGGTGAGCGTGGGCGGGAAGGCGGCACCGGGGAGGTACTGACCGTTCTCGCCGTCGCGGCGCATCGCCTCGACCGCGTCCTCGCGGCGTGCCCAGAGGACCACGCGCTTCCCCGTTCGGGCGGCGCTGAGCGCGAGCGCCGTTCCCCAGCTTCCGGCGCCGAAGACGGCGATGTCGTGCGTCATGGCGTCGAGGGGCGTGCGGTTGGATCGGCGTCTGCGCCGGTCGATGGGTCACCGTCGAAGCCGCGGACGCGCTCGCCGGGCACGATCCGCGTCTCCTCGCCGCGCGCGAGGCGGGCGATGTTGCCGCGGTGCGTCCAGAACAGCCACGCGCCCATCGCCGTCCCCACGACGAGCAGCACGGTGGGGACGGCCCGGTCGAAAACGAAGCGCTCGACGAAGAGCGTCGCGGGAAACACCGCCGCCGCGGTCAGGCTGCCGACCGCGACGAGGCGCGTCGGGATCGTGACGATCAGGAACGCGGCGAGGGTGACGACGAGGGCGCCGGGCGTGAGCGCGAGGAGCACGCCCGCCGTCGTAGCGACGCCCTTTCCGCCCTTGAAGCCTGCAAAGACGGGGAAGCTGTGCCCGAGAATCGCCGCCACGCCGCACGCAAGCCGCACCGCGACAGCGGCATCGGAGCCGTCGGGCGCCGCAAACCCGCCGCCGCTGAGGGCGAGCGTGCCGAGGACGGCGGAGGCGAACCAGCCCTTGAAGGCGTCGAAGAGCAGCACGAAGACACCCGCCTTCCAGCCGAGGACGCGGTAGACGTTCGTCGCCCCGGCGTTGCCCGAGCCGTGCGCGCGCACGTCGAGGCCGAAAACGGCGCGGCCCAGCCAGACACTCGTCGGGATCGACCCGGCGAGGTAGGAGAGCGCGAGGGCGAGGGCGAGAAGCATCGTCGGGAAGCGAGCGGCGTGTGAAGATAGCGCGCAAGGCCGGCCGGGCGGCGGCGGAGCGCAGCCACGACCGGCGTCAGGCGGCGGTGATGCGGCCGATCTCGACCGGCGCTTCGCCCATCGCGCGGAGCACCGCGATCGCCCTCTCGGCGTCCGGAACGACGGCGACGAGGCCGATGCCGAGGTTGAAGGTGCGGCGCATATCTGCCTGCGGCACAGCACCCAGGCGCTCGATCAATCGAAAGATTCCGGGCACCGTCCACGCGTCGTAATCGACCTCGAAGCCCATCCCGTCCGGCACGATGCGCGGCGTGTTGCCGGGGATGCCGCCCCCGGTCACGTGCACGAACGCGTGCGCCTCACCGGCCTTGATGAGCGTCTGAATCGGCGCGAGGTAACTGCGGTGGACGGCGAGGAGCGCGTCGCCGACGGTCGTGCCGCCGAGTTCGTTGGGCGTGTCGCCGAGTGTCAGGTGGTCGAAGAGGACGCGCCGCGCGAGGCTGTATCCGTTCGTGTGGAGGCCGGTCGAGGGGAGGCCGATGAGCGCGTCGCCGACCTGCACGCGCGATCCGTCGAGGATCTCGGACTTCTCGACGACGCCGACGATGGTGCCCGCGAGGTCGTAATCGCCGCCGTGGTAGAGACCCGGCATCTCCGCCGTCTCGCCGCCGATGAGGGCGCATCCGTTCTCCTCGCACGCCCTCGCAAAGCCCGAGACCACCGCTTCGGCAACGTCGGGGTCGAGGCGTCCGGTGGCGAAGTAGTCGAGGAAAAAGAGCGGCACGGCGCCGCAGACGGCGATGTCGCCGACGCAGTGGTTGACGAGGTCCTGCCCGACGGTGTCGTGCCGCCCGGCGGTGACGGCGACCTTGAGCTTCGTCCCGACGCCATCGACCGACGAGACGAGAACGGGCTCGCGGTAGCTCGAAAAATCAGGCTGAAAAAACGCGCCGAACGCGCCGATGCCGCTGAGCACGCCGGGCGTGAAGGTGCGCCGGGCGAGCGGCTTGATGCGGCGCACGGTTTCTTCGCCCGCGTCGATGTCTACGCCCGCGTCGCGGTAGGTGGTCATTGTGTGTTGATAATTGTGTATTGATGATTATGTATCGTAGATTGGGTGTCAGTCCGAGACACCGCTCGTTTCCAACACCCAGTCACCCATACCCGATCATCAGTCCCCGGCCCACGGCGGCGTCGATTTCGACAGGAACGCCGCAATGCCCGCCTGGAAATCGGCGGTCGCGCGGGCGGCGGCGTTGGCCTGCGCGGCCACGGCGAGGCCATCGTCGAGGCCCATCGTCGGCAGGAGGGACAGCAGGCGCTTGGTCTGCGCGAGCGCCGACGGGCTGCACGCGGTGGCGATCTCGTTTGCGATCTCCGCCACGCGGGCATCGAGGTCGGCGGCAGGCACGGCTTCGGCGACAAGCCCCATCCGCGCTGCCTCGGCACCGCTGATCTGCCGCCCCGTCAGCATCAGATTCCGCACGACCGCCTCGCCGACGCGGCGGAGGGCGACGACGGCCACGATGGCGGGCACGAACCCGAGCCGGACTTCGGTGAAGCCGAGACGGGCATCGTCGGCGACGACGGCGATGTCGGCAGCGGCAGCAAGGCCGCACCCGCCGCCGAGGGCGGCACCGTGGACACGGGCGACGACCACGCGCGGGCAGGTCACGAGATCGCGGAAGAGCGCGGCGAGGTGCTCGGAATCGGCGAGGTTCTCCTCGATGCCCGCCGTCTGCATCGTGCGAAGGGCGTCGAGGTCGGCCCCGGCGGAGAACGCCTTCCCGGCCCCATCGAGCACGACGACGCGCACCGACGCGTCGCGGGCGGCATCGGCGAGGGCGCCGCGCAGATCGGTGACGAGGGCTGCCGAGAGGGCGTTGCGCCGGTCGGGGCGGTTCAGCGTGAGCGTGCGCACGCCGCCGGTCTGCCGTGTGAGAACGAGGTCTTCCATCGGGGAGAAGATAGGGGCCGCGCACCCAGTGCCGAGCGCGGGCCGGGCGGTTGGGGGCGGGGGGTTGCAGTGGCGGTATGCCCCCTCCGCCCTCCGCGGCAGGTCGGGGCGGCGGTCCAGCGCGTAGCGGCAGGAGGAGGACTACCGCAGCAATCGCCGAAGCTCCGCCACTTTCAGCAGCGCCTCAATGGGTGTCAGCCGCTCCGGGTCGAGGGCAGCGACGGCGTCGCGGAGGCGTTCGAGCGCCGGGTCGGGCGCGAGGAAGAGGCCGAGTTGAGGCGGCGGCGCCGTCGCGGCAGCGGCGGCCGTCGGGCGCGCGGTGGGCATCGCGGGCGCGGATGCTGGGGCGCCATCGCCCGACGAAACCGCCTCGGCAGGTCCGTCGGCGGTGCGGCGGCGCGGGGTGGGCGGCGCGGTCCCTGCCCCGTCGCCCGTCTCCTCGACCGGGGCGGCGTGGGCTTCGAGGTGAGCGAGGATCGCGCGCGCGCGGTCGATGAGCGTCGGTGGGAGGCCGGCCATCCGGGCGACTTCGATGCCGTAGCTGTGGTCGGCGCCACCGGCGACGAGGCGCCGCAGGAAGATCACCCGGCCCTCGTGCTCCTCGACCTGCACGCGGGCGTTGCGGACCCGCGAGAGGCGCGCTTCGAGGGCGTTGAGTTCGTGGTAGTGCGTGGCGAAGAGCGTCCGCGCGGCCACATCCGGCGTCTCGTGGAGGTGCTCGGCGAGCGCCCACGCGATCGAGAGGCCGTCGTACGTCGACGTGCCGCGCCCGACCTCGTCGAGCAGAATCAGGCTCCGGTCGGTCGCGTTGTGGAGGATGTTCGCCGCTTCGTGCATCTCGACGAGGAACGTCGACTCGCCCGCCGCGAGGTTGTCGCTCGCCCCGACGCGGGTGAAGATGCGGTCGACGAGGCCGATGCGGGCGTGGCGCGCGGGCACGAACGAGCCGATGTGCGCCAGGAGCACGCACAGGCCGGTCTGGCGCAGCACGACGCTCTTGCCGGCCATGTTCGGCCCGGTGATGACGAGCATCTGCGCGCCCTGCCCCATCTCGCCCGTGTCTCCATCGCCGCCGAGCACGCCGTCGGGGTCGAGCGTGACGGTGTTGGGGATGAAGGGCTCGCCCGGCGGAAGCGCCTGCTCGACGACCGGGTGCCGTGCCTCGACGAGATGGAGGGCGCGGCTGTCGTCGACGATGGGGCGGACGTAATCGCTCCGAACGGCGGCTTCGGCGAGGCTCGCGAGCACGTCGGCGAGGGCGAGGCGCTGCGCGTCGTGCGCCATCTCGCCGCCATCTTCGGCGATCGTCATGCGGAGCGTCGCAAACAACTCCTGTTCGAGGCGCGTCGCCTTCTCGTCGGCGGTCAGGATCGTCTCCTCCTGCTCCTTGAGCGCGGGCGTGACGTAGCGCTCGGCGCCGACGAGCGTCTGCTTGCGGATGTAATCCTCCGGCACGCGGTCGCGGTGGAGGTGCGTGATCTCGATGTAGTAGCCGAAGACGCGGTTGTAGCCGACTTTCAGGCTGGGGATGCCGGTGCGCGCTGCCTCGTCGGCCTGCAATTTCGCCACCCACTGCTTGCCGCCGCGGGCGAGCGTCCGGAGGGCGTCGAGGTCTTCGCTGACGCCGTCGCGGATGGCGCCGCCGTCGACCAGATTCGAGGGCGGCTCGTCGACGAGCGTCCGCTCGATGCGCTCGGCGGCGTCGGCGCAGAGCCGCAGCCCGTCGGCGACGCGGCGGAGGGTGTCGCAGGCGTGGCCTTCGAGGAGGGCCTTGACGCGCGGAATCTGCCGCAGCGTCCGCCCGAGGGCGACGAGATCGCGCGGGTTCGCCCGTCCGCTCACCAGGCGCGCGGCGAGGCGTTCGAGGTCGCCGACGTGCTGCAACTCGGCGCGCAGTCCCTCGCGGAGGCGGCTGTCGCGCGCGAGGGCGTCGACGGCGTCGAGGCGTTTCTCGATGGCGTCGAGGCGGCAGAGCGGGCGCACGAGCCACTTCCGCAGCAACCGCGCGCCCATCGGCGTCCGCGTGTGGTCGAGGATGCCGACGAGCGAGCCTTCCTCGGTCCCCGATCCACCGGCGATGAGTTCGAGGTTGCGCTTCGTCTGCGGGTCGAGCGCCATGTGGTCCTCGCTCGCATACCGGGTGAGCCGCCGCACGTGCGGCAGGCTCCCGCGCTGCGTCTCGGAGACGTAGTGCAATACGGCGCCCGCCGCGCGCAGTCCGAGCCGCATCTCGTCGACGCCGAAGCCCTTCATCGACTGCGTCTTGAAGTGGCGCAGCAGGACCTCGTAGGCGAAATCGTAGCCGAACGACCAGTCTTCGACCGGCGACAGCACCCACGGCGCGCCGCGCATCACCGGCAGCAGGTCGCGCTGCCGCTTGTCGACGAGCAGTTCGGCGGGGGCGAGGGCGAGGAGCGTGTCGTCGAGGCGGCTGAGCGCGATCTCCGCCATCTGGAACTCGCCCGTCGAGGCGTCGAGGAAGCCCAATCCGGCGCGGTCGCCCTCGATGCGCACGGCGCAGACGTAGGCCGTGCGGCCGGGCGCGAGCATCCCGTCGCGCAGCAGCACGCCCGGCGTGATGACCTCGACGACATCGCGCTTGACGATGCCGCGGGCGAACTTCGGGTCTTCGAGCTGCTCGCAGATGGCGACGCGGTGCCCGGCGGCGACGAGCTTCGGCAGGTGCTGGTCGAGCGCCTGATGCGGGAAGCCGGCGAGGGGCGTCTCGCCTGCGCCGCCGTTCGAGCGCTTGGTGAGCGTGATGCCGAGCACGCGCGCGGTCGTGACGGCGTCGTCGTCGAAGGTCTCGTAGAAATCGCCCATGCGGAAGAGCAGGAGCGCGCCGGGGTGGCGCTCCTTGATCTTCGCGTACTGCCGCTGGAGCGGCGTTTCGGTGGGTTTTCCAGCCGCCTTCTTGGGTCGTGCCATCGTCTCGTGTCGGTCGTCGCCGGTCAACGGATGGGGTGGATCGGGGTTCGTGCGGCACGCGAACAGGACCGGCAGGATGCATCCACGCGTCTGGTAGAGACGCATCGGCGATGCGTCTCTACGTCGCCCCATTACCGCGTGCGCCCATCACCGCCCGCGCCCGATCACCGCGTGCGCCGCAGCCCCGGCCACGAAGCCGATCGCCGCGCCCGCGACCACGTCCGACGGGTAGTGGACACCGTGCCAGAGCCGCGCCGCCGCTACCGTGGTCGCCCACGCGTACGAGGGCACCGCCGCCCGTGGGTGCGCGAGGGCGACGCTCGTCGCCGCCGCGAAGGCGAGGGCGCTGTGTCCCGACGGCAGGCTGTACGAGTGCTCGCCGACGCCGTGAATGCGCGCGCCGCGGATGCGCACGGCGATGTCGGGCTCGGCGACGTACGGGCGTTCCCGGCGGAGCACGTTCTTCAATCCGCCGATCGCCACCGCCGCCGCTCCCTCCGCCGCCACCGCCACGAGGGCCGGACGGTACGAGCCGTCGCCCGCAAACGCCACGGCCGCCAGCCCGACCGGCACCGCCGCGAAGGCCGCGTACGAGGTCGCATCGACCACGCGGAACGTGCCACGCAGCACCGGCGAGGGCGTCCGGTAGACGGCGCGCAGCACCGACCCGTCGCGCCGGTAGGCCACGGGCGGGCAGGTGCGCACGGCGGAGCCGTCCGATTCTCCGGGCATCTCTGTACAGGTCGTGACCGGGTAGCGCAGGCGCGCGGCGGATGATGCTGCCGGAGTTGGCGCATTGACGAGAGCAGGCACCGACGCGAGTGTGTCGGCAGTCGTCTGCGCGCGGGCTGTGGGCGCGGCGGCGAGGAGGAGAACGACAGCGAACTGCAAAAACGGATGCATGGGAGACGGGGAGGCGATGGGCACAAACAACGGCGCCGGAGCGGGCGCGTGGCCTGCTCCGGCGCAAAGTCCCGGCGTTCGTGCGGTTGCGCGTCCACGCAAGCGGTCCGCGTGGACGCGGTCAGTAGGCGTCGTCCTCGTCCTCGTCGGGGAGGGCGGGCGGCGCGTCGGCGAGCTTGCCGCCGATGATGTCCATCAGTTCGCGGCGCATCCGGTCGCGCTCGACCGGGTTCTCGCGCAGCCACGTCTTGACGGAGTCGCGCCCCTGCCCGACGCGGATCTCGCCGACCGAGAACCACGAGCCCGACTTGGAGACCATCCCGTGCTCCAGGCCCATGTCGATGATCTCGCCCATCTGCGAGATGCCCTCGCCGTAGATGATGTCGAACTCGACCTCGCGGAACGGCGGTGCCACCTTGTTCTTGACCACCTTGACCTTCGTCCGGTTGCCGACGACTTCGGTGCCGTCCTTGATCGCGCCGATGCGGCGGATGTCCATGCGCACCGACGCGTAGAACTTGAGCGCGCGCCCGCCCGTCGTCACCTCAGGGCTGCCGTAGACGATGCCGACCTTCTCGCGGATCTGGTTGATGAAGATGAGGGCGGTCTTCGTACGGCTGATGACGCCGGTGAGCTTGCGCAGCGCCTGGCTCATCAGGCGCGCCTGCAGGCCGACGTGGCTCGCCCCCATGTCGCCCTCGATTTCCGCCTGCGGCACGAGCGCGGCGACCGAGTCGATCACGATCACGTCGAGGGCGCCCGAGCGGACGAGCGTCTCGCAGATCTGCAGCGCCTGCTCGCCGGTGTCCGGCTGCGAGATGTAGAGCGTGTCGAGGTTGACCCCGAGCTTCTGGGCGTAGCCGGAGTCGAAGGCGTGCTCGGCGTCGATGAAGGCGCACGTGCCGCCTTCCTTCTGCGCCTCGGCGATGATGTGCGTGGCGAGCGTCGTCTTGCCCGACGACTCCGGCCCGTAGATCTCGATCACACGGCCGCGCGGCACGCCGCCGACGCCGAGGGCCGCGTCGAGCGCGAGCGAGCCGCTCGAGACGACGTCGATGCGCTGCACTTCCTGGTCGCCGAGGCGCATGATGGCGCCCTTGCCGTACGACTTCTCGATCTGCTTCATCGCGAGATCGAGCGCCTTGATGCGCCCCGCGCCGTCGCTGACCTGGGTGACGCCCGCGTTGATGTTGATGCTCCGGTCTTTCGACATGATTCCTGAGTGTGATGGGGTGTGTGGGTGAGTCCGGTGGACCGCCGACGGGAAGGTAGCGAGCGCGGGGTGTCAGCCTCGTGTCACGCCCTCCGCAGCGCGGTCGCATCCCCTCAGAGTCTCCACCGGCCTCCGCGTAACCTCGCCGCCGAAAACATTTTCGCCGCCGCCGTCGGTCCGGTCAGCCGCTCCGGTCAGTCGGCCCCGTCGATGGCGCGGCGGAGGAGGTCGAGGGCGGTCGTTGCGAAGAGCATCTTGTTGGTGCGGCGGTCGCTGCCGAACTGCACGCGCCGCGCCTGCGTGCCCTTCGGTGTGGCGACGCCGATGCAGACCGTGCCGACGGGCTTCTCGTCGGTGCCGCCGCCGGGTCCGGCGATGCCGGTCGTCGAGAGGCCGTACGTCGTCCCGAAACGCGCGCGGACGCCGTCGGCCATCGCGGAGGCGACGGCGTCGGAGACGGCGCCGTGGGTGTCGAGGTCGCGTTCAGAGACGCCGAGGTCGCGGATTTTGACGGTGTTGTCGTAGGCCACGACGCCGCCTGCGAGCACCGCCGAGGCACCGGGCACGTCGGTCAGGCGGTCCATGACGAGGCCGCCGGTGCAGCTCTCGGCAACCGCCAGCGTCGCGCCCAGCGCCGTCAACCGGCGGACGACGGCGGCGTCGAGCGTGGCCGCTCCGGCCCCGGCGGTGCCGCTCGGCACCTCGCCAACGGCGTGCTCGCCGGCGCGCTCGGTCAGGTGGGCGGCGAAGCGCGCGGCGCGGGCCTCGACCTCCGCCGCATCGTCCCCTTCGGCACTCACGCGCAGCCGCACCGTCCCCGCCGACGGCAGAAAGGCGAGGTGCGTCCGCGCGTCGAGCCACGGCCCGAGGTCGCCGACGAGGTCCGCGAGGGCGCTCTCGCCGATGCCTGCGGTCAGGATCGTCCGGTGGCGGATGACGCTCGGCCCGCCGGTTTCCGCGCCGCCGAGGCGAGGCGCGAGGTGCGTCTCGACGAGTTCCTGCATCTCGCGCGGGACGCCAGGGAGAGCGATGAGGCGCCGTCCGTCGCGTTCGAAGAAGAGGCCGGGCGCCGTGCCGTGGTCGTTGTCGAGGGCGACGAAGCCCGCCGGGACCAGCGCTTGCACTCGGTTGCGCTCGGGCATCTCGCGTCCGCGTCGCGCGAACAGCGCCTCGATGCGCGCCATCGTGTGGGCGTCGTGCGCGAGGGGCACGTCGAAGAAGCGTGCGAGGGCGTCGCGCGTCAGGTCGTCGTGCGTCGGGCCGAGGCCCCCCGTGACGACGACGAGGTCGTGCCGCGGCCACAGGTCGGCGAGGGCGGCGGTGACAACGGCCACCTCATCGCCCACGACGCGGCTCTCGCGCACAGCGACGCCCGCCTGCCCGAGGCGCTCGCCGAGCCACGCGGCGTTGCCGTTGACGATCTGCCCGATGAGCAGTTCGTCGCCAACGGTGAGGAGGGCTGCGGTCATGGGGGGGTGAGGATTGGGTATTGGGGATGAATCATTGAAGATCAAAGATCTGAAGATGGTATTGGAGATCAGGTCCATATCCAATCCTCCATACACAAACACACAATCATCACCGTCCCCATCCTTCCGGATCGCGGCGCCAGGCGGCGAGGGTGGCGAGGTCGGCATCAGACACATCGCCGCGGGAGCGGGCGGCGGCGACGAGGGCGTCGTAGCCGGTGAGGGTCACGAGCGGCACGCAGGCGTCGGCGAAGGCGGCATCGGCGGTCGGGAAGCCGTAGGAAAAGAGCGCGACGACGCCCACGACCTCGGCCCCGGCCTCGCGCAGCGCCGCGACCGCCGCGAGCGACGATCCGCCCGTCGAGACGAGGTCCTCGACGAGCACCACGCGCCTCCCCTTCACATCGGCGCCTTCGATGCGGCTGCCGGTCCCGTGCGCCTTGGCGCTGCTGCGGACATACGCCATCGGGAGATCGAGCGCGTCGGCGAGCCACGCGGCGTGCGGAATCCCGGCGGTCGCTGTGCCCGCGACCCCATCGGGTGCCCATCCAGCATCGCGAATCGCGGTGGAAAAGGCGGCGCAAACGGCGCGGCGCAGGGCGACATCCCCCAGCACGCGGCGGTTGTCGGTGTAGACGGGCGAGCGCCAGCCCGAGGCCCACGTGAAGGGCGCGGCGGGGCGCAGGGCAACGGCGCCGAGGTCGAGGAGCGCGGCGGCGAGGGCGGCGGGGGGCATGGAGGGGATTGTGTATGAGGGGTGCGGATGCGATGGTCAGTGACGCCGGCCCCCCATCACGGATCGGGCCCGCGTTCTACTCCTCCCTTTTCCATTATCCCATCCCCAACACACAATTGTCACCTCCTCTCTAAACCGTCTCCTCACGGCGGACGGCGTACATCAGCCCCGTGCCGACCGTCAGCGCGACGAGCACGACGAGCAGGCCCTTGAGAAGCGGAGAGTTCAGAAGCCACGACGCCGCGACGCCGGGGTATCCGCCGAGTTTCTGAGCCGTCAGGAAGACGAGGACGGCGATGAGGAACGTCAGTTGGAGCGCCGTCTTGGTCTTGGCGAACGGCAACGTCCGCAGGCTCTTGCCGCGCGATTCGTAGGCCGAGCGCAGCACCGTCACCCCGATGTCGCGCGTGGCGATGAGCGCGACGGCCCACCACGGCACGATCTCGGGGTGCCGCGCGGCGAGGACGGCGAAGGTGCCGAGCACCAGGATCTTGTCGGCGAGCGGGTCGAGGAAGCGGCCCATGCGCGAGACGGTCGCGTGTCGGCGGGCGAGGTGGCCGTCGAGCCAGTCGGAGATGGCGGCGACGACGAAGACGACGGTGGCGAGGCCGTAACCGCCCGCGCCGCCGCGCCAGACGCCGACGAGCACGACGGGTGTGAGCACGATGCGCAGCACCGTCAGGACGTTCGGAGCGTGTTTCAGGGCCGGACGGGGGCGAGGGCGAACATGGCAGAGGGACAGCGCCCCAAGGTACGACCGCGCCCGTCCCGGCAGTCGATGGACGACGGTCGACGGTCACACCGGCACGGACGTCCGTAGGGTGAGTCATTGACCCTGTTTATGAAGCTCGTCATCCCCGCGAACGTGGGTCCCCCGTGTGCAGAACTCTGCGCGTAACCGGCTCTGGGTTCCCGCTTTCGCGGGAAAGACGGGTGTGGAAAGGCGGTGGCACTACTTCATGGTTCTCAGACCCGACTGCCGCCCCGTCCGCGCGGTGGCGCACTCCCGCCACGAACCACCACCCATAACGACCCCACCTGACATCGTGGCAGACGCTGGCGCTTCGGCACGCGGCTTGTCGTTTGGGGGGCACAGCAGACGCCGATGCGGTTCACCGCCGACGCCTGCGCAGATTCTGACATCCCCCATCCAACCCGAACCAGCGCCCATGGGCACCATCATTGGCATCGACCTTGGCACGACGAACTCCGTCGTCGCCGTCATGGAAGGCTCCGACCCCGTCGTCATCCCCAACGCCGAAGGCGCGCGCACGACGCCGTCGGTCGTCGCCTTCAAGAAGGACGGCGAGCGCCTCGTCGGCGCGCCGGCCAAGCGGCAGGCCATCACCAACCCGACCAACACCATCTTCTCGATCAAGCGCTTCATGGGGCGCCGCCACGACGAGGTCACGAGCGAGATGAAGACCATCCCGTACGCCGTCAAGGAAGGCGACGGCGGGACGGCGCGCGTCGAGATCGACGGCAAGATGTACACGCCGCAGGAGCTCTCGGCCATGGTCCTCCAGAAGCTCAAGCAGACCGCCGAAGACTACCTCGGCGAGAAGGTGACGGAGGCCGTCATCACGGTGCCCGCGTACTTCAACGACGCCCAGCGCAAGGCCACGCAGGAAGCGGGCCGCATCGCCGGGCTCGACGTCAAGCGCATCCTCAACGAGCCGACCGCCGCCGCGCTCGCCTACGGCCTCGACAAGAAGGGCGCCGAGCAGACCGTCGCCGTCTACGACCTCGGCGGCGGCACCTACGACATCTCGATCCTCGACCTCGGCGACGGCGTCTTCGAGGTCAAGTCGACGAACGGCGACGGCCACCTCGGCGGCGACGACTTCGACCAGCGCCTCATCGACTACATCGCCGACGAGTTCAAGAGTGTCGAAGGCATCGACCTCCGCAAGGACGCGATGGCCCTCCAGCGCCTCAAGGAGGCCGCCGAGAAGGCCAAGATCGAGCTCTCGAGCGCGACGCAGACGACGATCAACCTGCCCTTCATCACCGCGACCGCCGACGGGCCGAAGCACCTGACGCTCGACCTGACGCGCGCCAAGTTCGAGCAGCTCATCGACGACCTCGTCACCCGCACCGTCGGGCCGATGGAGAAGGCGCTCAAGGACGCCGGGCCTGTCGAAGGACAAGATCGACGAGGTGATCCTCGTCGGCGGATCGACGCGCGTGCCGCTCGTGCAGCGCACCGTCGAGCAGTTCTTCGGCAAGAAGCCCAACCGCTCGGTCAACCCCGACGAGGTCGTCGCCGTCGGCGCGGCCATCCAGGGCGGCGTGCTCTCGGGCGATGTCCGCGACGTGCTCCTCCTCGACGTGACCCCCCTCGCGCTCGGCATCGAGACGCTCGGCGGCGTGATGACGGTGCTCATTCCCGCCAACACGACGATCCCGACGAAGAAGTCGGAGACGTTCTCGACGGCGTCGGACAGCCAGCCGTCGGTCGAGATCCACGTCCTCCAGGGCGAGCGCACGATGGCCATCGACAACCGCACGCTCGGCAAATTCCACCTCGACGGCATCCCCCCCGCCCCGCGTGGGATTCCGCAGATCGAGGTCTCGTTCGACATCGACGCCAACGGCATCCTGTCGGTCGTGTCGAAGGACAAGGCGAGCGGCAAGGAGCAGTCGGTGCGCATCGAAGCGTCTTCGGGCCTCTCGGACACCGAGATCGAGGCGATGCGCCGCGCGGCCAAGGAGAACGAGTCGTCGGACAAGCAGCGCCGCGACGAGGTCGACAGCCGCAACAGCGCCGACCAGGTGCTCTTCTCGTCCGACAAGAACCTCAAGGACTACGGCGAGAAGCTGCCCGCCGACAAGCGCGCCAAGATCGACGGCGCCGCCGAGCGCCTGCGCGGCGCCCTCAAGGGCACCGACGGCGGCGAGATCAAGAGCGCGACCGAACAGCTCAACGCCGCATGGTCGGAGGCCTCTGAGGAGCTCTACGCCGCGATGAACCCGACGCCCGGCGCCGAGTCCGATGGCCCCGATGCCTCCGCAGGCGACGGCGCAGGCACCGTCACCGATGCCGACTTCGAAGTCGTCGACGACGCCGACGAGGCCCCGAAGGCCTGACCCGCCTCACCACACGCGCCCCCGGCTTGCCACAGTGCAGGCCGGGGGCGCGGTGCGTTCGGGGAGTGGTCGTTGGGTGTTGATGGCGCGCGACGTTTTCCGACGGCGTTCTCCGAACCGGTGCAATAGCACCCACTCACTGGACGGACGATGGATGCGGACGCGGAGGATTCCGGGGTTATGCTGTGTTCGTTTGGAGCCGCTCCCGAACCGCCCTCGCATAGTCGGCGCGGACGTCGGGTCCGGGGTCGGCCTCGCGGTTCCACTCCATCACCACCGCGTCTCCGTTGAATCGGGGGATGATGTGGAGTTTGAGGTGCGCCACGAGGTTGTACCCGCCCCCCGTCACATCGTCCTCTGTGATGTGCGTCACGGCATCGGCCCTGGCAGCCTCCCGCACGGCGCGAGACACCTTCTGCGCAACGTGTACCAGTCGCGAGGCGGTGGCGGCGGGCAGATCGGGCAGATGCTCGATGTGCTCGCGTGGAAGCACCATGACGTGGTACCGGTTGACCGGCGCCCGGCTAATGATGGCGATGACGAGGTCGTCTTCGTAGACCGTAACGTCGGGCTCGTTGAAGCCGCAGAAGGGACAGTCGGCGATTTGCATGTGCGTCTTGCGCGAAGCATCCACCCCGCTCACCGGACGATGATGCGGGCGCGGATGGTGTCGAGGGGGAGCGAGAGCGAGTCGAAGCGCATCGCGGCAGGGCTGAGGGCCGGGTACGGATTGCCCGACGGCAGGACGGCGACGAGCACGCGCGCCGAGTCCTCGAAGACGACCGAGCCGACCGCCGCCGCCGAGTCGCCGAGCGACCGCCACGCGCCGGGGGCGAAGGTGTAGATCGTCAGGACGGTCTGCTGCTGCGCCACGTCCAGGTTTCGGAGCCGCATCTCGACGGCCCCGCTCGCGCCGCGGGCCGGATCGGACGGGCGCGGGATGATCTGCCCGCGCCAGTTCGGCGGACGGACGAAGAGGAAGGAGGCGTCGGGGGCCTGGTAGACCTCGCCGGGCGGACGCGGGGCGGCGGGCGGCGGCGTCTCGGTCGTGCAGGCGCCGAGAGCGAGGACGGGGAGCAGAGCGGCGAAGCGGCGCATCGGAGTCGGGGGAAGGATCGGCGCAAAGGTAGCACCGTCCTCTGTAGAGACGCCGGATACGGCGTCTCCGCTGCGCCCAGAACCGCGGACGGTGGCCAACCCGGCGGCAGAGCCCGCACCGGGCAGACCTGTCAGGTGCGGGGACCTGACAGGTCGCGGCGCTGCGGCGTCCGCCTCGCACCGCCGGGCCTCCTGAGCGAAGTCCCCCAGCCCTCGCCAACTCCCCACCCACCCTCCCCCGAACCTTCGCCCGCCGCGCCGGTGCAAGCGCGGCCCCCATTCCCTCGACCCGTCCCGCCCTGTGAAGACCCCCTCGTGGCGCCGCGGCCTCGAACGCCACGGCGCGTTCTGGCAGAACCCGCGCTGGTTCGACCTGCACCTCGAGCGCCGGATGCCGCTCGCGCTCACGATGCTCGAAGAGCTCACCGCCGCCCTCCCGCCGCTCGCCGTCGACGCCCGCGTGTGCGACTTCGCCTGCGGCACCGGAAACGCCGCCTACACGCTTCTCACGGCCTACCCGGTCGTCAAGCTCACCCTCCTCGACCAGGACGACGAGTGGCTCGATGTGGCCGACGAGAAGGTCGACGAATTCGAACTCGAGGAAGACGCCCTGACGCTCCTCAAATCTCCCCTGCCCCGCGACGGCGAGGCCATCCCTGGCGGGCCGTACGACGTGGTCATCTCGGGCCTTGGCATCTCGTCGCTGCTCGAACCCGGCGCCGACCCCGGCGAGGCCGAGACGCGCGTCGAACTCATCTTCCGCTCGATCCACGCCGCCCTCGTGCCCGGCGGCCACGTGCTCGTCGGCGACACCGTCGGCGTGCTCGGCCTCTACCGCCACATGAAGGCGATGGAGCGCGCAGGCTTCGCGGATGTGGACTGCGCGTGGCGGCAGGACGACTTCTTCGTCATCGGCGGACGCGTGGCCGAGTAAGCGCGCGGGCGTCAGCGGCGATTGGCGGCGCGGACGACGAAGACGTGCACCGGCAATCCGTCCGAGCGGACGAACAGATTGCCGGAGACGTCCTGGTCCATCCGGGTTCGCACGATCACGTAGCCGTCGACGCGGAAGGGCGTGGGGTCGGGCGGAAGCGAGATCTCGATGCCGCGACCGGGGTCGGTGATCGTGAAGGTCGCCGACTGCGCGGCGATCGTGGCGAGGACGACGGTGTCGCCGCGTTTCAGATCGACGACGATCCAGTCGTAGGCGCCCTGGTACTGGATCTGGCGCAGCGTCGTGCTGACGGAGACGGGGCCGATGGCGTTCTCGACGAGCGACCGGAGCGACGCCACGCGGGCCTCGCTGGCGGCGCGGTTGCGGGCACTCTCGGCGGCCTCGGCCTCGCGCTGGCGGCGGATGCCGTCCGCCCGGGCCTGCACCTCGGCTTCCCGCGCCGCAATCGTCGCGTCGGCGCCGGCGCGCGAGCGGGCGTCGTCGAGTGAGATCATCTGTCCGCCGACGGGCAGGATCTGCACGAGCGGGCGCTCGAGAAGCCCACTCGCAAACGCCACGTAGCGCAGCGTCGGGGACACATAGTCGGTGCCGTCGCTGCGGACGGCCTCGCGCTGGCGTCCGCTGCCCAGGTCGTACATGGTGTATCCCCCCTTGAAGCCTACGGCTGCGCGCTCACCCGCCGCGTCGATGCCGACGGTCGTGGCGGTCCACAGGTCCGGTTTCAGCGCGAGCCGCTTCCGGCGCAGGTCGACGACGATGCCGCCGCTCGTGTCGGTGAGGAAGCGTCCGTCGGGCGTGAGCGTGAGCGTGCCGCAGCCGGCCGCGTCCATCTGCGCGAGGCGCTCCGGCCGTCCGCCGCCCGTGACGCGCTCGTAGGTCGTGCGGTACGCGCTGTAGGACCGGTTGCGGATGGGGCGCGAATCGGCGGCGCAGGTATACGTGGCCGTCGGGGTGGCGATGGCCGCCACGCGGAACGACCCGGCAACAACACGCCCTCCGGCGAGCGTCACGCGCTGGCCCGGGCTCGCCGCCGTCGGGACGAGCGCCACAGGCCCCGACGGCGCGCGTCCCGAGGGCGACCGGCGTCTGTGCGCACGTCACGGCATCGACCCGGAAGGCGCGCTGCGGCACCTTGCGTCCGCCGCCCGTCATCACGTAGTCGTTGATGGTGACGAGGAAGCTCGATCCTCCGTCGGCCACCGCGTCGGCGCCCCAGTAGGCGCCGTCGAGGCGGCAGGCGAGCGCGCCGTCGGGGAGGCTCCAGAGGCGCAATTCGGCACTCGCCGTCGTCGCCACGAACCGCTCGTCGGCGCTGAAGGCGACGCCCCAGACCGCCTTCGTGTGCGTCGCTGCCGTCTGTGCGTGGGCAATGGGGACGACGAACGCGGCGAGGAGGAGTGCGAGGCGCGGAAGCGGAAGGCGATGCATGGAACCGGGATCGGGCGTGGAGTGGCCCCACGATAGGGCGCCGGTTCCTCTCCGTCCATCCCCGGAAACAGCGATGCCGCGCGACCCTGACAGGGCCAACGACCCTATCAGGGTGCCTTCTGACTCGTCATCCGGCCGCAAAACCCGCCGTCGGTTGCCGAGCGGCGTGGACACCCCCGAACGACATCGGGGGCGCGTCCGCTGTGGAACGCGCCCCCGATGGGTCGATGGGTGCCGGGGTCGGCACGCGGCGGTTACCGGGCGATGGTCACCGAGCGCGTCGTCGTGTTGCGCCCGGCGGTGACGCGGACGAGGTAGACGCCGCTGGAGAGGCCGTCGGACTCGATCGGAAGCTCGTAGCGGCCCGCGTCCATCGGCGCGTCGAGGAGGCGGCTCACCAGGCGACCGGCGACATCGTACATCTCGATGCGCACGTTCGACTGCGCCGGGATGGCGTAGCGAAGCACCGCACGGCCGCGGACCGGGTTCGGCGAGACTTCGGAGACCGAGAAGGCCTCCGGCGCGCCCGCCGCCACTTCCACGACCGGCCCGACGTGCGCGGTGCCGTCGAGGTCGATCTGGCGCAGGCGGTAGCTCAGGCGCGCGGCGGCGAAGGGCACGGCGGCGTCGACGAAGGTATAGGCCCGCGCCTCGCTCACCGTTCCGGCGCCGGCACGCCGGCCGACCTCTGCCCAGTCGCCATCGGCGATGCGGCGCTCGACGGCGAAGGCGGCGTTGTTGGTCTCGCTCGCGGTGTTCCACGCGAGGCGGACGCGCTGCCGGTCCCACGCGCCCGTGAACGAGACGAGCTCGACCGGGAGGGCACCGCCCTGAACGGACACGTTGTCGAGCGCCCATCCCCAGCCCTGATCGCTGCCGTCGGTGAGCATGCGCCAGCGCACGAGCACCACGTCGCCGGGGGCGAAGGCAGCGGCGAGGGTGCCCTGCGGCGTGCCCTTGCCGTCCATGCTGGCGGCGGGTGCCTGCACGGCGAGCAGGTCGATGCTACGGTGGCGGAAGAGGGACGTGTTGCCCGAGCCGGAGGGGTATAAGGCGCTCCACGCGGCGTCGGAGGAGGCGTCGAACGGACCGGCGATGCGGATCCACGTCGAGCCGTCCTTGGTGGCCTCGACGTACGTGTAGTCGTAAAGACAGGTGGCGCCACACGGTTCGAGGATGGCGATCTCGTCGTACTCGAGCATTGCCGAGCCGGGTGCGCCGAGCGTGATCGGCTTGTTGAAGGCGACGCTGAGGCTCGTGTTCGCAGCGTAGTTGTGCGCCGAGTGGATGGCCCCGTCGACGAACCCAGCGGGCGTGGCGAAGGTCGCGCCGCCGCTGAGCGTAAAGTTGGGGTCAGAGCCGTTGTTGAAGTTGCTGCCGGCCGCGCTCACCGGCGTTGCCGCCGGGCTGACGCTGAGGGTCCGCTTGCGCGAGGTCATGGCGACTCCACCGCGGTAGCCGACCACGACGAACGTGTCCACGCGGGTGGCCACGACGTCGGCGGCGAGCGAGATGCTCTCGCCCTCCACGCGGCCCGTGTTGCCCGGGCGAAGGACGACGCGCTGGCTGTTGCGCCGGATCACGAGCGAGTCCAGCGTCATGGGGCGCGTCACCGCCAAGACGATCGCCCCCGCCGGAGACTGCGCGAGGCCCTGAAGGCTCGGCGGCACCACATACGACGACGTGGCGAGTTCGCTCAGCTGAACCGTGAACACCCCACGCCCGTGCGTGGCCACGATCACCTTGTCGTCCGAGATGCGCATCTGGCGAACCGCCACGTTCGGGAACGTGAAGGCCGGGCGTGCCCACGTCGCGCCACCGTCGGTGGACACCACGAGGCCGATCTCCGTGCCCACCCAGATCGTGTTCGGGTCGTAGGGCATCTGCAGCATCGAGTACGTCGCCACGTTGGGGAAGCCGTTCGTCGACACCGCATCGGTCAAGCCGACGGTGCCGGTCAGGCTACTCCACGTCTGCCCGGCGTTCTGCGTCCGGAAGATCTTGGGCAGGCCTGCGGCGGAGAAGAGGATGTAGGCGGTGTTGGCGTCGGTCGGGTGGGTCGCCATGTTGGTCATGAAGTGCGCCATGGCCTCCATCCCGGTCGTCGGCAGCGACGCGAACGTGTTGCCGGCGTCGGTGGAGCGGAACGCCGTGTAAGCTCCGCTCGCGCCGATGATCGCGTTGCCGGCGTAGACGACATCCGGGTTCGCAGGCGAGGCCACGATCATGCTCGACACAGGCGAGCTGTTGTACCAGCGGCTCGCCACATCGAGCGTGCTCTTGGTCCAGTTGCCGCCGAAGTCTTCGGAGCGCCACGGGCCGGTCTTGCCGCCCACGTAGAGCATGTTCGGGTCCGCCTCCACGCGGAAGAGGCGCGTCGTGAACGGGCCGAGCGCTGCCGTCCCCTTCTCGGTCAGCCCCGTCGAGGTCTCAGCGAAACTGACGCCGCCGTCGGTGGAACGGAAGAGGCGGTTGTAGTAGAGGGAGCCCATCACGAGGTTGCCATCGGCCTGATTCCACGCGGTGTCGAAGCCGTCGCCGCCGATGCGGTAGTTCCACGCCGAGGCGGCGGTGGAGGCGTTCGGTGAGACCCAGGTGCCGTTGTCCTGGAGGCCCGTCACGAACTGATCGGCGGCCGCACGCTTGTCGGCGCTGTAGGGCTGCGCGGTGTTGTAGGCGTTGAGCGTCTTCACCCACGTCGGGAACGTGGCGCCCGAGACCGTGCCGATGTTGTCGGTGTAGGCGACGCCGCCGTCGGAGCCGTTGATGAGCCGGAAGCCGCCGCCGTTGGGCACCGTCATCAGCACGTGGTGGTCGGCGTGCGCGTAGTCGGGCGCCGTGCTCGCGTTGCTCCAGACGCTCTGGCGGGTGAGCGTCATGCCGGTGTTGGTGGGCTCGGGGAGCGCGGTGAGGCGGTAGACATCGACGCCTGCGACGTAGACGCGGTTCTTGTCGAGCGGGTCGACGGTG
Source organism: Rhodothermales bacterium (assembly GCA_963726715.1). Lineage (GTDB taxonomy): Bacteria > Bacteroidota > Rhodothermia > Rhodothermales > BA12 > CAVSDF01. The sequence goes on from CAVSDF010000010.1 coordinate 220,780, forward strand.
AGCGCGTTGTCGTACCAGCCCTGGCCATTGAGCACGTTGGTCGTCGCGCCGGTCAGCTGCGTCCATGTCATCGCCGCGCTGCCCGCGTTCACCGAGCGATAGTAGCGCGTCACGGTCGCGCTCTGTTCGACCTGCGCGTAGAGGTGCGTCGTGTCGGAGGGCGCGAGCGCAATCTCGACGCGGGTGCCCGCCGTGAGGTTCGTGGTGGCCCACGTCGTGCCACCGTCGCCCGAACGGATCACGCGCCCGTTCACGCCCGCGTTGACGGTGGCGTAGAGCGTGCGGGGCCGCAGCGGATTGGAAATGACCTGCTGGATGCGCTGCGGCGTGGTACCGCTCAGGCTCTGGTAGACCTGCTGCCACGAGGCGCCATCGTCGATGGAGCGGAAAATGGCGGTGTTGGTGGCCGCGACGATGGTGTCCTGCGTGGTGCCGAAGACGACGAGGCGGTTCGTGTGCGAGAAGCCGTTGAAGCGGTTCGTGGCGCCGAGAAGCGTCCACGTGTTGCCGCGGTCGCTGGAGCGGAAGATGCCGTCGCCGCGGACGGCGTCGCTGTTGCCGAAGCCTTCGCCGGTGCCCGCGTAGAGCACGTTCGGGTCGCGCGGCGAGCGGGCGATGCTGGCGAAGGCGAGGTAGTCGAGGTACGGGGCCACATGGGTCCACGTGGTGCCCGCGTTGCTCGTCTTCCAGAAGCCACCGTCCACGCCGGCGACGAGCCACGTGGTGAGCGGACTGGCGGGGTCGGGGCTGATCACGCGGGTGCGACCGCTGACGTTGCCGGGGCCGACCTCGGCGATGGCCGTGATGCCCTGCGCGGCGATCGCTGCGGAGTTGCCCTGCGCGGCGCGGGAGGCGGGCGTGGCGTCGAGCGCCTGCGCGGCCTCGACGCGGTAGCCGGCGCCGTACTCGGGCTGACCGCCGATGCGCGCGCGGATGCGGCGCTCGTATTCGAGGTACTGGTCGGGCTCGTCGAAGCCGTCGGCCTTGGCCTCGGCGCGCTCGCGGGCGTCGTGGTGCTCCTCACGCTCCCCGGCTTCGGGAACGTCGGAGCCGTAGCGGGCGATGCGCTCGGCCTTCTCGCGGGTCTCGTCGGCGCGTTCGCGGCGGGCTTCACGCTGCGCCTCGCGCTGGGCTGCCGAGAGGCGCGGCGCGCGGGCGGCGGGGCCTCCAGCCACGAGGGCCGCCTCGGCGGCGGTGGCGCGGCGCACCGTGTGAGGAGCGGCAGGCGCAGCAGCGGGCGCGGCCTGCGGCGTGACCGCGGACGCCGTCGGTGTGACCGGCGACGCAGAGGGCACTGTCGGGGCGACCGGAGTGGCGGGCGCCGCAGCGGCGGCGGGATCACCCGAGGGCGCGGGGCTCGCGGCCGTCGACACGGGCGAATCGGGCGCGTGGCAGGCGGCGACAGAAAGGCCCAGCCCGGCAAGGGCGAGGGAGGCGGTGAGTAAACGGTTCATTTCGAGACGGAGGGTGGACGGTGACGCGAGGCAGTGAGGATGGATGCCGCAGTGTACGGGGGAATCTCCGATTGCCCGAGACAATTTCGTTGCATTCCGCACAATACTTCACGACCGCTCCCCTGTCGCGGCGTCCACGCGGTAGCGCGGCGGCCCCTGCGGCGCACCGATGGGCGCCGACGGATCGCCCTGCACCGTTCCCGGCGAGAGCGTCACCTCGACCGTCCCCACATCGAGCCAGCGGACGGTGCCGCGCACGTCCTGCTCGGACGCCGTCACCCGCCCGCTGCGGCGCTCGACGACGGCGTAGCTCGTGAGCACGATGGGCTGGAGCGCGGTCGTCGGCGCTGCGCGTGTGACGAGCAGGAAGCGCCCGTTCCCCGAGCGCCATGCGCGAACGTGCGTCGTGTCGCCGAACTCCGCGCGCGCCACGCGGACGGCGAGCAGCGTATCGGAAGCGACCGCCTCGACGCTCGGCGTCGCTGGAACCGGCCCACCCGCCGTGGTGGACGTCTGGCACGCGACAGCCGACGCCGAGAGGAGGAGGGCAAGCATGGACAGGCGCATCGGAGGTTGGGAGCCGGGGGAGTGGAGGCCGACCGACGAAACGACGGCACAGGCTATGTACGGAATCTGCTTTCGCGCGGGATCGGTTGCGTGGACGAACGCCCCCACGGTTCTCCCGCGCACGATGACGATCGCTCGGCGCGCGCTCGGCACGCCGGTCGGCGACGAGTGCCACTCGGGGCAGCGCCGGGCGGCACTCACAGGGGTGTTCCTGCGGCTATCCGCACAGGAGCGCAAGGCCCGCTGGCCCCACGACGCTCAGAGTGCCCTCGGTAGCCGGACCAGCCGTAGCCAGAACGAGGTCAGGTGCGCAACGGTGGTGGTGAAGTCCTTCTGCCAGTGCTCCTTCGGCAGCACCGCGTTGACGCCGCGAGCGTAGGCCTGGTCGGTGTCCTCGGAACCGCAGATGGCCAGCACGGGCACGGCCTTGAGATGCGAGGCCTTGAGCGCATCGTACCCCTCCCAGACGTGCTCGACGTCACCGTCGAGCACGACAAGCACCGGCCCCTTGCCCGGCGGCAACGCATCGATCTCGGCGACGAGGTGCCGGGGCTCCGAGACGCTGCGCACGTCGTTGTGGAGCATCTGCGAGCGCAGATGATCGGTAAAGCGCTCGCAGTCTTCGGAGCAGCAGCAGAGGAAGAAGACGACCTCTTGGCCGGATGGAGTCGTAGTCACGTGGGGAGAGGGGAAAGGAAAACGATAGGACACACGGCCCCAGAATGCTACCGCCGGACCAGACGTCTCCGGCAGAACTGTCCCCCCTTACGGAGGTCGGTGCGTTGCACGGGCGACGCGCGGCGTGAGGAGACGCCACGCTCCGGCGATCACCCGAGGGTGTGGAGGCTGAGCAGGCGGTACACATCGGCGACGAGGCGGTCGTCGCGGAAGCGCTTGACGATGGGTGTGGCGGCGCCCTTGACCCAGATCGTGAGGTCGGCGTCGAGGTCGAGCGGGCCGCGCGTCTCCATCGAGAAGGCGTCGACGCTGCGGTAAGGCACGCTGTAGTAGTCGGCCTTCTTGCCCGTCACGCCCTGCCGGTCGACGAAGACGATGCGTTTGGTGGTGAAGACGATGCTGTCGCGAAGGACTTTGAAGACCTTGACGACCTCCTCGCCCGGCACGAGAGAGGCGAGAAACGCATCGGCGAGGTCTTCGCCATCGGATTCGGAGGCGTTGCCGAGGAGGCCGCTGAGGAAGCTCATGGGTGCGGGGAGAGCGCCAAGATAGCGGAACGGCGGGACGACCGGATGTGACAGTGGCCCCTGGCGGTGGCGCCAAAGGGCGGGCGTCACGACGGGGCTACGTCAGCCGTCACAACGGCTCGATGGATACCGTGCAGCGTCCGTCCGTGCAAACGCAAAGGCCCGGCCTCCCGTGGTGGGAGACCGGGCCCTGTCCGGAGCGTCACGAAGAGGCGAGACGCTCCGGAAGGCTCAACGCGCCACGACGAAGCGCTGCGGCGTGCTCGCCAGCACCACGTACACGCCCGGCGCCAATTCCGAGACGCGGAGCGCCTCACCCGGCATCGCGCGTGCCACGACGCGCCCGAGCACATCGACCACATCGGCCATCGCCGTGAGGCCCTCGATCCGCACGCTCGTGCGCGCCGGGTTCGGGAAGATGCGAAGGCCATTGCTGGCGATCTCCACCTCGACGCTCGCCGAGAGCGTCGCCGTGCCGTCGAGGTCGATCTGGCGCAGGCGGAAGGCGTGGCGGCCGGGGGCGAGGCCCGAGACGGTGCGCGTGTAGGTGTGCGCCTCGCTCGTGGTGCCGCGCCCGGAGACGAAGGCGACCTCCTGCCACGTCCCCGTGCGAAGGGCCTCGATGGAGAATCCGGCGTTGTTGGTCTCCGAAGCGGTCGTCCACGTCAGGCGCGCGGTGGAGCCATCGGCGGCTCCGGTGAAGGAGACGAGTTCGACAGGCAGATAGGTCGGCGACCCGGAGCCGCGGGGCGGGCTCGTGCGGTCAAACGCCGACGTGCGCCGGAGACCATTGCTCCGGCGCACGTCGTGGGCTCACGCGTGTGAGGCCTGGCTCAGCGGGCGACGGTGAAGGGCCGCGTGGCCACGCCGCGCTCGCTCATCGCGCGCACGAGGTAGAGACCGCTCGGCAGGCCCGACGTCTCGAGCACGAGGTCGCGGCGCACCGACGCGTCGATCTGGCCTTCGTACACCACCGACACCTCACGACCGAGCGCATCGACAATGCTCACGCGCACCGACTGACCGGCCTCGCCACTGAGCATCACGTAGGCACTGCCGCGAGATGGGTTCGGCTGGGGCGCCGAGAGCGCAAGCGCCGACCCGGCGCCGACGGCAAGTTCGACGGTCGGTGAGAATGTGGCCGTGCCGTCCATGTCGACTTGGCGCAGGCGAAAGGCGTGGCGTCCGGGGGCGAGGGCGGCGACGCGGTAGTCGTAGCGGTTGGACTCGCTCGTGGTGCCGCGGCCGGGCAGGAACGCGACGCGGCGGAAGGCGGAAGCGCCGGGGGCAAGGTGCTCGACCTGGAAGCCGGCGTTGCCGGTCTCCGAGGCGGTCGTCCAGGCGAGAACGCCATCGCGATCGTCGAGCGCAGCCGAGAACGAGACGAGTTCGACCGGAAGCGTGCCCATCCCCTCGGTGCTGCCGGGCACGCCCGGTGTACCGCGTCCACCGGGCCCATAGACCATTGACACGGGCGCATCCATCCAGTTTGCCCCGTCGATGTCGTGGTTGTGCAGGCCGACGTTCTTGAGTTCGCGGCTGATGCCGTTCTGCGCCGAGATGGCCGCGCTGGCATAGCGGACACGGTCGATGATCAGGCTCTCAGGGACCGGATTGGGGGTGACGCCGCCCGTGGTGTCCGTGAAGACGTTCCAGTCGACGCCGTTGGTCGTCGGCGCGACGATGCGGATCTTGTCGAGGCTGTTGGCGAACGCGAGCGCATTCCCGTAGGCGTAGTGAACCGTCACACCGCCGTTGTTGGTCGTATTGGTCGTGTTGCCGAGCACGAGGAAGCCGTAGGGCTGGATGACCAGGGTCGAGGCGATCTTGTGGTAGGGGCGGATGCCCGCGGCCGACGAGTCCTGAACGTACCAGTTCTGGAGGTCGATGGCCCGGTTCGTGGCGTTGTAGATCTCGAACCACTCGCCGTTGGCGTCGGAGATGGTGCCACCGGGGTTGGCGAGCACCTCGGTGATGACGATGTCGCCAGGCTTGGGCGACTGCGCCTGCGCGGGGAGGGCGACGCCCAGCAGAGCAAGCAGCGAGAAGACGGTAGCGGGAGTACGCATAGTTCCGTGTGGGGGGTTTGGGAGGATGTTGCAATAGATCGGCCGTTCGCCCCCGGGCCTTAACCCCGCCTGTTCTATTCGAACGAGAGCGGCTGCGAGGCGACAGCGGCGCCCTGCGCCAGGCTCCAACCCCGCCTGTTCTGTTCGAACGGAGGCTGAAAACGCGGTTTCGATGACAGGAGTCCATCCCAAATCCGACCTCCACCGCGCGACCAAGGTCTCCAACTGGCCCGAGGGGTCTTCCCGAATCGCCGGGGGTTGGCAAGCGGAGTCTTGTCGTTGAATCGGAGCCGTGTTGCGTAGCACAGCCCATATCATCCACACCGCATCCCCAGAACGATCGTGGCATCTCGGCTCTACCTACACCCCCGCTACGCGCTCTCCTTCGCAGAGCACGGAGGGGTTTTCACGGGAATCGAGGCGCTCGCGTCAATGCATGCGCTCATCGCGCACCCGGCGTGGCGCCCCGGCACCCGGCGACTCGTCACGATGATGGCGGGGACGCAGACGGTGTTTGAGCTCGATGAGATGAGGGAGCTGGTGCGCCAGGAGGCGCTGAACGCCCCGCGGATCGGGCACTCCCCGCTCTGCATGGTCACCGGCAATCTCGACGATGTCTCGATTGCAAAGCTCTACGAGCAGATGGGCAATCGCGCGCGGGGGCAGTTTCCGGTCCTCTTCGCGTCGAGCGAGCGGGAGGGGCTTGCGGCGCTTGGCGTGCGAGATTTCCCCGAGGACTCGCTCCGGGACCCTCGTTTCGCCGTGGTCATGGGGGCGCGACTGAGGTGACCGCCTGAGCCGTGCAGCAGACGTCGCATGGGCCACCAGAACGCTCCGGTCCGATGCGCCACTCCCCTGCGCGGTCCCTGACCTCGGCCCGGCGCCGTGGGGGAGCGCCAAGCCGAATCCGTACAGGTCCCCTGCCAGAGCGCGAAACGGGCGGCCCCGTTTCGCCCGGTTCGCGCAGCCGTCCTCCTCAGACCAGCACCCGTTCGCATCCCACCGGCCCCAAACGAACCGCGCCCGTTTCAGCCTTCAGGGGCCGAAACGGGCGCGATTTCAGAAGTGGACCTGCGGATTCGATCCGCCGATCTCATCTGTGCCAGTCCATCTGTGCCGGTCCCGATCGACCGGCCGGTGGAGGCGCCTCAGCGCGCCACGACGAAGCGCTGCGGCGTGCTCGCCAGCACCACGTACACGCCCGGCGCCAATTCCGAGACGCGGAGCGCCTCGCCCGGCATCGCACGTGCCACGACGCGCCCGAGCACGTCGACCACATCGGCCATCGCCGTGAGGCCCTCGATCCGCACGCTCGTGCGCGCCGGGTTCGGGAAGATGCGAAGGCCATTGCTGGCGATCTCCACCTCGACGCTCGCCGAGAGCGTCGCCGTGCCGTCGAGGTCGATCTGGCGCAGGCGGAAGGCGTGGCGGCCCGGGCGCGAGGCCCGCGACGGTGCGGCGGTAGGTGTGCGCCTCGCTCGTCGTGCCACGCCCGCTGACGAAGGCGACTTCGCTCCACGCGGCGCCGCGAAGCGTCTCGATGGAGAATCCGGCGTTGTTGGTCTCCGAGGCGGTCGTCCACGTCAGGCGCGCGCTGGAGCCATCGGCGGCTCCGGTGAAGGAGACGAGTTCGACAGGCAGATAGGTCGGCGACCCGGAGCCGCGGGGTGTGCTCGTGATGAGCGTGCCGAAGTCGTTCGAGTTGTTGTCGGTGTCGAGCGTGCCGAAGTTCAGGCGCGTCTGGCTGCCGTTGGCGGCAGGGACCGCCGTCACGATCGTCTCCACGAACGCGTTGGTGGCCGCGCCGTAGCCGACGGCGTCGATGAGGGTGCCGGTGTTCGCGGCCCCGTTGCGAATGGCAAGACCGCCGCTCGCGCCGGAGAGGGAGCCGGTCGCGCCCGTTGTTGAAGGTCACGTCAGCCGTGGTCGGCCCATCGTAGCCTGTCGCGTGCGCCACGAGGTAGTAGCCACCCGAGGGGACGATCGTGCTCGTGGTGAACGTCGTGATCGCCACGTCGCTCACACCGGCGGCCGAGCGGTAGACGACGCGGTAGCCGTTGAGGTCGATCGGGCCCGCCGAGATGTTGTGGAGTTCGATGAACTCGTCGGCGAGAGCGCGCCGCCGCCGGCCACCTGGAACTGCGAGATGACGAGCGTGGAGCTCACGTTCGGGGCCGACGCGGGCCGGGTGATCGTGTTCATGTCCAGCGTCACTGCGGTCTGCGCGAGCGCGCGGCCGAGGAGCGTGGCACCGGTCAGCATGTTGATCGCGGTCTTGGAGAGCACGACGCCCTCCAGGTGGGAGCCCGTCCCCAGGGTCACGGCACCGGCGGTCTGCCAGAAGACGTTGCGCGCAGACCCCCCGGCCAGGGTCATCCTCACGCCGGTGCTGAGCCCGAGCGTGCCCGCGATCTGGAAGATCCAGACGTCGTTGGGGCCGCCCGCGAGCGTGAAGTTCGTCGGCGCCGTGACCCCGCCGCTCCACTTGTAGAGGCCCGGCACAAGCGTCAGGCCGCCGATGTCTCCCGAGTTGAGTTCGGTGAAGTTGGGCGAGGACCGACCGGCGGCATCGTTGTACGCCATCCTCCATGTCCAGAACCGCCGTGGTGAGGATCTCGGTCGAGGGAGCCGCCTGGCCAGCGCCGTAGACGCGACCGACCACCTGCGTGGAGGTGGCGTAGCCGGTCTCCGGGACGAGGTCGAACCCCGTGACGGACGTGATCCCGTTCGGGCTGATGCCGACGTTGCCGGTGATGGCCGACGTGGGAACGTTCGTGATCGCGGTCTTGGCGAGGACGCCGAATTGGCCAGCCGTGCGGGTGTTGAGCGGAACGGGGCCGAGCATGCGCCTGTGCCGTCGGGGCGAGCAGGAGCGCTGTGAGCGTGGTGAGAGTAGCGAGGTGGCGGATCATGGTCTGGTTAGAAGCGATCAAGTAGCGGATCGCCAAGGTAGACGAAAGCGCGACTATGTGTTGAGAAATCTTTCACTTGTGCGAAATGACCTTTCGCGTGTGCACGCACCCGATGAGGTTCCCCATCTCGGAAGCACGCGCCACGACGTGCGGGAGCCCCCCGAAGCGAGGTCACTCGACGCTTGGTGTGGGATCGTGTCATGCTTCGAAGGGGTCGAGGAAGGCCAACGCAGGTCGACTGTGCCGCCGGTTGAGCAGCACCGTCACGTTGTGCAGACCGACCGCCGCCGCCACGCGCGCGAGCAAGCCGCCGAGCACGTGGGGTTGCTCACGCTGCAAACCGCAGCGCACGAGCAGCCGCTCGACGACCTGACGCAGCTCCTGTGACCATGACTCGTCGTGCGCTGACCACCGCTGCCTGGCCGTGCGCCGAGGCGACGTGATCGCGTCGGCGCCAAGCTCTTCCGACCACCGGCGGCAGCGGTCCTTGCCCTCGAAGTCCTTAGTGCGCCTAACAAAACCGTTGGAGTTGGTTGAAGGTGACAAGCGCGCACCCGAGGTGCAGGAAGGCCAGGTGGATGTCGTCTCGCCACTCGTAGCGCACCTTCAAGCGCCTCAACCGGTTCAGCCACGAGAGCGTCCGCTACCACCTCGCCTCCACCGATGCCGACCCAGACGCTCGCTCGATTCGATGCCGCGCCGGGCAATGCCGAGGCACCCCGCCCCGACGGCGAATCGCCTCGCGGCACCGCTTGTAGTCGTAGCCCTTGTCCGCATGGACCTTGCAGGGACGGCGGCGCGGACGTCCTGCGCGCCCGTTCCCCACCGGCGGCACGCTCTCGAGCACCGCCCCTCGAGCATCTTCGAGTCGTGCACGTTCGATGCGCTGATGACCACGCCGAGCGGGGTGCCGTTGCCGTCTACGATGATGTGGCGCTTGGTGCCTCTCTTGCCACGATTCGTCGGGTCCGGTCCCGACTGGGCCCCCCTTTTTGCGCCGCCACAGAAGCAGCGTCGACCGAGGCACGATTCCAGTCAATCTTGTCCGCCGCAGCCAGAAGCTCCAAGAGCACGTGGTGCAGACGTGCCCACACACCGGCCTTGTGCCAGTCTCGGAGCCGTCGCCAGCACGTCATGCCGGAGCCGCAACCCATCTCCTGGGGCAGGTACTCCCACGGGATGCCGGTGCGCAGCACGAAGAGAATGCCCGTGAGCGTCGCTCGGTCGGGGATGCGCGGACGACCGCCGCGGGGCTTGTCGGGCTCCGGTGGAAGCAGCGGCTCAATGGCCGTCCAGAGATCGTCGGGAAGGAGGGCTTTGCCATGCCCACCACAACGCACCACAATCGGTTTTGTTAGGCGCATTTAAGCCCGAAGTGCGGTCCGTCGGGTTCGCGCACGCTTACAGGGCAACCGTAAGGCGCCTTGAGGCGCTCCCCTGTGGTGTCTCTACACGGATCACGTACATGCCAGCGGGCAGGCGCGCGTCAAGGTGGAACGTGTGCACTCCGTCGCCGAGCGGGCCATCGTGGAGTCGCATGACCTCGCGGCCGAGCACGTCGAATACGACCACGGAGGCACTCAGGGCGATGTCGAGCTTCAGGGTGACCGTCGCAGCGCTGCGGGTCGGGTTGGGCGCGGCGGAGAGAGCCAAACCCGTCGGTGCGGCCGGCGCGTCGTCCGTGGCGGTCAACAGCCCGAAGAGGTCGTGCGTTGGCCACGTCGTCACGGCCTGCGCCTGCGTCCACATTCCGTTATCGATGGCAGAGATAAAGGCGTTGTCGTCCTTGTAGGGCCAGGTGTTCGTCATGACCACCCACGCAAGGCCCTTGTAATTGACACGTGCCATGAACGTCCGCGTGCCGTTGAGGGCCCCCGTATGCCACCAGTGGCCATTCGTGTTGACCTGCCACCCGAAGGCGTACCAGTTGTTCTGGCCGGCCCACGTTGGGATGGTGGGCCGCGCCGTCATCGCCTGCACAGCCGACGCCGAGAGGATGTCCGTGCCCGGCGCCCGACCGTCGACGCCGCGAACGAAACGCAGCAGGTCGATGCTGGACGCGATCCAACCGCCGTGAGCGTCCATTGCCTCAAGATTGAACTCGCCATACGGCCGCGGGACGGTTGCATAAGGCGGGTAGATGCTCCGAACCGTCTGCCCGTACGCCTCGACGTAGCGGACCTCCCGGGGAGGCGGCCTTCGGGTCGTGTCGCGCCCAGTTGCATCGTGCCGATACCGGCCTCAGCCAGAAACGACAGTGTGAGTGCCTCGTAGCTCTGGCTGCTGACCCGCTCAAGGATGCGCCCGAGCACGCAGTAGCCGAAATTGGAGTAGGCGTAGCGTGTGCCAGGCGCGAAGTCAAGGGGCCGCCCACGCATGAACCGGATGATGGTCGGGCAGTCGGCGGGAGGGGGTACGCCGGCCGCAGTGGCAATTCGGGCCGGGTCGAACATCGGGTCATAACCCGTCGCGTCACGGTCCCAGCCGCCCGAGTGCTGGAGCAGATCACGGACGGTGATGGTGGCGAGCCGTGGGTCCTCAGTCTGTCCCGGCAGCGGGGGCAGATCGGGCAGCAGCGCGAACGCGGGCGCATCGAGCGACAGGAGGCCCCGGTCAACGAGGCGCATCGCGACGGCCGACGTGATGGCCTTGGAGAGACTCGCGATTCGGAAGCGACTGGTGGGTTGGACGGGCTCACCCGTCGTGGGGTCCGCGATGCCGAAGCCCCGGGCATAAACGAGGCGCCCGTCCTTCATGACAGCGATTGAGAGGCCGGGGAGGCGGTACTGCGAGACAAGCGACTCGGCGAAAGCGTCGTAGTTGGCCATCTCAGGGACCGCCGGTCCGGTCTGGGCGAGCGCCGGCGCAGCGCTCGCGGCGGCGAGAAGCACCAATAGCGCGAGCAGACGAGAGAGAAACGAGCGAGACATGGGGCGGGGCGTAAGGGGTGGAGGTACCCGAGCGTTCGGAAGTCGACTCATTCGCATCGCGGCCTCCTCTACCGACATGATAAGCGCTGCGGAAGGCGACTGTCTAGCGACGACCACGACACACCTCCTTTGAAAGCCGAACCTCTTCTGATTTCGAGACCGCGCTTTGCTCTGCTCAAGGCAATGAATCGGCACAACTGTCGGCACATTTTGCAGGGCGCTGTGACCGGCCCCCATCTTCTGTACCAGCGGCTATGTTAAAGTGCCGGCGCCGGTTGATGGGGTGCGAGGGTGGCCGCAAAGGCGATAGGGGAAAGATAGCCGAGGCTGCTGCGGACCCACCTCGTTGGAATGACGGCGCCACCGCTCGGCCAGCACCCGCGCCTCGGCCGGGCTGCCGAAGACCTCCTGGCTCAGCAGTTCGTCACGGAGCTTGCCGTTGAAGCTCTCCGAATAGGCGTTCTGCCAGGGCGAGCCCGGATCGATGTGCCGCGTCTGCGACTCGACCGCCACCAGGTGCGCCTTGATGCGGCCCGCGATGAACTCCGGCCCGTTGTCACTGCGCACGAACATCGGCGCCCCCCGCTCTCGCCAAGGAGGCGGTCGAGCACGGCGATGAGGTGGCGGCTCGTGATCGAGCGGCTGACGACGAGCGCCAGGCACTCGCGCGTGTAGTCGCCCAGGGCACGGGTAGAATCTTGATCGTCCATCCATCGTCGGTCGCGTCGAAGAGGAAATCGTAGCTCCAGACGTGGCCCGCATGCGTGGGCGCGAGCCGCACGGTCGAGTTCTCGCCTGTGCCGACTCGGCGGCGTTTGCAGGTCTTCTGGGGCACGTGCATCCCCGGTTGCTGCCAGAGCCGGTGGACACGCTTCTTGTTGGCCGGGCAGCCGCCCCGCCGCAGCAGCGCCCAGACGCGGCGGTAGCCATAGCGGGGATGGGCACGGGCGATCTTGCTCATCTGAGTCGTGACCGCCGTGTCCCGCTCGGGCCCCTTGGCGCGGTAGCGCTGTGAGGCTCGCGGCTGGCCAATGACGCGGCATGCCCGGCGCTCGCCGACGCCGAAGCGGCCCCGAAGGTGGAGCGCCGCCTCGCGCCTGCGCGCCGGGCTCAGAATTTCCCCCGCAGCACCTCCTTGGTCGCCCGGCGCACGATGTGAGGATGCGACGCGCTCAGAGTTTTCCCCGCAGCACCTCCTTGGGGCTCGTCGTTGTCGTGCACCTGCTCGGCGAGGAGCTTCTTGAGACGGGCGTTCTCCTTCTCCAGATCTCGCAGGCGTTTGGCCTCCTCGCGGTCCATGGTCCCGTACTGGCGTTTCCAGCGGTAGCCCACCCACCGACGGTGGGTGGAGTCTGCTCGGAGACCTCGATCTTGCGGACGGCGTCGGCGAGGGAGGTGCCTTTGGCGGTGAGGGCCTCGACGCGTCGGAGTTTGTCGATGACCTGCTCGGGTGTGTGCTTCTTCACGGGGCTGCGTTCGTGGGGCGCAGCACGACCACAACGACTGGATCAGTTTCCGGGGGGCAGGTCACTCGACGACACGATGGGCGCCTCGTCTGCCGTCTGCCACGCGACGCCGGCTGGCCACCAGCGCGCGGGTGCCGCCACCGGGGCGCCGACGACGGTGCGGGCGCCGGGGAGCGGGAGCAGAAGGGGCAGACCGGCCTCGCCGGCGGCGACGAGGGTGCGCTCGCCGGGCTCGGTCCAGCCGTGGAAGGCGAGGTTGTAGGTCGCCCAGTGCACCGGCAGCATCGCCGCCGCACGCACGTCGCGCACCGCCTGCACGGCCTGCTCGGGCCCCATGTGCACGTCGGGCCAGCGGCGGTCGTAGGCGCCGATCTCGACGAGGGCGAGGTCGAAGGGGCCGAGGCGCTCGCCGATCTCACGGAAGTGCGGCCCGTATCCGCCGTCGCCGCTCAGCCAGATCCGCGCGGCACCCACGTCCTCTCCGTACACGCCATCGCCGGAATACATCGCGTAGCCGCACCAGAGCGTCCCGTCGCGCCCGCGGACGCCGCGTCCGGAGAAATGCCGCGCGGGCGTCGCCGTGACGTTCACACCGCCGACGTCCGTCGCCTCCCACCAGTCGAGTTCGGTGATGCGCCCGGAAGGCACGCCCCAGCGTTCGAGGTGCGCGCCGACGCCGAGCGGCACGATCCAGCGCGGGACGCGGGCTGCGAGCGCGCGGACGGTCGACTCGCTCAGGTGGTCGTAGTGGTCGTGCGTGACGAGGACGGCGTCGAGCGGCGGCAGGTCGGCGCGCGCGAGCGGCGGCGCGAAGAAGCGGCCCGGCCCGAGGTAGCGCCCCGGCCCGGCACGCTCGTCGAAGAGCGGATCGGTGAGCAGGCGCCGCCCGCCGATCTCGATGAGCACCGTGTTGTGCCCGAGCCACCGCACGGCGGTTTCCGCGGACGCGACGGCGGCCTCGGCAGCGCTGACGGGCACGGCCGGGACGGGCGCGGTCGGCGTGGTGACGGCGTCACCGGTGATCCAGTCGCGCATCATCGAGCCGCCCATCTGGTTGCGCACCGGCAGCGCGTTGCGGAAGCGTCCGCTGCGCCAGTTCGGGCTTGCCTGCATCCGGGCCAGCCGCGCCCCCTCGGGCGTTGCGCCGAGGCTCGTCCACGCGTCGGCGGCGAGGCCCCCCGCGCCTGCGAGCGCTGCCACCCCGACGGCTCCGACGGTGCGGCGGAGGAAGCGACGGCGGGGCGTGGGGACGTTGGAGGCGGGCATCAGCGGCGGAAGCGTGGGGACGGGCCGTACGCCGGATCTCGCCCCACGATCGGACGCTAACCGCGACTTCACACGCCGCTGCCCGTGCCACTCTCCGGCCCGACCTCCGCGATCACGTCCACCTCGACGGCCACGCCGTGGTGGAGCGCGGGCACCGGCACGACCGTCCGCGCGGGGCGGTGATCGCCCATCGCCACGGCATACGCGGCGTTGAACGCGGGCCAGTGCGCGACATCGGAGACGTAGGCGCTCACGCGCACGATGCGGTCGAGCGACGATCCGGCGGCGGCGAGGATCGCGGCGACGTTCGCCATCACGCACGCCACCTGCGCCTCGATGGAGGCATCGGCCATCGCCCGTCCGGTCTCCGGATCGACCGGAAGTTGCCCGCTCACGAACACGAAGCCGCCGCTGACGACGGCGGGCGAGTAGTGCCCCGCCGGGCGCGGGAGCGTGTCGGGCGTGACGAGGCGCATGGAGATCGGGAATGGGCGATGGGGCGAAGGTAGCGCCGGTGCATCCGGTAGAGACGCATCGTCGATGCGTCTCTACACACGTCCCGCCCACGTCCGCCGTCCCACGTTCCATCCGTGTCCCATCCCCGCGCACCGCGAACCGCTTCCGGCGTCGTAGGCTTGCAGGCACGCCCCCTCTCCCAACGACCCATGCACCCGCACCTGCTCCTCATCCTCGACGGCTACGGCATCGCCGAGGACCCGTCCGTTTCGGCCATCGACGCGGCGCGAAAGCCGTTCCTCGACGCTCTTTTTGCCGCCCATCCGCGCGGGACGCTCCGGGCCAGCGAGCGGGCCGTCGGGCTGCCGGTCGGGCAGATGGGCAACTCGGAGGTCGGGCACATGAACCTCGGCGCCGGGCGCGTGGTGTTTCAGGACCTCGTGCGCATCGACGCCGCCATCGAGGACGAATCGTTCTACGCCAACGCCGTCCTGGTCGATGCCGCGCGCCACGCCCGCACGTCGGGCACGCGCCTTCACCTCGTCGGCCTCGTCTCCGACGGCGGCGTCCACAGCCACGTTTCGCACCTGATCGCGATGCTCGAACTGGCGCGGCGCGAGGGGCTGCGGGACGGCGACGTGCTCGTCCACGTCATCACCGACGGGCGCGACACGTCGCCGACGGGCGCGGGCGATCGCTTCATTCCGATGCTCGAAGCGGCGATGCGGGAGACGGGCGTCGGGCGCATCGCCACGGTCTGCGGGCGCTACTGGGCGATGGACCGCGACCGCCGCTGGGAGCGTACCGAGCGCGCCTATCTCCTCCTCACCGCCAACGCCGACACCCCCGCGGCAGCCCCGCCGCCCGTCGACGCCGAGGCGAGCGGCACCGCCGATCCGGCGCATCCGGCGACGGCGCCCGGCACCGTCGCCCGCTTCGACACCGCCGCCGAGGCCCTCGCGGCGAGTTACGCGGCAGGCGTCACCGACGAGTTCGTGGCCCCGGCGGTCATCGGCGAGGGCGGTGTGATCGGCGACGGCGACGCGCTCGTCGTCTTCAACTTCCGCGCCGACCGCGCCCGGCAGATCGTCCGCGCCCTGACCGACCCCGACTTCGGCACCGACGGAACCGGCTTCGCCCGCCAATCCGTCCCCAAACATCTGCACGTGGCGACGTTCGCGTCCTACGACGAGGCCTTCGACGTTCCCGTCGCCTTCCCCAAGCAGAACCTCACGCAGACGATCGGCGAGGTGGTGAGCGCGCACGGCGGGCGGCAGCTGCGGGCGGCGGAGACGGAGAAGTACCCGCACGTGACGTTCTTCTTCTCGGGCGGCCGCGAGGCGCCGTTCGAGGGCGAAACACGCATCCTCGTGCCCTCGCCGAAGGACGTTGCGACGTACGACCTCAAACCCGAGATGTCGGTCGTCGCCCTCTCGGAGGCCGTTGCGGCGCGGCTGGTGAACGACCCGGTCGAGTTCGCCGTCGTCAACTTCGCCAACGCCGACATGGTCGGCCACACCGGCGTCTTCGAGGCCGCCGTCGCCGCCGTCGAGGCCGTCGACAGCGCCGCGCGCGTCGTCGTCGAGGCGGCGCTCAAGGCGGGATATGGCGTGACGATCCTCGCCGACCACGGCAACGCCGACAAGATGCGCAACGCCGACGGCAGCCCGCACACCGCGCACACGCTGGCCTTGGTGCCGCACGTCGTCATCCACCCGCGCGTCACGGGCGCGCCGCGCGACGGCAAGCTCGGCGACGTCGCCCCGACGATCCTGACGATGATGGGCCTGCCGGTGCCGCCGGAAATGACGGGCGAGGTGCTGGTGGAGATGGGGTGATGGGGTCTGGAGGGATGAGACGGGCGGGGGCGGTGGGAAGGGGCCGGTAGGGCCCCCCACCTCACCCAGCGTCGCGCCAGGCGATTTCCAATCCCCCCACATTCCGACGCCCACCCTTCCGGAACCGCCGCGTCCGCGGGGTCGCTCCACCGTCGCCGCGCCCGGCGCCCATCCGATCTTCCCCGATGCCCACGTCTTTCCCCCTGCGCATGCTGCGCCGCGTGGCCGGTCTGGAGGCGATGCCGCAGCCGCCGCTCGTGCGCCTCGACGAGCCGGTCGTGCTGATGCACGGCTTCGGGATGCTCGCCGGGATCAAGCGCAAGGGGCACTTGCACGACGAGGCCCTCTGGCTGCGCCTGCACGGCGTGCGGGCGTACGCGCCCAACGTGGCGCCGTACGAGACCATCGCGGCGCGGGCGGCGATGTGGGCCGAGCGCCTCGCCGCCGTCCTCGCCGAGACGGGGGCGCGGCGCCTGCACCTCGTCGCGCACTCGATGGGGGGCCTCGACGCCCGCTACCTCGTCTCGCGCCTCGGCTGGCACGACCGCGTCGCCACGCTGACCACCGTCGCCACGCCGCACCACGGGACGACGCTCGCGGAGATCGCCCTCGACCCGCCCGTGCCGTTCCACGACGCCACCGCCGCGCTCGTCCACCGCGCCGCCGGTTTCGTCGACTGGGCCGGGGCGGGCGTGCTCGACGGCGGCGGCTCCGACATTCTCGCCGCCACCGCCGAACTCACCCGCGAGCACATTCGAGAACGCTTCAACCCGGCCACGCCCGACCATCCCGACGTCGCCTACCGCTCGTACGCCGGACGCGCCGGACGCGGCACCGACGTGCCGATCTCGGCGGTGATGCGCGTCCAGAACGCCCTCATCCACGCCCGCGAAGGCGTCAACGACGGCATCGTGGGCACCGAGAGCGCGCGGTGGACGGGTTTCCAGGGCGTTCTCGACGCCGACCACATGGCGCAGATCGGCATCGGCAGCGGACGCGCGGCGAACTTCCGGGCACGCGACTTCTACCTCGGCCTCGCCCGTGTTCTCGCCGCAGAAGAGGGCTGCTGATCGGTGGGTTGTTGATGGTGGGGGATGCGACAGGCCCGACCGGGCGGCAGGACGACCGGGACGTGCAAGCACGTCCCCTACGGGTCGGATGCACAACCGAGCCACGGGGTCATTACCATCGAACATGTAGGGGACGTGCTTGCACGTCCCGCACCACGCGACACGCCGCCCCCACATCACCCCCCGCGGTACGCCGCGAGCACGGCCTCGACGCCGCCGACGCGGGCGCCCTGCCCGGTTGCCGCGGCGAGGGTCGTGTCGAGGTGCGCGGCGGCGCCGGGGGCGGCGGATTCGTCGCCGACGGTGTTGTGCCAGAGGCCGACGACGACGCCTCGGTAACGCCGCGCGGCGGCGAGGAGCGCGGCGGTGGAGGCGGCGATGGCCTCGGGCGCGAGGGGGCGGTAGCCGATGAACGTCGCGTCCATGAGGGCGAGCGGAAGCTCCCACACGTCGGTCACGGCGTTCGCGTCGAGGTCGAAGAGGCGGTGCGGGTGCGTGGTCGCGCAGCGGAAGCCCTCGCGCTCGGCCCACCCGAGGGTGCTGTCGAGCGTGAACCCGGCCTCGGCGTGGGCGCGGAGCGTCGCCGCCCCGTCGTAGCGCAGGTAGTGCTGCCGGACGCTCGTCACCGCCCACCCGGTCGCCGCCGAGAGCGCCCGTTCGAGCCGCGCCCACTCGACGATCAGCCGCTCGACGCTCGACGGCGAGGCGTACGACGGATGGAGCCCGATCTCGTGGCCTGCGATGCGCGCGCGGACGCGGCGGAAGGTCGGCGAGCCGAGGCGGTAGGGCGTGTCGTAGGCGGTCGGCGCGTCGGACTTGACGAAGAACGTCGCCGTCCCGCCCGCACGCTCGGCGGCCGCGGCGATGCGGTCGATGCCGTCGAGCATCGGGTCGCGGCGCGCGACGTGCGAGCGCAGCCACCCGGCCGCGGCGGCGCCTGCGAGGCCCGGTCGGCGCTCCCGAGCGGCGCGCAGCACCTCGCGGCGGACGATCCCCGCGCGCCACTTCCGCAGCGCGTCGATGTCGCACGTCGGGCAGAGCGCCCACGTCGCCGCGCCGCTGCCGTCGGAGGCCGGGCCGTAGGTCGGGCGTACGATCGGCAGGCCGGCGGTCGCCGGATGATCGCGCAGACGGGCCGCGAGCGCCTCGCGCAGCACATCGACGACCGGGACGGCGGCGAGGCCGTGCGCCGCCTGCCACGAGGCGGCGTACGTCGCCCGTCCGTGAACATCGCGCGGCGCGTCGCGGGCGTGCTCGGCGTAGCGCACGAGCCACAGAAACGCGCTCCCGACGAGATCCGCCCCGCCCGAGGCGGTGGCGAGCGGAACGGGCACGCGCACGCCGTCGGCCTCGATCCATCCGCCAGCATCGGCAGCGAGCGGGTCGCGCGAGTCGAGCCGCGCCGCGAGCCGCTCCGGCGCCGCCGCGAGGTGCAGCGCGTCTCCCTTCGCCGCGCCATCGCCCACGACGATCCGCGGCGCCTCCGCCCCGGCCTCGACCGGTTCGAGCCCGAGTCCGCGCAGCAGTTCACCAAGCGCGTAGACAACGGCGGCGCGGGAGGCCTCGGGAACGGCGATGCGGACGGGGACGGGCGTGGGCATCGCCAAAGGTAACGGCGGCGCGGACATCCGGGCGCCCGTCGTCCGTCGTCCCTCGCGGCTCCGTACCTTTCGGGCACGACTTTCCGCCCCTCGATGCGCTTCTTCTCGACCCTCGTCGCCTCCACGCTCGGCACGCTCGTCGCTCTCGGCGCGCTCTTTCTCATCGGCCTGCTCTTCGTCGTCGGCCTCGTGGCGAGTGCCGATTCGACGCCGCCGGTGCGCAGCGGATCGGTGCTCGTCGTCGAGATCACCGGCGCCATCCCCGAACTCGCCGCCGACGATCCGATCGGGCGGGCACTCGCGGGCGGAGCGGCGCCGGTCGACCTCGCGCGCATCCGCAGCGCCCTGCGCATGGCCGCGAGCGACGACCGCATCGCCGCCGTGTGGCTGCGCGCGGGCGGGGTCGCGGCGCCGTGGGGCACGATCGAAGAGGTCCGCGGCGCCCTCGACCGCTACGTCGCCAGCGGCAAGCCGCTCATCGCGTCGGGCGCCGGGCCGTACCACGCCGAGGCGGATTTCGCCCTCACGTCGGCTGCCGACACCGTCTATCTCCCGCCGCTCTCGTTCTTCGAGTGCAACGGATTTCAGCTCGAAACGCAGTTCTTCAAGCGCGGCCTCGACCGCCTCGGCGTCAGCGCCAACGTCATCCGCGCGGGCACCTTCAAGGCCGCCGTCGAGCCGTTCATCCGCGAGGATCTGTCGGCGGAGAACCGCGAGCAGTTGCAGGCCCTCGTCGATGCGCAGGGCGCCTCGTTCGTCGCCCTCGCCAGCGCCCGGCGCCCGGCGACGCGCGCCGCACTCCAGACGTGCGCGACCGGTCCGCCGACGATGAGCGCCGAGGAGGCCGCGCGGCAGGGCCTCGTGCAGGGCCTGCTGACGACCGCCGAGGTCGACGCCCGCCTCCGCGCCCGCTTCGGCGAGGGCGCATCGGGCGCGCTCCGCACCGTCTCGCTCGACGCCTACGCCCGCACGTCGCCCGGCGACGCGGGCCTCGAAATGGACCGCAAGGCGGGCGACATCGCGGTCGTGCTCGCCGAAGGCACCATCGTCGACGGAACGAGCGGCGGCGGCGGCGGGCTGCTCGGCGGGGGCGGCGCCTCGGTCGGCGACGAGACCTTCGTCGCGGCGATGAAGACGGCGCGCGAGGACGACGATGTCAAGGCGGTCGTCGTGCGCGTGGCCTCGCCCGGCGGCTCGGCGGTGGCGTCGGAGTCGATGCGCCGCGCCATCGAAGAGACGCAGAAGGCCAAGCCGGTCGTCGTGTCGATGGGCGATTACGCGGCCTCCGGCGGCTACTGGATCGCCACGGCAGCAGACGTCATCGTCGCCCAGCCGACGACGCTGACCGGCTCGATCGGCGTCTTCTCGCTCTTCTTCGACGCCCGCGACGCCCTCCGCGACCGCCTCGGCGTCACCCTCGACGCCGTCGCCACCAGCCCGCACGCCGACATCGGCTCCCTCACCGGCACCCTCGACGACGTCGAACGCGCCGTCCTGCAACGCGGCGTCGACACGACGTACGCGGCCTTCCTCGGCCACGTCGCCCACGGGCGCAAGATGACGACCGCCCGCGCCGACTCGCTCGGGCAGGGGCGCATCTGGACCGGGAAAGACGCGCTCCGACGGGGCCTCGTCGACCGTCTCGGCGGTCTCCGCGAGGCCGTCGCCATCGCCGCCGAGCGGGCGAAACTCGACGCCGAGACCGTCCCGCTGCGCATCCTGCCGCGTCCGCAGACCTTCACCGAGCGCCTCACGAGCCAGATGGGCGCCCGCGCCGACGCAGCCCTCGGCACGCTCCTGCGCGCCCGCCTCAGCGCCCCCGAACGCGCCGCCCTCGACGCCGCCTCCGTCCTCGACGCCGTCCTTGCCTCGCAGGGCCAGACCCTCGCCCTCCTCCCGCTGCGCCTGCGCGTCCACTGACGGGCGCGGACCGCTTCCGCCATCCGGACCGTCATGCGCCGACCGGTTCGCCGCTGGAGCCGCCGAGGAGGACCGGAAGCGTGCGCATCACGCCGAGCGTTCCGTCGACGTCGGCGAGGGCGGCTTCGGGCGTGAACTCGGGCAGCAGGAGCGCGTCGAGGCCGGGAAAGCCCGCGAACCGGTCGCCCTGCACGACGCCCATCGACCATCCGCCGTAGCGCCGCGCATCGATGTGGGCGAGGCGGAGCAGGACGATGCCGTGGTGCCGCTCGTCGCGGCGGATGCGCCTGATCGTGGCCAGAACCGCTTCGCGCGGGCCTTCGAGCACCTGCACGAACATCGCCTCGCCGCACAGGAGCAGCCCGGTCACGCCGTCGCGGGCGTTGCGCGCGGCCGCCTGAGTGCCGAGCGCTGCGATGGCGGTGTCCGGGAGACGCTTCGTGATGCGACTCGCGTAGGCCAGGATGACGAGCGGAACGGACACGTCGAGCGGGGGCGGATGCTGGAAGACAGAGGCATGCAAGACCTCAACATACGCAAACCGACGACAGCGCCCACTCCCACCGGTCGTCCCAGGGCAGCGCATTTCGTAGCGAGACGTGCCGACTCACGCGCGCCTCTCGACGGGTGCAGCGACCGTCCGTTGAAACGGCGGCGGGACGGGATGACGAGCGGCGGTGGCAGGGCGGGCCACGGCGGCAATGGGCACGCTGCGGCGTGTGTTCAGCGCCGGTGGTTGTAGGGGCGGTTCGCGAACCGCCCCCTACGGACGTGTGGATGCAGAATCGGGCGCCGGTTCGGACGCGGGCGCCTTCGCGCGGCTCTTGCGCGGCGGCTTTGCGGCGGGCGGCGAGGCGGCGGCGGACGGCACGTCGGGCGCGGCGGGTTCGGAGGGCGCGGCATCGGCAGGCGGCGGCTCGCTCGGGAGGCCGAGGCGTTCGGCGCGGGCGGCGTCGGCGTAGCGGCGGGCGCGCTTCTCGACCGATTCCTCGGCGTCGCGGCGGCGGAGGTAGGCGAGGCGCTCGCCGATCGTTTTCTCGTAGCCCATCTGCGAGGGCTGGTAGAAGTAGAGGCCCTGCATCTCCTCCGGCAGGTACTGCTCGGCGACGTAGTGGTCGCGGTAGGCGTGCGGGTAGAGGTAGCCCTCGCCGTGGCCGAAGCCCTTTTTGTCGCGCGAGGCGTCTTTCAGGGCGTTCGGCATGTCGGTCGTCTGCTCCTTCTCGACGTGCGCGAGGGCGTCGAAGAAGGCGAAGCCGCTGTTGCTCTTCGGCGCGGTGGCGAGGTAGAGGCAGCACTCGGCCATCGGGAATCGCCCCTCGGGCATCCCGACGTAGTCGTACGCCTGCGCCGCCGCCATCGCCACCTGCAGCGCGCGCGGGTCGGCCAGGCCGATGTCTTCGCTCGCGAAGATGATCATCCGGCGGAAGACGAAGCGCGGATCTTCACCTGCGTAGACCATCCGCGCCATCCAGTAGAGCGCCGCGTCGGGGTCGGAGCCGCGCAGGCTCTTGACGAAGGCCGAGATGGTGTCGTAGTGCGCGTCGCCCTCCTTGTCGTAGAGCACGGCCCGGCGCTGGATCGAGTCCTCGGCGACGGCGCGGGTGACGCGGACCGTCCCGCTGCCATCCGGCGGGGTGGTCTCGACGGCCAGTTCGAGGGCGTTGAGCAGGCTGCGGGCGTCGCCGTTGGCGGTCGAGACGAGGTGCGCGAGCGCGTCGTCGTCGATGGCGACGGTGAGGCGTCCGTAGCCGCGCTCGTCGTCGGCGAGGGCGCGGCGGGCCACGTCGGCGAGGTCGTCTTCGGTGAGCGGGCGCAGTTCGAAGATGCGGCTGCGCGAGACGAGGGCCTTGTTGACCTCGAAGTACGGGTTCTCGGTCGTCGCCCCGATGAAGGTGACCGTCCCGTTCTCGACGTGCGGAAGCAGGGCGTCCTGCTGCGCCTTGTTGAAGCGGTGGACCTCGTCGACGAACAGGATCGTGCCCTGCCCGCGCCCGTCGGCTCCGGCGATGCGGCGGCGGTTCTGCGCCTCGGCGATGGCCGCCCGGATGTCGGCGACGCCCGCGAGGACGGCGTTGAGGACGATGAAGTGCTTGCGCGTCGTGTTCGGCGACGATGCGCGCGAGCGTCGTCTTGCCGGTGCCGGGCGGCCCGTAGAGGATCACCGACGTGACGCGGTCGGCCTCGACGGCGCGGCGGAGCAGCTTGCCCGGCCCGAGCACGTGCGCCTGTCCCGCGAAGTCGTCGAGGGTGCGCGGGCGCATCCGCTCGGCGAGCGGCGCGCTGGGGCGGGGCGGGCGTGAAGAGATCGTCGTCGGGCGGAGCAGCAGGCACGGCAGCGGGGGAAGTCGGTCGGGCGCGAACGTGGCGCGGGCGCGGTGGGTGCCGGGGATTCGGACGGTGGATGAGACCCAGCCGTCAGGCTTTCCGGGCCGTGCAGGTCAGGCAACGAGACGGCGGCCGATCCGTCCGCATCCCCATTTCCAGCGATGGTGCGGCGCGGCGCAGGTGGCTATCTATCGGCTCCGTCCCCTTCCGCCCCACCTCCCCGACCGATGCGTCTCTCCCCTGCCCTCTTCGCCGCTGCGCTGTCTGCCTCCAGCCTCGTGCTCGGCGGGTGCGCCACAGTGGTCACCGGCGGAATCGACATCGGCGGCGTGGCCGAGCGCTCGGGCGAACTCGACGCGTACGTGAGCAGCTACAACCGCGCCAACGAGGCGACGATCGTGAGCGACCTCGGCAGCCTCTCGACGCGCACCGGCGTCGCACGGCGCGCTCAGCTTCGGCCTCGACGGCGAGCGCTACGGCACGGCCCTGCGCGTCGGCGTCGATCAGGGCAAGCGGAGCGCGACCGCCCGCTTCGAGGACGCCACCGAGCGGCGGATGCGCCTGCGCTACGCCAGCTTCTTCACCGAGGCCGACGCGGGGCTGGCGCACGGCCCGCGCGTCGTCGCCGGTCTCGACATCCGCAACACGTACCTGCAAGCGGTCATTGTCGACATCGACGGCAACACCTCCGACGCGCCGCGCGGCTGCACGTCCACGAACACGATCCAACCGACCTGCACGACCGGGCGGTTCAACACGCTCACCACGGCCGTCTACGCGGGGGCGACGTACGTCCTGCGCGTCCGCGGCGCATCGGGCGTGCGCATCTCGCTCACCCGGCCCGTCCTCGACATCGGCGACACGACCGACGGGCGCCTGCGCGCCTTCCCGCCCTCGGGCACCGCGTTCATCGGCCTCAGCGAGTACGGCTTCCCGCGCTCCATCGACGACGCTTCACCCGACCGCCGCCGCGCCGTCCCGGCCCTTCTGCGCCCGTTCACGCTGCGCCTCGCGCTCTCGCTCAACGGCGAAGAGACGATCTGACGCGCCACCGGTTCGGCCGCCCGTCTCGTACACCCCGCTTCTTTCTTCCGATGCCGTTTCGCCCTGCCGCCCTCGTTCTGTTCGTGCTCGCCCTCATTTTCGCTGCCTGTGACAGTGGCGGCGGGGGAGGCGCGGCGGCAATGTGACCGTGTCGGCGTCGAAGATCGCGCTCTCGCACCGTCTACTACCCCGGCACGCAGACGCGCGGCGGCTTCTCGCGCGGAAGCGTGACGGTCGCCGTGCGCACCGGCTCGGACGCGGCGGCGGCGCGCGTCGATCTGATCGTGCCGGAGACGATGCGGGGCATCGGCGCCCAGATTCTGGCGCCCAGGCGAGGGCGGCGCGCTCGTCCGGATCGAGTGGGGCGAGTGGACGATGCCGGGGAAGGCGGCACTGCGGGTGATCGTGCGCGGCGAGACGACGAACGTGCCGGTCGAGTTCGAGGCGCGCCCACCGGCGTCACGACGCGCAACGTGACGCTAGCGATCAGGACACGCACGTCCGCCCGACGCTGCTGCTGCCCGGCACGATGGAGACGGCGCAGGCGATCCTCGGCGTCGCTTCGTCGGCGGAGGCGCTCACGCTCACGCTCGTGCCCTCGGCAACCGTGACGCTCGCCGCGCCGGTGACGGTGCCTGCGGGCGCGGCCTTCGGGCGCCGGTGCCGCTCGCGCTGCGGATGGCCGCGCTCGGTGGCGCCCGGGCAGGACCGACACGCTCCTGCTCAACGTCACGACGGCGAGCGGCGTGCTCGTCGTCGTCCGGCCTCGTGATCCGTCCGCGCGACCGCGCCGATTCCCGCGGGCACGCGCATCGCCCACGTGCCCTTCGACCGCGGCTTCTGGCCCTCGCCGACACGACCGGCATCCGCAACGCCTACCGCTTCGGCAGCACCCGCTTCGGCACCCCGCAGTGACTCTCGCGCTCCGCGCCGACGGGCGCGTCTTCTACGGCGGCGACACCCTCGCACCGGGCGAATCCCCGGCGCCTTCCGCGCCGTCTCCATCGGCGGCGCCGTCGCGATCGATGCATCGGCGGGGTGTGGACTCTGATCGAACGCCTCGGGCGGAGCCACGGCGGACGCCGCCGGCGCTTCGGTTTTCCCGTCCAACGGCCCCATCATCGACCCGTCGTGGGGCAAGGCGGTACGCGATCGGAAGCGGGCTTCGACGTACGCGACGGACTCGCGATCTACCGCACGATCGTCGGCTTCGCCGATGGCTGGGTGCGCGACGTGTCGCAGGTGGGCGGGGTGCCGAAACCGCGGCGATCCGCGTGCCGGCGGCGCCGACCGTCGTCGGGGCGATGAACGCTCGCGATCGTGGCGATGACCGCCGACGGCGCGGTCTACGCGATCGAACCCGCCGATGACGCAGCCCTGCCGCCGACGCGGGTGGCCGGTCTGCCGCCGATGGCGTCGCCTCACCATCGGCACAGTACTCCGTCATCGGCATCGACCGAGCGGGCGTGACGTGGGCGCTGGGGCCTCCTCGACAACCGACCGTCAACGCCGGGCTGTCCGTTCGCCGGAGGGCGCACGAGCCGGCGCCTGCCTGCGTGCCGCGGCGCCGGTGCGCATCCGCGGTCGCAGGGGACGTGCTTGACGTTTCTCGCGCACGATGCATACCTCAGGGCGGCGGTCTCCGTCAGAACCAGTCGAGGCCGAAGGTATAGGTCAGGTTCACGCCCGCGCGGACGCCGCTCATCCCGGCGCGCACCGGCGTGCCGCGGACCTCGAAGAGCGTCTCGTTGTCGATGACCGGTACGTCGTAGGCGGCGTGCGCAGACGCGGTGAGGTGGCGCGTGATGTCGCCGACGAGCACCGCGCGCGGGGCGAGGATGAACGAGGTGCCATCGGTGCCGCCGACCTTCGTCGAGCGCAGCGTCCACTGCCCGCCGACGAGGAGGGAGAGGCGCCGCGAGACCGGGTAGATCGGATAGCCGAGCGAGAGCGTCACGTCGTCGACCTTCGCCGACGTCTCGACCGTCTGCCCGGCCGCGTCGGTCGAGCGCTGCGTGCCGCTCAGCGCCGTCGCCGAGAGGCCGATGAGGCCGGGAATCTCGGCGCCGACGCTGAGGCCGGTGAGGAGCATCCGGTCGGAGAAATCGGTGCCTCTCGCGGCGTTCGAGGACTGCGTGAGGGGCGCGAGGCCGTCGGTTGAGAGCGCCTGCGGGCCGATGGTGAGGCAGCCGGTGAGGGCGGTGGCGAGCAGCGGGACCGCGAGAGGGACGAGACGCATCGAATGGGGGGAGGGAAGACGCGGCGCGGGGAGACGTCCCCGGACCGCCACCCCAAGATGCCGCCATCGCGTGGCCCGGCGCCATCGCTGGAAATGGGGATGGGGCCTACGACGCGGATCGCGGGGGTACGACGGGATCGCACATCGCCCCTCCATTCCCCGACTTCAGAATCTGTCTATGAAGTCGGTCATCCCCGCGAAAGCGTGGACCCAGAATGCAGAGCGTTGCGCGTGACCCCTTCTGGATTCCCGCTTTCGCGGGAGACACGGATCAGAACAGGCGGAGGCACCACGTCACAAACAGATTCTCAGAACGCGATCCGCCCCGAGAGCGCCACCATCGCGCGCCCGGTGCCGTCGACGCGCATCACCGACACGCCTGCGCCCGCCGAGGCGAGCGACGAGGTGGCCTTGACGGGGAGGAGGAGGTGGACGGCGCCGCGCGTCATCCCATCGCCAATTCCGCCGATGCCGAACGTCCGCCCGCCTTCGATGTCGAGAACGCCCGCGCGCAGGCTGCCCTCGACCGCCGGACCCGCCGAGCGCCCCGCGGGCGATGTGTGGCCGGCAACGCCGCCGCGCACCGAGAGCCGCATCTCCGGGTACGTGCCGACGGCCACGCCGCCGAACGCGCCGCCGTCCGCCTGTCCGACCGGGCGGATGCCGCCCTTCCAGCCGAGCCCCACGCCCGGCGCGATGCGGCCCGCGATGAACAGGTCCGCCGCCCCGACGCGCGCGACGACCGGCGCGGTGTCGGCGGCGAGGCCGATCAGGGCGGCGCCGCGGTCGCCGTCGCCAACGAGCGTCGAGACCCACAGGCCGCCGGAGACGGGCCACGCGAGAAAGAGCGACGGCACGAGCACCTTGCACGCCCCCGGCGCGGGCGCGCCATCGACACCGACGGCGTGGCACTCCGGCTCGCTCGCCGCCCCTTTGCCCATCTGCGCCGATGCGCCGGGCGCAAGGGAGAGCGCGGCGAGCGCGAGTGGGAGGGCGGTGAGACGGGCGGAGACGGCGGGCAGGAGACGCATCGTGGGGGGATGGCGGGCGAGGGAGGAGCGGGCGAGTGGCGCCGGTGAGCGGCGGCATTGGACGGACCGGTTGGCACGCAACGGCGAACCCGCGCCTCCTGCTTCACAGCGCCCCCGCCGTCGCACACTCGTCGCAGCCACGGGTCGTGCGGACTGCACCGCCAACCTGCGTGTCGGTGCGAGCGGAGCATGGCAGTCTCGTCGTTCATCGCTCCGAGGAACTGGAGTGCCACGTCGCTGCGCTCCTCGCAACGACGGCACATGAGCCGCATCCCCGGTTTCAGCGATGGCGGGCCCGCGGGAGAGTTGCGATGTTGCCTCCCGCTCCAGCCCACGCCCCGATGCCCTCCTCCCGCTGTCTTCCAGGCGCTCTCCTCGCTGCGGTGCTGCTCCCCGTCCTCGCCCGCGATGCGTGGGCGCAGCCGCAGAGCACCTACGTCTACGCGTTCTCCGCCGAGTTGGGCGCGACCGGGCAGACGCTCTCCGCCTTCGACGGCTACGTCGACTCCTACAACGCGCGCTTCGACGACCGCCTCACCACGCGCCTCGGCGGCGCGAACCGGACGGTGGGCGGCTACCTCGCCGGTCACATCGCCGCCGGATCGCCGCGCGTCGCCGTCGCGCTCGACATGGGCGTCGGCTTCCACGGCGCCTCGCTCGGAGAGGCCCGGTTCGAGGACGGCTTCCGGCGCGAGATCGGCCTCCGCGTGCGCGACGGGTGGTTCGGCCTCGGCGCCGGGCAGATGCAGGGCCTGCGCGTGGTCGGCGAGATCGGCGTTCGCGCCGCGAGCGTGCGCTCGGAGCAGTTCGACGCCGACGATGTCTCCGACGAGGCCAGCCCGTTCCTGTGCCGCCGACGCCAGGCGACCGGCTGTTACAGCGGCACGTGGAAGGAAGACACCTACGTCGCCCGCGCGGGCCTCGCCCTCGCCCTGCCCCGCACGCGCGCCGGGGGCGGCCCGCGCGTCGGCCTGCACGTGGCGGCGCTCGTGCCGGTGTGGACGAAATCGGCGGAGCTCTACGGCGACGGGCTGCGCTTCGACTATCTCGACTACGGCGCCGCGAACCCCATCGACCGCTGCATCTTCACGACGACGCCCGACGGCTGCCGCAAGTATTTCCCGAACGACGTCTCGCAGCCCGAGAACGCCGACGGCAACCGCGTCTCCGGCGCCCTCCGCGGCCTGGTGCTGCGCGCGGGCCTCACGTTCGGCATCGCCACGCGCTGAGGCAGTGGTGGGATGGTGAGTTGTGGGTTTGTGGAGAGGGCTGAATCAGCCGGGCACCGGCGAGATCGGCACAGTGAAGGTGACGGCTGTGCCGACGCCGCCGTCGCCCGGGCCGACGGTCGCCGGTGCCGCCGAGGTCGCGGGCGCGGGCGCGCAGGATGTCGAGGCCGCTGCCGTCGCCGGACGGGTCGCCGGGAGGCATCCCGACGCCGTCGTCGGTGACGGTGAGCGTGAGGGTGCTGCCGGTGACGGCCAGGCGCACGGCGATGCGGCGGGCGGCGGCGTGTTTGAGGGCGTTGGTGACGGCTTCCTGCGCGGCGCGGAGCACGGGGAGGACGACGGGCGCCGGGAGCGGCGCGTCCGCGTCTGCGGCGTCGAGGCGGGTGTCGAGGACGACACCGTCGGTGGCCTGCACCTGCCCGTCGGCCTGGGCGGCGATCTGCTCGAAGAGGGCGGCGGCGGTGAGGGCCTCGTGGCGGAGGGTGAAGACGGTCTGGCGGAGCTGGCGGAGCGACTGCCGCGCCTCGGCGCCGAGCGTGTCGAGCGATGCGCTCGCGCGGGCGGTCTCGCCGCGCTCGTGGAGCATCCGCGCGAGGTCGGCGAGGGAGGCGAGGGTCGTGAGCTGGCCGCCGACGTGGTCGTGGAGGTCGCGCGAGATGCGCTCGCGCTCGCCCTGCACGCGGCGTTCGGCCTCCAACTCCGCGAGGCGCAGGCGCAGGCGGCGCGCCGTCGACCACCTCGCCGCCCCGGCCCCGGCGAGGCCGACGAGCACGAACCCGGCCAGCCACGCCGCCCGACGCTCCCACCAGAACGGCGCCACGTCGAAGCGCAGCACCGCGGGCACCGCCGACGGCGTCCCCTCGGCGTTGACGGCGCGGACGGCGATCTCGTACGCGCCCGCGCCCAGTCCCGGCAGCACGATGCGCGCCTCCGGCCCCGTCTCGGTCCACGGCCCGCTGCCGAGGCGGTACTCGGCGTGCGCGCCCCCGGCGAACGAGAGCGGCGCGACGCGCACGTCGAGGCGGTGACGGCCGGGCGCGAGGGTGCCGAGCGACCGTGCGCCGTCCGCATCCCCAGACGTCTCAGGGGCGAGACGGTCGTCGAGGCGCACCTCGCGCAGGGCGACGCGCGGCGGCGGCAGCGGCGGCGCGGGCGACGGGAGATCGCGGGCGTAGAGGCCATCGGACGTGGCGAGCACGAGGCGCTGCCCGACGGCGACGGCGGCGTTGACGGTCGCGGCGCTGCCCGGCACGAGCGCCGCGACCCGCACGACGCGCCCGTCGGGGCCGATGCGGAACAGGTCGCGCTCGCCGATGGCCCACACGCCACGTCCGGCGCCCATCCGAGGCCTGGCAGACCGGGGCGCTCCCGT
Source organism: Rhodothermales bacterium (assembly GCA_963726715.1). GTDB lineage: Bacteria > Bacteroidota > Rhodothermia > Rhodothermales > BA12 > CAVSDF01. The sequence goes on from CAVSDF010000010.1 coordinate 250,774, forward strand.
GCTGCCACGCGCCGGTGCATCCCCATCGAGCGGTGCGAAACCCGACGATTCGCTGCCCGCGCATCGTCTCGCTCTCGAAGACATCGAGGCGTCCGGTGGCCGCGTCTTCGCGGGCGATGCCGCGCTCGGTGCCGTACCAGCGCGCGCCGTCGGCGTCCTCGAAGAGGCTGAAGACCGACGACGACGGCAGCCCCTCGGCGCGTCCGCGCACCACGGCAGCGGCGCCGAGGCGGACGGCGCCCGCCGAGCGCGTCAGCACCCAGAGGCCCGAGCGGAGGCGGACGAGGTCCTCGGTGACAGCCGACGGCACGCCGCGGAGCGTGTCGATGCGCCCGCCGGGACGCTGCCACGGCACCAGGCGCAGCACGCCCGCGCCGTAGGTGGCGCTGTAGAGCGTGTCGCCGCGGATGTCGAGGCCCGCGATCCACGTCTGCTCGTGCATGACCCCGCGTAGCGTGGCACCGCGCCGTCCGTTCACGCCGGAGGGCATCCACATCGCGTCGGCGCCTGACGAGACGATCACGCCGCCGCCCGGCACCGGCGCGACGGCGCGGGCCTGGTCGAGCGGTGCGACGAAGGCCGCGCGCGTAGCGGCAGCGTCGGTGCGCCAGAGGCCGGGGCCGCTCGCGTAGACGCCGCCGTCGGGGGCCGCGACGAGCCGCACGAAGCGTCCGGCGGCGAGGCGGACCGGCGGCGCGAGATCGACGCGCACGATGCCGCCGCCGAAGGTCGCCACCCAGACCGCGCCCTCGTAATCGGCCCAGAGCGCCTGGGCGCGCGCCGGAAGCGCCACCGCGTTCTGCACGCCGGTGGACGTGTCGACGACGAGCAGGCTGTCGCTCGCCGTCGTCACGAACAGCCGCGTCCCGACGCGCCTGATGATCCGAACGCCCGCTCGCCCGAGCGGCACCCCCTCTTCAGCCGCGTAACGCACTTCGCCGCCTGCCCCAACGGTCGCGCGGACGCGGACGACGCGGTCCGGCGCGGTGCGCACCCACGCCTCGCCGGGTCCAGCCGACGCGTAGCTCGCAGTGCATATACCGTCCTGCACAGGCACGAAAACCGTGTGGGCACCGCCAGATGCGATGCCGTCGCAGAGACTGGCGACGTACACGGGCGGGCGGTTGTGGAAGAGGCGGACGCCGCCGAAGAGCACGCTGCCGTCGGCGAGGGGCCACGGAACGTCGTAACTGTTGGTGCGCGCGCCGCGCGGAAGGGCGTGGCCGCGCCACCGCCCGCCGGTCCGCTGCCAGAGAGAATCACCACGTGTCGCGATGAGCCCGACTGGCGAGGCGATGAGGCTCTGGCCGCGCGTGGCCGGTCCGTCGGCGTGCCAGCGGTGCCCGTCGAAGCGCGCGAGTCCCGCGAAGGTCGAGGCCCAGAGCACGCCGCGGTCGTCCTCGGCGATGCCGTAGAGGTAATGATGCGGCAGGCCGTCGTCGACGGTGAAGGTCTCGACCCGCCGCCCATCGATGCGCGCGATCCCTGCGTCGGTGCCGACCCAGAAAAAGCCCGCGCGGTCCTGGAAGAGCGCCTGCGCATAGTCCGACGGCAGCCCGTCGGCGCGCGTCATCCGCAGCGGCTGCGCGCGTACAGGCGGGGCGAAAAGACCGCCGATCCCCAGCAGCACCCCGGCGGCGATGCACACCGCGCGGGCAGTCCAGATGCGACGGGCGGGCGGCGGGCGGAGCATCGGAGGAACGACAGCGGCGCGGCGAAATCGGCACCGCGTGCAATCTCGCCCACGCAGCGCTCCCGGTCAAGGCCAGACGCCGTCCACCTGCCGCCCACACGTCCGGGTGTTAGCGCCGACAGGCTCAGCCACCGGGCGGCAGCGGGGCCGATGCGGGGCGGTGGGGGGAGTGCGGGGGCGGGTCGAGACCCGCCCCTACGGTCGCAAAGGGGCACATCCGTACGGACCCGCCACGACCCATCCATACCCCATCCTCAACATCACACCAACCCCTGCCCGACGGCCTCGCGGACGGCGGCGGCGCGGCTGCGCACGTGCAGCTTTTCGTAGACGTGGACGAGGTGCGTGCGGACGGTGTGCGGCGAGATGCTGAGTTCGGCGCCGATGCGCAACTCGGTCATCCCATCGACGACGAGGCGCAGGACGTCGCGTTCGCGGTCGGTGAGGACGACCGCCGGCGCGGTGCGGGCGGGCGGCGCGGCGGCGGCCATCCGCAGCAGCTTGCGCGCGACGACCGGCGAGAGCGGCACGCCCCCGGCGACGAGGTCGTCGAGGGCGTCGAGGAGGCGGGCCGTCGGCGTGTCTTTGAGGAGGTAGCCGACGGCCCCGGCCTGCACGGCGGCGAAGATGGGCGCCTCGTCTTCGAGCACGGTCAGCACGAGCACGTCGACGCCCGGATGGTCGGCGACGATGCGCGCGGTCGCCTCGATGCCCGACATCCCCGGCAGGCCGAGGTCCATCAGCACGATGCGCGGCGCGGGCGCGAGCCGCGGCAGGGCGCCGAGGAGGGCCTCTGCGCTCGAGACCGCGAGCACGACATCGACGCGACCGCTCAGCCGGAGCCGCTCGACGAGGCTGCGCCGCAGCTCCGGCAGATCCTCGACAACGGCGACGGCGATGCGGTCGGGCGACGCCGGGACGGCGTCTGCAGACGCGGTTTCGAGGGACGCCGGAGGGGAAATCGGCACGGAATCGGGCAGCGCGGGCATCGGCGGCGAGACAAGAGGCGGAGACGGGGCGGAGCGCCCACATCCCCAATGTCGCCCCCGCCGAACCCGCACGCCATCCCCTGTTTCAGCGATGCGGAGCCGCAAAATGCGGTCGTAGCGGCGTCCGGCGTAGGGGCAGGTCTCAGACCCGCCCCTACGCCACGCCGTCGTAGCGCCCAACACGCGCCACGATCACGCCGCGAGCGCGGACCCACGGGCGCCGATGGCCAGGCCGAGCACATCGAGCGCGCGCGTGTAATCGGCCAGCCACGTGACCGGCGTGCGCCCCACGCGGCGGTCGATGGCGAAGGCCTCCTCGGCAGAGGCGCCGAACGGATCGGCGTCGTCCACGAGCGGCGCCTCGACGACGAGCCGCGTGTCGGCGGGCCAGACCGCGAGCGCCGACGCCTCGGGGGCGGCGAGGCGGTCGAGGCACATCAGGCCGCGCGTCGAGAAGAGCGCGGGTTCGGCGGCGGCGACCACGGCGAGCACGTCGTGGAGGCGGTGCGTGAGCGCCGATTCGGGCACGCGGTAGTGCGCGTCGAGCGCGCCCGCGCCGACGAGCAGGGCGTCGCGGAGCGGCAGGTGCTCATCGCGCACCTCGGCCTCCCCCGTCACGTCGATCCCGACGCGCCGCACAAGGCCGCCCGCACCGACGGTCTCGACGACGAAATCGACCCACATCGGCCCGGCGGGCGTCACGAGGCGCTGCTGGTAGAGCAGGCCGCAGGCGGCGTCGAGGTACTTGACGAGGTGCCACGCGACTTCGTCCTCGGCAGCGCGCTCGTAGGGCGGCGCGTAGAAGAGCGCGGGTTCGCGGTGCTGCACGGCGGCGCGCGAGGCGTCGGCGAAGAGGGTGGCGGAGGAACGCGAAGGGCGCGGTACGGGCGTCAGCATGGTCGTCGGGAGTTGTGTCAGAGACCACAGGAGGCCCCGGCTGAGGGGCGACCGTGAGATCACGAAGGCCAATCTCGCGCGCGCGGGTGACATCATTGTGTCACCGGGTGTGAGGGTTGTTTTTCCACGACTTGAGACGAGTCCGTTCGGGTCGACGGAGAGCATGAATGAAGGGGGGCGAACCGGTCAAGTGCGGGGACCTGGACGGGGTGGCGCCCGCCGACCGATCTGCCGGGCGGCGTAGTTTGGCGGCGCTCCGACCGCCCCCCGCCCCGCCTTCGTGCCCGTCCTTCCGTCCTATTCCTCCGTCGCTCGTCGGCTTGCTCTGGCGGCTACGCTCGTCGCCTCGACTGTTGCAGGAACCGCCCCCGCAAACACCGCTGCAGCGCAGGGATTTCGCCTTACCAACGGGAGAAATCACCCGGAGCTCGACTGGCGCATCGCCGAGACGGCGCACGTCCGCATCGTCTACCCGGCGCGCCTCGCGGGCATCGAGACCGAGGCGGCGCCGATTGCAGAAGCGACGTACGCCGCCCTCTCGCGGAGCCTCGGCGTCGCCTTCGACCACAAGCTGACGGTCTACCTGAGCGACGAGGACGAGATCGTCAACGGCACCGCCGTGCCCCTTTTCGGGGGCTACACGACGATCTGGGCGCCCGTCGCCGGTGTCGCCGAGGGGTGGACGGGGCGCGACAAGTGGCTCCGCCGCGTCATTGCGCACGAGATGACGCACCTCTTTCACTACCGCGCCGTCCGTCCGTCGATCGGCCTTCTCGGCTACGCGATCGTCAACCCGACGCCGCGGGCGTGGACGGAGGGCCTCGCGCAGTACGAGACCGAGCGGTGGGACGCATTCCGGGGCGAGCGCTACCTGCGCGTCGCGGCCATCGAGGGGCGTCCGGGCGGCGAGGAAGGCGCCAGCCCGTGGGCGGGCGGGCTGCTCTACGCCGCCGGGCACAGCCAGGTGCGCGTCTTCGCCGAGACGTACGGCGACTCGGCGCTGCGGCGGATGCTCGCCTACCGGCGACCGGCGCTGCTGGGACTCGTGCGCGTCCACGACCCCGAGGCGGCGATGCAGGCGACGGTCGGCGTCTCGTGGGCGGCGTTCGAGGCGCGGTGGCGGCGCCACGTGATCGCCCTCGCCGGGACCCGAGCCGCCGGGGCCGAGCCGCCCGAGTCGCTCGCCGCGCCTGGCACCGGCCGTCGGATGCCGCTTCCGGCGACCGTTCTCGATGCCGTCGTGCCCTCGCCGCGCGACAGTGGGCGCGTGGCCGTCGTGCGGCTGCTGTCGCTTGCGCGCCCGGTGCGCGACCTCGCGCTCGTCACGACCGGGCCGACGGGCGGGCGGACGCGCGTCATCGCCGAGGGCGGCGTCGTGGGGCTGCCGTCGTGGTCGGGCGACGGGCGGCGCATCGCGTTTGCGCGGAGCCTCCGCGGGCGCCACGGCAGCATCGAACCCGACGTGTTCATCGCGGAAGTCGGGACCGGCATGGACGGACGCATCCGCACGACTCCGCATCACGACGCACCGCCGCGCCACCCTCCCCGCCTTCTCGCCCGACGGCACCTGCCTCGCCTTCGTCGTCCACGAGCGCAGCGGCGGCCTCAACGCCGCCCGCGTCATCGTCCGCACCCTCGCCACCGGCACCGAGCGCGCCTACGACACCCTCGGCCCGGACACGCAGGCGGAGGGAATCGCCTGGCAGCCGGGCGCCGGGACGACAGACGACGGACGGCGGACGACGGACGATGGACGGCCGGGCGATCAGCGACCCGCGCTCCCCAACCAACCGACCTGCACCGGCGCCCTCGCCGTCTCGCTCTTCGGCCCCGACGGCGCCCGCGCGATCCACCGCCTCGACCTCGTGAGCGGCGCCCTCACGCCCCTCACCGACGGACGCCACGACGACCGCACGCCCGTCTTCTCACCCGACGGACGGCACCTCGCCTTCACGAGCCTCCGCGACGGCGTCCCCAACGTCTTCGTCCTCCCGATGCCCGTGCCCGGCACCGGCCGCCCCTCCGAACTGCCCGACTCGGCCCGCGTGACGCGCGTGGCGCAGGGCGCGACCGCCCACGCGTGGCTCGCAGGCGGCCTCGGCGCAGACAGCACGAACGCAGACGCAGGCGCGGGGCACCTCGTCGTGACGGTCGCCGTCAGCAAGAGCTACGACGCGGCGTACCGCGTGCGGGCGGCGCGGCGCGTGGCGGCGCCCGTCGATCTCGCGCCCCCGGCGCTCTCGGCGTGGGAGCGGCGCCCGAGCGGCGCGGGCCTGCCGGGGCCGACGATCACCGCCGCGCAGGCCGACAGCATCGCGGGGACCGACGGCGTTTCCGCCATCGTCGCGCGGTCGGCGTACCGCAGCGGCGGCGAGATCCGGCACGTCGTCACCCTGCCCTTCCCGTACCTCTACGACGGCGGCATCGGCATCGGCGGCGTGACGGCGTGGCTCGAACCGCTCGGCAAGCACCTCGCCTACGCCGCCGTCGGCATCGCGCCGGCGGACCTGCGCGACTCGTACGCCCTCGCGAGCTACCAGAACGCCGTCTACGAGCCGACGATCACCGTCGAGGCGCACCACTTCCCGCGCGCGGCGCGTGTCTACGGCGCCACCCTGCTCGCCGAGCGCGAGGCCGCCCTCAGCGCCGTCGCCGCGTGGCCGCTCGGCGGACAGCGGCCGTACGCGGGCGCCACCGCCGCCGCCCTCGCGCGGCTCTCGTGGTCGGGCGTCCTCAACGCCGACGATTTCGACGACGGCGTGCTCTCGGGCCTCCGGAGGCCGGAGAGCGGGACGCAGATCGTCGGCGGGGCGATGCTGCTGCGCCGCTTCCAGCGCCCGTGGCGCGACGCGGCCATCCACCCGCTCGACGGCACCGGGCTGCGCCTCTCGCTCAGCGGCGGCGCGGGCCTCGACCGCCGGACGACGTTCGCGCGCACAGACGCGGCCGCCTACGCAATCCTCACGCCCCCCGGCCTGCCCGGCGCCGCCCTCCACCGCCTCTACGTCTATGGACGCGCGGCGGCGCAGGCGGGCCGCCCGCTCGCGCAGGACTACATCGGCCTCGCGCGCTACGACGGGCTGCGGCTGTTCCTGCCGTCGTTCATCCCCGTCACGCTCGAACAGAACGAGCGCGTGCGCGGCTACCGGCGCGCGAGCGTCGGCAACGTCGCGCTCTTCGGCTCCGCCGAGTACCGCGTGCCGCTGTGGCCGGACCTGCAGACTGCCCTCTTCGGCACCGTCCGCCTCGGCGCGCTCAGCGGCGCCCTCTTCGCCGACGCAGGCGTCGTCGCCCGCACGCTCGACCTTCGCGGCGCCGACCGGCGGTTGGGCGTCGGCGGCGAGCTCAAGAACGTCGTCTCCGTCGCGGGCTATACCTTCGGCCACGCCCTCGGCGTCGCCCAGCCCGCCGACCGCGTGGGCACGCGCCGCGGCTACGAGACCTACTACCGCATCCAGCTCGGCGTGCCGTTCTGACGTTGAGCCCCCATCGAAGGCGACCGCGAATGAGGTCCCGTGATCGGATCCGCGCATCACCTCTCGTCGGGACCTGTGTCCGTCACCGCCCTTCGGCGAGGATCATATTCCAGTCGGTGGCGGCATCGTGAAGCGCCTCTCGGATCGGCTTGCCGTCCTTGAAGGCGCGCAGGAGTTCGACCTTGAGGGCCTCCTGCAGGCGGTTGTAGTTGGGCAGGCTCGGCTTGAGCGACCGCGCGCCCGCGAGTTGCGAGGCGCCGACGACGCGCGCCTGCGCTTCGAGCGGACCGGCGCCGGTGCCGGTCGTGTCGGGGATGCGGAAGAACGGATCGTCGAGGGCGGTCGTGACCGACGGGTAGACGGGCACGCGGCGGGCGAAGGCGAGCTGGTTGGCGGCGTTGGTGACGAAGGCCGCGAAGTCGGCGGCGGCGCGGGCGTTGGCGCTCTTGCGCGAGACGGCGAGGCTCATCACGGCGAGGTTGCGCGCGCCGGATCGTCCGGTGAGGGCGGGGGCGACGGCGGTCGTCGCGTAGAGCGACGGGGCGTTCTCGCGGACGATCCGCAGGAACTGCGGGCCGCCGACGAAGAGCGCGATGGTGCCGCTCTGGTAGAGCTTCATCGCCGCCGCGTGGCCCTGCGTCAGGCTCTCGCGCGGCATCGCGCCCGCGCGGAACGTCTCGCGCCAGCGCTCGAGAATCGCCGCCGCCTCGGGCGTGTCGAAGGCGGCGCGGCGCCCGTCGGGGGTGACGATCGGGATGCCCTCGGCCTGGAGCACCATCACGAGATCGCTCTCGGCGACGAGGTTGTAGAAGAAGGCGTAGTCGCCCGTCTTCCGGTGATACGCGTCGGCGAAGTCGAGGAGGCCGTCGAAGGTCGTCGGCACGCTGGCCGAGTCGATGCCGACGGCGGCGAGCTTGGCGCGGTCGTAGATGAGCACCTGCGTCGAGAGGTACCACGGCACGCCGTACGGGCCCGTCGGCGAGAGCGCGGGAGCGGCGGGAGCGCCGTCCACCGCACGACCGGCGCCCGGCGATCCGCTCACATCCACGATGAGAGGCGCCATCGCCGACGGCAGGTAGGTGCCGAGCGTCGGGGCGTCGAGGAGCGTATCGAGGCGCGCGAGGGCGCCGAGGCGCGCGTACTTGAGGACGTAGTCGGCGGGCAGGTTGACAACGTCGGGCGCCTGCCCGGCGGCGATGGCGTTCAGGTACTTCTGCGTGATGCCCTCGTAGGGCACGTCGACCCAGCGGATCGTGATGCCGGGGTGCTCGGCCTCGTACCGGGCGATGAGGGGGCGGAAGTAGTCGTCGAAGGCGGGCGAGAGTTGGAGCGTCCAGAACTCGACCGTGTTCGGATCGCGCTCCTTGGGTCCGCACGCGGGAAGGAGCGCGGCGCAGAACGCCACGAGCGCGAGCGCGGCGACGGCCCGGAGCCTCCAGTTGCCGCTGCGCTCCCATCTGCCGCTGCGCGCTGCACGCGCTCCGCGGCGGTCCTCCCCGCAGCAGGGGAGGTGTCCCGAAGGGACGGAGGGAGCCGGGCCGGAGCCGCCGGTCGGCGAGGGGGAGGCAGGGCGGTCGGGCATCGGCGGGTCAGTACGGGGTCGGGCGGCCGCGCGGGTAGTCGCGGAGGGCGCGGCGCGTCACGTCCCAGAGGGCCGGGTCGCGCTCCAGGTGAACATAGTCGAAGACCATGACGCCGCCCGCCATCTCCAGCATCGCCCGCAGCGCGCGCTCGTAGTTCTCCGGTTTGCCTGCCATCGCGAACTGCTCGACGTAGATGCTCGGGTGGACGACGGTCGCGCCGCGGACCTTGCGCGCCACGTCGCGGATCGACGATTCGACGCTGTACGTGCTGTCGCGGACGGTCGAGACGACGTTGTCGAGGCCCGAGCGGCGGTTCGTCTCGGCAAGCTCTGCCGGCGTGACCTCGACGTAGTAGTTGCCGGTCATCAGGAAATCGAGCAGCGGCGCGTACCCGCGCGTGCGGTACGACGGGAGCGCCCAGTCGAAGTCCTTGGCCGTGTCGTACTCGGGGCTGGCCCAGTTGACGCCGACTTCGTAGTACGCCGGGTACCACGCGCCGACGTAGGTGGCGAAGGCGGTCGCCGGGTTCGCGGACTTGACGGTGGCGCGGGCGCGCCCGAAGAAGTCGTGGATGACCGACGCGCGCCAGTCGAGCCACTCGCGGAAGAGCGGCCCGCGCGCGGGCTTCGTCGGGTCGGACGAGCGCCGCATGATGTCCGACGGCCAGGTCCCGACCGGGCGGCCGAGGTAGGCCTCGAACTGGCGGCGCGTCTCGTCGGTGAAGTCCGAGTAGACGCCGTCGTAGCGTCCGCGGTCGATGATGGCGCCGTCGGGACGGTACCTCGTGGTCATCTCGCGGAGGATCGAGAGCGCGTAGTCCTGCGAGACGCGGCTGGCCGGGTTGACGAACGCGGCGTAGCTCGCCACGACGTTGACGGTCGGCTTGAGGCTGTCGCCGGGGGCGAGGAGCGTCGTCTGCCACTCGGGGTGGGTCGTGTAGACCGGCCCCGTCCGGAAGCTCTTGTGGCCCTCCGAGAACATGTTGGCCGCGAGGTGCACGCGCATCCCCAGCTCGTGCCCCTGCCGGACGCTCTGGCCGACGAAGTCGAAGTCGTCGCGCCGCGTGAAGCCGCCGAAGGTGCGCAGGCGCGGGGCAATCGAAGACGCGTAGAGCACCTCGCCCGAGAGCGGCTTGACGTCGACGACGATGTCGGTGAAGCCGGCGCTCGCGATGACGCGGAGGGCGGAGTCGAGGCGCGCGGGCGTGCCGAGGCGCGCGAAGTTGGCCGTCGCGTCGAGCCACAGGATGCGCGCGTCGCCCGGCATCGCGGGGGTCGTGGAGGCCGCCGCAGCGGGCGTCATCGTGGGCGCCGTCGTCGTGGACGGGCGCGGGGCCGCGCATCCGGCCGCGAGGCCGCCGGTGGCAAAGAGAACCGCGACCAGGGCCGCCGGGCGTGCGTGGTGCATCATCGCGTCAGTGAGTGTGGAAAGAAATAGACGGTGGAGAGCGCCGGAGCGGCAGCCCCCCGCCCTCCGGTCACCTCCCCCGCACGCGGGGCAGGACCGCCGCGGAGCGCGTGCAGCGCGCAGCGGCAGGTGGGGGACACGCGGCTCACAACCGCGCTCCGTGCGCGCGCAGGTGGTCGCGCAGGCGGACCCCATCGACGGCGCGGGGGGCGATGCCCTCACGAAGCGAGAGCGCCATCGCGCGGGCGGCGGCCTCGCCCATCGCCCGGCAGGTCGACTGGATGCGGACGGCGCCCTGGGCCGCAAAATCCGCAGACAGCGCGCGTCCGGCGATGAGCAGGTGGTCGGCGGTCGTCGGCACGAGGCAGCGGTACGGCACTTCGTGGTACTCGCCGTCGGGCAGGCGCATCAGCTTGGCCGCCGTCTCGGTGCGGCGGTGCAGGTCGATCGGGTAGCAGTTGCGCGCGATGGCGTCGTCGAACTTGCGCGCGGCGAAGAAGTCGTCGCTCGTGAGCACGTACTCGCCGACGATGCGCCGCGTCTCGCGCACGCCGACCTGCGTGGCGGTCTGCGTGACCGTCGCGCGGGCGCAGCCGGGCACGAAGCGGCGGAAGAAGGCGGCGTAGCGCGCAATCATCGCCCGCCCGCTCGTCGCCGCGTGGCTCAGGTGGAACGGGTTGGTGCCGTCGATGTGGGCGCGCAGGCGCGGGTTGTTGAAGGCGAGCTCGCCCGGACGCCCGCTCATCGTAAAGAACTGGACGTAGTTCAGGTCCTCCTCATCGAGCACGCCCGCCGCCACGCCCTCGCGGAAGATCGCTTCGAGCGGCCATCCGCGCCCGGCGACCATCGCGCCCGTGACGAGCGGGACGTCGCTCGACGCCTCCGCCGCAGGGGTCGATTCGGTGCGCCCGGCGCCTTCGACGAACGGCAGCAGGACGTCGAAATCGAGGTTGCCGAGCACGAAGCGGAAGCCGAGCGGCTGGTGCTCGCCGTCCTCGTCGCCCTCCATCACCGGCACGCCCGCCGCGACGGCCACATCGGCGTCTCCGGTCGCGTCGATCGTCCGGGCGGCCTCGACGGCGAAGAGGCCGCGCTTGCCGTGGAGCACCGCGCCGCGCACCTGCGCCCGTCCATCGACCGGATCGCCGACGAGCACGTCGACGAACGAGGTGAAGAAGAGCGCGCTCGCACCGGCATCCACGAGGAAGCGGTCGAGGACGACTTTCAGCCACTCAGGGTCAAACCAGCCTTCGTTGCCGTCCTTGAAGCGTCCGCTGTGGCCGTCGTCGCGCATGGCGGCGTTGACTTCGGCGTCGATGCCGCCGTTCAGGGGCACGCCGTCGATCTGGTTCGGCATCATCGGCGTCACGAGCGCGCCGGTCTGCGTGCCGCCGAGGAACGCCTGCGGCTCGACGACGAGCGTCGAGAGACCTTCGCGTCCGCCTGCAATCGCGGCAATCGCACCCGCCGTGCCGCCGCCGACGACGAGCAGATCGACGCGCCGCATCACCGGAAGCGCCATGCCACGCCAGGTCGTCTCGCCAATCGGCGTCCAGTCCATCGAATCAGAAGTCATCTCCTCGTGTGTCGTGTCTCCGGGCGTTCACAGGCCCACTTTGAGGCCGAGTGAGAGCGTCGCGTACTGGAAGGTGCGGACGGGTTCGAGGCGGACGCGCTGCGTCTCCCACAGATCCGCCGGAAGCAGGTGATAGAGGGCGTCGCTGGAGATCGAGATGCGCGACGTGACCGGCACGTCGGCGCCCAGACCGGCGCTCAGGTGGCCGCTCCACTGCGCGCGGCGCGTCGTCTCGGGCAGCAGGCGGCTCGGGTAGCTGCCGCGCCGGTCGACCCAGTGCGAGAAGCCGCCACCGATGACGAAGCGCGTCCGGGCCGCGCCGATGCGGGCGAGCGGCTGCTGAAACCGCACCGCACCGCCGACGAGCGCGAGCGAGAGCGCGAGGCTGTCGCTGCTGATCGGGCCTGAGCCGACGCCGGTCGTGTCCGGCCCGAACGACACGTCGCCCTTGGGGAAGCGCAGGCCGCTGAGGCTCACTTCGAGGCCCCGCCCGCTGCCGACCGACCATCCGAACCCGATCGAGCCGCTCGCGGTCGGGCCGAAGCGCGTCGAGAGGCCGTTCGTCGGGAGGATGCCGAGGCCGTCGACGCGCACGTAGCGCTCGGGGACGGCCTTCTGGGCGTGCGCGGCCGGGGTGGCGGCGGCCAGCACGGCGAGGGCGGCGGCGGCAGAGGCGACGCGGTGCGCGGCGCGGCGCAGGGACAGGGAATCGGGCATCGGGCGGGGGTGCGTCACAATCACGGAGGTCGCAGGATCGGGAAGGCGGGCGGTCAGCGGATGGCGATGCCGAAGCTCATGCCGAGAACGTCGTTGAAGGGGAGGCCTTTCTCGCGCCCGATCGTCACCTCTTTGAGGCCTGCGTCGGTGCGGCTGCGCTGCCAGAGGAAGTGCCGGAGGGAGACGCCGCCGACGGCGTGGACCATCCGCGTCAGACGAACGCGGGCGCCGATGCCCGCGTCGACGCCGAGGGCGAAGGCGGTCTTGTCGGGCGCGTCGTTGTCGAACGTGTAGCTGAACACGTAGGGCTGACCGGTCGTGCTGTCGGGGATCGACGGGTACGTGCGCGCCCAGAACTCGCGGAGGTAGAGCGTGCGGCGGCTCGTCGCGCCGACCGGACCGGCGCTCAGGCGCAGCGCGAGGCGTCCGCGGTCGATGTTGAGCGTCGGGGCGGCGCCGATGGTGAGGCCGTACGCGCGTTCGATGGGCCGCAGCTCGGCGTCGAAGTTGGGGTCGAGGCCGCGCACGCCGTTCGAGTTGTTGTACGAACGCTTCCAGTGCGCCCAGTCCCACCGGTCGACGGCGTCGCCGCGCAGGAGGATGCGGCCGGGGTCGCCGAGGGTCTGGTCGGCGCCGGGCGTGCGGAGACGGAAGCGGTCGGCGTCGATGGTCACGTTGAGACCGACGCGGCGGTCGGGCCAGATCTCGACGCGCACGCCGACGCCCTGCCCGCTCGCGCGGTCGAGGCTGTCTTTCTTCGTGAGCGCGAACGCGTTGCGCGCCGACACGCTGACCACGATGGGCAGCACGTCGGGACGCGGCACGCCCTGGGCGGCGGCGCCGGGTGCCATCGCAGCGGACGCAGTGGCGAGAGCGGCGGCGAACGCAGCCGCGCGCATCGGAAACGGGCGCGTCGCGGAAGGCAGCGTCACGGGAGACATCGCAGGGGGCATCACAGGCAGCATCGGCAGAGCGGGCGAAGGGGCGCCGCGCAAGGGGCGGCGGGCAGGAGACGGCGGGCGGCGCGGACAGGCGTCCGCCCGCGCGTGACGGCGTCAGAGGCGGGCGCGAAGGGCGACGCCGACGGTCGATTTCAGATCACCGAACGACGTGTACGCCACGTCGAGGCCGACGCGCTCGCCGAGGCCGTCGAACGAAGCGCCGAGCGAAAGGCCTTCCGACGAGAGCGCAGTCACACCGGTCGACCCGACTTTCAGGCCATAGCCTGCGCGAATCGTGACGGCCTGCACGGGCAGGTACTCGGCGGCCATCCGGAACTCCTCCGGCCCGTTGTTCGGGTGGTGGAACTCGGCCTGCGTGGTCAACTGCCCGATCCGGCTCGACGGCGGAAGCGCGTCGTAGCTCGCGCCGAGGCGCACCGACGAGGGCATCTTGAAGGTGTTGCCGATGTATTTGGCCTCACGTCCGAAGTTCTGCACGGTCCCGCCGATGCGGAGGCCGGTGAGCGGCGTGCGGAAGCTGAGGCCGAGGTCGAAGACGACGGCGCTCGCGTCGTAGACGTCGATGGACTCGCGGACGTACTTGGCCGTCGCGCCGAACGAGAACCGGTCGGTCATCTGCCGCGCGTACGAGAGGCCGCCGACGAGTGCGTTGGCCGAAAAGGTGCCGTCGCGCGTGAAGGTGCCGTCGGCGCTCGCGCCCGAGTTCGACGTGCGCTCGATGGTGCCGTAGTCGAGGTAGGCGACCGAGACGGCGAGGGCGCCGAAGTTGCCGAAGTTGTGGCTGATGGCCGTCGACGAGAGCTGCGTGTCGCCGAGGTAGCGCGTCGACCCGACCGTGACGCCGGTCGTGCGGGCGTCGGTGAAGCCGAGACCCGCCGGGTTGACGAACGCCGCATCGGCCCCGTCGACGCCGAGCGCGCGGGTGTCGCCGCGCCCGGAGGCGCGGAGCGAGAGCGGGAGTTCGAGGATGGCGAAGCCGGTCGTCCCGTACTTCTGGAAGTCGCCGGTGCCCGTCGGCAGCGTCTGCGCGGACGCGCCGGGGGCTGCCACGAGAGCGGCGGCGGCGGCGAGCACGAGTGAGGTGCGGCAGAGGGAAGAGCGCGTCATCATCGGCGGGAGCATCGGGGGATGCATCGGCTGTGGCATCTGAAAAGACCTCATCGAACGATGGCGAGTTTGCCGGTCTTCGAGCGCCCGTCAGGCGTTTCGACCGAGTAGAGGTAGATGCCACTTTCGACGAACAGCTCGCCGTCGGTCTGCTGGTTCCAGCGGGCGATCCCCGATTCTTCCGTGTGGCGGATCGTGGCGACGAGCGTGCCGCGCATCGTGTAGATGCGGATGAGCGACGGCGAGGGCACGTTGACGAACTGGATCTGGTCTTCGAGGCCCGGCGTGCTCGTGCCCGATCCCTGCACAAACGGATTCGGCACGACGAGCACGTCGGAGAGGTCGTCGGCCTTCGGGATGGTCGTCGAGAACGGGTCGATGGAGCGGTTGGCGAAGAGGCTCGATTCGAGCACCGGCACGCGGTTCGAGTTGGCGGTCTCCGGGAATCGCGCGGCGAGGTTGGGGGGCCACGTCGCGTGGCCGGTGTCGTAGGCGGTGAGGGCGTAGTAGTAGGCGTTGCCGATGCGCGCCGTCGTGTCGGTGACGGTGTAGGTGTCGCCACTCAGGAACGCCGCGTCGCCCTTCTTCACGTCTTTCACGACCGTCCACGGGCCGATCGGCAGGTACGACGACCGGTAGAGGCGGTAGCCGACGAGGTCGGCGGCTTCGGTGCCGGTGTAGTCGGGGTCGAGGGCGCCGTCGTAGCGGTTCTTCCACGCGATCGTGTTGCCGACCTTCGACGGGTCGGTCGGGTTGGCGAAGAGCGAGACGGTGAACGGCGGCGCGGGGGGCGGGTCGGGTACGTTGTAGCGGTTCGCGTAGGCGAACTGCGCCCGCGCGGCACTGGCGTTGAAGGCCGAGAGGCCCTTTTGCGCGATCGTGCTCGCGTTCTCGATGGTCAGGCTCGTCGCCTCGGCGTAGGTGGCGCCGCCGATGGCCTCGGCGTAGGCGATGACGACCGAGTCGCCGGGCGCGAGGTCCCACGGCCCCATCGCCATCATCGACCAGATGCGGTTCTTGCCGAAGATCGTCGACGACGGGTTGTTGGTCGCGTTGAGGGCGGTCCGCGGGTCGCGGAGGACGCCGTACTGGAGGTCGAAGCCGGACTTGCCGACGAGCGGCCCCTGCTGGTCCTGGTTGGGGTCGGCGGGGAGCCAGGCGTAGTTGGTGATCTGGTTCGTCTGCCCGGCCTTGTTGCGCGAGACGTTGAGGACCTGGATGCCGGTGTAGGCGGGCGCGAGGAACTCCCCGCCGCCCTTGAGGCCGTTCGGGCCGAAGCCCGCGCGCCAGCCGTGCGACTCGTTGGCCTCGGCGCGTCTCGGGCTGATCGACACTCCAACCGGTGAGCAGGCGCTGCACCGGGTTGAAGAAGAAGCGCGTGTTGCGCGCGCCCGACGAGAGCTGCGGGAAGAGCACGCGGTGGCTGCGGTCGTTCATCGCGAACGCCCACGTGCCCATCGCCACGGCGTCGTAGATCGTCGAGTCGGCGATGTTCTTGATCGTGTACTCGACGAGGATGTAGTTCTGCTCGCGCTCGTAGCTGCCCCACTGCCGCACCTCGCGCCGCACGCGGATCGGGTTCTGACGGTCGCCCGCGTACTGCGGCGTCCAGGCCGTGTTGCGCTCCCACGTCGAGCGGATCAGGTCTTCCGCCTCGTTCCGGTTGGTGGCGAGAAACTGGTTTCCGTTCTCGCCGAAGACCTTGCGGTGCTCGGTGACGCGGTACTTGGAGTCGAGCTCCGGGTTGGTGCTCGTCGAGTAGATGGCGAAGTCGTCGATGGCGATGACCTTGCCGCGCGAGTCTTTGGCCGAGAAGTAGAGGCCGCCGGTGAGCAGGTGCGAGGCCGGGCCGCCGACGTCGGTTTGCAGGCGCTCGTAGGCGTATCCGGGCCAGTCCATCCCGACGTCCACGCGGCGCCAGTTGTTGAAGGGCGCGGCGGTCTTGGCGTAGTAGTAGCTGTTCCAGAGCTGCCCGCGTTGCAGGTACAGGAGCGGCCCGCCGACGACCTGCGCCGATGCGGCGGGCGCCACGAGCGCCGAAACGCCCACGGCGACTGGCAGCACGGCGACTGGCAGCACGGCGAGGGCCGCGGCAGCGATCCGCACGGCGGGAAGGCGGGAGAGGAGACGTCGGGTGGCGGTCATAAGACGGTCGGGCGCGGAGAGGCGGCGGGCACGGACGAGGGCGCGGCGGGGACGAATGCCCTGCCGCACGGGGTCACTGGAGGCGGGCGCCGAGGCTGAAGAAGACCTGGCGCGGCACGTTGCGGTAGCGCGTGTATTCCTGCTGGTTGACGTTGGCCGACGAGTAGCCGGCGAACGGCTCGCCCGTGTTGACCCACGTCGGCAGGTTCTGGCCGTTGATCGGCGTCAGGTGCTGGTTGTTGAACAGGTTCGAGATGCGCACGCCTGCGGTGAGCGCCGCGCCCGCCAGGGTGAAGGCCTTCGTCATGTTGAGGTCCACCATCTCCTCGAACGGGTAGCGCCGGTTGTTGACGACGTCGCGGATCTGCTCGAAGCCCGTCACATACGTGAACGGCGTGCCCGACTGCGCCGAGTAGCTCATCGAGATGACGGTGCCTTCGAGCGGACGCGAGCCGAACACCTCGACGCCCTGGCCGCGCGGGACGGCGTAGGTGAGGAGCGAGCGGAGGCGGTGCGTGCGGTCGTTGCCGGTCACCGGGTCGCCGAAGCGGTCGCGGTTGGCGGGGCTGGCGTTGCGCGGGTCGGCGGGGTCTTCCGAGTAGACCGTGCCCGGCCCGTAGCGCCCACCCGTCGAGCGGGAGAGGCCGTAGGAGAAGCGGTAGTCCCAGCGCCCCGGCGACATCTTCTCGAACGTCACCTCGACGCCGTACGTCGACGAGTACCCGTTGTTGATCCACGTGAAGTACGTCTTCTGCTGGCGCGTCGTGCCGCTCTCCGAGAGGATGCGGACACCCGACACCTGGCTCGCGCGGTCGTTGTAGTAGCCGACGACGTCGAGGCGGTGGCTGCCCCAGAGCGCCTGCTGGATGCCCGTCTCGAACGCGATCGTCCGCTCGGGCTTGATGTTCGGGTTGCCGTACGTGTTCCATCCCAGCTCGTTGATCCGGGTGAGCGCGACGCGGCTCTGCGGCATCGCCGAGAAGTGTCCGTACTGCAAGCGGAAGGCCGTCAGGTCGGAGATCGGAAACGAGAGGCCGACGCGGGGGCTGATGCGGACGTAGGACTTCGAGTCGACGTAGCCCGGCGTCCCGCGCCCGGCGGACTGCTCGCCGGGGTAGAAAGGCGCGAACAGGTCGACCGGCACGTCGGTGTTGAAGTTGTAGCCGTCGACGCGGACGCCGAGGTTGGCGACCATCCCCTTCAACTCGACCTTGTTCTGCCAGTAGCCCGCCGCGAGCACCGGCGAGGCGACGGAGAAGTCGCCGTAGCCCGAGCGCGCGATGAAGGTGTTCGGCGCAAACGAGGACACGGAGTTCGAGCGCGTGTGCCAGCGTTGCAGCGAGGCGCCGATCTTCGTCTCCCAGCCCGTCCTCACCTGCGAGGTGTAGTTGATGTTGCCGCTCAGCGTTCGCGTCTTGGCGTCCTGGTTGTAGAGGCTCGTAAACGAGAAGATCGACCGGTAGCCCGCCGACGCCGTGCCGATCGTGCCCTGGTCGAGCGGCACCGGCACCATCGGCACGCGGTACGTCTCGGTCGAGTGCAGGAACGTCGCGTCGATGAGGCTCTTCGTCGTGAGCGTGTAGATGTAGTTGAGCGTCTGGCTCGACGCCACTTCCTCGCGCTTGGAGTCGGCGATGAGGGTGTATTTCCACGACGCCTCACGCCCGGCGTAGCGGATGTCGTCGGCGCCCGACTGGATGCCGCCGAGGTAATACTGGTACAGGTTCGTCAGGCGCAGTTTGTGCTTGCCCGACGGCTGGAAGGTGGTCGTCAGCGTGACGTTGCGGTACTTCTGCGTCCGCTCGATCGTCGGCACGCGGCTCGGGCTGTCGCGGATCTCGCCGGAGAGGTGGAAGCGCAGCACTTCCGGGCGACGCGAGAGCGGGGCACCGACGCCGAAGAGGTGCCGCACGTAGGCGAGTTTGGTGTAGTCGTAGACGCCGAGCGGGTTCTCGTACGTCTGGCCGGGCAGGATGAGCGGACGGCCGTTGCCGAAGACGGTGTCGGTGGCGGTGTATTCGGCGCTGTGGACGGCGATCCAGCGCTGCCGCTCGTTCTCGCGCCAGCGCGACGACGAGTCGGGGAAGAGGCGCTGCCATCCGGCGGTCGTGCCATAGGTGGCCCACTCGGGCGTGTCCTCGCCGTAGAGGTAGTCGCCCCAGTGGTACTGGCCGGGCGCGCGGTACTCGGTGCGGTACTCGCCCTCGACGTACGAGCGGCCCTCACGCGTCGACACCTTGACGATGCCGCTCTGCGCGTTGCCGTACTCCGCCGAGAAGCCACCGGAGATGACTTCGAGCGCCTCGACGCCGAGCGGGTTGAAGTCGTACTTCCACGAGTTGTTGGCCTTCTCGATGTTGTACCCCGGCACGCCCGACGACGTGTTCGTCTGCGGGGCGCCGTTGACGAGCACCTGCATGTCGTACGGACCGGAGCCACGGACGCTCAGGGTGCCGTCGGGGTTGGTGTCGATGCCGGCGGTGAGGCGCAGGATGCCGCGCACGCCCTCGACGGGCGCCCGCTGGATCTCCTCGGCGCGGTAGCCGGTCGCGGTGCCGGTCAGGTCGCGCGCCACGGTCGGGCGCAGCGCCGTCACCACGATCTCCTCGCCCTCGGTGTCTTCGTAGCGCATCTCGACGTTGATCGTCGTCGTGCGGTCGACCTCCACCTCGACGCCCTCGATCTTCGTCCGCGCGTAGCCGATCGACGAGAACACGAGCGACACGCGTCCGATGGGCGCGCGCAGGATCGTGTAGCGCCCGTCGGCGTCGGCGACGGTGCCGGTGAGCGTGCCTTCGACGAGGATGTTGGCGCCGGGGATCGGCTCGCCGGTGTCCTTCTCCGTCACGCGCCCGGAGATCTTGCCCGACTGCGCGAGCGCGGCGGCGGGAAGGCCGCAGAGGAGCAGCAGAACGGCGAGGGAACGGGCGAGGCGCGCGGCAGGGCCGAAACGCAGGCGCTTGCGAAAACGATCACTCATCGGAGAACACGCGTCGGGGGAGAGGGGAAGCGTCGGGGACGGAACGGCCCGGATGGGTCGGCACAGGTCAGATCGGCACGTTTCAGATCGGCACAGGTCAGGCATCACAGGTCGGCGGCGCAACGAAGCGCCTCGGGTCGCGCGCACCGGGCGGCCCTCCTCCGCTGCGGGAAAAGGGCCGTCGCCGGGACACACGCCGTGGTTGGTCAGCGGATGCGGACGAGCGTCTGCGAGGCGTGGGCGCCGTTCGCGTCGAGGCGGACGAGGTAGAGGCCGGGCGCGAGCGCCGAGGCGTCGAACGTCACCGACTGCTCACCGGCGGCCGTCATCCCATCGACGAGGCGCGAGACCTCGCGGCCGAGGGCGTCGTAGACGGCGAGGACCGCCGGGCCGCTCTCGCGGAGCGCGAAGCGAAGCGTCGTCTCGCCGCGCACCGGGTTCGGGCCGGGGGCCGCGAGGAAGAGGCCGGTGGCTTCGGCGCCCTTCTCGGCGCTCACGATCAGGTTGTTGGCGAAGACGAACACCTTGCGCGCGTCGCGGTCGATCACGTAGGCGAAGCGCTCGTCGGCCGAGATGGCGACATCGACGGGCGCGCGGAACGGCGCTCCGTTGGCGACGGCCTCGCCCGAGAGCGGCGTCGTCTTCGAGGGGAAACGCTTGGTGTCGTCCTCGAAGGCGAACGTACCCGTGACCGAGTAGCCCTTCACGAAGCGGCGCGACGAGTCCGGGCCAGCGAGGTACACCGTGCCGGCCTTGTCGACCGTGATGCCGGGGGCGACGTACGAGGTCAGCGAGAAGGCGCCGTCGAGCGAGGTGACCGGCTCCGACGTGTACGTCTTCCACGCCGACGCGGTGCCGCCCGACCACGCGCTGAGCGTGCCGCCGTAGCGAACGCAGTTGTCGGGCGCCGTCGAGGGCGTCGCGTTGCGCGTCGTGTAGAAGACGTTGTCCTGCGAGGCCGTGTTGTAGCTGACGGTCGGGTTGACGGCGACGTCGCGCAGCTGCGAGAGGGCGCACTGGTCGTGACCTGCCTTCTCGCTCACGACGCTCGGGTCCTGGACGATCCACTTGCCGTAGTTCGCCGACCCGGGGGTGAAGTCGTAGGCGCGGAAGCCGGTCAAGAACGAGAGCGCCGCGTAGACATAGCCGTTCTTGGTGGCCGCGATGCCGTACGGGAAAGTGCCGTAGCCCGAGCCCTGGAACACGGCCCGCCCGGTGGTGCTGCCGCCCGGATACACGTAGATCGCGCCGATGCCCGGTCCCGACGGCACCGGCTTGGTGTTCGTCGTGATGAGGACGTCGTTGCCGATGGAGGCGATGCCGCGCACCGAGTTGACGTTCGCGTCGCTGAAGAGGTCGTCGACGAGCGTCAGCTGCGTGCCGCCCTGCGCGAGCTTCCAGACGGCGTTGTGCGCGAGCGTGTCGGTCGCGCGCGAGGAGATGAGGTACAGGCTGCCGTCGGCGCTCGTGGTGGCGAGGAACGGGCGGGCCTTGACGGTGTCGGCGCCGACGAGCGGGAACGAGGCGGCGCGCAGGTAGCTCCACTGCGACTGCGCGGAGGCGAGGCCGGGCGCGAGGAGCGCGGCGGCGAGGAGGGCGTAACGACCGGACATGGGAGAGGCGGTGGGTGGAGTGAACGGAGGAGGACGAAGGCGACGCGGCGCACTCAGGCGCGCGTCCAAGGATACAACACCGTTACGGGCGGCGAACGAACGACCGCTGAACCGTGGTCGCCGCAGCCGATCCGCCGGTGACGGTGAGGCGGACGATGTAGAGGCCCGCGGCGAGGTGCGAGACGCCGATGGACTCGTCGAGCGAGCCGGTGAGGGCGGCGCGCGAATCGACGGACCGTCCGAGCGCGTCGAAGATCGTCAGCTGCGCCGCCGCGCCGACGGGCACGGCGTAGCGCACGCGCACGACATCGGACGCCGGATTCGGGCCGACGGTGAGGATGGAGGCGGTCTCCGACGGCGTTTCGGGCGCGGCGGTCGTCGTGCCGAGCGTCCGGCGCCAGCGCACGGCGTCGGCGACGAGCGTGCCCGTCTGCCCGGCGGCGGCGGTGAGGCGGATGAGCGCCGACGCGCCCGTCTCGTACTCGTAGGCGCCGAGGCTCTGCCAGCCGCTCGCGCTCGTGGAGAGGGTGACGTTGGCAAATCCGCCGATGTGGCCGATCTGGTACGCCTGCGCCGCCGCGCCGCCCGCGACCGGCGCAGGCACGTAGACTTCGGCGACGTAGCGCCCGCCGTCGAGCCGCGTGTTCCAGATCGCCGACGCCGACGCGGGCGCGGTGCGCATCCCCGAGCCATAGCCGCCCGCAGCAACCGTCCACGCGCCGGACTGCACGAAGCCCGTCGCCCCGTCGTCGACGACGACCGTGGCGGCGGCGCTGCGCGTGAAGGCGACGCCGTCGCTCGGGACGGTTGCGTAGCCCTCAGTGGAGCGGAGCGTGGCGCGGAGGACGTACGATGCGCCTTCGGTGAGGTCGGCACCGGTCGTGATGCGCACGAGTCGCGGCGAAGCGGCTTCGACCGAAACGGCGGCGACGGGCACGCCGTCGATGGCGAAGTCGGCAGGCGCGACGGTGCCGACCGGGTAGGTCAGGCGCACGAGGATGGTGCGGGCGTCTTCGACGAGCACCTCTTCGACGCGCATCGGCTGCACGCGCACCAGGCGCACGCCATCGGCGGCAAACGCGCGCCCGGCGACGGCGCCTCCGGTGATGCCACTGATGGCGCCGCTGCCGACCAGGCTCATCTGGATCACCGGCGGCGAGACCGACGCGCCAGACCCGACCCGCACCGTACCGACGCGCACCCACGTGCCGCCGCGCGTGCTCTGGTCGAACGAGAAGACGGCAGGCGCGGCCGGACTGCCCACGGTGCTGACGGCGATGCTTGCTTCCCGGGTGAGTTCGGGATCGGCGGGCCAGCGGAGGTAGACGTCGTAGTCGCCGGCGTGGCGCGTCTGCACCTTCCACCGGGCCTCACCGGCCTCGCCCGCCGCGAGGCGGCGGCTGCCACGGTCGCCGGCCGGGACGGTCGTCCAGTTGCCGGTGAGGGCGAACGAGGCGTCGGAGTCGTCGGCGCGGCGGTCGTCGAACTCGGGGAGCACGCGCGTCGCGAACGGCCCGGTGCGGAGGCTGGTGAGCTCGGCGGCGCCGAGGTCGGCCTCGTACCAGAACGTGATGCCGCCGGTCTTCTGCGAGCGCTGCGTGGCGACGAGATCGCGCACGTCGTTGCCGCTCACCTGCCCGCCGGGGTACAGGGAGATCTTCGTTCCGACCCAGTTCTTCGCCTGGATCGTCCACGTGGCATAGGCGCTGTTCGTGCCGTAGAACATCGGATCGAGCGCGTCGACGTACCCCGAATCGGCCCACGTGGGCCAGTGCTGGAGCTTGTCCTGCGACGTGTCGATCATGTAGGGCGGCACGACGGCGGCGCTCACGACCGTGTTCGGGTTGGCGGCCTTGACGGCGCGGTAGGCCTCGCCCGTCATCCGCGTGATCACCGAGCGGCGCCACTGCACCCACGGCCCGTACGCCAATTCCTGCTGCATCGGGTCGCCCTGCCCCGTCTCGGCGCGGTAGGCGGCGATGGCGACCGGGCTGTACGAGAAGTCGAGCGACGGGTAGCGGAAGCGGTCGAACTCGACGACGGCGAGGTCGGGGTAGCGACCGGCGACTTCGGCGTGGAGATCGCGGATGAACGCGCGCACGGCGGGCACGCTCGGCTCCATCCAGTACGAGCGCTGCCCGGTCGAGTGGGCGACGTAGTCGAGGCCGTCGCGCCCGACCATCCGCCACTCGGGGTGGGCGGTGAGGATGGGGCCGGGGCCGCCTGCGCTCGTGATGCGCTCGGCAAGGCCGTACTCCATCCACGCGCCGACGCGCACACCGTGGCGCCGTCCGGCGAGGATGAGGTCGGCGAGCGGGTCGCGCCCGGTGAACTGCGCCTGCTGCCGTGGCCCGCCCGCGCGCTCGACGACATCCGACGGGTAGACGGTGGCGCCGCCGTACCAGACGCGCGCGAGCACGAGGTTGAAGCCCGCGTCGGCGAGGCGGGCCATCGTGGCCTCAGACTCGGCGGGGGTGGCGAAGCGGTCCTGCAGGACCCACGTCGACCGCGTCTCCGGGGATGCGTCCTGCGCAGCCACGGGAGCGGCGAGGAAGCAGACGGCGGTCACAGAGGCAAGAAAAGCGCTTGCGAGACGACGCATGGACAGTGGGGGAATGGGATACACATCGGTAACCTACGGTTCGGCGGCAGCGATGGCAAGCCGGGTCGCGCGGCCAATCCGACCGCTCGCACGGTCTTCGCGCCTCCCGGCGTGCGATACCCACCCGCGACGGTGCGCGCCGAGGCGCCGACTCCCGCCCGCGATGAGGCCCTCGTCCGCATCGGTGCCCTCGCCCGCCTCCGCGCCGAGCGCGTGCGTCCACATAAGCGAGAACGCCAGCGCCTGCCACACACGCTCGGCACGCGCGCCATCGGTGATGCGCAGGCGCTCGCTCCGAAGACCGGCGGACGTCAAGCACCGAAATCACTGTCGAGGACACCGGCGCGGGCCTCTCGCCCGAGGCGCTCGTTCACGTCTTCGAGCGCTACTGGCGCGGCGCCGAGGCACGACCAGCGGGCGCGGCTGAGGACGCGGTGGTAGGCCGAGAAGCGAGTTCTCGTGTCCGGTGACGCGGCGGGCAGCGGCGACGGTGCGGCTGCGGACGGCGAGCAGCGCGCCGACGACGAGCACGAGCGCACGTGGGTAGACCGAGTTGCAGAAGAGGGGGCGGAAGGCTACCATGCCAGCCGCGAGGGCGGGAGGCAGCGTGGGCATGGGGTCCGTGTGCAAGAGTGAACCCGTGAGCGACGACGCCCCCGTCCCGCTACCAAATGGCCAAAGTCAAGCTGAGATGACGCCACCTGCCGCACCCCCGACGCCGGATGCGCCGCGCGACACGTCGAGACGCGAGATGTCCAGCCGCGACACGTCGAGCGTGGCGCCGCGGCTGGCGGCGGTGCTCGTGGTGGCGCTCGTGGCGGTCGCGCTCGGGGGATTGCTGCTGAGCGAGCGCCTCGCCGAGCGCCGCGTCCGCACGCTCGCGGCGACGAGCCTGCGCCTGCGCGTCGAGAGCCTCGCCGACGAGGTCGAGCGCGCCCTGCTTCTGCGCCGCCCGCCGGTGCTGCCGGGCGAGGCGTCCGAGCCGTCACCCGACGCCCTGCCTGGAGGCGCTCCGGAGCCTGACGGCCGGAAAATCGGCGCGGCCGAGCAGCCGCTCTACCCGAGTCTCGCGCTTCCGCCGCGCATCGCCCAGCGCCTCGCCGACCGCGTCGCCGCGCGGCTGCCCGACCCGGTCGCGCTCGTCACGCCCGAGGGCGAGGTCGCCGCGTGGCTGCGCCCGCCCGCTGGAACGGCGCCGCTGCCACCGCTCGACATGCCCCTCATCCTCGCCACCGGCATCACCGTCGTCGAGACCGATCCCGACGCGCCCGGCGGCACGTTTGCGCTCGTCCCACTCGTCGGCGCCGATGGGATCGTCAGCGGTGGCCTGCTCGTGCAGCCGCTCGCCCGCTCGCTCGACGCCGAACTGGCCCCGACGCGCGCGGCCTACCGGAGCGCCCGGCGCGTGGTCGTCGGCATCGCGCTCCTCGTCGCCCTTGCGCTCGCGCTCGGGCTGACGCTGTGGATCGTGCGTCCGCTGCGGCGCATCACGCGCGGCGTAACGGCCATCGGCGGCGGCGACTACGCGACGCGGCTGCGCGAGACCGCGCCGGGCGAAATCGGGCGTCTTGCGCGCACCGTCAACGCGATGGCTGCCGAGGTCGAGACTGCCGTCGAGGCGCTCCGCGGCACCGACGCGCGGCGCCGCGAACTCGTCGCCAACGTCGGACACGACGTGCGGACGCCGCTCGCCGCCCTCCGCGCCTACGTCGAGGAGGCCGCGCGCCACATCGACGGCGGGCGCGAGGCCGACGCCCGCGCGGCCCTCGCCGGGGCAATGCGGCAGGCCGAACAGGCGACGCGCCTCGTCGCCGACCTCTTCGAACTCTCTGCCCTCGACAGCGACGCCGCCGACGCGCTCCGCATCGAGGCCGTGCCCATCGGCGAACTCGTCGCCGACGTCGCCGCGCAGCACCGCCCGCTCCTCGCCGGAGCCGGCATCGCGTTTGCGGTCGAGACGGCCCCTGCCCTTCCGGTCGTCGAGGCCGACGGCGTGCGCCTCGTGCGGCTCCTCTCGAACCTGCTCGCCAACGCCCGCGAGCACACGCCAGAGGGGGGATCGGTGACCCTGCGGGCGCGCGTGGTGGACGGCTGGGCCGAAATCACCGTCGAGGACACCGGCGCGGGCCTCTCGCCCGAGGCGCTCGTTCACGTCTTCGAGCGCTACTGGCGCGGCGCCGACGCGCGGACGCGGCGCTCCGAAGGCGGCGGCACCGGCCTCGGCCTCGCCATCGCCGCGAGCATCGCCCGGCGCCACGGCGGCACCCTCGCGGCGGACAACACCGACGGCGGCGGCGCGCGGTTCACGTTTCGGATGCCGGTCGGGCACGACGGGCGACCGACGACGGGCGACGCCCCCGGCGCGATCAGCGGCGGCTCTCTTTGAGGCGCGTGTCGATGCCGAACGGGAGGTAGAGCAGGCTCATCCCCACGATTCCGGAGATCAGGAGCGCGACGGCGACGGCGGCGAGCACGGTGCCGAGCGTGCCGCGGAGTTCGCCGAGGCCGAAGAGCAGGCCGATGAGGAGCGCGATGCCGACGCGGGCGCCCCGGTCCAGGATGCCGACGTTGCGCGGAAAGCGCGAGGGAGGCGCTGAAGGCGTCTCGTGCGACTGCGTCGGCGGGTGCTTCTTGCGGGTATGGGCCATTGTCGATGAAGGGGCGATGGAGGATCGACCGGCAATGTCGGGCGGAAGCGCCCGGAAGCCAAGTCCGGCCCGGCCGGGCGTGGGGGTGCCGGAATGGCGCGTAGCGGCGCGGCGCCCCCCTCCGGCCTCCGCGGCAGGTGGGGGGCGCGGCAACAACCCACGACCAACACACACAACTATCTTCCCCCATGTCGACACCCGCCTTCTTCCCCGTCACGTTCCTGCTCAGCGCCGCGCGGTGGGACGATCTGCCCGCCGAACCCCGTCCGGAGGTCGCCTTCGTCGGGCGCTCGAACGTCGGCAAGTCGAGCCTGCTCAACGCGCTCATCGGGCGCCGCGCGCTCGCCAAGGTCTCCGGCACGCCCGGCAAGACGCGGACGTTCAACTACTACGAGGCCGCCGCGGGCCGCTTCTTCCTCGTCGACGTGCCCGGCTTCGGCTACGCCAAGGTCGCCCAGACCGAGCGCGACCGCTGGGCCCGCCTCATCGGGCGCTACGCCCTGGAGCGCGAGAGCCTGCGCCTGCTCCTCCACCTCGTCGACAGCCGCCACCCGCCGACCGCGCTCGACCGCGCCGTCTTCGAGTCGGTCCACGCGGACCGTTACGCCGTCGTGCTCACCAAGGCCGACAAGCTCTCCGCCAACGGACGCTCGAAAGCGGCAGGCGAGGTGCGCCGCGTGCTCGTCGATTTCAACCTCGGCCACGTGCCCGTCGTCCTCACCTCCGCCGAAACCGGCCTCGGCATGGACGAGGTCCGCGCCCTCGTCGCCGACGCCGCAGGCATGGTGGACGTGCCGACGCCGGAGTAAAGCGGGTCGAAGGGATCGGGGGGGCAGGTCTGCCCCTGCCCCCATAGACCGTTGCCATGCCTCCGGTTACGCGGTCGGGTCCAGCACCACCTTGACGCACTCGGCGCGGTTGTCGCGGAACTCGCGGTAGAGTTCGGGCGCCTTCGAGAGCGGCGCGCGGTGCGTGATGAGGAAGCTCGGGTCGATGTCGCCCTTCTGGATGTGCTGCATCAGGTCGCCGAGGTAGCGCTGCACGTGCGTCTGCCCCATCTTGAAGGTCAGTCCCTTTCCAAACGCCGCGCCCATGTTGAGCGTGTCGAGCACGCCGCCGTAGACGCCGGGGATCGAGACGGTTCCGCCCTTGCGGCACGCCTGGATGGCCTCGCGCAGCACCGTCGGGCGGTCGGTGGCGAGACGGACGGTCATCTTGGCCTGGTCGATGCGCGCGAGGGTGCCGAAGCCGTGGGCCTCCATGCCCACCGCGTCGATGCAGGCGTCGGGACCGCGCCCGCCGGTCATGTCGCGCAGGCGGTTCAGGAGGGCGTCTTCCTCCTCGTAGTCGAGCGTCTCAGCGCCCGCGTCGGCGGCGAATTGCAGGCGCCGCGCGTGGCGGTCGATGGCGATGACGCGGCCCGCGCCCATCATCATCGCGCTCTTGATGGCGAAGAGGCCGACCGGGCCGCATCCCCAGACGGCGACCGTCTGACCGGGCTTGATCTGGCAGTTCACCGCCGCCTGCCAGCCCGTCGGGAAGATGTCGGAGAGGAAGAGGACCTGCTCGTCGGTCAGCCCCTCGGGCACCTTGATCGGCCCCACATCGGCGAACGGCACGCGCACGTACTCGGCCTGCCCGCCCGCGTACCCGCCGAGCATGTGCGAGTAGCCGAAGAGCGCCGCGCCCGAGTAGCCGTACGCCGCCTCGGCGACGGTCGCGTTGGGGTTCGAGTTGTCGCAGAGCGAGTATTCGGTCTCGGCGCAGTGCGCGCACTTGCCGCAGGAGATGGGAAAGGGCACGACGACGCGGTCGCCGACGGCCAGTTTCTTGACCTCCGATCCGACCGCCACGACCTCGCCCATGAACTCGTGCCCGAGGATGTCGCCGCGCTGCATCGTCGGGATGGCGCCGTCGTAGAGGTGCAGGTCCGAGCCGCAGATCGCGGTGAGCGTGATGCGGACGATGGCGTCGCGCGGGTTCAGGATCGTGGGGTCGGGGACGGTCTCGACGCGCACGTCTTGCTTGCCGTACCAGCAGAGGGCTTTCATATGAACAGCGGAAAAGGGCGGATTGGGAATGCCGGATGGACAGACGCAGCGCGCTGCGACGTCTCCGGCGGATGGGGATGCGGCGCGTCGGATGAGCGACCGGGTCGCCGCGCGATCAGACCGGCGAGGTGACGAAGACGGCGGGGCGCCCGACGTGCCACTCGCCCTTCGGCTGGCCCTCGATGGTCGGCACCTCGCCGGCCTCCAGAAGCGCGCGGAAGCGGTACAGGTCGGCGCGCAGGCCCGCCTCGAAGGCGGTGTCCGCGAAACCCGCGAGCGTGGCGACGCCGAGCGGCGCGACGAAGCGCCAGTGCACGCGCACGACCGTCCCGACGCCGTCACGGGCATCTTCGAACGTCACGCGGCCCGCGTGTTCGAGGTCGCTCTCGCCCTCGACCGTCCGGAACGCCGTCTCGCGTCCGTCGATGTGCGCCGTCTCCTGCGCCACCCACGAGGCCGTCACGCCCGCCGCCTTCGCCGTCCACCGCGAGCGCCCGCCGCCGAGGTCCTCGATGGATTCGACGTGCTCCATCGACGTCACGAGCGCGTCGAAGCCCGTCCACGCGGCGTAGACCTCGGCACGTGGACGGTTGACCGTGAACGCCGAGTCGAGCGTCAGCACCGACGGCGCCGCCGACGAGTGGCCGATCGCGGCGTAGGCCGGGCAGAAGCCGGTCGCGCCGCGGGCCGCGAGAACACCCCCGACGGCCGCCAGAGCGGCCCGCGGCCCGCCGCGCGCCTGCGTGCCCATCCCGACGAGCAGGGCGCCAACGGCGGTGGAGACGATGCGCTCGGCGGGCGAGACGTTGACGGGAAGGCCCGGAATCGGGTGGGCGAGGGACGGGGAGGCGGCGTCGGAGCGCGCGGGCGAGTCGGCCATCGGGGTGCGGAGGTCGTGTGAAGCAGGTGGCCGCTCACACGACCTCCGCACGCTCGGTGTCCCGCGCCGCGCAGGGCTTTACGTGCCTCTCACATTCATCCCGTCGATGTGCGGCGCGGCGTGGCCCGGCGCTACCCTGTGCGTCGGCAACCGGGTCGATGCGATGCGCCGGATCGTCCCTGCGCTCCCACGCCCATGGATGTGCGGCCCATCCATCCCCACATCCCCATCACCGCGCGTCGCCGGTGGCGTGGCGGAGGGTGGCGTAGGTGAGGGCGACGATGGCGGCCCAGTCGTCCCACTCGAGCGTCGCGGCGATGTCGCCGACGTTGTGGTAGGGCTGCCGTCCGCCGTAGGCGAGGAGGTAGAGCGCGGGGACGCCACGGCGTGAGAAGGCGTACTGATCGGAGTTCGGGCGCATCGCGCGCGGCACGAGCGGCCCCGCCCCGAGGCGCGCCGCGTCGTCCTGCATCCGCGCGAAGAGCGCCGCCTGCTCGGGCGCGCCGAAGACGCCGACGCCCGTTTCGCCGGATGCGACCATGTCGAGGTTGAGCGCGAGCGCCGTTTGCCGGAGCGGCCACGGCGGCGCGGCGGCCAGCGCTTCGGCTCCGACGAGGCCCTGCTCTTCGGCTCCCGTCAGGACCACGACCACGCTGTACCGCAACGGGCGGCGGGCGAGGGTGTCGAGGAGCGCGAGCGCAGCGGCGCTCCCGGAGGCGTTGTCGTTGGCGCCGCGGAAGACGGCGGGCGCGCCCCCGAAGGCATCGGCGATGCGCCCGTGGTGGTCGAGGTGCGCCGTCACGACGACGAACGAATCCGGCACCGCCACGCCCGGCACGACGCCGACGACGTTGGCCCCGCGGATCGGCGAGACGCGCGCCGACGCCCCTGCCGCCGACTCGGCCCGCACGTCGAGCGCGAACCGGACCTCCGGCGCATCGCCCGCCTCCGGCCACGCATCGCGCCGCACGAAGAACGCGGGCACAGGCGACGCCTCACGCCCGCGCCCGTACGGCGGAAGGGCATCGACGAGCACGACGGCGGCGACGGCCCCCGCCCGCGCCGCGCGGGTCAGGCGCACGTCGAGGCTGTCAGACGTGGCGAAGACGGCGACGCGCCCGCGCAGATCGCCCCCGTCTGCTGCCGCCGCCCTGCCCGTCCCGTCGCCCGGAGGCGACGCGACGAGCGGCAGCACCTCGACGCCGAGCACGAGCGCCCGTCCGCCAACAGCCACTCCGGCCCGCTCGACGATGGGCGCGTCGAAGGCGAACGGATGGACAAACGCATCACCGCTCGTCCGCGCCGACGGCACCGGCACCGCGCCCGGCGTCGCCGCCATCCGCGCCGCTGCCCACCGCGCCGCCCGGTTCGCGCCATCCGCCGCGTCGTATCCGCGCCCGGCGAAGGCATCGGAGGTGAGCGTATCGACGACCGCGCGTGCCCGCGCCACCTGCCGACGCAGGCCACGGCGAAAGCGTCACCGTCACCGCCGATCCCACGGACGCGGCGCCGACGCGCGCCGAGCTCGCCGGGCCTTGCGCCGAGGCGCATCCGCTCCCGATCATCGTCCCCGACAGCGCGAGCGCCGCGCCCCATCCTCCACGCGTCCGCCGATCCGGCGCCCCCGACCGATGTCCACAACGCCTTCCAAACACAGCGAAACGAGCGGCGACGCGGCGGACGGCAGGCAGAGCGAACAGCGGCATGGCGCAAGCGAACAGGAGGAGCAAACGGACGATCTGGCGCCGCGCGTGGCGACGACCGGCGACCTCGACGCCCTCAACGTACGCATCGGCACCGTGCGTGCGGCGCGCCCCAACGCGCGGGCGCGCGTCCCGGCGCTCGTGCTCGACATCGACTTCGGACCGCTCGGCGTGCGCACGTCGAGCGCGCAGATCACCGACCGCTACACGCCCGAGGCGCTCGTCGGGCGGCAGGTGGTGTGCGCACTCGGCCTCGCGCCGCGCCGCATCGCGGGCATTGTCAGCACCTGCCTCGTCCTCGGCGCCGTGCCCGA
Organism: Rhodothermales bacterium; assembly: GCA_963726715.1. Taxonomy (GTDB): domain Bacteria; phylum Bacteroidota; class Rhodothermia; order Rhodothermales; family BA12; genus CAVSDF01. The sequence continues at coordinate 282,117 of CAVSDF010000010.1, forward strand.
GGATGGCAGCGGCGTCGTCCTCCTCGCCCCGGCCGCGCCCGTCCCCGACGGCACACGGGTGGCGTGAGCGCGACGGCCCGCCGGTCCGGCTATCTTCGGCCCTGTCGGCACGCGCGTGCCGCACCGCTCCCGCTCGCCTTCCACGCCCGATGAACCTCTCCCGCCTGCGCGTCTGCCTCGCCGCCGTGCCGCTCGTCCTCGCCGCCGCGCCCGCCGCCGCGCAGCGCAACGCGCCATCCCCGTCCGATGCCGGGCGGACAATTCCGGTCAAGGCGAGCGACCTGTTCGAGATCCGGCAACTCGGCAGCCTCGCCGCCTCGCCCGACGGGCGGCGCGTCGTCTACACGGTCACGCAGGCGTACCGCGAGGGCGCCGGCGCCGACGAGAAGGCGGGCTACCGGACGCACCTGTGGCTCGTCGATGCCGAGGGTGGGGCGCCGCCGCGGGCGCTGACGCGCGGGACGGCGAACGCGAGCCAGCCGGTCTGGCATCCGTCGGGCGACACGCTCGCCTTCGTGCGGAGCGTCGACGGGAAATCGCAGGTGTTCCTGATGGCGCTCTCGGGCGGCGAGGCGTGGGCGGCGACGGCGCTGCCGGGCGGCGCGTCGGGGCCGAAGTTCTCGCCCGACGGGCGGCGGTTGCTGGTCTCGACGGGCATGACCGAGGCCGACCTCCGGCGCGAGGGCACCGCCCTGCCCCGCTGGCTGACCGTGCGCAGCGGCGAGCGCGTGCGGATGGACTCGACCGTCCGCGCCGACCCCGACGGATCGCCCGCCGAGCAGCGCGCGTGGCTCGACCGCAACGCCGACCGCAACCGCCCGCGCGTCGCCACGCGCCTCGATTTCCAGTCGGAGACCGACATCGACGGCGCCTTCCGCATCTCGCGCCTGTTCGTGGTGCCGGTGCAGGGCAGCGAGGCCGGGATGCCGACGGCGCGCGCGGTGACGACGACGTGGCGGAGCCTCGACGGCGCCGCGTGGCTGCCGTCCGGGCGGATGCTCGTGGCGAGCACGCTCCTCGACACCCTCATCCATCCCGACCTGCAGACCGGCGGGCGCGGCCTCGTCTCCATCGACGTCGAGACCGGGCGCGTCGCGCCGTGGCTGCCGATGCCGGGCCAGAGCGCGGGCGGGCCGGTCGTCAGTCCGTCGGGCGATGCCCTCGCATTCACGACGAGCGACGACGGCGACACCGGCTTCGCGCAGTCGGAGATCGCGGTCGTCGGCCTCCGCGGTGACGCTCCCGCGGGCGCGCCGCGCATCCTCACCGGCGACCTCGACCGCAGCGTCGGCGGCGTGCAATGGGGCCGCGACGGGCGCGATGTGTTCGTGACGGCGGCGAGCGAGGGGGCGATTCCGCTGTACCGCATTCCGGCGATGGGCGGCGCGCCAATGGTCGTCGTCGGGGGCGAGCGCGGCGTGCAGGCATACGCTCTGGCGGGGACGAGCGGCGTTCCGGTCGTCGTCGCGGCGATCACCGAGTGGTCGAACCCGTACGAACTCTGGCGCACGGACCTGCGCACGCGCCGCGCCGACGCGCCGCTCTCCGACCACAACGCGCTGGACGCGCACGCGCCGCCTCTCGCGTCCGGTGCCCTTCGAGGCCGCGCGCCCGGACGCGCCCGGCGGCCGCGCAACGGTGCAGGGCTGGACGATGGCGCCGCTCGGCGTGGCCGCAGGGGCTAAAGCGCCCGTCCTCCTCCAGATCCACGGCGGCCCGACGGCCATGTGGGGACCGGGCGAGGCGTCGATGTGGCACGAGTTCCAGTACGCGGCCAACCTCGGCTGGGGCGTCGTCTACGGCAACCCGCGCGGCTCGGGCGGCTACGGCTACGCCTTCCAGCGCGCGAACGAGCGCGACTGGGGCCAGGGGCCGATGGGCGACGTGATGGCGACGCTCGACCACGCGCTCGCCACCGAGCCGTGGGCCGACGCCTCGCGCCAGATCGTCACCGGCGGCTCGTACGCCGGCTACCTGACCGCGTGGATCGTCGGCCACACCGACCGCTTCCGCGCCGCCGTCGCCCAGCGCGGCGTCTACGACCTGCCGACGTTCTTCGGCGAGGGCAACGCGTGGCGCTTCGTGCCGAACTACTTCGGCGGCTACCCGTGGAGCGACTCGACCGTGAGCTACCTCGGCGGCACCGCGAGCGTGGCCGAGGTCCTGCGCCGCGAGTCGCCGCTCACGTACGTGGCCAATATCCGCACGCCGCTGCTCATCATGCACGGCGACAACGACCGCCGGACGGGCTTCGTGCAGTCGGAGATGCTCTTCCGCAGCCTCGTCGCGCTCGGGCGCGAGACCGAGTACGTGCGCTTCCCCGGCGCCACGCATGAGCTCTCGCGCACCGGCGACCCGCTCCTCCGCCTCGACCGCATGGTCCGCATCCACGAGTACCTCGCCCGCTACGCCGACCCGCGGTGAGGCGTGCGGAACGACCGGAGATGCTTGCGCCGCAAGGGCGTACGCCGTAGACTCGGGTGGCTGGCGATGCGTCCAAGACGCCGCAGAACCGCACGCCCTTTCGGCTCAATCATTGGTTCTGCCACCATGAAAACGTCTCGACTCATTCTGATTGTTGACCGAGGCCACGAGCGGTTTGAGATCGTGGAGAACAAGAAGGTTGGGTTCTATGTCTGGCGCTTCGACCTCTCGCTTGGAAAGTCTACTCATGATCACCTTCAAGACACCCTCGCTTTCGCAAAGGAATGTGCGCTGGATGAGTTCGGGATTCAGCCACACGAATGGCGTGTGCCCGGTCCAGAGGACGCGATAATCACTTCGGGTGGATGGCCTTCACACTGGAGTCAGCAACAGAACCCGCCGCTTTAGGGCGGTAAGCCTGTCATATCCCATCGCGCCATGCACAATCCAATACGACGTAGCCGGAAGATCGGGCAGACGCAGGGCGGCCGGGTCATGGATGGTCGTGCGGAGGAGAAATGGAGCCGCACGTTTCCCGCCAACATCTACCGCCACCTCTCTAGCAACGGGGAGAGATGGCAGGTGATGCGCGAGAATCCGTCACGCGACTACTATCACCCGTGCTCGGGCGACGACTACCTCGGCGTTCTCGAACGGCTTCCGGCCGAACTCACCGAATACGTCAGCGCCATCATCCTGCGCCGACTGCCGAAGGAAGACGAACGACGTGGAATCGACGCGTGGCGGCGGTTCTCGTGCGTCATCATGAACTCCTTCCCGACATCGAACGAGACTCCGTGGTCGAAGCGTCCGACCGAGGGCACCGTGCAGCACCTCGCACCGTGGTGCGGCCGCTGGCGCTCCGACGGGGGACGCTGGCGGCTCGTATGGGAGCCGGAGGAAGTCCGCCGGTACTACCTCTACCACGTCTTCCTGCACGAGATCGGCCACATCAACCAGCCGTGGGACTACTCGCGTCGTCAGCGCGAGGCGTTCGCGGAGAACTTCGCGTTGGAGTGGGCACGCAAGCTCGGTGCGCTCTGAAGCGGCAGAAAACCACCTTTCGAGACAGCGACCTCGTGTTCGCGTGCGCCGCCGACGCAACCGGGCGGCGCCATCGGCGTCCTACCTCGGCGCAAACGGAGACCCCACGATGAACGAGATCATCTTCCTCGTCTCGGACTCGCCCGAGGGCGGATTCGAGGCCCGAGCCCTCGGCCACTCGATCTACACCGAAGCCGACTCGGAGGCCGAGTTGCGAGACACCGTTCGGGACGCCGTCGCGTGTCACTTCGACGAGGCGACGCGCCCCGCTGTGATCCGGCTCCACTTCGTGCGCGAAGAGGTGCTTGCAGCGTGAGGATCCCGCGCGACCTCGACGGAAAGACGCTGATCCGTCGGCTCGGCACGCTCGGGTACGAGCCGACGCGGCAGAGCGGGAGCCACGTTCGTCTCACGCGCGTGTCGGAAGAGGGTGAGCATCACGTCACGGTGCCTTTGCACAGTCCGCTTCGCGTTGGCACGCTGAACTCGGTCCTGAGCGACATCGCAGATCGCCTCGGCGTGAGCAAGGACGACCTCATCCGTCACGTCTCCTGAACCCTCTGCGCGCGATCTTGCAGACACTCCCAGCGCCGGCGCTGCGTCCTGAAACACGCCGCCCCCCGCTAACGCCGCCGGGCGCGTCCGAAACCGCGCCGCGCGTTCGTTGACACGCTCCCCATTTCCCCTCCGCCGATGCGCCCGCTCCTCGCGCTCCTGCCCCTCACCGCCGCCCTCGCCTGCCAGGCGCCGCTCGCCACCACGCCGCGCCCGTCGGGGAGTGAGGTGCCGGTGGGCACGTCGCAGGTGCGGCTCGCGGTCGGGGAGTCGCGGCGGCTCGGAGACGACTTCACGGTGCATCTCGTCGGCGCGACCGACAGCCGCTGCCCGAGCGGCGTGCAGTGCGTGTGGGCGGGCGAGGCCAAGGTGGTCGTCGGGCCGAGCCATCCGCTGATGCGCTTCCGCCCCGACACGCTCACGCTCGCGCCGACGCGCTCCGGGCAGCGCGACTCGATGACGGTCGGGCCGTTCCGGCTGCGCCTGGTCGCCCTCACCCCTGCCCCGACGGCAAGCGCTCCCGCCCCGGCGGCGCAGACGGCGACGTTCGAGGTCCGGCGGTGATGCGGGCGGGGCGCGTCGGGGACGGATGGCGTGTCCTGATGTGGGTGGCGGTCGTGGCGCTGTGCCCGGCCCTCGTGCCCGTGCAGACGGCGCGCGCGCAGGCGACCGGACAGGTGCGCGGGCGCGTCGTCGAGGCCGGACGGGGCGACGCCGTCGCGGGCGCGACGGTCGCGGCGGTGCGGCTCGGCGATGCGGGCGATGCCGCGCGGCGGGCGACGACGGGCGACGAGGGCTTCTTCCTGCTCCTCGACCTGCCTTCCGGGCGCTACGCGATCACCACGACCGCGCCCGGCTTCGCGCCCGCTGCCGACACCGTCGAGATCGGCGACGGTCAGCGGCGCGTCGTGGGGATCGAACTTCGGGCGCTCGCGCTCGGCGAGGTGCTCGTCGAGCGGGCGGCCCCGGCGGGCGCGGGCGCGCGGCGCATCGACGGGGCCGATCTCGCGGCGCTGCCCGGACTCACGCCCGGCGGCGATGCGGGCGAGGCGCTCGCGGCGCTCCCGTCGGTCGTGACGTTCGAGGACGGCGGGGCGCTCTTCGTGCGCGGCGGCGAGGCGACGCACGTGCTCTACCGCGTCGAGGGCATCCCCGTCTACCAGCCCGTCCACAGCCTCGGCCCGCTCCTCGCCGTCCCCACCGACGCCGTCGCCTACGTCGATCTCCTCCCCGGCGCCCTTCCCGAGCGCCTCGGCGGACGGGCGGGCGCGGCGGTCGAGGTCGGCCTGCGCGGCGGCGACCGCGAGCACGTCGTCGCGCGGGCACGCGGCGGCGTTGGCCCCGGCGCGGGCATCGCGGGCGTCCACATCGAGCTTCCGGTGCTTCCCGGACAGGCGAGCCTGACGATCTCGGGACGTGGACAGGCGTTCGGACGGGCGCGCGTCGGCATTCCATCGACCGGCTCGAACGACGCCCCATCGCCCCCCGGCGCCACGCCGATCCCCACGGGCGAGCGGCGGTTCGACTTCGCCGACGGCCTCGTGCGCTTCCACGCCTTCGCCTCGCCCCTCGCCACCGTCTCCGCGCTCGCCCTCGCCTCGCGCGACGCCGTCGAGGCGCCGACGACCGACGGGCGCCGCCTGCGCCTCGTCACCGAAAACGCCGCCGCCGGGGCCACGCTCGCGTATCTGCCGGAGCAGTTCCCGATCCAGACCGAGGTCCGCGCCTACGCCAACCGCCTCCGAACGACGAGCGAGCGCCCGCGCGCGCGGGGCCAGACCGAGACGCGCACCGCCGACGTCGACGGCTACGGCGGCGAGATCGCCATCGCCTACCTGCTCGGGCCGCAGCGCGTGACGCTCGGCCTCTTCGCCACCTCGCAGCGCTTCGCCTCGCGCGGCGTCGGGATGGATGCGGCCATCGGGCAGCCGAAGACCGAGGAGTTCGTGACCGAGGGCGGCGCGTGGCTCGGGGCGACGGTCGATGCGGCCGGGACGCCGCTCGCGCGGCTCGGACGCGTCGAACCCGGCGTGCGCGTCCACGCCTTTCCGTCGCGCGCGCGCATCTCGATCGAGCCGCGCCTTCGGTGGACGGTCCCGGCCGGGCGCGGCGGGACGGTCTACGCCGCCGCGGGCGTGCAGGAGCAGGAGATCGGCGGCGCCCTCCTCAGCCCCGGCGCCGCCGACGCCTTCGTCGCGTTCGTGCCGACGCCCGAGGGCCGTCCGCCCGTGCGCGCCCGCCACGCCGAGGTCGGCGCGCGGCAGCGCCTCGCGCGCGGCGTCACCGCCGACGTCGCCGTCTGGGCGCGGCGCACCGACCACCTCGACACCGACGGTCGCACGCAGGCGCGCGGCGCGGGCGCCGAAGCGACGCTCGACGCCCGCGGCCTCGCCCTCGCCGGACGTCCGCTCGCCCTGCGCCTCTCCGCCGCCGCTGCGCGCGTCCGCTACCGCGCGGCGGATGGCGCCGAGACCGCCCCGCCCTTCGACCGTCCGCTCGCCGCCGACGCCCTCGCGCGCCTCGCCCTCACCGGCGGCCTGACCCTCGATGTCGGCATCCGCGCGGGCAGCGGCACACCCGTCGCCCGCGTCGCCGGATACGCCGACGACCTCGACGGCCCGCCCTTCGACGTGACCGCTCCGGCGCGCCCGGTCGTCCTCTCGAGCGGCACCGCGCGCCTGCCCGTCAGCGCCCGCGCCGACGCTGCGCTGACCTACCGCGTCCGCCGCGGCAACGCGAGCGCCGACGCCAGCATCGGCGTCCGCAACGCCACCGGGCGCCGCAACATCGCCTACATCGACGCCCTCACCCAGACCCGCGTCGACGCGCCGGGGCGTGCGCTGACGGTCGGGTTGTCGGTCGGGTGGCGGTGATCGGGACGGCAGACGACGGACGACGGGGCAGCGAGTATCACGGGCGGATGCGCAGCCCCCCAGCGGTGTCATGGCGAGGCCCGGCACGGGCCGCTGCAATCCGGGTCGAGGGCGCCCGCGTCGATCCGGATTGCAGCGTCGGCCTTCGGCCTCCTCGCATTGACAGGCGGCCGGGCCGGACGCGGCGACCGACGCCCCTGCCCCCCTCGACCAACCACTCACTCCAGAACCACCTCGGTGAACACCGTTTTCCCCGTCGCCAGCATCCGGCGGACGTAGGGATGGCAGAGGCCGCAGCGCTGGCCGAACGGCGTTCCGGCCGCCTCGGCCACGTTTTGGAGGTCAGGCAGCGTGGCCGCGCCGCTCGCAACGGCGAGGCGGTTCAGGGCCGTGAAGCGGACCTGGAAGCAGACGCATCGGTCGATGCAGAGCGGCGGATGCGGCATCATCGGGCGAATCGCAGGGCGATGTCGGTCGGGGCGATGCCGGCGGTGAAGCGCGCCGTCTCGTCGCCCGCGTCGGTGTGGACGGTGACGAGGCCCGCGCGGTCGAAGCCGGTCACGCGGCCGAGGTACAGGCGCCCGGTGGCCGCGTCGACGGCGATGGCGCCGATCGGGTCGCCGCCCGCCGGAAGCGCGACGGTGCTGTCGGCGCGGTTGGCGGCGAGGTCGTAGCGGCGCAGCGTCTTTCCAGCGGCGACGTAGAGGCTGCGGGCGCCGAGGGCGGCGTCGCGGCCGGGTCCGGCGGCGCCGAGACGCGTCGGCGCGGGCATCCGCGCACGGACGGCGAAGGTGCGCGCGTCGAGCACGACGACCTCGCCTTTGACCTCGCCGGTCACGTTGAAGGCCGCATCGTAGAGCACGCGCCCGGTGCAGACGACCCACAGGTCATTGCCTTCCGGCACGAGCGTCCGCGGTCCCGCGCAGCCGACATCGACCGTCTGCGTGACCGCGTTGGTGGCCGGGTCGATGACGCTGAGCGTCGTGCCCGCGCCGAAGCCGTTGTTCGCCACCACGACGCGCCCGGCGACGACCGCGATGCCCTCGGGGTTGCCCCCGACGACGACCGACGCCACGGCCTGCGAGGTCGCCAGATCGACGACCGTCACCGTCCCGCCCGAGAACGTCGCCGCGTCGCGGTAGAGGTTGGTGACATACAGGCGCCCGTTCGCGGCGGCCATGTAGCGCGGCGACGGCATCGGCGCGGCGGCGGTGCCGGTGATGGAGGGTTGCCGGACGAGCGTCTCGGCGTCGAACACGTCGATGCGCCCGGCGGTGTTGGCGCTCGCGTAGAGGCGCCCCTCGTGGACGAGCACGCTCTGCAGGATCGTCCCCAGCCCCGTCACGGCGGCAGGCGTCGCGTTGCCCGTCGCCGGATCGAAGGTCGAGATCGAGCCGGTGCCGGTCGAGAAGTTGCCCTGATTCGCCACGATCACGCCGCCGACCGACGGCGCGTCGCCGCCGCTGCCGCTGTCGCAGGCCGCGAGCGCGAGGGGAAGCGCGAGAAGCGCCGAGAGCCGTCCGAGACGATGAAAGCCGGTGATGGCCATTGGGAGAAGGAGGTTGAAGTGAATGGATGTCAATTGGAGGGGAATCGCCCCCGTCGAGACGCTGCATATGGCGTCTCTCCCGCCCGCGCCACACGCCCAGGTCACCACCGCACGCGCACCGCGACCGCCAGCGCCCGCCCCGGCATCGGGTAGCCCTCGACGAGCGCATACTCGGCCCCGAGGGCATTCGCGAGCCGCACATCGACGCCCACGCGCGCATCGGGAAGTGCCCAGGCGAGTGCTGCCCCGACATCGACCGTCGCAAACGCAGGCAGCGCCGTCGACGCATCGGCGGTCGTCGTGCGGCGCCCGGTGCCGCTCGCGGCGATGTCGGCGGTGAGGCGGGCGGACCTCACGCGCGCCACGTCGGCGCGGGCGTCGCCGCGGAGGGTCCAGGCGGGGACGTACGGGAGGCGTTTGCCGTCGGTGGCGGCGTCGCCGGAGCGGTCGCGGGCGTCGAGGACGGTGGCGGCGGCGCGCAGGCGGAGAGGTCCGGTGGTGGCCGTGCCGCTCGCGTCGATGCCGACGGCGGCGGTGCGGCGGACGTTGCCGGGGCGCCAGACGCCGTCCGCGCCCGGACGCCAGACGATCTCGTCGGCCACGCGGCGCGCCCACGCGGTGAGGGCGAGCGAGGCGGTGCCGCGCGAGAGATCCGCCCCGGTGTCGGCAGTCCAGCCGCGTTCGGGACGGAGGTCGGCGCGCCCGGCGCCGCGCCAGTAGCGGTCGGAGAGCGACGGCGCCCGGAACGCCCGCCCCGCGCTCGCGCGCAGCGCCACGCCCGGCGCCGCATCGAGGCGCAGGCCCAGTCGCGGACTGACCGGCGCGTACGTCGCACCCGACTGCGCGGCCACATCCAGACGCAGCGCCGGGGCAACCGTCCAGCGTCCACGCGCGAGGTCGGCGTAGACCCACGCCGCGCCGCTGTGCTCGACGGGCGCGTCGGTGAGCGCGGCGTTGCGGGCCGACGCGCGCGCCCCGCTGACGCCGCCGCCGAGCGTCACGCCCGCGCCGAGCGAGCGCGTGAGGCCGAGTTCGGCGCCGGTGACGAGCGGAATCGAGCGTGAGGCGGCGCCCGGACCGCGGTAGTCGAGGCGGGCGAGGTGCGCGAAGGCGGCGGCGCGCCATGCGGTGCGGCGGGCGCCGCGTCCGAGCGTGCCGGTCCGGGCGCCCCAGACGCGCGCGAGGGCGTCGCGCTGCCGGGCGCCTGCGCCAGTGGCCGTGCCTGCGGCGCCGGGCACGCCGCGGTCGGCGGCGGCGAGCCACAGGCCTGCGCGCGTGGCGCCGATGTCCGCGCGGACGAGAGCCGTGGCGCGGCGCAGGTCGGCGCCCTCGCGGCGGGCGTCGCGGGCCGGGAAGGCGGTGCGGTCGCGGTAGGCGAAGTCGCCGTCGCTCGTCGCTGCGCTCAGGGCGGCGGAGACGCTGCCGCGCCGGGTGACGCGCCCCATCGCCAGATCGGCCTCGCCGCTTCCGGCAGCGCCGACGCCTGCGCGGACATCGAGGCCCCGCGCGGCGCGGCTGTCGAGGAGGACGGCGCCCGCGATGGCGTCGGGTCCGTGCCACGCGCTCGCGGCGCCGGAGACGGTCGTCACGCTGCCGAGGATGGCGGCGGGCACGAGCGACAGATCGACCGGGCCGATGATGGGGTCGGTGAGGCGCAGGCCGTCGAGCAGGATCGCCGTCTGCCCGCTCGCGGCGCCGCGCAGCGAAACGGTGGCGAGGCCCGCCGGGCCGTAGCGCCGCACCGACGCACTTCCCGCGCGGTCGAGCGCGTCGGCGAGCGTCGAGACGCGGAGGTCGTCGAGGTCGCGCCGACTCAGGCGGACGATGTGCGCGGCCCGCTCGGCCGCCTCGGTCTGCGCCCGCAGCGCCGTCACGACGACGGGGGCGAGGACGAGATCGGGGCGCGTGGTGTCGGCGGGCGCGGTCTGCGCGGTCGCGGTGGGCGCGATGGCGAGCAGCGCCAGCACGGCGGCGGCCTTCGCCAGGTTCAGGCAGCAGGCGCGGGCGGCGACAGGCGCGGGGGGCTGCGGAGCAGCGGCGCGTCGGGGCGGACGCGGGGGGACGTGGGGAGGCATCGGGCGGGGGCCACGGCCTCAAACCCGGTCGTCGCCGGGCCTCTGCCGATCCGTCGCGGCGCCACGGGGACGCGCGAGCGGTGCGGCGCGGACGTGTGCCCGCCGCCGCCACGCGCATCCGGACGCCCACGAGGGGGCCGGAGCACGTGTCTCGAAGCCCGCCGATCCCCAGTTCCCGGAGGCGTGGCGGTGAGCAGCGTCGGCAGGTCTCCTGACTTGCGACCTCGCGCCCTCCGTCCCCACTCCTCATCGGAGTCTCTCCGTTGTCGGAGATCGGGGCGGCGGCGCCGGACGCAGCCTCCGCCGCACGTCTTCCCGGCAGGCGCGCCGACGCTCGGAAGGAGCATCGGACGGCCCGGCCAGTGACGCGCGGCCTCGTCGGCCACGTCCTCATCGGTCGCGCACAGTTGCGGGATCAGTTCCGGCTCACGGCCCCGTCGCAGCGATGCGGCGAGGCCCCGGATTCCCTTTTCAGCCCACCCCTGAGAGGCGGGCACCGGCGTGCGGGGCAAAGAACGCGCGCCCGGCGGAGTGCCCGGCGCGTCGGCGAAACTACGCCCCTGCCCTCACGGCGCGGCGTCGGCGCGCGGATTCTCCACCGTCTCGGCGAGGCGCAGCGTGACCGTGAAGGCCGTGCCCTCGCCCACCGCCGAGACGACATCGACCGTTCCCTGCATCCGCGTTACCAGTTCCTCGACGAGCGCGAGGCCGAGGCCGACGCCCTGCTGCGTCGCGTCGTAGGCGCTCGGCGCCTGCGTGAAGCGCTCGAACAGGCGCGGGCGGAAGGCGTCGTCGATGCCCGGCCCGGTGTCGGAGATGACGATGGCGAGCGCCGGGTGCCCGTCGAGCGTCGCGGTGTCGATCCAGACGTCGATGTGGCCGTCGTCGGTGAACTTGACGGCGTTCGAGAGCAAATTGAGCAGCACCTGCCGCAGCCGCTGCACGTTGGCGAGGACGGCGACGTCGGGGACGGCGCCGACGACGAGGACCAGGTCTTTCGTGCGGGCCATCGGCTCCACCTGCCGCACCACCTCGCGCACGATGTCGGGGAGCAGCACCGGGCCGAGGCGCACGTCGAAGCGTCCGGACTCGATGAGCGCGAGGTCGAGCAGGTCGCTGACGAGGGAGATCAGGCGGTCGCCGCTCGTCTGGATGACGCCGAAGAACTCGCGCTGCGTCGGCGTGAGGGTGTCGTCGAGTTCGTCGCCGAGGAGCTGGGCGTATCCGAGCATCGCCGCGAGGGGCGTCCGCAGTTCGTGCGAGACGGCGGAGATGAACTGTGTCTTGGCCTGATTCGCTGCCTGCGCCGCCGTCGAGGCCGCTTCGAGCTCGCGCGTGCGCACCGAGACGCGCTCGGAGAGCACGCGCGAGAGGTCGGTCACCTCGCGGGCGTTGCGCGCGAACACGTCGGCGTAGGCGAGGGCGAGGAGCACGAGGAAGGCGAAGAACGCGTAGACGGCGACCGGCTCGGCGCCGGGCAGCAGGCCGAGCGCGAGGAGCGCGTCGCGCGCGACGGCGGCGGTGGCGAGCCACGCCCCGGCGACGACGATCCGCGCGCCGCGCCGCCCGAACACTGCTGCCGACGTCGCCACGCCCGCAAGCCCCACGAACGGCACCACCGCGAGCGCTTCGAGCGTCCGGACGAGCGGCGAGGCCGCCGCGTCGTCGACCACGATGGCCGCGACAGACCCGACGAACCCGAGCGCCCACGCGGCGACGACGGAGCCGGTGAAGACGTGCCGGAGCCAGCGCGGCGCCCGGCGGCGGGCCGTCGGTTCGTCGGCGAGGACGGGCGGGAGCAGGCGCAGACGGCGGCCCTGCCACGGCGCGCACTCGGCGGGGAAGAAGGTCCAGATGAGCACGCCGGTGCCCGCGAGCAGCAGAAACAGCGTCATCGCCAGCAGCATCGCCCGCGACGTGTCGCCCCACGCGGGCACGAGCGTCTCGGCGGCATCGCTCGACACGAACGCGCGGAGGGCGAGCACGCCCGCGAGGAGCGTGATGGCGAAGGGCCGCAGATCGTCCGGGCGCCGCCGCCAGACGACGAGCGCGCCGATCATCAGCATCGCGAACGCGCCGAGGGCGCCGAAGACGAGGGCGATGTGCGCCGTCTCGCCGCGCACGACCGCCTCCGACGGACCGATGCGCGGCACGCGGTACGGTCCGCTGAGCGTCTCCCCGCTCGCGCCGACGAACCACACGAGCGTCACCGCATCGCCCGGCGGGAGGGCGAAGACGTGCCGCACGCGCCACCGCTCGGGCGCGCTCCGCATCCGCGACTCGGCGAGCACATCGACGCGTCCGGATGGCTGGACGGCGTAGAGGCGGTACGGGCTCGTGATCGCGGGCAGCATCCCGCTCAGCGGGCGGCTCATCGGTTCGATTCCCTGGCCGGTTCCCTGGCCGCGCGTATCGAGGCGCAGGCGGTACCAGATGCCCTCGCTGTCGCCGGTGGCGGTGCCCGCGCCGAAGCCCTGGGCGCGGAACGAGGCGGGCATCTCGACCGCCCGCCACGCGCCGCCCGTGCCCGCGCCGACGATGTCCGGACGTTCGCTGCTCGTGCCCGGCCGCGCCTCCCAGCCGCCGTCGAGCCGCACGAGCGCCGGGCCACCGCCCACCTCGACCGCCCCATCGGCCCCAACGACCGCCGAGGCCGGGCGGCATCCTCCGCACGCGAGGGCGACGAGCGCGAGCAGGAGCAGAAACGGGGCGCGGCGCGCGGGGCCGCGAGGCAGGGTGGACACAGGTCCGGAGGCGATGGGTCCGGGAAACTACGCGGCCCGCCCCGCCACGGCGCATGCACGCGCGAGATCGCACGCGCAGCAGCGCATCCCTGTCCGGTGCGGGGACCTGGCAGGCTGCCCCCTGGCGACGAACCGCACAACCGGACAAGTCCCCGACCTGTCTGGTTTTCCCCGACGGCAACCGCCCGCATCCGTCCTTCGATCTGGACCCGGCGGATTGCCGGTGCATCGTTGCCGCGCCGTCGCCCTGCCGGGGCTGCGGTGGTGCAACCGGGCGGGTCGAGACCCGCCCCTACAAGACCGTTCGGATCCGCGTCTAGGGCTCCGATTCCGTACGACACCCCACAAACTCACCATCCCACAACTCTACACCTCACCCCTTCCCTGCGACCCGCGGGCCCCACTCGCGGCGCCAGGCGTCGAAGCGACCCTCGTGGATCGCGGATCGCATCTCGCCCATGAGCCAGAGGTAGAACGTCAGGTTCTGCAGCGTGGCGATGCGCAGGCCGAGCAGCTCGTTGGTGACGAAGAGGTGCCGCAGGTAGGCCCGCGGCGTCGCGCTCGCCTCGCCCGCGAGGCCGGGCAGTTCGGCGAGGACGGGGTCGAGCGGGCCGAAGTCGCTCCGCCATTTGGCGCCACGGACGTGGATCTTGCCGCTCGTCGTGAAGACGGTGCCGTTGCGCCCGTTGCGCGTCGGCATGACGCAGTCGAACATGTCGACGCCGCGCGCGACGTTCTCGATCAGGTTCTCGGGCGTGCCGACGCCCATCAGGTAGCGCGGCTTCTCGGGCGGAAGCTCCGGCGCGACGACCTCGACCATCGCGTACATGTCCTCCGTCGATTCGCCGACCGACAGGCCGCCGATCGCGTATCCAGGGAAGTCCATCCCCACGAGCGCCCGCGCCGACGCCCGGCGGATTTCGGGGTAGACGACGCCCTGCACGATGCCGAAGAGCGCCTGCGAATGCCCGTACCGCGGCTCCGTCGCCGCCCAGTGCGTGCGGGCGCGCTCGGCCCAGCGGAGCGTCAGGTCGTTGGAGCGGCGGGCGTAGTCGAGCGTCGACGGTGCCGGGCGGGCACTCGTCGAGCACCATCATGATGTCGGAGCCGATCGCGCGCTGCGCGTCGACGACCGACTCGGGCGTGAACAGGTGGCGGCTCCCGTCGATGTGGCTCTGGAAGCGGACGCCCTCCTCCATCATCTTGCGGCGCGCGGCGAGCGAGAAGACCTGGAAACCGCCGCTGTCGGTCAGGATCGGCCCGTCCCACCCCATGAACCGGTGCAGCCCGCCCGCCTCGCCGAGCAAGTCGAGGCCCGGACGCAGCAGCAGGTGGTACGTGTTGCCGAGGATGATCTGCGCGCGGACGGCCTCGCGGAGTTCGCGTGCGCTGACGCCTTTCACGGTGCCGACGGTGCCGACGGGCATGAAGATCGGCGTCTCGATGGCGCCGTGGTCGGTCACGAGGCGCCCGGCGCGGGCGTCGCCGTCGGTGGCGTCGAGGGTGAAGGTCATCGGTCAGGCGTGGTCAGGCTCCGTCCTACGCCCCCGCGCGGCGTGGCGGTCCGTGAAACGCCAGTGCGCGGCCGTGACGCAGCCTCCACACAGGGGTTTTCGGAGGACTAAGGCGACCTTGCGAGGCCACCACGGCCTCATAGCGGCGGAGGGGGTTCCGCCGGGAGCGTTGCTACAGACGGCGCAGGTGCGACGAAATCGAGCTAGGACCCGTCAGCGCGGAAAAAAGTGGGTGAGTGTCGAAACCGCCGCGACATCGAGGGCGTCATGTTTAAGATTATCTATAATTAAGCGAGTCGAGAAGACTGGGACGCATCGAATCGCCTCGCTCCTTCGATGGGCGCAGGTGCCAGCCAACTGCACTCTCGACCTGTAGCGCGGTAAAAAAGTGGCGTTCGGCGCCTAAACCGCCGCGAAAATCGAGGGGCCACTCTTCAAATTCGGCTGATTTCGCCAGTTGGGGAGGCCGGTATCGTGCTCAAACGCGCTGGTCCTACCCCTCGCACTACCGCGCAACAGGTCTTTTGGCTAAATAACCCTGTAACCACTGATTGAGCCGACGGCTCGGGGTGTTATGCGGATGGGCGTCCGCATAACGTGCCGGAGTGTAGGGCGCAAACGCCTGTGCGCCAGACGTGAGCGCTGAATGTCGGCGCGCAAACCGGACGCGTCCTGAAAATGTCCGCGCGGCGGGGGTGTGGCGGATGAGACGCTGCACGGCTCGTTCCTTCATCCATCCGGCGCGCCCTCCTCACGCCCCGATCACTTCGAACGTCGAGCCGGTGACGGGGTCTTTGCGGACTTCGATGCGGACGGGGAAGGCTTCCTTCATCTCGTCGAGGTGGGTGATGACGAGGATCTTGTCGAAGTCCTCGCGCACCGAGTTGATGGCCTCGATGAGCAGCCGCACGCCCGCCTGGTCCTGCGTGCCGAAGCCTTCGTCGATCACGAGCGTCCGCACGGTCGACGCCGCTGCGGGCGGCGAGCATCTGCGAGAGCGCGACGCGGAGGGCGAAGTTGACGCGGAAGGCCTCGCCGCCGGAGAACGTCTCGTAGCTGCGCAACTGCCCGGACTCGTCGGCGACTTTCACCTCCAACGTCTCGATGGTGCCGTCGTCGGACTTGCGGTTGCGCTGCGTCTCGAACGCCATCCGCATCCGCCCGTCGCTCAGGCGGTCGAGGAGGTCGTTCGCGCGCGTCTCGATCTCCGGGAGCGCGTCTTCGATGATGAGGCTCGGGATGCCGCGCCGCGAAAAGGCCTCGCGGAGGTGCTTGTAGAGCGCTTCGTCGGCGTGGGCGCTGTGGGCGGCCTTCGCGGCGGCGCGGTGCGCGGCTTCGGCGGTGGCGACGGCGTCGCGGGCGGCGCTCGCGCGGGCGGTGTCGTGGCGGCGCGTGTCGAGGGCGGCGTCGGCGGCGCTCGCGGCGGTCGTGGCGGTGGCGACGGCGGCCTCTCCGGCGCGGCGGGCGTCGTCGAGGCGGGCGAGGTCGGCGATGCGGACGGCGAGGGCGGCGTGGTCGGTCGTCAGCGTCGCGTGGCGCTCGGCGGCGCGGGCGGCGTCGGTGGCGAGGTCGGCGCGGGCCTCGCGGGCGGCGAGGAGGCGCTCGCGGCGCGCGGGGGCTTCGGCGAGGGCGTCGCGGGAGGCGCGGGTTCGCTCGAAGGCGGCGCCGTCGAAGGCGAGGGCGCGGATCTGGTCGCGGACGCGGTCGAGGCGCGCGGGGGCGTCGCCGAAGGGCAGTCCGGCGTCGAGGTCGCGGCGGGCGGCGTCGCGGCGCGCGGTCAGGGCGTCGGCGCGGGCGCGGAGTTCGGCGGCGCTGTTCGCGGCGTCGACGATGCCCTGGCGGCGGAGCACGAGGTCGTCCTCGCGGGCGGCGTCGCGGCGCAGGCGGTCGTGCTCGGCGGCGTCGTAGGCGAGGCCCGCGCGCTCGGCGGCCACCGTTTTGTACTCGGCGCGGAGGTCGGCGGCGAAGTCCTTTCCGTCGATGCGGCGCGTGAGGACGGCGATCTCGCCCTCGGCGCGCGTCACCTCGGCGCTCGCGCCTGCGCCCTCCTGCACCTCGATGTGCAGGCGCTGCCACTCGTTCTCGCGCTGCCGGGCGGCGTCGATGGCGGCGAGGGCCAGCTTGTAGCGGACCCCGATGTCGTCGCGCAGGCGATTGGCGGCGTCGGAGCGGGCGTTCGCGTCGGCGGCGCGGCGGTCGAGGTCGGCGGCGATCGCCTCTTTCTCGCGGACGAGGGCAGCGCGGCGAGCGGGGCTGAGGGTGCCGCCGCACGCCGGACAGTCGTCGGTGCCGTCGCCGCGTCCGAGACGGTCGGCGAGGGCGCGGGCGTCGTCGCGCTCGGCGAGGCGCGCGGTCGCGCTCGGCAGCGCTGGCGGAGCGCTCGTCGGCGGCACGGCGTGCCGTCGTCCTGCAGGCGGTCGCGCTCGGCCTCGGCGGCAGCGCGGTCGGCGGTGGCGCTTGCGAGGGCGTCGGCCTTGCGAACGGCGTCGGCGTGGCGGTCGGCGCGCTGCCGGAGGTCAGGCAGTCGGCGCGCGAGGGCGTCGCGGTCGACCTCGAGGGCGCGGCGTTCGGCGAGGATGGCGGCTTCGAGTTCGGCGCGGCGCGTGTCGAGGCGCTCGGCGCGGGCGCGGGCGGCGTCGAGCCGCTGACTGGCGGTCGCGCTCGCGCGGGCGGACGCAAGGGCGGCGTCGACAGCCGCGAGGCCGGTGGCGCGGGCGGTGGCGGCGGCGGTCTGCTCGTCGGCGGATCGGATCTCGGCGTCGAGTCCGGCGATGCCACGCTCGGCCTTGTGGCGCGCCTCGTGGATCTGCTGCTCGACCGTCATCGCCTGCTTGTCGAGGGCGTGGTGCTGCGCGGCGAGGTCGGAGAGGCGCCGCACGTCGGCGTCGAGGGCGAGGAAGCGCGCGTGCTCGGCCTCGGTCGCCGTCCCCGCTGCGATCTCAGCGTCGACGCGGGCGAGGCGGTCGGCGTAGTCGGCGCGCTCGGCGGCGAGGCGCGCGAGGTCGGCGGACGCGCGGGCGGCGCTCTCGCGCAGGTCGTCGAGGCGGCGTGCGTCGGCGCTCGCGTGCGTGAGGGCCAGACGGGCGGCGTCGAGGGCGGCGTGGGCGCCGTCGCGCGTGGCGAGGGCGGCGGCCTCGGCGTCGAGGGCGGCGGCGTGGGCGGCGTCGACGTCGTCGCGGGTGGCGGCGATGGCGGCGAGGCGCTCGCGCTCGCGCTCGGCGGCCTCGCGCGCGGCTTTCGCGGTGCTCAGGCGGCCCGCGGCGCGGCGCTCCAGCACCTCGTAGCGGTCGAGGCCGAGGATGCGGGCGAGGACTTCCTTGCGCTCGTTCGGCTTCTTGCGCGTGAACTCGTCGGCGCGGCCCTGCAGCAGCATCGAGGCGTTGACGAACGTGTCGTAGTCGATCCGCAGCAGGCGGTCGAGCACGCGCTGCGTCTCGGCAACCGACGTGCTGGTCAGCGTGCGCCAGTCCGTCCCGTCGGCGGCGAAGACTTCGAGGTCGGGCTTGGGCGTCTTGCCGGACTTCGAGGTGCCGTAGCCGCGGCGGACGCGGTAGCGCTGCCCGTCGTGGTCGAAGACGAGTTCGACGACCATCCGCAGCGATCCCTTGCGCAGCAGGTCGGCGTCGGGCTTGATGGCGCTCGTCCCCTTGCGCGCCTGCCCCCAGAGCGCCCACGTGAGCGCGTCGAGGAGCGACGATTTGCCCTGTCCGTTGCCGCCCGAGATGCACGCCGTCTGGAAGGCCTCGAAGTCGAGCGGCGGCGCGGCCTCGCCGTAGGAGAGGAAGTTCTGGAGGCGGAGTTCGACGGGGGTCACGGAGCGGGCGAGGGTCGGGCGTGCAGGATCGTGGATCGAACGCGCGGACGGGTGCGGCGTGCCGGTGCGACGGACGGTGGACTGCGCGGCGCGTGGTAGAGACGCATCGGCGATGCGTCTCTACGTCCCCGGGTGGTGGTGACGACCACGAATACCGCAGCCGCGCAGTGGCATCGGGCGGGCGCGGCGGTACGTGGGGTGCGGAGGTGCTGGCCGGCAAGGGCACGATGTATCGTGCCCCTACGCTCACGCTTTACTGCACCGGCGGCACCTCTGGCGTCTCCCGCGCCCGGCTCACCGAATCGGCGCGGGCGGCGTCGAGGGCGCGGCGGAAGCGGGCGACGAACGGCGGCAGGCGCTCGCCCGCCACGGCACGCGACATCGGCAGCACGCGCGAGACCGGCTCGTAGAGCACCGACGCCGCCCGCGCTTCTGCACTGGGCACGTTCGCGAAGCGCAGCGGCACGAGCACCGCGCTCACCACGAGAGCCGACCGCAGCGCGCCGATGACGGCCCCGCCCGCGCGGTTGACGACGCCGATCTTCGCCGCGTCGAGGGCGCCCTCGACCATCCGCACGACGGCGGCGACGGCCACCTGCACGCCGATGAAGAGCACGATGAACCCCGCGAGCGGCGCCACGCGGGCCGACAGATCGAGGCTCGCGGCCAGCATCGCGCCGACCTCGTCCATCAGCCAGAGGCCGACGAGGAGCGCGCCGAGGAACGCGGCCACGCCCGCGATCTGCCGCAGCGCCCCGCTGCGCCACCCGCTGACGGCGCCCGCGAGCACGACGGCGGCGATGAGGAGGTCGGTCATGGGTGTGGGTTGATGAGAGTGAGAGGATGGTGAGTTTGGGGGTGGATCGTGCGGACTCGTCGATCCGGCTGTGCCACCGGGTGGTTCGTGAGAGCGATGCTTGAGCACGGAAACGGCGCCTGATCCGCACCTCTTCCCGGATTCCGCCGCCGTCCTCCCTCGATGGATTCCAGCTCACAATCCCACAAACTCCCCATCTCACCCCCCCAGGGCCTCGCGCACGAGCGCCTGCACGCGCGTGCCGTCGGCGCGGCCCTTCAGGGCGGCCATCGCCGGTCCCATCACGCGGCCCATCGCGGCGGCGCCACTCGCGCCGGTGTCGGCGACGATGCGGGCGATCTCGGCACGGATGTCGTCGTCGCTGGCCTGCGTCGGGAGGTAGGTCTCGATGAGGGCGAGTTCGGCGCGCTCGGCGTCGGCGAGTTCGGGGCGACTGGCGGCGTCGTACTGCGCGGCGCTCTCGCGGCGCTGCTTGGCCTGCTTCTGGACGACAGCGAGCACGGTCGCCTCGTCGAGCGTGGCCTCGCCGCCCTGCCGCTGGTCGATCTCGGCGCGCTGGATGGCGGCGCTGAGGCCGCGAAGGGTGAGCAGGCGGAGGGCGTCGCGGGCGCGCATGGCGTCCTTGATGTCGGCGCCGAGGCGGTCGCGGAGGGTCATCGTGGGGAGGGGAATCGGTCGGCCTCGTCAACGCGCCACGCGAAAGCCGGGTTGCGCGGCGGCTACCCGCCGTAGCGTACGCGCCGCCGAGGCCACCGCGCGGAACGTCCTCGCACGACATCGGCGCATCGCCCCAGATCCGCGCGACATCGCCCCGAACGTCGTAGACAAAGCCGATATGGACGCCGTCGAGGCGCAGCAGCTTCGCCTGGAGACCGTGTCGAGCCGAGGTTGCGCTCGCGCCGGAGCGTGAGCACGCACCCGGTCATCCCGGCGGTGCGCTTGGAGTCGGCGGTGCGGTGGGGCCTGCGGCGCTTCGAGGCCAGTCCGTGATCGCCATCGGCCTCGGCCCTGCGGAGCCATTTGCGCAGCGTGGGACGGGATCTGCTCCGGGGCACGGCGACGGTGCGCACGCGGAGCCTTCGGATGAAGCGCAAGATGGCCGGATGGTCCGGACTTCCTCACCGCTGTCGTCGCATCGTAGCGTGCGCCCGCCCTGCCCTCGGCACCACGCCCGGCGAGCGTGCCGCATTCTGAGGCAATCTTGTTACGTTCCCAGAGAAACGCTCTGGAGTGGCCGATACTGACAGGCGCAGGCGCGGCACGAGAGCCGCCGTGCGGCTCCCCTCTTCCTGTTCCTCATCCATCCCTGGCCCCCTCTCGCAATGGACCCGGCACCGCTTCGCTACCTCCTCTACCTCAGCCGGGCCGTGCGCCCGTTCGACGAGCCTGAACTCGAAGCGCTCCTCGCCAGCGCGCGCCGCTTCAACGAGCGCCACGACGTGTCGGGGCTGCTGCTCTACGACTACTCGCCCGGCCTCGGACTCGGGCAGTTCTGCCAGTACATCGAGGGGGCGCCCGACGCGCTCGCGGCGGTGAAGGCGCGCATCGATGCGGACGTGCGGCACACGGCCATCCACTACCTCGACGCGGGGATCGCCCCGGAGCGCCTCTTCACCTCGTGGGCGATGGGCTACCAGCCATCCACCGCGGTGCCCGACCTGGAGGGCTTCCGCGCCCTGATCGATGTGACCGTGCCGACCACGGGGGCGATGAAGCGTCCTGCCGCGCTCATGCGCGTCTTCCTCAAGATGTCGAACACGGCGCAGCGGTAGGCGGGCGTCACGCGGGCGCCGCCGCGCCGCCGCACAGATGCGTCGCAGCGTCGGCGGAGGGGACGGTGAGCGAATCGTCGTAGACGGTGTTGCCCACGCGCAGGCGCACGCCAACGTCGGTGGTGATCGTGTCGCGCGGCGTCAGGATGCGCGCGGTGACGCTCCGCGAAGCCGTCGGCGTTCTCGCAGAGGCGCGACCACGGGGCGAGCGGCCCGGTCCGCGTGTCGCCTTCTCGCCCGCCGGCGTCGCGCAGGCGATGCGCGAGGTGTGCGGCCGGGGGTGCCTTCGCAACCGGGGCGAAGCGTGCTCCATCGGCGTCGGAGATCGCGTAGCCGACCCTGGCGCTCTGGCGGTGACCGAGCGAGTCGAGGCGCAGCAGTCTCGGGTCGACTCCTGCGGATGCGCTCGTCGCGCCCCGGTCCGTACGACGTGGTGCTGCTCGACATCACCCTCGGGACGGGAATGATGAGCGGCGTCGAGTTGCTGCCGCGGCTTCGCGAGAGGGCTGCCTTCACGGAGGCGCTCTTCGTCGCGGTGACGGCGTACGCGCTGCCTGGAGACGAGGAGCGGTTCCTGTCCGCCGGGTTCGACCGCTACGTCGCCAAACCCTTCGACCCGCTCGTCCTCCTCCAGTCGATCGGCGACGCGTGAGGGGCTGCCCGGCGCATCCGCAAAGGTGCCCATGAAGTCCGTCCTCCCCGCGAACGCGGGGACCGGGAGAGACGAGCGCTGGGCGTGCCCCGCTCCGGATTCCCGCGTTCGCCGGAGCGGCGGATGAGACGAGGCACAGGCGTTCCTTCATGCGCTGCCCCGGCACTAGCCCCGGTACGCCGCGGGCACGTCCTCGACGCCGACGCCGCGGATGCACGGCCCTCTGGTGGACGGCCCGGTGGTGGCCGGCAGCGGTGGAACATGGCGGTGCGTCGAAACTACCCGAGCCTCTTCCCTCCTTCGTCCTTGCCGGGTCTCCTCTGTGCCATGAACTCCGAGTTTCCCCGCTGATCGACGCGCTCAACGGAGTGGCCGAGGGAGTGATCGTGCTCGACCGCGAGCTCCGCTACGTCTACGTCAATCCCGAGGCGACCCGCCAGATCGGCCTTTCCGCCGCCGACCTGATCGGCAGAACGGCGTCGGAGGTCATCCCCGACGCCGCCACCTCGACGTTCCTGGCCACCTTCGAAGAGGCCCTCGCCACGGGCCTGCCCACCGTCTACCAGGGCTACGTCCCGGCGCGCGACCGGTGGTACGAGCAGCGCTGCTATCCGTACGCCGACGGCATCACCGTCCTCTTCCACGACATCACCGAGCAGAAGCGCACCGAAAAGGCGCTCCTGGCCAGCGAGGACCGCTTCCGCACCCTTGCCGACGCGGCCCCGGTCCTCATCTGGATGTCGGACCTCACGAAAGGCTGCTACTACTTCAACCAGCCCTGGCTCGACTTCACCGGGCGCCCGCTCGACGATCTCGTCGGCGCGAAGTGGGCCGGCGACATCCACCCCGACGACCGCGTCGGCTGCCTGGGGATCTACGAATCGGCCTTCGACGCCCGCGAGCCCTTCGAGATGGAGTACCGGCTGCGCCGCCACGACGGGGCCTACCGCTGGCTCATCGACCGCGGCGCGCCGCAGTTCGACGGCGCGGGCGCCTTCACGGGCTTCATCGGCTCGTGCATCGACATCCACGAGCGGTGGAGTTCCGAGCGCCAGATGGCCTTCCTCGCCGACGCCTCGCACCTGCTCTCCTCGACGCTCGACCCCGAGGCGGTGCTCGCGCAGATCGCCGCGCTCGTCGTGCCGACGCTCGCCGACTGGTGCGCCATCCAGACCGTGACCGAGACGGGCGAGATCAAGCACCACGCGATCGTCCATGTCGATCCAGAGATGATGGCGCTCGCGGCAGATCTCAACGAGAGGTATCCGCCCGACCTCGACGCGCCCGGTGGACTCGGCCACGTCGTCCGCACCGGTGAGTCGCTGCTCATCACCGATGTGACGCCGGAGATGATCGAGGCCGGAGCCAAGAGTCCCGAGCACCTCGCCACGCTGCGCACGCTCGGCATGACGTCGGCGCTCGTGGTGCCGCTCCGCACGCGGGAGCGCGTCATCGGCGGCATCACGCTCATCGCCACGCACGGCAGCCGCCGCTACGACATGGCCGACGTGCGCTTCGCCGAAGAACTCGCCGCCCGCGCCGGCGCCGCCGGCGACAACGCGGCCCTCTACCGGCAGGCCCGCGAGGCCGAGGCGGCGCTCCGCGATCTCAACCAGGCCCTCGAAGAGCGCGTCGAGGCGCGCACGGTCGAACTCGCCCGCACGAACCACGAGCTGGCCGTCCGCAACCGCGAGCTTCAGGACTTCGCCTACGTCGCCTCGCACGATTTGCAGGAGCCGCTGCGCAAGGTGCAGTCCTTCGCCGACCTGCTCGTCGCCAACCACGCGCCGACGCTCGGCGAGGAAGGGCAGCACTTCGTCGAGCGCATCCAGGCGGCGACCGAGCGCATGAGCCGGCTCATCAAAGACCTGCTCGCCTTCTCGCGCGTGGCCACCGAGCAGCGGCCCACGCTGCGCGTCGACCTCAACGAGACCCTCGCCGCCGTGCAGGTGGACCTGGAGATGCGCCTCGGCGAGACCGGCGGGAGGTTGGAGGCCAAGTCCCTGCCGACGGTCGTGGCCGACCCGCTGCAGATGCACCAGCTGCTGCTGAACCTCATCGGCAACGCGCTCAAGTTCCACCGCCCGGGCGTGCCCCCGGTCGTGCGCGTGCGCACGGAGCACGCGCGCGGCACCTTCCGGCTCGTCGTCGAGGACAACGGCATCGGCTTCGAGGCCCGTCACGCCGAGCGCATCTTCACGCCGTTCCAGCGCCTGCACGCGCGGCACGCGTACGACGGCACCGGCATCGGGCTGTCCATCGTGCGGCGCATCGCCGAGCGACACGGCGGGGCCGTCGAGGCGGAGAGCACGCCCGGCGAGGGCAGCCGCTTCACCGTCTCGCTGCCGCAGATCCAGGGCTGAGGGCCGTGTCACATCGTTGTCGAGAGGTTCGGGCGGAGCGCTCGCTGTCCGTCGGTCGCGGGCAAGGCCGCCCGAACCCGCTCCCACAGCCAACGACCAACGACACACCCAGCAGCAGAGGCCTGAGACACCACGGAGCCGCCTGCACCTGTCATGACGAACGCGCCTGTGTCCTCAGGCGCCGGGCGGGACGCCGAGAGAGGGAGATGCGGCGCTCGTCTGGCGCTTTTTGAGGGGTCCTTCCGGCAGGTCCGCGCGGAGCGCGACGAGGAGGGCCGGCAGCACGAGGAGCACGAGCGGCAGCTGCGCCGCCAGGCCCGACACGATGGCGATGGCGAGCGGCTTGAGCAGGCCCGAGCCTTCGCCGATGCCGATCGCGAGCGGCAGGAGCGCGAGGATCGCCGCGAGGGTCGTCATCGCAATCGGCCGCAGCCGGTTCGAGGCGGCGGCAAGGAGCGCCGTCTCCCGGTCCATCTCCGGCGGCAGCACGCGCAGCTCCTCGACGTAAAACACGCTCACCTCGGTCACGATGCCGACGATCATCGCGATGCCCATCATCGACGAGATGTCGACGGCCGCGCCCGAGATCCAGAGGCCGAGGTAGATCGCCGCGAGCGACAGGAGCGCCGTCACGAGCATGGCGATGGCCACTTTGAAGCGGCGATAGAGGGCGAGAAGCAGCAGGAAGACGAGCGCCGTCGCGGCGCCGAAGACCGCGAGCAGGCCGCGGAAGGCCTCCTGCTGCTGCGCGTACAGCCCGCCGAGGCGGTAGGTGACGCCGAGCGGGAGCGTGTCCGGCGCGTCGAGGAAGGCCTGCACGTCGCCGATGGTCGAGCCGAGGTCGCGCCCGGAGATGCGGCCGGTGACGGCGACCATCCGGCGCAGGTCGGCGCGGGCGATCTGCGGCTGGCCGGTGACCGTCCGGATCGTCGCCACGTCGGAGACGCGCACCAGGTGGCCGTCGGGGGCGCGGAGGAGCAGGCGCGCCACGTCGCGCGCGGTCTGCCTGCGCTCCGGCGCGACCCAGACGCGCACGTCGACGAGCTTCGGCCCCTGCCGCACCTGCGTCGCCACGTTGCCGCCGAGCAGGTCGCCGAGCGCCGCCGCGACATCCTGCGGCGTCATCCCCTGCAACCCGGCACGCGTACGGTCGACGACGACATCGAGGGCATCGCCGGCCGGCACGATGCCGTCGGCCACGTCGACGACGCCCGCGATGCCGCCGAGGCCGTCCGCGACCGACGCCGCGAGGCGCGTCAGCGTCGCCGGATCGTCGGAGAAGAGCTGGACCTCGATGGGCTGCGGGACGGCGGTCAGGTCGCCGATGAGGTCTTCCATCAGAAGCACGAGCTCGATTTCGAGCCCCGGCACGCGCGCCTCGATCTGGCCGCGCACGTCGTCCATGATCGCCTCGATGTCGCGCCGCGGAAGGGGCTTCAGGCGCACGAAGACGTCGCCCTCGTTGGCCTCCGTGAGCGCGCCGCCGAGCTGAAAGCCTGTCCGGCGGCTGTACGTGTCGACCTCGGGCGTGGCCTGCAGGATGGCCTCGACCTGCCTCACCATCGCGTCCGTCGCGCCGAGCGAGGTGCCGGGCGGCGAGAGGTAGTCGAGCACGAAACCGCCCTCGTCGGTCGGGGGGAGGAAGCCGCTGCCGACCTGCGTGTAGCCGATGACGCCCAACGTGAGCAGCGGCACGACGAGCACGAGCGCGAGAACGGGCCGCGCGACCACGCGGCGCCCGGCGGCGTCGTAGGCACGCTGCACCTGCGTCCAGATCCGCCCCGGCGGTTTTTCCTCCGCGTCCGTTTCCGTCAGCAGGTGCTCCGAGACGAGCGGCACGGCGACCCAGGCGACGAGGAACGACACGACGAGCGCGCGAGGCGAGCGTGAGCGAGAGCGCCTTGAAGAACTCGCCGGTCACGCCCGAGAGGAAGGCGGGCGGGATGTGGATGATGAGCGTCGCCGCCGACGAGGCCGCGAGCGGCCGCGTGAACTGCCGCGCGGCGAGCCGAACGCGCTGCCGCGGTCCGAGGCCGCGAAGCGCCTGGACGGCCTCGGTAGACTCCGCCTCGCCGCGGAGCGTCTTCACGACGTGCTCGACCATCACGATCACGTCGTCGATGACGAGCCCCACGGCGGCGGCCATCCCGCCGAGCGTCATCACGTTGATCGTCTCGCCGAGGAGCGAGAGGATGAGCGCCGTGATGGCGAGCACGACCGGCACCGCGACGACGGCGACGACCGTGATCTTCCAACTCCGCAGAAAAATCAGCAGCACGAACGCCGCCAGGAAAACGCCGATCAGAACCGCATCGCGGACGCTGTTCGCCGACGCCAGGATGAGGTCCGACTGGTTGTACCACTGCGCCAGGGCCGTCCCCGGCGGCAGCGGCACACGGGCGAGCGCCGCCTCGACATCGCGGGCGATCTGGACCGTGTTGCCGCCGGGCTGCTGGTAGACGAGCACGAGCGTCGCGGGCTTGCCGTCGGCGGTGACGCGGGTGTAGACCGGCGCCTCGGCCGGGCGCACCGTCGCCACATCGCCGAGCCGCACGACGCCCTCCGGCCCGGCCCTCAGCACGATGTCCGGAATCTGCGAGACGGTGTCGAGCGGCGCCTCGGTGAAGGCGAGGTAGAGCTTGCTGCGGTCCTCGATGCGGCCGAGCGCCGTCACCACGTTCGACTGCCCGACGGCGGCGGCGAGATCGCCGATGGAGAGGCCGAACTGCGCGAGGCGCTCGGGGTCGGCCTCGACGCGGATCTCGCCCGTCGCGCCGCCCTGCGCCTCGACGCGCGCCACGCCCGCCACGGTTGCGAGCGTCGGGCGGAGCGTGTACTGCGCGAGGTCGTAGAGCGCGACCGGGTCTTGCGTCGTCGACGTGAGCGAGTAGCCGAGGACCGGGAAGACGGTCGGGTCCATCCGCCGCACCTCGAACTGCGTGCCCGCGGGCAGGCTCGGCAGCACGCCCGAGACCGCCGTCTGCACGTCGAGGAGCGCGATCGACATGTCGCGGCCCCAGCCGAAGTCGACCGACACCTCCGCCGATCCGCGGCTCGTGTTCGAGCGGAGGCCCTGCACGCCGGGCAGCGCGCGGAGCGCGGTTTCGAGGGGCGTCGTGACCTCGATGGCCATGCGTTCGGCGGCGCGGTCGCCCGCGTCGAGCGAGACGACGATGCGGGGGAAGCTGACCTGCGGAAACAGGCCGACGGGCATCCCAAGCCCAGCCCAGAGGCCCGCCGCGGCCAGGACGACGAGCAGCACGACCGCGAAGCGGCCCTGGCGCGTGACCCAGCCCTCGGGCGGCGCCTCAGCGGGCGTATCCGGCGAGGAGCGCTCCGGCGTCGCGTCGTGCGGTGCGAGAGGCGCCTTCATCGGGCCACGCGGACCCGCAGGCCGTCGGAGAGCTGCACGAGGTTCGTGAGGACGAGCGAGTCGCCCGCCTGCACGCCGGAGGCGATGAAGCCCGTCAGGCTGTCGGATTCCGCGACGACCGTCGCTGCGTGGCGCACGGCGCGCCCGCCGCGGACGGTGAAGACGACGAGGCCCTCGGGCGTCGGCAGGAGCGCGCCTCGGGGGGCGACGAGCGCGCGCGCCTCGGCGCCGTCGAACTGGCCGCGGACGACCTCGCCGAGCAGGAACGGCGTCCGCCCCGGCACGGCCACGATGACCTGCGCGAGGCGCGTCGTCGGGCTCAGCGCCTGCTCGACGCGCCGCACGCGCCCGGTCACCCGCGCCTCCGGCCGGTCGACCGCCGAGAGCGTGACCGCCTGCCCCGGCACCACGGCCACCGCGTGCCCGGCGTCGACGCCGAGCGTGACGGAGAAGCCGCCGACGCCTGAGATCGAGGCGAGCGGCGCGCCCGCCGAGACGGTCTGGCCGGGCGCCACGAACACCGTATCGACGACGCCCGCCGCCTGCGCCGTGACGGTCCGCTGCGCCCCCGCCTGCCCGAGCGCCCGTGCGCGCGCCTGCGCCGCGGCGACGAGCGCCTGTGCCGATTCGAGTTCCTGGCGCGTGGCCAGGTGGAGGTCGTAGCGCTCGCGCGTCGTGGCGAGCGCCGCCTGCTGCGCGCCGAGGTCGATCCGCGCCACGTCGAGGTCCGCTTGCGACGCCGCGCTCGGCGCGAGGCGCACGAGCAGCGCCCCGCGGCCGACCGCCTGCCCGGCCGCCACGGCCACGCTCTGCACGACGCCCTCGAACGGGACCGTGTACATCCGCCCCGACCCCGGCTCGGCGACGGCCGAGCCGAAGCCCTCGAACGTGTTCGCAATCGCACCGTCGCGGACGACCCGGACGGCCACGTCGGCGACCGGCTCGGGGGCGTCCGCTTCGAGGGAGGCCGCCTCGGGCGGAGCGCTCGGCGAGCCGCACGCGGGAAGCGCGAGCGCGGCGGCGATCAGGAGACGGAATCGGGTCACTTGGGCGTGCGGAAGGGCGGCGGGAGCGGGCGGAGGGCCGGCTCGGTCGGCGGACCGGCGGGCGGCGCGAGCGGACGCCCGGCGGCGAGGTCGAGCGCGATGGCCGTCTCCGCGACGGCGCTCTCGGCCTGGAACAGTTGCAGCGCGAGGCCGAGCGCATCGACGCGCGCCTGGTAGTACGTCACCACGTCGGCCTGCCCGAACAGCAGCGCCTGGCCGTAGATCTCGACGAGGTGGCGGCGGGTGTCGTAGGCGAGCCGCGCCGCCTCGGCACGCTGCCGGGCGAGGACGAGCGCCGAGGCGCTCTGCGCGAGGGCCACCTCGGCATCGCGGCGCCGCGCCGCGTACTCGGCCAGCAGCACGGCCCGGCTCGCCGCCGCGAGGGCGATCCCGCCCTGGTTGCGGTCGAACAGCAGCGCCCGTCCGAGCCGGAGCAGCGGCAGCCCGCCGCTCACGGCCGGGCCGAGCGTGACGAGCCCGGCATCGCTGCGGGCGAGGGTCAGCCCGACGTTGATCGCGGGAAACTGCCCGAGCACGGCGGCGCGCAGGCCCGCCTCGCTCGATGCGTAGCCGAGGCGCAGCGCGCGCAGGTCGAGGCGCGTCGAGTCGAGCCCGGCGGCGAGCGTGGCGAACGGCGGGAACGACGGGCGCTGGCAGCGCGGCCGGCTGCACCATGACGCTCGTGTCGGCGGGGAAGCCGAGCGCGCCGATGAGCGCGAACGTCTCGTCGGCGATCTGGCGGTCTACGTCGAGCGCCGTCAGGCGGACGTCGCGGAAGGCCGCCTCCGCCGCGGCGCGGTCGACCTCGGTGATGAGGCGCCTGCGTTCGGCCTCGTTGAGCAGGTCGAGGCTCTGACGGAGCGCCTCGACCTCGACGGCGAGCAGGTCGCGCTGCTGGCCCAGGTAGATCAGCCGGTACGCCGAGAGGCGCGCCTGCTGCGCGAGCTGCCACTCGGCATACGCGATGCCGAGGTCGGTCGAGTCGCGGATGGCGCTCGCAGCGGCGAGGCGTGCCCCGCGCGTGACGAGCGCCCCGAGGTCGAGCGCAATCCCGAGACCGACCGCTGTCTGGCTCGACGCGTCGCCGCCGCCGATGGGGACGTCGGCGCTCGCGGCGAGCTGCGGCGGTGGCAGGAGGCCCTCGGCGAAGAGCTGCGCCGCGACGACGCCCCGCCCCGCCCGGCGCGCGCGCAGGCCGGGGTTGGCGAGGACCGCCACGACCGCCGCCTCGTCCGGCGTCAGCCCGTCCGCGAGGTCGAGCGCGACCGGCGCGAGCGCGGGGTGCCTCAGCCGCGCGGCCCGCACGGCGAGCGAGTCGGCAGGTGGGACGGCGAGCGCCGCGCGGATGGCGTCGTCCGT
The DNA here is from genome assembly GCA_963726715.1 of Rhodothermales bacterium. Lineage (GTDB taxonomy): Bacteria > Bacteroidota > Rhodothermia > Rhodothermales > BA12 > CAVSDF01. Next base: position 312,091 of record CAVSDF010000010.1, read on the forward strand.
GAGCGGCCGGGCCACGTACCGCACGCACCCCGCGCTGCCCGTGAGGGCGGCGGCGAGCGCGCAGACACGGGCGAAGCGGCGCAGCACGGAGATCGGACCGGAGATCAGTTGGCCCCCATCGGGGCCACCAGCGATCCGTCTTCGTTGAAGACGAGGTCGCGCGGCGTGCCGCCCTCCGTGATCTCGGCCTCGTAGGTCGTCTTCCCGCCCTTCACGATCCGGGCAGCGCCGGTGACCGATTTGCCGGCGTAGTCGCGGGCGAGCGTCGCGGTGACGGCGGCCGGGAGGTCCGAGACGGCCATCTCGGTCTCGACCTCGCCCGGCATCCCGTCGGCCGCGTAGACCGTCGACATTTTCCGGCCGCCCTCGGTGTACGACGCCTCGTAGCCGCCGTCGCTCTCGCGCGACCAGGTGAGGCCGGTCGCGCCCGCGTGTCCGCTCTGGAACGCCGAAGCGACGGCGGCGGGCGGCGTGACGGCCTCATCGGCCTCGTCGGCGTCCTCCGCCTCGTTGCCTTCCATCGCCTCGTTCTCCCGCCCTTCCGCGGCCTCGGCCTGCTCGGAGGACGCGGGCGTGGCCATCGGGTCCGGTTTGTCGGCGCACGCGCCGAGGGCGAGCACGAGCGCGAGAAGGGAAGCCTGTCGGATCATCGTCGGAAGGGGTTGGGTGAGCCGGAAGGAAAGGCGCCGGTGGTGAACCGGGGCTGTCCGCCGCATTACACGTTGGACAGAATGGGCCGGGGCACGCCGACGCGGACCCGTCTGCCGGGCCATCGTCACGCGCCGAGTCGTTCGGAAGGGGACGCGCGGGCCGCGAACGTCCGCGCGAGCGACAGCGCCGCGACGAGCCACGTCGCGCCGAGGACGTAGCCGCCGAGCACATCGGTTGCGTAGTGGACGTCGAGGTACATCCGGCTGAACCCGACGATGAGGACGAGCGCGGCGCACCCGGCCACGGCGACGGCGCGTGCGGCGCCGCGGAGGTGCGCCCAGGCGTAGGCCGCGGCGAAGCCGTAGATCAGCATCGCCGTCGTGCTGTGGCCGCTCGGGAAGCTGTACCCGTGCGCCGTGATGAGCTGCTCGACGGGCCGCGTCCGGTGGTAGAAGGTCTTGAAGGCCCACACGAGCGCCTCGCCACCGCCGAGGGCCGCACCCCACGCCCAGAGCCACCACGAGCGCCGCCTCCAGAGCAGCGCCGCGCCGCCCACGCCCGCGACGACCGTCCACGCGACCCCGCCGAGTTCGGTCGCCGCGCGGATGACAGGCGTCAGGCCGGAGCTCACGATCCGCCCGATGGCGGCCTGCACGCCAGTGTCGAGGCGTCCGAGCGTCGGCGCGCCCGCCCAGATCTCGACGACCTCGAAGAAGGCCCAGAAGCCGAGCCACACGGCGCCGAGCGCGAGCGTCAGGCCGAGGCCGAAGCGCGCGCCGGGCGTGAACCGGGCACGCACGAGCGGCCACGCGTCGGGGAAGCGGGCCGCGAGGGCGGCGTCGGCGCGGCGGGCGAACGTGTCGGGCGTGGAGTCCATGCGGGTGTGCGGCGGTCGGCGAGGGCGCGTTGGGAGGTTCGGATCATTGGCTGGCCTGGGCGAGGACATGGGCGCGTGCCGCCCGGAAGAAAGCGTGGACTTCATTACGAGCGCCTTTCCCCGGCATTACAGGGGTGAGACGGCTTCCCGCGCGCTCTTTCAACCGGACCGGGCGCCGGATCGGAGGGAGCCGTCACCCGACTGCCGACGACCCGCGCGCCTCAGCCCTGTTTATGAGGTTCGTCATCCCCGCGAAAGCGGGGCTCCCGTGTGCAGAACGCTGTGCATGCCCCACTTCTGGATTCCCGCGTTCGCGGGAAAGACGGATGTGGGAAGGCGTTGGCGCTAAACAGCTTCTCACATGCCGAGCGGCAGGCGGAGCGTGAACCGGCTGCCGCCCTCCGGCCCCTCTTCGAGCGTCGCCGTGCCTCCGTGCGCCTCGGCGACGGCGCGGACGACGCTCAGCCCCAGCCCCAGCCCGCGCTCGCTCCGGCTCGCGTCGCCGCGGAAGAGGCGGTCCCAGATGCGCGGCCGGTCGCCCTCCGGCACGCCCGGCCCGTCGTCCTCGACCGCCACGAGGGCCTCCCCCTGACCTCCGCCACCGAGACGCGCACGTGCCCGCCCGGCCCCGTGTACTTGACCGCGTTGTCGACGAGGTTGGCGATGGCCTGCCGCACGCGCGCCGCGTCGACCGAGGCCACGAGCGGCGGCGGCGGCGCGAGCGTGAGCGCGACGCCCTTCTCCTCGGCCACGATCTCGTAGAGGTCCACGACCTGCCGGGCGAGGTGCGCAAGGTCGTGGGGGGCCCGGCGGAGGGCGAGCGTGCCCGTCTCGGCCTCCGCGACATCCATCACGGCGGCGAGGATCGCGAGCACGGCGTCGGTCTCCTCGACGGCGTCGGAGAGCGCCTCGCGCTGGTCGTTCGGGCTCCCGAGGAGCGCGCGCTCGGCGCCCGCCCGCAGGCGCGTCAGCGGCGTCCGGAGGTCGTGCGCGGCGTCGTCGAGTGTGCCGCGCATCCCGCTGACGAGCGCTTCGACGCGGACGAGCATCCGGTTGACGAGGCCCGCGAGCTCGTCGAGTTCGTCGCCCGAGCCCGTCGCCGGGACGCGCTCGCCGAGGCGCCCCGTCTCCGCGACGCGCCGCGCCGTGGCCGCGAGCGCTCGGACGGGCGCGAGCGCGCGGCGGGCGAGCAGCGCCCCGCCGCCGAGGGCCACGAGCAGGACGGGCAGCACGATCCACCCGAACAGCTCGCGAAAGCGTTCGAGCACCTCCGCGCGGGCCGAGGAGGGAGCCGCGACCTGGAGCACCAGGCCCGCCTCCGCCAGCGGAACCGTGAGCGCGTCGAGCGGCGGGGCGTCGCCGAGCGCCGGGATGCTCGCCGACGTGCTCCCGGCGTCGAGGCCGCGCGTGTCGTACGCCGCCCACCGCGCCGCGGGCACGAGCCGGACGGCCCGGCCCGCCTCGGCGATGCGGAGCAGGACCGGCGTCGACGCCGACGCGGCCTCGATCTCGTCGATCTCCGCCTCGATGGCCCGCCGTCCGCCGAGCGCGTAGTCGGCGGCAAGCTCCGTGGCCGCGTTGCGGAGCGCCGCCCGGTCGCGCTCGCGCAGCGACTGGCCGAGCAGGACGTAGGCGAGCGCGAACAGGGCCGCCGTGCTGGCGAGGAAGAGCGCCGCGTAGGCCAGGGCCAGGCGCACGCTGAGCGAGCGGGTCCACCGGCGAGGCGCGTCGGGAGGGGCGGTCATGGCCTCTCCTCGCCGACCGCTTCGGGGAGCCGGAGCACGTAGCCCACGCCGCGGACGGTCTCGATCATGCGCGCCCCGAACGGCTCGTCGACCTTCTTGCGCAGCCGGTGCACGAGCACATCGACGACGTTGGTCTGCGGGTCGAAGTCGTAGTCCCACACGTGCTCGATCACGAGCGTCTTGCTGACCACGCGGCCGGTGTTGCGCATCAGGTACTCGAGCAGCCGAAACTCGCGCGGCTGCAGCTCGACGTGCACGCCCGCGCGCGTCACCTCGCGCGTGAGCAGGTCGAGCGCGAGCGGGCCTGCGGCGAGGCGCGTCGGCTCGGGCGCGGCCGTGCCGCGGCGGACGAGCGCCTGCACGCGCGCGAGCAGTTCGGCGAAGGCGAAGGGTTTGGTGAGGTAGTCGTCGCCGCCGGTTTCGAGCCCGCGCACGCGGTCCTCGACCGACCGCTTGGCCGAGAGGACGAGCACGGGCAGGCGGGCGCCGCGCTGGCGCAGCGCCGCGATGAGCGAGAGGCCGTCGCGGCGCGGCAGCATCACATCGACCACCGCCGCGTCGTAGTCGACCGCGAGCGCCTGCTCAAGCGCCGTCTCACCGTCGCCGACGGCATCGACGACGTACCCGGCCTGGCGAAGGCCACCGGCGACGAATTCGGAGATCCGGGGGTCGTCCTCGACGACGAGCAGGCGCATGGCAGCAGGGAAGCGTGAGCCGACAGCGTACGGGCTCGGAGCCGCCGCCGCGGCCGCCTTTCCTGTTTGTAACGCCGCGGCCAGAGGGCGGACACGCAGTGTTCGGCGGATTCGGGGCGAACAGACCGCCTCCCCCCTCCGGCCTTCGGCCACCTCCCCCCTGCCCCCTCCGTCCCTGCGGGACACCTCCCCCGCGTGCGGCAGGGCCGCAAAGTTCTGATCTGGGCGCCTTGCAACGGCTCGTGTCATTGCGAGCGAAGCGCGGCAATCCGGGTCGAAGGCTTCCGTCGATCCAGATTGCCGCGTCGCTTCGCTCCTCGCAATGACAACTCGGGAGGCTTCGACGCAGAACGAAGCAGCCCTGCCCGCGTGCGGGGAGGATGCGCCGGAGCCCGTGCAGGGCGGAGACGCCGGTGGGGGCCGGTGCCAACCACCGAGGTTCACCGCTGAACCTCCGAGGTGGTCGGGTCGAAGCGGACAGGTCGAGCGCTGAACCTCCGAGGTCCCCCGGCCGACCTCCGAGGTTCGGCATCGGACCTTGAAGGTCCATCACGGGACCTCCAGGGGTAGACCGTTCCATCGCCGGGGTTGCCTGTTGGACCTCCAGGGTTCACGCGTCAACCCCTCCGGGTGGATGACTGGACCTCCGAGGTCCATCCGTCAACCTCTGACGTTCCCGCGTCGACGTTCCAGGTTCGGTCTCCAACCGGCGAGAACACGCCGACTCCCGATTTACAAAGCACCGAGTTTGCGCGCCCCTTCGAGCGCGAAGTTTTCCGCGAACGCCTCGCGCTGGCGAAGCGAGGACCACCACGGCTGGTTGATGTGACCGATCTCGTGCAGGAAGACGTGATAGAGGCAGTAGCGCCGAACCTCCTCCGGCTCCCACACGAGCCGCCAGTTGCCCCCGTCCGAGCGCCAGCGGTCGCACCATGGAGCCAGATGACGGACGGTGCCCTCGGTCGGCCGCTTTCGCCACGGCGTCTCGTTTGACCTCGGGAATGCGTTCAGGATGACGCATGAGTGCCGTCGCCACGCGTCGATCCCACGTCGTTCGTCTTCTTTCGAGAGTCGGCGCAGTACGACGGCGCAGACGTACTCCGTCAGGTCAGCACGCCCGTCGCCAACCCGACCGCCTTGCGTCGTTCCAATCTTCCGGCTCCGACGGATGGGGTTGCGCATGGTGCGGGTCGGTAGAGCGAATGGCCGCTCACCGGCGGCACAGCCGAGAAGACAGGAGACGGCACGACGCTGGCCGTGCGGTCCGGTGCAGCGGCGGGCTCTGCGGCGCGAGGCTACGCCTACTGGCGGAGCGTTGCGACCGCTACGGCGAGCGTCCGATCGATTTCCGATGTGAGATCGCCTGCCGTGAGCGGGACCTCAACGTCGGGCGTGAGGCCGCCGTCTGGAACGCCGTCTACACGTCGGCCCGGCGGATAGTACCCGACGAGCGGGATGTCCACCTCGATGCCGGAGTGGGGGAGACGGAAGAAGTAGAACGCGCCGCCGTTAATCCCGCGCTGGCTGCCCCCCGTCGGCCGCCCTACGAGCGGCCCGAGCCCAAGCTTCTGAAAGGCGTCGGCGAACGCGAACGTGGACGAGCTGTTGATGGGGCCGACGAGCACGGCGACGCGGCCCGTAAACCGAGGCTCGGAAGGCTCCACGACCGCAGCCCACCCGTCGCCATCGCGCCGGAGCCGGTAAAACTCGCCGTCGGCGACGCTGTCGGTGTCGGCCGTCCAGTCGTCGAAGGTGCGGTCCCACGTGTCGGCGTAGGGGCGGAGGTCGGCCGGGAGCCTCCGGTACCGGACGTACGTCTCGAAGCCCGGAACAGGCGCCGGGCGCCGGGCAAGGTGGCGGAGGAGCCACTCGGCGATGGCGTCGTCGCCGCCTTCGTTCTCCCGGAGGTCGAGCACGAGCCGGGGCACGCGGTCCGTCTCCAACCGGGCGAACGTGCTGTCGAGGAAGGCGCGCCAGTCCCACGAGGTGTTGTAGAGCCCCCACGTCGGCATCGTGAGCACGGCCGTGCTGTCGGCGAGCCTCCGCGTCGTCCACCCTGCCCCGCCCTGCGCAGACCCGCCGGTCTGGTCCTGCGCGCGGAGCGCCTCACGCTCGGCGAAGGACAGCGTCGGGAGACGGAGCGTCCTCGAGGCGCCGGTTGCTCCCTCCACGGCGAGCGTCACGGTGTCGCCGAGCGCGTAGACGAGCGGGTAATACACGTCGAACGCCTCGTACGTCTCGGCGCCGGTGACGGACAGGACTTCGCGGCGCTTGGCGTCATTGGCCCCGTCGGCGCGGGCGAGCGGGAGCAGACGGGCCAGCACGTCCGGCGTGGGCGTCCCGTCGAGGGAGACGACGCGGGTGCCTGGAGCGAGACCGCTGCCCGAGAGGTCGCGCGTGACGACGATCTCGTCTCCGACCCATCGGAAGGTGAAGGGGAGCCGGCGCGTGGCCTCAAGCACACGGGCTTGAACGGCGGGCGTCTGGTTGAAGAAGTTGGGGTAGGAATGCCCGCACTGGATGGCCGCGAGGAGGCCGGCGAGGCGGACGTAGAACGCCCGCTGGCTCATCCCCCCCGCCACGTCGGCGCGGAGAGCGGCCACGCGGCCGTCCCATTCGGCGGGCGTCTGGTAACGATAAAGGCCGGGGTGGAGCGTCCCGTAAGCACGGGCGACAAGGTCGACATCAGCTTGGAGGTCGGCTCCCGCAATGACCGTGTCGGCAGGGGCCTGGGCGGATGACGCGTGGGTAGCGGCCAGCCCAATCAGGCAGCAGACAAACCGAACGAGGGACGCGGTGGAGGGGCGCATGGTGGACGGACGAGGCGGCGGCCAGAGTATGCTCGGCTGCATCGCGTAGCCGAGCGGACATGTGTGTGGTTCTGCCGCCACGTCCTTACAGGCTCGGTGTACGATGGAAGCGGAGTGTATCGTTCGTGAACGGCAAGCGGGACAGAACGAGCGAGTCCGCCGTCAACTTTTCGACGACAGGACGCGCGGTGGTTCCTTGACGGTCGTCGAGGACAAGAGCTCCATCTTCGATTTCGAACCAGAAGCGAAAGAGGGTGTCGCCACTCGAAGTGAATTCGAGCGTGGAGTCCACGTAGAGCGGGACACTGCGACCGTCGACCTCGGACGGACGATCCCACCTGCCGATGAGATTGTCGGATGTGACTGCGAGAGCCTCCGTATCTCCGGCTCCACCCTGGCCGCCAGCACAACCGGCTGTACCGAAGGTGAGAAAGAGCGCGGCTATCGGCACGGCGGAGTGAGCGAGGAAGTTGAACGAGGCAAGATGAGTGATGAGGCTCGGACTGGGCAAGGCGGTGGAGCGTTTTGTCGGCGTGCAGCCGCAGGTTAGGCGGCCCTGGGGGCACGGCCGCATGTCCTCGTCACAGCCGGTCGTAGACGACCACGGTAGAGAGGGCGGCGCGCGACACAGGGTCCACGGTGACGATCACGAGCGACCGTCCGTCCGCAGACCGATACGCCCGGTACCCGAACACCGGCACGGCACGGTACAGAAAGGTGCCGTCGGTCACGGTGGCCTCCACGGCGCGCAAGCGTACTTCGTCCACTCCGGGCACTCCGGTCACCGGTGCCCCCGTCCCGTCGAGCAGAGCCGCGAACCGGCCGGAGACCACCCGACCGTCGGCCCGCTCGCCCCGAATGGTACACGCCAGCCCAGCGCCGCGTACGGCGCAGGTGAAACGCTCTCGCCGCCGCTGGTCCACACCCGGTCCGTAATGCGTCCGCGCCAGGTTCAGTTGCCAGTCCCCGACCAGCGGCGCGGGTGGGGGAGATGACTGACACGCGGCTGCCGCTGTGGCCGCCAGCGCTAGAAGGACGAACAGTGGTCGCATGACTGGCGGGGTTGAGGCCGCAGAACAGAGGGCCGATCAGCGGCCGCATGGGGAACGAAGGTAGCGCGAGGCGCCGGAGGCACCAACGCCAGAGCGGGCCGAGGCGGAGGACCGTGAGGTCTGCTGAAGCGGCGGGATTACGCAGCAGCCGGACCGCCGCCGGGCGCGGTCAGCCATTCGAGCGCTCGCGCATCCGTCTCTTTGATGAAGGCGTCTTTCCCGTCCATGTACGCCTCCACATCGTGGGGGTGCGCCGCTGCCAGCTTCTGCTTCAATGCGCCGTACTCGTCGGCAAGTGCTGGATGCGCGCGCATGAAGTCCCGGAACGCGAGGTGCCGACGGACGTGCGGCGAGGCCTCCGCGAAGACGTGAAGCTGGTGCGTCCGCCGGCCCTTGGGGTTGTCACGCCGGAAGTAACGGCGCCCTTCGATCCCGAACGCCCCCATCGCTTCGTAACCCAGCCGCTGCATCTCGGCCGTCCGTCGGTCCACCGCGGCCAAGTCGGCGACGACGGCCAGCAGATCGATCACGGGCTTGGCGTGGATCCCGGGGATCGACGTGCTGCCGACGTGGTGGACGGCGAGCACGTTCGGCCCGAGCGCCGTGGTGACCTCGCCCGCCGCCCGCTCGAACTCTCGCTGCCAGAGCGGATCGTACGGGACGACCTCGATTCGGGAAGGGGGTGTTGATCTCAGCTGCATAACAACGAAGCTCAGCCGTGCCCACCACGGACACCAACGAGCAAACGGAAGGTACGCGATGGTGTTGGCATGGCGAGCGCGGGGAGGGCGTCGGCTGCAGAGCTGGGTTACACCGGCTCATTCACCGGCACGAGCCGCCCGCCGGTCTCCTCGCCGATCAGCCTCGGGATGAAGTAGAGCGGGTAGAGCAAGAGGAACAGGTTCGGCCCCCACCACCAGAGATCGAAGTCGCACCGGAAGCCCCAGAACGCGACAGCCATGAGCCCAGAGCACGACGTGAGCACGAGCGAGACGAGCGCAAGCGGGCGCCACTCGGCCCGGCCCCGGCGCCAGAGCCAGAGGGCGGGGAGGCCGGTCGCAGAGATGGCGAGGTCGAGCGGGAGGAACGACCAGTTCCACGCGACGAGGATCGGGTCGTGGTAGTCCTTGAACAGGAGGTCCGCTGGAATGAGGCCCAGCGCCGTGATGGCCCAGTAAGCGATGAACCCGAAGTCGACGACGAGGAAGAACGGGCGGAGCGCTCTCATGGAGGGCGGGGTAGTTGGAGCGCGGCATAACAGACGGGCGCTCAACCGCGAAGGGCTGAGGGCACGGTGTGTTACGCGGCGGCTCAGACGCATAACCGCCCCAGGGTACGGCGCACACGCCTGCGCTGCAAGGCACTCCGGGGGGGCGCGGTGCCAGGCGACCTTTTCAGGTTGGGGCGGCATCCTTTGGTCGCCTCGGGAGGGCGAACACGGCGAGGAGGGAGCCGAGAGAGGCGAAGGCCATGTCCTTGTGGGCGTCCCACATGTCGCCCTGCTGCCCGTTGTAGGCCTCGGCGTCGGCGCCGGAGAGGAGGAGCGTCAGCAGCCATTCGAAGAGTTCGTAGACGGCGCTGCTCGCCACGACGAACTCGACGCTGAAGTACCGCGCTCCAGTCCTCGACATGCTCGTGCGGCGCGTGATCACGTCGAAGGCGGGACGGGTGAACAGGAGGCCGTAGCCGAAATGGACGACCCGGTCGTAGTGGTTGCGGGTGAACCCGAAGACCTCGCCGACCGACCGCCCGAAGACGGCCCCCGTCCATGCGTCGTAGGGGACGTACGAGTAGATGTACCGCGCGCCGACGATGTGAAGGACCACGAAGGCCGCGATGCACAGCCCGGAGGCACCGGAGAGAAGGCGCGTCCGGTAGACGTACGGCCACGCGATGAGCGCCGCGACCGTCGGTATGTGCTGCAGGTACATCTGCTCCGGGTAGGGCGCGCCCGCGACGCCGAGCGCCAGAAGGACCCACAGGGCGGCCAGCCCGCCCCGGCTCGGCCCCGACATCCGGATGCTACCGTCCACGTGGCCTCACCGCATGCCGCCGCCCACCGCAGGCGCGGCGAGGGGCGCGACGTTGCCGACCGCGCGGGTCGTGTCGCTCTGGGAGCGGAGGCCGGCGGCGGCTTCGCGGCGGACGAGCGCCTGCTCGCGGTCGTAGACCTCGCGCTGGCGGCGTTCGATCTCGGTCTGCGAGAGGCGCAGGGCCCGTTCGCGCACCTCGAAGGGCGCCTGCTCCTGGTAGCCGCGCCGCTCGAAGTAGCCCTTGAAGAGGAAGTTGTGCTTGCCCGCCTCCATCAGTTCGGAGAAGCGGAACGCCCCGAGCGCGCCCCACGCCGTCAATTCCTCGGTGTTGCGCGTGATCGCGCGCAGGTTCGTCGAGAGCGCCGAGAGGCTGTCGGCGCTGGAGACGAGGCGGTCGTAGACGGTGCGGTCGTTCAGGAAGGCGCCGACGGTGCCCTGGGTGCCGCTCAGGCGGCGGTTGAAGTCGACGAGCGTCGTGTTGAGGCCGTCGGTCACCTGCTGCGCGCTCGCGGTGATGCCCGATGTCTGCGTGGCGAGCTGCGACGCTTGCAGGTTGAGCGTCGCCATCAGCGCCTCGGTCTGCCCGGCCGTGCGAACGAACGAGTTGTAGAGCGACGGATCGTAGAGCATCCGCCCGATCGAGCCTTCGCCGTTGCGCACGTCCTGCACGATGAGGCCCGCCGTCTCGGAGATGGCGTCGAGGCGATCCACAGACGCACTCGCGCGCTCGCTCACGGCGGCGATCGAGAACGGGTCGACGCCCTGGATGTAGTCGCCCTCGGGCACGCGCTCGCCCGGCGTCTCCTTGTTGGGCACGAGCGAGATGATCATGTTGCCGACGAGGCCGTCGGACTGCACGGCGGCCTTGGTGTTGCGGCGCACCTGCTCGGCGGCGTCCTGGTTGATGGCGAGGAGCACCTCGATCGGTCCGCCTGGACGCGTCGGGAGCGCGACCTCCTCGACGCGGCCCACGTTGACGCCCTGCAGGTTCACGTTCGCGCCGGGGATCAGGCCCGCCACGTCGTTGAAGCGCGTGCGCACGTAGTAGGTCTCGGAGAACAGGAAGGTCTGCTGCGCGAGGAGGAAGAGGGCGCCGAGGAAAATGAGCGCCCCGACGATGACGAGAAGTCCGACGCGGGCCTGGCGGGGCATGGCGATGAGGGAATGCGGGAGAGAGAGAAACGAAGGGACGCGCGGAGGGCGCCTCAGGCGGGCTGTTTGGAGCCGGAGCGCTGCACCGGGCGCCCCCCGACGGTTTCGAGGGCGGCGATGCGTTTGGCGTCGTCGCCGAAGAACTCGACGAGGAACGGATGGTCCGATCCGGCGACTTCGGGCAGCGTGCCGTTGATCTCGTAGCCCTGATCGACGAGGAAGTAGATGTAGTCGGAGATCATCTCGGCGCACAGCAGATCGTGCGTGATCGAGATCGACGTGATGCCGCGCTCGTCGCGCAGGCGCGTGATCAGGTGGGCGACGTTGCGCACCGAGACCGGGTCGAGGCCGGTCGTCGGCTCGTCGTAGAGCATGATCTCCGGCTCGAGGATGATCGACCGCGCGAGGCCCGCGCGCTTGCGCTGCCCGCCCGAGAGCTCCGACGGGTACTGCCCGGCCTGCGACTCGATGTCGACCCACGAGAGCGTCTCCATGATGCGCTCCTTGCGCCGCGGGGCCTTGTCGTCGGTGTGGCGCGAGAGCACGAAGTCCATGTTCTCGAAGACCGTCATCGAGTCGAAGAGCGCGCCCGACTGGAACAGATAGCCGATGCGGAGCCGCAGCGCGTCCATCTCGTCCTTGGCGAGGGTGTCGACGCGTTTGCCGAGCACCCAGACCTCGCCTTCGTCGGGTTCGAGAAGCTGCACGACGTGTTTGATCGTCACCGACTTGCCCGTGCCCGAGCCGCCCATCACGACGACGGAGTTGCCCTTGGGGATCGACAGCGAGGCATCCTTGAGGATGACTTTGTCGCCGAACGCCTTGGAGACGTTCCGGAATTCGATGGCGATGTCGTCGTCGGGCGGGCCGTCGCCGACGGCCTTGGCCTCGCCGTGCGACTGGCGGTCCTCGTAGGGCGAGACGGGCGCGTCGCCGTTGCGCTCGCCCTTGCGAGCGGCGCCGTTCTGACCGTCCCTGTTCGGAGCGTCGCCGTTCGGGGTGCTGCTGCCGTCGGTGCGGCGGGGGGTGTCGTCGCGGGCCTCCATCAGCTGACCGGGGGGAAGAAGGTGAGCGAGAGGCGGACGACGATGACGTCGGCGATGAGAATGAGCAGGCTCGATGAGACGACGGCCTGCATCGCCGCCTGCCCGACCTCGCGCGTGCCGCCGCGCACGGTGTAGCCGAGGAACGAGCTCGTGATGGCGACGATGAAGCCGAAGATGGCGGTCTTGCCCGTGTCGATGAGCAGGTCGGCGAAGCGCAGCGACCCGAAGACGCCGTCGAAGAAGACGCGGTAGTCCATCCCGGCCGACAGCTTGCTCTCGAGGAATCCGCCGGTGAGCGCGACCGCGTCGGCCCAGATCGTCATCAGCGGGAAGACGAGCGTGCAGGCGAGCACGCGGGTGATGACGAGGTAGTGGTACGGCTTGAGCGCGCCCACTTCGAGCGCCTCGATCTGCTCGGTCACCTTCATCGACCCGATCTCGGCCCCGATGCCCGCCCCGACGCGCCCCGCGAGCACGAGGCCGGTGATGACCGGCCCGATCTCCTTGACGATCGAGAGCGCGAGCATCGACGGCAGGAACGCCTCGGCGCCGAAGCGCGCGAGCGTCCCGCGGCTCTGCATCGCAAGGACGACGCCGATCGAGAGGCCGGTCACGGTGACGAGGAGCAGGCTCTTGGTGCCCGCCTCGTCGACCTGCCGGATGAACTCCTTGAACTCGAACGGTGGGCGCCAGAAGCGGCGGAAGAACTCGCCGACGAACGCGGCCATCTCGCCGACGCGCGCGAGCGGGGCGGTGAGGGCGTCGGGCAGGGCCAGGGTGCGGGCCATTCGGAAGGGGATGAGGGGCGGGTAAAGTGCGGCGCCGGAGGCGGTCGGCGCAAGGCGTCAGCGCGGGTGTATCCGCATTGTCGCGCGGGCCTTGTGCGCGGTGCGGTGGCGGCAGCCCCCTCCGCCCCTACGGGGCACCTCCCCCGCGGTCGCGGGGGAGGACCAGCTTTGGAGGCCGTTCCCCTACGCGGACCTTCGGTTCAGGCCAGAAACGCAGGTGGGGGCCGCCCGTCAGTAGCTGTAGTTCCAGCGCAGCGACGTGCTCAGGCGCTGCCGCTCGTAGCCGAGGATGCCGAGGAGGTACGAGTTCAGCTCGTATTCGAGCGAGACGCGCGTCGAGCGCTCCTGCCCGCCCGTCGCGTCGCCGGAGCCTGCGAGCGGCAGCGACACCGACGCGTACAGGCGCGGCGAGAGGTACTTGCCCGCCGTCAGCTGCGAGCCGCGCGTGCCGTCGAGTTCGATCTCGATCACGTCGAGGCCCAGTTCGCGCCCGGCGACGCCTTGCAGGAAGCTGCCGAGTTGCCCGAGCGCGAGGCCGGCCCCAGCGCCGAGAACGCCGCCGCCCTCGCCGCCGAAGGCGAGCGCCTGATCCGACGGACGGCCCGTGGCGATGTACGAGAGGATGTCGGCGGTGTCCATCTGCGGGTCGGAGCCGAACTCGATCTTGAGGTCGTTCTCGACGAGCGGGCGCCCGCGCGCCGAGAGGGTGATCGTGGCGATGCTCTCGTTCGAGCCCGGACGCCGCGGCGTGTACTCGGCGGACAGGTCGACGAGCAGCTCGTCGAGCGGGCCGTTGAACTGGACGAGGCCGTTCTTGATGTTGAACCGGCGCCCGAGCGCGACGACCTTCGAGCGCTCCGGGATGACTTCGATGTCGCCGAAGAGCTCCGGCAGCGGCGCGCCGACGGCCTTGCGCACCTCGATGCCGCCCGTCATCTGCACGTCCAGCTGCGGCGTCTGGCGCGAGCGCAGCCACACGTCGCGGTCGAGGGTGAGGCGGACGGCGAGGGCCATGTTCTGGAACGTCTGCGAGACCGTCGAATCGCCCGTCTCGACGCGGATGCCGAAGCGCGTCTCGACCGTCCGCACGTCCTCGGCGCTGAGCGGCACGTCTTCGTAGTTGGCCGTCGAGGTCAGGTAGACGTCGCCGTCGGTGAGCACGAGGTCGCCCTCGATGCGCGGGCGCGTCGTGGTGCCGCGGATGCGCAGCGGCCCGCTCACGCGGCGCAGCTGGATGTCGTTGTTGATGGGCTGGAAGTTGTTCAGCTGCAAATCGATGGCGAACTGCCCGAGCGTGAGGTCGGGGAAGTCGATGCGCCCGCTGCCGGTGACGGTGCCGCGGCCCGAGCGGACCGAGATCTCGTCGAGGGCGATGCGTTCGTCGGCGAGCGTCAGGTGGAGGCCGATGTCGCGGTAGTCGGCGCCGAGCACCGGCATCGTCACGCGGCCGCCGACGAGGCGGGCGTCGCCGGCGAGCGTGGGGGCGTTGAGCTGCCCGGTCACGCGCACGTCGGCAACGAGGCGCCCGTCGATGCGCGAGACGGTCTCGGGGTCGAGGAACGGCTTGATCCACCCGACGGCGAACGAGTCGGCGACGATGGCGATGTCGACGCCGCCCTGCTCCGGGGCGGCCTGCCGGGCGAGGGCGATGCCGGTCGCCGCCTGCTCGCCGGGCGCGGCGCCGTCCGGCGGCGACGCCGGGGCGAGGCTGAGGTCGAGCGGCACGAAGCCCTTGGCGCTGAGCGTCGAGCCGTCGCTGTGGCGGAAGACGGCGTCGGTGCCGAGGCGGCGGTCGGCGTAGTCGAGCGCGATGTCCACCGTCCCCACCGAGTCCGGCCCGGCGAGCACGCTCATCGTCAGGTCGCCCATCATCCGCGGCGCATCGGCCGGGCCGGTCAGGTCGACCGTTCCGCCGAGACTCCCGTCGAGCCCTTCGAAGCCGAACAGGTCGGCGATGGCGCCGATGCGAAAGCCGTCGATGGAGAGGACGAGGTTCTGCTCGCCGAGCGGATCGACGACGCCGTCGATGGCGATCTGCTGGTCGCCGCTCGTGAGGAGGAAGTTGGAGACGCGGTAGCGGTCGCCGTAGCCGATCGAAGCCGGGCGCGCGAGGCGCCACGCGTCGCGGTCGAAGCGGAAGGTGAGCGCGTCGAGGTCGATGCGTTTCTCGTCGGCGAACACGTCGAGGCGCGCGCCGATGGTCGCGCCGCGCCGGTCGTCGGCGTCGAGCACACCGTTGACGACGAGCGTCTGCCCGTCGAAGGTCACGTCGGCGGTCGACTGCCGGGCGGTGATCTGCGGCGTTTTCAGGTAGCCGATCTCCACGCGCCCCTCGGCGTCGGCGAGGCCGAAATCGGGTGTGATGCGGCCCTTGGTGTCGAGGACGATGTTGGCGACCTGGATGTCGTTGTAGACGAGCGATCGCAGGGCGCCGTCGGCCTCGTAGCGCAGCTGGCCGGGGCGCCCGTACAGGCGCGCCGTCAGCGTGCCGGTCTCGGCGGCGAGCAGGTCGGCGCCGATCAGCGGCCGCACCGGCGCGAGGTCCTTGAGGACGAGGTTCAGGCCGAGGTCGCTGCCCGCCGCGAGCGAGTCGAAGGCGGCGACGTAGCCGTGGGCGCGGGCGTCGGCGGCGTTCGAGCGCAGCAGGAGCGAGTCGACGTAGACGACGCCCTGCGCGAGCCGGAATCCGGCGCCGAGGGTGTCGAGCGTGAGCGTCTGGTAGCGCGACGAGTCCGCGCGGAGGAAGCCGTCGAGCGTCATCGTCGCCGGGTCGAAGCCACGCCCGTGAGCGCCGAGGAAGACGCGCCCGCCGATGGCGTCGAGGGTGTCGTTCTTGAGGAACTGCCCGACATCGACATCCGAGAGCGCGGCGAGGAGGTCGTAGACGGGTTCGTCGTCGAGGAAGCGCCCGGACGCGGCCACGTCGGCGCGGCCTCCGGCGGCGAAGGCGCGGGCGGTGGCTTCGGCGAAGCCATCGTCGAGGCGCACGACGACGCGCCCGCTGTCGAGGTCGTAGTCGTTGTAGCGGCTCGCGCCGATGGCGAGGTCGGCGCGCAGGCGCATCGTCTCGGGGTCGATGCCGCGCCCGTCGAGAGAAAAGGCGCCGTTGAGATCGGTCGAGAGCGCCGGGTCGTTGAGGAGCGCGCCGAGGTCGAGGGCGGCGACGTATCCGTCGCGGACGCGGTACGTCGGCACTTCGTCGAACGGACGGGCAGTCCCTGCGAGGCGTGTCTCGCCGCCGGGAACGTCGAGGCGGGCGTCGTAGGTGAGCGCGCCGCGCCGCAGCCCGACCGCCACGCGGGCGGCCTGGATGTCCTGCGCGTTGTACCGGCTCGGGTCGAGCGTCAGCACGAGGTCGGCGGCCATCGTCGCCGGGACGAACCCGTTGACGCGCCCGGTGAGCGTGCCGGTGAGGTCGCTCGACTGGTCCTCGGCCCCCGTGATGGCGCCGATGTCGAGGTTGGCGAAGCGCCCGCGCGTGATGTCGATGGCCTGCGCGTTGGCGAACGGACGCGTGGCGACGGCGAGATCGACGCTGCCGACGTTGGTCGCCGCGCGCACGTCGGCGCTCAGGCGGCCCGAGGCGAGGCGGAGGCCGAGGTCGGCGTTGTCGATCCGGTAGCGGTCGTAGACGGTCGGGCCGAGGTCGACGTCGGCGGCGAGGCGCATCGTGCGCGGATCGACGCCGCCGGTGAGGCGGATCGTGGCGTCGGCGCGCTCGATGCGGACGCGGTCGTAGACGGTCGGGCCGAGATCGACGGTGGCGTCGAGGCGCAGCGTCTTCGGGTCGAAGCCCGCGCCGTCGGCGGTGAAGCGGAGGTTGACCCGCGAGGCGACGTCCTGCCCGGTGAAGGCGGCCACGTCGAAGTTGGTGAGGCGCCCGTCCGTGATGCGGTAGGTCGGCGTCGCGCGGTCGAGGCGGGCATCGCCGGCGAGCACGAGCCCGCCCTCGGGCACGGCGACGTTGGAGGCGAAGCGCAGGCGGCCCATGTCGTAGCGCGCGGTGAGTCGCCCGTCGCGGACGCGGTACGGCCCCACGCGCGAGGGATCGAGGTCGAGGCGCGCGTCGGCGCGGGCGCTGTCGAGGCTCGTCCCGACGCCTGCGAGCCGGAGCGTGCCCGAGAGGTCCGTCGACTGCCCGCTGCCGGTGATCCGGGCCACATCGACATCGTCGAAGCGGGCGTTCACGTTGTAGCGGAGCGCGCGGTCGAAGGGCCACACCTGCCCGGCGGCGCGGAGCGTGGCGCCCGCGTAGCCGGTGCCGAGCGTGAAGGCGAGCTCGCCGGTGTCGAAGGTGCCGTTGAGGACGGTCCGCGCGGGCACGATCTCGCCGAAGCGCGCGTCGAAGAGCGTGACGGCGACCGGCCCGGAGAGGCGTTCGAGGGACTCGCCGCGCAGGTCGGTGCTCAGGTCGGCGCTCAGAATGTTCTGCCCGAGCGCGGCGCCGCCGGTGAAGTAGAACGGGTCGAGGCCGCGCACCTGCCCCGAAACGGCGTAGCGCACGGCGCCGTCGGTCGAGGGCGTGAGCGTCGAGCGCAGGTCGATGCGGGCGCTGTCGCCGGTCACGGCGTTCACGTCGAGGTTGATGAGCCGGGCGCCGCCGGTCGCGTGGATGTCGGCGCGGGTCAGCACGGCGCGCGGGTTGACGGCGGGCACGAAGACGGCGAGGTCGGCGAAGTTCAGCGGCGCGGCGACGAGGCGGAAATCGACGTCGCGGATCTCGTCGGTCGAGTCCTTCGGCAGGCGCAGGCGGCCGTCGGCGGCGACGTTGGAGAGCGTCGAGGCGAGGCGGAAGCCGCGCACGTCGAGGAGGTCGTCGCGGAGGGTGAGGCCGGTGCGCAGGCGTCCTTCGGCAATCTCCTGCGGCAGCACGTAGCGCGTGGCGATGGAGTCGATGGCGAGGTCGAGCCGGTCGGTGACGAGCACGTGCGGGATGGCGGCGCCGAGGCCGCGAATCCGGTAGATCGAATCGACGCGCGTGTTGTAGAACTCGAAATCGGCGTTCACCCGGCGCAGGTCCAGGTTTTCGAGTTGCAGTTGCAGGCCCTGCCCTTTCAGGCTGTCGTTCTGGATTTCGAGCGTATCAGGCAGGAACGGCACCTGGATGTCGAAAACGCGGTCCGGCCCCTGCCGGAAGTCGAGGTACGCGCCCGCGAGCGTCGCCTCGCGGATGTGGAGGCGGTTCTTGGGGAAAGCGAGAAGGTTGTAGCGCGCCTCGAGCGTGTCGATGACGGCGAGCGCCGAGCCGTCGCGCCGCGTCAGCCGAAGACCGTAGAGGCGCAGGTTGGAGATCCAGTTGCCGCCGACGCTCTCGACGGTGATGGTGGCGTCTTCGTACGGGTTGGTGAGCCGCACGATCTGGCCGATCGCGAACTGCGCGCCGGTCTTCGTCTGGAGGGCGACGAGCACGCCCGCGACGAGCACGACGACCAGCAGCACGAGGCCGCCGACGATGCGCACGATCCACCGACCCACACCGGCGCGCGGCGTCGCCTCGGCAACGCTGTCATCCGCCGCGCTGTCAGCGTCACGGGCAGCATCGGGAGCGGCAGATGCACCGGCGGCGCGCGGTGCGTCGTCGTCGGGGGGCAGGAAGTCGCGGGAATCCATCGGGGAGGGCGCGGCGCGGGGGCCGGGGAGAGACGGGCCGTGAAATCAGGCCGTCGGAGCAGGAACGGAGGGGCCGCGCGCGTCCGCGTGGCAAGACCGTGAAGGCGGCGGGCGGTGCGGGGCGGCGGGGTCGAGGTCGGAGTCGGCGTGCGGCGCATCCCATCCCCCATTCCCCAACCCCACTCATCAGAACGTCTGCCCGATGCCGAAGTGGATCTGAAGGCGGCGGAAGAGGCGGGCGAGCACCTTGCCGACGCCGTTGCCGTCGATGGCGACCATCTCGCCGTCGATGAACTTGTCGACGTACTCGTCCGGCGTATAGCGGTCGGCGAGCGTCGGGTTGACCTTGTAGGCGAGGTCGAAGCGCAGGTAGCCGACGGGCGTCAGGTAGCGAATGCCCGCCCCGGCGCCGACGCGGAGGACCTTGTCGAAGGCGATGCGTTCGAGCGTGAAGCGGTTGCGCACGGTCGCCCCGAACTGCACCGGATCGACGTCGATGCTGTCGCTGCGCAGGTCGGTCGCATCGACGAGGCCGGCGTCGACGAAGACCGCCGTGCGCCAGTTGTCGGAGAGGCCGGGGAAGGGCAGCCGCAGCTCGGAGTTGACGGCCAGCTTCGTCTGCCCGCCGACGGGCCGGTAGACGCCGCGCACGTCGTACTGCCCGCCGGTCCGGTCGCCGTCGAGGCTCTGCTCGCCCTCGATGAGTTCGAGCGCCTGCGCGCCGAGCCGCCCGAGCGCCCATCCGCGCACGTCCGACGAGCCGCCCGCGCGGTAGCGGAGGTCGTTGAAGTAGACATCGGCGAGCAGCTGCCGCGTGAAGTCGCCCGTCACCGGCTCCGTCCCCAACCGACCGTCGAGGCGGGCGCGCCCGAGCGGGTACAGGTAGCCGCCGAAGAGGCGAACGGCGCCGTCGATGCGCGGCGCGATCTGGACATAGCCGAGCGCCTCGACCTGCGGGCGCAGGTACGGGAGCGTCGTGGTGGCGCGGTAGCCGGGGAATCCGTCGTCGTTGGCGGGCACGTCGAAGGTGAGGCCGGCGGTGGCGAGGCGGACGGTCGGGCGGATGTCGAAGCCGCTGCGGGGGTTGAGGTAGCTGTCGAGGCGCCCGAGGCGCGCGGCGGCGGTGAGGCTGAGCTGGCGGCGGCGGAAGTCGAGGCCTCCGCCGTAGCGCAGCATCGTCTGCTCGGTCTCGGCGACGGAGCGCAGCGAGAGCGTCCGGAAGGGCAGGAACTCGTAGAGCCCCTCGGCCTGCGCGCCGACGGCGTTGCTCGTCGTCTGCTGCTGCGGGTCGACGACGCGGCGGTAGAACGGTCCGATGCTCCCCGACGTGCGGCGGTTGAAGAGGTACGGCTGCCGCAGCGTCGCGCTCACTTCGAGGCGCTGCTGCGCGTCGGAGCCGGGCGGGCGCAGGAGGCCGGGCGTCCAGGTCGCCTGCACCTCGGCCGTTCGCGCGCCGCCGATGAAGTTGCGGTGGCGCCAGCGCGCGGTGAGGAGCAGGCCCTCGTCGGTCACGTAGCCGGTCTCGGCGGTGAGCAGGCGCGGGCGCCCCTCGCGCACGGTGTAGCGGACGGCGACGGACGAGTCGGCGGGCTGCGGCGGTACGTCGGCGACGACGGAGCGGAAGAGGCCGAGGCCGAAGAGTTCGCGCTGCCCGACGAGCAGCTGGCTCTGCCGGAAGCGCTCGCCCACGCGCAGCGGCACCTCGCGCCGCACGACGCGGTCGGCAACCGACGTGTTGCCGACGACGATCACCTTCTCGACCGTCGCCCGCGGGCCGGGCCGCACGGCGACGCGCAGGTCGATGGCGAGCGAGTCGAGGAAGACGGTCGAGTCGGCGCGGATCGACGCGAACGGGTAGCCGCGGTTGCGCGCCCAGTCGAGCACCTGCCCCTTGAAGAGCGCGTAGCTGAGCGACGAGAAGCGGTCGCCGCGCCCGAGCGACGTGCCGCCCGCCTCGAAGCGCCGCCACTCCGACTGCACGTCGGGCGGAAAGGCGAGCGTGTCGCCGCGCGGGCTGTACGCCACGAGGGTGATGCCGCGCACGCGCAGCGGCGGGCCTTCGTTGATCGAGTAGATGACGCGGATCGTGTTCGAGGCCGTGTCGAGCTGGCTCGCCGGGTAGTCGATGCGTGCCGAGAGGAAGCCGTTGAGGCGGTAGAACTGCCGCAGCCGCACGACGTCGCGCTGCACTTCGAGCGGGTCGAGCGGGTAGACGGCGGGCTTGGGGACGACGAGCGGCCCGAGGAGCGGGATCTTGCGCCCGAGCTTGAAGAGGCGGTCGAACGTCGTCGGCGCCTGCGTGGCGAGGAGGGCGGAGAGTTCGTCGTCGGTGAACGTCTGCGTCGTCTCGAACTGGAAGTTGACCGCCCGCACGGTCGTCTTCCCGTCGATCATGAAGAGCGGCTGCTGCGCCCGCGCCGTCGGCGCGACGGCCGAGAGCACGGCGGCGAGGGCCGCGAGGAGGAACGGAAGGGCACGGCGGCGCGGCAACATCAGGCGTCGGATCGGTCGGAGGAAACAGGCGCCGCGGCGGGCGCGGAGTCGGAAACGGCGGTCGGCATCGCCGGCACAGATACGGACGGAACAGCAGCAGCCGGGACGGCGGCGAAGGGCGCGACGGCCACCGGAGAGGTCGAGGCCGCGGCGGCGGTGTCGAGGTGCCGCTCGGCACCGACACCCGCACCGGCAGCCGCGTCGGTGGAGAGGGCGAAGCGCGGCGTTTGGCGCGGCGCCTGCGCGCGCAGCGGGGCGGCGGGGAGCATCGCGGCGGCGCGGACGCGTTTCTCGGAGAGCAGGGTCACGAGCGCGCCGATGCACAGCACGAGGCCGGAGAAGTAGACCCAGAAGACGAGCGCGAGCACGAGGCCGAACGTCGTCCCCACGTCGAAACGCGCCACCCCGACGGCGTAGGCCGTGAAGGCTTGTTTGGCGACTTCCCACAAAATCGCCGCGACGAACGCGCCCCGCATCACGCTCCGAAGCGGCGGGCGCGGCGTCGGCACAGACGCGTAGAGCTGCGCGAACATCGCCACGGTGAGCAGGAACGGCAGGAACAGGGCGACGCGGCGCACCGCCCCGGCCCACACCTGCCCGTCGAGGCCGAGCATCTCGAAGCCCTCGCTGCCGGTGCTTCCGAGCCATCCGAGGAGGATCGTGAGCGAGATGCTGAGCAGGAAGAAGAGGCCGACCTGGACCACCATCCGCGCGTCGAAGGCATACCCGCGGAGGATGCTGCGGGCGCGGTGGTAGTCCTCGCGGAAGACGTTGGAGACGACCGCCCGCAGCGTCGTCATCAGCGACACCGCCGACACGACCAACCCGATCGACCCCGCCACCGTGATCGTCCCCGACGCCGCCGACAGGTCGCGCAGCGCGTCGAGAAACTGCTGCGTCTGGTACGGAGGCAGCAGATCGCGCACGATGCCCTCGACGACCTCGAACGGCTTCTCGCGCTGCAGGACGCGCCCGATGATGCCGGTGGCGAGCAGGAGAAGCGGCACGAGCGAGACGAGCCCCTTGAAGGCGACCGCCTGCGCCCACAGGAAGATGTCCTTCGTCATCAGCTCGTGCAGCAGACCGCTCGCGTAGTACCGCACCGCCGCACGCACCGCCTCGACCCGGCGCGGCAGGCCGTGCGTGGCAGAGGTGGAAGGGAGGGAGACCGGCACGGCGCGGAGGAGCACGGAGGCGGGACGAAGGGACGCGCAGGACGAAATCCGGCAGGGCATCCCCGGCAGGACGACGTTTGACCGGCGCGCGATCCGGCAGGAGCGCAACCCAACAGTATACCCCGGCGCCTTCACACGCTCCGGCGCGCCTGGCACCTTTCACGCCGAAATTGCAGCGTCCGCGGCCCTCGTCGGTCGTCCATCGTCGATTACCCGAGCGCACCCGCCGCCCACGCGATCGCCACGTACCGCGCCACGCGCGTGCCGATGCCGAGCGCCACGAACCACGCCACGCGCACCCGCACGAGCCCCGCCGCGAGGCAGAGGGGGTCGCCGACGACCGGCAGCCACGCCCCCGCGAGCGCCCATCCGCCGCGCCGCTCGACCCACCCGAGCGCCCGCCGCCCGGCCCGCGACGCCGACAGCCGCGCCCGCACTCGGTCGGCGAACAGGCGTCCGCTCGCGTACGTGACCGCTGCGCCGAGGGCGTTGCCCGCGCTCGCGGCGAGGAGCGCCTCGCCGACCGGCATCCCCGCCGCGAGCGCCGCGACGAACGCCACCTCCGACGACACCGGCAGGATCGTCGCCGCGACGAACGCCGCCGCGAACAACCCCCACGCCCCGCCCGCGCCGGTCGCCCACGCGGGCAGCAGCAGAAGCGAGGCAAGGGGTGAGGGCACGGCGGACATCGCGCGCACGAACCGCCCACCCGGCGCGGCGGTCCCCCGAAAGGCCCCCTCCTGCCGCTGCGCGCTGCACGCGCTCCGCGGCGATCCTCCCCCGCGGCCGCGGGGGAAGTGCCCGAAGGGCGGAGGGGGCCACCGCCGCGACGCCTCGTCCCGCCCGCCCGGCCACGCGCCCTGGGCCTCCGGCGACGCATCCACACCCCCGGCGCGTTCGCTCGGACGACACCCGGCGCCCGTGCCGTACCCTTGACCCCACGGCCCTGCCCTGCACCGCTCACCCGATCCACCCGTGATTTCCGCCCGATGACGATCCGCCGATTCGCCGCGCTCGCCTGCGCCGCCCTCCTCGCCGCGCCGCTCGCCCTGCCCACCGCCGCCCAGCCGCGCCGCGCGCCCCGGCCTGTGGCACGCCCGGCCGTGCGGCCCGCGGCCGAGGCGATGCCCCGCAACGTCATCTACTTCATCACCGACGGGTTCGGCCCGGCCTCGGTCACGTTCGCGCGCGACTACGTGAACGCCACCGAGGGGCGGCGCCAGCTGACTTTCGACCCGTACGTCACCGGCACCGTGCAGACGTGGGCCACCGACAGCCGCGTCACCGACTCCGCCGCCGGAGGGACGGCGCTCGCGGCGGGCGTGAAGACCTACAACGGCGCCATCGGCGTCGACACGATGGGGATGGCCGTCGCCACGGTGCTCGAAGGCGCGCGGGCGCGCGGGATGGCGACGGGCGTCGTCGTGACGAGTCGCTTCACGCACGCGACGCCCGCCAGCTTCACCGCGCACGTCGGCAGCCGGGCGATGGAGGACGAGATCGCGCGCCAGCAGGTGACGCTCGCGCCCGACGTCATGATGGGCGGCGGGCGCCGCCACTTCCTCCCGCCCGACGTGCCCGGCGGGCGCCGCCGCGACGGCCAGAACCTCCTCGACACGCTTCGCGCCAAAGGCTTCACCGTCGCCACCGACCGTGCGGGCTTCGACGCGGCGCACCGCGCGCCCTTCGCCGCCTTCTTCACCGACGACCACATGGCCTACGAGGTCGACCGCGTTCCGGCGCGCGAGCCGAGCCTCGCCGAGATGACCGCGCGCGCCATCGAGATGCTCGACGCCCGCGCCCGAACGCTCCCGCGCCGCACCGACGGGCGTCCGCAGGGCTTCTTCCTCATGGTCGAGGCCAGCCGCATCGACCACGCCGGGCACGCCAACGACGCCGCCGGCCACCTCCACGACATCCTCGCCTTCGAACGCGCCTGGACGGTCGCGCTCGACTACGCCCGCCGCAGCGGCTCGACGCTCGTGCTCTCGACGAGCGACCACGAGACCGGCGGCCTCACCCTCGCTCGCAACGTCGACGGGCGCGGGATCTACGCGTGGCACCCGGAGACGCTCGTCCGGAGACGCGCGAGCAACGACGTGCTGATGCCCGCCCTCGCCGCCGCCGCCCGCGCCGACACGAGCGGCGCCTCTGCCCTCGCCCTCCTCCGCGACACGATGGGCCTCGACGACCTCACTGCCGCCGAAACCGCCGACCTCCACGCCGCCCTCCGCGGCAGTCCGGGCCGCGTGCCGGGCATCGTCAACGAGTTCGTCGCCCGCCGCGCGCTCATCGCGTGGACGACGAACGGCCACACCGCCGTCGACGTCAACCTCTACGCGACGGGCGTCGGCAGCGCGCCCCTCCGCGGCAACCTCCCGAACGACGCCGTCGGGCGCGCCGTCGCCGACGCCCTCGGCCTGGACCTCGCGGCCCTCACGCGCGAGCTCCGCCTGCGCATCCCGCGCCAGGCCCGCGGGCCGGGGGAGTGAGTTGGAGGGGTGGAGGGATTGTGAGTTGGTGTGGGGATCAAGGCGGGCGTGGAAGCCGGGCGACCGGACGAGACGACGGAGGCCTGCGATCCTCCGAGGAGCCCACTCCCCACACCAACTCACCCTTCACAAACCCACTACGCCCGCACCTGCGCGCGGGAGAGGCGGAAGCAGAAGACGGCCAGTTGCTCGGTCAAGGCGTGGCGCTGAAGTTGAACGTGACCCCAACGGGGCACCGGAACTCTCGCATCCCCGGCATGGACGCCCCCTCCTCACGCTCCGCCTCGTCCGACCACGGCACGCCCCGGTACCTTG
Organism: Rhodothermales bacterium; assembly: GCA_963726715.1. Lineage (GTDB taxonomy): Bacteria > Bacteroidota > Rhodothermia > Rhodothermales > BA12 > CAVSDF01. Next base: position 337,025 of record CAVSDF010000010.1, read on the forward strand.
GCGACAGATGCGCACCGACAAGCGTTCGCTCCATTGCGGCGGCGTAGGGCGCGATGCGCTCGAACTCCTCGACTGGCCCATCAGAGGCATTCCATCGCTCTTCGCCCCACGGCCCTTTCAGATCGACAGAAAGAACGCTGGTAGAATCGATGCGTCCGTCGCAGCTCAAACGGCCAGACGCCGAGTATCGGAGGCGCGTGTCGGTCTCGCGGAGTTTCACCTTGTTCAGAACGCACAAGTAGACGCTCTCGTGATTCCACATCGTCAGCCCCTGCTTGCGTTCGTCCAGCATGATCGACGGAAACTGGGCGCAGGACAACGTATCGTACGAGGAGGCAGGCACTCCGGTCTGCTTCGAGCGGCACCCCACCGTGGCTCCACCGAGCAGCATCAGAGTGCAGACGTAGCGCAGCGTCATGGAAGGATCTCCGTTTGCGTGACGTGGAAGAGCACAGACCGGCAGGTTTGGACGGACACCGTCACCGCCGTACCGGCGCGCGGTACACGCGCAGGCCGATGATCGCCGCCGCGACGGCGACAGGCACCGACGCGAACGGTCCGCCGAGCGCCGCCGAGATGCCGCCGCCGATGACGAGCACGGCCGCCATCACGAACACGACGCGCATCGCCCGCAGCGCACCGGGCGATAGGCGCGTGGACGCAGGATCGGACGGCGATTCGGGCAGCGGATCGGAGGGGATGGGCATCGGCACGGGAGGAAGCGGCGACGGGATACGCGCGATGGCGCGGGTGGATCGGCGCGTTCGGGATGCGCGGACGCCTCCAAACGTACACCTGTCAGGTCGGGGAGACCTGACAGGTGTATCCACGCCCCACCCACACCCCGCACGCGAGGAATCGGCGAAAGAGGGCACTCCGGCGTGGCCGGGTCAACCGGGCACCGGCGGGGGCGTACGGAGGACGGCATACTCCCCCGCCCTGCCCGTGCGCGTTTTCGCCGCCTCGCTCGCCCTTCTCGCCATCGGCACCGCTGCCGCCGTTCCTGCCGCCACCGCGCAGCGCGCCACCGTCGCCGGGTACGTGCGCGACGCCGACACCGGCGAGACGCTCCTCGGCGCCAGCGTCGCGGTCGCCGGCACGCAGACGGGGACGATCACCAACACGAGCGGCTTTTATTCGCTGTCGCTGCCTGCGGGCACCGTCCGGCTCTCCGTCTCCTACATCGGCTACGCGACGACCACGCGCGAGGCGACCCTCGCGCCGGGGCAGACGCTCCGCCTCGACCTGACGCTCAGCCCCGAGGGCGAAGAACTCTCGGAGGTGACGGTGACCGGCGAGGCCGCGCGGCGCGAAGAGGTCCGGCGGATGGGCGTCGCCGAACTCTCGACCGAGACCATCCGGCAGCTGCCGTCCGTGCTCGAACCCGACGTCTTCCGCAGCCTCCAGCGCCTGCCCGGCATCAAGGCGGCGAGCGATTTCTCGTCGGGCCTCTACATCCGCGGCGGATCGCCCGACCAGACGCTGATCCTGCTCGACCGCACGACCGTCTACAACCCGACGCACTTCTTCGGCGTCTTCTCGACCTTCAACCCCGACGCCATCAAGGACGTGCGCGTCTACAAGGGCGGCTACCCGTCGGAGTACGGCGGGCGCCTCGGCTCGGTCGTCGACATCTACAACAAGGACGGCAACCGCGTCCGCACCGACGGCACGGCGTCGATCGGCCTTGCTCGCCTCGCGGGCGCTGATCGAGGGGCCGATCGCGCGGCGCAAGGACGGCGGCACCTCGCGCGGGTCGTACATGCTGGCCGCGCGACGCTCGACGCTCGAACCGCTCCTCGCCGCCCTCAACAAGGCCGACGTCGACGGCATCCCCGAGCGCTTCTACTTCTACGACCTCAACGGCAAGGTCGGCCTCGACGTCGGCCCCAACGACCGCGTCTCGGTCTCCGGATACGCCGGGCGCGACTATGTGCGCGTGCCGTTCCTCGAGGATGCCAGGCGTCGAACTGCGCTACGGAAACGCGACGACGAGCCTCAACTGGACGCACCTGTTCTCGAACCGCGTCTTCTCGACCTTCACCGGCACGTATTCGCGCTACGACTCGAACCCCATCTTCACCATCGCCGCGACGCGCTTCGACCGTCCGCTCACGCTCACCGACGTGTCGCTCAAGGGCGATCTCGAAGTGGCGGCGGGCGAGTCGCACCGGCTGCGCGGCGGGTTCTGGGCGGGGAATTTCAACCTGCGCCTCTCGCGGAGCTTCAACGACGAGACCAACTTCCGCGCCCGCATCCAGGCGCCCTACGTGCAGGCCTACGCGCAGGACCGATGGACGCCCTCGCCGCAGGTCTCCATCGACGGCGGGCTGCGCGCGTCGTACTTCCGCGACGGACACTACCTGCGCCTCGAGCCGCGCATCAACGCCGAGTGGCGCCCGGTGCAGCGGTTGCGGTTGCAGGCGGGATACGGGCGTTACAACCAGTTCCTGACCCTCATCTCGACGGAGATCTTCACCGGCGCCGACCTCTGGCTCACCGCCGCCGACGGCGTGCCGCCGAGCTTCGGCGACCAGTTCGTGAGCGGCATCAAGTTCGACATCGCCCCGCGCCTCCGCCTCGACGTCGAAGGCTACTACCGGACGATGCGCGACCTCTTCGAGCTCGACCCGTACATCCAGGACCCGGCGGGCCTCTCGTACGCCGAGAACTTCCGCTTCGGCGACGGCTACGCGACGGGCATCGAGACGCTCCTCGAGGGCAGCGTGGGGCGCCTGCAGGGCTTCCTCGGGCTACACGTGGAGCATCACGCGGCGGCGCTTCCCGAACGCGCCGCGCGTCGGCGAGACGCCGCAGTACTACGCGCCGAAGTACGACCGCACGAACGACCTCAACCTCGTCCTCTCGTACCCGCTCGGGCGCGGGTGGAAGGCGACGCCCGCGTTCGTCTTCGGCACCGGGCAGGCGTACTCGTCGGCGGTGGCGTCGTATCCGGTGTATCCGGGGCCGTTCCAGTCGTCGCCGTCGTACGTCGTCGTCGCCAACTACCAGGGCGAGCGGCTGCCCGCGTACCACCGCCTCGACCTCGGCATCACCAAGACCGGGCGGTTCGTCTTCGGGACGGAGTACGAGTTGCAGTTGCAGGTGGTGAACGCATATGGCCGCAAGAACCCGTGGTTCTACTTCTACCAGACGAAGCGCGACGGCACGGCCAAGCGCACCCGCGTCAACCAGCTCCCGATTCCGCTCCCGAACGTGGCGCTGACCGTCAATTTCTGATCGGGGATGGGACCGTCGGCGCGAGTAGGTCTGAGAACCTGTTTATGAAGTCCGTCATCCCCGCGAAAGCGGGGACCCAGTATGCACAACGCTGTACGTGATCCCTTCTGGATTCCCGCTTTCGCGGGAAAGACGGATCAGAAGAGGCGGAGGCGCCACTTCATGAACAGCCTCTGAGCCCCGCCGCACCGCATCCGCCGCGCACCGCCACTGCACTCGCGCACCGCGCCACCTCCCTGCCCCGCTTCCGATGATCTCCCGCCTTCGACACCTCCTCGGCGCCGCCCTCGCCCTCCCGCTCGTCCTCTCGGCCTGCGACGGGCTGCCCGACAACGGCGTCGTCGGCGAGGTGGTCGTCGAGTCGTACCTGCGCGTCGGCGACCCGCTGGCGCCGGTTGCGCTGCGGCGCAGCGTGGCCTTCGGCAGCCGCACGCCCGTCATCACCGACGCCGACGTGGCCGTCGAGCTGCTGCGCGACGACGGCAGCGTCGAGGCGCGCTACCGGTACCGCCTCGCCGTGCCCGACTCGGGCCGCTACGCCGCCGATGCGATTCCGGGTGGGGCGGCGGTGCCGCGCGTGCTGCCGCTGCGCCGGTACCGCCTCGTTGCCACCGTGCCCGGCCAGGCGACGCCGGTGACATCGACGACGCGCACGCCCGGCGACTTCGCCCTCGTCTCCCTCAACGCCGACACGCTCGCCTACAGCGCGATCCCCGGCGCGCCGCAGTTCTCGGTGCGCGTCACGCAGCCGATCTACCCCGGTCGGCAGGCGATCCTGCTCTTCTCGACGCAGACGCTGCTCGCCGCCCCCACCGTCTCCGACGCGACGCCCTTCTTCCGCGCCGCCCTCGACGGCGACGGCGACGGCAAGGTGGACGACCCCGATGACTTCGACATCCCCGACCTCATCCGCGGCTCGTCGCCGCTTCTCAACGAGGCCAACTACAGGCGCGACGCCGACGGCACCCTCACGATCGCCCTCCCGTGGATCGCCGTCGTGTTCTACGGCCCGAACGAGATCTCCGCGTCGAGCGTCGACGACAACCTGAACGACTTCCTGCGGTCGCTGGCCGTGCAGCAGGGCGGCAGCACATCGTCACCGGGCGAGATCCTGAACATCCTCGACCGCGTCGAGGGCGGCACCGGCGTCTTCGGCTCCTTCAGCCGCGTGGCGACGCGCGTGTTCGTGGCGCGGTAGGATGGGCTGGTGAGATGGTGGGATGGTGGGATGACAGGGCGGATGGCGGATTCTGCCGATCCGTTCTCACGAACCCACCAACCCCACACCCCGACAACCACCCGGCACCCCTCCGCGTCCGGCTGCGTTCGGCGAGGGTTCTCCTGCTGCCCTCGTCCCACCTCCGCCCTCTGCCCGTGATCGTCGCCCTCTGCCAGATCAACCCCGTCGTCGGCGACCTCGACGGCAACGCCGATCTCATCGCCGCGCTCGCCGAGCGCGCGCACGCCGACGGCGCCGACCTCGCCGTCTTCCCCGAGCTCTCGCTCGTCGGCTACCCGCCGATGGACCTGCTCGACCGCCCGCGCTTCCTCGACGCCTGCGACGAGGCGCTCCTGAAACTGGCCGAGCGCCTGCCGCCCGCCCTCGGCGTCGTCGTCGGGGCGCCGCGGCGCAACACGGCGAGCGTCGGCAAGCCGCTCTTCAACGCCGCCGTCGTGCTCGCGGGCGGCGAGGTGTACGCGGAAGTTTACAAGCAGCTTCTGCCGACCTACGACGTCTTCGACGAGTACCGCTACTTCGAGCCCGCGCCCGCGCAGGACGTCGTGCTCTGGCGTGGCCTGCGCCTCGGCCTCCACGTCTGCGAGGACATGTGGAACAACCGCGAGGCCGAGCGGCGCCCGCTCTACCTCCCGAACCCGGTCGACGAGCTCGCCGCGCAGGGCATCGACCTGTTCGTCAACATCTCCGGCTCGCCCTTCGCCGCCGGGCGCGCGGCCTTCCGCGAGGCGCTCATCGCCGAGATCTGCGAGGAGCACGGCGTGCCGCTCGTCTTCGTCAACCAGGTCGGCGCCAACACCGAACTCGTCTTCGACGGCGCCTCGGGCGTCTGGGAGCCCGGACGGCAGGCGCTTGCGATGCCCCGCTTCGCCTCCGGATACGCCCTCTACGACACCGAGGCGCCGGATTTCTACGCCGGCGCCCACGACGCCGTGCCGGTCGCCGCGCGCGACGAGGCGTCTGAACTGGACGACCTGCACGATGCGCTCGTCGTCGGCATCCGCGACTACGTGGAGAAGAGCGGCGTCTTTCCGTCGGCGATCCTCGGCCTCTCCGGCGGCATCGACTCGGCGCTCACCTGCGCGCTCGCCGTCGAGGCGCTCGGAGCCGACCGCGTGGTCGGGGTGACGATGCCGAGCGCGTTCTCGTCGCCGGGATCGGTCGACGATTCGGTCGCGCTCGCGGCCAACCTCGGCATCCGCATCGACACCATCGCCATCGCCCCCGCCGTCGATGCCTTCCGCGCGATGCTCGCGGGTGCGTTCGCGGGGCGCGCCGAGGACGTGACCGAGGAGAACCTCCAGAGCCGCGCGCGCGGGACGACGCTGATGGCGCTCTCGAACAAGTTCGGGCACCTGCTCCTCACGACGGGCAACAAGAGCGAGATGGCCGTCGGCTACGCGACGCTCTACGGCGACATGAACGGCGGCCTCGCCGTCCTCTCCGACGTGTTCAAGACCGACGTCTACCGCCTCGCCCGCCACGTGAACGAACGCGCCGGGCGCACGGTCATCCCCGAATCGACGCTCACGAAGGCGCCGAGCGCCGAGCTGCGTCCGGGCCAGACCGACCAGGACAGCCTCCCGCCCTACGACGTGCTCGACGCCGTCCTGCGCCGCTACATCGAGCGCCACGAAGACGTCGACGCCATCGTCGCCGCGACCGGCTTCGACGCCGCCCTCGTCCGCGGCCTCCTCGACAAGGTCGACCGCAACGAGTTCAAGCGCCGCCAGGCCGCGCCCGGCCTCCGCGTCTCGACGAAAGCCTTCGGCGTCGGCCGCCGCCTCCCCATCGTCATGCGGTGGGACCGCGATTGATGGGGAGTTGATGGTTGGTGGTTTGTAGTTCTCGCCTGAACACGTCACGACCACTGCGACAAGCCTTCGCCGATGGATTCAGAGCGCGGCGCGTCCGGCGCTCGCTGGTCAGGCACGCCACACCGCGCCTGCCCCACACACTCGACCCTCCATCAACTACCAACAACAAACCACCCGCACCCTCACCGGCCGAACGCATCGACCAACCGGGCGCAGGCGTCGGCGAGGACGGCCTCGTCCTTGGCGTAGCAGAAGCGCAGCAGGTGGCGCCCGCGCGCGGGGTCGAGGAAGAAGCCGCTGCCCGCGACCGTGCCAACGCCCGCGCGCTCGATGAGGGTGTCGGCGGCGGCGAGATCGGTGTCGAAGCCGTGCATCCGGGCGGCGAGGGGGCGGATGTCGGCGAGGACGTAGTAGGCGCCGTCGGGCGGGCGGGCGCCGAAGCCGCAGGCGTCGAGGGCGGCCATCATCATCGCGCGGCGGGCGGCGTAGTCGCGGCGCATCGCGTCGAAGTAGCCGTCGTCCATCGAAAACGCCTCGGCGACGCCCTGCTGCAGCGGCTCGGGCGCGCAGACGTAGAGGAGATCGCCGACGAGGCCGATGCGCTCGGCGACCGCGAGCGGCGCGATCGCGTAGCCGAGCCGCCACCCGGTCATGTTGTACGTTTTGGAGAAGCCGGAGATCGTGACGGTGCGCGCGTAGGCGTCCGCGCCGAGGCTCGCGGGCGAGACGTGGCGGTGGCCGTCGTAGGTCAGGTACTCGTAGATCTCGTCGGTGACGACCCACAGGTCGTGCGCGTCGGCGATCGCGTAGACGGCGCGGATCTCGTCCTCGGTCCACACCTTGCCCGACGGGTTCGCGGGCGTGCAGAGGAGGACGGCGCGGGTGCGCGGCGTGATGGCGGCGGCGAGATCGGCGGGGTCGAAGGCGAACGCGTCGCCCCTGAGCGGCACGCCGACGGGCGTGATGCCGAAGAGGCGGATGAGGCCGATGTGGTAGCCGTAGGCGGGCTCGAAGACGACGATCTCGTCGCCCGCGCCGCAGAGCGCGAGGAGCGTCGCCGCGAACGCGCCCGTCGCCCCGACCGAGACGACGACCTCATCGTCGGACGTGACCGGCAGGCCGTTGAAGCGCCGCGCCTTGTCGGCGATGGCGGCGCGCAGGCGCGGGATGCCCGCGTAGGCGGTGTACGTGCTCACGCCGCGGTCGAGGCTGCGGATGGCGCCATCGCGGATGGGCTCGGGCGTCGGCAGGTCGCAGATGCCCTGCCCGAGGTTGATGCCCCCGACGCGGTCGACGGCGAAGGTGACGGCGCGGATGGGGCTTTGCCGCAGGGCCGCGGCGGCGTCGGGGAAGGGGCGCATCGGAGACGGAAGGTGAACCGCCGAAGGGTACGGCACGGACGCGCGCGGGTCGTCGATGGTTGGTTGGGTGTGGTTGGTGGTCTGCGCGGTGGGCCGGTCGGCGCGTCCGGCCGAGAAGTGGCGAGTTGCGCCCGCCGCTCCACCCTGGTCGCCATCCCACCGCCGTCCTCCGTCACCCATACACAATCCCCACTCCCCTGCCCGATCGCCGCCCCTCCTGACTGGTCGGCCTGCGCGTGTCGGCGCGAACGCATCGCGCGGCGGCGTTTCGTAGGTTCGATGCTCCGCCCGTCCCTGGCCTTCCCCTCCCGATGCTCGTCCGCTCGCTCCTGCCCTCGATGACCCTCGCCGCCCTCCTCGCCGGGTCCGCCTGCACGCCCACGCCGTCGCCCTCGAACGGCGACGGGCGCTCCCCGACGTGGGGCGGCTCGGGCGCATCGTCGGCCCCGTCCACGTCCGGCGCTCGCCCGCCTGCCACGCCGCCGGGCGCCGTCTCCGGCAGCGGCGCCAGCGCCACGGCGCCGCCGATGGCCGGGCCGCCCGCGACCAACCAGCCGGTCTCGCCGCCCGTCGAGCGGGCGCCGCACCCCGAGATGCCCGCGGCGACCGTCGAGGCCCGCATCCGCACCGGCGCCGACGTGCTCGCGGCCAGTGGCTTCGAGATGCTGCGCGGCAAGCGCGTCGGCCTCATCGCCAACCACACGACGACGGTGGGCGGGCGCCACCTCGCCGACCTCCTGAAAACCGCCGACGGCGTCCGCCTCGTCGCCCTCTTCGGCCCCGAGCACGGCATCCGCGGCGACGCCGACGCGGGCGCCCGCATCGACGACGGGCGCGACGCCGCCACCGGCGTGCCGGTCTACAGCCTCTACGGGCGCAACCGCAAGCCGACCGACGAGATGCTGCGCGATGTCGATGTGCTCGTCTACGACGTGCAGGACGTCGGTGCGCGCTTCTACACGTTCATCTCCACGATGGGCCTCTCGATGCAGAGCGCCGCCAAGCGCGGCATCCCGTTCGTCGTCCTCGACCGCCCGAACCCGCTCGGCGGCGCCTACGTCGGCGGGTTCACGCTCGCCGCGCCGCAGATGTCGTTCGTCGGCCAGTTCGAGATCCCCGCCGCCTACGGGATGACGCCGGGCGAACTCGCGCGGATGATCCTCGGCGAGCGCCTCATCGACGGCCTCGACGGCCTCGATTTGCAGGTCGTCGAGATGACCGGCTGGGGCCGCGACCAGATGTGGACGGCGACGGGGATGCCGTGGGTGGCGCCCTCGCCCAACCTGCCGTCCTTCGAAGCGGCCCTCGTCTACGCGGGCACCTGCCTCGTCGAGGGCACGACGGCGAGCGAGGGACGCGGCACGCGGCGTCCGTTCACCACGCTCGGCGCCGTCGGGGTGAATGCCGACCGCCTCGCTGCCGACCTCAACGGACGCGGTCTCCTGGGCGTGCGCTTCCGGGCGGCGCGCTTCACGCCGGTGGCGATTGCCGGGATGAGCGCCGAGCCGAAGCTCAAGAACCAGGCGCTCGGCGGCGTCGAGATCGACGTGACCGACGCGCGGCGCCTCGACCCGGTCGCCCTCGGCGTCGTCGTGCTCGACGCCTTCCTCGACGCGCGTGAACGTAACGGACCGGGCGGCGACCGCGCCGCCTTCTTCGACCGCGGAGACTTCTTCGACAAGCTCGCCGGCACACCGCGCCTCCGCAGCCTCCTCACCTACGACACCGACCCCACTGCCATCCTCGAAGCCATGCGCGAGGACACCCGCCGCTTCGACACGCGCCGCCAGCCGTACCTCCTCTACCGGTGAGGCCGCAGTCCGCTGTCTCACGGTGTTTGTGACGTCCGTCATCCCCGCGAAAGCGGGGACCCCGCGTGCAGGGCGCTGTGCGTGACCTGCTCAGGATTCCCGCGTCCCGAGAGGGACGGATGGAAAGGGCGGAGGGGCACAGCTGCCGCGGCGCAGCAGGTGTCGTCGACGCCTGGCTGTGGCCTCCCGAAAACGCAAAAACCTGTCAGGTCGGGGGACCTGACAGGTTGGCGTCGGAGGCAGAACGGCTCAGGCCGTCTCCGCGAGCGGCACCGCGTCGGCTGTGACGGCGTCGTTGCGACGCGGGCGCCACAGGATGGCCGGGACGACGCCGAGGTAGCCGATGAGCAGCAGGATCGGCGAGACGAAGAGCGAGATCACGCCATCGACCTGGTTGTCGGCCCGCATCATCGCGTAGGCGACGACGATCAGGCCCACGCAGGCGCCGAGGAGGACGTAGTTCTCACGCGCGAAGACGGGCGTCCCGTCGGTCGTCTGCGTGGCGCGGCGGCGCGGGGCGGCGGCTCGGGTGGATGCGGAGCGCGATGCGGCGCGGGCGGTGTCACGTGAGGACTCCCGCGCGGTGGCGCGGGACGAACGACTCGGAGGTTGAGCCATGAAGCGTCGATAGGGTGGGCGATCGTGGCGCGCGCAACCCGGCCTCCCGGCCCCGGTTCCACCTGCCGCGCCCGCCTCCGGCCCCTGCGGCATCCGACCCGCCGACCTGCCTGCGCCCCCTGCCCCGCCTCTGCCGTTCTCCCGTCGTTCCCCGCTCCGTGCTTCGTCCCGACTTCTTCCGCCGCCTGCTGGCTCCCCTGCCGCTCCGCTCGCGCCTCCGCTCCCCCGGCGCCGCCCGCGTCGCCTCCGCCGCGCTCCTCAGCGCCGCCGCCCTCGCCACGCTCACCGGGCAGAGCGCCCCGCCCGAGGCGCTCTCGCGCATCGCCACGATGATCGACAGCACGAGCGCCGACCGCGCGCTCTGGGGCATCTACATCGCCGATGCCGCGACCGGGCGCGTGATCTACGAAACCGGCGCCCAGCGCCCGATGCTGCCCGCCTCCAACACGAAGATCTTCACGTCCGCGACCGCTCTCGACGCGCTCGGCAGCGACTACGTCTACTCGACGCCGCTCCTGTTCACCGGCACCCGCGCGGGCGGCACGCTGCGCGGCGACCTCGTCGTGAAAGGCTCCGGCGATCCGTCGTTCGGCTCGCTCGCGCTCGATTCGGTCCGCGCCCCCGATCCCTTCAAGGCGTGGGCCGACAGCCTCCGGGCCCGCGGCGTCACGCGCATCGAGGGGCGGATCATCGGCGACGACGACGTGCAGAGCGACCAGCCGTACGGCGACGGGTGGGACATCGACTACGTCGGCGAGCAGGGCAGCCGCGTCATCGGCGTCGCCGCCTCAGGCCTGCCGTACCGCGACAACGTGGTGACGGTCAGCATGGGCGCGTCCGCGTCGAACGGGACGCTGAGCGCGCAGCCTGCCGGGTACCTGCGCATCGACAACGAGGTCGGCGAGAGCTCGGCGACGCGTGGGAGCGCGATCCGCGTCGAGCGGATGCTCGGACAGGAACGGATCGTCGTGCGGGGGCGCGTCAACGGCAGCCGCGGGGCGACCGTCCACGTGCCCGTCTTCAACCCGACCGCCCTCGCCGTCCACGCCTTCCGCCAGCGCCTCGCCGACGCCGGAATCGACGTCTCGGCAGCCCAGCCGTTCGACATCGATGCCCTCGCCGACGACGCGCACGACGGCATCGAGAAGGCCACGTTCGACACGCTCTTCGTCCACCGGTCCCCCCCGCTCGGCATCCTGCTGCGCGAGGTCGGGCGGCACAGCAACAACTTCTACGCCGAGCAGATCTTCCGCACCTTCGGGTGGGCGGGCACGCCCGAGGGGTCGGCGGCGCGCGTCAAGACGTTCGTCTCGCAGGCAGGGGCCGACGCGGCGCGCGTCGAGCTCTCCGACGGCTCCGGCCTCTCGCGCAAGAACTACGTGACGCCCGAGTCGCTCGCCAAGACCATCGCGGCGATGCTGCGCCACCGCGAGCGCGCCGCCTTTCTCGACCAGCTCGGCGCGCCGGGCCTCAACTCGACGCTCCAGTACCGCCTCAGCGGCGCCGATGTGCACGCCAAGACGGGCGCCCTCGAGTTCGTGCGCGCCCTCAGCGGCGTCGTGAAGACGCAGAGCGGGCAGGAGATCGTCTTCTCGATCCTCGCCAACAACATCCCCGGCTCCGCCATCCCGGCCCTCGTGACGATGGACAAGGTTGTGCAGGAGCTCGCGGGCGCGGGGGCGTTGTGAGTTGTTGGGTTGGTGAGATGACGATGGGCGGGAAGACCGGGAAAGGCCGCTGCCATTGCGAGGCCTCGACGGACTTCGCCGGATGATCGCGCCGCGCGCCTGCACGACGCCTCCCGCTCAAGCAACCGTCCACAACCAGCCACCAACTCCCCCCTCACAAACTCACCCCCCTCACCGCATCCGCAGCCGCACTTCGACGGGGAGGTGATCCGAGGCGGCGACGTCGTGCGGAACGCGGGCGGCGACGATCTGCCACTCGCGCGATACGAGGATGTGGTCGATGCGCAGGAGCGGCAGATCGCGGTGGTAGGTGGCGTTCCAGCCGCGCCCAGCCGTGCCGAGGGCGTCGGTGAGGCCGCCGCGGGCGCCGCGGATGCGCGCGAACGGCCACTCGTGCGCCGTCGCGTTGAAGTCGCCGACGACGAGCACCGGGCGCGTCTCGGCATCGAGCAGGGCGCGGAGAGAGTCGGCCTCCCACGCGCGGCGCAGGTGGGCGTCGCGGAAGCGCGCGAGGTACACGGCCCACGAGCGCGGCTGGCGCAGGGAGAACGCGGGGTCGTCCCACGGTTTGCGCGCGCCGTGCGTGTAGAGGTGCACGTTGTAGAGCACCGCCGTCCGCGCCGCCGAGGTGTCGGGAAGGGATTCGGGGACGGCCGAGGCGTCGCCTGCCGGACGCGGCGAGGTGGCGGCGTCGAGGGCGAACGTGACGCGCGCGATGTCGGTGAAGGCGCCCGTCGTGTCGGGGCGGATGCGCGACTCGTCCGCCTGCACGATCCTCAGTCCCTTGGTGAACACCGGCTGCCGCGACCGCGAGGTCGGCGAGAACGCCGTCCGCCCGACGCGGTAGCCGAGGCTGTCGCGCAGGCGCCGCAGGAACGGGGCGACGACGACGCGCTCGGGCGCGGAGGCGCGGTAGTAGAGCGTCGGCTCCTGGAAGGCGAGAATGGCGGGCTGCACGCGCCGCACGTACGCGTCGATCTCGTCGGCCTTGCGCGCCGTGTCGGGGCCGGCCCAGCGCGGCACGTTGTAGGTGACGACCGTCAGATCGCCCTCGCGCGCCTCCGCACCGCCGCCGAACGGCACGCCGAAGCGCACGACGACGGCCGCGACCGCAAGCGCGTAGGCGAGGCGCGTGCCCGCTCCCGCCTTCCACACGCGCACGAGCGCGGCGGCCACGACGAGGACGGCGAGCATCGGCACGAGCGGACCGAGCAGTTGCAGCGGCCACGTGAGCGCGCCGGGGCGGACGTGCCGCGCGGCGAGGCCGAGCGCGAACACGCCGAGCACGAGCACATCCCCCAGTCCTACGAGCGCCCGCCACAGGCGCCGCACGGCCCGCCCGAACCGTCCACGGCGCGGCAGCGCAGCGGCGCTTCCGGAGCCGGAGTGCGCGGTGGGTGGGGAGTCGGAGCGGGGGATCACGGCGCCAAGATCGGGCGCGGGGGACGCTTTGCGTGTACCGCAGTGTCGCGCGCACCGCTGCCAGGGCCATTGACCCTGACAGGGTGCCCTCCGGCGCCACGTCGTCGAGCGGACTGCGCAGCTCAGGTTCAGCGGCTCGATCTGCCGCGGCTGGCGTCCTGGAGCACGCGGCGCTCGTCGTCGCTGAGCGAATCCATCCCGGTGGCGCTGATCTTTTCGAGGACGCGGTCGAGGTCCGACGTGCTCGCGCGCGCGGGGGCGCTGCGGCGTTCGGTGCGCGAGGCGCGGGCGGGCGGCGGCGCCTCGGTCGTGCGGGTCGGGCGATCTGACGAGCGACTCTCCGGGCGCGCGGCGGATTTCCGGGGCATCCGCGCGGGCAGGCCGACGCGGGCGGCGCCGAGTCCGGCGAACGCTGCGGCTCCGAGCGCCGCGCCGATGTCGCCGATCACCGGCACGAACGACGCGCTCAGGAGGGCACCGACGAGCACGAGCACCGGCACGAGAATCACGAGCCGCACGTTGCCGACGAGCATCATCCCGATGGACTTGTCGGGGAAACGCACGCCGAGGGCCATCGCGAGGCCGAGCACGAGCGTCCACGGGCCGAAGAGCGCGGGCGGCTGCCCGAGTCCGGCGTGGACGGCGAGGGCGAACAGGCTGGCCCCGAGCGCCGCCGACGCGAGGGCGCCGTAGAGCCACCGGTCGCCGAGCAGGTCGAGCGCGTCGCGCCCGAGCGTCGAGAGGAAGAGGACGGCGATGGCGACGTTGAGGAGCGGGAAGAACCCGACCGCCGGGTTGACGAAGGCGTGCGTCAGGAACGTCCATGCGAACGCCGGGCGCGTCGGCTGGAACGTGAGCGCGTCGAACCCCGTGAGCACGATCCCGGCGGCGGGCACGACGCTCGCCACGAGCGCGGCGACGAGGAAGAGCGCGTAGAGGCCGCCGATGACGGACATCAGCCACCGGAGCGGCGCGGGCGTGGTCGCCCACCAGAGCGCGAAACGGTTCACGGAGCGAGGGGATGAATCGGACGAAGAGACAGAGGAGACGAGCGAAGCAGCGGCATCAGGCGTCTTTCTGCCATGCATCGCGCCGCGCGTCGCCGTCGCGGCGGGCCTGATGCCGCCAGAGGAGCAGGAGCGCGACGCCGACGACCATCCCGCCGAGATGCGCGAAGTGGGCGACGTTCGACGACGAGCCGGAGACGCCCGCGTAGAGGTCGAAGAGGCCATAGAAGATGACGAAGTACTTGGCCTTGACGGGGAAGAGGAAGTAGAGGTAGATCTTCGTGTCCGGGAACGTCATCCCGAACGCCGCGAGCAGCCCGAGCACCGCGCCGCTGGCCCCGACGACCAGGCCCGGCTCCTGCATCAGCGTGTAGACGCCGACCTGCGCCGCCGCCGCGCCGACGAGGCAGGCGAGGTAGAAGATCGAGAAGCGCCGCGTGCCCCAGCGCTGTTCGAGCGGCGCCCCGAACATCCACAGGGCGAGCATATTGAAGAAAAAGTGCCCGATGCCGCTGTGGAGGAAGCCGTAGGTGACGACCTGCCACGGCAAGAACGTGTTCGTGATCACCCCGTCGTGCATCATCTGCCCCACAGGCGTAAACGGCGACCAGAGCGCGAAGTGGTGGAAGAGCAGGTTGCGCGTCGGCTCGACGAGCGTGATCAGGAGGACGAAGGCGTTGGCGAGCAGCAGCGACTTGGTCGCGGGCGGAAACGCCGAGAACTGCGCCGAGGGCGCGTACGGGGTGGACACGGGGTCGGGGAGGGAGAAGCGATGCAGGGGGAGACGGCGCGCAATGCCGCCCCCGGTGCCAGAACGGACGAACCGCCGCCGGGATGCGCCGCGCCTCGGAGGACGGGGACGGATAGGCCGGGGCGCCCCCGTTCTAAACCCGACCCCCCCCTCACCACCCCCGCAGCAACACCCCGCCGCGTCGCCGCGTTGCCGGAGTTCGCCGATCTTCGTGTCCCCCGCCGTGCCCCCGCCTCCGCCCCTCCCGCGCCGCCGCGTGCCGCCGCCGCTCCCGGCGCTGCCCGCGTGGGCGCACCCGCCGGGGTACCGCGACGCAGGCGGAGGCGGTGGAGACGGCACCGCGCCGCGCCGCAAACGCCGTAGACGGTGGCCGTGGGTGCTGCTGCTGATCTTCGTCGGCACGCCACTCATCGCCGCCTTCGCGGTGATGCTCTACGCCCACGGCCTGCGCACCGAGATCCCCGACATCTACGCGCTCCGCCGCGACGCCACCGCCTCGTCGTCGACCGCCTACACGGCCGATGGCATCGTCCTCGCGCGCTACCACCACCTGCACCGCCGCTGGGTGCCGCTCGACGCCGTCGCCAAGTCCTTCGTCGATGCGCTCGTCGCCACCGAAGACAAGCGGTTCTACGAGCACGAGGGCGTCGACTGGGAGCGGTTCGCTGCCTCGATCTACCTGACCGCGCGCGGGCGCACGCAGGGCGGATCGACGCTCACGATGCAGCTCGCGCGCAACCTCTTCCCCGAGGAGATCGGGACCACGCAGTCGCTGCGGCGCAAGGCCAAGGAGATTCTCACCGCGCAGCGCATCGAGCAGGCCTACTCGAAGGCCGAGATCATCGAGATGTACGTCAACACGATGCCGTTCGGGCTGAACGCGTTCGGCGTCGAAGCGGCCTCGCAGGTCTACTTCTCGACGTCGGCGGCGGACATCGACATCGGGCAAGCGGCCCTCCTCGTGGCGGTTTTGAAGGGCACGACGCGCTACAACCCCGTCCGCAACCCCGGCCTCGCCACCGAGCGGCGGCGCCTCGTTCTCGAGCGGATGGTGACGGCGGGGACGCTCAGTCCGTCGGCAGCCATCGACATCGGCGCTTCCCCGCTCGAACTCGACCTTCAAACCACGCGCCCGAGCGATTCGCCCGCGCCGCACTTCGCCGATTACGTGGCGACGTGGGTGCAGGCGTGGTGCGCGGCGCACGACTGCGACCTCTACACCGGCGGCCTCCGCATCTACACGACGCTCGACAGCCGCCTGCAAGCGCTCGCCACCGAGACCGTCACCGCGCAGGCCGACGCCCTCGACCGCGTGGCCGGGTACGAATGGTCGAGCGCAGGCGCCGGAACGGTCGGGAGCGTCGAGGCGGCGCGTACGAGCCGTCCGTACGCCTACTTCTGGGACCGCTACGGGCGCGTCGTCGACGGGTACGTGCGCGAGACGCCGCGCTACCGCAGCGCCGTTGCCGGTGGTGCGAGCGCCGACGGTGCCCTCGCGCGGCTGCGTGGGAATGCCTCCTTCATGGACTCGCTGCGCACGGCGCGGATGCGGCTGGAAGTCGGGTTCGTCGCCCTCGAGCCGCAGACGGGCTTCGTGCGCGCGTGGGTCGGCGGGCGGGACCACGGCATCGACCAGTACGACCACGTCGCGCAGGCGCGGCGGCAGCCCGGCTCGACCTTCAAGGCCTTCGTCTACACCGCCGCCATCGACTGGGGCCTGCGCCCCGACGACCCCTTCCGCGACGTCGTGCGCTCGTACAACGACGGCGGCGGGCGGACGTGGACCCCGACGAACTCCGGCGGCGGCGCGAGCGGCGCGACGCTCACGCTGCGGCAGGCGCTCACGTACTCGAAAAACACCGTCACCGCGCAGATCACCAACAAGATCGGGCCGGGCTACGTCGCCCGCATCGCCCACCGGATGGGCATCGCCAGCCCGCTCCGCGAGGTGCCGTCGCTCGGCCTCGGCACGAGCGAGGTGACGCTCCTCGAACTCGTCTCGGCCTACGGCACGCTCTCCGACGGCGGCGTCCACCACGCGCCCATCGTCGTCACCCGCATCGAGGACCGCGACGGACACGTGATCGCCGATTTCGCGCCCGTCGGCGAGCGCGCCATCGGATCGGGCGTCGCCTACACCGTGCTCGACATGCTGCGCGGCGTCATCGACAAGGGGACGGGCAGCCGCCTGCGCAGCCGCTACGACCTGCGCGGCGACCTGGCCGGCAAGACCGGCACGACGCAGGAGAACGCCGACGGATGGTTCGTCGCCCTCACGACGCGGATGGCCGTCGGCGCGTGGGTCGGCTTCAACGACCGCCGCGTCGCGTTCCGGTCGATGGCATGGGGACAGGGCGGCGCGGGTGCGCTCAGCGTCGTCGGCAGCACGCTCTCGCGCATCGAGGCGACCGGTGGCGCCCCGCCCGATTCGGAGCGCTTCCAGCGGCCGCCCGGTTTCGAGGGCCTCGGCGCGGGGCGCGGCGACGAGTCGGACGATGGCCCGGACGATCCCGAAGACCTCTTCGGCGGCGCCTTCAACCCCGACCGCGCGCCGACCGAGTCAGAACCTGCGTGGGCGCCGTGGACCGACCCATCGCCCTCGCGCGACCCCGACGCCCGCCCCGGTGCCCTCGACCCTTCTGATCCGCGGACCGGCGACCCACGATCCAGCACTCCGCGATCTGCCGATCCGCGCACCATGGACCCGCCGCGCCCCTCCGGCGCCGCCACCCGCCCGCCAACGCCGCGCCCGCCGATCACCGTGCCTCCGGTGGAAATCCCGCCCGCGCCGCCGACCGTCGGCGCGCCCGACCGCCGCCCGGCCCCGACGCGCACCGCCCCGCGCACCCTCCCCGCCGACACCACGGCCCGCCGCCGCCCGCCCGCCCGCGTCGGCTGGTGAGCGGTTCGCAGACGTGCGAAAACCTGCCAGGTCCCCCGACCCGGCAGGTTTTTCGTTGCAGGTGAGGGTGTATTTCACCGCTCCGACCGTCGCGCGGGGCCTTCACGGTCGTCACCGAATCGTGAGCAAAGCGCTTTGTACGCAGAGTGTTGACAGATCGGAAGCGCTTCCTGAACTGGCGCTTCACTGCGAGGGACGTTCCACAGGCGATCCTTCGTACAGCGCCGCTCGGCCCGCGATTCCCACTCGCCCCCTCTGCCCTCGTAGCACGACCGGCGGCGCCTCCATCCAACGACCACCATGCAGTCCCTCTCTCCGTACGCGCGCCTGCGCCTCCATCTCCTCCTCGCTCTCGGCCTCGTCGCCGCGCGCGGTTTCTGCCACGCCTGCCAGCAGTCTGCCGAATGGACCGACACCGGCGGCGCCTACCGCTGCCGTCACTGCGGCGCCGACCCGCTCGAACACGCTCCGGCCGAGTCACCCGTCGACCTCGCTCCCTGCGTTCCGTCCGGCTGACCGGTTGGCATCGGCGGTGCGGCGAGATGCCGATGCGAGACGGCATCGTGTTTGCGGAACGTCTCGCACCGGCCGGGGCGTTGACCCGTAGCGCCCACGTCGGTACCTTCCGCCGTTCCCCACACGGGCTTCGATGGTCCGCTGCCGCCTGGCACGGCCGTCCCGGCGCCCCCGCGCGATGCACGAATTCACGCCGCCCAGCACCCTGCCCCGCATCCTCGTCGTGGAAGACCACGACCTGACGCGGCGTATGCAGGTCCGCTTTCTGAGCCGGACCTATTCGGTCGACTTCGCATCGACGGCGGAGGAGGCGTACCAGATGGCGTTCCAGCGCCCGTACGCGGTGCTCGTGATGGACCTGAACCTGGACGGCCCGATGTCGGGCTACGCGCTCATGCAGCACCTCCGCGCGACGCCGCGCCACCGCGCGACGCCGATGGTGGCCGTCACCTCGCACCAGCAGCCCGGCGAGCGCGAGTCGCTGCTGCGCGCGGGCTTCGACCTGTACCTGAGCAAGCCGTTTCGCTGGCAGTCCTTCGCCGACACGATCCGCGCCGCCGTCGCCCTCGGTGTCGCAGGCGACGGCTACGACGCGCACGGCACCGGCCCGTCGGCGCCGCCGCCGCCGTCCGGAGCAGGCCCGCACCGCGCTCCCCAGCCCGGCAGCCCCCCGCCGCCTCAGCACGGTGCGGCGCCGAGAGGACCGCAGGGATCTCCGCAGCAGCCCCCATACGGACGCCCGGACGCCCCGCCGCCTCGCACTGCGCCACCACAGCCCGGCTAAACAGCCCGCCTCCGCAGGGACCGCCCGGCTACGCCCCGCCCCGCCCGTCGCTGCGTCCCGGCGCCCCCCCCCTGCGCGAACCGTGGCGCCCCCTCGACGGGATGTGACGAGGCGCACCGTCGGTCGTGCCCGTCCATCCCCACACCCTCACAGCCGCCGTTCGAGGCGGAGGCGGTGGTCCTGGTAGGTCGTGTTGAAGTCGGCGCGGGTGAGGCGGTAGCCGTCGACGAAACCGAGGATGGCCATGCCGGGGTCGCGGTTCGGGAAGGTGTCGTAGGCGAAGACCGCGAAGCCGCGCCGCCTCGCCTCGCCCTCCATCGCCCGCAGGAGCGCCCGCGCCACGCCGCGCCGCCGGAACGTGTCGAGCACGCCGCCCTTGGCCGAGTAGAACGTCTGCCGGTTCTCGCGGTACCCGATCTTGAACCCGCACGCAACGCTGCCGATCGTGGCGACGATCATCGTCAGGTCGTCGCGCTCGAACGTGTTGATGACGCGCTCCTCGCCGAAGATCGTCCGGTTGAGCGCGCGAATCGTGTCGAGCGCGTCGAGGCCGACAACGTGCAGGGCGAGCGGCGAACTGTGGACGACGGGTTGCATGGACCGGCGCGCGGAAGTGGAGGGGACCGGCCCCAATGTACCATCCGAGTGGCGGGGTGGTGAGATCGTGAGGGTGGAGCCCCACGCGTCCGCCTGCGTGGCGGAGCGGTGCCTCGACTCCCTCCGCCTGTCGTTGCGAGGCGCAACGCGACGTGTCAATCCGGTCCTCGTGCGCTCGTGACGACGAAAGTGCCACGCTTCGCTCGCACGGACACGTCGGTTTCGGAGCGCTCGGATGTGGAGTTGAACGGCCCTGCCCTCTGCATCAGTCCTCGACGGCCTCTCGAAGCGACGCCTCGAAGGGCGCCCGCGCGATGCCGCGCTCGGTGACGATGGCCGGCGATGAGGCCCGACGGCGTCACGTCGAAGGCGGGGTTGTAGACGGCGATGCCGTCGGGCGCGGTCTGCCGCCCGAAGCCGTGCGTCACCTCGCGCGGGTCGCGCTCCTCGATCTCGATGTCGTCGCCGGAGGCCGTCGTGAGGTCGATGGTGGATGCGGGAGCGGCGACGTAGAACGGCAGCCCGTGCGCGCGGGCGAGGACGGCGAGGCCGTAGGTGCCGATTTTGTTGGCGGTGTCGCCGTTGGCCGCGATGCGGTCGGCGCCGACGATGACGGCGCTGGCGCCGGCCCTGCTTCATCACGAACGCCGCCATCGAGTCGGTGATGAGCGTCGCGTCGACGCCCGCCGCGGCCAGTTCCCACGCAGTGATGCGGGCGCCCTGGAGGAGCGGACGCGTTTCGCAGGCGATGGCGCGGAGGGTGACGCCTTCCTCGCGGGCGATGAGAAACGGCGCGAGCGCCGTCCCGTAGCCGCTCGTCGCCACGCCCCCCGTGTGGCAGATCGTCATCACCGTGTCTCCGTCGGCGAAGAGCGAGAGCGCGTGCCGCCCGATGGCGCGCCCGGCGGCCTGATCGGCGGCGAACATCGCGTCGGCGGCGGCGCGGAGGTGGCCGCGGAGGGCGGCACGCTCGTCCGGACCGGCGTCGACGGCGGCGGCCATGCGGTCGAGCGCCCAGAAGAGATTGACGGCGGTCGGGCGCGTCGTGCGCAGGCGCGCGATGGCGTCGCGGGCGGCGGCTTTGGGATCGGCGGCATCTACGTCGTCGCCGAGGGCGAGGAGGACGCCGTAGGCCGCCGCGTGCCCGATCGCCGGAGCGCCGCGCACGCGCAGGCTGCGGATGGCCTCGGCCATCGCGTCGACGGTGGTCGAGCGGCAGCCAGACCTCGTCGGCGGGCAGGCGCGTCTGGTCGAGCAGGTGGACGGCGGTGCCGTCGTAGCGAAGGGGAACGATCATCGAGGACGGACGGGATGCGACGCCGCCTCCACGCCCGCCGCGCCGGCGCCGTTTCCGCGCGTCGCGGTTCTGCCCGTCGTTTCACGGGGGTGCCCGTCGGGGCATCCGGCCACCGTCGTGGTCGTCGAACCATCCGGGGGCGTAGGGGCACGATATACCGTGCCCCTACCAGACATCGTCATATCCCCAACGCTCGGCGCGATCCGTCGCCGCGCACCGGTGCCCGTCATCCCATCCCCCTCATCAATTCCCGCGCCGTGCGAACCGCGGCTGCTCGAGCGTCAGGCGGGCGGTGATGCGGTGGGTCTGGCCCAGTTCCTGCGTCACGCCCGCGAAATCGCCGAAGCCGTAGTCGAACTGCACCTGCTTGAGCGTCAGGCCCGCGCCGAGGACGGGCGAGAACGAGATGCCCGACCCGTCGGCGCCCGGCTCGATGCGCCCGAGGCCCGCTCGAAACGCGACGACGCCCTTGTAGGCGAGTTCGGTCCCGACGCGCGGACTCATCGACACGCGGCCCGCGTTGAAGGCGTACGCCCGGCGGTTGTCGAAGGCGAGATCGAGGTCGGCGCCGAGCGTGGCCGTCGCGCCGCCGCCGAGCGGGAGGTCGTAGCCCGCGCCGAGGCGCGCGAGGGGCGGGACGACGTAGGTGCCACCCGCCGGCAGATCCTGCCCGAAGGTCTCGGCGAACGAGTAGGCCTCGCCGGTCTCGGGGTTCGTCTGCCCGTTGACGTTGAAGGCGTCGGGGTTGACGCTCCACGTCTGGTACTGCCCGGCCACGTCCTGAAGGTTCGCGCCGAGCCGGACGCGCCCGACCTTGTACTGCGCGCCGACGTCGAACGAGAAGCCCCACGCGTCGGCGAAGTCGCCGATGGTGCGGCGGATGGCCTTGCCGGTCACGCCGACCGAGAGCGGCCCGCGCACCTGCCGGGCGTAGCTGGCGAAGAAGGCCCAGTCGGCGGCGGAGAAGGTCGAGATGAACGAGTCGTAGTTGTCCTTCGGCTGGTCGCGCTCGGCATCCCACGCGTCGAGCGTGTTCTTGATGTCGTTGACGCCGCTGCGGAAGACCGAGAGGCCGAGCGTCGAGCGCCCGGAGACCGGAAAGGCGGCGCTCGCGTAGTCGAACGAGACGACGCCCCCGAAGCGCTCGGCGTGGAGGGCGCCGATCTGCGGATAGGTGAGCGCCGACAGACCCGCCGGATTCCAGTAGCCCGCCGACACATCATTCGCGAGCGCGACGGCGGCGCCCATCCCGAGCGCCTGCCCGCCGACCCCGCCGGAGAGGAAGTCGGCGCCGTACTTGGCGAGCTTCTGCGCGTGCGCGGCGGGCGCCACGAGGGCACCCCCAAACGGCAGGGCGACGAGGAGCGGGAGGACGAGGAAGGGACGCAGGGACACGGACCGCATGGACAAAACCGACACTGAGAGGGGGCGGGGAAACGCTGGAAAATCCGACACTTGCACGGGCGGCGCAAGGGAAGAAGGAACGTATCGGAAGGGCAGCGGCGTCTCGGGCGGTGGGTCTCGTGAGAAGATACGGCGCCAGCGGAGCGGGCACCTACCGCGCCGCGTTGCGCCGTCGGTACCGGACGCCTGTACGGGCCGTCTGCGCTGCCGATTCGGGCATTCTACCGAACCCCGAAGGGGACACATCGGCGATGCGACTCGGCCTCTTTCCACCTGCTTTTTCCTTCCCGATGCTCCTCCGCGACGCCCTGCCCCCTGCCCGCCCGACCGGCCACCTCGTGCTCAAGGACGAGGCCGAACGCGGCCTCGCGGGCGGCTATCCGTGGGCCTTCGCCGGGCAGATCGGGCGCGTCGAGGGCACGCCCGCGACCGGCGATGCGGTGACGATCGGCTCGGCGTCGGGGCAGGCGCTCGGCACCGGGCTGTACCACGGCGAGGCCGGTGTCGCATTCCGCCTCGTCACTCGCGAGATGGGCGCGACGCTCGACGACGCCTTCTGGCACCGCCGCCTCGCTACGGCGCTGGCACTCCGCGAGACGTTCTTCGCCGAGGCGATGGAGCGCGGCGACACGCGCCACTACCGCCTCGCCTTCGGGGAGGCCGATGGCCTGCCCGGCACGACCATCGACCGGTACGAAGACGTGGTGACCCTCACGACGCTCGCCGCCGGCATGGACCGCCGCACGCCCGTTCTCGTCGATGCCCTCCGCGACCTCGTCGGCCCGTCGGCCATCGTCGCGCGCAACGACACGGCGCTGCGCCGCAAGGACGGGCTCGACGAGACGAAGGGCGTCATCGACGGCACGTACGGCGGGCCGGTCGAGATTTCCGAAGACGGTGTCCGCTGCGAGGTCGATGTGATGGGCGGCCTCAAGACCGGCTTCTTCCTCGACCAGCGCCTCAACCGCTCGGTCGTCGGGCGGATGGCGCGCGGGCGGCGCGTGCTCGACGCCTTCTGCGCCGACGGCGGCTTCGGCCTCCACGCGGCCAGGGGCGGCGCGGCGAGCGTCCGCTTCCTCGACAGCAGCGCGAGCGCCCTCGCCCGCGTGCGCGCCAACGCCGAGCGCTCCGGTCTGGGCGACGTGCCCATCGAGACCGAACGCGCCGACGCGCTCGAACGCTTGGCGAGATGGTGACGGAGAAGCAGCGCTACGACCTCGTCGTCCTCGACCCGCCCGCGTTTGCGCGCACCAAGCACCACCACGACGCCGCCGTCCGCGCCTACCAGCGCGTCAACATCTCGGGGATGCGCCTGCTCGACGACGGCGGCCTGCTCGCGACGGCCTCGTGCTCGCAGCCGATCTCCCCCGACGACTTCACCAAGATGGTCCGCTACGCCGCGCGCCGCGCCGGGGTGCGCCTGACGCTCCTCCACCGCGCCGGCCAGCCGCCCGACCACCCGGTGCTCGACGCGATGGCCGAGACGGAATACCTCAAGTTTCACCTCTACCGCGTCGAGCGGTGAGCGGTGACGCGGCGCTCCCGACCCTCGACACGCCCCGCCTGCGCCTGCGCGCGGTCACGACTGCCGACGCACCGGCACTCTTCGGCCTCTTCTCCGACGCCGAGACGCTGCGCTACTGGAGCCATACGGCGTTCACGGAGATGGGGGAGGCCGACGCGCTCATCTCTGGCATCGCAGCGCGCGCCGAGGCGGGCGATCTGCTGAAATGGGGCGTCGAGGTCCGCGCGACGGGCGTGCTCGTCGGGACGGCGACGCTCGCGTCCATCGACCGATCGAACCGGCGCGCCGAAGTCGGCTTCCTCGTCGGGCGGGCGCACTGGGGCAACGGGTACGGCGGTGAGGCGATGCGGGCGCTGATCGGCCACGCCTTCGGGGGCCCAGACGCTGGCCGATCGGGCGTGCGCGGAGTCGGACTGCGGCGGCTCGAAGCGGATGTCGATCCGCGCAACGCGGCCTCGCTGCGCGTGCTCGAACGGCTTGGATTTCGGCGCGAAGGGCTGCTGCGCGAGCGGTGGCGCGTCGGCGGCGGGGTGCAGGATTCGGTGCTGCTGGGGCTGCTCGCGTCGGAGTGGGATGCGGGGTGACAGGTGTGGGCGCTCAGGCTGCGATCCATCCTGCATCCCCAGAAACGCCGCGCGGCGCCCCATCCCCAGTGGACGGAGCGCCGCGCGGGCGTTGATCGGCTTCCCTGCGTCAGCGGCGCTGGCCGAGGAGGCGGAGGAGGAAGATGAAAAGGTTGATGAAGTCGAGGTAGAGCGTGAGCGCGCCGAGGATGGCGAGGCGACCGGCGTGCGGCGTGCCCTCAACGTCTTCGGCGAGGTGCTTGAGCTTCTGCGCGTCGTAGGCGGTCAGGCCCACGAAGATGGCGACGCCCGCGAACGAGATGATCCAGTAGAGCATCGTCGACTGCATAAACCAGTTGACGACGCTCGCCACGATGAGGCCGATGAGCGCCATGAAGAGCAAGCTCCCCATCAACGTCAGGTCGCGCTTCGTCGTCATCCCGTACACCGCCATCGCCCGCGAACGTGAGCGCGGCGATGCCGAAGACCGACACGACCGAGGCCGCCGTGTAGACGAGCAGCAGCAGCGAGAGCGTGACGCCGCTGAGGGCTGAGTACGCGACGAAGAGCACCGCCGCCGAGGCCGTCGAGAGGCGGTTGATCATCGCCGAGAGCGCGACCACGATGCCGATCTGCGCCACGAAGGCCAGGATCAGCACGAGGCGGTTGCCCGCGATCATCTGGAGCACCACCGGAGTGTTGATGGTGACGAAGGCGACGGCGGCGCTGACGAGCAGCCCGACGGTCATCCACGCGAACGTGAGCGGGAGAAAGGCCATCCCGCCCGAGCGGGCAGGCGCGTACACGCGAGGTTCCATGGAAGAAGAGGTCTGGGGAGGGAGAAGACGAAACGTCCGGGAGACGGCGCATCGCACGCCGCACGTCGCGTCCGGGATCCATCCGGGCGCTGCACGACGGCGCCGCTTCAGCCGCGCGCGCGCAGCAGATCGACCGTTTCGACGGCGTGGCGCAGGTGCGGGATCACGATGCTGCCGCCGACGACGAGGGCCACGTTGAGGGCGTCGTCGAGTTCGGCGTCGCTGTACCCGGCCTCGACGCACTGTTCGAGGTGGTAGTCGATGCAGTCGTTGCAGCGCAGCACGGCGCTCGCCACGAGGCCGAGCAGTTCCTTGGTGCGCGCGTCGAGGGCGCCGTCGCGGTAGGCGGCGGTGTCGAGGGCGAAGAAGCGCTTGATGCCGACGTGCGTCTTCTCGTCGAGGATGCGGCGGTTCATGCGCGCGCGGTACGCGTCGAAGGCGTCGAGGCGCGAGGGCGCGGCAGACGCGGAGGAATCGGGGGCAGGCGTAGTTTCGGGCGACGAATCGGACATGGGGATCTGCGTATGAATGGGGATGAAAAAGCAGCCAGCCGCGGCGCCACGAGGGCCGTGCCGGGCGATGTGGCGCGCTCGAAGCGGGAGGCGAGGGCGCGGTTCCTCGCCCGCCGCGCCGCCACGACGCCGGTCGAGCGCGTCCACACCGACGCGGCGCTCTGCGCGAACCTGCTGGCCTTCGTCGCGCGTCTCGGCGCCCGCGCCGTCCACGCGTACTGGCCCGCGCCCGAACGGGGCGAGCCGGACCTCGCGCCCGCCCTCGCCGCCCTCCACGGCTCGGGCGTCGTCGTCGCCCTGCCCCGCGTCGCC
Organism: Rhodothermales bacterium; assembly: GCA_963726715.1. GTDB lineage: Bacteria > Bacteroidota > Rhodothermia > Rhodothermales > BA12 > CAVSDF01. The sequence continues at coordinate 363,207 of CAVSDF010000010.1, forward strand.
GCCCGCCGTCCGCCGACGCTCGCGCACCACGTCTGGGACGGGCGTCCGCTCGCGCCCGGCGCCTTCGGCCTCCTCGAACCCAGCGCCGACGCGCCCGCGGCCGACATCGCGGCCCTCGCCCTCGTCGTCGTCCCCGCCCTCGCCGTGGACCGGCGCGGCGTCCGGCTCGGCTACGGCGGCGGCTACTACGACGCCTTCCTCGCCGACTTGCTCGGGTGCTCATCGACCGTCTCACATCGCCCGGTTCTCGCCTGCGTGCTTCCCGGCGCCGCCGTCGCGTCCGCCGATCTTCCGTCCGAGCCGCACGACGTGCCGGTCGATGTCGTCGTCACCGAGGCAGGAGCCGTGTGGATGGCGCACGCGCGCTCGTAACCTCAGGCGCCCACCGGCGTACCTGCCCCCGCATTTTCTTCCGATCCGACGAATGGCCTCCGCAACGCGCACCGCGACCCCGCGCGCCGACATCGACCTCGACGAATACTCGCAGGACGAGCTCGACACGCTCCTCTTCACCGACCAGGAGACCGACAAGCCACAAGCCCGCTACAACCTGCCGGCCATGATGGGCGTCGCCACGCTCCTCGTGACGCTCCTCTACATCGTCGGCGAGATCGGCGGCAAGGTGCTGCCGTTCCTGAACGGCGCGCTCGATTTCAGCGCTCTCGTGCCTGTCGCGCTCTTCGCCGCGCTCGGCACCATCTTCGCCACCGTCGCCCGTCCGCGGCGGAAGCGGCGGCGCGACCGCGAGCGCACGCGCGTGAACATCAAGAAGACCGATGGCCTGCGCATGAGCCTGCCCGGTAGCGGCGCGCGCGGCAAGGGCACACGCCTGATGCGGGCGCGCAAGGGCAAGATCGCGGGCGTGGCCGGGGGCATCGCCGAGCACTTCGGCTGGGACCCGACGCTCGTGCGCCTCGGCTTCGTCGTCGCCGCCTTCCTGACACAGGGCATCGCTATTCCACTCTACATCTTGCTCGCCGTCGTGTTGCCCAAGCCCGAGGCCGTTTCGCTCGAAGAGCGCATCCGCATCATTCGGGATTCGTGACGGCTGGGCACGGGTAAGTGTGTATTGGGAATTGTGCATCGGCTGGCATTCCATATCCGATCGCCCATCCCCCAAATTGAGAAGGGCCGACCCCCACCGAAGCAGGCGCCGACCCTTCTCGCTCCCTCACCCTCACCGGGTGATCGAGGAGACCGCCGAGATCAACCGCGCGACCATGCGCGCTGGGTGTTCTCGACCGCCTCGGAGATTTTCGATGTGTCGAAGCTGAGGTCCGGATGCTCCTTCGCCAGGTCCGTGATCGTGGTCATCGGGATGAGCTTCGAGAGCTCCATCAGGAGCGGCGTCACGTCGTTGAGGTGCCGACCGGCGAGGTCGGCGACGGCGGATTCGCCGAGCGAGAGGCCGAAGGCGTGCATCGCCGTGTAGCCCATCGCGGCAAGGCTGAGGGCCGTGTAGTCGTCGCGGAGATCACGCGTGATCTCGCTCTCACGGAGCCGGTCATACAGCCCGGCGACGACGCCCGCAGCGGCCACGATGGCTTTCTTGACCCCCGATTCGCCTTCGCCGTCGTAGGCTTTCGCAAGTTCATCGAGGGCGGCGACATGCGAAGTCAGCACGCGCTCGATGTCCATTACGATGCGATTGGCCGACACGTCAGACTTGACAGCCTCGCTCGCGCGCTGGCGTTGGACCGCTTCGAGGATGTGCTTCTCGAGCGCCGAAATGTCGGCGATGTGCTTGGTGATGAGGTCGTTGCGGGCGGACATAGGGTGCCGGGGTTCGTGAAGCTGCGGTTGACAACACGGCCTCCCGGAAAAGGCGCCCGGCCAATCGTGACCGTCCGGTCACGCGCTCCGGCTTCCGTGTTACGAGGGTGAAACCCTATCCTGCACCCTACTCGCCACCTCCCCGGACGACGCCTCTCCGACCGGCCCGGCGAGGGTCGTCACGAGCCGCGCAGGGTCGAGGTGGCGGGCGAGGGCGGCGTTGACCTCGTCGGCGGTGAGGGCGGCGACGAGACCGGCGAAGCGATCCGGGTAGTCGGCGCCGAGGCGCTGGTCGAGGGCCGCGAGCTGCGCCGCCGCCGCCCCGCCCGACGTGCTGAGACCGACGCGCTGCTGCCCCCCGAGCGTCGCCGCCACGCGGGCCACATCGGCGGCGGACACGCCTTCGCGCGCGAACCCCTCGACCTCGCGCCGCGTCGTCTCGATGCCGCGCTCGAGATGCTCGGGGCTGAGCGTGACGCCGACCTCGACGTGCCCACCGTGACGCGCGTCGATGCCGTCGAGGTGGGCGTGGATGCCGTAGGTGAGGCCGTCGCGGTCGCGGACGGTCTGCATCAGGCGGCTTGAAAAGTTGCCGCCGAGCGCGAAGACGGCGACGCGGAGGGCGAGGTAGTCGGCGTCGCCGCGGCGCAGCGCGAGGGCGTGGCCGAGGCGCACGTCGGCGCTCGACGTGCCGGGCACGGCGGACGACAGGCGAACCGGCACGCCATCGAGCGGCGCGGGAACGTCGGGGTCGGGAACGGCGCGGGCGCGGACGCCGAAGGGGGCGGTGAGGGCGGCGAGGTCGAGACCGGCCACATCGCCGCCGAAGGCGAGGGTGATCGGCGCGTCGGCGAGGCCGAGGGCGTGGACGCGCGCGGCGTCGGCGCGGGTGAGGTCGGCGAGGATCGCGGTCGCTTCGGCGAAGGTGCGGCTGTATCCGGGGTGCGTCGGCGGGAAGAGCGCGCGGTGGAGCAGGCCGTCGGCGTGGGCGCCGGGGTCGTCTTCGGCGCCCTTGATGGCGGCGAGGAGACGGGCGCGGGCCTTGTCGACTTCGTCCGCGTCGAAGAGCGGGTCGGCGAGCTGCTCGGCGGCGAGCGCGAGGACGCCCGCGATGTCGGCCACGAGCGCACGTCCGGAGATGCCGACGCGGTCGCCGTGCGACGAGAACGAGAGGGACGCGCCGCGCGCGTCGAGCCACTCGGCGATGTCGTGGCGCGAGCGGCCGGTCGTCCCCTTGTCGAGGAGCCGGACGGCGAGCGCAAGAGCCAGATCGTCGGCACCGCCCGGCACCGTATCGACCGGCATCGACGCCCGGAACGACACGACGCCCGGCGCGAGCGCCGACCGCATCGCCACAACGCCCGCCGGCACGGTTACGACCGCGAAGGCGGGCTCGACGACGACAGATCCGACCACGTCGGAGGAAACAGAATCAGACATCGATCAAGAGAAGTATAGAGACGCATCGGGGATGCGTCTGCGCGGTGGAGCATTCCCCGCGACGGTCTGCTAGAGAGGGCCGTCTTGTCCCCTCCCTTTCGGAAAGGGCTTGAAGATGGGGTTGGACGGGGTCACCTGTCACGTGGGCAGGTGATGCCCCACCGTGAGGGCATCGTCGCGCAGGTAGGCCGCGGCGACGCGCTGCACGTCGGCGGCGGTGACGGCGGCGAGGCGGGCGCGGGCGGTGACGAAGAGCCGCCAGTCGCCCGCCGCGATGGCTTCGTTGAGCGCCGACGCGGCGGCAAAGGCGCCGTCGCGGGCGTAGGCTTCGCTTGCGCGGACCATCCCGGCCACGCGGTCGAGTTCGTCTTGCGTCACGCCGTCGGCCACGCGGGCGATTTCGGCGCGGATGGCGGCTTCGAGGGTGTCGAGCGTGACGCCGGGGACGGGCTGGGCGTAGGCGGCGAAGAGGCCCGGATCGCGCAGGCGCGACGCGCTCGCTCCGACGAATGTCGCCAGTCCGGAATCCACGAGGGCGCGGTGGAGGCGGCTCGTCTTGCCGGTGGCCAGGAGCGCGGCGAGGAGGGCGAGGGCGTCGGCGTCGGGGTGCGTGGCCTCGGGCGTCTTCCATCCCATCACGAGCGTGCCGAGTTGCGCCGCCTGCCGCAGCACGACGCGCCGCTCGCCGACCTGCTCCGGCTCGCGCGTCACCACGTCCGGCACCGGCGTCTCGGGCCGTCCGATGGCCGCGAAGTGGCGGTCGACGAGGTCGAGCGCCTCGTCCACCGACACGCCGCCGATGACGGTCGCGGTCGCGTTCTCCGGCCAGTAGAAGGCGTCGTAGAAGCCGCGCAGGCCGCTCGCCGTCACCGCCTCCACGTCCGAGCGCCAGCCGATGGTCGGGTGGCCGTACGGGTGGGCGAGGTAGGCGCGCGGCCCAGACGAGGTGGTAGAGGCGCCGGAACGGGTCGTTGTCGCCGCGGTCGAGTTCGTTGAGGATGACCGTCTTCTCGCTCGCGACGGCTTCCGGCGGAGAGGCGCGCGCCGCGCATCCGGTCGGCCTCGATCTCGACGGCGAGGGCGAGGTGCTCGGCGGGCAGGACGGCGAAGTAGTTGGTGCGGTCGAGCCACGTCGTCGCGTTGACCTGCGCGCCGAGGCTCTGCAGGGCCTGGAAGACCGACGTTCCGGCCTCGGCGTTGAAGCGGTCGGTGCCCTTGAACATCAGGTGTTCGAGGAAGTGCGTCGCCCCGGTCAGCCCCAGCCCCTCGTTGCGGCTGCCGACGCGGTAGGTGACCATGAACGTGGCGACCGGGCTGCCGGGCTGCTCCATCACCAGCACGCTCAGGCCGGTCGCGCGGTGCCGGAAGGCGCGGATGCCGCCGAGCGCGTCGGTGGCCTCGAAGGCCGGGTGCGGGGAATCGAGCGCGGTGTCGGGCGCGGGGTCGAGGAGATCGGAGGCCGGGTCGAGGACCGGGGCGGCGGAGGGCATGGCGAGGCGGGATGACGGCAGCGCCAACGCACGGGGGCGCGAGCGGATGCGGGGGTGACGGCCTCCCTCCCCCTCCGCCCTTCCCTTCGGGACCTCCTTGCGTCGGTTCGGGCACCGGCCCCCTCCGCCCTTCGGGCACCTCCCCCGCTCGCGGGGGAGGACCGCCGCGGAGCGCGCCCAGCGCGCAGCGGCAGGTGGGGGCCAGCGCGCCGGGCCACGGTTGGCCCGGTCAGTGCGCGTCGAGCCAGTTGACCCCGACGCCCGTCTCTACGTCCACCGGCACGCCGCCGGGCAGGGCGAGCGCGCCGGTCATCTCCTCGCGCACGAGCGCGGCGAGGGCGTCGGCCTCCTCCGGCGGGGTTTCGAAGACGAGTTCGTCGTGGACCTGCAGGAGCATCCGCGCCTGCATCCCCGACTCCTTCAACCGACGCTCGATGGCCACCATCGCCCGCTTGATCATGTCCGCCTGCGTGCCCTGGATCGGCATGTTGACGGCCTCGCGCTCGGCGGCGGCGCGGTCGGTGTGGTTGGCGGCGTTCAGGTTCGGCATGTAGCGCCGCCGCCCGAGGACGGTCTCGACGTATCCCGTCGTTCGCGCCGTCTCGACGATCTCGCCGAGGTACTGCATCACGCGCGGGTAGGCGGCGCGGTAGGCGGTGATGAGCGCGGCCGCCTCCTCGCGCGTGCCCTTGAGGCGCTGCGCGAGGCCGAAGGCGGAGACGCCGTACGGGATGCCGTAGTTGACCTCCTTGGCCTTGCGGCGCTGGTCGCGCGTGACCTCGTCTGGAGAGATCCCGTAGACGCGCGCCGCCGCCGCCGTGTGGATGTCCTCGCCGCTCGCGAACGACGCCCGCAGGCCCTCGTCGCCCGAGAGCGCGGCGAGGATGCGGAGCTCGATCTGCACGTAGTCGGCGGCCATGAGCAGCCAGCCCGGCTCGGGCACGAACGCGCGGCGGATCTCGCGCCCGACCTCGGTGCGGATCGGGATGTTCTGGAGGTTCGGCTTGTCGGCGGAGAGGCGCCCGGTCGAGGTGCGCGTCTGGTTGAACTGCGTGTGGACGCGGCCCGTCTCCGGGTTGGCGAGCGCGAGGAGCGCGTCGGTGTAGGTCGACTTGAGCTTGAAGAGGCGCCGGTAGTCGAGAATGAGCGCTACGAACGGGCTTTGCTCGGCCAGATCGGCCAGCACCGCCTCATTCGTCGAGCGCTTGCCGGTCGCGGTCTTCTTGCCCGCCTTGAGGCCCATCTCGTCGAAGAGGACGTCGGCGAGTTGGATCGGCGAGTTGAGGTTGAACTCGCGCCCGGCGCCCTCGAAGATCTGCGCCCGAAGCTCGATCAGCGCCGCGTCGAGCGTGCGCGAGATGTCGCCGAGCACGCCCGAGTCGACACGGATGCCCGCGCGCTCCATCGCCACGAGGACCGGCACGAGGGGGAATTCCATCGTCTCGGCAATCTCCGTCATCCCCGGCACCTTGGCCAGGGCGTCTTTGAGGATCGGGTAGAGGCGCAGCGTGATGTCGGCGTCTTCGGCGGCGTACGGCCCGGCGAGGTCGATCGGCACATCGCGCATCGTGATCTGACTGCGACCCGTCCCGATCAGGTCGGTGATCGGGATCATGCGGTAGCTCAGGTACTTTCGCGCGAGCGTGTCGAGCGCGTGCAGTTCCTCGGGGGCGACGAGGTAGTGCGCGACGAGCGTGTCGAAGATGGGCCCGGCCACCTCGATGCCCGCGCGGGCGAGGATGAGGAAGTCGTATTTGAGATTCTGCCCCACTTTGAGCGCGCCGCCGGTGTAGAACGGGCGCAGCACGTCGAGGATCGTCGGCTCGTCGGTGCCGTCGGGGAGCGGGACGGGCACGTAGACGCCCTGCCCCGCCGCCCACGCGAACGAGAGGCCGACGAGGCCCGCCTCCAGGGCGTTGGTGCTCGTCGTCTCGGTGTCCATCGAGACGGTCTCGTGCGTGGCGAGTCTCGGCCGCGAGACGGTCGAGGTCATCGCGCGTGCGGACGATCTGGTAGTCGACCGCCGCCTCGTCGTAGGCGTCGACGCCGGTGAGCTGGTCGCGCGAGGCGCCTTCGGGGGCGTTGAGGCCGAAGTCGAAGGACAGCGACGGGTCGTCGTCGGGAAGGAGCGTCGAGCCGCGGCCCGCGAACCCGCCCGGGGTGAACTTCGGCACGTCGAACAGGTCGGCGTGGCCGCCCTTCGCCTGCCCTTCGGAGAAGCGGCGGGTGAGGCTGCGGAATTCGAGGCGGTCGAAGATGCGGTGGAGCGCGGCGGGGTCGTGGGTGCCGACTTCGAGCTTCGCCCAGTCGAGCGGCACGTCGAGGCCGGTCTCGATGGTCACGAGCGCCTTCGAGAGCCGCGCGGCGTCGGCGTGATCCGTCAGCCCCTCGCGGGCGCGCTTGCCCTTGACATCGGCGGCGTTCTCCAGGAGCGACTCGACCGATCCGTACTGCTGCACGAGGGCGATGGCCGTCTTCTCGCCGATGCCCGGCACGCCCGGCACGTTGTCCGACGCGTCGCCCATGAGCGCGAGCACATCGACGAACTGGGGCGGCTCTAGGCCGTATTCGTCGCGGAAGCGCGCCTCCGTCATCGTCTCGAACTCCTCGCCGCGGTGGGCCGGGCGGAAGATGGAGACGTGCTCGGTGAGCAGCTGGCGGAAGTCTTTGTCCGGCGAGACGATCACCACATCGGCACCGTCGGCCTCCGCCTTGCGGGCGAGGCTCCCGATGACATCGTCGGCCTCGACGCCCGGCGTTTTGAGGATGGGCAGGTCGAAGGCGTCGACGACCTCCTCGATCCACGGCAGGTTGAGGCGCAGATCGTCCGGCATGGGCGGACGGTGGGCCTTGTAGTCGGGGTACATCTCGCTCCGGAACGTCTCGCGGTCGCCGCCCGCGTCGAAGACGACGGCGAGGTGCTCCATCCGGTGGTCGTCGATGAGCTTGAGGAGCGAGTTGGTGAAGCCGAACGTCGCGCTCGTGTTCTCGCCCTTGCCGTTGACGAGCGGGCGGGCGATGAAGATGAAGTGGCTGCGGTAGGCGAGCGCCATCGCGTCGAGCAGGTACAGCGTGCGGCGCGGGGGGGGGGCCGTTGGTGAGTTGTGGGTTGTGGGTTGTGGGTCGAGGGCGCGGGCGGCGCGTCGTCGGTCGTCGGCGCAGTAGCGGATGGTGCGGGCGCAGCGGCGGGCGACGGATCGGGCGCGGCGGCGACAGTCGCGGCAGAGGGCTCGGGAGCGGCGGAGAAGAGGTCCACGGGCGGAGGGGGAATCGACGCGTCAAGATCGGGCACACCCGTGCCGCCCCGGCGTCACCCGTTGGCGACGTTCACGGGGCGGTCGCGCTCGTCCCCTGCGGATATGCCGCACGGCGCCACGACATCCCCGGATCTACTGCTTGCCACCCCGGCACCTCCCCCGCTACGCGGCTTGCACATGGACTCTTGACACTGCGCGTATCCGCGCGGTATTGTCGGATATGCGACACGGTGCCGCATCGTCACTGGTTATGGGGCTTTTCACCGCAGCTGCCGTCCCCTGTGCTGAACCGCACGATAGCTCGAGTCGGAGAAATGGCCCGCAAAGCCGACGAAGGCCTCTGCGGTTTCGGCTCGCCCGAACGTCGGCGCTGTTGGCGCTTCGTCCCGCCGTTGTGCCCTCGGCTTCGGCGGACGCTCTCCTTGCAGCAAAGCCCCTGCTGGTAGACCCTGCAGGCGACTCGTCCGGGCGGCGGGTCGTAGATTGCGCGGTGTGGCCGCCGCCGCGCCCCTCCGTTCCCACCCCGATGCACGAGAACCTCACCGCGCCGCGCCCGTCCTTCGTCTCGCACCTCGAATGCGCGCTCACCGGCGAGCGCTACGACGCCGACCGTCTCCACGGCCTCTCGCGCGCCGGCCGGCCGCTGCTCGTCCGCTACGCCCTCGACGCGCTTCGGCAGTCGGTGGACCGCGACGCCCTCGCCGCGCGGGAGGCCGACCTGTGGCGCTGGCGCGAACTGCTGCCCGTGCGCGACGCCGCGCACATCGTCTCGCTCGGCGAGGCCGAGACGCCGCTCGTGCCCGTCCCGTCCGCCTCCGGCGGCGCCCGCGTGTGGTTCAAGGACGAGGGCCGCCTGCCCACCGGCTCGTTCAAGGCACGAGGCCTCGCCCTCGCCGTGTCGATGGCCCGGGCGCTCGGCGTGACGCGCATCGCCATGCCCACGAACGGCAACGCGGGCGCGGCCCTCGCCGCCTACGCCACCCGCGCGGGCATCGAAACCGTCATCTTCTGCCCGGAGGACACGCCGGAGATCAACGTGCGCGAGATCGCGGCCTACGGCGGGCGCGTGTGGCGCGTCAACGGCCTGATCGACGAGTGCGGGGCGATCGTGGCACAGGGCGCCGCCGAGGGGCGCTGGTTCGACGCGTCCACGCTCAAGGAGCCGTACCGCATCGAGGGCAAGAAGACGATGGGGCTGGAGCTGGCCCTCCAGTTCGGCTGGACGCTCCCCGACGTCATCTTCTATCCGACGGGCGGCGGCACGGGCCTGATCGGGATGTGGAAGGCGTTCGACGAACTCGAAGCGATCGGCTGGATCGGCCCGGCGCGTCCGCGCATGATCGCCGTGCAGGCGAGCGGCTGCGCGCCCATCGTGCGGGCGTTCGAGGCGGGCGAGGAGCACGCGCCGCGCTGGGAGAACGCCGCCACCGTCGCCGCCGGCATCCGCGTGCCGAAGGCCGTCGGCGACTTCCTGATCCTGCGCGCCGTCCGCGCCTCCGGCGGCCGCGCCGTGGCGGTGGACGACGCCGACATCGTGCAGGCGACGCAGGACGCGGCGCACCGCGACGGCTTCCTGATCTGCCCGGAGGGCGGGGCGACGCTCGCGGCCTACCGGGCGGCGCGGCGAGAGGGCTGGGTGAGCGCCGACGAGCGCGTGGTGCTCTTCAACTGCGCCCTCGGCCAGAAATACCCGCTCCCCGACACGAGCCGCCGCCTCGACCGCACGCAGCCGCTCGACCTCGGCACCCTGTAGCGCGGGTTCGTCACCCAGCGTCGGTTCGTCCTCCAGATGCTCGCGCAGAAAGGAGGCGACGGCGCGGATAGCGAGAGGGCGCCCGGGCCCCGCCGTCGGTGCGTCATCGCCGGTCAGGGACCGAACATAGAACGTCGACGCGAGAACCTCGGAGATTCAGGGATCGACCTCGAAAGTCGAAGGATGGACCACAGAGGTTCAGCGATCAACCTCGGAGGTCCATCCGACACCCCTCGGCGATGGAACGATCCATCTCACAGGAGGCGGACGCGCGGCGCAGCACCGTCGCAGCGGCCCTGCACCTCCTCGCTGTATCATCCGGTCCTATCCGCCCGATCATGCCCGACACGCCCACGCCCGCCCCGGAGGCGCCGCAGACTCCCTCGACCCACGCCCCGACGACCGACGACCGACCGAGCGGCGACGGCGCCTCGCTCTTCCCTTTCGGTCAGGAGATCGTCTGGCGGCCCGACCCGCAGGACGTGGCCGAGAGCACCATCGGCGCGTTCGCGCGGCGCGCGGGCGAGGTCAGCATCAAGAGCCTCACCGAGCGCGCCCGGCACGACCCGGCGTGGTTCTGGGACGCCGTCCTCCGCGACCTCGGCATCCCCTTCACGACGCCCTACACGGCGGCCTACGAAGACTCCGGCGACCCCGCGTTCCCGCGCTGGTGCGTCGGCGGGGAGATGAACATCGTGGCGGCGTGCCTCGACCGCTGGCAGGCGGACGACGCCACCGCCGCCCGCGCTGCGCTCGTCTACGAACAGGAGGACGGCGCCACGCAGACGCTCTCGTACGCCGACCTCCACGCCGAGGTGCAGCGCTGCGCCGAGGCGTTCCGTGGTCAGGGGATCGGCAAGGGCGATGTCGTCGGGCTGTTCCTGCCGATGGTGCCCGAGCTGCTCGTCGCCTTCCTCGCCACGCTCCGCATCGGCGCCATCGCGCTTCCGCTGTTCTCCGGCTACGGCCCCGACGCCGTCGCGAGCCGCCTCGCCGACGCAGGCGCCCGCGCGCTCGTCACCGCCGACGGCGTGCTCCGGCGCGGAAAGCCCGTCCCGATGAAGGCCGTCGCCGACGCCGCGCTCGTCGATGTGCCGACGTGCGAGACGGTGATCGTCGTCCGCCGCACGGGCCTCGATGTGCCGATGCGCGACGGGCGCGACATCGCGTGGGACGATCTCCTCGCCGGTGAACTGCCGCACGCGCCGCTCGAACGAACCGCTGCCGAAGACGTCGCGATGCTCCTCTACACGAGCGGCACGACCGGGCGGCCCAAGGGCGCCGTCCACACGCACTGCGGCTTCGCCGTCAAGGCCGCGCAGGACGCCGCCCACGCGATGGACGTCAAGGCGGGCGATGTCGTCTACTGGATGACCGACATGGGGTGGATGATGGGCCCGTGGCTCGTCTTCGCCACCCTCGTCAACGGCGCCACGATGGTCTTCTACGACGGCGCCCCCGACGCCCCCGACGCCGGGCGCCTGTGGGACCTCGTCGAGCGGCACGCGATCACCCACCTCGGCGTCTCCCCGACGCTCATCCGCAGCCTGATGGCGAGCGGCACCGAGCCCGTCGAGCGCCACGACCGGCGCAGCCTGCGCATGGTCTGCTCGACCGGCAGCCCGTGGGACCCCGACTCGTGGGAGTGGTGCTTCACGCACGTCCTCGACCGCCGCCGCCCCATCGTCAACTACTCCGGCGGCACCGAAATCTCCGGCGGCATCCTCTGCGGCAACCTCTACACGCCGCTCAAGCCGTGCGCCTTCTCCGGCCCCGTCGTGGGGATGGACGCCGATGTCGTCGATGCCGATGGGCAGCCGGTGCGGGGCGAGGTCGGCGAACTCGTCGATCCGGGGTCCGTGGATCGGGATGACGCGCGGCTTCTGGAACGACGCGGGCGGCGAGCGCTACCGCGCGGCCTACTGGACGGCCCTGCCCGGCGTCTGGCTCCACGGCGACTTCGCCGCCATCGACGACGACGGATTGTGGTTCGTCCTCGGGCGCTCCGACGACACGATCAAGGTGGCTGGAAAGCGCCTCGGGCCGAGCGAGGTCGAGGCCGTCGTCAACGCCGACGCCCGCGTCGCCGAGAGCGTCGCCGTGGGCGTTCCGGACGCGCTCAAGGGAGAGGCCGTCGTCGTCTTCGCCATCCTGATGCCCGGCGTGGCGCCGTCGGACGAGGTGCGCCGCGAGCTTCTCGACGCCGTCGCCGCCGCCATCGGCAAGCCGCTGCGCCCGCGCGACCTGCGCTTCACGTCCGCCATACCCAAGACGCGCAACGCCAAAGTCCTGCGCCGCCTGATCCGGCAGGCCTACCTCGGCGACGCCCTCGGCGACACATCGAGCCTCGACGACGCCTCGACCATCGACGCCATTCGCGCGGCGGTGTGAGCGCGAGGGGCACCCGCGCTGCGCCTCTGCCGCGCATCCGTCACCGCAGGCGGGCGATCACGCCCGCCTGGAAACGGCCCGTCTCCACATCGCCGCCGATCATCAGCACGGTGCGGCGCATCGGGATGGCGAGGCCGAGGGTGCCGACGACGCGTCCGCCGAGGTCGTCGGTCGCCGCGCACTGCGAGCGCGTGGCCTGGCAGGCGACGGTCTCGAACACCTGCCCGCCGAGGCCGAAGAGCGGCGCAATGGCCCAGCCGCGCGGGCGGATGTAGCCGAGCAGACGTGCTTCGGCCACTTCCGGCCGGTCGGCGAGGCCAAACACCGACGGGCTGACGCCGACCTGCACATACGTGCCGAAGCGGGGACCTGTGTAGCCGCCCGCGACGCCGAGCGGCGCGCCATCGGCGCCGTAGACGCCCACGCTGCCCGCCTGCCACGCCGCCACGCCGACCGCCGCCATCCCGGCGAGCGCAGGCACGAGGAGTTCGGTGTCGTCGTCGCCGTCGGCGTGGTCGAGGGCATCGTTGACCGCCGACCAGACGCCGCCGTAGCCGCGCGGGCGCCCGTACGGGTCGTCGACGAAGAGCCACGCGAGATTCCAGACGAGATCGACGACCGGATCGACGATGATGACGGTGCGGCGGCTCGGGCCGTCGCGGCGGTCGCGGTCGCGCCGGTCGTTGCGGCTTCGGTCACGACGATCACCGGCGACGCGGCCCGCCGCGCTCGTCGTCGTTCCATACACGGCGAACGCGGCGCGGGCGAGGCGAAGGTTTTCGAGCGTCGCCCCGGCGTTGACGGCCTGCCGCGCTTCGGTGGCGCTGAGACCGTCGATGAGGTGCGACCATGCGACGGCAGGCGCGAGGCGCAGCGTCTGCCCCGCCCCGAGCCGCGTCGAGTCGATCTGCACGGTGAAGCCGCCGACGCGGCGCCCGTTCTGGACGACATCGGCGGTGAGCACGAAGGCGACGAGGCGAAGGCCGCCGGGCAGGCGCGCCGCGTCGACCTCGCGGCCGTCGAGGAGGGCGCGGGCGCCCATCGTCCACCGAAAGGCGATCTCGACCGACGGCGCGTCGCCCCGGTCGGCGATGCGGTAGCCGAGCGCGAGCGTGTCCATCGACGGGAGGGCGTCGTAGCGCTGCGCCTCGCGGCCCTGCGGCAACCGGTCGGGCCACCCGCGCCGCACGAGCGTGCCGGTCATCTCGGCGGAGGCCGCGGTCGGCTGGGCCGTCGCGGCGGGCACCACGGGCGAAGCGGCGGCGAGGACCGCGAGGACGAGGGCGACGAGGCCGCGTGTGGCGAGGCTACGCGTGGCGAGGCTACGGAGAACGAAGCCGCGTGCGAGGGCGGGAGGAGCGAGGCGCATCGGGTCGGGGAGCGAGCGGTCGGACGTGCGGGAGCGGGCCGTGAGGGACGTACCCGAGGTGGAGCAAACACCGGTCCCGCCCGTTGCCGAGTTCGTTACGCGCGCCGACACGGACGCGTTGCAGGCGGCTCGGTGGGCGTTCGTGCATTTTCTCCAAGTCCTTCCGTTGCCCATGCTTACCCGCCTCATCCGCCCGCTCGCCGCGGCGCTCGTCGTCCTCGCCGCCGCCGTCCCTGCCGCCCGCGCGCAGCACCCGTCCGACGCCGTCTTCGTGGACACGCTCGTGGCCAGGGTGTATGTCGAGGTGGACACCGACAGCCTCGCACGCCTCTACGCCGATCCGACGAGCGACCACGAGGTGCCCGCGCGCTTCACGTTCGAGCGCGGCACGATCCGCGAGACCGTCGCGTCGATCGGGTTTCGCCTGCGCGGCAACACGTCGCGGGCGTCGGAGAAGAAGTCGTTCAAGGTGTCGTTCAACACGTTCGTGCGCGGGCAGGCGTGGCGCGGACTCGAAAAGCTGAACCTCAACGGCGAGCACAACGACCCCTCGGTCTCCCGCTCGGCCGCCGCGTGGCGCCTCTACCGCCGCATCGGCATCGCCGCGCCGCGCCTCGGGTATGCCGCGCTCTACATCAACGGCGCGTACGCCGGGCTGTACGCGAACGTCGAGCACATCGACGAGACCTTCCTCGGGCGGCGCTTCGGACGTGAGGACGGCGACCTCTTCAAGTGCCTCTACCCGGCCAGCCTCGTCGACCTCGGCAGCACCGGCGCCGAGTACCGGACCGCGGGCACGGGCGGGCGGCAGACGTACGAACTCACGCAGGGCGGCGATGCGGACGCCGCCTACGACCGCCTCGCGCGCCTGGTGACGACGCTCAACCGGACGCCCATCGCCAGCCTCCCCGCCGCCCTCGAACCGCTCCTCGACGTCAACACGGCCCTCCGGATGCTCGCCGCCGACGTCGCCGCCGGGCAGTGGGACGGCTACTGGGGCAACCAGAACAACTACTACCTCCACTACGACCTCGCCGAGGGCCGCTTCGCCTTCCTCCCGTACGACGCCGACAACACCCTCGGCATCGACTTCCTCGGGCAGGACTGGGGACGGAAGAACCCGTACACCTTCGGCTCGTCGTCCGGGCGCCCGCTCGCCACGCGGCTGCTCGCCATCCCCGAGTACCGCGCGCGCTACACGTTCTACCTGCGCCGCATCGCCGAGACCTCCCTCCGTCGCGAGTCCCTCGCGCCGCTCGCCGCCACCCTCGACCGCGCCCTCGCGCCGTGGGTCGCCACCGACCCGCAGTACCCGAAGGACTACGGCTACACGCTCGCCACCTTCCACGCGAGCTTCGAGGCCGCCGCCGGCAACCACGTCAAGTACGGCCTCCTGCCCTTCGCCGACACGCGCCGCACGACGCTCCTCGCCGCCCTCGACGCCACCAACGTTCCGCCCATCGTGGGCCGTCCGGCAGTGACGAGCGCGCGTCTCTCGGCCTCGGCGCCGTTCGTCGTCGCGGTGCGGGTCGAGGACGAGGCGGCTCCCGCGTACGTCTCCGCCGCTGTTTCGGGCGCCGGAGCGGTGCAGGAGCGGCTGATGAAGGACGACGGATTGATGGGCGATGCGGTCGCAGGCGATGGCGTGTTCAGCGCGCGGTTCGCGCCGACGGGCACCGCCGGGCGCATCCGCATCCTCGCCACCGCGCAGGACGCGGCCGGGCAAACGCGCAGCGGGACGATCGCCGAGGTCGCCGTCGAGGCCGCGCAGGCGCCGGGCGTGGTCGTCAACGAGTTCCTCGCCAGCAATGGCGGCAGCGCGCGCGACCCCTTCGGCGACGCCGACGACTACGTCGAACTCTACAACCCGACCGGCGCGCCCGTGCGCCTCGCCGGTTACACCCTCACCGACAACGCCGCGCGCCCGGACAAGTGGGCGCTCCCCGACACCACGCTCGCCCCCGGCGCGTACCTCGTCGTCTGGGCCGACGAAGAGGGCAGCGAAGGCCCGGCGCACGCCAACTTCAAGCTCAGCGCGGGCGGCGAGCACATCGGCCTCTACAACGGCCTCGCCCCCGTCGACACGCTCACCTTCGGGCAGCAGACGACCGACGTGGCGATGGGCCGCGTCCCGAACGGCACCGGCCCCTTCGTCCGCCTCGCCGCCGCCTCGCCCGGCGCCGCGAACGTCGGCCTGGCCACCTCCACCGCCGCCCCCGACGCCGCCTCCGCGCTCGCCGTCACCCTCGGCCCGAACCCCGTCACCGGCCCCACCGCCACCCTCCGCTTCGCCGCCGCCCTCACCGCCGACGCCACCGTCGAGGTCTTCGACGTGCTCGGGCGCCGCGTGTCGCGCCAGAACATCGGCGCGGGCGCCACCTCGGCAGCCGTGGAGGTGCCGGCGGCCTCCGGCGTCTACATCGTCCGCATCACCAGCGGCGGTGCGGCGGCACAGGCGACGCTGGTTCGGATGTAAGGCGCGGGCATCACCGCAACCATCTTCGGGTCAACCGTTTCCTGTCCTGCTTCACCCACTCACGGAGGCCGGTAGTCGCGTCGACTGCGCCGGCGAGTCGTTGAAGGCGCGCCCTATACTGGCGCCCGAGCGAGTCACTCGTGAGAACGCTGTCGCGGTCCAAGTCTTCGCCGGGACGGTAAGCCCACATCGGGCGGGTGAGGCTTTCGCGAACGAAGCGTCCTTCGTTGTCCCGCGCCCACTGCTGCATCTCAGCGCTGCTGTGGAACGCCTCGCTCGACACCCGCACTCCGCGCACGATGACTGTGTCCTGATGGTTGATTTCGTCCAGCAATGTGAAGCAAAACTCCTCGCCTGTAACCTGGAGGGAGTCCCCATTGCGAAAGGAGATTCGTGTCAGCGGCCAATCCTGGACGTGGCCTGTGCAGAACGGATCGATTGATGGTGGCAGTTCGCCGATCGTGTAGCGAATCCGCGAGAGCGAACACGTCGCGTGCAGCCGCCGCGTCAATGCGCCACCTCCCGCTCACTCCCTGCAAGAGTGACCTCGCCGCTGTGCATCTCGACGATGCCGTCGCCGTGGAGCGTCAGGTCATAATCCCAGCACAAACCCTCACAGCTGCCCCGCGTCAACGTGATCGAGCGGTCGGACGTGCTGATCGTGCCAGGCGGCACCCGCTCGAACCGCGAACGCTGCCCTCCGGCGCAGCCCGCAGCGGCGCAGAGGGCAACAAGCGCGAGGGCGAGAATCGAGCGGAGTGTCATCAGATGCGAGTGATGTGCGCCTCTGACGCGCGGACGCGGCGGCTCCCGCGCAGAGGCGGCAACAGAGCCGGGCCAGGTCACGCCGCCGGACGGTAGACGAGCGACGTCACGCCGGAGGCGAAGGCCTGCGACGAGACGAGATCGAGCGTGGCCGTCTCGTCGTCGAAGAGGCGCTTTCCGGTCCCGAGGACCACCGGGTAGACGAGGAGCCGGTACTCGTCGACGAGGCCGTGGCGGGTGAGGGTGCGCGTGAGGTCGGCGCTGCCCCAGACGAGCAGGTCGCCGCCCGGCGCGGCGCGGAGGGCGCGAATGGCCTCGACGGCGTCGCCGTCCGCGTCGATGAGGCGCGCGTTCCAGCCGGAGCGGTCGAGATCGGCCTGCGCGAGCGTCGTCGAGGCGACGAACTTCGGGAGGGCGTTGATGACCGGCGCGCCCTCGTCGGTGGAGGTGGGCCAGTGGGCGGCGAACATCTCGTAGGTGACGCGCCCGAGGAGCAGGGCCTCGGCGGCAGCGGTTTCGCTGCGCTTGAACGCCGCGATCTCGTCGTTCCAGTACGGCGCGGTCCACGACGGGGCCTCCATGACGCCGTCGAGAGAGAGGAATTCGGCGACGACGATGCGGCGGGTGGGGCGGTCCATGGAAGCGGTCGGAAGGGTGAAGGGGTCGTCCGGAAGCTCGGGCGCCCCGGTGACACTCGCGCGTCACCACCTCCGCCCTGTCCATGTCGAGGCGAGACGGAGTCAGAAGAAGAGGCCGAAGGCGTGCTCGTGGTGCGTGATCGGCGGGCGCGGCGTGGGGGCGAAGTTGGACGCAGACGACGTCGAAGCGGGCGGGGGCGCCTTCGAGTTTGCGCTCGAACAGGTAGGCCGTGGCGGCCTTCCAGAGCAGCCGCTGTTTGGCGGCGGTGACGGCCTCCTCGCCGGTGCCGAAGCCGGTGCCCGAGCGGGTCTTGACCTCCACGAAGACCATCTCGCCGCCGTCGTTGGCGGGCGTCGGCAGGAAGCAGACGAGGTCGACTTCGGCGCGTTCGTAGCGGTAGTTGCGCTCCAGAATGAGGAAGCCCAGCGCTTCGAGGTGCGCGGCGGCGATGTCCTCGCCGAGGCGTCCGGTGTCGGTGGTGGTGGGCTTCACGGGGTCGGGCGTGGATCGTTGGTCGATTGTCGTGGGTCGTTCGTCGTCGGTCGAAGGCGGCGGCAACGCGCGCGCGAGGACGGGGGTGCCGACCGGGGTGCCGCGGGCGTAGGTTGCGGCGTCCGATGTCTTCCGTTTGCCCGATGCCCGATCCGTCCGCCTCCCCTGCCCCACCCGCCTCCGGCCCCATCGTCCCCGCCGGGGCCGATGTGACGCGCCGCGCCTTCCTCGGCAGCGCCTGCGCCGTCGGGACGCTCCTCGCGCTCGGCGTGCCGCTCGCGGGATGCTCGACGGCCGGACGTTCGGGCGCCGCGCGTACCGACGGCGATGCGGCGGACGCGGACGCGAGTGGCATCGCCTTCGACGGCGCCACGCTCACCGTCACCCTCGGGCGGCCCGACACGGCGCCGCTCGGGACTGTCGGCGGGGCGGTGTTCGTGGCCGCGCGGTCGGTCGTGGTCGTGAACGACGGCGGCCGGCTGCGCGCCTTCTCGACCGTCTGCCCGCACGGCGGCTGCGATGTCGATGCCGTCGAGCCTGCGCCGCCCGGCTCGGGGCGGTCGGGCGGCGAGATCGTCTGCGCCTGCCACGGCGCGCGCTTCGGCCTCGACGGCGCCGTCCGCGTCGGCCCGGCGCGCGATCCGCTCACCCCGCTCGCGCTCACCCGCACGGCGACGGGAGCGGTGGTGACGCTCGGGTGATCGGCGGCGCCGCTCATTCGCTGTCCTTGCGAGGCCCGGCACGGGCCGCGGCAATCCGGATCGACGCCCACCGACCCTCGACGACTCCCTGTGGCCATCGACCCGGATTGCCGCGTCGGCCTGCGGCCTCCTCGCAATGACAGCGTGCGGGCAACCTGAGAGGCCGCGTCAGGCCCCGTCGTCCGCCGTCCGTCGTCCGTCGTCCCTGCCTGCCGTCGGCGTCATCTGGCGGGCGAAGCCGACGAGGTGGCCGATGAGGTCGGCGTTGCGGGCGTCGAGGAGCGGCAGGAGCGCTTCGGAGGCCTGGGCGAAGAGGCGGACGAAGGCGACGAGGTCGTCGAGGCGCGTCCGCAGGCGGGCTTCCTCGGGCGAGGCGTCGTCACCCGAGGCGTCGAGGCGGGCGCGGACGGCGTCGAGTTCGGCGACGACGGGGCGGAGTTCGCGCTTCTCGCGCTCGCGGATGATGGTCGCGGTGAGCGCCCAGACGTCCTGCTCGGCGACGAAGTAGTCCTTGCGCGATCCGTGCATCTGCACGCGCCCGACGAGGCCCCACGCGACGAGCTGCCGCAGGTTGACGTTCGCGTTTCCGCGCGAGATGCCGAGGCGCGCCATGATGGCGTCGGTGTCGAGCGGCCTCTCGGTGGCGTAGAGGAGCGCGTGCAGCTGCGCCATCGTGCGGTTGATGCCCCACGCCGACGCCATGGTGCCCCAGAGCTGGACGAAGCGGTCGACGGCGTCGGCGAGGCGTGGGGAGGGAGACGGGTCGGGCATCGGACGGGGAAGAGCAGGCACGGGCGCGAGGCGGCGCGCGGCCAAGATCGGAACGCGCGGGGCCGTTCGCGCGCGTCCGGGACGATAGACGGCGGACGATCGGCGACAGTCGACGGGGCACGGGTGGCGAGGCGGCGTCCTGTGGAGACGCATGGGCGGTGCGTCTCCACGTCCCCGGTTGGCCCGGTGGACGTTCGGCGCGCCCACCCTCCCGATGCGTCGTGGAGTCGGTGCGCGTTCGGCGGCGTGCATCCGGCGCCTCCGCGGACGCCTTGCCCGGCGCCGTAGCTTGGCCCCGTTCCGTCGTCGTCCGTCGTCTCACCCCCGCGCCCCGTGCCGCCCATCACGCTCCTCACCGACTTCGGCACGCGCGATCCGTACGTCGGCGCCGTGCGGGGCGTGCTCGCCTCGGGCGCGCCGGGCGCGGTCGTCCACGACATCACGCACGAGATTCCGCCGCAGGACGTGATGGAGGGCGCGTATGTGCTGCGCGAGTGCTACGCGATGTTTCCGCCGGGCACCGTCCACCTCGCCGTCGTCGATCCGGGCGTCGGCACCGATCGGCGGGCCGTCGCGCTCGACTACGGCGGGCACCGGTTCGTCGGGCCAGACAACGGCCTCTTCTCGCTCGTCCTCGGCGGCGACGACCCCGACGGCCTCGTCGTCCTCGACCGCCCCGAGGCGTGGCGCGCGCCGGAGATCGGGCCGACCTTCCACGGACGCGACCTCTTCGCCCCCGTCGCCGCGCGCCTCGCCGCGGGCGCCACGCTCGCCGACGTCGGCACGCCCGGCGAGGCGCTCCGCGTGCTCCGCTGGTCGCAGCCCATCGCCGACGACGACGGCATCCGCGGCAGCATCGTCCACGTCGACCGCTACGGCAACGCCATCACCAACATCGACGGCGCCGACGTGATCGCGCGGATGAACGGGCGGACGCTGCGAACGGTCGCGGGCGGCACCATCGTGCGCGGCCTCGCGGGGACCTACGCCGACCGCGAACCCGGCGACCCGCTCGTCGTCGTCGGCAGTGGCGGATGCGTCGAGGTGGCCGTGCGCGGAGGCCACGCGGCCGACCTGCTCGGTCTCGCCCGCGGCGCCGGTGTGACGCTCGTCTTCTCGTCGTGACCCCCCACCCCGCCGTGCCCTCCCCGTCCGCGCCGCCGCCCGCAGAATCCCCGTCCGATCCATCGCCCGCCGCGTCGTCCGCCGCCGCGTTCGCGTCCGAGACGCCGTCCCTGCCCGAGCCGCCCCCGTCCCCCGTCTCCGTCCACGCGAGCCGTGACGCCGACGAGGCGCTCCTCGACCACCTCGACGCCCTCTACGGCTTCGCGCAGCTCGTCAGCCAGGACGGCGAGGCCGCTGCGCGGCTCGTGCGCGACACCTACACGCGCGCCTTCGCAACGCCGATTCCCGAGACCGTCGACCCCGACGATCCGGGCGAGATGCGGGCGTGGCTCTACCGCCTCCTCCTCGCCGAGCGCCGCGCGAGCCGCGACAGCCAGGTCGCCCTCTCGCTCGCGGGCGACGACGAGGAGATGCAGGCGCGGCGCTTCGCCCTCTCCGAGTCGCTCGTCGAGCGCCTGCTGCCCGCGGCGCTCCTGGCCCTCCCCTCGACGATGCGCCTGATGCTCGTGCTCTGCGACGTCGAGGGCCTCGCCTGCGAAGACGCCGCCGAGGTCGTGGGGATGAACGACGACGAGGCGTGCGAAGCCCTCGTGGCGGCGCAGGAGACGCTCGTCGCCAACATCCGCGGCGCCGCGGCGGCGCACGAGGTGCCGATCCTCGACCGGATGCTGGAGGTGCCGGGGGGGATGCGCCGCGCCCTCGCCGACGCCCTCGAACGCGAACTCGACCCGCTCCCGCCGACGCTCCGCCCGACGATTCCGCTCCCCGAGCGCCGCACGCAGGTAGAGATCACCGAGGGCCGCACCCGACGCCGCCTCTGGCCCCTCGCCCTCCTCGTGGCCCTCGCCGCGAGCGCCGCCGTCTTCTGGTTCCAGCGCCGTCCGCCCGAGGCCACCGCCGACGACCTGATCGAGGTCACCGCCGACGACGCCGCCACAGCCACCCCGACGACGCCCCTCGCCGACCTCGACGCCGCCGCGCTCTTCGTCCTGGATGAGGCCGGATGGCGCGTCACCCTCCCCGTCATCCGCGGCTACCGCATCGACGGCGCCGCGATGCGCGAGGTCGGCCCCAACGTCTCCGTCCCCGCCGTCCACTACGCCCCGGCTGATACGAGCGCGGGCGCGATCACGCTCTACGCCTACACGTACCGGCTCCTCGACCTTGCCCGCGAGCACCTGACGCTCGACGGCGCCGTGCTCTCCGGCCTCGAAGACGAGCGCCACACGGAGCAGATCGACCTCGCCCGCGCGAGCGTCGTCGTCTGGCGCAGCCGCGACGACATCTTCATCGCCGTCGCCCCCCCCGGCACCACCGACCTCAGCGAACGCATCGAGCGGTGAGGACGGCCCCCTCCGCCCTTCGGGCACCTCCCCCGCTCGCGGAGGAGGACCGCTTCGGAGCGCGTGCAGCGCGTAGAATCAGGTGAGGGCGCAGGGCTCAGAAAATATCGACCAGCTTGAGGTGGCGGAGGTAGCGGGCGGGGTTGCGGCGGAAGTCGTCGAGGAGGCCGTTGGTGCGGCGCAGCGTCGTGTCGAGGCGGATGTAGAGCGTCGAGTCGTTGAGGAGCATCCCGAGGTTGCCCTTGCCGCCTTCGATGCGCGCGAAGAGGCTGTCGGCGCGGCGGCTCGTGGTGTCGACGCGGGCCATCGTCGTCTGCAAGCGCGCCATCGACGCGTTCAGGCGGGCGACGGCGAGCGCGACGGTGTCGCGGTTCTGGTAGGTCACGCCGCGCAAATCACCAATCAGCGCGCGGCCCTCGGCGCTCGCCGCCTCGAACCCCGCGAGCGTCGCCGGAAGGCCCGCCGTCGCGCTCTCGACGCCCGCGAGCGTGCGCTGCGCGCTGGCGAACGTCGCGTCGAGCGGGGCCTGCTGGTTGCGGACGAGTTCGTTGAGGAGCGCCGTCGTCTGGCGCAGCTGCGCGAGCGCGATGCGGAGGTCGGAGTCGGGGTTGCCGACGAGCGTGTATGCCTCTCCAACCGTCAAACCTGCGCCCAGGAGAAGCGTGTCGAGGCGGGCGGCGAGGAGCGGCGCGCGCGCTTGCAGTTCGGTGAATGCGTTCGGCGTCGGGTTCTCGGGGATGACGTCACCGTCGCGCAGGAGGGCGTTGCCGAGCGGTCCGGGGAGCAGGTCGAGGCGCGTGCCGCCGAGCGCGGCGATGCCGCCGATGGCCGCGACGGTGCCCTGCGTGAGCCGCGCGCCGTCCTCGACCGAGTAGGTCACGAGCACGCGCTGCGTCTGCGGGTCGAGGCGGACGCTCGCCACCTTGCCGACGTTGACGCCGTTGACGAGCACGGCGCTGCCCGCGGCGAGGCCGTCGGCGCTGCTGACGACGGTCGTGTGGCTCTGGCTGCCGCTGAAGAGCGGCACGTCTTCGAAGTAGCGCACGCCGAGCACGAGCGCGATGACGGTGGCGATGAGCGCGAGGCCCACCTTGAATTCCTGTCTCACGGGGTCGCGGGGAGGGAGGATGAGGAGGGCGCCGGGGGCGTGAACGGCGCCGCGCTGCCGCCGCCGTCGCCACTCTCGGGCGAGGCGGCGGTCGCGGCGGGGTTGCCGATCTGGTATTCGTTGGCCTTGACGAAGGCGAGGAGCACCTCGTCGGTGGCGTCGTGGAGGTCGGCGACGGTGCCGACCCACCGCAGCTGCCCCTGGTGCAGGAACGCGGCGCGGTCGGCGATCGAGAGCACCGAGTGCATGTCGTGCGTGACGACGATCGAGGTGATGTTGAGCTCGTCGGAGAGGCCTCGGATGAGTTCGTCGATGGTGTTCGACGTCTCCGGGTCGAGGCCGCTCGTCGGCTCGTCGTAGATGACGTAGCGCGGTTCGAGGGCGATGGCGCGGGCGAGCGCCGCGCGCTTCTGCATCCCGCCCGAGATCTCCGACGGCTTGCGCGCCGCGGCCTCCGCGAGCCCGACCTGCGCGAGGCACTCGTCGGCGCGCCGCCGCACCTCGGCGTTGGTCATCTTGGTGAAGGTGCGCAGCGGAAAGGCGACGTTCTCCAGCACCGACATCGAGTCGAAGAGCGCGCCGCCCTGGAAGAGCACGCCGAACTGCCGCCGGATGACGCGCAGCCGGGCGTAATCGACGTCCCCGATGTCCTCGCCATCGACGAGCACGCGCCCGCTGTCGGGCTTCAGAAGGCCGATGATGTGCTTCATCAGCACGCTCTTGCCCGAGCCGGAGCGCCCGATCAGCGCCGTCGTCTTGCCCTCCTCGATGGTCAGCGTCACGTCGTCGAGCACCGTCCGCCCATCGAAGGCTTTGGTGAGGCGGTCGATCTGGATCATCGAAAGAGGGTAGAAATCACGTGTGCAAAACGCCACGCACGGCGCGAACGCATGTCAGAGCAGCAGGATGGCGAGCAGGAGATCGCTGAGGAGGATGAAGACGCAGGCCATCACCGCCGCGTTGGTCGTCGCCCGCCCGACGCCCTCGGCGCCGCCGCGCGTGTGGTAGCCGTGGTAGCAGGCGATGCTCGTGATGACGAACCCGAAGGTGATCATCTTGATGACGCCGAAAACGGCATCGAAGGGCTTGAAGAACGACCGCGCCCCGGCCATGAACTCGCCCCGCGGCAGGAATCCGCCGAGGTCCGACACCAGGATCGCCCCGCCGATGCCGACGAAGCACGCGATGACGTAGAGCAGCGGAAACATGACGATGCCCGCGAGCACGCGCGGCAGCACGAGATAGCCGACCGAGTTGAGGCCCATCGCCTCGAGCGCGTCGATCTGCTCGGAGACCCGCATCGTGCCCAGTTCCGCCGCGATGCGCGCCCCGACGCGTCCGGCGAGGATGAAGCCGGTGACGACGGCGCCGAGTTCGAGGATGATCGACGGGGCGACGATGGAGCCGATGACGCTGCGCGGAATCAGCGGCGAGACGAGCTGGTAGCCCGCCTGCACGGTCGTGACGGCGCCCGAGAACGCGGCCGCGAGCGCGACGATCGGGATCGAGTCGAAGCCGATGCGCTGCGTCTGCTCGAAGAAGTTCTTGCGGTACGTCGCCCCCTCGCCGATGGCGCCGAACGCCGTGGCCATCAGCTGTGCGTAGCGCCCGACCGATTCGACGGGGCCGGTGAGGAGGCGGCGGGAGAGCGAGGCGGGCAAACGGGCAGGGATGGGACGGGGCCGGAGGCGAGGGCTGCGGGGGCAGGCGGCGACGGCTCGAACGGGGCGGGACGCGCGGGGAGTTCCGCAGCCGCGATGGCGTGACGGGGCGGTGTCACCCGCTGTCGTGATCTTCGCCGCCGGTCGCGTCCGTAACGTAACGACGCCCGTGCAACGGCCTCGCAACGCCCGCCCCGCCGCGCCCGCCTTCCCCCAATCTCCCCGCTTCCCCCCGCCGCCCGATGGCCAAGACCCGCACCCAGTACGTCTGCCAGAGCTGCGGCCACGTCTCCGCCCGCTGGCTCGGCCAGTGCCCCGACTGCGGCACGTGGGGCGGTCACGTCGAGGAGATCGTCGCCCCGGCGGTGGCGCCCAAGGCGACGGCGGCGCGCGCGGCGGCGACCGGACGCTCCAGCAGCGCCGGGCCGGGCAGGAGCCCCGAACGCCTGCGCGACATCACCTCCACCGACGCCCTCCGCATTCCGACGGGGATGTCGGAGTTCGACCGCGTCCTCGGCGGCGGCCTCGTCAAGGGCGCCTTCGTGCTCGTCGCGGGCGATCCCGGCATCGGCAAATCGACGCTGATGACGCAGCTCGGCGCCCTCATGCCCGAGATGACGCTCCTCTACGTGACGGGCGAGGAGTCGCCACGGCAGGTCAAGCTGCGCGCCGAGCGGCTCGGCGTCTCGTCCGACCGCTTCCTGCTGCTCGCCGAGACGAACGTCGAGGACATCGCGGCGGCAGTGCTACAGACGCGGCCCGACCTCCTCGTGGTGGACTCGATCCAGACGCTCTTCCGCCCCGATGTCGAGTCGGCGCCGGGCAGCGTCACGCAGGTGCGCGAGAGCGCGGCGACGCTCCTGCACCTCGCGAAGAGCCTGGAGCTGCCGACGTTTCTCGTCGGGCACGTCACCAAGAGCGGGCAGATCGCCGGGCCGCGCGTGCTCGAGCACATGGTCGATACGGTCCTCTCGTTCGAGGGCGACGCGCACCACGGGCTGCGGCTGCTCCGGGCGACGAAGAACCGCTTCGGCGCGACGCACGAGATCGGCGTCTTCGAGATGGCGCGAGGACGGGCTGCGCGAGGTGCCCGAACCCGAGCGAACTGTTCCTCTCGGAGCGGCAGTACGGCGCGTCGGGCTCGGCCATCGTGCCGTCGCATGGAAGGCTCGCGCCCGATCCTCGTCGAGGTGCAGGCGCTCGTCTCGGGCACGGCCTACGGCACGCCGCAGCGCACGGCGAACGGCTTCGACGGCCGCCGATTGCAGCTGCTCCTCGCCGTCCTCGACCGCCGCGCAGGCGTGCGGCTGGGCACGAACGACGTGTTCGTGAACGTCGCCGGTGGTGTGATGCTCGACGAGCCCGGCGCCGACCTCGGCATCGTCGTCGCCCTCGCCTCGTCGGCGCGCGACGTGCCGTCCGACTCGACGACCGTCTGCATCGGCGAGGTCGGCCTCGGCGGCGAGATTCGCAGCGTGGCCCGCATGGAGCCGCGGCTTGCCGAAGCGGCACGTCTGGGTTTCAAACAGGCCCTCGTTCCCAAGAACGCCCGCGGTCTCGTCGCCCCGAAAGGCCTCCGCCTCGTGCCCGTGGCGACGGTCTCGGAGGCCCTCGAGAAGGTGGTGTGACGACGCCGGACAGCACGGCATGGGCGCGCGTGATACGGAATCGAGGCCCCGGTCGTGCGCGGCGTAGGGGCGGGTCTCGACCCGCCCGGTTGCACCCCCACCGCCCCGGAGACGGTGCGCACCCACCCCGGCGCACGCACCACCGAACCCGCGATTCCACCCGAGACCCGCATCCCCACGTTCCGGGGGCGTAGAGACGCATCGCCGATGCGTCTCTACCACGTCCCGGCCCCGCCACCGGGCGGTGGGGAAACCTGCCAGGTGCGGGGACCTGACAGGTTGCGCAGCGGCAATGTTTGGAGTCGGCCACTCCGACCGGACAGGTGTACGCCGGCGCTGCAACCGCCCCGAAACGGCCTGCGCGGCGCCTCCAGACTTTTCTCTCGACACTTGCAACACTCTGTGTCACTGACAGTAGGATACGACATGATCCCCTCTCCGCCTCCCGACCTCTGGCCTCTCGACGACTTCGTCGCCGCCGCCAACGACGCCCTCCCTGGCGTGCTGCCCGACGCGCCCGTCGTGCGCATCGAGCGGACCGTCACGCCGCGGCTCGTCCGCTACCTGACGACGCAGGGCGTGCTCACGGAGCCGCACAAGGCGGGGCGTGAGGCGCGCTACGACCGCCGCCACCTGCTCGACCTGCTCGCCGTGCGCCGCCTGATGGCCCTCGGCTACACCGTCGCCGCCATCGGGGCGACGGTGCGCAGCGGGTCCGACAGCGACGTCGAGGCGATGCTGACGGGCGCCATCGAGGTCACGGCGGCGGCGGACGCGGCGCCGGGAGCGGCGGCCCCTTCGCTGCCCGGCCCGAGCATGGCGGCGAGCGTAGTGCCGCCGCGCCGCGCGATGTCGACGAACGAGGCGGCGGTGGGCGAGTCGGCGGCGGACTTCCTGCGCGGCCTCGGCGGCGGCGGAGCGTCCGTCCGGCCCGCGCCGCCCGCTTTCTCCCGCCCGTCGCCGCGCGGCGCCTCGCCCGAGCGGTGGACGCGGGTCGAGATCGCCCGCGGCATCGACCTGCACGTCCGCGACGACGCCCACCTCCCGGCCAGCCCCAACGAGCGCGAGCAGATCGCCGCCCGCATCGTGGACGCGCTGCGCCGCCTTTCCCATCCCTGACCTCCCACCGCTCTCCTCGACCGCCCCGCCGCTGCCGCCCTTCCGGGCCTCCCGGGCGCCCGCCGCCCTCCCTCCTCCGCCGTCTCGACACCCCGACTGCCCATGTCCAACGCCCCCTCCCCCGCCTCCCTCCCCACGGTCGAGATCCTGACCTGCCGCCCCGCCGTCCGCCGCGGCACCGACACGCTCGTCACCGCCGTCGTCCGCATCACCGCGCCCGAGGCGCCCGCGCACGCCGAGCGTCGGCGCATCAACATCGCCTTCGCCATCGACATGTCGGGGTCGATGGGCGGCGAGAAGATGGAGCACGCGCGGCGCGCGGCGATCCACGCCGTCGACCTGCTCGCCGCGGGCGACCGCGTGGCCGTCGTCGCCTTCGACACCGCCATCGAGACCGTCGTGCCCTCGACCGTCGTCGGGGCGCACAACCGGGCGGCCATCGCGGCGGCCATCTCGCGGATCCAGCCGCGCGGCGGCACCGACCTGCACGAGGGATGGCGCGCGGCGGGCCTCGAAGCGGCGGCGCACCACGACGACGGCGCGCTCAACCGCGTCGTCCTGCTCACCGACGGGCAGGCCAACGCGGGCATCGTCGACCCGGCCGTCATCGCCGCCCACGTGCGCGAACTGGCCGCGCGGGGCGTCTCGACGAGCGCCTACGGCATCGGGCGCGACTACAACGAGGACCTGCTCGAATCCGTCGCCGACGCGGGCGACGGCTCGTACGCCTTCATCGCCTCCCCCGACGACCTGCCGGCTCTCTTCGATGCCGAACTCGCCGGTCTCGGCGCCACCTTCGCCCGCGGCGTGCGCCTGCGCCTGAGCCGCGCCCGCGGCGTGAGCCTCGACGCCGTGCTGACGGACCTGCCGAGCGCCCGCGGCCTCACGCTCGACGACCGCCTCCCCGACCCCGCGGGCGCCGTGCACGGCCTCGGCGGCATCGCGGCCGAGCCCGGGCGGTGGACGTGGAGCCAGCTTCCGAACCTCCTCCACGGCCGCTCGCGCGAGGTCGTCGTGCGCCTGCGCGTCGCCGGTGCCGCCTCCGCCCACGCCCGTGGCGACGTGCCCATCGCCGACGCCGTGCTCTCGTGGATTCCGAGCGGCAGCGCCCGCCGCGTCGGCGCCGTCCTCGACGTGCTCGCCCTGCCCGCCGTCTCCGCCGCCGAGTACGACGCGATGCACGACGACGCCGACGTCACCGCCGCCATCGCGCAGCAGGACGTGGCCCGCGGCGTCCGCGAGGCCGCCCTCGCCGCCGAGCGCGGCGACATCGCGGGCGCGCGCGTCATGCTGTCACAGGCGCAGTACTCCATGCCGTACTACGCCGGCACCGCCGCCCACGCCGCCGACACCGCCGCCTTCGACCGAACGATGGCCTTCCTCGACGACGGCGACGCCGTGTCGAGCGCCAAGGAGGCCAAGATGGCCGCCTACCGCCGCCGCCGCACCGACTGAGCGCGGCGCACCGCCATGCCGCCGCGTGTGGGGCTTCCCCCTGGGTGCGAGGCGGCAGGCCCGTCCGGTCGTGGGGGCCGGGCGGGCCATTTTCGTACACGGCGCCCGCATCCGAACGTTGGGTGACGAGAGGCGATGCGGCGATGCGTCTGTATGTGCACGCATCGTCACCGGCGGCGGCGCAACCTGTCAGGTGTGGGGACCTGACAGGTTGCGCCGCCGATCCGTCCGGGGCACCTGTCTGGTCCCAGACCGGATGGGTGTACCTTCCAGCCGACCCATCTCTCTTCTCCATGCTCCATCACAACGGATACACGGGCCACGTCGAGTTCGACGACGAGGCGGGCATCTTCCACGGCGAGGTGCTCGGCCTGCGCGACGTGGTGACGTTCCAGGGCCAGAGCGTCGCCGAGATCGAGGCGGCGTTTCGCGCATCGGTCGACGACTACCTCGCCTTCTGCGCCGACCGCGGCGAGGCGCGCGAGCGCCCGCTCTCGGGGCGCATCACCGTGCGCGTGGCGCCCGAAGTGCACCGCCGCGCCGCGGTGCGGGCGCGGAGCGCAGGCAAGAGCCTGAACCAGTGGATCGCCGACGTGATCGAACGGGCGTGACGGCGCGTGCCCGTGCAGGCATCCGCCACCGAGGCCCCGCACCCCGCATCCACACGTTCCGGGGGCGTAGAGACGCATCGGCGATGCGTCTCTACAACGCGCGGCACGGCCACCGAGGGCGTGGAGAGATATCCGGTGCGGGGACCTGACAGGTCGGCGCGGCTCCGACGTTCGAATGGGGGCACCTGTCTGGTCCCCGACCGGACAGGTATCATCACCGCCGCCCCGTCAGAAGCGGACGCGGGCGCGGAGGTTGAAGGTCCGGGGGGTGAGGCGCACCGGCACGCGCGTCCACTTGCCGCCGGAGAAGACCCACTGCGAGGCGACCTCGTTGACCATGTCGAAGACGTTGAGCAGCTCGGCCGTCACGTCGAGGCGCGTCGTCTTGCCGAAGCGGATCTCGCGCGTGACGCCCGCGTCGAGGCGCTTGTAGGCGTCGTAGCGGAAGACGTTGCGGTCGCCGGGCACGAGGAAGGCGCCGCCGGGGTCCTGGCTGCCGCGCACGAGCGGCGTGAACGGGTAGCCGCTGCCGAGGAGGGCGCGCAGGTGCAGCCGCCACGCCAGGTTGCCGGGCACGTAGTCCTGCACGAACATCGAGAACGTGTGGCGCTGATCGGTCGGGCGCGAGCGGAGGCCCTCGCTGCGCGTGGTCGCAAACTCCGGACGCACCTCCTCCTTCGCCACGAGGAAGCCGTAGTTGATCCAGCTCTCCAGGCCCGGCACGAACTCGCCGCGCAACTGCACGTCGAAGCCGCCGATGTAGCCGTCGGCGTCGTTCTCGCCGCTGTAGCGCACGCGCGTGTTGTCGACGTCGTACGAGACGATGTTCGAGAGGCGCTTGGCGTAGGCCTCGCCGCGCAGCCACAGGCGCGCTTTCGAGAGGAAGTGCTCGCCACCGGCCACGACCTGCAGGCTGCGCTGCGACCTCAGATCGCGGTTGATGGCGCGGTCGATGGAACGGGAGAGGCTGTCGGCGGCGAGGTCGCCGCGGAGTTCCTGGTAGGTGGGCGCCTGGTAGTAGAGGCCCGCGCTGCCGGTGTAGGTCGTCACGCCGCTCGCGCGGTAGCGGAGGGCGAGGCGCGGCGAGACCGTCCACTCGCGCGTCAGGGCGTAGTAGTCGGCGCGGAGGCCGGCGGTCGCCACGAAGCGTCCGGGCGCCCGCGGCAGCACCTCGAAGGCGTCCTGCGCGTAGAGGCCCGCCTGCATCGAGGTCAGGCGGAGGGCGTCGTTGAGGTCTTTGGAGACCTCGAGGCCCGTCTCCTGCTTCTGCGCCGCGTACTCCTGCACGCGGTCGTCGAAGACGAGGCGCCGCACCTGCCACCCGGCCTCGACGGCGTGGCTACCCGCCGCGATGGCGTAGCGGCCCATCCCGGTCAGCGTCTGCACGGCAACGCGGTTGTCCGACGAATCGACGCTCGCGACCGTGCCGATGATGCTCGTCTGCTGCCCCGTCGCCGGGTCGACCTGCGAGACGTTGGCGTCGCCCTTGACGCTCGTGCGCTCGAACTCCTCGGTGTCGTAGAGGCTGACCGCGTGCTCGGCGGTCAGACGCCGCCCGAGGCGCGCCGTCGCCCGGAGGCCGCCGAAGGCCGTGTTGAAGCCGTCGCGTTCCGACCCGTTGAAGGTCGTGTAGAGGCGCTGGATGTTGCTCGGGCGGTCGTCGCTCTGCGAGATGTATCCGAACGTCACCTGCCGCGTGCTCGGGGTCAGGCGGAAGCGGTGCGCGGCGACGAGGCCGACGCCCTCCACGGTCAGGCGCGGCGACACGGGCAGCGTGAGCGTCATCTGGCCGTCGGTGAAGGCCGGGCTGTACTGGCCCTTGGTATCCTGCGTGTTGTAGAAACGTCCCGGCTGCGCGTGCCGCACACCCGCCGCCACGCCCAGTTTGCCGATAGCGCCCGCCGCCGTCGCAGCCGCGTCGAGGAGCGACGAGCTGACGTTGCCGTGCCACGCGGCGC
Organism: Rhodothermales bacterium; assembly: GCA_963726715.1. Classification (GTDB taxonomy): domain Bacteria; phylum Bacteroidota; class Rhodothermia; order Rhodothermales; family BA12; genus CAVSDF01. Next base: position 394,532 of record CAVSDF010000010.1, read on the forward strand.
CGGGCGCGGGGGCGGCGTAGCGCACGTCGAGCGCGGAGGCGAGCTTGCCGCCGTAGCGCGCCGGGAAGCCGCCCGCGTAGAGCGTCAGGCTCTCGGTGAGGTCGGGGTTGAGGATTCCGAGCCCCTCCTGCTCGCCCTGCTTCGGACGGAACGGCAGGTAGACCTCGAAGCCGTTGAGGAAGATCAGATTCTCGGAGAGGCCGCCGCCGCGCACCGAAAACTGGTTCGACAGCTCGTTGTTGGCCGACACGCCGGGGAGCGCGCGAAGGGCCTGGAAGGCGCCGCGAAACGGGCCGGGCATGTTCTGCACGTCCTCGGGCCGCATCTCGAACACGCCCGCGCCCGCCGCCTGCCGCCCGACGACCTCGCACCTCGGCGCCCTCGACGGCCTCGTCGCTCATCCGCACGTTGAGGAGCGCCGACGCGGTCGCGCCGCACCTCGACCGAGTCGAGGACGGTCCGGTAGCCGATCGCCGAGACGCGAAGGCGGTATGTGCCGGTCGGGATGCGCAGCGAGAAGCGCCCGTCGGCGTCGGCGGTGGTGCCGAAGTTGGTGCGCTCGACGACGATGTTGGCCCCGGCGACGCCCTCGCCGCCGCGGTCGGTGACGCGCCCGCCGACCTGCCCCCAGCTCTGCGCCGATGCGGCGGGAACGGCGACCGCCGCCGCGAAGGCGAGCGGAAGCACGGAAAGACGGCGCGCGCGCAGCCACAGGGAAGCGGCTGCGCCGGGGCGCCGCGTCGGGATCATCGCTCGCATTGAAAAGACGGAAGTGAGCCGGGAGGAAACGGCGTAGCGAGGCGGATCGGCGCGGCGGGGACTGTGGAAGAGAAGCAACGTGCAGCCAACGAGGGCGCGCGGCGGGCAGTTTCGGACGTGCCCGCGGCTCACGGTACGCCCGAGACCGCTCGCCTGCCCACCGGGCGGCGTCGAGCCCACCGGCGCGCCGCCTCCGTCAGCGAACCGGCGCGGCGGTGCTGTCGGGAATGGTGGTGCTCTCGGGCATCGCGGGCAGCATCGGCGAGGCGAGGACGAGGCGCGTCGTATCGGGGAGGCGCTCGAAGCCGCTGACGCCGCGCCCGTCGGCGGCGAGGACGAAGCGGATCGGTGTGCCGGGCGCGAGGCCGCCGAGGCCGGTCGTGTCGGCGACGGCGAAATCCATCGTCATCGCCTCCATCAGGTCGGGGACGCGCTCGTGCGAGATCGAAACCGCGCCCTGCGTGGACGCCGGACCGTTGTAGACGCCGCGAACGGTTCGCCCCTCGGGGGCCGACGAGCAGGCAGCGAGGCCGAGCGAGACCAGTCCACAGAACGCCCGTCCACGGGTAGCGACCAGCCCACGGGCAGCGAGAACAGTGCAGCGAAGCATCGGCGGCGGGCGGTCAGGGGGCGGCGTTGGCCTCGTGGCCGCCGTCGTGGGCGGCGTGGTGCGGGAGGACGTGGGCACCGCAGCGGGCGCGCTGCCGGTAGTTGCGCACGTGCCCGGCGACGAGGAAGACGCTGCCAACCACCGTGAGCGCGGTGTGGAGGATTTCGGCGGCGCCCTCGTCGGCAACGATCTCGTGCGCGGCGAACGACAGGCCGAGGAGCGCGACGCCTGCTCCGAGGAGCACGAGGACGGCGCGGTCGCGGTGCTCGCGGTAGCCGGGCCACGCCGACGCGAGCGCGAGCGGGAGGGCGAGGGCGAGCACGACGAGGTGGAAGCCGAGGTGCGCCTCGTGGCCCACCTGCGCCCCGAACGCCGCCGCGCCGACGAGCACGAACGGCGTCAGCAGGCAATGCACGAGGCACACGACCGACGCCCCGACACCGAGTCGGTCGAGGAGCGAGCGGCGTACGGCGGCAGGCAGGGACATCGGAATCGGAAGAATCGGCGGCACCCGAAGACACGCCTCCGCGCGGCGGTGGATCCGTGAAGTCACCGCCGATGCGGTGCGTCCGCCGACGCCTGCTCCGCGCGCGTCACCCGCCGACCGTCACCGACTGCGTGCCCCACGTGGCCTCGCGGGCGTCGTTGGTGGCGACGACAAGAAGCCCGCCCGACGCCACCTGCGCCTGCCGGAGCGCGTCGACCATCGCCGCCCCGACGGTGTCGAGCGTTGCCGTCGGTTCGTCGAGCACGAGGAGCGGCGGCGCGGCGACGACGGCGAGGGCGACGCGGACGCGCTGCCGCAGGCCCGACGAGAAGGTGCCGACGGGGTCGTGGGCGCGCGCGGCGAGGCCGACGGCGTCGAGCGTCGGGGCGATGCGGGCGTGGAGATCGGGGCGCGCCCGTCCGTCGGCGACGAAGGCGAGGTGCTCGGCGGGCGTCAGGGCGTCGTAGAGGCCGAGGTAGGGCGCGACGAAGCCGGTGGCGAAGGGCCGCGCGTCGGCATCGAGATCGGCGCCGCCGATGGTGAGGGTGACGGTTCCGGCGCGGGCGTCGAGGAGGCCTGCGAGGACGCGTGCGAGGGTGCTCTTGCCTGCGCCGTTGAGGCCGACGATGGCGAGCGGCGCGCCGGGCGTCACGTCGAGGTCGAGGCGCCGAAACGTCACGCGCGGCCCGAAGGCGTGGCCGAGGCCCGCCGTCCGCAGGCGCGGCGCGTCGGCGCGGGGCGGCAGGAGGGCGGCGAAGCGGTCGGGCACGGGGCGTGGTTCGATGGTGGCGGGTGACACGCGCAGGAGGGCGGGCCGTTCGTCGGTGGCTTCGGACGTAGCAACGCGTGGTGTGAGATGCCAATTGGGTTCGATTCCGACAGAATCATTCCCACAAACCCACCAACCCGCAACTCGGGCCTGACAGCTCTTCCTCCCGTGTCCTCCGGTTCTGCGTCGTCTGCCGTCCGTCGCGTCCTCCACCCCGCCCTGCATTTCTTCCACCACGGTCACACCCTCGCCCCCGGGTCGGCGGTGCAAACGGCGCGGCGGTGCAATACTCTTGCCGCTCCGCCACCCGTCACCCACTTCCCGATCCCGATGAAGCACCTCCTTCCGCTCGCCCTCTTCGCCCTCGTCGGCACCGCCGCGACCGGCTGCCGCACCGAAGAGTCGCCGACGCCCGACGCTGCCGACACGACCGCGGCGATGGGTGCCGACACGGCCAACACGACCTACACCGCCGCGCTCGCTGCGCAGGGCGAGTCGGGCGTGAGCGGCCAGGTGACGTTCACGCAGGAGCCGGGCGGCGTCCGCGTCGTCGCCACCGTGACGGGCCTGACGCCCGGCGACCACGGCTTCCACGTCCACTCGGGCATGAGCTGCGAGGCCGCGCCGACGCCCGAGAGCAACGGGACGGCCGTCCCGGCAGGCGCCGCCGCCGGTCACTTCGCCGGCACCGACTCGACGCACGGCGCCCCCGACGCCGCGATGCGCCACGACGGCGACCTCGGCAACATCACCGCCGACGCGAGCGGCGCGGCCACCTACGACCGCCTCGACGCGCGCCTCTCGCTCTCCGGCGACCGCTCGATCGCCGGGCGCGCCGTGATCGTCCACGAAGGCACCGACGACCTGACGAGCCAGCCCTCCGGCGCGGCGGGCGCGCGCGTCGCCTGCGGCCTCGTGCAGCCCTTCACCCCCGGCGGCGCGATGTGACCGGCGCACGGCAGCCACCGCGGCCCGCTCCCATCCCCGGGGGCGGGCCGTGTTCGTTGGAAGGATGGGGAGTGGGGGAGGCGTGAGTGGGCGAGGCGGTGGTTTTCGGACGGATCTGGCCTCGGGGGCAGGCCTGGCTGAGCCGATCCGGCACGCTCAGTCCAGGTGCCCGGCTCCCGAAGGCGCCCGCGCCCCGCGCCTCACCACCCCACAAAATCACCCCTCACCACACCCCCGATCCTCCCTTCGTCGCAGCGATTGCACGGTTTGGAGGCCCGGGAGGCACGTATCATCGCGCGGGGCTCCTTCCTTCGCACGCCGCCCCCCGCCATCGAAATCCTCCTCCTGCTCCTCCTCATCCTCGCCAACGGCGTCTTCTCGATGAGCGAGATGGCGGTCGTCTCCTCGCGCCGCGCCCGGTTGCAGCAGCGCGCCGACGACGGCCACAAGGGCGCCCGCGTGGCGATGGACCTCTCCGACGACCCGTCGCGGTTCTTCTCGACCGTGCAGGTCGGCATCACGCTCATCGGCATCGTGACCGGCGCCTTCGGCGGCGCGCGCCTCGGCGGGAAGTTCAGCGGCGTCCTCGAACGCGCGGGCCTCGACGCGGGCATCGCCGGGCCGCTCGGCGTCGGCCTCGTCGTGCTCACCATCACCTACCTGTCGATCGTCGTCGGCGAGCTGGTGCCGAAGCGGCTCGCGCTCTCGAACCCCGAGCGCATCGCCGCCGCCGTCGCCATTCCGATGCGGGCGCTCTCGAAGCTCGCCTACCCGTTCGTGCGCCTCCTGGAAGTCTCGACGGCGTTCCTCGCGGGCCTGCTCGGCGGCGACGCCTCGACCGATCCGCCGGTCACCGACGAGGAGATCACGCACCTGCTCGCCCAGGGCGCCGAAGCGGGCGTGTTCGCCGCCGCCGAGCGCGACCTCGTCGAGAACGTCCTCTGGCTCGGCGACCAGCGCGTGCGGACGCTGATGACGCCGCGCCGCGAGGTCGTCTGGCTCGACCTCGACGGCGATCCCGACGACCATCGCCGCATCATCACCGAGTCCGGATTCTCGCGTTTCCCGGTCGCGCGGGGCGATCTCGACCGCATCGAGGGCATCGTGCGCGCCAAGGACTTCCTCGCGCAGATGTTCTACGACGGGAAGATGGACATCCCCGCCGCCGTGCGCCCGGCGCTCATCGTGCCCGCCTCGCTCTCCGCGCTCCGCCTCCTCGACACCCTCCGCACCTCGCAGCGCCACCTCGCGCTCGTCGTCGACGAACACGGGTCGATTCAGGGCCTCGTGACGCACAACGAAGTGCTCGAAGCCGTCGCCGAGTTCGCCGACGATGCCAACGACCCCGACCCCGAGATCGTCCGCCGCGAGGACGGCACCCTCCTCCTCGACGGCGCCCTCTCGCTCGGCGAACTCAAAGACGTTCTCAACGTCAAGGCCCTCCCCGACGAAGAGGAGGGCCATTACCACACGCTCGCCGGGTTCGTCCTCGCGCTCCTCGGCCACGTCCCGTCGGTCGCCGAGTGCTTCGAGTGGGGCGGCTACCGCTTCGAGATCGTCGACCTCGACCGCAACCGCGTCGACAAGGTGCTCGTGACGTCGCTCGCCCGCGACACCGCGGAGGAGGCCTGAGCCGAGACGCGCGGACGGCGGGGGCAGGACCGGCGCGGCGTTCGTTCGGAGTGGCTCATCAGCCTTCCAGTACGGATGCCGCCGCAGTGAGGCCGCTGGCGAGGGCAGCGGCGATGTCGGCGCGGCCCGCGGTGGCGTCGCCGGCGATGTAGAGGCCGTGGCGGGCGGCCGGTCGGGGGGCGGCGAGGGCGGCGAGGGGACGGGCGTAGCGCCACCGGTGGAGATCGGTCCACAGGATGCCGGGGAGGGGGCCGAGCGCGTCGGCGAGGGCGGCGAGGAGCGCGGCGGCGACGGCCTCGGGGGCGTCGTCGAGGTGGGCGGCGGTCCACTCGGGCGTGGCCTGGGCGACGAGGACGCCGCGCGTGTCGCCGTCGGCAGGGACGAATCCGGCTTTCGACGCTTCGAACGACACCCACGCGAGCGGGCTGTCGCGGCGGCGCACGAGGAGGGCGCAGGCGCCGCCGGGGCGCGGCGCGGGAGCGTCGACGGCGACGGTGAGGGCGAACTGCGGCGCGTAGGGGACGGCGTCGAGCGCGTCGGCGAGCGCGTGCGCGGCGGCGCGGGCGGGCGTGTTCGGGGGGGCGGCGCCCGTTTCGGCGGCGCCCGCGTCGCCCGCGGCGGCACGGAGGAGTTCGGCGGTCTGGGGCGCGGGGGCGGTGAGGACGAGCGCGCGGTAGGGGCCGAGGCGGCGTCCGTCGTCGGCGATGAGGGTCCACGCGGGTGCGTCGGCGCTGCCGGCCGGTTCAAGGGCGGCGATGCGGGTGCGGGCGTGAAGGGTCGCGCCGCTCGCGGCGAGGAGGCGGTGGCCGAGGCGGTTGATGCCGCCGTCGACGGTCCAGCGGGCGTGCTGCCGCGCGGGGTCGCCCGGACGAGGCGATGCCGCTTCGTCGTCCCAGACCCACACGTCGCCGTCGAGGCGGACGAGGGCGCCCGTGAGGCCGTCGACCGACGCGAGGAAGGTGCGGGCCGCCTCGGATCCACCGCCATCCCCATCCCTATCCCCATCGAGGACGAAGGAGGTGGCGCCGAAGTCGTAGGCGGCGCCGTCGCGGCGGCGGGTGGCGGCGCGGCCGCCGGGGCCGCGGCTCTTCTCGGCAATCTCGACAGGCACGCCCGCACGTCCGAGCGCGGTGGCGGCGGCGAGGCCCGCCACGCCTGCACCGACGATGCCGACCGGGAGAGGGGGCGCGGAGGAAGGGGAGGAATCGGTCACGGGCGGCGGGAGAGGGGGGTCCAGGGCGGAGACGCGGGAGAGGGGCTGACGACCGACGTGCGCTCGCGGAGTCCCATCCCGCGAAGCAGAAGCGCGAGGAGCGCCCCGGCGACGAATCCGCCGATGTGGGCGCCGTAGGCCACGCCGCCGACGGTCTCTTCGGTCCGGAAGATCGCGCCGTAGCCATCGACGAACTGAAAGGCGATCCACAATCCGAGCACGAAGACGGCGGGCACGCTCAGCACGCGGAAGAAAAAGAAGACCCGGACGTGGTTCTTCGGGAAGAGCACGAGATACGCGCCGAGCACGCCCGAGATCGCCCCCGACGCGCCGAGACTCGGCACCACCGACACGGGGTCGAGGGCGATCTGCACCGCCGTCGCCGCGGCGCCGCTGGCGAGGTAGAAGGCGAGGAAGACGCGCGAGCCGAAGCGGTGCTCGACGTTGTCGCCGAAGATCCAGAGGTAGAGCAGGTTGCCGCCGATGTGCGCGAATCCGCTGTGCATGAACATCGCCGAGAGGATCGTCAGGTAGATCGGCACCGGGCCGGGCGCCTGCGGGATCGACACCCGCGCGGCCTCGCCGGTCACCGGATCGGTGAAGGAGACCGCCTCGGGCGCCGTTAGATCGACGCCGGTCGTGATCTCGCGCGGGACGACGCTGTATCCGTACGTGAAGGTATCGCTCGGGCGCTGGAGGCCGACGTAGACGAGCAGGTTGAGCACGACGAGCACGATCGTCACCCACGCGCGTCCGGTGAGGGCGCGGTCGTCGTCGGAGAGGGGAAAGAGCATCCGGGAGCGGGTCGGCAGGAGAAGCCGGACGATACAGCGCGGGCGCATCCGCCGCCGCGCCGGACGCGGCATCGTCGCCACATCGTGCCGCGGCGCGGAGGTCGTACGGGGCGGGTGTCAACCCCGCCCACGTCTTCGCGCCCCGGCCGTCGGTGGCACATGGGCCACCTGTCTGGTCCCTGACCGGACAGACGGCGTCGATGCGTGGGGGGGCCAACCTGTCAGGTGAGGGGACCGGACAGGTGGGGCGGCGGTGGTGCGGCGCCCCATCCCCCGCCGTGCGGAATCGGACAATAGAACGCTGCGGGGCAGCGTCCGGGCGCCCACACATTGCCCGCGCGGGCGCGCGGCGCGTATCATCGGCGAGGCCTGCGCCGGACCGGGAGAGACCGTCCGGCGTACCTGCGGCTCCGTCTTCCCCTGCCCTTCCCTCCCCCCGATGGAGCCTTCCCCGACGCCCGAGGCGCCGACCGTTCGGCGCACGCCGTTGTACGACGCGCACGTCCGCCTCGGCGCGCGAATGATGGCCTTCGGCGGCTACGACATGCCCGTGCAGTACCCGGCGGGCATCCTCGCCGAGCACCGCGCCGTGCGCGAGAGCGCCGGGATCTTCGACGTGAGCCACATGGCCGAGATCCGCGTGACCGGCGAGGGCGCCACCGCCTTCGTGCAGGCGCTCGTCTCCAACGACGCCGCCCGGATGCCCACCCCCGACGCCGACGGCCTCGGCCGCGCGATGTACACGGTGATGTGCAACGACGCGGGCGGCATCGTCGACGACCTGCTCGTCTACCGGATGGGCGCGGACGACTTCCTGCTCGTCGTCAACGCCGCCAATCACGCCGCCGATGTCGCGTGGATGCACGCGCACAACGACGCGGGCGCCACGCTGACCGACCTCTCCGACGGCGTCGCGCTCCTCGCCATCCAGGGGCCGAAGGCGTTCGAGATCGTCGCCCGCGCCACCGGCATCGACGCCTCCGAGGTGCCGTACTACCACTTCCGCACCGCGGCGCCGGGCGCGCTCTTCGGCAGCCAGATGGGCATCGTCTCGCACACCGGCTACACCGGCGAGGCGGGCCTCGAACTCTACCTCGACGCCGACCGCGCTGTCGACGCGTGGGACGCCCTCCTGCGCGCAGGCGCCGACGACGGACTCCTCCCCTGCGGCCTCGGCGCCCGCGACACGCTGCGAATGGAGGCCGGATACAGCCTCTACGGCAACGACCTCTCGACCGCCACGACGCCCCTCGAAGCGGGACTCGGATGGGTGACGAAGCTCGACAAGGGCGATTTCACCGGGCGCGACGCCCTCGCCGCGCAGAAGGCTGCCGGTGTGCCGCGCCGATTGGTGGCCTTCGTGATGCAGGAGCGCTGCATCCCCCGCCACGATCAGGTGCTCGTCGACGCCGACGGGACACCGATCGGCATCGTGACGAGCGGCACGCAGTCGCCGACGCTCGGGGTGGGCATCGGGATGGGTTACGTGCCCAACACGCCGCTCTTCACGACGCCCGGCAGCGCCGTCTACGTCGAGCAGCGCGGACGCCGCTTCCGCGCCACCGTCGCCCGTCCGCCGCTCCACCTCGGCACGCCCCCGGTCATCGCCTGAGCGCTGCCGCGCTCCCGGTCTCCACAGACCGCGTACACGTCCCCCCGCAGACGCGCGCACCTCCTGCGCTTCCGCCGCGCCCTCCGCCGTTCCCCCTGCCCGCCCGCCCCCAGCGCTGACGGGCCGCGCGCTTTCCCTCTTCGCATGACCTCCCAGGTTTTCCTGACCCCCGGCGCCCTCCGCCCCGACGACGTGCGCGGCAGAACGGTCGTCGTGATCGACGTGCTGCGCGCGAGCACGACGATCCTCGCCGCCCTCGAACACCGCGCCCGCGCCGTCATCCCCGTCACCGCCCCCGGCGAGGCAGGCCGCCTGGCCTCGACGATGGACCCCGACGCCGTGCGGCTCGGCGGCGAGCGCGACGCCCTGCCCATCCCCGAATATCACTTCGGCAACTCGCCCCTCGAAATGACCGAGGAGGCCATCGGCGGACGGACGCTCGTGCTGAGCACGACCAACGGCTCGGCGCTCTTCGCCGCCACCTCGGGCGCCACGACCGTCGTGGCCGGGTGCCTGCGCAACGCGACCGCCGCCGCCGACGCCGCCCGCGCCGCCAACGCCGACACCGTGCTCCTGTGCGCCGGATGGCGCGGGCGCGCCTGCCTCGAAGACACGCTCTGCGCAGGCTTCCTGCTCGACCGTCTCTGGAACGGCGTCTGCCCCGACGATGCCGACGATGCCGCGCGCCTCGCCTTCACCGTCTACCGCGCCGAGCGCCACGACCTCGCCCGCGCCCTCGGCCTCAGCCTCCACGGGCGCCGCCTGACCGAACTCGGCCACGCCGACGACATCGCCTACTGCGCCGCCGTCGACGCCAGCCCGTTCGTCCCCCGCTTCGACGGCACGCGGCTGACGCTGATGGCCTGACACGGACGACGTGGCACGGACGACCTGACGCTCCAGACGCGTGCGGCGTGTTAGGTGTTTGGTCCCAGGGTGTGGTGGTGTGGGTTGGCCTCCTCACCCCGACACCCTACCGGCCAAACTCTCCACGGCTGCGCCCGCACGACGGAGGCCGTCCGCCGCTCCATCCAGCGCAGCCAACTGAGCCTCGCCGTGCTGGGCAGGCGCCACGGCATCCACCCGCATACCGTCGCCAAGTGGCGCAAGCGTACCGGTCGCGAGCGACACCCCGATGGGGCCGAAGGCGCCACGTTCGACGGTGCTTGATGTGACCCCGACTCCGTGGTTCTCCCGCACTTCGTGTGATCGAGTCAGGGAGGCTTCAGTCGGCCAAACCACTCGCACCCTGCCATCTGTACGCCGACGACGGATAGATAACGACGCCGTCAATGCGTGCGGCTCTTGAGGCAGGACTGCCCAACCCCCTTCCACAGGCGAGAATCGTCGATTTCGCTCATCAGACTCGACAGCGGGCTCCACACAAAGTGCGGGGACCGACGAAGCGGGGTCACATCCGTCGTCTCATCCGTCGGCGCCCGAGGCGAGGGCGTAAAGGGGATGGGTGAGGATGTGGTCGAGCCGGTGGAGGCGCTCTTGGGCACGCCGGGGGTCAGCAAGGGGGTCGAAGTGTCGGCGATCACGGTCGCCGGAGGCAGGTGAGACGCCCTCTACGCCCAATCATCTAGCGTGCGCCCTGTCGCCCATACCCAATTCCCCATACCCATCATCCCACCCCGAACAACGCCTTCGCGGCGGCCGTCGTGGTCGCTGCGAAGGCGTCGTCGTGTCGGGCGGCGGCGAGGTGGGCGGCGACGTGGGCGACGTGGGCGGGCTCGTTGCGTTTGCCGCGGAAGGGGATGGGCGCGAGGTACGGCGCGTCGGTTTCGAGGACGATGCGGCTCGCGGGCACGTGCGCGGTGGCGGCGGCGACGGTGCTGTTCTTGTACGTCACGTTGCCGCCGAGGCCCAGATGGAAGCCGAGCGCGAGCGTCGCGTCGGCGTCCTCGGCGGTGCCGGAGAAGCAGTGGAAGACGCCGCCGAGCCGCGCCGGATCGTCGAGGGTCGCCTGCACGCCCGCGATGACGCGGCGCACGTCGGCGTCGGCGCTGCGGGTGTGGAGCGACATCGGCTTGCCGGTCTCGGCGGCGAGGCGGGCGAAGTGCGCGAGCAGTTCCTCCTGCCGCGCGTCGAAGCTGCGGTCCCAGTAGTGGTCGAGCCCGCTCTCGCCAATCGCCACGACGCGCGCCTCACGAGCCAGCGCCGTGATGGCCTCGACATCGGCGTCGGATATGGTTTTGGCCTCGCTCGGGTGGACGGCGGCCATGACGTAGACATCGGCGTGGCGCGCGGCGATGTCGAGGGCGCGTTCGAGCGAGGCAAGGTCGGTGGCGGGGACGAGCATCGCCACGACCCCGGCGGCGCGGGCGCGGTCGAGGACGGCGTCGAGGTCGCCCTCGAACTGCGCGTGGGCGAGGTGGGTGTGGGTGTCGAGGAGCATCGGCGGATGGGAAGGCGGGTCGGGTTGATCGCGTGGGATGGCGATGGGGTTCGGCGCGTGCGGGGTGGTGAGGTTGTGGGTTTGTGAGGTTGTGGGGTTTTGAGCGCGAACCCTGGCAGAGCAGCGGGGCCCATCGGCGCGCGCCGCCGCGCGTCGGAGCCGCACCCGCCGCCTCGCGTTTGCGCCCTCACCGCCTCACCCTCTCACCAGCCCACCCCTCTCCCCCTTGACCCTTCGCCGCTCGTTCCTGCTCGTGCTGCTCACCGCGCTGGCGCCTCTCGTGGCGCTGTATCCGCTCGCGCGCGTGCAGGTCGAGTGGCAGCAGGTGCGGCGCGAGGCGCCGGAGGCGGCGGCGAGCGTCTCGGCGCGCGGCTACGACTGGGTGCGGTGGGAGGACCGCGGCGGGCAGATCGTCGCCGCCTACGTCTTCCCGCGCGGCCCCGCCGCCGAGGCCGGACTGCGCGAAGGCGACGTCTTCCTCTCGCTCGAAGGACAGATCCTCTTCGACGTCCGCGACCTCGAACGCGTCGTGGCCGGCCTCGCGCCCGGCTCGCAGGTCGCCATCGAGGTCGTGCGCGAGGGCGAGACGACGACGCTCGACGTCCCCATCACGCGCTACCCGACGTTCGTCTACCCGCTCTCGGCGGGCCTGTGGTCGTTCGCGCTCTGGGGCTTCGTCGTCGCCGCGTTCCTGCACATCGTCGGCATCGCGACGGCCCTGCCGCTCGCGCGGACGAGCGTGCGGGCGCGGTATGCCCTTGCGATGATCGCACTCTCGGCGCTGTGGATCGTCGGCAACCTCGCGCGTCTGCTGCTCGTCGAGGTCGTCGGGCCGCCGGGGCGGCCGGGCGGGGCGTCGGACCAGGCGTTTCAGGCGCTCACGCTCGTCGGGCTTGCCGGGTGGATCGCGTTTCCCGCCGTGCTGCTCGCCAACGCGGCGCGCGTGAGCGGCGCGTCCGCGCGCTACGTCCGCGCGACGCACCTGCTGCGGCTCGTCGCGCCGCTCACGCTCGGCGGCCTCGCCGTCGCCACGACGCTCGGCGGGTCCGTCGGGCCGCACACGCTCGACCTGCTCGTCGCGCCGCTCGTGTTCTACTCCGCCGTCTACATCGCGCTCGCGGCTCTGATTCCCATCGCCCGGCCCGAGCGCGCGAGCGACCTGCCGGGCGGGTTCAGCCGCGCCGGATCGGCCCTCACCGCGCTCGCGGCGACCGCCGCCGCCGTCGCCGTCTCGGGCATCGGAACGGTCGCGGGGGATGTGGGGACGGTCGCCGTCGGGGCGGTCGTGGTCGTCGGGCAGCTGCTGTCGCTCGCGCCGATCCTGCTCGTCACCGTCGAAACGCTGCGGCACGGCAAGGTCGACGATGTGCTGACGCGCGCGCTCACGACGCTCATCGGCGGCGGGCTGTTCTTCTTCGCCTTCACCGGCACCCTCGTCGTCCTCGACCCGCTCCTGCAGCGGCGCGGCGCCTCGGCGACGGTCGCGGCGGCGCTCGTCGGCGTGGCGATCTTCCTCGTGCTCGAACGCACGATGCGGCGCCTCCGGCAGTCGCCGCCGCGCTGGCTCGCCACCGAGCGGCAGCGGATGCGCGCGCGCGTGGCCGCGTTTCAGGAGACGATGCAAGGGTTTGTCGACGCCGACGCGCTCGCCTCGGAGACCGTCCGCGTGGCCGCCGAGGCCGTCGGCGCGCGCTCGGCGATGCTCGCCTACCGCCTCCCGAGCGGGCGCCACGGCGCCGCGGCCAGTGCCCCCGGAGCCCCCGCCGATCCGTGGCGCACGGCGCGCTACCGCCCGGAGCCGCCGCTTCTGACGCTCGACGCGGTGACCGGCCTCTTCGACGCGCTTCCGGCGGAGGCGGGTGTGTGGGCGCGTCGGGCGGAGCTGCGCGAACTGGTCCTCACGAACGAGTCGACGCGGCGCTTCGAGGCCGTCGGCGCGCACGTCGCCGTGCCGATCGTCGGCGAGACGGCGCCGGTCGGGCTGCTCGTCGTGGCGGCCAAGCGCGTCCGGCGAAGCGTCTACACCCTCGACGACCTCGACGTGCTGCGCTCGCTCGCGGCATCGTTCGGGCTCGCCGCCGAGCGCCTCGCCCTCATCGAGCGCGAGAAGGAGCTGGCGCGGCAACATGCCGAGGCGCAGCTCGTGGCCCTCCGCGCGCAGATCAACCCGCACTTCCTCTTCAACGCCCTCAACACCATCGCCGCGCTCATCGACGAGCAGCCGACCGATGCAGAGGACGCCGTCGAGCACCTCGCGGCCATTTTTCGCCACACGCTCCGCACCGCCGGCGCGGCGACCGTCCCGCTCGGCGCCGAACTCGCCCTCGTGCGCCACTACCTCGCCATCGAGACGGCGCGATTCGGCGACCGCCTCGCCGTCACGATCCAGGTGCCCGACGCGGCGCTCGACGTCGAGGTGCCCGCCTTCGCCGTGCAGACGCTCGTCGAGAACGCCGTCAAGCACGGCCTCGAACCGAGCCGCGGGCGCGGCCACCTGCGCATCGGGGCCGAGCGCGGCAGCGACGCCCTCGTCGTGACCGTCGCCGACGACGGCGTCGGCATCCCGGCCCTCTACGGCGCCCCCGAATCGACGGCGCATCACGGCACCGGCCTCTCGAACGTCGCCGACCGCCTCGCGCGCCTCTACGGCCTCCCCGGCCTCCTCCGCCACGACAGCCGTCCCGGCGCGGGCACGTGGGCCACGATGCGCGTCCCGCTCGCAGGGTGGACGACGGTCGATGGACGGCGGACGATGGGCGATGTGAATGTGGACGATGCAGAACGCCGCGCCGACGCCCGCACGGTCCGCCCACACGTAGGGGCACGAACCCTCGTGCTCTCCATCGCCCCGCCCCCGCCCGAAGCCCCTCTGCCAGCACAACGCGAGACGCTCCCGAACGACCAACCAGCAACCCGTCGCTGGACGCCGATTCCCCCGGCGCCGCGCGGGTGCTCCGGCGTCGGCGTCCGTATTCTCCCCGCGGCCTCGCGCCGCCCTCCGTTCCCGCCGTGATTCTCCCCGCCCGATGCTCCGCTGCCTGATCGCCGACGACGAAGCCCCGGCCCGCTCGCGCCTGCGCCGCCTGCTCCAGCCCTACGAGGACGCCGGGCGCCTGACCGTCGCCGCCGAAGCCGCCGACGGCGTCGAAGCCCTCGCCCTCCTCGGCAGCGACGACGACGACGGTGCGACCGGCGACACGACTGGCGCCCCCGATGCCGAGGCCACCGCCGACCCCGGCCCGATCGACCTCGCCTTCCTCGACGTCAAGATGCCCGGCCTCGACGGGTTCGCCGTCATCGAGCGCCTCGACCCTGCGCGGCGCCCCGACATCGTCTTTACGACCGCCTACCACGAGTTCGCCCTGCGCGCGTTCGAGGAGAACGCCGTCGACTACCTCCTCAAACCCATCGCGCGCGACCGCCTCGACCGGTCCATCGCCCGCGCCGAGGCCCGCCACGCGCAGCGCCGCAGCGACCCCGCGCGCGACGAGCGCCTGACGCGCCTCCTCGACTGGCTCGACACGCGCGGCCCCGCGAGCGCCCCCGTCGCCCGTGCCGCCGAGCCGATCGAGCATTTGTCCGTCCCGCACCGCGACCGGCTCGTCGTGCTGCCGGTCGCCTCGGTGGTGTCGGTCGAGGTGCAGGACGGCATCACGCGCGTCTTCGCCCTCCACGACGACCGCGACGCGCGGACGCCGCTGCGGCAGTTCCTCGTCCCGCACACGCTCGAACACCTCGAGGCCAACCTCGACGCCGAGCGCTTCGTGCGCGTGCACCGCTCGGCGCTCGTGCAGCTCCAGCACATCCGAGAGATGGTGCCGTGGTTCTCGGGCCGCTTCAAGCTGATCCTCTCGGGCCAGCACGAGGTCATCGCCTCGCGCGAGCGCAGCCGGTCGCTTCGGGAACGGTTGATGATCTGACCGGGCCGAGGTGCCGGTGACGCGGGCGACCGACGCGACGACGGCGTCCGACCCTGTGAGGACGATGGGGCGGTGCGGGACCGATGGCCGCGGGACAAACCCCGCGCGGGGACGATGGGGCGATGCGGGACCGATGGCGCGCGGACGAACCCCGGTAGAGACGCATCGCCGATGCGTCTCTACGCCCCCGGACGGCCCGACGGGCACGGTACCCCGACGCGCCCGGATCGCCCCATGGCCCCATCGCCCCGTCCCAGACGCCGTCTCACCGCGTCACCTGCCGTCTACGGAGGCGGACCCTCGCGGCGGGGCGTGCCCGAGCCGTCCCGGCCCGCGGCGTAACGTGCTGAGATCGCAGCACCTACGCCCCCGCACCCGTCGGGACGTGCAGCCGCCATCGACCTCATCGGCGCTCGGCAGCGGCGTGGAGGCGCGGGCAGCGGCACGATGGTTGCGTTAAGGTGAAGCGCTCGCGGCCGATTGTCCCTCCAATCGGTTTCCCCGCCCATATGCGCCCCCCCGCTGCTGCCTCTGACGCCGTTCGGCGACTTCTACCTGTGCTTCTACGTCGACTTTCCCTGCAGCCTCCATCGGGCCGCCGCCGCGCGGTTCTGTGCGCGGCCACCACGGGAACGCTCTGCCTCGTCTTCCTCGCCACTCCCGCACGCGTCTTCGCGCGCTTGGGCGCGGCCTACCACGCCGACGAGCCACGGGCGGCCCCGACCTCCGCATCCGCCAGCGTGCGGGTGCGCCTGCTGCGCCTCTCACGTCCGCGCACGCTCACCCTCGTCGCCAGCGAGGCGACGGTGCTGCGCGGCGGCGTCGGCGGAGGCGTCAAGGCCCGTCTCAGCACGGGCGACGAGGTCGTGCTATCGGTGCGCAGCGGGCGCGTCGTCGTCACCCGCGGCGGCGAGTCGTGGGACGCCGCCGAGGTTGCGCTCGACGCAGGCGACTTCACGCTCGCCCTGCCCTCCGCCGGGCGCGACTCCCGGCGCCGCTACAGCGGCACGCTCGTCGTCCGCGAGGACCCCGGCTCGCCCGGCACGCTCCGCCTCATCCACACGGTCGATATGGAGACGTACGTCGCCGCCGTCGTGGAGCGCGAGTACGGACTCGGCGACCTCGAAGGCGCGAAGGCGATGGCCGTCGCGGCGCGCACCTACGCCCTCCGCAGCCGCGGGCGCTTCGGGCGCGAATACGATCTGGTGGACGACGTGCAGTCGCAGGTCTTCTTCGGCCTGCAGGGCGTCAGCGACCTCTCGCGCGAGGCGGCGCGGCAGACGCGCGGCGAGGTGCTGACGTACCGCGGGCAGCTTGCCGAGGCCGTCTATTCGTCGTCGTCAGGCGGCTACACGGCCTCCAACGAGACGATCTGGGGGACGGCGCCGGTGCCCTACCTGCGCGCCCGCCCCGACCCGTACGACACCGCCGCCAGCCCGCTCGCGCAGTGGACGAAGCGCGTGCCGCGCGCTGCCCTCCTCGACGCGCTCTCGGCGCGGCTCAGCGAGCCGGTCGTCGGCATCGTCCTCGCAGGCGTCGGCGCGTGCGGACGGCCGACGGCGGTCGAGGCGGTTCTTTCGAACGGACGCCGCAACCGCATCTCGACGGCCCGCTTCCGCAGCATCGTCAACACCGCCTTCGACGGATCGACGCTCCGCAGCGCCCGCTTCTCCGCCCGCGTCGACGGCGACGCGTACGTCTTCGACGGCGGCGGCTTCGGCCACGGCGTCGGGATGAGCCAGTGGGGCGCGCACGGGCATGCGCTCGCCGGGCACTCGTACCGCGACATCCTCGCCTTCTACTACGAGGGCACGCAGCTGCGCGGCAGCGACGGCCTCCACGTGCCGCTCGTCCCGCTCCCCTCTGCCGTCCGCCCCGACGAGGACGAGGCCGCCCTCCTCGACCGCGCCTTCGCCCACCTCGGCGGCACCCCCGCGCCCGCGATCTCCCCCCCAGCGGCTCCCGCCCCGCCGCGCCGCGACACGCCGACCGCCGACGCCGCGCATACGCCGACGCCGAGCGCCACGACCGCCACGAAGCCCGATGTGCCCGCCGCCTCCGCACCCGCAGGCCCTGCCGTGCGCCCGCAGGCCGGTACCGCCCCGGGCTGGTCCGGCCCCGCCGCGGCCCGAGCGCCGACGCGCCGGACGGGGTGGTGACGTTCGGGGTGGTGTGAGGGCGAGTTTGTGAGGAGGCCCTTGGGCACTGCACGTCTCAGGCTGGGAGGAACGCCCTCACCACCTCACCAACTCGACAACGCGCCTCAAATCATCAGCCATCCCTCGCCGCCCTCGTGCCATCCGGCGCGCGCCATTCGCGGCGTCGTGAAGCCCCACGCGCCCGCGCCGGTGGCGCCGAGGACGATCAGACCTGCCGTTCCGGCCTCGCCATCGGCCGTGCAGAACCGTGCGACGGCGTCGAGGCGGGCGCGGATCGCGGATTCGGGCGATGCGCCACCGGCGACCGCATCGGCGGCACGGACGGCGGCGCAGGTGGCGACGAGCGCCTCGCCCCATCCGGTCGACGAGACGGCGGCGTGGGCATCGGCGTAGACGCCCGCCCCGACGAGCGGCGAGTCGCCGACGCGTCCGGCGGGCTTCATCGGCGTCCCACCGGTCGAGGTGCAGGCCGCGAGCCGCCCCGCCGCATCGCGCACGAGACACCCGACGGTCCCACGCGGTCCTGGAGTCTGCGCCGAGGGTGCCGCCGCGAGCGCCGCCGCGTACCGCGCCCGCTCGCGCGGGTGGACGAGCGACGCCGGATCGACGAGCGCCACGCCCGCCGCCGCCGCGAACCGCTCCGCCCCCTCGCCGACGAGCAGCCGCGCCTCCGACGGCGCCGCGCCGAGCAGCCACCGCGCAAGCCGCGACGGCGCCGCGACGTGCCGCAGCGCCGCGACCGCCCCCCACCGCGCGGTCGCGCCGCACACGACCGCCGCATCGACCGAGACCGCGCCGTCGATGTCGAGGACCGAGCCGCGCCCGGCGTCGAACGCCCCGTGCGCCTCCATCGCCGCCACGACCTCGACCGCCACATCGACCGCCGACGCGCCGTCCGCAAGCCACTGCCGCCCCGTATCGACGGCAATCGCAAGCCCATCGCGGTGGTCGGCGAGGGCATCGTCGGGGATGTCCCACGCGCCGCCGTGAACGAGAAGCGCCGCGCCGGGCGTGGCGAGGGCAGCAGAAACGGCGCGGACGTGCATCGGGGCGAGGGAAAGCGTAGGGGCACGATACATCGTGCCCTCCCGTGTGGCCAACGCGAATCCCCGCGCGCGCCCAAATCCCGACCCCTGCCGCAGTTCACAGCCCGGAACCGGCACGCACGTCCCCGACGCGGTCCATCCCCAACCGACCCCGCCCGTACCTTTGGCGCCCGCCCCCGATTCCCGCCGATGGCCGTCCGCCCTTCCCGCACGCTCTACACGCACGATGTCGCCGAGGCGGCGGCGATCCTGCGGCGCGGCGGCCTCGTCGCGTTTCCGACCGAAACCGTCTACGGACTCGGCGCCGACGCGCGGAGCGCCGACGCCGTCGCCGCCGTCTTTGCCGCCAAAGACCGCCCCGCCGACAACCCGCTCATCGTCCACCTCGCCGATGCGGCCGATGCGGCCACCCTCGCCGCGCCGCTCGGGAACGACGGCGACCGGCTCGCGGCGGCGTTCTGGCCCG
This sequence comes from Rhodothermales bacterium, assembly GCA_963726715.1. GTDB lineage: Bacteria > Bacteroidota > Rhodothermia > Rhodothermales > BA12 > CAVSDF01. Next base: position 413,348 of record CAVSDF010000010.1, read on the forward strand.
GACCGCTCACGCTCGTCGCGCCGCTGCGCGCGGAGGCAGGATTGCCGCGCGTCGTCACCGCCGGACTCGCCACCGTCGGGCTGCGCGTGCCGGCGCGGACCATCGCGCGGGCGTTCCTCACGGCCTGCGGCGTGCCCGTCGCCGCGCCGTCCGCGAACCGGTCGGGGCGCCCGTCGCCGACGACATGGGAGGCCGTGCGCGACGACCTCGACGGGCGCATCGACGCAGTGCTGATGGGCGCGCCGTGCGAACGCGGGCTGGAATCGACGGTCGTCGATGTGTCGATGGCGCCGCCTCTGGTGCTGCGTCCGGGAGCGATTGGTGCCGAGGCGTTGCGCGCCGTCGTGCCCGGTGTGCGCATCGCGGGCACTGCCGATGCCGACGTGCTTCGCCGCAGCCCGGGGACGCGGCACCGCCACTACGCGCCCCGCGCCCGCGTCGTCGTGGTGGACTCGGGAGCGCCGCTGCCGTCTGATCTTGCCGCGCCGGTCGCGTGGATCGGCGTCGGAGCCGCGCCCGCCGGGGCCGCCCGCGCCATCGAAACCGCCGACGCCGACGCGTACGCCCGCGCGCTCTACGCCGCCTTCCGCGCCTTCGACGCCGCCGGAATCGCCACGATCGCCTGCGCCCGCGTGCCGAACGATGGAATCGGGCGCGCGCTCAACGACCGCATTGCGCGGGCCGCTGCCGGGTGAGCCGGTCGTTGGTGGTCGTGGTGGTTCGCGCGGTGGCATGCCTCGCCCATGCTGCCCGTGGCGAGTGCGGGAGCCGCGGGCATCGTCCACGCATCTTCATCCCCACATCCACCCGGTCACTCGGTGACGATCTCCGCCCGCTCGGCCCACGCTTCTTCGGCGGAGTCCCGCGCCCGTCCGGTGGCGAGGAGGACGCCGATGCCGGCGAGGGCGCCGACGACGCCGAGGGTGAGGAGCGAGAAGCGCGCCCACTCGACCGTCACCCCTGCGACGGCCCACAGGCACGCCGCCGATGTGGCGAGCAGCACGAGGCTGCCGAGCGCGCGGGTGAGCGGGATGGACATTGGAGCGTAGCGACGGAGCGAGAGGCCGGGGTGATGTTGGAAGGTGTGCGTAGAGGTACGGGTCGGTCCCGGCGGGGTTGCGGGCGGATGCACCGCTCACCCCCGGGATCGGACCGTTCACCAGACCTCCACAACTCTCAGCGCTCTCGTTACCCGCGCGTGTGGCGGATCACCCACCGCCCGAGCGCCGGAACGTGGCGGCAGACCTCGACCGCCGCCCGCGCCGTTCCCGGACGCGTGGCGACGCGGTGGAGGACGCGTCCGATGCGCAGGCGGGTCGCAAAGGCGTCGTCGAAGGCGGCGGTGTAGTCGGCCTCGAAGGCGCCGCGCAGCACATCGCCGCCGGTGAGGGCGGCGAGGCGCGGGGCGAGGAGTTCGGCGCCGCGGAGCGCCATCGACATCCCGTCGCCGCACAGGGGCGCGATCATCCCTGCGGCGTCGCCGACCATCACGACGCCGCTGTCGATGGCCGGTTTGCGTGCGAACGTGACCTGGGCGACGCTCTTGTAGTCGGTCACGCGGCGCAGGCGGGCGAGGCGGGCGGCGAGGTGGGCGTTGGTGCGGCCCATCGCGGCGAGCCACGCGTCGGGCGATCCGGCGCGTTTGAGGTCGTCGGCGCGCCCGATCCAGCAGACGTTGACGCGGCCGTCTTCGACGTGCGACATCCCCACGTACGCGCCGCCCGCGGCGGCGCCGGAGGCGTGGAGTTCGATGGCGTCGGCGAGGTCGTCTCCCTCGAAATGGGCCTTGCAGCCGACCCACGGCGTGACCGTGCGCACGAAGTCGCGCCCGAGGCTGCCGTCGATGTTGGAGCGCTTGCCGTGGGCGCCGACGACCGTGCGGGCGCGGACGGTGCCGCCGTCGCCCGAGGGTCCGCCGTCGAACGACACCTCGAAGCCCTCCTCGGGAGACCCGGTGACACTGCGGACAGCGCCGCCGCGGACGACGGTGGCCCCGGCAGCTTCGGCGGCGTCGAGCAGGAGCGGGTCGAGGCGGTAGCGGCTCAGGCCGAGGGCGGTGCCGGGCAGCGGCAGCCGCGCGGGCGATGATCCAGGCGCCGTGACGACGCTCTGCCGCAGCGGCACCGCGCCCGCCGCCTCGACATCGGCCAGCACGCCGAGCCGCGCGAACAGCCCCTGCGCCTCGACCGACAGGAACTCGCCGCAGAGCACGTGCTCCGGCCCGCGACGCCGCTCGACGACGGTCACATCCACGCCTGCGAGCGCGAGGTGCCGCGCGAGCGCACTGCCCGCGAGGCCGCCACCGACGATGAGGACGTCGGTAGACGATGGACGACCCTTCGACAGGCTCAGGGCAGGCGAGACGACGGACGACGGCCCTTGGACCGGTTCAGGGACCGACAAGCGATCCTCGACCGACGACAGACGATCGACGACAAACGAGGGGGAAGGCAGCGTGGGCATCAGCGGCGGTGGGCGGTAACGAGCCAGCGGAAGGCCCAGCGCCAGCGCCGGGTGCCGGTGAGGCCTGCGGTGGCGAGGGCGGCGTCGAGTTCGGCGCCGGTGAAGCCGCGGGCGACCGAGACCGGCGCGTCGTGGCGAAACATCTCCGAGCGGCTCAGGCGCGCGATGACGCGGATCGCGTGGAAGGCGAGCGCATGCCGGTGCAGGTCGTTGACGACGACGACGCGGGCGACGCGTCCCATCTCTGCCAGAATGCGCGGCGCGGCGGCCTCGTCGAAATGGTGGAGGAAGAGGCCGGCATGAGCCACGTCGAAGGCGCCGTCGGCGTAGGGGAGCGCGAAGGCGTCGGCCTCGCGGAGCGTGACGCGGCGGCGGAGGTCGGGCGCGAGCGAGCGGTCGAGCCACTCGGCGGCAACGGCGAGGGTGGCGGGATTGACGTCGACGCCCTCGGCGCGGATGTCGCGTCCGGTGCGGGCGCCCCAGCGGACGGCGGCCTCGGCGAAGTCGGCGCTGCCGGTGCCGATGTCGAGCACGCGGGCACTGGCGCCGACCGGAATCGCCTCCGCGAGCGCGGCGAGCGACGGCCCCTCGCCGCCGAGAAACCGCCCGACGCGCCGCAGATCGGCGAGGGCGATGGTGAGGCGCGCGTCGGTGATGTCGAGGTCGTCCATCAGTTCCGGCCCCTCGTAGCGCCGCCGCAGGTCGATGCGCGGCAGGGCGACGGGCGCGAAGGCGGCGGGCGGCGGCACGGAGCGGTTCGGGACGGCGGTGGGCGAGTCGGTCGGCACGGGGGTGGACGTGGGGGATGGGAGCAAGGCGGTTCCGTTCTGAATCGGAACGCTCCGAGACAGCCGTGCCATGGCGAGTGCAGCGTGGCGATCTCGTCGACCAGAGCGCTGGAGAACCCGACTGCCACGCCGCTCCGCTCCTCGCAACGACACGCTGAGAGATTCGAGGCAGACGCTCCCTGGCCTGGGGGATCGGAGGCGACCGGATCGGGCCACCGGGCGGAGCGTTGCCCCGCGCCCGTTGTTCCCCTACGTTCGGAGACGCGCGCCGCGCATAGCGGCAGCCCCCGCGCCGTTCGTCCGACATCCGCCCCCTGCCCCGCTGCCCGTCGCCCCCGCTTCCTCTTCGTCCGCCGACGGTTCGCGCGCTGCGGATCGGCTCGCGCGGCTCCGTGCTGCGGCTACTGCGCTGCTTCCGCGTGCCGCGACGCCCTACTCCGGACGTCCGGAGGCTGTGGTGCTCGTGCTTGCGAGCGGCGCCGTCGTGCCCGGCGTGCGCGTCGAATCGGCGTCGTTCTCGCTCACCATCGGCGCCACGCAGAACGCCCTCACGACCGCCGCCGCCCTTGCCCCCGGCGACGCGCCCGCCCTCCTCGTGGCCGCCGTCCCGCTCGGCGCCGCCGACCGCGTCCTCGCCGCCGCCTTCGGCCTCACGACCGTGATCGCCGACGATGCGGTCGTCGCCGACGGATTCGATGTGGGCGCGATGGACGATGCCGGGGATGTCGCATTCCTCGCGCCCACCCTCGCCGCATCTGTCCCTGCCACGCCCGCAGACGGTGTCGCGCTCGCCCGCACGGTCAGCGCGCGCGCGGTTGTGCCGGAGTCGAATTTCCACGTCGGATGCGTCGCGCTCACGGGGGATGCGCTCGTGCCCGGCTGCAACGTCGAGACGGCGGAGTGGGGACAGATCCTGTGCGCCGAGCGCAACGCCATCGGCACGATCGCCTCGTACGGCCTCGCCGCGCCGTCGGAAATCTGGCTCGCCTGCCCCGGCGACGGGTGCTCGCCGTGCGGCGCCTGCCGCCAGCTCCTCGCCGAGCGCGCCCCCGGCGCCGACGTGTGGATGCACGGCGCGGGCGGCGCCATCGCGTCTGCCACGCCCGAGGCGCTGCTTCCAGGCGCCTTCATCGGCACCTCGCTCGTCCGCTGAGCCGCTCGCTCTCGCCACGCTATCTCTCCCGACCCGATGTTCGCTCTCCGTCCCCGATCCTCCGCGCGCCTCGTCGCCGCCACCGCCGCCGCCCTCGCGCTCCTGCCTGCGGCGCAGGCACAAACGGGCCTGCCCGCGTTCCAGTCGATGCGTCCGATGGCGACATCGGCGGCGGCTGTCGATGCCGGAGCGCGCGCGCTGCCCGAGCGGGCGTGGGTGTTCGTCGACTGCCCGAGCGGGCGTGCGGCGCCGCTGACGGCAGAGGCGGGCCGCGCGGCGGCGCCTGCGCGGAACGGTGGCGACGGACGAACTGCTCGACCCGGCCTGCCGCGCCGCGCTCGTCGCTGCAGGCGCCGACGTGCGCACCGAGAGCCGGTGGCTGTCGGCGTACAGCGTGGCCCTTCCAACTGCCGAGATCGCCGCGCGCGTGGCGGCGCTGCCGTTCGTGCGCGGCGCCGGGCCCGTCCGCACGCTCGCGCCGACGGCCATCCCCACGACCTTCCGTCCCGGACCGCTCGTCACGTCGGCCCCGCCAACGGCGATCGCGTTCGCGCTCAATTACGGCGCCTCGCGCGCGCAGCTCGACCAGATCAACGTCCCCGCCGTCCACGACGCGGGCATCTCGGGGCGCGGTGTGCGCCTCGGATGGCTCGACACCGAGTTCGGCGGCTTCGCGCACCCCGTCTTCGCCGCGATGGTCAGCAGCGGACGGCTGGGTGGCACGCGCTCGTTCGCCGCCCCGCAGTCGGACCGCCACGGCCTCAACACGACGTCCATCGCCGTCGGTTACGCGCCCGGCCAGCTCATCGGCCCGGCCTACGGCGCCACGCTCTTCGCCGCGACGACCGAGTACGCGCCGACCGAGACGAACGCCGAGGAAGACGCCTTCGTCGCCGGTCTCGAATGGCTCGAATCGAACGGCGTCGACGCCGTCAACGTGTCGCTCGGCTACATCGACTTCGACGCCGGGCAGCGCTCGTACACCTACGCCGACTTCAACGGCAACACCGCCGTCACCACCCGCGCCGCCGACGCGGCCGTCTCGCGCGGCGTGGTGATGGTCGTGAGCGCGGGCAACGAGGGCGCATGCAGCGGGCCCGGCGGCGGCTGCCCGTACTACATCGGCAGCCCCGCCGACGGCGACTCGGTGATCGCGGTCGGCGCGACGACGCTGAGTGGCGCCAAAGCCTCGTTCTCCTCCTTCGGCCCCACCGCCGATGGCCGCATCAAGCCCGACGTATCGGCGCCGGGCGCGGGCGTGACGGTGGCGAGCGGCGCGAGCAGCTACGGCACGACGAACGGCACGTCGTTCTCGGCGCCGCTCGTGACCGGCGTCGTGGCCCTCATGCTCGAAGCAAACCCGGCCCTCACGCCGATCCAGGTGCGCGCGGCGCTGCGGCAGACGGCCTCGCAGGCGACCTCGCCCGACAACCGGCTCGGATGGGGCATCGTCAACGCCGCCGAAGCGGTGCGCATCGGGCGAACGTTCGTCGGGGTGCAGGTCGCGGATGCATCGGCGGCGCTCGTCGTGCGCATCGCCTCGAACGGCGGCGCGGCGCCGTCGCTGCTCTTCGACCGGTCGGTGCGGGTGGAAGTGATCGACCTGCTCGGGCGCGTGGTGCAGCGCACGGCCTCGGCGTCGCGCGTCGATCTGGTGGGCCTGGCGCCGGGCGTGTATGCGTACGCGGCGCGCGATCTGGCGGCGGATGGCGCGGCGGTGGTGCGCGGGACGGCGGTCGTCGGGCGATGATGCGGAGGGCGGTTCGGTTCTGCATCTGCACGCTCCGGTGTCCTTGCGAGGCCCTGTGGGGCCGTGGCGATCCGGATCGAAGGCGCTCGTCGGGCCGGATTGCCGCGTCGCGTCGCTCCTCGCCATGACCTCTCGTGGAAATCGACGCAGAACTCGACGGCCCTGGGAGATGGGGGGCGGGGGCGGTTTGTTCGACCGCTGGTGAGCGGATGACCGAAGGGCACGATGTATCGTGCCCCCACATCCCCCGCACGATCCGCGCGCGTCGTCCGTCGTTTGCCGTCCGTCGTCCGTTGTCTTTTCTCTCCACCGCCCTTCCGTGCTGACGTTTCTCCACACCCCCGTCATTGCGCTCGTCGGGGCGCTCGTCGGCGGGCTGCTCGCGTGGTGGGCGTACTGGCGGACGGTGCCGCCGCTCACCGCCGGGCCGCGTGCGGCGCTGACGGCCTTCCGCACGGCGACGTTCGCGCTCCTTGCGTTCCTGCTCGCCGGGCCGCTCCTGCGGCACATCGCCGAGACGCCGCGCCCGGCGACCGTCGCCGTCGTGCTCGACCGCAGCGCCTCGATGGCCCTGCACCGCGGCACGGCGGCGCTTCCGGCTCGCCTCGACGCCTTCGCCGCCACCCTCCGCCGCGACGACGGCGCCGACCTCGACGCCGAACGCTTCGCCTTCGACCGCACCGCCCGCGCCGTCGAGCGCTTCGACACCGCCGGCGCCCGCTTCGACGGGCCGCGCACCGACCTCGCCCGCGCCCTCGACGCCCCCGGCACGCGGCTCGCCGGGCGCAACCTGCAGGCCATCGTCCTCGTCACCGACGGCCGCGCGACCGCCGGACGCTCGCCCCTCGCCGTCGCCGAGCGCCTCGGCGTGCCCGTTTTCGCCGTCGTGGTCGGCGACACCACGCGGCGGCGCGACGTGTCGGTGGCGGCGCTCGTGGCGAACCGGCGCGTGCTGCCGGGCGCGCCGCAGCCGGTCGAGGTGCGCGTGCGCGGCGTCGGAGCGCGGGCGGGCGAGACGGTGACGGTGACGCTCCGCGCGAACGGCGCGGCGGTCGGCAGTCAGACGGTCTCGCTGCCCGGCGGCGATGCCGAGGTGCCCGTCGCCTTCGACTACGTCCCGCCCGCGAGCGGCGCCGTCACGCTCGATGCGACCGTGACCCCGATCTCTGGCGAGGCGACGCCCGCCAACAACCGCCGAACCGCAACTGCCGAGGTGCAGACCGCGCGCCGCCGCGTCCTCCTCCTCGCCGCCGCGCCCGACCCCGACGTCGCCGCGTGGCGCGCCGCCCTCGACGCCGACGCCTCGCTCGACCTCACCGTCCGCGTCCAGCGCGCCGTGGGCACGTTCTACGAAGGCCCGATCCCCGACATCGCCGATTTCGACGTCGCCGTCCTCCTCGGCGCCCCCGGCCCCGCCACCGACGACGCCCTGATGGCCCGCATCGCCGCGCAGCCGCGCCTCGGCCTCGTCGTCGTCGCCGGGACGCGCACCGACTGGGGCCGCCTCGCCGCGACGCTCGGCCCGGTGCTGCCCGCCGCGCCGTCGGCGGGCGCGGTGCGCGACGTGTCGCTGCGCGTGGCGCCATCGGCGGCGGCGCACCCGGCGCTCTCCGGCGTGCCGTCGCTCGACGCGATCTCGACGCTCCCGGCGCTGCGTCTCGGCACCGCCGGGATGAACGTCGGTCCTGCCGCGCGCGTGCTGCTGTCGGGGCCGTCGGGCGAGGCGGTCGTCGTGGCCGAGCGGCGCGGGCGGCGGCGGGCGGTGCTCGTCGGCGCGAGCGCGTGGTGGCGGTGGCAGCTCGTGCCCGAGGCCCTCGCCCCGCTGACCCCCGTCTTTCCGGCGCTCGTGAGCCGCTGGGTGGCCTTCGCCGCGAGCGACGCCGCGCCCGACGTGCAGATCCAGTCGACGGAGACCGCCTTCGGCGACGGCGAGCCGGTGACGTTCGACGCCCAGATCGTCGGCGACGAGGGCGCGGGCGTCGAGGATGCGACGGTCGAGGTGGAGGTGACCGGCGCGGCCCGCCGGACGCTCACGATGCGCCCCATCGGGGCCGGACGCTACGCCCTCGACGCGGGCGCCCTGCCCTCCGGCACCTACCGCTACACCGGACGCGCAACCCGCGGCGGCGCCACGCTCGGCACCGACGGCGGCACGTTCGAGGTCGGATCGACGCCCGCCGAGGCCGCCGACCCGACCGCCGATGTCGCCCTCCTCACCGCCCTCGCCGAAGCGACCGGCGGCGCCGTCGTGCCCGTCGATTCGCTCGACGCGCTCCGCCGCCGCTTCGAGACGTCTCCGGCCTTTGCCCCGGCGCTCGTAGCCGGTGAGGCGGAGACGTCGCTGTTCGACCGGTGGCCCTTTTTCGTCGTCCTGCTCGTGCTGCTGACGGCGGAATGGGCGCTGCGCAAGCGGGCGGGGATGGCGTGACCGGGGCGGACCTGGATGCCCGTTGAGTGCGAGACCCGAACACCTCCGCGCCCCGCACCTGGCCCCCTCCTGCGCCTCCGCCCTCGATGCGCTCCGGCGCTGTCGTCCCCCGCGACGACGCAGGGGACGTGTCCCGAACCCCGAAGGGGACCGCGTAGCGAAGGGACGGAGGGGGCGCTTCCCCCGTCCACCCTTCACGGACCCGCCTCCGCCGCGCCCGCGTTGCGCCTGCCTGACTCCCAGACCGATTTCCGACGATGGCCCGCTCCTTCGACGTTCCCGTCTTCTACCGCGGCGACACCATCTCGCGCGTCAAGGACGCCCGCCGCGTGATGGACCCGCGCAAGCGCGACCTCGCGCCGACCGTGCTCGACATGGGCACGTTCCGCGTCAAGCTCGCCCGCCATTTCGGCTTCTGCTACGGCGTCGAAAACGCCATCGACATCGCCTACCGCGCCGTCGAGGACAACCCGGGACGGCGCGTCTACCTGCTCTCGGAGATGATCCACAACCCGCACGTCAACGACGACCTGCGGGCGCGCGGCGTCGAGTTCCTGCGGACGACGAGCGGCGAGGAACTGATCCCGCTCGACACGCTGACGCCTGACGACGTCGTCATCATCCCCGCCTTCGGCGCGACGATCGAGATCATGGAGCGCCTGCGCACGCTCGGCGTCGACCCGATGCGCTACAACACGACCTGCCCGTTCGTCGAGAAGGTGTGGAAGAAGTCGGATCAGATCGGCGCCAAAGGCTACACCGTCGTCGTCCACGGCAAGCGGACGCACGAGGAGACGCGCGCGACCGTCTCGCACGCCACCGCCGCCGCGCCCGTCGTCGTCGTGCGCGACATGGACGAGGCCCGCGACCTCGGCGACGTCATCGCCGGGCGGCGCGGCAGCGATTTCTTCCACGAACGCTTCGAGGGATTGACGTCGGAGGGCTTCGACCCCGCCCGCGATCTGCGCCGCATCGGCGTCGTCAACCAGACGACGATGCTGGCGACCGAGACGCAGGCCATCGCCGACCACCTCCGCGAGGCCGCCGTCGGCGCGCACGGCGCGGGCGCCTTCGCCGACACGTCGGATACGCTCTGCTACGCGACGAACGAGAACCAGAACGCCACCCTCGCCCTCATCGAGAGCGGCGGCGACGTGGCGCTCATCGTCGGCGGCTACAACTCGTCGAACACCAGTCACCTCGTCGAACTCTGCGAGGTGGCGATGCCGACGTACTTCGTCTCGTCGGATGACGAACTCGTCTCGGCCGACGTTATCCACCACTTCGACTGGCACGCCAAAACGCTCCGCGAAACGCGCGGCTGGCTGCCGACGACGCGGCCCTTCGACCTCGTCGTCACCGCCGGCGCCTCGTGCCCCGATGCGCTCCTGGAGGCCGTCGTCGAGCGCGTCGCCGCCCTCGTGCCCGGCACGCGCGACCTCGCCGACGCCGCCGCCGAGCTCCTCGCGAGCGATGACACCGCCGCCTGACGTGCGCGCCCACCGCCTCTGCACCGTGCTTCTGGCCCTCGTCGTCACCGCGACGGCCGTCGGCGGATGCGATGCGTTCGCGCCGCGCGTGCCCGAGGCGCCGGGCGCCGGGGGCGGCGTCTTCGTGCAGCCCGACACGCCCGAGCAGGTCGTCGAGACCCTCCGCCGCGCCGTCGCCGCCCGCGACGCCGACGCCTACCGCCGCTCGCTCGCCCCCGATTTCCGCTTCACCGCCACCCCCGACGCCGAGGCCCGGACGCCGCTCTTCGCCACCTGGGACGCGAGCGCCGAGGACGCCGCCTTCCGCGCCCTCGTCGCCGCCGCGACCGACGGCACGACGTTTTCGCTCCGCCTCGCCGACGCCCTGCCGCCCGAGATCGGCGAGCGCACGTACGTCCTCGACGCCACCTACGTCCTCACCACGCCCCACCGCCGCGCCGAGGCGCCGACGATGGTGCAGGGCCGTCTCCGCTGGCGCATCGAACGGCAGGCCAACGGCCTCTGGGCCCTCGCCGCCTGGACCGACCGCAGCCTCGACGCCGCCACGCCGACGTGGAGCGACCTGAAGGCGGCGTTCGCGCGGTGATGTGGGACGCGGACGTGCGGTCCGCGTGGCGTCCGTTACTTTGCCCCATCGTCCCCGCCCGATGTTCTCCACGCCTCGCCCACCTGCCGCTCCAAGCCCGACGACGGCGCGCGCGGGCGCGGCCGTGCTTGCGGGGGCGCTCGCGGCCGTGGCACTCATCGTCGGCGCGTGCAACCCCTTCGCGCCGGGCCTCGACGACGGCGCCGCGCTCACGCCACGCGGCGATCCGCGCTCGGTCGACGGCTTTCTGACGGCCTTCCGCAGCGCCTACGACCTGCGCGACGCCGCGCTCTACGAATCGCTGCTCGACTCCGCCTTCACCTTCGTCTACTACGACGACGGCGCGCAGGTCGAGCGGCAGTGGACGTTCTCGCAGGACGTCGACGCCACGCGCCGCCTCTTCGCCGCCGCGCGCGAGGTGCGCCTGCGCTGGAACGCCGTCCTCCTGCTCGATTCCACCGCCACGACCGCCACCGTCGTCCGCGGCTTCGACCTCGCCGTCACCCTCGCCGCCGACGGCACCGAGGTGCGCACGCGCGGCAACGTCAACTTCCGCCTCTCCCGCACCGCTGCCGGGCGCCCGTGGAGGCTGCTCCGCTGGCGCGACGAGAGCGAGTTGTAGCGCGGCGGTGCCGGGCGAGATGTGACGAAGAGGTGGCAATGGACTGAAATCCGGCTCTCAATGGCCGATGTTGGGGAGGCGTGGGCACATCCCTCCGCTGCCCTTCCGATCCCTCGTCCCCCCGCCTGTGTCCATGCAACGTGCGCCCCTTCGCCGGAGGTCGACGCCCCTCCCCCGTTCCTCCCCTTCGTCGCTGTCGCTGCCTGCGGACCAGGAGGCCGCCCGGCTGCGCGCCATCGCCGCCGCTGCCCTGCCCGAGAGGCTCGGCCCGGACCACACCGGCGACGAGCGCTTCGCCCGCATCGCCCGCATGGCCGCCGCCATGATCGGCACGCCCGAGGCGCTCGTGACAATCGTCGAGGAAGACGTGCAGACGCTCCTCGCGCGCGTCGCCAACGTGCCCGAAGTGCTGCCGCGCCACCTCTCGTTCTGCCCGCACGTGGTGGCGAACGGCGACATGCTCGTCGTCGAGGACGCCACGCTCGACGTGCGCTTCGCCGACAACCCGCTCGTCACCGCCGACGGGGGCATTCGCTTCTACGCCGGTGCGCCGCTGCGCTCGCCCGACGGCCACACCCTCGGCGCCGTCTGCGTGATCGCCCCCGAGCCGCGCCGCCTCTCCCCCGCCGAGGCGCAGCTCCTGCGCGACCTCGCCAGCGTCGCCTCCGACGAACTCCGCCTCTTCGCCGCCCGCGAGCGGCTCATGGAGACGACGACGCGCCTGCACCATATCGTGCGGATGGCCTCGCACGACCTCTGCGGCGCCCTCGCCTCCGTGCAGGGCCACGCCGACACCCTGCGCGACATGCTCCCCGACGGCACCATCGAGGCCGAGTTCGCCGCGATCATCGCTGCCGTCTCGCGCCACGCGGGCGAGCTCGTCCACGGCGTGCTCGACACCGCGCTCATGGAGAGCGGCACGCTCGGCGTGCGCGCCGAGCCGGTCAACCTCGTCGCCCTCGCGCGCGACGTCGCCACCGCGCACCGCGGACGCGCCGCCGCCAAGGGGCAAACGCTCACCCTCGACGCCGCCTGCGACGAGGTCTGCGTCCGCGCCGACGCGACGCGCACGCGGCAGGTGCTCGACAACCTCGTCTCCAACGCCGTCAAGTTCACGCCCGAGGGCGGATCGGTGCGCATCGAAATCGGCGCCGACGGGTCGTTCGCGGTCGAGGACACCGGCCCCGGCATCCCCGACGCCTTCGCCGCCGACGTCTTCACGCCCTTCGCCAGCCTCCCGAACACCCCGACAGGCGGCGAGCCGTCGGTCGGCCTCGGCCTCAGCATCGCCGCGCAGCTCATCACGCTCCAGGGCGGCACCCTCGCCCTCCTCCCGCACGACGACGGCCGCGGCGCCCGCTTCACCGGCACCCTCCCCCTCGCGGCCGAGGCGGCGCACACGACGACGACGGACGGTAGACGACGGACGACGGGGGCGGTGGCGTTCGCCCCCACCGCACACGCGCCGACGGTGCACGGCCGCCGAACGTGGCCGACGGCGCCCGAACGACGCCCGGTAGAGACGCATCGGCGATGCGTCTCTACGCCCCCGGTGGCCCGACCGGCACGCCCCCCGTCCCCGTGTACGCGCCCCCGATGGCCCGACCGGCACGCCCCCCGTCCCCGTACGCGCCCCCGGTGGCCCGACCGGCACGGCGCCGGTACGGGGGTGGTTCGACACCGGACGCCGCGCCGGAGCCTCGAACGGGCAGCGCCGTATCCTGCCCGACCGCTCCATCCCCCGCCCCATGACCGCCGCCCTCGACACCGCCCGCGCCCACGCCGAAGACTTCGAGGCCGCGCTCGTCGCCTCGCTCCGCATCCCGTCGATCTCCGCCGACCCCGCCCACGCTGCCGACGTGCGGCGCTGCGCCGAGGCGCTCCGCGAGCACCTCGCCACCATCGGCTTTCCCCTTGCCGAGATCCGCGAGACCGGCGGCCACCCGGTCGTCTACGCCGAAGACCTGAACGCCGGAGACGGCGCACCCACCGTCCTCCTCTACGGCCACTACGACGTGCAGCCGCCCGACCCGCTCGACCTGTGGACGAGCCCGCCCTTCGAGCCGGTCGTCCGCGATGGCAAGCTCTACGCCCGCGGCGCCGCCGACGACAAGGGGCAGGTCTTCATGCACGTCAGCGCCGCCGCCGCGCACTACGCGAGCGGCACGCCGCTCCCCGTCAATCTCAAACTCGTCATCGAGGGCGAGGAGGAGGTCGGCAGCCACCACCTCGCGCCCTACGTCGAGGCGCACAAGGACGAACTCGCCTGCGACGTCATCGTCATCTCCGACACCGCGATGTTCGCCCAGGGCGTGCCGAGCGTGACGGTCGGCCTCCGCGGCCTCGCCTACGTGCAGGTGACGCTGACCGGCCCCGACCGCGACCTCCACAGCGGCGTCTACGGCGGCGGCGTCGAGAACCCGGTCAACGTCCTCGCCCGCCTCATCGCCGGCCTCCACGACGCCGACCACCGCGTCACGATGCCCGGCTTCTACGACGCCGTGCTGCCGATCCCCGACGAGACGCGCGCCGCGTGGCGCGAACTTCCCTTCGACGATGCTGCGTGGCTCGGGGAGATCGGCCTCACGGCGAGCCGCACCGAGACGGGCTACTCGATCTTCGAGGCCACGACGGCCCGCCCGACGCTCGACGTGAACGGCATCGGCGGCGGCTACCAGGGCGCCGGGTCGAAGACGGTGCTCCCGAGCCGCGCGATGGCCAAGATCTCGTGCCGCCTCGTGCCCGACCAGGAGCCGGGCGCCGTCGCCGCGATGCTGCGCGCGTACTTCGAGGCGCACACGCCCGACACGATGACGCTGGATTTCGAGGAGCTTCACGGCGGGATGCCGGTGCTGATGAGCGAGGACCAGCCCGCGATGGCGGCCGCGAGCGCGGCGCTCGCCGAGACCTACGGACGCGAGCCGTACTTCACGCGCGAGGGCGGATCGATCCCGGTCGTCGCCGAGCTCAAGCGCATCCTCGGCGTCGACTGCGTGCTGCTCGGCTTCGGGCTCACCGGCGACTCGATCCACTCGCCCGACGAGCACTTCGGCCTCGACCGCTTCCACGAGGGCATCGAGACGGCCATCCGCTTCTGGCACCACTACGCCGCGCAGGTGCGGTAAGCCCCCCACCGGGCCGCGTCCGTCTGAACGACGGCCACGACCGTCCTCCCCCGCGGCCTCGCGGGGGAGGTGCCCCGCAGGGGCGGAGGGGGCGTCACGCCACGTCGCGCCACGCATCGGCGAAGCGCGCGGCCAGCATGGCCTGCGTGGCGGCGTCCTTGACGGCGACGCGCACGAGGTGGCGTGCCCACCGACGGTCCCATCGCGGCCACGTCGCGGACGAAGAGGCGGCGCTCGCGGCAGGCGGCGGCGAGCGTTTCAGCGTCAGGTCCGCCGGGCGGAAGGTGGACGAGGACGGCGTTGGCGGCGCCCGCGTGCACGTCGAAGGACGGATCGACGGCGGCGAGAGACCGGGCGAGATCGGCACGGAGCGCGTGCGTTTCGGCGTACCGCGCGGCGTAGTAGGCCGCCGCGCCCGATCCGGTGAGCGCGGCGACGGCGGCGACCTGCGCGGGGAGGCCGACGGCCCACGGCGGCGTCAGCCCGCGCAGCCGCGCCGCCGTCTCCGGGTGCGCGACGAGGTAGGCCGCCCGCGCGCCCGAGAGCGCGAGTCCCTTCGACAGCGACCGGCACACGACGACGTTGCGCCGCCGCGCCGCGACCGGCGCCATCGACACGACCGCAGCGCCGTCGGCGTCCGACAGGTAATCGGCGTACGCCTCATCGACCCACACGAGCGTGGTTTCGGGGACGGCGGCGAGGGCGCGGGCGAGGTCGTCGGCGCGCGCGGCGCTGCCGGTCGGGTTGTTCGGGTGGACGAGGACGGCGACGGCGGGCGCGCTCGCGCGGATGCCCGCGAGCCAGCGGTCGAGGTCGAGGCGGTAACCGTCGGTGCGGCAGAGCGTGTGCCAGGCGATGCGTGCGCCGCAGACGTGGCGGGCGACGTGCTCGTACTCGCCGTACGTCGGGTCGAGCAGAAGCGCCGTGTCTCCCGAGCCGAGCCACTGCGGCAGCGCCAGAAACACGAGCGCCGACGACCCCGCTCCGACGACGACGGTGGCCGGATCGAGGCCCCGCGCGCGGCACAGCGCCGCCACGAGGCCCTCGGCGTGCGTCGGGGGACTTGTGCGAAGCAGCCACGGCAGATGCCCGGCGAGAGCGTCGAGGACGGCGGGCGCCGGGTCGAACCACGCATCGAGCACATCGGCGTTGACCACGTCGTGGCGCCGCGAGAGGTCGTCGAAGCCCGGCCCGACGGCGTCGAAGAAGGCGCCTCCGTGGAAACACGGGACGGGCGCCGGAGCGGCGGACGCGGCGGTATCAGGCATCGGTCGTGTGCAAAACGCGCCGGTCGGGAGCGGCCCGGCGCACCGGCAATGTGCAAACACGACCCGCCGTCCGCCAAGCGCGCTGAAATCACGTGCGGAGACATCGACGCCGACTGACGCACGTGCGCGAGGTGGGCACGTGCACGCACGACCCGGCGGGAGCGCACGTCAACGTCGGCGACACCGAGGGCGCGGCGCTACCTTGCGCCCACACCGATCCCGCTCGCTCCGATGTCCTTCGCCGCTCCCCGTACCGCTCTCGTCACCGGCGCCTCGAGGGGGCTGGGGCGCCACGTCGCCCGCCGCTTCGGCGCGGCGGGGATGAACGTCGTGCTCTGCGCCCGCACCGACGCCGACCTCCACGCCGTCGCCGATGAGGTGCGCGCCGCCGGGGGGACGCCGCTCATCCACCGCCTCGACGTGCGCGACCGCGCGGCTTTCGAGGACGGCCTCGCCCGCACGCGCGACGCCTTCGGCGGACTCGACATCCTCGTCTGCAACGCGGGCCTGAGTCCGTACAAGCCACTTGCCGAGTGGTCGGCGGCGGAGATCGACGAGGTGCTCGACGTCAACCTGCGCGCGGTCGTCCACCAGTGCCACGCGGCGCTTCCCGACCTCCTCGCCGCGTCGGCGCGGGAGACCGGGCGCGGGCACGTCGTCATCGTCGCCAGCGATGTCGGGCGGCGGGCGGTGCCGAACATGGGGCCGTACGTGGCGGCCAAGCATGGCGTCGTGGGCTTCGCCGGGAGCCTGCTGCGCGAGGTCAAGGGCCGCGGCGTGCGGGTGACGACGATCCTGCCGGGCGTCATCGACACGCACTTCGGAGGGGGCGCCGAGGGCACGCGCGACGAATCGTGGGCGCTCCGCCCCGACACGCTCGCGGCCACCGTCGCGTGGGCCGTCGACCAGCCTCCGCACGTCGTCCTCGACGAGATCACCGTCCACCCGATGCAGCAGGACTTCTGATCGGGACGTTTGTCGCTGGTGGTTTGTCGTTGATGGTAGATCGTGGACGGGCGCGGCAGCGCCTGCATCGCCCGACGGTGGCGGGGTGTCGCAGGGCGCCCGCGGGGCGTGGCGAGGCCCCGAACAGGCGGCGCGGGAAGTCGTTGGCACAGCCTTCCGCCTGCCCTGGCGCGTCCTTCGATCCCTGCCCGTGCCTGTCTCCTCGCCCCCCGAGCCTCGTCCGGCGCCGATGTCTTCGTCGTCGCATCCGGACCTCGGCGCCCCGCCCGACGGCCCCGGCGCGCCGATCCCGATCCGTCCGAGCGGCGATGCCGCCGCGCCGTCGAAGCGCAAGGCGCTGCTCTGGACCGCCGCCGTGCTCGGCGTCGCCGCGCTCCTCGTCCTCCCCAAACTCCTCGGCGGCGGCGATGACGAGGCCGCGCCCGGGGGGGGTGGACCGGGCGGCGGTGGCGGCGGTGCAGGCGGCGGACGTGCGGCGCCGATGGTGACCGTTGCGGTTGCGCGGGCGCAGGTGCTCGAAGACGGGCTGACGGCGACGGGCACACTGCTCGCCTGGGAGGAGGTGGCCCTCAACGCCGAAGTCGCCGGGCGCGTCGTCTCGGTCGGTTTCTCCGAGGGCGCCTTCGTGCGGCGCGGGCAGATGCTCGCGGTCCTCAACACCGACGTGATCGTCGCGCAGACGGGCGCCCTCCAAGCGCAGCTCGACCTCGCGCGCGTGCAGGGTGCCCGCCAGCAGGCGCTCTTCGACATCGGCGGCCTGAGCGCGGCGGCGCTCGACCAGGCGCGGAGCCAGGTGCGCGTGCTCGAAGCCCAGGTGGCGCAGCAGCGCGCCGAGGCCGGGCGGCGGCGCATCGTGGCGCCCTTCGCCGGCCAGATCGGCCTCAGCGATCTCGCCGTCGGCGCGTACGTGTCGCCGGGGCAGCCGATTGCGACCATCCGGGTCACGCGTCCGCTCAAGCTCGAATTCGCCGTCCCCGAGCGCTACGCCGGGCGCATCCGCGCAGGCGCGGTCGTCGATTTCCGCGTGCCCGGCATCGACGAGACGCTCAGCGGGACGGTCTACGCGAGCGAACCGGCGGTCGAGGCGGCGACGCGCGCCTTCACGGTGCGCGCGCGCGTCGGCAACGCCGAGGGACGGCTCCAGCCGGGGACGTTTGCCGAGGTGACGCTCGTGCTCGACCGCGTCGAGGGCGCGGTGATGGTCCCGGCGAGCGCCCTGACGCCGGGCGCCGACAGCGCGTTCGTGTGGACGATCCGCGGCGGCGAGGCCGTCAAGCAGCGCGTGGCGACGGGCGTGCGCACGGACACCGAGGTGCAGATCACGCGCGGCGTCGCGGCGGGCGACAGCGTGGTGACGGCGGGATTCGAGGAGATGAAGGCCGGTCAGGCCGTGCGCGTCGCCCCCGGCGGCGGCTTCGACCCCACCACCGTCGCCCCCATCGACAGCGGCGCCGCGGCGTCGGGCACGTACCGCGCGGCGACGCCGGGCCCCGCAACAAACGCCCCGTCGCCGTAGGGGCGGGTCTCGACCCGCCCCCCACCGCCCTCCGCCCCCCCACCGTCCCCCCAACCTGCCCCCCAGCGCCGAACCCACCGCCCCGGACACCCGCCCCCCCATCACCGGACGCACACCGGCAACACCGGACGCACCCGGTGGCAAAGATGGCGGGCGGAGGGGGGCGGGTCGAGACCCGCCCCTACCGGCGTTTGGATCGATCCGATCGACCGGGTGCCCCGCCCATTCCCCGTCCCCACAACCAACTCCAAACGATGGCCTCGCTCAGCGACCTCTCCGTCCAGCGCCCGGTGCTCGCCACCGTGATGTCGCTCGCCATCGTCATCGGCGGGCTGATCGGCTTCCAGAAGCTCGGCGTGCGCGAGTTTCCCGTCACCGAGCGGCCCGTCATCTCGGTCTCGACGAGCCTGCGCGGCGCCAACGCGTCGGTCGTCGAGAACCAGGTCACCGAGCCGCTCGAAGCGTCGATCAACGCCATCGAGGGCGTCGAGACGCTCACCTCGCGCTCGAGCCAGGGCTCGTCGAACATCAGCGCCGAGTTCGCCCTCGGCACCGATCTCGACGCCGCCGCCGCCGAGGTCCGCGACCGCGTCAGCCGCGCGCGCGGGCGCCTGCCCGACGAGGTCGAGGAGCCGGTCATCTCCAAGGCGGGCACCGACTCGCAGCCCGTCGTCTTCCTCACGCTCTCGAGCCCGAGCCTGTCGCTGCTCGACCTCACCGAGATCGCCGACAACTTCTTCGCCGAGCGCCTGCAGACCATCGACGGCATTGCGAGCGTCGACATCTGGGGCGAGAAGCGGCCCTCGATGCGCCTCTGGCTCGATCCGGCGCGCCTGGCCGCCTACCGCCTCACCGCGAGCGACGTGCGCGCGGCGGTCGCGGCGCAGAACGTCGAGCTGCCCGGCGGACGGATCGAGGGCAACCAGGTCGACCTCTCGATCCGCCCGATGACGCGCCTCTCGACGCCCGAGGAGTTCGAGAACCTCGTCCTCCGCGCCGACGGCGCCACGCTCGTGCGCTTCCGCGATGTCGGCCGCGTGACGATCGCGCCGCAGAACGACCGTGGCCTGCTGCGCCGCAACGGCACGCCGATGGTCGGCGTCGTCGCGCGCCCGCTGCCCGGCGCCAACGCGATCTCGATTGCCGACGAGTTCCGCGAGCGCGTCGAAACCATCCGGCGCGACCTGCCGCCCGATGTCGAGATCGGCTACGGCTTCGACAACACGGTCACCATCCGCGCGGCCATTTTGGAGGTGCAGGAGACGCTCGCGATCGCGCTCGGGCTCGTCGTGCTCGTCATCTTCCTCTTCCTGCGCGACTGGCGGACGACGCTCGTGCCGATCCTCGTCATCCCGGTCTCGATCGTCGGCGCGTTCGGCATCATGGCGCTCGCGGGCTTCACGATCAACGTCCTCACGCTCCTCGCGCTCGTGCTCGCGATCGGCCTCGTCGTCGACGACGCCATCATCGTGCTCGAGAACATCTACGTGAAGGTGGAATCGGGGATGACGCCGCGCGAGGCGGCGCTCGTCGGCACGCGGGAGATCTTCGTCGCCGTCGTCGCGACGACGCTCGCGCTCGTCGTCGTCTTCCTGCCGATCGTCTTCCAGGGCGGCCTCGTCGGGTCGCTCTTCCGCGAGTTCGGGCTCACGCTCGCGGGCGCGGTCGTCATCTCGTCGTTCGCCGCGCTCACGCTCACCCCGATGCTGTCGGCGCGGCTGCTGCGGCGGCGGGCCGTCAAGCCGTGGGTCTACCGGAAGACCGAGCCGTTCTTCGAGGGCCTCACGCGCGGCTACGCGAACGCCCTGCGCGGCTTCCTCTCGATCCGCTGGATGGCGTTCGTGCTGATGGCGGTCTGCAGCGCGCTGATCGTCCTCATCTACACAAACCTCGAACAGGAGCTGGCGCCCCAGGAAGACCGCTCGCAGCTCCGCGTGAGCGCGAACGCGCCGCAGGGCCGCGGCTACGGCTACATGCGCGATTACATGGCCCGCCTCGAAGACCTCGTGCGCGCCGAGGTGCCCGAGGCGACGTCGGTGATCGGCATCACGGGCGGCTTCACGGGCGGCGCGAGCGGATTCGTCATCGTCGTCCTGCCGCCTGCCGACGAGCGGGAGCGGACGCAGGACGCCATCGCGCAGTCGCTGCAGAAGAAGGTGCGGACGCTCCCCGGCGCGCGCGTCTCGGTGACGCAGACGCCGTCGATCTCGACCTCCGGCGGGCGCGGATCGCCCGTGCAGTTCGTCGTCCAGGCGCCGACGCTCGACGCGCTCCGCGCGGCGCTCCCGGCGATGATGGAGAAGGTTCAGGCGAGCGACGCCTTCTCGTTCGCCCGCGCCGACCTCGAGTTCACACTCCCCGAGTTGCAAGTCGACGTCGACCGCACGCGCGCGCTCGCGCTCGGCATCTCGCCCCGCGACGTCGGCACGGCGCTTTCGCTCGCGCTCTCGGAGCAGCGGCTCGGCTACTTCATCCGCGACGGCGAGCAGTACGAGATCATCGCCCAGCTCGAGCAGGCCAACCGCAGCGCCCCCGATGGCCTGCGCAGCCTCTACCTGCGCACGCCGGGCGGCGCCATGGTGCAACTCGACGCCGTCGTCACCGCCCGCGAGGCCGCCGCGCCCCCCCAGCTGACGCGCTACAACCGCTTCACGTCGGCCACCATCAACGCGCAGCCCGCCGACGGCGTCTCGCTCGGGGCGGCCCTCGCCGAGATGGACCGCATCGCCGACGAGACGCTCCCCGACGGCTTCTCGCGCGACTACGCGGGCCAGAGCAAGGACTTCCGCGACGCGGGCGGCTCGGTCTTCGGCATCTTCGCCCTCGCCATCCTCCTGATCTATCTCGTCCTCGCGGCGCAGTTCGAGAGCTTCCGCGACCCCTTCATCGTGCTCCTGACGGTCCCGCTCGCCCTCGTCGGCGCGCTCGGAGCGCTCTGGTACTTCGACGCGACGATCAACGTCTTCTCGCAGATCGGCATCGTGATGCTCGTGGGGCTGGTGACGAAGAACGGCATCCTGATCGTCGAATTCGCGCGGCAGCGGCAGGAATCGGGCCTGACGGCGATGGAGGCCGCGGCAGAGGCCGCCGCCGAGCGCTTCCGTCCGGTGCTGATGACGAGCCTTGCGACGATCCTCGGCACCCTGCCCATCGCCCTCGCCCTCGGAGCGGGCGCCGAGAGCCGCGTGCCGATGGGCCTCGCCGTCGTCGGCGGCCTCGTCGTCGGCACCTTCCTGACGCTCTTCGTCATCCCGGCGCTCTACAGCTACCTCGCAGGCGGCGAGCACCGCGCCCCGGTCGGCACGGACGCGGGCGACGACCTCGCCGGTTCCGGCGATGGCGCCGCCGCTCCCGCCGCGTTCTCCGGCGACACCCCCGCCGCCGACCGCTCCGGCGACGGTGCCGATGCCCGCACGCCCACCGCCCCTGCCCTCGCCCCGACGGCGTCGTGATCTTCCGCTCCACCGTGCTCCGATTCGTGCTGCCCTCCACGGTCCGTTTGTCTGCTGGCCGCTCCCTCACCGGCCGCGCCGCCGCGCTTGCGCTCGTGGGCGCCGTCGCCCTGCCCGCCGCGCGCGCCCAGACCGCGCCGCCGCCGACCGACGCCGTGCGTCCGCGGTCGGCGCTCTCGCCCGACCGGCTGCCGCCGCTGCCCGACTCGCTCCGCCTCTACGGCACCGCGATCCCGGTGCGCACCGAGCTTCCCGCCTACGCCGCCCCGGCGGGCGCCGCACGCCTGAGCCTCTCGGCCGCCATCGCCACCGCCCTCGCGCGCAACCCCGACCGCCTCGCCGCCCTTCTCGACGCCGAGATCGCCCGCCGCGGCGCCGTCCCCGAGGCCGCCGGATTCGCGCCGACACTCGACGCCGGGGCCGACCTGACCGGCTCCGCGAGCGTGCCGTTCGGGCGGAGCGCCCCGAGTGGCACCGGCACCACCGGAAACAGCAGCCGCGCCCGCCGCGCATCGAGCCTCGGCGCCGACGTGACGGCGGGCTACACGCTGTTCGACGGCTACCGGCGCGACGCCACCCTCCGCCGCCTCCGCGCGAGTGCCCGCGGCGCCGCCCTCGACGCCGACGAATCCGCCGAGGCGCTCGCCTTCTCCGTCGTCACCGGCTACGTCGAACTCTTGCGGCAGGAGCGTTTGTCGATTGCGCGCGAGGAAGCGCTCGCCGTCTCCACCGACCGGCTGCGGATCGAGCAGGCACGCGTCCGCATCGGCGTCGCGGCTGACGTGGACGCCGCCCTCGCGCTCGCCGACCTCAACAGCGACCGCGCGGCCCTGCTGCGGCAGCGCCTGAGCGCCCGCGCGGCCCGCATCCGCCTCGGCCGCCTCCTCGCCCTCGACAACCCCGACGCACTCGTCGCCACCGACGCCCTCGCCGCCATCGGCGACGCGACCGCCACCGGCCTCGCCACCTCCGCCCTCCCCGCGCCCGGCAACACATCGGGCGGTGCGCGCCCCCCCGTCACCGGCCTGTCCGCATCGACCCCGACCGGCGGCGCCTCCGTCTTCGACGCCACCTCCGCCGACGCGCTCGCCCGCGAGGCCGAGGCGACGAGCCGCACCGTCCGCGCCTTCGAGGCCCGCGAGACGGTCCTCCGCGAGGCGATCCGCGAGGTCGACGCCGAACGCTACCCGACCGTCCGCGCGAGCGCCGGTCTCGCCCTCACCGCCACCGACGCCGCCCTGCTCCCGCTCCTCGGCCCGACGCTCGGCCCCGGCCTGCGCTACGGCCTCAGCGCGAGCCTGCCGATCCTGGATGGCGGCAGCCGCCGCCGCCGCCTCGCCAGCGCCCGCGACCGCGCCACGCAGGCCGCCCTCGACACCGACGCCGCGCGGCAGGCCCTCCGCGCCGACCTCGCCCTCTTCGCCGGGCAGGCCGACGGCTTCCGCCGCCTCGTCGCCCTCGAAGACGCCAACGTCACCGTCGCGCGCCAGAACGTGCGCGTCGCCCTCGCGCAGCAGGAACTCGGCCTCATCTCGCCGCTGGATTTGCGCCAGATCCAGCTCTCCCTCGTCGACGCCGAGACGCGCCGCATCGACGCCCTCGCCGCCCTCGTCACCGCCGAAGCCTCCCTCCTGAGCCGCGCCGGACGCCTGCTGCCGCGCGAAGCGTCGGTGGGGAGTGAGAGGCTGACGCACGCCCCCTCCGCCCCTTCGGGGCACCTCCCCCGCACGCGCGGGGGAGGACCGCGTCGGAGCGTACGCAGCGCGCAGACGCAGGAGGGGGCCGCAGCACTTCCCGAAACGCAGAACCCCCGCCCGGCCTCACGGCCAGACGGGGGTTCGTGCCTTCACGGTCTCACCCGATCAGCGCATCATCGAGGCGCCGAGGTCGGTGAGGGCGGTGGCGAGGCGCAGGGCCGAGGCGTCGCCCGAGGCGCCGGCGGTGACGGCGGCGGCGGTGGCGGCGAGGGTGCGCGCGGAGGTGCGGCGCGCGGCGCCGCGAGCGGCGTCGGCGGCGGTGAGGTCGCGGGCGACGCGGGCGCGCGTGTCGGCGCTGAGGGCGCTCGCGCGGGTGACCTGGTCGAGGTAGGCGCGGGCGAGCGACACGCTCGGCGTCCACGCGATGCGCGTCTGCAGCTGCGGGTTGGCCTGCGTCTCCATCACCGACGAGGCGGCGGCGAGTTCGTTCGTCGTCAGCTGGTCGCTCGCGGTGAGGCGGAAGATGTCGATGCCGCGCCCGATCTCGGAGCCGTAGAGGTAGCCGTTGTGCCAGTAGACCGACCAGTAGCCGGCCATCTGCATCTCATCGGCGTTCATCGGGCCGCGGTCGAAGTAGGCGATCTCGCGCGGGTTGGCAGCGTCGGTGAAGTCGAAGACCGAGAGGCCGCCCTGGTACCACGCCTGCGCCATCACGTCGCGTCCGGGTACCGGCACGAGCGAACCGTTGTGGGCGACGCAGTTCTCCTCGCTCGTCTGCGCGGCGGGGAGCTTGTAGTAGCTCCGCTGCGTGAGCTTGCGGTCGGCGCCGAGGGTGAAGATGGCGTTTGCGCCCCACTCCGAGCGGTCGGTCGCGCGGCAGCGCGGCGCGGTTCCGCCGCCCCACTCGTCGGTGAAGATGACTTTGGTGCCGTCGTTGTTGAACGTCGCCGAGTGCCAGTAGGCGAAGTTGGCGTCGCCGACCTGCTCGATGCGCTGCGGGTTGGCGGGGTCGCGGATGTCGAGGAGGAGGCCGTAGCCGTCGCAGGCGCCGCCGGCGAGGCCGATCTGCGGGTAGACGGTGATGTCGTGGCAGGCCGTCGGGCCGGTCGGGGCGGCGCCGCCGCCCATCCGGGCGACGATGCCGGGGAGGGCGGCGCGGAGGGCGGCGCTGTCGGCGGCGGTCGGGGTGCCGGTCGCGCCGCGCTGCGCCATCATCTGGCCGAGGAGCTGGGCGACGGCGTTGTCGGGCACGGCGATCTCGCGGCCCTGCATCATCACCGTGAAGCCGCCACGGGCGCGCACGGCGGCCACTTCGGCGAGGTCGGCGGCGTGCGCGGGGGGCACCGGGAGGCCGAGGAGGAAGCGCGCCGAGTTGACGATGGCGGCCTGATCGGGGTGCGCGAGGGGCACCTTGATGACCTCGATGCGGAAGTACGACGAGCCCTCGGCGTCGGCGGCGTCGGCGGAGCAGCCGGCGAGTTCGGTGGCCGGGCGCACGCCTGCCGTGCCGGAGACGTAGACGTAGACGTTCTCGGCGTCGCCGGGCACGAGCGTGTGCGTGTGCGAGCCGCGGCACGTCTGCACGGCCCCGACCGGGCGCGGCGCGTCGATGTCGGAGATGTCGAAGATGCGCACGCCGCGGAAGCGCTCGGGGCTCGACGGCGCCTCGACGCCCGATCCGCCGCAGTCGACGCGTCCGCGCGTCTCCTCGACCGACATGAAGAGCAGGTTGCCCATGACCGACACGTCGCCCTGCCCGCCCGTGCACACGATCGACGTGCGCAGCGCGGGCGCGCCGGGTTGCTGATGTCGTAGATCTGCACGCCGGTGAAGTTGCCGACGAACAGGTTCGAGCCGCTGAACGCCATGTCGGAGTTCATCTTCCCGAAGTCGCCGGGGTTGGCCGGGTCGACGAAGGCGCCCTCGCGGGGCAGGCTGGCGACGAGGTCGAGGTTCATCTTG
This sequence comes from Rhodothermales bacterium, assembly GCA_963726715.1. Lineage (GTDB taxonomy): Bacteria > Bacteroidota > Rhodothermia > Rhodothermales > BA12 > CAVSDF01. The sequence goes on from CAVSDF010000010.1 coordinate 438,614, forward strand.
GCCGTCCCGGCATCCATCCACCCGGCCTTGAGGCCGACGCGCGGGTCGGTCGTCGAGGCGGGCGGTGGGATCGTGACGACGTTGACGGCGGCGGGCTGCGCGGTGGCGGCGGGCGCGAGCGCCGCAAGGCCGAGAACGGCGCCCTGAAGCGTCGCTCGCAGCGTGGAGAGTCGGGGGATGGGCATGGGTCGGGTGGAGTGAGGCGGGAGGAAGACGATCAGCGGTGGTGCGGGGCGGGCGGAGGCGTCGGGGCGGCGCCAGACGGGGTGCCCGGACGGAAGGTCGGGTCGGGCGGGAGGGTGGCGAGGAGCGCGGCCATCCGGCGGATGTCGTTGCGCTGGTCGGCGTCGATGTCGGTGGCGAAGCGGTAGACGAACGTCGTCTGCGCGGCGCCGGGGGTGGCGAAGAGGTCGTGGACCATCGTGAGGGCGCCCTCGTGGTGGCCGGTCATGTAGACGAGGAAGCGCCGGTCGAAGGCGTCGCCGGTCGAGGCGGCGAGGTCGGTCATCTGCGCGGGCGTGAGCATGCCGGGCATGAGCGCATGGTCCATCCCCATCTCGCCGTGGCCCATCGCGGCGTGGTCCATCGGCGCCATCGCATCGGCGGCAGGCGCAGCGGTGCGCGGCGTGCAGTGCCCCATCGCGGCGTGCTCGGGCAGGCACGAGGGGTCGGCGGCGGGCGATGCGGCGGTGCGGGCGGCATCGGCGGCCACGCCCGCAGCGGCGACCGGGGCGATGGCGTCGGCGGTGAGGGGGATGGAGGCGGTGACCCTCGGCTGGGCCTCGCCGTTTTCGCGGAGCCACCGCTGCATCCACGCGATCTCGTCGTGCTGCGAGACGGCAATGCGCTCGGCGAGCATCCGCAGGCCGTGGCGCGTGGTGCGCGTGCGCGCGAGGGCGGACATTTCGAGCGCCTGCGCGTGGTGCGGAATCATCATCCGCATGAACATCGCGTCGGCGGGGTGCGCGCTCGCGGCTGCCGCGGTCGTGGGCGCAGGCGCCTGCGCGGCCGCCGGGCGTGGGGCGGAGGCGGACGCGAGGGCGAGCAGGAGGGCGGCGGCGCGGCGCGCGGTGCGAAGCGTGGGCATCCGGCGGGACGTCAGGTGAAGAACGCTGGTACGTCCCCAATATACCGGAGGATGCAACGGAGGCGAAACGGTGCGCGCTACCGCCCGATCGGCGGGCGAAACGGGTCTTCCACATCGACCCGCCGCCCGCGACTGACGGTCACCCCGTCGCCAGCGCCTCGTACACGTCGTCCGGGAGCGAGACGGCGGCCGCGGCGAGGTTTTCGTCGAGGTGGACGATGCTCTTGGTGCCGGGGATCGGCAGCATCACCGGCGAGCGGCGCAGGAGCCACGCAAGGGCCACCTGCGAGGGCGTCGCGCCGACCTGCGCGGCGGCGTCGGCGAGCGGACCCGTGCCGTCGCCGCGGAGCAGTTTGCCGGAGGCGAGCGGGTACCACGGGATGAAGCCGATGCCCTCGCGTTCGCAGTACTCGAGCACGTCCTCGTGCGAGCGGTCGCCGAGGTTGTAGAGGTTCTGCACCGTCGCCACAGTGAGCCCCGCCGCCCGCGCCGCCTCGATCTCCTCGACCGACACCTCGCTCAGGCCCAGCGAGCGCACTTTCCCCTCGGCGACGAACTCCGCCATCACGCCGAACTGCTCGTCGCGCGGCACCTTCGGGTCGATGCGGTGGAGCTGCCACAGGTCGATCCGCTCGACGCCGAGGCGCCGCAGGCTCATCTCGACGCACTGCCGCAGGTATTCGGGCCGCCCGACCGGGTGCCACTTCGCCGGGCCGGTGCGCGTGAGGCCGCCCTTCGTGGCGATCACGAGGCCGTCGGCGTACGGGTGGAGGGCCTCGCGGATGAGGTCTTCGGAGACGAACGGCCCGTAGCTGTCCGCCGTGTCGATGAAGTCGACGCCCTGCCTCGACGGCGCGGCGCAGGACCGCGATGGCCGCGGCGCGGTCGGGCGGATCGCCCCAGATGCCCGCGCCGGTGATCTGCATCGCCCCGTAGCCGAGGCGGTGGACGGTCTGGCCGTCGAAGGTGAAGGTGCCGGCGGCGTGGGCGGTCAGGGAATCGGACATCGAAGTGGAGTGTGTGGGGGCGGTGCAACGGCGCGCATGGGGCGCGGATGCGGGCCCCGAGTCGCCGAGTGCCGACCGTCCGGTGACGCAGACGCAACGATGCGGGCGGCGCGCGAAACGCGCGGGCGGTGCGGCGTTCGGAGGGCCGGTTCCCTTCGTCCCCGATGCCCGTGCGCTCCGTGCCCCTGCTCGCCACCCTCGCCCTCGCCGCCTGCTCCGCCCCTGCCGACACCGGCGCCGCACGTGTCGATCCAGCGTCCGTGTCCTCTCCATCGGTGCCGCTCGCGTCGCTCGACACGATGCGCGTCGTCGTGCTCGGCAACTCCATCGCCGCCGGCTACGGCCTGCCGCGCGGACGCGCCGACGCCTTTCCGACGCTCGTGCAGGCGCGCATCGACTCGCTCGGATGGCCGTTCCACGTCGAGGCCGCCGCCGTCTCGGGCTCGACGACCTCCGCAGGACTCGCCCGCATCGACGGGGCAATGGCGGGCACGGGCGAGGGCGCGGCTCCGAACGCGCGGCGTGGCGAGGTGGCCGTCCTCGTCGTCGAGCTCGGCGGCAACGACGTCATGCGCTTCGTGGCGCCCGAGCGCACGCGCGCCAACCTCGCGGCCATCGTCGCGCGGGCGCAGGCGGCGGCGCCGGGCGTGCGCGTGCTCGTGGCCGGGCTCGATCTCCCCGGCGGCTTCCGCCACCCGCTCCTCGACGCCTACCGCGCCGCCTTCACGAGCGCCGCCGACTCCGCCGCAGGCGTGACCGTGTTGCCGTCGCTCCTCGACGGCGTCGTCGGCGTGCCGCGCCTCAACCAGGGCGACGCCCTCCACCCGAACGTCTTCGGCCAGCGCCGCATCGCCGCGACGCTCTGGCCCGTCCTGCGCCCGATCCTCGAAGGCGCCCTCCGCGGCAAAGGCGTCGCCGAGCGCGAGATCAACGGCGACGGGCGGTGAGATCGGGGCAGGCGATGACGCGGGGACGACGCCCGGTAGAGACGCATCGCCGATGCGTCTCTACGCCCCCGGAACGCCATCCCAGCCACCGCTTCCTCCCGCCAGTGTGGCAACGGACCGCGCCAGAGCGGCGGCGAGGGCCGGAAGGCGGGTGCGGTCGTAGGCGCCCATCAGGCACACCTGCACCCAGCCGCGCTCCTGCAGATACGCACTCTCGCAGGCGATCTCGAAGCCTGCGTGGCGCATCGCGCGACCGGCCGCGTCGGCGGAGACGCCGGGCGGGAGGACGACGGTGGTGACGGCCGGGTTGGCGATGGCGTCGCACGCGAGGGGCGGGAGGCCGACGGCGCGAAGGGCGGCGCGGAGCGTGGCGGCGTCGGTGGCGAGGCGCGCGCAGGCGTCGGCGGGCGCGGTGGCGAGGGCGGCGCCGAGGGCGCGGACGAGCGGCGAGGCGTGGGTGAAGGCGACGCCGCCGCCGATGTCGCCGCTGCTGTCGTGGGCGTAGAGGCCGAGGTCGAGGTAGGCGGGGAGGTCGGGCGCGGGGGCCACGGCCTCGCGGTGGAAGACGAGGGCGAGGCCGGCCAGGGCGCCGAGGCCCTTTCCGCTCGTGCCACTCGCCATCCACACATCGGCAAAATCGACGGGCACGCTGCCGATGGCGCTGACGGCGTCGAGGGCGAGGTGGAGGCCGCGCGCGGCGCAGGCGTCGCGCAGGATGCCGAGGTCGAGGAGGACGCCGGTCGAGGTCTCGCAGAGCGGTGTCCACACCCATCCACCGGGTGCGAGGCCGTCGAGGGCGGCATCGAGGTCGGCGCGGCGGAACGTCTCGCCCCATGCGCGGCGGGCGACGCGGTGCGGGAGGCCCCAGCGCGCGGCTTGTGCGGCGAGGCGCTCGCCGAAGGCGCCGCACGCGAGGACGACGCCGGGCGTGCCGAGCCGCCTGATCTGCCCGCCGACGACATCGTTGGCGAGCGTGCCCGTGCCGACGAGCACCGCCACGTGCGCCGCGCCCGTCAGCGCCCGCAGCCGCCGCCGCACCTCGGCGAGGTCGGCGCGGAACGCCGCGCTCCGGTGCGACACCGGCGCCTCCGCGAACGCCGCCCGCACCGCAGGCCGCAGCGCAACGGGTCCGGGCAGAAACCGCGACGGCACGCGCGGCGCCGTCCGCTCGTCCCCATCCTCGATCCCCGTTTCGACCCGCGCCGCAAACGTCGCCGCGACCGGACGAAACCGGTCGAGCGTGAGAAACATCGGCTGGTAGGGCACGGCGGCGGTGCCGACGACGGGGCCGAAGGCTTCGAAGCCGAGGTGGCGGTAGAGGTGCAGCTGGCGCGTCGTGCCCGAGATGACGACGAGGTCGGCGCCGCGCCCGAGGCACCACTCGGCGGCGCAGGCGACGAGGCCGCGCAGGACCGTCCCGCCGCGCCGCTCGGCGTCGATGGCGAGCAGGCGGACCTCGCAGATGCCGCGGCGGTGCGGCGGCAGGTGGGCGTCGAGGTCGGTGCCCGCGGCGGCGAGCTTGCGGTCGAGAGAGAAGGGGCGCCGGTCGGTGAGACCGATCATCCCGACGACACGCGGCGCGTCATCGCCAAACCCATCGCCGGATTCGCCGGCAGAGGCGTCGACGGCGACGGCGTACGTCATCTCGGCGGCGAAGCGGTCGGGGAGGCGGCCGCTCGGCGTCGGCGCGTGCTGGCCGAGTTCGTCGGCGAAGGCGGCGTGGTTGAGGCGTTCGATGCCGTCGCGGTCGGCGTCGGTGGCGAAGCGGTAGACGAGCGTCGGCGCGGCGGTGGCAGGCAAGGCGATGTCGGGGGCGGGGGCCTGGAACGGACGGGCAGGCTGGATGGAGGCGCCAACGTCAGTCCCTTCGATGGACGCGGAGCAGGAGCCGACGGACGACCGGGGGGCGGGTTGCATCCCCAGACGCCGATCCGTTCGCCGCACGAACACCGCTCACGCGGACGGAGGGGCGGAGGCCCACGTGTTCAGTCCCCCGACCCGGCATCTCTAACGGATCGACGACGGATCTATCCCCCGCATCATCCACCGGGCGTCAGCCGCCGAACGTCAGCGGCGTCGAGAGCAGGCGGACGACCGCGACGACCGCCCACCCCATCGCCACGACCGCGCCGACGAGGAAGGCGATCAGCAGGCCGACGAGGAGGCCGCTCGACCGCTTGACCGCTTCCGGCTGCACCGCGTAGCGCTCGACGAGGCGCACGTTCTTGCGGTTCGCCTTCCATCCGAAGTCGAAGAGATCGCCGACGAGCGGCACCGATCCGGCGACGAGGTCGAGCACGACGTTTCCCGCCATCCGCACGAGCACCGACGGCGGCGCGCCGAGCCGCCGCGCGACGACGATGGCGTAGGCCGCCACCGACCCCGTCACCGCGTCGCCGACACCGGGCAGGAGGCCGAGGATCGGGTCGAGGCCGACGCGCCACCGCGTGCCGGGCACGGCCACGAGGTCGTCGAGCACGCGCGCCATCGAGCGCAGCCGGTCGAGGTGCGGGCTGGCGCCGGGCGGCAGGTCGCCGAGGGTGCCGTCGGCGGCGGGGTCGGGCGGAACGGGCAGGCGGGAACGGACGGGCATGGCAGCGGAAGGCGGTGCGCCAAGGTACGGGCGCGGTTCGCCCCGCCCCGGACACGCAGGGGCACGAACCATCGCGCCCTGCCCCACCCCCGGCACCCCGCACAAACCTGTCCGGTCGGGGACCAGGCAGGGTGCGCCCCATCCCCACTCCCCATCCTCAACACCCCCTCACCCCTGCGGAAGCGTCACGGCGAAGCGGGCGCCCTCGCCCGGCGTGCTCGTGGCGCTCGCGGTGCCGCCGTGGCGCTCGGCGATGCGGCGCACGATGGCGAGGCCCATCCCGGTGCCCTCGTAGGCGCTCTTGGCGTGGAGGCGCTGGAAGGGGGCGAAGATGCGCTCGGCGTACCGGGCCTCGAAGCCGACGCCGTCGTCCTCGACGACCACCGTCACGTTGCCGCGGGTGCGGTCGGCGCGCACGCGGACGGTCGGCGGCACGTTCTCGCGGTGGAACTTGAGGGCGTTGCCGATGAGGTTCTGGAAGAGCTGCCGCATCTGCAGCGGGTCGGCAGCGACGGTGCCGAGCGGCGCCGACTCGACCGTGCCCTTCGTCTGCGCGATCCGCACATCGAGGTCGACGAGAACGGACGCGAGCGTGGCATCGAGGTCGACGGGTTCGATGCGCGCGGCGCTCGTCGAGACGCGCGAGAGGGCGAGGAGGTCGCGGATGAGGGTGCTCATGCGCGCCGCGGCGTTCTGCACGCGTTCGAGCGAGTGGCGCCCGTCCTCGCCGAGCGTGTCGGCGTGCTCGGCGACGAGCAGGCCCGCGAACGACTGGATCTTGCGCAGCGGCTCCTGCAGGTCGTGCGAGGCGACGTAGGCGAAGTCGTTGAGCTCGCGGTTGGCGAGTTCGAGCTGTGCGTTGGCGCCTTCGAGTTCGACGGTCCGCGCGGCCACCCGTGCTTCGAGCGTCGCCGTGAGCGCGCTCAGTTCGGCCTCGCGGCGGCGCAGCGCCTCCTCGCCCTCGCGCCGCTCGGTGACGTCGAAGTTGACGCCGACGAGCCGCGTCGCCACGCCGTCCACGCCCGAGCCGACCACGGCCCGGCCCGGCCCGGCGAGCCACCGCACGCCGCCGCCCTGCTCGTCGGGGAGTTGGAGGCGGAACTCGGTCCTGTAGGTGCCAAGCGAGGCCATCGCGTCGCGGATGTCCGCTTCGAGGCGCGCCACGTCGCGCGGGTGGACGCGGGCGAAGAACTCGGCGGCGGTGAGGGCGGCGTCGGGCGCGAAGCCCCAGATCGTGCGCAGGCGCGCGTCGGCGGTGACCGCGTTGGTGGCGAGGTCCCACGACCAGACGCCCATCTCGCCGCCTTCCAGGGCATGGCGCAGGTTCTCCTCGCTCTCGTGGAGGGCGGTCTCGGCGCGGCGCCGGTCCGTCACGTCGGCGAAGACGAGCGCGAAGCGCCCGCGCGGCTCGACAGGCGTCGCGAAGACATTGAAGATGCGCCCCATCACCTCCGACTCCTGCTCGAAGCGCAGCGACTCACCGCCGAAGGCGACGCGCGCGTACGTGTCCACCCAGTGGCGTTCGATGTCGGGCACGAGGCTGAGGATCGTGTGCCCGACCGCGCCCGCGAGGCCGGTCATGGTCTCGAAGAGCGGGTTGACCTCGAGGAAGCGGTAGTCGACGGCCTCTCCCGCCTCATCGGTCACGATCTCGCAGAGGCAGTAGCCCTCGTCGATCGAGGTGAAAAGCGCGCGGTAGCGGGCCTCGCGCTCGCGCAGCACCGCCTCGGTGCGGGCCTGCCCGATGGCGCTCCACGTGCGCTCGGCGGTCTCGGAGACGATCTCGAGCTCTGCCGACGTCCACGCGTGCGGGTGCTCGAACTGGGCAATCACGATCCCGGCCATCCGCCCGTCCTTGTGCAGCCCCACCGCGACGACCGAGGCCACGTTCAGGGCCGCGAAGGCCGCGTGTTCGGCCTCGCTGAGCGTCGTCTCGCGCGTGAGGTCGTCGATGACGACCGGCCGGCCGCTGCGCAGGGTGGCGATGAGGGCAGGCCCGAAATCGTCGAGGCGGTAGCGTCCGGCGATGCTCCCCACCCGGTCGAGGTACTCGCCGGCGATGACGGCGTGGGCGTCGTCGGGGTCGGTTTCGGCGTAGTAGGCGCGCGACACGCCGAGGTGCTCGCCGAGCAGCCGCGAGGCGGTCGCCTGGATGGCCTCGGTGTCGGTGAGCGGGCGCAGGGCGTCGGCGAGGGTGCTCACGTACGTGGCCCGCGTGGCGCTCATGCGCAGGGCCTCTTCGGCGCGCCGCTGCGCGGTGACGTCGAGTGCGACCACGCCCACGGACCGCTCGGCGCCGTGAGCGCCGGCGATCGGGTAGTAGTTGGCCATCCAGTTCCGCGCCTCACCGACGCCGGTCGTCTCGCCCTCGACCTCGACGTTCATGAGCGTCTCGCCCGAACCGACGACGCGGTCGAAAAGGGCTGTCAGGCGGGCCGCGAGGGCCGGCGTGACGGTGTCGTCGAGCGCGCGGCCGCTCAAGGCCTCGGGCGTGGTGCCGTGCATGCGCGCGTGGGCGTCGTTCGAGCGGTGGTACCGGTACCGCCCGTCGGGGCCGCGCCGCAGGGCGGTGAGCGCGACCGGAGCGGCGTGGTACAGGCTCTCGAGTTCTGCGACGAGCCCGCGCGCGTGGGCAGCATCGGCGGCGCGGGCAGCGGCGAGGCGCACCGATTCGGTGACGTCGTTGCCCTGCAGGAAGACGCCCGTCACGCGCCCGTCGGCGGCGCGCATGGGCTGGTAGACGAAGTCGACGAAGCGCTCGTCCACATCGCCCCCCGGCGTGGCCTGGAACCGGACGGGCACGCCGCGCCCGGCGAAGGGCTCGCCGGTCGCGTAGACACGGTCGAGAAGGTCGACGAAGCCCTGTTCGACGACCTCCGGAAGCGCGTCCTCGATGGCCTGCCCGAGCACCTCGCGGTGCCCGATGAGGCCGTAGTAGGCCGGGTTGGCGAACTCGACGACGTGCCGCGGCCCGCTGAGGAGGGCGATGAAGCCCGGGGCCTGCTCGAAGAGGGCCAGCAGGAGCTCTCGGGTTGGTTCGTTTGCCGGGAGAAGAGAGGTCGGGGGCATCGGGTCAGAACGAAGGAGCAGTCCGCGACGAGAACGGACGTGAAACCGGGGCGCAGGCGCAGGACGGCCCGAAGGGTACCTCCGAAGCCCTCCAACTTACGCGCCGTCGCCCACAAAACGGCCCGCCCTGGCCGCAGTGAGGCCCCACCGCTTCCAGAACGCGCGCACGCCGCCGCCGCTCAGCGCGTCCGGCGCGGGCGCACCGAGGACAGGCGCGGCGGCACGCGGGCCCCTCCGGCAGACCCCGACGAGCACAGCCGCATCAGACAGGGCCAGAACCGGGCGGCTCACACGGGCGGCGCCTCAGGCGATGTCGAGGTGGGCGAGGAGTTCGAGCGGATCGAACGGCTTGGCGACGTAGCCGTCGAACCCTGCCTCGAGAAAACGCTCTTTGTCGCCGGGGAGCGCGTACGCGGTCACGGCCACGATGTGCGCGTCTCGGCACGCCCCGGAGGCCCGGAGCAGCGGGAGCAGGTCGAGGCCGGTCATCCGCCCGGCCCCGAGGTTGATGTCGAGCAGCACCACGTCGAACGGCCCTGACGCCGCGAGAGCGGCCTCGGGGGTGGGCACGAGGGTCGCGTCGTGTGAGTCGGCGAGCAGGATCTCGAGCAGTTGAAGGGTCTCCTCGATGTCCTCGACGACGAGCACCCGTCGCCGGACGTGAGGGCCGCGCGCGGCGCCAGAGTCGGCGTCCCGGGAGAGCGCATCCGGAGCCTCGGGCATGCGCAGCGGCAGGCGGACGGTGAAGGTGCTGCCCACGCCTTTCTCGCTCTCGACGGCGATGGTGCCGCCCATGAGCCCGGCCAGGCGATGGGAGATCGCGAGGCCCAGCCCGGCGCCTTCGTACTCCCGCGCGAGGCCGCTCGACTCCTGGCGAAACTCCTCGAAGAGGTGCGGCAGGTACGCCTCCGTGATGCCGATGCCGGTGTCGGCAACCGTGAGGTCGAGCCACGGGCCGTCGGCGCGGGCCGAGACCGTCACGGAGCCCTGCGGCGTGAACCGGATCGCGTTGCTGAGGAGGTTGGTCAGGATCCGGTGGAGGGCTGTCCGGTCCATCACCGCGGGCAGGCTGCCGGGGAGATCGACCCTGAGCTCGATGCCCTGACGGGCAGCGTGCTCGCGCAAAATGTTGGCAGTCTCGCGCACCAGGTGCGTCACATCGAGCGGCACGTCGGTGAGTTCGACCCGCATGGCCTGAAGCTGCGAGAGTTCGAGCACCGAGGTGAGCGTGTCCTTGAGGCGCTTGCTGGCGGCCTCGATGATCTCGACGAACTCCTCGCCCACCTCCGAAACCTCGCCGTGGAGAAGGGAGGCGAAACCGAGGATGGCCGTGAGCGGCGTACGGATCTCGTGGCTCATGTTGGCCAGGAAGGCGTCCTTGAGGCCGACCATCTCCTCGGCCTGTTCGCGCGCCCGTTCGGCGGCCTGGCGCGCGCGGTCGGCCTCCTCCTTGGCCTCCACGAGCGCCGCCTCGGCCTCCTTGTGCACCGTCACGTCGCGCCCGCCGACGTGGATGCGCACGACGCGCCCGCTCTCCGGATCGACCTCGGGCCGCATGTGGTGGCGCACCCAGTGGGCGCGGCCGTCCTTGCCCCGCACGGGGATGTCGTCGATCCGCGTCTCGCCGGCGAGGAGCGACGCCAGCCGCTCGCCCACCGACGGGTCGGCCTGCAGCGTTCCCCAGCGCCGCCCGATGAGCTCGTCGGCCGACCATCCGATGACGTCCTCGACCGATCCGGTCGCCCATTCGATCACCGGAAGCGTGCCGTCGCCGGGCACGCGGTAGGCGAAGGCGAAGGTCTGGACGAGGCTCGAGAGCGTCCGGTAGCGGTCCTCGCTGCGCGCGATGGCCTCGGCGCTCTCGACGCGCTCGGTCACGTCGGTCATCATGCCGACGATGCGCGCGGCGCCGGTAGGCCCGGGTCGCAGGACGATGCCGCTCTCTTCGATGTGCCGGTAGCCGCCGTCGGCGTGGCGGAAGCGGTAGGCGGCCGTGAAGGGCGCGCCCGCGCGCATCGCCCGGTCGAGGCGGTCGAGCGTGCGGGCGGCATCGTCCGGGTGCAGGCGGTCGCTCCACGCGTTCGTGCCCATCGACGTGAAGGCCTCGGCGGTGTGGCCGGTGATGCCGGCGATGTTGCCCGACCACGCGACCGCCGTGCTCTCGATGTCGTGCTCGTAGACCAGTTGCCCCGACTGCTCGACCAGCGCCCGGTACTTCTGCTCCGACTCCTCGGTCTGCCGCTGCGCCGTGACGCGCTCGGTGACGTCGCGCGTGGTGACGACGATGGCGGCCACGTGGGGGTCGCCGAGGCGGTTCAGCGCCGACGACTCGCCCCACCGGACCGAGCCGTCGGCGTGGATGTAGCGGTAGTGGACCTGCGCCTCGGGGGCGCCGCCGAGCAGTGCCCCGAGCGCCTCGCGGACCCGCCCGGCATCGTCGGGGTGGATGTGGTCGAGCACGCCACCGCCCATGCGTGCGTCGGGCGTGTAGCCCATCACGCGCTCGATGGCCGGGCTCTGGTAGACGATCGACCCGTCGGGGCCGACCAGGGTGACGACCTCCAACGAGTTCTGCACCAGGCTGCGGAAGCGGGCCTCGCTCTCGAGCAGCCGTGCGTGCGCGTGCATCTGCTCGGTGATGTCGATGTTGGCGCCGATCCACTCCTCGACCTCGCCCGAGGCGTCGCGCACCGGCACGGCGCGGACGCGAAAGCAGCGGACCTCGCCGTCGGGCATCAACACCCGGTACTCCATCTCGCCCACCTGCCCGCCGCGGACGATCTCGGCCCACTCGGCCGCGACACGGGCCCGGTCGTCGGGGTGGAGGACGTCGCCCCACGTGGCCGCGGTGATCAACGGAGAGGCGATGTCGACGAGCGAGCCGCCGATGAGTTCGAGGCTCGACGTGCCGTCGGGGCTCATGCTCCAGACGACGCTGGCGGCGGCGGTCGCGAGGGCCCGGTAGCGCCGCTCCGAACGCTCGATCTCGGCCTGCGCCCGGGCGCGTTCGGCCTCCTGCTCGTGGCGCTCGGTGACATCGTCGAAGTAGACGCTCAGGCCACCGTCGAAGGGGTAGGCGCGGACCTCGAACCAGGTCTTGAGCGGCTCGAAGAAGGCCTCGAAGGTGCGCACGATGCCCTTTTGCGAGGCGTCGTGGTAATGCCGGTAGAAGTCCCCGTCGATGGCCTCGGGAAACGTCTCCCAGATGTTCTCGCCGATCAACTCCTCGCGGCGGCGCTGGAGCAGCGGCTCGGCGGCGAGGTTCATGTGCGTCACGCACCAGTCGGTGTCGAGGGCGAAGAAGCCACTGCGGATCGAATCGAGCACGCCCTGCGTCCGCGCCTGCGCCTGCTCGAGTTCGCCCGTGCGCGTCTCCAGCTCGCGCGCCTGCCCTTCGAGTTCGGACGCCTTACGGGCCAGTTCGAGCTCGTCGACGACGAGGGCGGCCAGGGTGGAGAGGTGGTCGAGGTCGCGCGGCGTAATCGTCCGCGCGGCGGTGTCGAGCACGCAGAGCGTGCCGATCCGGTGGCCCTCCGGCGTGCGCAGCGGCACGCCCGCGTAGAAGCGCAGGTGCGGCGCGGCGGTTACCAGCGGGTTGCCGGCGAAGCGCGCGTCGCGCGTGAGATCCTCGACGACGAGCGGGGCATCGGACAGGATCGCGTGCGCGCAGAACGACACCGAGCGCGGCGTCTCGCGGACCTCGATGCCGGGGTGCGCCTTGAAGAACAGCCGCTCGGCGTCGACCAGACTGACGAGCGCCATGGGGGCGCCGGTGAGGCGGGCGGCAAGCCCCGCGATGCGGTCGAAGCGCTCCTCGGGCTCGGTATCGAGCACGCAGTAGGACCGGAGCGCGGCCAGGCGCGCGGCCTCGTCGAATGGGGGCAGTTCCTGTTGAACGGTTTCCATACGCGGACGAGCTTTCGGTGCGGGATCGGCGGCGGCGGCGAGTCCGAAAGGCGGCGTCCCGGCGCGACAAAGTTTCACGATGATACAACCCGAGATCGCATCGGCGCTCGACGCGGCGTCACGCATCGCTCCGCGTCGCCCGATGGACCGACGGGCACGTGCTGCGGCTGCGCTCCGGCCTGCGGCGCGGCGCAGCCTCCCGGCGTCTTAACCCGGCGCGCCCGTCGGAATCCCTACCTTCGCACCGATGCCGGCGTGGCGGAATGGTAGACGCCTTCGACTCAAAATCGAATGTCCGCAAGGACGTGCGGGTTCGACTCCCGCCGCCGGTACTCGGGGCGCGTGCTGTGTCGACCCTGACAGGGCAGCGCCAGGTGCCGCCGCCGCATGCCCCCTCCGCCCCTCCGGGGCACCTCCCCCGCTTTCGGGGGCGGACCGCCGCGGAGCGCGTGCAGCGCCGAGCGGCAGGAGGGGGCCAGCGCCCCCGCGCGCCCCTCCATCCCCCCGATCCACGCCCTGTGCCTGAGAGACCCGTGCCTGAGACACCCGTGCCCGAGAGCCTCGACGCCGCCGCTGCCCTTCCCGGCATCGCGCCCGTCGGCGGGTTCTCGTTTCGCGGCGGGCAGGTGGCGTTCCTCGCCAAACTCGCCGACGCGTTCCGGCGCGGCGACACGCACCACCTCGGCGTCTTCGTGCCCGGCTACGGCAAGACGATCACCGCCCTCGCCGCCTTCCTCGTCGCCCGCGCGACCGGCGTGGCGCGGCGCGTCGTCGTCTTCGTGCCGCGCGGCAACCTGCGCGACCAGTACGCCGACGGCGAGGCCCTCGCGCGCCTCTTCGCCGACCTCGGCGCCCCGCCGATGACGTTCTGCGTCGCCGACTCGGCCCGCGCGTTCGCCAAGAACCCGCGCACCGACCTGCTCGTGACCACCTACCAGTACGCGAGCGGACGCGGCGGCCACGCGCGCGCTCAAGCGCTACTGCGACATCGCCGAGGCCGACGGTGGCGGCGTGATGTTCGTCTTCGACGAGGTCCACCACCTCTCCGACGACGGCACGTGGGCGCGCATGATCGCCGAGCTCTCGCACAGCGCGTCCGTCTCGCTCTCGGGCACGCCGATGCGGTCGCGACAACAAGACGCTCTTCGGCGTGCCCTTCGAGACGCGCGTCACCGAGCGCGGCGACGAAGGAGCGCGTCTACGTCGCCCTCCACGAGGTGACGCTCCGCGACGCCCACGCCGAGGGCGGCATCCTCAAGCACGTCGAGGCGCACGTCGTCGACTACCGCCTGCGAATGGTGCGCGAGGACACCGGCGAGACGGTCGAGACTCTCTCTCCGGCCTGCGCGAGATGGCCGAGAACAGCCGCGAGGTCGACGCCTTCCTCGCGCGAAAGAAGCTGCGCTTCCACGACGTCTACCTCGACACGCTCCTGCGCCCCGCCTTCGCCCGGTTCGAGGCCAAGCGCGAGGCCCTCGCCGCCGCGATGCGCACGCTCGGGCGAGCCGCCAGGCAGCTACGACGACCACCGGATGCTCGTCATCGCGATGTCGAACGCCCACTCCGCCGCCATCCTCGCCTACATGCAGCGCACCTTCCCGCACTTCCGCTCGGCGCGGATCGGGCAGGACGTGCCCGCCGCCGACTGCGCCCGCGACCTCGACGACTACCGCGAGGGCGGCCTCGACGTGATGGTGCAGGTGGACATGATCGGCGAGGGCACCGACATCAAGCCCATCTCGGTCGATCGTCAAGGCCGACCTCGTGCGCGCCGATCTCCAAAACGCTCCAGCAGGTCTTCCGCGGGATGCGCTACTCGGCGGCGTGGCCCGAGAGGCGAACACTGCGACCTCTACGCCGCCAACGATTCGGATGTGGTGGCGGTGCTGGACTGGATCACCGCCGAGGAGCGGATCGGCATCCGGCAGAAGAAGCAGAGGAGCGCGCGGGCCGCGGGGCGCGGGCGTCTCGGCGCCGACGAAGAGCCGCTGGGAACTGGCGCACGTGGCGCACCACCGGATGCAGTCGCACGGCCTCGACATGGAGGCGACGGCGGCGGGCGGCATGGCGCTCCGCGTCCGGCAGCGCGCCAGGCGCGCCCGGCGGCGCTCGACGTGAGCGCGCGCGAGCAGGCGCTCCGCAAGGCCTGCGCCGACCTCGCGAACGAGCTCGTCCGACGCTCGCCGCCGCGCAACGACGTGAGCGCGCGCGCGGTCCACGCCCGCGCCAAACAGGGCGTCGGCGCCCGGCAGGCCGACCTCAGCCTTCCGCAGCTCGACCAGAAGCGCCGCTGGCTCGAACGCTGCATGCAGGCGCGGCGACTGCTGTAGCGCCCGCCGCACGCACGACGCGCGCCGTCACGATCAGCTGCCCCGTGTGGCGCGTCGTGTGCTCGGCCGCGTGGACGAGCAGGCCGATGACCGTCGAGGGCAGGCGCTGCCGCCCGACGGTGCGGGGCTCGGCGAGTGTGGAAACATCGGTGGCGGCGAGGTGGGCGGTGAAGCGCCGCACGGCAGCCTCGAAGGCGGCCACGAGGTCGGCGGTGCGCGCCGCGTCGTCGGGGATGCCCTCGTCGGCGAGGTGGGCGAACTGCGCCTCCGTCAGCGGCTCGGCGCGGGCGTACGTGGCCATGCGGTCGAGCACGCCCGCAAGGTGGCGCAGGTGGAAGCCGACCGACGCCACGTCCGCCGGGCGCGTCCACAGCACGGCGTCCGGGAAGCCGCTGAGCGCTGCGCGAACGTCCTCGACGGCCTGCGCGAGCGCGTGCGCGACGGGCTGGAGCAGCGTCGGCACGCCCGCCACCGGCCCGCGGAGCCACGCTTCGGGGCGCGACGCCGGACTCGGATCGGCAGCGTCAGGAGGAGGCGGGGCGGACATGGCGGTGATGGATCGTGGGGCCAAGAAACCCGATCCACCCCGCCTGCACAACAGAGAACGCGGATCCAGAGACCGAGGCCCGCTTCAGACATGAGGAGCGTGGCGCAAGAGCGTTGCTACGCCCCGGTTGCATGGGCACGGGAGACGCGACTGCGGCACAGCTCCGGCCTCCCTCTCATCCCACGACGCGCCCCTCACTCGCGGTAGCGGTCGAGCGTGAAGGTCTCGCCGAGGTAGCGGCGGCGGACTTCGTCGTTGGCGGCGAGGTCTTCGGTCGTGCCCTCGGCGAAGATGCGGCCTTCGAAGAGGAGGTAGGCGCGGTCGGTGATGGCGAGCGTCTCGTGGACGTTGTGGTCGGTGATGAGCACGCCGATGCCGCGCGCGCGCAGCCCCACGACGATGCGCATGATGTCCTCGACGGCGATCGGGTCGACGCCCGCGAAGGGCTCGTCGAGCAGCAGCACGCGCGGCTCGGTGGCGAGGGCGCGGGCGATCTCGGTGCGCCGCCGCTCGCCGCCGGAGAGCACGTAGCCCTTCGAGCGCCGCACCTTCTCGAGGCCGAACTCGCCGATGAGCCGCTCGACGCGCGCCTCGCGCTCGGCGCGGCCGATGCGCTGGAATTGGAGCACCGCGCGCAGGTTGTCCTCGACCGTCAGGTGCTGGAACACCGACGCCTCCTGCGCCAGATACCCGACGCCGCGCCGCGCCCGGCGGTGCATCGGCAGGCGCGTGATCGGGGCGCCGCTGAGCGTGATGCGCCCGCCGTCGGGCCGCACGAGGCCGACGATCATGTAGAACGTCGTCGTCTTGCCCGCGCCGTTCGGCCCGAGCAGCCCGACGATCTCGCCCGGCCGCACCTCGACCGTCGCCCCGTCGACGACCGCGCGGCGCCGGTACCGCTTGACGAGGGTCTCGGCGCGCAGCACGCCCAGTTCGCTCCCGAGCGCATCGGCGCGGGCAGCCTCGGCGGCGAGCGTGTCGTCGTCGGCGAGGTCGGCGACGGCGGGCGGGATGTCGTCCGAGTCGGACGGCAGGTCAGAGGCGTCGGTCACGGGGCGGTTGTGGAGGATAGAGCGGCGGGATGCCCCCTCCTGCATCTGCGCGCTCGCACGCGCTCCGAAGCCGGTCCTCTCCCCACATGTCGGAGGGAGGTCGGCCGAAGGGCGGAGGGGGAACGCGTGGCATCAGCGGCGCGGAATCGGGGGCGGGACAGGGGCGGTCAGAGGAGGCGAGGCGGTGGTGCCGTTGGCATCGGCGTCGGACGGATCGGGGTCGAGGGCGGGCGGGGCGGCGGGGTCGGTACCGGGCGAAGGGGGCGGGCGGCGCGGGACGAGGCCGGGGAGGCGGCGTCCGTCGGTGAGGCGCGCGAAGGTCGGGCGGCGGGCGGGCATCCAGGCGAGGCCGTCGAGGGCGAGGCCGGGCGGCACGAGGTTCTCGGCGTACTGCGTCCCCTCGATGCCCTCGAAGGCGTCGAAGCGGCGCAGGCGGTCGCCGTCGGTCTCGACGACGACGCGGTCGGCGGTGGCGGTGATGGCGCCGTCTCGCGCGCCCTCGCGCGTGGTGAGCCAGCGCAGCACCTCGGCGTTGGGGCCGAGCGTGAAGGTGCGGCGCTCGCTCTCCGCCCCGCGTCCGAAGACGCCGACGAGCGTCTGCCCGCGCGCCTGATGGAGGCGCCGCGTCGTGCTGTCTTCTTCGGCGACGAACGCGCGCGAGGTGGCGAAGAGCGAGTCGGCCTCTCCCCCGACCGCTGTCACGCGCAGCGAATCCGCCGTCACCTGCGCCCGCCGCACGAACGCGACCGGCTGCCGCGAGGGGTCGGCGGAGGCCATTCGCACGCTCGGAATCGCGGCCTCCGAGTCCGCCGGAGCCTCCCCACCCCGCCGCATCCCCGACAGCGCCGCCACCGAATCCGCGCCCGCAGCCGCCGACGCCACCGGCTCCCGAGCCGTGTCCATGCGGTTCGCGCCCGGCGGAGGGCCTGGCCGCGTTCCCGGCCGCCCCGGCGCGGCGGGGGGCGCGGCCGTGGCCGTCGCGCGCCCGGCGCCCACGGGCGGAATCGCGCGGGACGGCAGCGCGGCGGCGGCGGCGCGGGCCGAGTCGGGCGGAGCGGCGATCGGGGATGCAGCGGCGAATGAAAAGAACCGGGCGTCGTCGCGGGTCGCGCCGAGGGTGTCGCGGCGGAGGACGTAGGCGGAGTCGCTGCTCGCGGCGAAATCGCGCCCGGCGAGGCGGACGTTGCCCCGCGCGGCGAGGGTCTGGCGGAGGCTGTCGCGGGTGAGGTCGAGGCGGTCGGCGGTGAGCGCGAGGGTATCGGTCGGGGCGCCGAGGCTGTCGAGGGTGACGCGGACGAAGAGCGGCGGCATCCCGTCCCCGAGGCGGTCGGCGCGGCTCGTGCCTGCGCGGGCGTCGTCGCGGGCGCGGTCGGCGAGAAGGACGGCGCGGGTGCGGACGCGTCCGTCGGCGCCGAACTCGTCGCGGAGGAGGGTGACGCGGCTGCGGGCCGTCGCGCGGCGGTCGGCTCGGAGGTAGGTGAGCGTGTCTGCGGCGAGGCGGTCGATGGCCCATCCATCGCCATCCGTCCCCCTTCCACCCGGTCCACCGGAAATGCGTTCGCGGCGGACGAGGCGCACGTCGCCGGTGAAGCCGGCCTGCTGCTCGCGGCGCAGGTAGACGCCCGCGCGGGCGGTGAGCACGCTCGTCGAGTCGGTCAGGCGCACGCCGTCGTCGAACACCGCCTGCCCCTCGCTCCGGAAGTAGACGACGCTCGGGGCCGTCAGCACGCCCGTCGAGTCGACGAGCCGCACGTCGCCCTCGAAGACGGCGCGCTCGGATTCGCGGTAGTAGACGCCGCGCTCGGCGGTGAGCACGCTCGTCGAGTCGACGAGCCGCACGTCGCCCTCGAACTCGGCGCGGCGGTCGTCGAGGTGGTAGGCGCCGGTTCGGGCGGTCATCGTGATCGTCGAATCGACGAGTTGGAGGCCGCCGTCGAGGTCGGCGCGGCGTTCGTCGGAGAGGTAGACGGCGCGGGGCGCGGTGAGGACGGCGCCGCCGTCGCGCTCGGTGAGCCGCAGCGGCACCGTGATCGTCGCGCGCCGGATGTTGGTGTCGTAGGTGGCGGCGGCGGCGCGGACGACCGCGTCTTCGTTGCCGAGCCGGATGCCGCCCGTGGCGATGCCGACGCGCGTCGCCTCGTCGTAGCGCACCTCGGGCGCGTCGAGCGTGTCGCCGAGTTGGACGATGCGGACACGTCCGGAGAGGAATACGATGCCCTGATCGAGCATCCGGCGGGCGCGCTCGGCGGTGATCGTCGTCGTCTCCTGCACGAGCACGACATTGCCCGAAAGGCGCTGCACGCGTTGTCCACCCTCGATCTCCTGCGTCACCGTCTCCGCGCTCACCTGCACGATCCGCCCGTCCGGCGGCGCCACGAGCGGCGCCGTTGGCGGCTGTGCTGGCGGCTGCGCGCGCGCGTTCGCAGTCCCCGCGAGCGCGAACACGGCAAGCGCAGCGGCGCGGGCGAAACGGAGGAGCATCGGCAGACGGGGCGCCGGAATCGGCACAGACCCCGCCTCAACGCCCGCCGCCGCGGCGTTGGTTCGCGTGGGGCGGCGCCGGTTCTTGATGCCGGATGGTGCGTCTGAGGGCTGGCCCCCTCCTGCGCCTGCGCGCTGCACGCGCTCCGGCGCTGTCCTCCCCCGCGGTCGCGGGGGAGGTGCCCGAAGGGCGGAGGGGCTAACCGGCGCGGGGGAGGGCCCGAAGGGCGGAGGGGGCGTCCGGCACCCTACCCCACGCCCGCCAGGCCGAGCCCGCGGCCGCCGTGGCGCATCCGGTAGGCGTCGCGGAGGGCGGCGTGGTCGGGGCGGGCGAGGCGCGGGTCGTCGGCGGCGATGGCGAAGGCGGCGGCGCGGGCGTCCTGCAGGAGTTCGGCGTCCTGGCACGATGTCGGCGATCTTGAGATCGGGGAGGCCGGACTGGCGCGTGCCGAAGAAGTCACCGGCGCCGCGGAGCTTCAGGTCGAACTCCGAGATCTCGAAGCCGTCGGTCGTGCGCGCCATCACGTCGAGGCGCTCGACGGCCTCGGCGGTCTTCTTCACGTCGGCCATGAGGATGCAGTAGCTCTGCGCCGCCCCGCGCCCGACGCGCCCGCGGAGCTGGTGGAGCTGGCTCAGGCCGAAGCGCTCGGCGTGCTCGATCACCATCACCGACGCGTTCGGCACGTCGACGCCCACCTCGATGACCGTCGTCGCCACCAGGATCTGCGTCTCGCCGCTCTTGAAGCGCGCCATCGCCTCCTCCTTCTCGTAGGTGAGCATCCGGCCGTGGACGAGGTCGACGCGGTACGGACGGAACTCCTCCACGAGCGCCTGATGCCCGCTCTCGGCGTCCTTCACGTCGAGCTTCTCCGACTCCTCGACGAGCGGGTAGACGACGTACGCCTGACGCCCCTCGCGCAGCTGCTCGCGGATGAACGCGTAGACCTCGCCGCGCCGCGCGTCGGTGCGAATGGCCGTCTGGATGGCCTTGCGCCCGGTCGGCATCTCGCGCATCACCGACACGTCGAGGTCGCCGTAGACCGTGAGGGCGAGGCTGCGCGGGATGGGCGTCGCCGTCATGAGGAGCACGTGCGGGCGGTCGCCCTTCTCCAGCATCCGCGCGCGCTGCATGACGCCGAAGCGGTGCTGCTCGTCCACAATTGCCACGCCGAGGCGCTGGAAGGCGACGGCCTCCTCGATGATCGCGTGCGTGCCGACGGCCACGTGCGCGCGCCCTTCGGCCAGATCGGCGAGCAGTTCGGCCCGCAGCTTCTTGCGCTGCTTGCCGATGAGCAGGTGCGAGGTCAGGCCGAGCGGCTCGAAGTAGCGCCGGAGGTTGGCCGCGTGCTGCTCGGCGAGGATCTCGGTCGGCGCCATGAACGCGCCCTGGTAGCCGCTGTCGATGGCGTGCAGCATCGCCGCGACCGCCACGACGGTCTTGCCGCTCCCCACGTCGCCCTGCACGAGGCGGTTCATCTGCCGCCCGCTCGCCATGTCGGCGATGACGTCGGCGAGGGCCGCCGTCTGCGCCGATGTGAACGTGAAGGGCAGGACCTCGCTCGAGGAAGCGCGTGAGGAGCGGACCGTGCTCAGGGGCGAGGACGGCGCCGGGGGCGTCGGTGCGCACCTGGCGGGTGAGCGCGAGGAGCAGTTGCAGGTAGAACAGCTCGTCGAACTTGAGCCGCTGCCGCGCCGCCGCGAGTTCGTCGGTGGACTTGGGGAAGTGGACGGCGCGCAGGGCGACGCGGGCGTCGAGCAGGCCGTGGCGGGCGACGAGATCGGGCGGAAGCGGATCGGTCTCCAGGTCGGCGCCGTGGTCGCGGACGAGGCCGTAGATCAGGCGGCGGAAGCTGCGGCTGCTCAGGCCGACGCGGTCGAAGGCGGCGCCGCCGGGGTAGAGGGCGATGATGCGCCCGGTGTCGAGGCGGGCCGCGTCGTCGTCGAGGCGGTCGAAGTCGGGGTGCGTCAGGCTCCACGTCGAGCCGAAGCGCAGCGGGCGCCCGTGGATGGCGAGGCGCTCGCCGACCTTGAAGGCGCGCTGCATCCACTGGACGCCCTGAAACCACGTGCCCTTGACCGTCCCGCCGCCCTCGTCCTCGAAGACGACGTCGAGGCGCTTGCGCCCGCCCATCACCACGTTGACGCTTTTCACGGCCACGAGCATCGTCACCGACGGCCCGTCCTCGCGCAGGTCGCGCACGAGGGCGGTCGTCGAGCGGTCGAGGTAGCGGCGCGGATACAGGTGGAGCAGGTCGCGCGCGGTGCGCACGCCGACGCTCTCGAGCACCTCGGCGCGTTTGGGCCCGACGCCGGGCACGTCGCGTGCGGGGGTGTCGAAGAAGGACATCACGGAAGGGGTCATCGCCCCAAAGGTAGCGCGGGGGGTGGTGACGCGGGTGTGGCGCAGGTGGCCGACGCACCGAGGGTCATGGATCATCTGGCGCACCGGAACCCCGCTGTCGCGTATACTTCGCCGTCCGATTCCATCCTCGCCCGTGCCCACCTCGACCTCCAAGCGCTACGTGCGCAAGCAGCTCAGCATGACGCGCGAGCAGGAGCGCGCCATTCAACGTCAGAGCCTTCGCCTGGGGGTTTCTGAGGCAGAGGTCGTGCGGCGCGCGCTCGACGCTGCGTTTGTGGAGATTCTCGAATCGCCTTCGAGCGATCCTCTTGACGCGCTTCTCGCCAACACACGCCGCTTGGCAGAGGGCCGGACGCTCGGCGAGGCGTTCGACCGCGCGGCTCTGTACGACCGCTCGGACCCGGTGTGATCGCATGGTCCGCTACCTGATCGACACGAACGTCCTCGTCTACGGCTTCGACGGGGCCGCTCCGGCCAAGCAGGCAACAGCGCTCGGCCTCATCGCCCGCCTCGGACGCCGTGGCCCGGATGGCCCGATGGCGGCGCTTCCGGCCCAGGTCCTTGCCGAGTTCGCCCGCGTGGCAACCGGGCGGCTGCGGCCGCCGCTGGCCCCGGACGACGTGTTCGAGCAGGTCCGCCTCTACGAACAGGTGTTTCCCGTGATCGCCCTGACGGCGGCGGTCGTGCTCGAAGCCGTCCGCGGGCTGCGCGACCACGGATTTCCGTACTACGACGCGCAGATCTGGGCCGTGGCCCGGCTCCACCGGATTCCTGTCGTCCTCAGCGAGGACTTCGCCTCCGGCTCGACACTAGACGGCGCGGCGTTCGTGAACCCCTTCGCCCTGGAGTTCGACATAGCCAGCCTGTGATCGTCGTCGTGAGGTCGCACGACGGCGATGCCCCGCGCGGTGGACCCGTATGCCCGACGCTTTGGCGATGACGTGACAAGTACCCGCCGCCCGCCGCCGCCGCCGCGCGGTAGCTTCTCCGGACGTTCACCTCCCCCGGCCCGATGCCCAATCCCCTCGCCCTCGAACAAGCCCAGCGCCAGCTCGAAACCGACCTCAAGGCCGCCATCGCCCGCCACGCCGACGGCAAGGCGCACGAACTCGACCTGTCGTTCGGCGAGCGTGGCACGCCCTCCGTCGGCGCGCTCTCCGACCTGCACGACGGCGTCGAACTCGAGGTCTACCGCCTCATCGACGCCTTCCACGAAGACCCGGTCGTCGAGGACGCGGGCCTGCACGTCGGCCACGTGACCGCCATCGACTCCGACGGCGACGGCGAGGCGTCGCTCTCGGTCCGCTACGTCTACCAGGACGACGAAGACGCGGATGACGACGACGACACCGACGCCCTCGACGACGCCCTCTCGCTCGACGGGATGGAAGACGCCATCGCCGACGACACCGACCTCAACGACGGCGGCGACCGAGACGATGACAGCGCTCTCGACCCCGATTCCGACGCCTCCGCAGGCCGCGCCATGATGCGCGACGACCAGACCGCCACTCGTCCCGACGGCAGCGAAGGCGACGACGCCCGCGCCTCGTCGGTCTGACACCGCTCGATCTGACGCGGCTCGATCTGCCCCGATCCCCTCACGTCCCGCGCGGTTTGGCGCGGCGCGTGGGTGGGGCGGCGAGCGGGTCGTCGGGCCACGGGTGCTTCGGGTAGCGGCCGCGCAGGTCCTTGCGCACGTCGAAGTAGCCGCTCTGCCAGAAGCTCCGCAGGTCGCGCGTCACCTGCACCGGACGCCGGGCGGGCGAGAGCAGGTGCAGCACGACCGGCACGCGCCCGCCGAGCAGCGACGGCGTGTCGAGGAGGCCGAAGACTTCCTGAAGCCGCACCGCGAGCACCGGCGCCGCCGGGTCGGCGTAGTCGAGGGCCACGGACGACCCGGACGGCACGTCGAGGTGTGAGGGGGCGAGGCGGTCGAGGTCGCGGCGCAGGCGGTGCGGCAGGCGCGCGAGGAGGGCGGCGCTGTGGTCGGCGCGGCGCAGGTCGTCGAGGCGGCGGGCGGCGGGCGCGAACGGCGCGAGCCAGTCGCCGAGGGTGGCGAGGAGCGCGGCGTCGGAGACGTCGGGCCAGAGGTCGGCGGTGTCCTCGTCGCCCGCGCGGGTGTGGTGATGGAGGAAGGCGAGGCGCCCGCGCAGGCGCTCGGTGTCGCGCGAGAGGCCGAGCGCGTGGAGGCCGGTCGCAGCGATGTGGCCGAGCAGGGCGCCGACGACCGCCGCGGGATCGGGACGGGCGAGTGGCGCATCGGCGAGCACGAGGGCGCCGAGCCGGCGCACCCGCCGCGCCACGACGCGCTCGGCGGTCGCATCGTAGCGGACTTCGTCGGTCCAGACGGCGGCATCCGCCGCGAGCGCCTCGACCTCAGCGGCGGAGATCGGCGCCGCGAGCGTGACCCGCGCATCCGTCGCCGCCGCGCCCTGCGTCGCTCGTCCGCCGTGTCCGGCCCGCGTCCGGCCCGATGTGCGCGACGGCCACGAACGGCCCGCCGAGCGCCCCGTCATCCCCCATCGACGCCCGCCGCCCCGACGCCATCCGCAGGCGTGAGCGCCGCCGCCGCGGTGCCGTCTGACGCATCGCGCTGCGCCAGGCGGTCCGGATAGGCGAGGGCCACGAGCCGCCCCGCCGCCGACGGGTCGACGCGCTCATCCCGCACGGACGCCCGCTGCCGGAGCTGCCGCGCGAGATCGCGCACGCGGTGCCGCACGCCGTCGTCGACCTCGATGCCCGGCAGGCCGCCACGACCGTCCAAAGACTTCGAGTCGCGCGCGAAGATCGAGGGCGACGATGCCTGTCGCGCTGCGGAACAGATCGCGTTCGGAGAGGAGCGCGGCGAGGGCGCAAGCGGTCGCTCCGTCGCCCGTCTCCACGCCACGCACGACGAGGTGTCCGAGGCGCGGGTGGATTCCCAGACGGGCGATGGCGCGCCCGTGGGCGGTCGCCTGCCCGTCGGCGGCGAGGGCGCCAAGGTCGGCGAGGAGGGCGCGCGCGGCGGCGAGGGCGCGCGGCGGGCGGGGCATCGAGCCAGCGGAGAGCGGCGGCGTCGCGGACGCCCCAGAGGGCGAGGTCGAGGGCGAGACCGGCGAGGTCGGCGTCGAGGATTTCGGGCGGCGAGGGCGTCGGCGCGGTGCTCGTCGTCGGCGGCGGTCCAGAGGCGGTAGCAGACGCCGGGCGCGGTGCGGCCCGCGCGGCCCCGCCGCTGCTCGGCGCTCGCGTGCGAGACGGGCGCGGTGACGAGGCGCGTCATCCCGCTCGCCACGTCGTAGCGCGGCACGCGGGCATAGCCGCCATCGACGACGACGCGCACGCCCTCGATCGTCAGGCTCGTCTCGGCGACGTTGGTGGCGAGGACGACCTTCCGGCGCCCCGGCGGCGCGCGGCGCAGCGCGGCGTCCTGTGCCTCGAGCGGCATCTCGCCGAAGAGCGTGTGGACATCCACGCTGGGCGGCAGCATCCCCGGCGCGGCGAGGCGGGTGGCGACGCGCCGGATCTCGCCCTGTCCGGGCAGGAAGACGAGCACGTCGCCGTCGTCGGCCTCGATGGCACGAGCGATGGCGGGCGGCACGAGCGCGGCGAGGCGGTCGGCGACGCGCACCGGACCGCCGCCGCGGGGCGTGGGCAGCACCGGCAGGCGGGTCAGGCGGTGCGTCTCGACCGGAAACATCGCGCCCGGCGCTCCGCACGACCGGCGCGCCGAGCCAGCCCGCGATGCGCGGATCGAGCGTCGCCGACATCACGACGATGCGGAGGTCGTCGCGGAGGGCCGCCTGCACGTCGAGCGTGAGCGCGAGCGCGAGGTCGGCGTGGAGGCTGCGCTCGTGGAACTCGTCGAAGACGACTGCCGAGATGCCGTCGAGGCCCGCGTCGCCGTGGAGGCGCCGCGCGAGCAGCCCCTCCGTCACCACCTCGACGCGCGTCCGCGCCGACACCCGCGCCTCGCCGCGCACGCGGTAGCCGATCGTCTCGCCGACGGCCTCGCCGCGCAGCGCCGACATCCGCGCCGCCGCCGCCCGCGCCGCGAGCCGTCGGGGTTCGAGCATCACCACGCGCCCCGGACCGGACATCCCTGCGCCGCACCACGGAGCATCGAGAAGGGCCGTCGGCACGACCGTCGTCTTGCCCGCCCCCGGCGGCGCTTCGAGGACGACGACCGGCGAGGCGTCGAGGGCCGCGAGAAGGTCGGGCAGAACGTCGTGGATGGGCAGGCGCACGGGGAAAGGCGGGGGCTGGGGAGGCGAACGCGCGGGGTTGGAGGGCGTGCCCGGAGGGAGTTGAGGGTTGGTTGTTGGTTGTGCATGGGGGACTGGGTATTGGGGATCGGGTGTGGCGCGGCGGGGGGCGATGGGCGCGGGGGCGAGGAGGAAAGCGGGCGCCGGACGCAGCGGATGGCGTGGCGAGGCGATGGGCGCGATGGGGCGTGCCCGTACATTCCGCGGCGGTGCGCGGCGCGGCGCCGATACCTCCCTGCCCCGTACCGATGACGCCTTCTCCCGGACGTGCCCGCCAGCAGGCCGTCTTCGTCGGCGGCGTGTCGGGGCGGCGGCCGCGGGTGCCGGTGGCGGCGGAGGCGCTCGAAGCGGCGGCGCGGCGGGCGCTGTCTCCGGCGGCGTTCGCCTATCTCGCCGGGGGCGCCGGGATGGAGCGGACGATGGATGCCAACCGGGCCGCCTTCGACCGGCACCGGCTCGTCCCGCGCGTCCTCCGCGGCACAGCCACCCGCGATCTGACCACCGACCTCTTCGGCCTGACGCTGCCTGCGCCCATCCTCGCCGCTCCGATCGGCGTCCTGTGCCTGGCCCACGCCGACGCCGACCTCGCCATCGCGCGGGCGTGCGCGGCGCGCGGGATTCCGCTGACGATCTCGTCGCAGGCGTCGGTGCCGATGGAGCGGATCGCGGCGGCCATGGATGCGGTGCAGCCCGGTGCGCCGCGCCTCTTCCAGCTCTACTGGAACACCGACGACGCCGTCACCGCGTCGTTCGTGCGCCGCGCCGAGGCCATCGGCTGCGCCGCCATCGTCCTGACCCTCGACACGACGCTCCTCGGCTGGCGCCCGCGCGACCTCGACCTCGCCGCCCTGCCCTTCCTTCACGGACGCGGCATCGCCAACTACACGTCCGATCCCGTCTTCCTCGACCGCCTCGCCGACCCGCTCCCCGCTGCCGCCGACGCCCCGCGCCCGCGCGTGACGCTCTCCGCCCTCCGCGCCCTCGTCGCGATGCGCCGCCGGACCGGCCTCCCCGTCGCCGCCGCGCGCCGCGCCGTCGCCCGCTTCGTGGCCACGTACAGCCGTCCGGCCCTGTCGTGGGACGACGTCTCGCGCCTGGTGGGCATGACGCGCCTGCCGGTCGTCCTCAAAGGCATCCTGCACCCCGACGACGCCCGCGAAGCCGTCGCGCGCGGCGCCGGTGGCCTCGTCGTCTCGACGCACGGCGGGCGTCAGGTCGACCGCAGCATCGCCGCCCTCGACGCGCTCCCCGGCATCGTCGCCGCCGTCGCGGGCCGCATCCCCGTCCTCTTCGACAGCGGCATCCGCACCGGCGCCGACGTGGCCGTCGCGCTCGCCCTCGGTGCGTCGGCGGTGGGCATCGGGCGCCCGTACGCCTACGGGATGGCCCTTGGGGGCGCGGACGGCGCGGGGGAGGTGCTCGACAACCTCGTCGCCGAGTTCGACCTCACCCTCGGCCTGTGCGGGCTGGCGAGCGTCGGGGAGTTGGGGCCGGAGGCGCTGGCGGGGTGATGGGGCGCAGGGCCGTTAGGTTCTGCGTCCGGATACCCATTCTTGTCATTGCGAGGAGCGTAGCGACGCGGCAATCTGGATCGACGAACACCTTCGATCCGGATTGCCACGGCCCTTTCAGGGCCTCGCAATGACACCGAAGAGCACAGAGGTAGAACCGAACGGCCCTGGGGTGATGGGGCGGGGTCAGCGCATGCACCGTCGGCCACTGCCGCTCCGCATTCCTCTTCGGTAGCGGAGCATCCGCCATGAGCGTGGGGATGGGTGGCAGGAAGGGTGGGCGGCGAAGACACTGCATGCGTCTGCCTACGGAGACTGGGGAGGCGGGATGGCGGGTGCTCGTGCGGACGAGCCTTGCAGCGCTGCGCACGTCGGCGGAGGCTGTATGACACGCAGATGTCACCCCACCGTCGGACCTTGGCCGCTGTCCTCAACGCCCCGCCTCCGATGCTCGCTCCCCTGCGCTCGCTCACCCCGTCGCTCGACGCCGCCCTCGACACGCTCGCCCGCACCGACCGCGGCGATGTGCTGCGGCGCTTCGCCGTCTGGTGCGCCCGCACCGCCGATCCGTCGGCCCGGACCGCGCACGTGCTCGCGCTCGCGGAGCTGGCCGCCGAAGGCGCCCTCCCCACCGACCTGCTCGACGAGGCCCGCCGCTCTCTCGACCCCGCCTCGGCCCCCGAGGCCGTCCGCGCCTGTCTCGCCGAGTACGCCGACGAAGCCGCCCGTGGCGCCGCCCGCGCCGCCGCCGCATCGCAGCCCTCGCGTCCGGCGCCCGCCTTCGAGGCCGAAGCGCTCGCCGTCCTCCACGACCTCCACGCGCTCGCGGCGTGATCCGAGCCGAGTGCCGGCACCGCGTTCGGCCTGCCACGAACGGAAGGGCGGCTCCTGAGCGCCCGCGCCGCCCGAACGCCCATCGACAACCGGCCGACCCTACGGACGCACGACGAACGACGGGGCGGCGAGGAGGCGGTCGGTGCCTTTGAGGATGTCGCGGTAGAAGACGAAGGCGGTGACGGTGCTCTGCGAGCGCCCGAGGACTGTCGACTGCGCCCGCGTGAGGCGCGCGTCGGACGAGGTGTAGCGGTACTCGTGGCGGCCCTGCTTGACGAGCGTCGTCGCCTCGTGGCGCTGCGTCGACGGGTTCCAGCGCATCGGCACGCGCCCGGCGCTCCATCCGCCGAAGCTGCCTTCGACGTAGACCTCGCGCAGCTGCGATCCGCCGGGCGGCGTCAGCACGAACGTCACGGCGGCGTATTCGCCGTAGACGGCAGCGTCACCGGCCACGTAGGCGCTTTGCCGGATGACCGATTGCGCGTTGGTCGAGGGCGCAAGGACGTCGGGGAAGGTCGGCTCGTCGGGGGCGAGGCGGACGCGCGTGGTGTCGGTCGTCACGTCTACGTCTTCGAGGCGCGGCGAGACGGCGAGGCGGCGCAGGTCGAGCAAGAAGCGGGCGGCGTCGCCGCGGAAGGCGCTGCTGTTGGGGAGCGTGAAGGCGAGCGAGGTGCCGGTCGTGAGGAGCGGACGTTCGGCGCAGGCAGCGGTGGCGAGGCGTCCGTCGAGGGCGAAGCAGGCGGCGTACCCGAACGGCGCGCCGGACGCCTCGCGGGCCGTCGAGACGGTCACGAGCGGCAGAAACGCCCCGGCGCCGAGCGCCCCGCCCTGCCCGTACGTCCCCGTCTCCACCGCCGTCCCCGATTCGGCGACGTAGAACGGGCGCTCGAAGAGGACGCGCGACGGGTCGCCGAGCTCGGTGACCCGCACGAGATAGGCGCCGCTCACCGTCAGCCGCGTCTGCCCCTCGGGGAAGCGGTGGCGGTAATGGACGTACGGGACGGTCGTGCCGCGCGAGCGGTCGGGCTGCACGAGGTCGGCGCGGTCGAAGCCCTGCACGTACTGCGCCGGGAAGAGGTCGGGCCGCCCGGCGCGGTCGGTGTGGACGAGGTACGCCGACAGCGGCGCCCCCTCGCGTCCGCCGAGGAGGTCGAACTCGAGCGTCAGGGCCTCGCCGCCGTCGAGCGAAACGACCGGGAGCGCCGTCTCATCGGCCCCGGCGTAGAGCTGCACCGTCGCCACCATCGGCGCGTCGGTGCCGCGCGGACGCGTCGGCACGGCGGCGCGTTCGGAGCGCTGGCCCGTCCCATCGCGCGTCTCCTCGGCCGAGGCGCATCCGCCCACAAGCAGCGGCGCGGCGAGGAGCGGCAGGAGCGCGAGTGGCAGGGCGTGGAGCGCGGCGGGGAGACGGAGCATCGGGCGGGCGGGCGAAACGGCAAGGGCGAAGCACGGCGCCACGCGGACCTCCGGCACGCCCGCCGGGGCCGGATTGTTCGTTGAGGGGGGTGGGTGGCGGGGCGCGGCGGCGGTGAACGGGGCCGTCGGGCCATCCGGGGGCGTAGAGACGCATCGGCGATGCGTCTCTACCGGGCGCCGTCACCGCCCCGCCCCGCGGCGCATCCACCGCCCGAGGGCCGCGCGGTCGCGCCAGTAGGCGGCGGCATCGGCGTCGCCGAGGGCGGCGAAGCGGGCGGCGGCGGCATCGCAGCGGCCCGCGCGGGCGAGGGCGACGGCGCCGATGCGGGCGGCGAGGCCGGGGAGATCGGGGGGCGGCGGCGCGGCGCCGGTTCGTCCGGCGGGCGGGGCGGCGCCGCAGGGGACGGCGGGGCCGAAGGCGGCGTCGCGCTCGCCGTTCGCGCCCCATCGGGCGGTGTCGCGGGCGTAGAGGCGGGCGAGGAGGCCGGGATCGGCGGCGAGGGCCTCGCGGGACCACAACCAGGCGGCGGCCTCGTGGGCGGCGGGCGAGAGGCGGTGGCGGGCGGCGCGGTAGCGGGCGCGGGCGGAGTCGGCCTGCCAGGCGGGGCCTCCGGCGGCCCATCCGGCGGCCAGCCACGCATCGCCGGTGCGGACGTCGAGCGCGCGCAGGTCGGCAGCGCGAAGGCGGCCGAGTGCGGCGGAGGCGGCGCGGCGGTCGCCACGGGCGGCGCGGACGAGCAGCAGGCGTGCCCAGCGGTCGAGAGCCGGGGCGAAGCGCGGCGCGCGGGCCAGGACGGCGGCGAGGCGCGCGGTCGCGGCGGCGGTGTCGCCACGGGCGAGGTCGCGGTCGGCGGCGCGGGTCTCGCGGACCTCGCGTGGGACGTGGTGCGGGCTCGGGCGCTCGAAGAGCGACGGCGCCGAGAACGACGCCCGCGCCACCGGACCCGCCGCGAGCGGCACCGACGGCACTCCGCGCGTCACCTCGCGCGCCCACTGCCGGGCGAGCGTGTCGAGCGGGACGCCGTAGACGCGCTCGTAGTCGCCCCACGCGTACACCGCCCGCAGCCGCTCGGGGCCATGCGTGCGCAGGAGCCAGCCGACGAACGCGCCCGTCGTCGTGTACGAGACGGCCCCGCGTCCGCCCCAGAACCCGCCCGCGCCGAGCGTCGCCGAGAGCCGCTGCGCCAGCGCCACGTCGTCAGCATCGCCCGTTCCCACGTCGCCACGCCCCACATCCACGCGCCCGACCTCGGCGGCGCTGACGAGCGCGGCAGGCGACGGGCCGCCATCCGGAGGTTCGGCAGCGACGGCGAGGCCCTCGACGAGCCCGACCGACCGCGAGGCGTGGAGGAGCGGCAGCCCGAACTCGCGCGAGACGGCGTGGGCGAGTTCGTGGCCGAGGTGGACATCGGCGCTCGACGCGACGAGGTGGATCTGCGGGCGCGCGAGCCACACCGGCGCCACGCTCGTCTCGCCCGCGCCGAGGAGCCGCCGCCGCGTCTCGACATCCGGGTACACGAACACCCACACCGGCTCCGACGGCCACGCCCCGAGCCGCGCCGCAAGGTCCGCCAGCCGAAACTCGACCTCGTCCCCCGACACGCCTCGCCCGACGACCACCGCCCGCGTCGTCCGCTCGACCGCTGCTCCGTCCTCGCCAAGCGCCGCCACGAGCGCCGCGTGCGTCGTGTTGATGCCGAGCGGCCCGCGCAGCGCGTACGCGGCGGCGATGAGGACGGCGAGGGCGAGCGCGACAGCCCGGCGCCGCGTCGACAGGCTCAGCGGCCGCCCTGACGCGCGGGCGTCGACCGGCTCAGCCACCGTTTCGGGCGGGGTGAGATGATGTTGCCGATTCGGCTGTGGGGACGGGGCCTCTGAATGTGTCGAATCCGCTGGCACCGGCGGTCCGGCGAGAGCGACGAGAAGCGCGGCCCACGCGAGGGTGAGGGCGCGGAAGGCGAACAGGCCGGGCCGGACGGCGAGGTCGTCGTCGTAGATCGGGCCGAGGACGCCGCCCCAGACGTGGTTGTAGGTGTAGACCTGCGGGTGGAATCCGAGGTCGAACGCGGGTCCGGCGAGCGCGACGGCGAGGGCGAGGCCGACGTGCCACAGCCGCGCCCGGCGCCAGCCGCGCCGTGCGAGGGCGATGCCGAGGGCCGCGCCGAGCGCCGCCGCGGGCGCCGCCGCCGTCCACCAGAGAAGTGCGCCGCGGGCGTAGTCGCGGTTCGGCGCCCAGAGGAGCGAGATCGTGAGGAGCAGCCACGGAAGCGCGAGCGCCGCTACACGGCGAACGACGATGCGCCCGGCGCTCTCGCCGCGCCGCGCCGCCGAGATCGCGCCCTGCCCCGCCGCCACGAACGCCACCGCGGCAATGACGGCGCCGCTTTCGGCATGCAGCACCTGCACGAGCGGGAACGGCCACAGCGCGAGCGCCGCAGCGCCCGTCGCCCACGCCACGGCGGGCACGCGGCGCAGCAGGGTCGCCGGGTTGGCGGTCGCAAGGCCGCCCGTCACAGGATCGGGAGCGTCAGGCCGATGTCGATGGCCTCGCGCAGTTGCACGCCGCGGCTCCGGTCGGCATCGACGATCGATTGGACGCGGATGTTCGTCTGCAGCCACCGGTTCACGCGCAGCACGAGCGCCGACTCGAACGTGACGTCGACCGGCGTGGCGCGGAGGAGGTCGGCGAAGAGACCGAGCGAGGCGGTCAGGCGGACGTTCTCGGCGATGCGCCGGTCGAGGTCGGTGCGGGCGTCGAGGCCCGCTTCACCCCGCACGCGGCGCCCCTCGCGCAGCCCGTTGAGCACGCCGAAACGCTCGACGGCCACGATCACCTGCCGCCCGCCCACGCCGACGCGCTGCACGAGGCCGCGCGCGGGTTCGGCGGTCAGGCCGAGGCTCTGCGTGAGGATGGCGGGCGCGAAGACATCGGAGACCTTGACCGGCAGGTCCGCCGTCGTGCCGGTGAAGGGGTTTTTGTCGTACGCGTACCCGGCGGCGAACTGCGTCCGCAAGCCCGCCGCGACGGTCGGGCGGAGCGTTCCCATGCGCGTGTTTCGCGCGAGGCGAACCGACGATTCGAGGCGGATCTCGTCGTCGGTCTTGCGGCGCTCCTGCCGCTGCTGGATCGTCCCGCCGAGCGCGAGCGCGACGGTGTGCGTCTGCCGGATGGGCCGGTCGCGCCGGTCGAACGTGCCCTCGACGCGCCCGGTGAGCGAGAGCGTGTTGACGCCGCCCGCCGTCCAGTTGTGGAACGCCGCCTGCGCCCCGCTCGCCCGCGCGACGAGCCGCCGCGTCCACCCCGACGGCACCGCCGCCGCAGCGGCAGGCTCCTCCAGTGGCGCCGTCCACCGCGCCCGCGCGGCCGCCGTCAGCCCGGTCGGTACCACGATCCGCACGACCGGCGGCGCAGGCGGCGGCGCGGCGGCCCGCACGGTGTCCGGCGGCAGCGGCGCCTCGGGCGGCAGGATCTGCGCGGCGGCAGTCGGCACGGCACCCGCAGCGGCGATCAGGGCGAGGAGGCAGGCGGCGAAACGCAGGGAAGGCGGGGATGGATGGGGATGAGACAGGTCAGGCTTGAAGCCACCGGCGGAGCCATCGACCGGGAGGCTGGAAACGGGAAGCGGGGAGAAGCGCCGTGGCACCTCTCCCCGCTTCGGAGTCTCGCAGGAGGCGACGGGATCAGCCCGTGTTCTTCTGGTCCTGCACCTCGGTGCGGATCTCCTGCGCCATCGTCTTGAGGTCCTGCATCGCCTTGCGGACGCGCGTGCCGGCGGCCTTGTTGCCCTTCTCGTAGAAGGCCGAGAAGTCCTTCTCGAGGTCGGCGACGAAGGCGTGGAGTTCCTGGAACTTGGACATGGTGAAGGTCGGGGTGTCGGGTTGACGGAGGGTGAGCAGCGCCGAAAACGCCCTCGCGGGCGGACCGGCGTGTCGGTTCATGGCAACTTAAAGGGCTGCGAGAAGCCTTGTCAAGCGCCCAGACCCCCGAAATGGCCGTTTGGAGGTGCTTTTCGGCCCCTTTTTGCGTCAATCCGCTCCGATGAGCCGTCCGCCGGGACCGCCGGGGGCGAAAAACGTCGGCGGCGAGACCACCCGCACGGGCACGCCCGCGGCCCGCACCGCCCGCGCGGCGGCGCTGTCGGAGGACGCTGCGAGAGCCTCGTCGTCGCTGGCCGAGGCGTCCACGGTAGCCGTGGTGAAGACGACGACCTCGGCGCCTGCATCGCGCAGCGCCCGCCCGAGCGCCGCGAGCGCCATCCCGACCGGCACCGGCACGCCCGCCTCTTCCGCCGCCGCACCCACGCGCCGAGCGACCGCCGCCACGACCGGCACCGCGCCGCGCCCGACGAGGTCGGCGAGCCACGCCGCACCGGGCGCCTCTACTGGTGCGTCGTCGCCACCCTCGCCCGAGCGGACGAGCAGGCGGCGGTCGGTGCCCTGGACGCCGACCGCCGGAACGCCTGCGTCGGTCAGGCGGCGCGCGAGCGCGTGCGTCTGCGCGCGGTGCGCGGCGAGGTGCGCGCGCGCGAGGCCACCGGTGGCGAGGCCCTCGCCCGCGAGATCGTCGGGGAGCGGATCGCCGGGGAAGACGCCGCGCGCTTCGAGCGCCCGCGCGACGAGGCCGCCGCCGCCGTGGACGAACGCGAGTGGCAACGCGCGTCCGGCGGCGAGGCGACCGAGCGTCTGCACGACGAGGAGATCGGCGAGAAGGGCGTCGTCGAGCAGGACGAGGTAGAGCATCGAGAGGATCGGGCTGGAGTAGGAACGCCCGAACCGCCGACGCGCGCCGCGTGTCCCGGCTCCGCCTCTCGCAACCGCATCCGGTGGCCCTCGTACGTCAGCGCTCCGCCTTCAGACCGCGCCTTCGATGTCCCGCGACACCTTCTCCGACGCCCAGGCCGCCGATGTGCTCGGGCGCGCGGCCCGCATGCAGGCCGCCATCGACACCGCGCGGCGCGGCGCGCTCACGCTCGACGACCTCAAGGAGGCGGGCGCGGCGGCGGGCATCGACCCGGCGTTCGTCGAGGCGGCCGCGCGGGCGAGCCTGCCCGAATCGCCGCCGCCCGCGCCGTACCTCGGCGTCCCGCTCGGCGTGCAGCGCGTCCGCTACGTCGAGGGCACGCTCGACGAGGCCGCGTGGGCGCGCATCGTCGCCGACCTGCGGCGGACGCTCGGCGGCAAGGGGCAGGTGGAGGCGGCGAACGGCGTCTTCGCGTGGCACCGCGCGCCGCTCCACATCACCGCCGAGACGGTCGGCGGCATGACGCGGCTCGTGGCGACGGGCGCGTGGGGCAGCGAGGCGCGGTCGCTGCTCACCATCGCGGCCGTGATGCTCGGCACTGCGGTTGTGATGCTGGCCGCCGGGCTGCTCGACGCCGACGGCAAGTTGCTGCGCCTCGCCGTTTTGTACACGATGCTCGCGGCGATCGGTGGCGGCATCGTTTGGCCGCGCTTCCGCAAGAAGGAGACGCGCGTCGGCGCCAAGTTCGACGCCGCGCTCGACCGCATCGAGGCCACCATCGAGGCGTCGTCGATGCCCGCGCTCTCCCGTGCGCCGTCGGCGCCACGCTCCGCGCCCCGGCTCGCGCTTCCCGACGACGAGGCGCCCGCGGTTGCGACGGGGATGAACGGCCGGACGAGGGAGCGCGCCTGACGCTTCGCTCCGACGAATTCGAGCGCACGTTCGGGGAGGCGCCGCCAGGGCGGGGATCGGTATCCTGACGCCGAACGCCCGCCCACGTGCTGCAACACCTCGTCCCGATGCCCGAACTCCCGCTCACCGACGCCCGCTGGGCCGCTCTCGCCGCCCGGGCGCCCCGCTTCGACTCCGACGGCACACCCGAGGACGGCGGCGCCGTCTACGCCGTCCGCACGACCGGCGTCTACTGCCGCCCCGGCTGCGGCGCCCGCACGCCGCGCCGCGAGAACGTCGTC
This sequence comes from Rhodothermales bacterium, assembly GCA_963726715.1. Taxonomy (GTDB): domain Bacteria; phylum Bacteroidota; class Rhodothermia; order Rhodothermales; family BA12; genus CAVSDF01. Next base: position 473,934 of record CAVSDF010000010.1, read on the forward strand.
CTCTTCGCCACGTCCGCCGACGCCCGCGCCGCCGGATTCCGCGCCTGCCGCCGCTGCCGCCCGGACGCCGATCCCGCCACCGACGACGCCATCGACCGCGCCCGCGCCCACATCGACGCCTGCCTCGACGCCGATCCCGAGGTGCGCGTCGGCCTCGACGCCCTCGCCGCGCATGTCGGTATCAGCCGCGGGCACGTGCAGCGGCGGTTCACCGCGCGCGTCGGCCTCTCGCCGCGCGCCTACGCCGACGCCCGGCGCGCGGCCCGCGCGGCCGACGCGCTGCGCGGCGGCGCGACGGTCCTCGGCGCCACCTTCGACGGCGGCTTCGGCTCGGCGCACGCGCTCTACGACCGCGCCGACGAGGTCTTCGGGATGACGCCCGGCGCGTTCCGGAGCGGGGGACGCGGTCTGCGCGTCCGCTACGCCCTCTTCGAGACCGCCCTCGGCGCCGCCCTCGTGGCCGCCACCGCGCGCGGCGTCTGCGCCGTCACCCTCGGCGACGACGGCGCGGCGCTCGAAGACGCCCTCCGCGCCGACCTCCGCGCGGCCGACCTCGCGCGCGACGATGCCGCCGTCGGGCCGTGGGCCGAACCGGTGCTGCGCGCCCTCGCCGGTGCCCCCGGCGACGCCTCCGCGGCCCTCCTCGCGCTCCCGCTCGACGTGCGCGGGACCGTCTTCCAGCGCCGCGTGTGGATGCTGCTGCGCGAGATCCCACCCGGCGAGACGCGGACGTACGGCGAGGTCGCCACCCGCCTCGGCCAGCCGACGGCCTCGCGGGCGGTCGCGCAGGCGTGCGGCGCCAACCCGGTCGCCCTCGTCGTGCCCTGCCACCGCGTCGTCGGCGCAGACGGCGACCTGCGCGGCTACCGCTGGGGGCCGGACCGCAAGCGGCGCCTGTTGCAGGACGAGGGCGCGATGGCAGGATGACGCGGGCGGTGGCCCTGTCACGTTGCGCGGACGGTCGCCCTCCCACCACGCGGTCACGCGACGGGTGGGGTGGAGAGGCGGGCGTGGACGGCCTTGACGGTCACCGATCCCTCGCCGACGGCCCCGGCGACGCGCTTCGTCGAGCCGGCGCGGACGTCGCCGACGGCGAAGACGCCGGGCTCGCTCGTCTCGAAGCCCCACGGGCGCTGCGGACCCCAGCGCGCCGGGTCGAGCGCCGCATCGGGCACGTCGGCGCCGGTGCAGACGAAGCCGTGGGCGTCGAGGGCGAGCCCGAGGGCGCCGCGCCGCACGTCGGTCCGATTCGCCAGCAGCCGGTTCGTCGGCCTCCGTCCCATCCCCGCCCGCCCTGCCGGCATCGACGGGCGAGTGGCCGTGGAGCCACTCGGTGCACGGCTGGGCGCCGACGAAGACGAAGAGCGCGGGCGTCTCGACCGTCTCGCGCGTGCCCCCGCGCGTGTCCTCGATCACGATTGAGGCGAGCGCGTCGTGCCCCTCCGCCGCGTTTCCGCCCATGCCGTCGCCGCGACCGTGCGCCTCGCGGACCTCGCTGTGGCGCCGCACCTCGATGGCCGGCGACGCCTCGACGCGCGTGGCGAGGTAGTGGCTCATGCTCTTGGCGAGGTCGCCGCCGCGCAGCAGCAGGAGCACGCGCGCGAAGCGTTCCGACAGAAACATCGCCGCCTGCCCCGCCGAGTTGCCGCCGCCGACGACGACCGCCGTGGCCGCGCCGCACGCCCGCGCCTCCATCTCGGTCGCCGCGTAGTAGACGCCCGCGCCCTCGAAGCGCTCGATGCCCGGCACCGCGAGCCGCCGGTAGCGCGCACCCGTCGCCACGACGACCGCCCGCGCCCGCACCGCGACGCCATCGGCGAGGACGACGGCGAAGTCTCCGGACGGCTCGCGGCGGAGGGCTGCGCGCGCGGTGCGGCGTCACGAACCGGGCGCCGAACTTGCGCGCCTGCACGGTCGCCCGGACGGCGAGGTTGGTGCCCGAGATGCCGGTCGGGAAGCCGAGGTAGTTCTCGATGCGGCTCGACGCGCCCGCCTGCCCACCCGCGCCGATCTCGTCGACGACGAGCGTCGAGAGGCCTTCGCTGGCGCCGTAGACCGCCGCCGCGAGCCCCGCCGGCCCGGCCCCGACGACGACGAGGTCGAAGCGTTCGTCGGCGGAGGGTTCGGCGCCGATGCCGACCGCGCGGGCGAGCGCGAGGTTCGTCGGGTTGTGGAGGACGGTCTGCGATCCCCAGAAGACGACCGGCCCGTCGATCCCCTCCTGCGTCAGGCCGTGGGCGGCGAGGGCGGCGGCGGCCTCGTCGGCGTTGTTCTCGAAGTCGAGCCAGCGGGCGGGCAGGTAGTTGCGGCGCACGAACTCGCCGAGCCGCACCGCGTCGGGGTCGGAGCGCGAGCCGACGAGCGTGAGGCCCGACGCGCTCCCGGACGTGATCTCGCGCCGGGCGCCGAAGGCGGGCATGAGCACGCTCGCGAGGTCGGTGTCGGCGGCGAGGATGCCGCGAAGCGTGTCGGCGGCGACGCGCAGCAGGCGCCCGTCCGCGACCATCCGCGCGGTGGCGAAGACGCGCTCGCCGAGAAGCAGGCCCGCCTCGCCGAGAAACTGCCCCGCCTCGAACGGCTCGGGCACGATGGGGCGCTCGCACGCGGCGTCCTCGAAGACCTGCGCCGCGCCCGCGAGGACGACGAAGAAGTCGTAGGCGGCGTCGCCCTCGCGGAACAGGAACGCGCCCGCCGGGGCGTCCTCCTCGGTGCCGAGGGCGCCGAGGCGCGCGAGGTGTGCGGCGGTGAGGACCGGGAAGGCGGCGGACGGCGTCATCGGGGAGGCGAGGCGAGGAACGGTCCCAACGGCACCCGAAGCGGTCGTGTTCGGGGCAAGGACGGGACGCCGTGAGCACGGACGCCTCCTCCGCATCAGACCCCGTCGAAGCCGCGCCACGAGACGCGAAGGGTGACCGGCCCGTCGTCGGTGGCGATCTCGAAGGCCTCCTCGCCGCCGTCGCAGTAGTCGGCGAATCCGTGGAGCATGGCGGCGTCGAGCATGACGGCGCGGTCGGCGGGGACGACGGCGAGGACGGCGTCGGAGACGAGGACGACGACCTTGGCGCGGGCGCGGGTGACGGCCACGTTGAAGCGGTTCCGCGAGAGCAGGAAGGCCGATTCGGCCTCCGCGTACGCCTCGTCGGCGACGCCGTAGGACACGACGACGGCGTCGAACTCCTGCCCCTGCGCCTTGTCGACGGTGTCCACGAGGGGCATGACGCGCGTGGCGCCGCCGGGGAGCACGAGCGCGCCGGTCGACGCGTCGCGCGTCGGGGTGCCGTAGCCGAGGCGGCGCAGGCGCTCGCGGACGGTCGCGTTCTGCGCGCGGTGCGGGGCGATGACGGCGACGCCGTCGGCGGCGAGGGCGTGGCCGGGCAGGTCGCCGCTGCCACCGCAGCGCGTGGCGTAGCGCTGCCCGTCGGCGTCGCACAGCCGCGCGTCGAGGGCGGCGACGATGCGGGCGGCGAGGTCGGCCTCGACGGGGTTGCGCGACGTGTAGGCGCGCGGCGCGGCGTAGCGCACGAGCACGACCGGGCGCATCGGGTCGAGGAGCGCGTCGAGGAGCGGGATCGCCCGGCTCGGAGGGGTCCGGGGCGGCGAGGACGAGGCGGCGGTCGGGGTGGGTCGCGCGGTAGCGTCCGTAGATCATCCGCCGCGGGTACTCGGTGAGCGGGTGGTTCATGCGGAAGTTCTCGTCGAGCAGGACGAGCGTGCGGTCGTGCTCGGCCTGCGCGGCGGCATCCGCGCCCCGCCCATCGGCCAGAGCGGCCACGCGCGCGGCGTGCATCCGCTCCTCCAACCGGTGACGCATGAAGGCGAAGACAGACGTCAGGAAGGGCGCGGTGTCCTCGGGATACGTGCCGCGGACGATGGGCGGGAGCTGCCGGTCGTCGCCCGCGAGGATCACCGATCCGCCCGCGCGCAGCGTGAGCAGCGGCAGGAGCGCGTCGGCGAGTTTGAGCTGCGAGGCCTCGTCGACGAGCACCACGTCGAAGAGCGGCGCGACGGTGCGCGTGGCGGGGTCGGGCACGGCCACGCTGTCGCTCTCGCTCGCGAACCACGCGAGTTCCTCGGCGGTGAGCGCGGTGAGCATCTCGCGCAGATCGCCCGGCGTCGGCGGCTCCGGGGCGGCCCCGGCGGCGCCATCGCCCGAGACGACGCGGCCCGCGTCGGCGGCGGCGTCCGTGAGCCGACGCCGCGCCGCCTCGACGGCCGCCTCTTCCGCCGCCGCGCGCACCGCTTCCGTGGCCGCGAGGGCCTGCGCGACGCGCCACTTCTCGGCCATCTTGTGCGCTGCCCATACCGTCGCCCCGACGATCTCGACGCCGCCGCCGTGCTCGATGCGCGCGAGGAGCGCGGGGAGCGTCGGCAGGCCGCGCACGCTCGCGTCGTTGGCCGCCTCGCCGTCGATCACGAGGGTCACGCCGTCGAGGCGGCGGTCGGCGGCGTTGAGGCCGTACGACGAGACGACCTTCGACACCTCGATCCCATCGAGGCCGTACCCGGCGGCGCGGCGGGCGACGGCCTGCAGCACGTTGGCGATGGCGTGGTGGCTCTGCGCCGTCACGAGGACGCGGAGCGGGCGCGCGCTCGCGCTGCGCGGCGAGGGCGAGCGCGAGGAGCGTGTGGGCGACGGTGTGCGTCTTCCCGGTGCCGGGCGGCCCCCAGACGAGGGCGAGGGGCTCGGCGAAGGCGCCGCCGAGGGCGCGGCGCTGCCCGTCGTTGAGGAGGTCGGTGCGGCCCGCGCGGGCTTCGAGGTCGGCGTAGGCCGCACGGGCCGCCGCGTGCGCCGCGTCCGCCGTCGCGCCGAAACGTGGCGGCTGGCCGGGCACGGTGCCGTGGGCGACGAGGGCGCGCACGTGGTCGGCGCCGTCGCCCGCCTGCCCCGCGCGCAGGCGCCGCAGCGCGCCGAGGGTCTTTTCGGAGTTGAAGTCGGCGTACGCCTCGTCGATGACGCACGGCGCGGCGAGATCGACGGTCTCGACGAGGCCCTTGAAGTTGCGGGCCTTGACGCGCACCTCGGCGCCCGTCGGCGTCGGCGTGATCGAGAGGAGGTCGATGGCGCGGCGCGATCCGAACGACGTCTGCGTGTTGCGGAACAGCTCGCCGTCTTCGTCGGCGACGAGCTGCGCGGGGTCGTCGGCGTTGGTGAGCACGAGGCTGAGGTCGTCGGCGGAGCGCTTCGAGTCGACGGCGTCGGGGGGCGCGTCGAAGACGAGGGCGGTGACCTGCGGGAGCGCTCGCCGCCGCTGCGGAGGACGGCGACGAGCTCGGCGGCGGTCGCGGTGCCGCCCTTGCGGAGTTCGGCGTGGCGGAAGACGAGGCCCGCGAGCGCCTCGAACCGCGACGCGCGCTCGCCGGGCGGGGCCGTGTGGCGCTGCTTGAGGTCGAGCTCGGCGGTCGCCTCTTCGAGCACGGTGAAGGTGCCGAGGCTGTCGAGGAGCCGGTCGGTGGTGGCGTCGACGGGCGCGACGGGGTCGAAGAGGCGGGTGAGGTAGAACGGGTTCTTGGGGAACGGCAGGAGCGTGCGCACGCGCCACGGCTCGGTTTTGCGGAGGGCTTTGTCGGCCTCGCTGAGCATCCGCCCGTCCATCGACCGCTCGGTCAGACGTCCGCGCAGCGCCCGGACGACGCTGTCGGTGGCGGCGAGTTTGTGGCCGAGCGCGTCCGCGATGGCCTGCCGCACCGCCTCCGGCGTGTAGCGCCGCACGCGCCGCCGTCCCTCCTGACTCACCGTCACGCCCTCGCGCGCGGAGCCGTCGGGGCGGAGGACCGGGCCGAGCGGCGCGCGCTCGTCGGCGTGCTCGAACGCCTCGCCCGTCCACACGTCGTGGATGCGCTCGAAGGCGATCTGGTTCGACGGGTCCCAGTGGAAGCCGTAGGGAGGGTCGAAGGTGACGCCGCTGATCTCGCCGTCGCCGCGGCGCGGGCGCAGGCGCGCCGAGACGGTTTTGAGGTCGTACGAGATACGGCACCGGGAGCGCGACGGTGTGGCGCAGCACCTGCTGGACGACGGTGATCGGGAGCGATTTGAAGGCGCCGGGGTCGGGCAGCAGCGACGTCGGCGGGGCGAGGCGGGCGAGGCTGCGCAGGCGCTCGAAGCGCTCGTCGGAGACGGTCGGGTCGAAGAGGTGCCGCTCGACGGCCTCGCGGAGGATGCGCAGGTCGAGCGGGTCGTAGACGTAGAGCCTGCACGCTGACGCGCTGCGGGCGGCAGACGCGCTCCCACGCCTGCCGGGCCTCGCGGAGGGCGGCGCTCGCGGTCTGCTTCTCGGCGTGGGCCGCCTTCTTGGCCGCGTCGAGGGCTTTGTCTTTGGCCGCCGCCTTGTGCGCGGCGACGGCGGACTTGTGGACGGCCTCGGCGGCGCGGTAGGCCGTCCGGGCGACGTCGAGGGCGCTGCGCTCGTCGGTCTTCTCGGCGTCGACGGCGCGGTTGTGGGCGTCGAAGCCGTCGAGGTGGGCGAAGAGGGCGACGAGGAAGCGGTCGAGGATCTCGCCCTCGTCGCCGTCCGGGTGCGCGTCGGAGGGGCCGCGTTCCGAGACGAACACCGCCTCGTCGGGCGCGGCGCCGGTCTCGGCGTCCCAGCGGAAGAGGCGGAAGCCGAGGGCGTAGCAGCGGTGCGAGACGGCGTCCTGCTCGGCGGCGACGACGATCCGCACGCGCTCGCTCGACGGCATCAGGAGCGTCGGGCGGTCGAGCCAGACGCCGACGCCCGCCTCGGCGATGCGGCGGTCGGTTTCGTAGCGGCGCGGCGCCGCGCCGCGCTCGCGGGCGAAGGCGTCCTCGACGCGCGCGGCGTCGTCGAGCGCCTGCGCGGCGGCGAGGTAGCGCGGCAGGTGGACGCTGAGGTCGTGGCCGTCTCCGGCGAGGCGCTCAGCCCGCGCGCACGCCTCGGGCTCGCCCGCCTCGACCGCGTCGGCGAAGGCGGCGAGGGCGTCTTCGGTGGCGATGCCGCCCGCCACGAGCGCCCGCCGCGCCTCCGACGACAGGTACGGCACGCGCGAGACGTCGCGGCTCAGGTCGGCGGCGGTGCGGCACGGGTCGGCGTATTCGCAGGCGAGGCACGCCGCCTGCACGTGCCAGTGCGCCTCGCGCGGCCCGAGCGCGAGCAGCGCCTGGCACCGCGTCCGCAAAAACCCCTCGACGGTGCGGCGGTAGGGCGTCAGGTCGAACGCCGGATCGGCAGGCTCCATCATCCCCGAAATCCCGCGGACGCGGCGGTGCGTGCGCACGGCGCCGGTTTCCACATCGACATGCACAGCGCCGATGCCCTCGATCTCGAGCAGGGTTTCGAGGAGGAACGTGTACCACGCCACCTGCACGAAGTGGTCGTGGCGCGGCTCGCGGCTCGACTTGAAGTCCCACACGCGGATGCGCGGACGCGGATCGGCGGCATCTCCATCGCATGGGACGAATTCGAGCAGGTCGGGACGGGAGAGGCCGAGTTCGACGCGGGCCGGGTCGAGGCCGAAGCGTTCGCAGAAGGCCGCACCGAGGCGCTCGTTGAACGCTGCCTCGTCCGGCGAGAGCACGCGCGGGCGCCCGGCATCGTCGCGCTCGGCGTAGCCGAGTTCGGGCTGGGCGACGAACCGCACGCCGTCCGGCGCCCGGAGCGCCTCTATCAAACGCCCGACCGGCAGCACGCCGACGCCGTCGCGGCCCTTCGAGGCATCGAAGACGCGCCCGGCCCAGACGAAGGCGTCGCCATGCGTCTCGGCGAGCGCCTCGACGTGGCCGAGCTCGAACGCCTCGCCGCCCGCCATCAGTTCGGCGATGCCGGGGCGCTTGGCCTGGTCCGGCGGACGTGGCACGCCCGCGCCGATGGTCCCCTCGCGCCCGCGCACCGGCCGCGGCACCGCCGTCCACCGGAAGCGCCGTTCGCAGCGGTACTTGAAGTGCCCGGCCACCGTCGTGGCGGTCAGGCGGAAGCGTGGGGTGGAGGAAGGCGGCGGCACGGCAGAGGAAAATTCGTGCCTGCAACCTACGCCGAACGCCTGTCCGCCGCGCCGCCACACGCGGCGTCTCCGCCGCTCGTCGCCGCTCGGCGCCGCGCTGACGGTTGCCGGAGACCCCCACCGCCGACGCGTCTGCCGGGGGATTGTCGGGACGGTGTTGCCAAATCGTTGTGTGAATACCATCGGCACCCGATCTTCCGCGCTTCCCAAACCCCCTTTCCCGATGCGTACACCGCTACTCCTCCTCACCCTCGCCGCCGCGGCCGCCGCTCCGGCAGCGTCGGCGCAGATCGTCATCGCCGAGGTCTACGGCGGCGGCGGCAACAACGGCGCGCCCTACACGACCGACTTCATCGTCCTGCGCAACAACGGCTTCGCGACGGTCGACCTGAGCGGCTATTCGGTGCAGTATGCGTCGAACACGGGCACGACGTGGACGAAGGTCAACCTGACCGGCTCCCTCTCGGCGGGTCGGTATTACATCATCACCGGTTTCACCGGCGCGGGCAACGCCCCCCTGCCGTACACCGCCGACATGACGAGCAGCCTCAGCATCTCCGGTCGCCGCGGCAAGGTGGCCCTGTCGAGCGCGCAGACAACGTACTCAGGCAACACGCCGACCAACCCGACCTTCGCCAACCTGGTCGACTTCGTCGGATTCGGCGGCACGGTGTCGAGCCCGCCGGACCAGTACGAGGGCACGTCCCCCGCGGGCGACCTCAACGTCAACAACTCGGTGCGCCGTCCGGCGGGCGTCGACACGAACCAGAACGGCGCTGACTTCGTCCTCGTCGACATGGCGACCAACACGCCGCTCCCGGTCGAGTTGACCGCCTTCACCGCCGCCGCGAACGGCAGCCGCGTGCGTGCGGCGTGGGAGACGGCGAGCGAGACCAACAACGCCGGATTCCGCCTCGACGGCCGCGCCTCGGAGAGCGACGCGTGGCGCACGCTCGCCCGCGCCGCCTCGAAGGCCCCCTCGGGCACGACCCTCGAGGCCAACCGCTACACCGTCACCACCGACGAACTGCCTGCCGGGCGCCACACGCTCCGCCTCGTGCAGACCGACATCGACGGCGTCGAGCACGTCGCCGGGACGGTCGAGGTGACGATTGCGCCCGACGGCGGCGCCGAGGTGATCGTGCGCGGCACGTCGTCGGTGACGCTGCGCGTGGCGAGCGAGCAGCGCGTCGAGGCGCGGATGTTCGACGCCACCGGCCGCGACGTCGCCCGCCTGCTCGACGCCACCGTGCGCGACGAGGCGACGATGGACCTGCCGCAGGGCCTCGCCGCGGGCGTGTACTTCGTGCGCATCACCGGCGAGCGCTTCGCCACGACGCGCTCGGTCGTCATCCGCTGACCACCGCTGCTCCGGCACGTGCGTGCCGCGTGAACACCGGACTGTCCCTCGTGGGGCGGTCCGGTGTTTCGCGTTTGGGGGACGATGCGGTCGTTGTCCCGTCGGGCCACCGGGCGCCGCCACGGCCACCGGGCGCCGCCACGACGCGGTGGCTCGCCCGCGGGCGCCTTCGCGGCGGATGGGCGTTGGGACGAGACACTCTGCCCCTGTTTCGTGGACCTGCTTCCTCCCTTTCCCGGCTTCACGCCCGCCGGGCTCGACTTCCTCAGCGGCCTCGCCGAGAACAACGACCGCGCGTGGTTTCTGCCGCGCAAGCCCGTCTTCGAGGACGACCTGCGCGGGCCGTTGCAGTGCCTCGTCGCCGAACTCGCGTCCGAGGCGCGGGCGCGCGGGCTGCCGTACGTCGGCTCGGCGAACCTCTTCCGCATCTACCGCGACGTCCGGTTCTCGAAGGACAAGTCCCCCTACAAGACCCACGTGTCGGCGTGGATGGGCACGTCGGCGGACAAGGACGCGCCGGGCGGGTTCTACGTGCGCGTCAAGCCGGGCGCCTGCATGGTGGCCGTCGGGCTGTGGCAGCCGGAGAAGGCGACGCTCGGCCGCATCCGCGCCCGCCTCGCCGCCGACCCCGATCTCGGCGACTCGCTGACCGAACGACTCGCCGCGCGCGGTCTCGTCTGGGAGTCCGACGAGGCCCTCAAACGGATGCCGCGCGGGTTCGAGGACCACGCCGAATCGCCCGCCGCGCCGTACCTGCGCTGGAAGTCGTTCCTCGCCACCCGCGCCCTCCCCGACGCCGCGATGCTCGACCGCGGCCTCGTCGCCCACGCCCTCGACGTGATGGAGGCTGGCACCGCCGTCCTCGACCTCGCGCGATGACGGCCTGGCGCGATGACGGCCCGGCGGTAGCGGGTCAGGGCATGCTCAGGCGGTCCTCACAGGGGACTCATGCGCTGCCGAGGTGGCCACGGTACGTTGGGAACACCCGCTCAATCCCACCCCGAGGCTCCAATGGTCAACACGCCCACCCCCACTCTTCCGTCCACCAACCGTCGCCGGAGTCACCTCCTCGCCATCTCGACGGTCGTCCTCGTCATCGGCGTCGCCCTCGTGGCGATGATGGTCGTCACCGAAGGCGAACCCGGCGCCCTCCCGCTCGCGCTCGTGCTCCTTGGCCTCGTCGGCGTGACCGTGGCCCGCGTTCGGAGCCGGAGTCTGCGGCGCTGAGGCACCCCTGACGTTGCCCCGCCTATGCCCGGTACTCGGCCCACGAGGCCATCTGACGGGCCACCACGACGTCCGGAATGCTCCGCATGATGCGGCGGCGCAGGGCGACGAGTGCCGGGGCGCGCCACTGCCCGACCCACCCGGTCAGGCGTGCCGCCGCGCCGATCGAGGCCACGCGGCGGCGGCGGGCGCGCTCGAAGGCCACGAAGGCGTCGGTGACGGTGTCCGCGGCGGCCAGGCGGCGCGCGAGGACGAGGGCGTCTTCGAGGGCGAGGCACGCGCCCTGCCCCACGTTCGGCGTGATCGCGTGCGCGGCGTCGCCGATCAGGCAGGCGAGCGGCGCGTGCCACGACGGCAGCTTCGGCAGGTCGTAGATGGGCGTCGCGTGCGCCGCGTCCGCGTCGATGGCGTCGATCACGTCGCCGACGGGGTCGTGGAAGCCGGCGAACCGCGCCCGCAGGTGCGCCCGGAGTTCGCCCGGCGCGACGCGTTCAGATTCGGGCTGCGTGAGGACGGCGAACCAGTACGTCGACGACGCGCCGCAGGGGAAGATGCCGAAGCGCGCGCCGCGTCCCCACGTCTCGCTGATGAGGCCCTCGCCGTAGCCCGGCGGCACGAACGGCACGAGGCCCTGCCAGACGCCGTAGCCGCGGTAGACGGGCGCCGTGCCGCGCACGCCCGCGAACATCTGCCGCCGCACGCGCGAGCGCATCCCGTCGGCGCCGACGAGCGCCGCCACGTGCGCCCTGTCGCCGTTCTTGAACCGCAGCAGCAGCCCCGTGCCCGTCGCCGACGGCTCGAAGGCGTCGAGCGCGTGGCCGGTGCGGACGGTGCCCGGCGCGAGGGCACCGAGGAGCGCGGCCTGCAGGTCGGCGCGGCGCACGAAGAAGCCCGGCAGATCGTCCTCCGACGTCCCCTGCGGCATCGGCGAGCGGCGCAGGAGCGCGCCATCGGGCTCGACGATGTCGAAGCGGGCGTAGCGGCGTCCGTGGGGCGCGAGGCCGCCGAGGACGCCGAGTTCGCGCAGCACGTGCGTCGCGTTCTGCCACAGGTTCAGGCCGGCACCGACGGCGTCGAGGCGCGGCGCGCGTTCGTAGACGACGACCGGCCACCCGCGCTGCGTGAGCGCAGCGGCAAGCGCGAGGCCGCCGACGCCACCGCCGACGATGCCGATGGGCTGTGACGGTGGTTTCATCGGGATGGACGGCGGCGAGCCGCCGGATGTGTCAGCGCCCGCTGACGGCCTCGACGCGGGTGATGCCGGGGACGCTCCGTTTGAGCGCCTGCTCGATGCCCGCCCGCAGCGTCATCGTCGACATCGGGCAGGTGCCGCAGGCGCCGAGGAGTTCGAGCTCGACGACCATCTCGGGCGTCACGCCGAGCAGGCGGACGCTGCCGCCGTCGGCCATCAGGTAGGGACGGATGAGGTCGAGGGCCTCCTCGATCTGTCGGCGGAGGCCCGGGTCGGCGTGGATGCCGACGTGCGCGGCGGGCGTGAGGGCGTCGGAGGGCGTCGCGGTCATCGGAAAAGAAGCGTCGGTCATGGGGCGTCGTACGCGGCACGCGGCGCGGCGTTCGCGGCGCTGTGCGGAGTTGTGACGATTGCGTTGGAGCGGGCGCGGTGGGGAGCCGGGCGCGGTGCCCATCGTGCGGAATCCTCCCCTCCGCCGACGTTCCACCGGCACCCGCCCGGCCCCTCGAAACACGCGAAGCGCGCCGCGCGCCTCGTTGCTCCCCTGCCCCGTTTTCACCTCCACCGACCCGATGAGCGCCCCCAGAACCGCCTCATTTGCCGCCGCCCTCCTGCTCGCCTTCGGCAGCGGCGTCTACTTCACCACCGCTGGCGCCGACCTGCTCGGCCTGCGCGGCCTCGTCTCCGAGAGCGGCGCCGACCTCGGCCCCGGAGACACGCGCCTCGGCGCCAACCCGGCGACGCTCGAAGACGCCTTCACCGAAGTCGCCGCGCGCGTCAACCCGACCGTCGTGCAGATCACCTCCTCGCGCTACGTCGCGCGGGGCGGCCGCGGGGGGCAGATGTCGCCCGACCTCCTCGAACAGCTTCCGCCCCAGCTCCGCCGCTACTTCGGCACGCCCGACGGCGGCGATGGCGCCGCCCCCGACGGTGGCGAGGGCGGGCAGGAAGACGTGCAGCAGGGCCTCGGCTCCGGCGCCGTCGTGCGCGCGGACGGCTACATCCTCACCAACAACCACGTCATCGAGGGCGCCGAGGAGCTGACCGTCCACTTCTTCGACGGGACGGATCTCCCGGCGACGGTCGTCGGGACGGATGCGACCAGCGATCTCGCGGTCATCAAGGTCGACAAGACCGGCCTCCCCACGATCTCCATCGGAACCGCCGAGGGCGTGCGCGTCGGGCAGTGGGTGATGGCGTTCGGCTCGCCGCTCTCGACCGATTTCTCCAACACCGTCACCGCCGGCATCGTGAGCGCGCTCGGGCGCTTCGCCAACCTCCCCGACCGCACCGCCGGGCAGCCGCGCCTCGAGAGCTTCATCCAGACCGACGCGGCCATCAACCCCGGCAACTCGGGCGGCCCGCTCGTGAACCTGCGCGGCGAGATGATCGGCATCAACTCGGCCATCTACACGCGCACGGGCGGCAACCAGGGCATCGGCTTCGCCATCCCGGTCGATGTCGTGCGCTCGACGATGGAGCAGCTCATCGCCAGCGGAACCGTGCGGCGCGCCCGCCTCGGCGTGAGCATCGGGCCGATCTCCGAGACCCTCGCCCGTGCCCGCAGCGTGCCCGGCGGCTCGGCGCAGGTCGGCGAGGTCAGCGCGGGAACCGCCGCCGCCCGCGCGGGCCTGCGCCCGAACGACATCATCGTCGCCATCGACGGGCGCGAACTGCGCGACCACCGCGAGGTGACGCAGCGCATCCTCGGCCGCCAGCCCGGCGAGTCGGTGCGCCTCACGATCGTGCGCGGCAGCCAGCGGCAGGACGTGGCCGTCACGCTCGGCGAGTTCGACCTGAGCGCCGGGGGCCGCGCGCCGTCGGAGAGCGGGGACGCGCCGCAGGACGAGGATCCTGGAAATGGCGGCGGCGCGGTCGTGCCGAACAGCGCCGAGGCGATGCGCTTCGACGGCGCCCTCGGCTTCGAGTACCGCTCGGCGCAGCGCCTGACCGCCAGCGATTTGCAGCGCTACGGCCTGCCGGGCGATTTCGCACGTCCCGGCGTGCTCGTGAGCGACGTCTCCGCCCGCACCGACGCCTACCGCACGGCAGGTCTGCGTGCCGGGATGATCGTGACGGCGGTGAACGACCAGCGCGTGACCGACGTGAAGACCTTCGAGGCCGCCGTCGAGCGCACGTCGGTCGGCCAGCCGCTCATCCTCGACCTCGTGGTGCCGACGCGCGGCGGCGGCACCACGAGCTTCCAGACCGCCGTCACCCGCCGCTGAAACGCATCCACCGGTCCCACGCAGGCCGCGACCGTCCGACGACCAAACCCCAACCGCCCCCTTGAGGGGCCAGGGATGTGCGGCGGTCCTGATGTCTCCGGCGGAGGGTTCGGTGGAGGGACGGTCCCGTCGGCGCCGGCGGGTTTTGCGGTGGATGGCCCGCCGCGGAGACGCCCCCTTCCGCGATTCACGCACCGCCGATGGCCCCGGCGCTACCTTTCGGCTCCCTAACGCCCCTCCCGATGCCCACGCCTTCCCCCGCTCCCGGCGCTGACGCCGCGGGCACCGATGCGCCGCTCGACGGCCTCACGTTCGAGACGCTGCTGACCCGCCTCGACGCCCTCTCGGCCACCCTCGACGATCCCGACCTCGGCCTCGACGATGCCGTCGCGCGCTACGAGGCTGCCGCCGAGATCGCCCGCCACGCCCTCGACCGCCTGCAACGCGCCGAAGCTCGCGTGCAGCACCTCTCGCTCCAATGACCGACACGACAACCGCCGCCCCGCTCCTCGCCGCCCTCCCCGACGACGCCCGCGTCTGGCTCTACGCCACCGCTGCGCCCCTCTCAGGCGCCTCCGCTGACGCCATCGCGGCCGGACTCGGGGCCTTCTTCACCGGCTGGAAATCCCACGGACGCATCGTGCGCGGTGCCGCCGAGGTGCTCGGCGACCGCCTCATCGCTGTCGCCGCGACGGTCGATGAAGGCGACATCTCCGGCTGCGGCATCGACCAGCACGTGCGCGTGCTCGACCGGCTCCTCGGCGAGACCGGCGCCGCCCTCGCCGACGCGCTCGCGGTCGTCTACCGCGATGCCGACGGTGCCGTTCGCGTCGCCACGCGCGCTGAGGCGCGCCGGATTCGCGAGGCGGACGCGAACATCGCGGTCATCCGGCGCGACGTGACGCGGCTCGGCGACCTGCGCCACGCGCTCGCCACCTGACGCTCCGCACTCACTCCTTGTTTGAACAGACGTAGCGGCTGGGTGACACGGCCCAGAAACCCGTACCACCCCGACGGGTAGCTCCGGTACTTCCCTTACGTCGTTCTGCCACAACTTCTTACGATGCCTCGATTCGTCCGCTCCCTGCTTCCGGCGCTGCTCGTCGGGATCGCCGCTCTCGCGGCGACCGACGCGGCGCGCGCGCAGGCCAACGCCTTTTACTCGCAGGACTCGCTCCGCGTCATCCTCGAACGCCCGCAGGTGCCGCTCGACGAGTTGCCCGAGGTGTTCTACGACTATTACGTCTTCCGTCACCCGACGGACAACATCGTCAACGCGCGCAACCAGTTCTACACCGTCATCGGCAAGGGCGACCCGCACCTCGGCATCCGCCGCGCGCGCCTCGTCGAACTGCTCAACCGGCGGATGATGCGCGAGATCGAGATCGGCGACACGCTCGTCGTCCCGACCGAATGGGACCTCGATTTCCGTGCCTACTCGCCGTTCCCGCGCCACTACGCGGGCGCCGAGGGCTTCGACAAGCTCTTCATCATCCACAAGAGCGTGCAGGCGTTCGCGGCCTACGAGAACGGCGACCTCGTGCGCTGGGGCGTGGTGAACACGGGCGAGAAGGACACGAGCCCGACGCCGACCGGGCGCTACAACTTCAACTGGCGGGAGGAGCACCGCGTCTCGTCGCTCTCGCCGCGCGACGCGCAGGGCAACGTGACCGAGTCGTGGGACATGTACTGGGTGATGAACATCCACCAGGATCGCGGCGTCCACTTCCACCAGTACGCGATGCCGTCGGGCGGGCCGACGAGCCACGGCTGCATCCGCTCGGTCGATGCGGACGCACGCTGGGTCTACGACTGGGCCGAGTCGTGGACGACGGCATCGGGCCGCAACGACTTCACCTCCATCGGATCGCGCATCACCAAGCCCGGCACGACGGTCCTCATCCTCGGCGACGACCCGGCGGACATCCCGCACCCGTTCATGAACCGCCGCCGTTACCCGGTGCTCATGCGCGTCCCGCTCCCCGGCGACGTGTACAGCGTGCCCGCGGGCACCTCGCAGCAGACCCGCTGGGACCGCGAGCGCCGCGCCTCCGCCGGTCGCACGACCGCCGCCTCAGGCCGCTGATCGCCGGTCTCCTCTCTGCCTCCCCGCCCCCGCCCGGTTCGCCGCGCGGGGGCGGTGTCGTTTGGGCGGGGACGGTGTTTGGGCGGGGCCTACCGCAGCCACCGCATCCGGTCGCGGCGGAGGGCGCGGGTGGACGGGTCGAGGGAGAGGTAAACGGCGACGACGCGGCCGACGACGGCGCGGGCGTCGATGGGGCCGTAGGCGCGGCTGTCGAGCGAGGCGGTGCGGTGGTCGCCGAGGACGTAGAGGCGCCCGGCGGCGATGGTGAAGGCGGTGTCGCGCGCGGCGTGTGCGTCCGGGGCGAGGGTGCACTGCCCGGCAAGGCGGCGCGCGGCGGCGGGGCGGGCGACGAAGCGGCGCGGTGCGGCGGCGTTCTCGCAGGTGACGGCCCACGAGGTGAGGGCGTCGGAGGGGAGCGCCTCCGGATGTCCGTTCACGACGAGCGTCCCGCCCTGCCACGCGACGCGGTCGCCGCCCGTCGCCACGATGCGCTTGACGTGCCACCGCTGCTCGCGCGCGAACACGACCACGTCGCCACGTCCGAGGCCAGCGCCCACGCGCGGCCCGAGCCGGTCGACCCACAGGTAATCGCCCGCGAGAAGCGTCTCCGCCATCGAATCCGACGGCACGCGGTACGGCGCCGCCACGCACGCACGCAGCCCGACCGCGACCCCCGCCGCCAGGCCGATGCGGAGCGCAACCCGTCCGACCTGGCGCGCCATTTCGTGCCCGGCCCCGCTCCACCAGCCCGAGGGACGGCGCGGAGGCTCGGTCGGCGCGGCGCTCACGAGGTCAGCGGACGACGGTGCCGATGCGCCGGAAGCGCGGCGTCGGGACCGGCCCGCTCTCGGTGTCGAAGGAGAGGTAGACGAGGACGGCCTTGCCGACGACATGGTCGTAGGGCACGAATCCCCAGAATCGGCTGTCCTGCGAATCGTCGCGGTTGTCGCCCATCATGAAGTAGTAGTCCTGCGAGAACGTGTACGACGCCGCCGCGACGCCGTCGATCTGCACGGTGCCGTCGGGCATCCGCTCGGCGGTGTGGCCTTCGTAGCGCGCAATCGTTGGCACGAGGTAGGACACGTTTTCGGGCGTGAAGGTCGTCGGGACGCCCATCTTGGGCATGGTGATGGGGCCGAAGTCGTGGACCGTCCAGTTCTTCTCCGCCGGAAACAGGCCGCCCTGGAAACCGAGCTGCCCGGCGAGCGGCGAGCGGTAGCGGATCACGCGCTCGACGTACGGAAGCGCCGCGACCGAGTCCTGCACCGCCTGCGTCCCGTTGATGACCGACACCTCGGGCGTCTCCTGCACCAGCGTCCCGCCGAAGGCCCGGATGCGCGACTCGGGCATGATCTGCGCCGCGTCGCGCTTGAAGGCGAGGAAGAAGTGCTGGAACGTCGGCAACTCGGGCACCACGACGCCATCGACGCGCATGACGTTGCTGTCGATGCGGAGGGTCTCGCCGGGCAGCCCCATCACCCGCTTGATGTAGAACTCGCGCCGGTCGACCGGGAGCGTCGGCGGCGTGTCGGGCATCCCGGGCCAGTTGAAGACGACGGCGTCGCCGCGCTTGACGTGCGAGAAGCCGGGCAGGCGCGTGCCGGGCAGCTGGATGCCGTCGATGTGGATCTTGGTGAACGGGATGCCGAGCGAGATCGGCGTCCGCGCGCCGTAGTGCAGCTTGGAGACGAAGAGGAAGTCGCCGACGAGCAGCGACTTCTCCATCGACGGCGACGGAATGCGGAACTGGTCGATGAACAGCGTCCGCACGACGAGCATCACGACGAGCGCGAACACGACGGCGTCGACCCACTCGCGGATCGGACCTTTCTTCTTGCGCACCTTCTTCGCCTTCTTGCCCGATGGGGTGCCGGTCGCGCCGTCGTCGCTGGCGGGGTCAGCGCCCAGTGCATCGGGGTCGGCACCGCCGCTGGCGAGGGAGGCGCGGCGGGCGGCGCGGGCGGCACGGCGGCGCTCGGGGTCGTCGGCGGGAGGGGTCAGGGCCACGGAAACAGGGATCGGTGGGAAGGAGGGAGCGGCGGGCAGACGAACAAGCGCCCGAAAGGTGACGCCGGATGCGGAAGAGGAATCGCGGCGCAGAAGAGCCGCCCCCCACCAACGACGAACGAACGCGCTCAGCGCCGAAGATCGGACGGGATGGGGCGCGGGGCGACACGGACGTCGGGGCGTGGGATCGCGCGCTCCACGATGCGGAAGCCGTCGAAGCCGACGACCGACCACGCGCGGGCGGGCGGGTCGTAATAATAGTCCGCCCACGGCTCAGGGCGCGCGGCCGCGAGGTCGTCGAGCAGCCACGCGCGCAGCACCGGAAGCCACTCGCGCAGGCGGGCGTGCGTCGCCACCACAAGCCCCCGGTCGCGCGGCCCGCCGACGTCGCTGACGAGGAGGGGAATGGTGTCGTTGACAGCGAACCAGTATTCGAACTGGAAGGCGGTCGCAGATCCCAGGCGCGCATCCGGCCCGAGATCGCCGAGCGTGCGCGTCGGGGCGCCGTAGCGCGCTTGCAGGGCGCCGCGCAGACGCGTCGTGCGGATCGTGTCGCCCGACGCGGTGAAGGTGTTGCCGAGGAAGCTCCACGGCACCTCGCCGAACGTCGCCTGGAATCCGGGAAGGCCGAAGCGCGGCGTCTTGACGGCCGTCGCCACCGAGAACGGCGGCGGGAGGGGCTCGACGACGACCGGGATTTCCTGGTAGTCCATCGCCCGCATCTTCGCCTCCATCGCCGAGTCCGCGAGCGGCACCCGCACCGGCGGCAGCACGGGCCGCATCGCGCCGAACCGCCCGAGCAGCGACTCGACGAGCGCCCGCTCGCGCGCCGCCTGAAAGCGTCGCCCGAGCACCTCGGTCGGCGTCAGCGGACGGCTCGCCCGCACGGCCGGAACCGTCTCCTGCGCCCGCGCGGGCACCGCGGCGGCGAAGGACACCGCCGACAGCGCCGCCGCCACGACGGCCATCCGAACACTGCGGCGACCGCTCATTCGTCCATCGAGAGGACGGCGAGGAACGCCTCCTGCGGCACCTCGACGCGGCCGACCTGCTTCATCCGCTTCTTGCCTTCCTTCTGCTTTTCGAGCAGCTTGCGCTTGCGCGAGATGTCGCCGCCGTAGCACTTCGCCGTCACGTCCTTGCGCATCGCGCGGATGGTTTCGCGGGCGATGATCTTGGCACCGATGGCCGCTTGCAGGGCCACCTCGAACATCTGCCGCGGAATCAACTCGCGCAGCTTCGACGTGAGGCGGCGGCCGACGTCGTAGGCCTTGTCGCGGTGGACGATCGTCGAGAAGGCATCGACCGGCTCGCCGTTGATGAGGATGTCGAGCTTGACGAGGTTCGACGGGCGGAAGTCGATGAGGTCGTAGTCGAACGAGGCGTAGCCGCGCGAGACACTTTTGAGCTTGTCGTAGAAGTCGAAGACGATCTCGGCGAGCGGCAGTTCGTACTGCAGCGAGACGCGCTCGGGGTCGAGGTACTGCGTGTTCAGATACAAGCCGCGCCGCTCCTGGCAGAGCGCCATCAGGCTGCCGATGTACTCGGTCGGCGTGATCATGTCGGCCTTGACGTACGGCTCGCGGATCTCGGCGAGCGTCCCCGGCTCGGGCATCTCGCTCGGCGTCTCGATGGTCCGCTTCTCGCCGCGCGCGGTCGTCACCTCGTACTTGACGTTCGGGACGGTCGTGATGATGTCGAGGTTGAACTCGCGGTCGAGGCGCTCCTGCACGATCTCCATGTGGAGGAGGCCGAGGAAGCCGACGCGGAATCCAAACCCGAGCGCGAGCGACGTTTCCGGCTCGTACGTGAGCGCGGCATCGTTGAGCTGGAGCTTGTCGAGGCTGGCGCGGAGGTCTTCGAAGGCCTCCGGGTTGGTCGGGTAGACGCCCGAGAAGACCATCGGCTTGACCTCGCGGAAGCCGCCGACGGCCTCCGTCGCGCCGCCCTTGACGGTCGTGATCGTGTCGCCGACGCGCGTGTCGCGCACGTCCTTGACCGAGCCGATGATGTACCCGACATCGCCCGCCGACAGCTCCTGCGCAGGCTCCATGTTGAGGCGCAGGAAGCCGATCTCGTCGGCGCCATACTCGGCCCCGTTCGACATGAAGCGCATCTTGTCGCCCTTGCGCAGCGTCCCCTCGAACACGCGGGCGTAGACGATGGAGCCGCGGTAGGCGTTGAAGACCGAGTCGAAGATCAGCGCTTTGAGCGGCGCCTCCGGGTTGCCCTGCGGGGCCGGGATGCGCCGGACGATCTCGTCGAGGAGCGCGGGCACGCCCTCGCCGGTCTTGCCGGAGATGCGGAGGATGCTCTCGGCAGGCTCGCCGAGGAGGTCTTCGATGGCCTGCGCGACGACATCCGGACGTGCGCCCGGCAGGTCGACCTTGTTGAGCACCGGGATGATCTCGAGGTCGTTGCCCATCGCGAGGTACAGGTTCGAGAGCGTCTGCGCCTCGATGCCCTGGCTCGCGTCGACGACGAGCACCGCACCCTCGCAGGCTTTGAGCGCGCGCGAGACCTCGTAGGTGAAGTCGACGTGGCCCGGCGTGTCGATCAGGTTGAGCACGTACGGCTCGCCGCCATCGCCCGAGTCGTAGCGCATCCGGATGGCGTGGCTCTTGATGGTGATGCCGCGCTCGCGCTCGAGGTCCATCGAGTCGAGCACCTGAGCTTGCATATCGCGCGCCGAAACCGTGCCGGTGACCTCGAGGAGGCGGTCGGCGAGGGTGCTCTTGCCGTGGTCGATGTGCGCAATGATGCAGAAGTTGCGGATGCGGGCCTGGCTCGGGCGCATGGGGGAGAGCGGTCAAACAAGCGTCAGGGTACGCCGCAGTCGGGCGGGTTCTCCCGAACCGGCGGCGCATCGTCGGTGAAACGTGCAGCGGCGGCGGTTCGCGCCTCTCACGCGGCTCCTCTCGGACCGTGCCGGTGCCGCGTGTGCCCCGCGGGACGTGCCCGGATCTTCACCCCTCGCGTGGCGGCGTATCATTGGGCGTCCGCGCCCTCCCGGCCATACCACACGCGTCGCCCGATGTCTGCTGTCTCCTCCGAACGCTTCCACGAGTGGGCCACGCGCCTGCGGGCGTCCGACGAGGCGGCCTACAGCGATCTCTACCACACCTTCCACCCCGTTCTCCACCGCTACGTCTGGTACATCACCCGAGACACCGCCGCCACCGACGATGTCTTGCAGGAGGTCTTCATCAAGCTCTGGACGATCCGCGACCGGGTCGACCCCGAGCGCTCGCTGAAGGCCCTGCTCTACCAGATGGCGCGCAACTTCGCGCTCAACCACGAGCGCTCGCGCCGCCGGATGTCGGATGCGGACATCGACGACCTCGACCTCGGCTCCGCGCCGGAGACCGAATCGGAGATCACCGCCAAGACCCTCGAAACGCGCCTGCGCGAGTGGATCGCCCAGCTTCCGCCGCGGCGCCGTGAGGCGTTCTGCCTCTCGCGCTTCGATCACCTCAGCCACGACGAGATCGCGGCGGTCATGGAACTGGCGCCCAAGACGGTCAACAATCACATCGTGCTCGCGCTGCAAACCCTCCGGCAGCGTCTTGCGAGTTACGACCCGGATGCGCTTCTCGATGCCTGACTCCCCGATGCTTCCCCCCCACCTCGCCGCGGCCCTCGCCGATGTGCCCGAGTCCGACCACGCCCCCCTCGCGCGCATCTGGACCCTCGCCACCCCCCCCGACGCACCGGTCCCAGACGCCGCCCGCCGCGACGCCGTCTGGGCACGCATCGAGGCTGCACGCCACGACAGTGTGCGCCCGAAGGCCTCTGACCTGGATGGCGCGCGCGCCGCGGGCGCCCCGCAGCCGCCGCGCCCGTCGCGCATCTCGGCACAGTACGAGCGCGCGCCCGTTGCCCGCCCTGCGCCGCGCGCCCGCTGGACGCGCCAGGCGATGCTCGCACTTCCGGGCCTCGTCGTCCTCGCCGCGACCGCCTTCTGGTGGCAGCGCCCCGTCGTCGTCGCCGGGCAGGCCGGACAGGTGCAGGTGCTCGCCGACGGATCGACGGTCGTGCTCGCCACGGGCGCCGAGGTGCGCTACGCCCGCGGCGCGCCCCGCGCGGTCACGCTGAGCGGCGAGGCCACGTTCGAGGTCGTCCACGACGCCGGGCGCCCGTTCACCGTCACGACGCCCAACGCGCGCGTCGAGGTGCTCGGCACGCTCTTCACCGTCTCCGCCGCCTCGAACGCCGACACGCGCGTCTCGGTGACGCGCGGCCGCGTGGCCGTCGCGGCGCGCGACGCCGACACCGGCGATGTCGTCGCCGCTGCGGCAGGCAATGCGCCGTCGCGCGTCGTGCTCGGCGCCGGGCAGCAGACGCGCGTCGCCGGAACGACGGCGGCTGATGTGCGCGTCGAGGCGCCGTCGATGGGCCAGCCGCTCGCCGCCGGTCCGATCCACGTCGATGGGATGCCGCTCGGCCAGCTCGTCGATACGCTCGGCCAGCGCTACGGCGTCACCATCCGCCTCCCCGACACCCTCCGCAGCCGTCCGTGGACGCTCCACCTCGACGGCCTGCCGGTGCTCGACGACGCCCTCAACGCCGTCACCCTCCCCAACGGCCTCACGTGGCGCCGCGACGCCGCGGGCACGGTCGTCGTCTCCGAGCGCTGACCGGGATCTTCCGCTGATCCAACGAACCGCCTGTCAGGTCACCCGACCTGACAGGCGGTTTGCTGTGGAGGCCGCCTCACCCGTTCGGGGCATTGTTGCCGGGAGGCGAACGGGCCGGGCGCGTTCTCGTTGGAATGCGACGTTCCCCGTCCCATGCGCCGTCCCCGACTGCTTCTGTTGACGTTCGCCCTCGCCACCGCGGCGGTGGCGGTGACGCCTGCCCGGTCGCAGCCCGTTCGACCGCAGACGGGGCGCCCGCAAACTGGCCAGTCGCAAACCGGCCAGACGCAGCAGACTGCGGCCGAGATGCTCGACGTGACCGGTCTGCCGCTCGCCACGGCGCTCGGGCGCGCCGCGAACCACGTCGGCGTCGGCCTCTCGTACAACGCGGCCCTGCTGCCCACGCGCGCTGCCGCCTGCCGCACCGCCGCCGCCGATGCCGCGACGGTCTTCGCCTGCGTACTCGGCGGCACCGGCCTGCGCGCGGTCGCCCTCACGCCGCGCCTCTACACGCTCACCGCCGCCCCGGCGCCGCGCCCCTTCGGCACCCTTCGCGGCCTCGTACGCGACGGCGCGACGGGCCTGCCGGTCGCCGAGGCGAGCGTTTACATCGACGACGGCGCGGGCGGCGGGCGTGGCACCTCGACGAGCGAGCGCGGGACGTTCGTGGCGAGCGGACTGCGCGCCGGGGCCGTCCGCGTGCGCGTCTCGTTCGTCGGCTACGACGCGGCGAGCGTCACGGTGGAGATCGACAGCGGGCGCGTCGCCGACATCGGCGTCACGCTGACCTCGCGGCCCATCGTCGTGCTTCCGGTCGTCGTGGATGGCATCCAGAACCGCCGCCTCTCGGAAACCGCGAGCATGCGCGGCGCGGGCGGCGAAGCGGGCGACGATGTCGCGGGGCGATTGACAGCGGTGACGGGCGTCCACCCCGGCAACATTGTCGCCGATGTCCACCTGCAAGGCGGCGACGCGGGCGAGCACCTGTTTCGTCTCGACGGCGCGCCTGTCTTCACGCCGCCCATCGTCGGCGGCCTCGTCGGGGCGTTCAGCCCGTTCGCCATCGGGCGATTGATGGTCCAGAAGGCGGGCTTCGGCGCGAACGCCGGCTCATCGACCGTCGGCGTCGTTGAGGCCTCGCACACCCTCCCCGTCGAGGAGGGCGCGCAGTTGACGGTGCAGGCCGACGTGCTCGCGCTCCACGCCCGGCTCGCGCTCGGCGGTCAGGATGCATCGGGTGGACGGGTGCGGGCGATGGCGGCGTTTCGCGGCGGGCTCGGCGCCGTCCTGCCGCCGCCCGGCCTCGCCACGCAGCTGCGCGACTGGAACCGCACCGACCCCTTCCTCGCCGCCGTCACCGCCGATGCGCCCGTCGGCAGCGGCGGCGATCCGGTGGCGCCGTACCTGCGGCCGCTCATCGGCGGCGAAGACCCGCTCTGGCGCTTCACCGACGCCCACGTCGCCGCCGAACTCGTCCGCCCCGACGGTGTCCGCTACGGCGCGTCGAGCTACGTCGGCGGCCGCCGCCTCGACGCCGCGCCGCCGCTCGTCAGCGACGATCCGATCCGCCTGCGCGACCGCTACACGTGGAGGACGGCGATGGTGCAGGGCCGCCGCACCGCCTTCCTCGGGCCGCGCGCGCTCCTCGACGTGCAGGCCTACTACAGCCAGTACCGCCTGCGCCACACCTTCTCGCTCCCCGACTCACTCCGCGGCGTCCGCCCCGATGTGCCCGACGACGACGGCAACACGTTCGAGGAGAGCGCCGTCCGCGTCGCCCTCCTCGCCACGCCGTCGCCGCGCCTCCGCATCGACGCCGCCGTCGCGCCCGCGTTCGTCTCGACGCGCCTCTCCATCCTCAACGCCCGCCGCCAGCCGCTGCGCCACACGTCGGTGCGCATCCGCCTGCCCGCCTTCGCCAGCGCCCGCCTGCGCATCGGGCAGGCCGTCGAGGCGGAGGCCGGGCTGCGGCTGACCGCGTTCGCCGACGCGCCGACGGTGTTCGCCGAGCCGCGCGGGTCGCTGCGCATCGACCTCGCGCGGACCCCCATCGGGGCCGTCTCGGCGCGCGTCGGGGCGGGCCTGTACCGGCAGTTCGTGCAGCAGCTCGCCGTCTCGTCGATCAGCCCGTCGTCGCTCGTCTCGTCGACGCGGGTGTGGATGGGCGTCGATGCCTCGATACGGCCACCGCTCGCCACGCACCTGACCGCCGAGGTGTCGGTCCGGCCCGGCGCAGGTCTCGACATTCGCAGCGAGGCGTACTTCAAGCGCCAGTTCCGCCTCCACCAGGTCGACTACGCCGCCGATGTGCCGCTCGGCACAGGCCTCATCGACCAGAACCAGATGCTGCTCACCGCGCGTGGCTACGCGAGTGGCATCGTCGGGAGTGCGGAGCAGGCGTTCGGGCAGGCGTCGTGGCGGCTGCGCTACGAGTACAGCCTCGTCGAGCGGCAGTCGTCGCTCTTCGGCAGCAACTTCTACCCGGTCCCGTGGAACGAGCCCCACCGCGTCGAGGCCCTCGTCACCGCGCGACCGGCGTCGGGGTGGAGCGCACTCGCCCGCTTCACCGGCGTCTGGGGCCGCTCGTGGGGATTTCGCCGCGCCTACTACGACTACGTCGGCGCCTACACGGCGCTCGTCCGCCCAACCTCGCCCGCGCTCCTCGACTTCGTCGAACGCACCGTGCAGGCCTACGACCTCCGCAACCCGGTCGCGCAGAAACTGCCGATGTGGGGGCAGGTGGATGTCGGCGCAGCCTACACGGCGCGCGTCTCGGGCACACGGGTGTCGGCGCGGCTCGACCTCCTCAACGTCACCAACCGGCGCAACGTGCAGGAATACCGCCTCGTCGGCGATCCGGTCTACTACGAACAGGTCGGCATCCTGCGCCGCGGCACCCGCTACGGCCTCCCGATTACCGCGGTGATGGCACTTCAGGCGACGTGGTAGGCGGCGCCACGACCACCACCGCGGCATCGTCGGAGGGCTGCGTCACGCCATCTACCTTTCCATCGGCATCGACGACGGCGACAGGTGCGAGCGCGGGTGCGAGGGAGCGGTGGAAGCGGGCCTGGAAGACCATGAATCCGACGACGCCCGCGACGATCGACATGTCCGCGACGTTCCAGATCGGGAAGAGCGACACGTAGCTCCTGCCGAGCAGCGGCAGATCGGCCCAGTCATTGTACAGATCGACGTGAATGAAGTCGACGACATGCCCCTGAAACCAGCCCATCCCGTCGTAGAGAACGCCGTAGGCGACGCGGTCGATGATGTTGCCGAGGGCGCCGCCGAGGATGAGCGCGAGGCTGAGACGGAACGGACCGTAGGCGTGGCGCACGTTCCACAGGTAGACGCAGATGAGCAGCGTCGCGGCTGTCGCGAGCAGCGTTACCATCCACGGCGGCCCGAACGAGAGGCCGAAGGCCATGCCGGGATTGCGGGTGTACGTCAGTTTGAGCCAATCGCCAATGAGCGGGATCGACTCGTAACGCACCATGTTCATCACGACGAGCCACTTCGTGAACTGGTCGATGATCAGCACGCACAGGCTCAGCCAGAGGACACGCATCGGGAGGGGAGGATGGAAACGGGCACGACAGCCACGGAGGCGGGTGAACAGACGCTCAGCCCTTCTGCTTCGACTTGACCTCGATCGACGTCTCGGTGTGCGGGACGGCCATCAGGCGCGCGCGCTCGATCGGCTTTCCAGACACCTTGCAGACGCCGTAGGTTTTGTTGCGCACGCGTTCGAGGGCGCGGTCGAGGTAGACGACGTACTTCTGCTGGCGAGCGAGCATGAGGTAGAGCTTCTCGCGCTCCATCGCGTCGGTCCCGGCGTCGGCCATGTGGAACGAGTAGGCGGTGTCGTTCTCAGCCTGCTCGCGGGCGTCTTCGAGCTGGTGCTTCATCGACCCGATGTCCTCGATGGCGACGCGGCGCTTGTCGAGGATCAGCGCGCGAAACATCGCCAGGTCGTCGTCGGAGTAGGGAGAAACACGGGCGGCGGCGGGAGCCGGCGCGTCCGGCGTGCGGTCGTCCATCGGATGGGGAAACAGAATCAGGCGCGGCGCAGCGTGAGGCGGAGCGCGTGCCCGTCGATGTCAAAGGTGTCGGTGAGGAGGGCCTCGCCTGCGTCAGGCGAGGCGTCCACGTCGGCTGGGATAGCGGACGTGGAAGCCCGGCGCAACGAGAGGGCGAGAGTCTCGTTCCGAACGTAGTCACCGTGCAGGTCGAGGGCGGCGGCGAGGGCGTCACCTGCCTCGAACGCGATGTCGATGCGGTCGGACACGTCGAGGCCGCCGCGCTTGCGGAGCTGCTGCACGCGGTTGACGACCTCCCGCGCGAGGCCCTCGGCGATGAGATCGGGCGTGCGGTTCGTGTCGAGCGCGAGGGTCACGCCGCCGTCGCTCGCCACGTGCCAGCCGGGCACGCCCTCGGTCACGACCGTCACGTCGTCGGGCGTGAGCGCGAGCGGGCCGTCGTCGAGCACGAGGGTGACCGCGCCGGTCGCGGCGAGCGCGTCCATCTCGGCCTCCGTCATCGCGGCGATGGCGGCGCCCGCGGCCTTCATGCGCGAGCCGACCTTCTTGCCGAGCACGCGGAAGTTGGCGCTCGCGCGGCGCGTCGCGAACCCGGCGGCGCCGGTGGCAATTTCGAGCGCGCGGACGTTCACCTCGTCCATCACCACGTCCTCGACGGCGCGCAGATCGTCCGCGCTGACGCCGGACGGCAGCACCACGATGGCCCGCGCGAGCGGCTGCCGGACGCCGATGCTCGACGCGGCGCGCAGGCTCAGAACGCAGCGTCACGACGGTCCGCGCGAGCGCCATCCGGGCCGCGAGGGCGTCGTCGATCTCCGCCGTGCGCACGTCGGGCCACGCGGCGAGGTGGACCGAGTCCGCCGTCTCCGGCCCCGGTGAGGGCGCGGTAGAGCACGTCGGGGAAGGAGGGCGCGATGGGCGACATCACGACGGCGAGGTCGCGCAGGCAGGCGTAGAGCGTCGCGTAGGCGGCGTTCTGGTCGCTGGCATCCTCCGACTTCCAGAAGCGGCGGCGGCTGCGGCGCAGGTACCAGTTCGAGAGGTCACTGGCGAAGGCCTCGACGGCGCGGGCGGCGCGCGTCGGGTTGTAGTCGTCGAAGCTCTGCGTGGCGGCCTCGACGGTGCGGGCGAGGCGGTGGAGGATCCAGCGGTCGAGGTCGGGGCGCTCGCTCGGCGGCGGCGCGGCGGCGATGTCGGGGCGGTCGAGGTTCGCGTAGGTGGCGAAGAAGCCGTAGACGTTGGCGAGCGTCGAGAAGACCTTTGAGCGCGTCTCGGCGAGGGCGGACTCGGAGAACTTCAGGTTCTCCCACGGCGGCGCGTTCGACATCATCGTACCAGCGCACGACGTCGAGCGCCGTGGCGCGTCATCACGCCGAACGGATCGACTGTGTTGCCCTTCGACTTGGACATCTTCTCGCCCGCCTCGTCGAGCACGAGCCCGTTGACGACGACGTTGCGGTAGGCGACCGAGTCCTCGACGAGCGTGGCGATGGCGTGGAGCGTGTAGAACCACCCGCGCGTCTGGTCGACGCCCTCGGCGATGAAGTCCGCCGGGAAGTTCTGCCGGAAGACCTCGCCGTTCTGCTCCGACCCGTCGTCGTGCTTGAGGTAGTGCCACTGCGCGAACGGCATCGCGCCGCTGTCGAACCACACGTCGATGAGGTCCGGCACGCGCCGCATCGTGCCGCCATGTGCCCGGGGCGGGCCACGTGAGCGCGTCGACGTACGGGCGGTGCAGGTCGAGTTCGCCGGTGTCGGGGTTGATCGGCCCCGTCCGGGATCGCGCCGCCGAGCTTTGGCGTGCAGTTCGGCGATCGAGCCGATGCACTCGGTGTACGTCCGGGTCGGTGTCGCTCACCCAGATCGGGAGCGGCGTGCCCCAGAAGCGGCGCCGCGAGAGCGCCCAGTCGACGCCGCCCTTGAGCCACTCGCCGAAGCGCCCGCGCCCGACGCCCTCGGGCTGCCAGCGGATGGTGTCGTTGAGGCCGACGAGGCGGTCGGTGAAGGCGCTCGTGCGCACGAACCACGACTCGACCGGGTACTGCATGAGCGGCGTGCCCTTGCGCCAGTCGTGCGGGTAGTTGTGCAGGTACGAGTCCTCGCGGTACAGCAGCCCGCGCGCCTTCAGGTCGCGGATGACGACGCGGTCGGCGGCCTTGAAGTCGATCCCCTCGACCTTGCGCATCGCCGAAGTCGCGGTCGAACGTGCCGTCCGGCGCGGACCGGGTTGAAGAGCGGCATCCCCGCGCCCGACGCACGACGGCCGTGTAGTCGTCCATGCCGAACGCCGGCGCCTCGTGCGCGACGCCCGTGCCGTCGGTGTCGGTCACGAAGTCGGCGTGGATGACCGACCACGCGGCATCGGCGCCGGCCTCATCGCGGAAGACCTCGAACGGCGGGTCGTAGCGCCGCCCGACGAGCGCCTCGCCCGGCATCGTCTCCACGACGACCGCGCCCTCGTCGCGCAGCGCGGCGATGCGCTTCTCGGCGACGATCACGTGCGTCCGTCGGAGAGGCGCACGCGGGCGTAGGTCAGGCGGCGGTTGACGGCGATGGCGGTGTTGGACGGGAGCGTCCACGGCGTCGTCGTCCACGCGAGGAGCGACGTGTCGGGGTCGTCGACGAGCGGGAAGCGGACGTACACGCTCGCGTCCTGCACTTCCTTGTAGCCCTGCGCGACCTCGTGCGACGAGAGCACGGTGCCGGAGCCGGGGCTGTACCACTGGATCTTGTGGCCCTTGTAGAGCACCGGCTCGCCCCCTGCCCCGTCGGCGGTGACGGGCGTGCGGGCGTCGTAGAGGCGCTTGAGCAGGTTCCAGACCGACTCGATGTAGCGCGCTCTGGAAGGTCACGTACGGGTCGCCGAGGTCGACCCAGTAGCCCATCCGGGTCGCGTCAGCTCGTTCCAGAGGTCCGTGTACTCGGCACCGAGCTCGCGCGGCAGGCGGCGTTGTACGCGGCGATGCCGTAGGCCTCGATGTCGTCGCGCGAGTTGAGGCCGAGCGCCTTCTCGACCTCGATCTCGACCGGCAGGCCGTGCGTGTCCCAGCCCGCCTTGCGCGTGCACGCGGAAGCCGCGGAGCGTCTTGTAGCGGCAGAAGGCGTCCTTGACCGTGCGCGCCATGACGTGGTGGATGCCGGGGCGTCCGTTGGCCGTCGGCGGGCCTTCGTAGAACGTGAAGCCCGGCGCCCCATCGCGCTCGTCGACGCTGCGCTCGAACGTCCGCTCGGCTTTCCACCGCGCGAGCGTGCGACGTGTCGAGGGCGGGCAGGTCGAGCCGTCCGCCGGTGGCGGCGGACAGGTCGGGGAAGCGCGGCGCGGCGGCAGCGGCAGAGTCAGGAGCAGAGGCCATCGGCGGGGCGGAAACGACGACGGCACGCCGCGCCCGAAGGCGACGTGCCGCAGGCGGGCGAATCGGTGCGGAAATCTACGCCGGAGCGCGTGAAGGGGCCGGGAAGGCGCGCGGGCAAACGCTGCTGGCGGCGCCGTGTCCGGTAGGGGCACGAACCATCATGCCCAACCGACACAGACACCCGGACGGGCTCGACCGCCACCCGTCCGCATCCGCAGCCAGCGCTACCCTGTCAGGGTCCCCTCCGTAGTCAATCCCTCATCCCCTCAAACGAGCGTGGGAGCGCGCCCGAATCCGAGCACGCTCCCACGGTTGCCATTCGGCAACGATCAGACCTGCACGTCGGGGACGACCTCGAAGGAGAACGTCGCCGTCACGTCCGAGTGGAGGCGGGCCGTAGCGGTGTACGTGCCCTGCGTGCGGACTTCCGCATCGATGGCGATGCGGCGGCGCTCGAGCTGGAAGCCCTGCTGGGCCAGCAGGTCGGCGAGCTGCGTCGTGGTGACGGTGCCGAAGAGGCGTCCGTCCTCGTTCATGCGCGCAGGCACGACGAGGGTGACGGCGGAGAGCTGGGCGCCGAGGGCGCGCGCTTCGTCGGCCTTGGCGGCGATCTTGCGCGACTGCTGGCGGCGCTCTTCCTCGTACGACTTCACCGCGGTCGGCGTTGCCTGGCGGGCCATGCCGCGCGGGATGAGGAAGTTGCGCCCGTAGCCGTTCTTGACAGGCACGATCTGCCCCTCGCTACCGAGGTTGTCGACGTCCTGGGTCAGGATGACGTTCATCGTCGTTGGGGGTTTAGCGCACCATGTCTGCCGCGAAGGGCAGAAGGGCGAGGTGACGGGCGCGCTTGACGGCGCGCGTGAGCTGGCGCTGGAACTTGGCCGTGGTACCGGCCACGCGCCGCGGCATGAGCATGCCCTGTTCGTTGAGGTACCGCTTGAGCAGGTCGACATCCTTGTAGTCGACATACTCCACGTTCCGCACGTCCGGCATCTCCTGGGGAGTCTGGTTGTCCGCCATGGGGGTCAGAGAAATGGAAAGAGGTGGAGGAGGGTCAGTCGTCGCGCCCGGCGGGCAGATCCGAGTCGCCGCGGACGGTCGTCGCGCCTTCGCGGTTCTGCGCGAAGTGCCGGAGCATCTTGGCGTCGAGGCGGAGCGTGAGGTAGCGCATCACGTCGTCTTCGATCTCAAGGGCGCGCTCGAGGCGACCGATGATGCGGCCCGGGGCCTCGAAGAAGAGGTTGAAGTAGAAGCCGTTGCGCTTCTTGCCGATCGGGTAGGCGAGGCGGCGGCTGCCCCAGAACTCGTTCTGAAGCATCTTCCCCCCGTTCTCCTCGATGTACTTGGTGTAGCGGTCGGCCAGCTGCTTGGCGGCGTCCTCGCTGAGCACGGCATTGACGATATACGTCAGCTCGTACGTATTGGACGTGTCGGGCATCGTTCCCTGTGGATGGATGGTGATCGGCCCGCGCGGTCGACCGAGAGCCGGTCGCGCGCGAGCAGGGAGAGCCTCCAAGGTACCACGCGCGCCCTCTGCGGCCCGGCGAAACTCACGCGAAGGTGCGCGCGTCGAGTGCCGTGAAGAGAATGCCGCACCTGCCGGGTGCCCCGACCTGACAGGTGGATGTTGCCGAGGCGGGCGGGCAGGACGTGCACGCACCTCCCCTACGGACGACGGCGCCTGATTGAATCCGACCGAACGCTTCCGAAATGCTCCTCGCCGTTGATCTCGGCCTTCGCACCGGTCTCGCCACGTATGACCGGGCGGGCGCGCTCGTCGCCTACCGGTCGCAGCACTACGGGACGCGGAGTGCGCTCCGGCGCGCGCTTCCGGCGCTGCTGACGTCCGAAACGGCGGCCCTCGCCGTGGAGGGTGGGGGCGACATCGAGCTGCTGTGGCGGCGCGAGGCGGTGCGGCGCGGACTCGTCTACGTGCCTGTCCACGCCCACGCGTGGCGCGAGCGGCTGCTGCTTCCGCGCGAACGCCGCAGCGGCGCCGCCGTCAAGGCAACCGCCATCCGCCTCGCCCGGCAGGTCATCGCCGACAGCCCTGCGCCCGCCCCCACGTCGCTCACCGACGATGCCGCCGAAGCGATCCTCCTCGGCCTCTGGGCCTGCCACCGCCTCGGCTGGCGCGAGAGCTTGCCTGCGCTCCGCCGCTGACTCGATCCACACTCCACACGAACGCAAAACGCCGCACCGGACGAACCGGGGCGGCGTGGAAAGCGACTCTCACAGCCCTCAGCGCGAGATGAACACCTGGCGCGTGACGATGCTGCGGTCGGCCTGGACGCGGTAGAGGTACAGGCCCGTCGGCAGGTCACCGGCGCTGATCGTCACCGTCTGGCTCTCCCCGGCGTCGAGGCGCCCGTCGAAGAGGGTGGCGACGCGCTGGCCGAGCAGGTTCAGAAGCTCGATGCGCACCGGCGTCGCGCGGCGGGCGGTGATGGCGAAACGGGCCGTCGAGCGGACCGGGTTCGGCTGCGGAACGGTCACCGTAACCGGGACCTCCTGCACTTCGCTACGGGCCGACTGCGCCGCTGCCGGGCGCACGGCGGCCCCGGTCAGGGCAGCGGCGAACAGGAGAGCGGTAGCGAAACGACGCATCGGAGCGGGTGGAGTTCAGGACCGGGTACAGGCGCGCCGGATCGCGGTTCCCACATCACCCGATGTCACCAGCCCTTGGCGCACGGGATCACCGATGCGGTTGCACCTCCACAGGCACGTACGGGCGGCTTGCGCCCTGCTCCGGCGACGCGGGCGCGGTGTGTTTCGGGCCGACGGGGGCACAACGGGGCGAAGCAGCGCCTCCACGAACCACGCGGAGGCACGGACGACCCACGCGGCGACACGGTTCAGACCGACGGCTCCGGCCCCGTCTGCCGATGCGCCCTCCCCCATCACCCCTCGATCTGCGTGACGAGCGCGATCTCGTCGAGCACGTTCTTGACGCGAAAACACGCCTCGAACGGCCCCTCGAAGCAGACTGCCTTGCCGGTTGTGTGGACGGTGAAGGCGACGCGCGCGCCGTGGTCGGCGCTGCACGACGTGGCGAGCATCAGCTGCACGATCACGTCTTCGAACGTGTGGACATCGTCGTCGAAGAGGATCACGCGCCACGGCAGTGCCACGCGCGTCTCGTCGGCCACCTCGGCGACGGGTGCGTCGGTCGGCTCGGCGACGGCGGCGGTCGGCATCACGGCACCGGGGTGATGGCGGGCATCTCGACGATCTCGATGGCGAAATCCTCCATCACCGGGTTGGCGAGCAGGCGTTCGCAGGCGGTGCGGGCGACGCGCACAGCCTCGTCACGGTCGTCGGTGTCGATGTGGAGTTCGGCGAGCTTGCCCATCCGCACGGCGGTCACGGCGCCGAGGTCGGCGCCCGCGAGGGCGTGCTGCACGGCTTTGCCCTGCGGATCGAGGATGGACGGGCGCAGGGTGATGCGGATGTCGGCGCGGTACACGGCGTCGGGGGTGGGTGATCGAAATGAGGAGCGGGGACGCGGCTCAGGCGGCAACGGGAGATGCGGTTTCCGGCAGTCCGTCCGGCGGCCCATCGTCGGGGCCACCGGCGCTTCGGATGGCGCGGATGAAGCCGAGGGCGGCGCCGCCGATGCCCGCGAGGAGGTAGCCCGCGAGCGCGATCAGGAGGCCGATATGCTGGAACACGACGACGAGGACGAGGCCGACGAGGTACGCCGTGCTCTTGACCGGGTGCTGGCGCACGTAGAACGCCGACGGGCGCGGCCCGGCATCGAACGGGACCGTCGAGACCATCAGTCCTGCGAGCACGACGACGATGGGCACGAGCAGGCTCAGGCCGCCAGGGCTGTACAGGTCGAAGTCCTGCTTCTCGATGTTGAGCACGAGCGCGACGACGGCGGCAGCCTGCATCGGGATCGGCAGGCCCGTGAAGGTGCCCTTCTTCTCGCCATCGAAGGTGACGTTGAAGCGGGCGAGGCGGACGGCGCCGCAGAGCGCGGGGAGGGAGGCGACGATGAGGCCGAGGATGCCGTGCTCGCGCAGACCGCTCAGGTAGACGAGGTACGACGGCACGAGGCCGAACGAGACCGCGTCGGCCAGGGAGTCGAGCTGGACGCCGAAGTCCGACTGCGAGTGCGTCAGGCGCGCCATCATCCCGTCGAACAGGTCGAAGACGGCCGCGAGCACGACGAGCCAGCACGCGTTGGTGATGCGGCCCTCGTGGAGCTGCGTCACGGCGAGAAACCCGCAGAACAGGTTCATCAGCGTGAAGAACGACGGCACCGCCGCAGGCGGGATGCGGCGGCGCGGGCGGTCGGCGCGGGTCGTGCGGCGGCGGACGGCGAGCATCGGACGGGGGCCGCGGGGCGCGGCATCGGGCGGAAGGAGGACGGCGCTGGGCGGGCGCGAAGGCGTCGGGCGAGACGCGGGCGGATCAAGCGCCGGTCGTGCCGGACGTCGAGGCGCCCGCGATCAGAGGCGGATCGGCGATCCCGGCGGCGGCGGTGCCGGACGTGCCGGCGGGCGTGAGCGGAAAGTGGCCGATGACCGTCTCGCCCGCCCGCACGACATCCCCGACGCGGGCGCTGATCTCGACGCCGCGCGCCACGACGACATCCACACGCGACGCGCTCGCAACCCCGAGCCGCTGCCCGCCCGTCACGGCCTCGCCGGCCCAGCCGAGCGGCGCCGATGGAGAGGGAGTGAGCAGCATGCGCAGGCCCGAGGCGTGCAGGAGGCCAAGCGCCGATCCTCCCAACCCTCCGCGGGCGACCACGACCCCACCATCGACGGGCGCACGCAGCACGCGCGATGCGACGGGCGAGCGGGCGATCGTCACGCGCGTCGCCGGTCCCTCCACGTACACCGGCTCGTCCTCGTCCACGACGGCGGCGATGCGGCCATCGACGGGAGCGATGAGCAGGCTGGCGGCGCCCGGCGGCGGCGTGCGCGAGGCATCGCGGAGGCGGGCGGCACTGGCGCCGAGCGCGGCAAGTCCCAGTGCGCCCGTCACGATCCCCACGATGCCGCCCGTCGCCACGCCGACCACGACCACACCGCCGACGAGGGCAGCGGTGGTGCGGAGACGGCGGCGGCCTTCGGGGGCAAGGGTCACAGGGCGGCGGGTGCGGAAATGAGCGTCGGCCCAAGATAGCGCCTCCTCCCGACAGCGGCGGACGACGCGGGGCAGCGGCGGCGACCGGAGGGCAACCCTGTCAGGTTGGGGGACCGGACAGGGTCAGCGATGGACGCACCCTCATCCCTCGACGATGGCGGCAGGTTCGCCCCATTCGGTGCCGAAGACGAACTCCGCCAGTTCGCGGCGCACGCGCGGCGCGGTCTCGCGGGCGGCGAGGTCGTCGGGGAGGCGGTCGGCGGGGCCGGGGTAGCCGAGCGCGAGGGCGGTTTTGAACTCGAAACCCTCGGGCGCCTGGATCCGCTTCGCGGCCTCGTCTTTCAGGATCCCCGCCATCTGGTGCGTCTGCAGGCCCAGCGCCGTCGCCTGCACGCTGAGGAGCGCGCTTGCGGCGCCCATGTCGTGGAGGGCGTAGGCGAGGTTCTTGCCGTTGGCCGGGTTGACAGTGGCGACGTAGCCGAGCATCAGCACGGGTGCGTGGCGCGCCCACGAGCGGTTCGCCTCGTTCAGGCAGGCGAGCAGGTCGGCGAAGGCGGCGGTCTCCTCGCGCCGTGCGACGACGTACCGCCACGGCTGCGTGTTCGACGACGACGGCGCCCACCGGGCCGCTTCGAGGACGAGCCGGATGCGCTCGGGCGAGACGCTGCGGTCGGCGAACGAGCGCGGGCTCCACCGCTCGGCGATGGCGTCGAGGAGGGCGTCGGGCGCGCCGACGGCGGCGTGGGCGGGGGTGGAATCGGGCACGGGGTCAGGGTCTGGATGGAGCCGCCTCGAATCGCCCGCACCCATCCGGGTTCACGCCCAACGCATTCGTCACCGAAGCACGCGGTGGGGACTGACGCTTGTAGCGACCGCTCCTTGCTGTCAGAAGCTGTTTATGAAGGAGCGCCAACGCCTTCCCAGATCCGTCTTCCCCGCGAAAGCGGGAATCCAGAGCGGGTCACGCGCAGCGTTCTGCACACGGGGTCCCCGCTTTCGCGGGGATGACGAACTTCACAAACAGGGTCTCAGCGCAATCCATCTCACGCCTTGCGCACGAGCCGGGCGGCATAGGCGCCGTCGGTGGCGTGGACGTGCGGGAGGGCGGCGTAGTCGCCCGCGTCGGTGACGAAGGCGTCGGGGACCCGCCCGGCGACGCTCTCGCGGGCGAAATCGGGGTGGGCGGCGAGGAAGGCGTCGACCTGCCGCTCGTTCTCCTCAGGCTCCATCGAGCAGGTCGAGTAGACGAGGCGCCCGCCGGGCTTCACGAGCGCCGAGGCTTCGCCGAGCAGGCGCGCCTGCAACTCGGCGGCGCCCAGGAGGTCGGCCTCGCCGCGTTGCCAGCGCAGGTCGGCGCGGCGCGCGAGCACGCCCGTCCCGCTGCACGGCGCGTCGACGAGGACGGCGTCGGCGAGGTCGCCTGCCGCAATCGCTTCGGCGGCGCGCGCGGCGACATCGCCCGCGCGCATCTCGACGATCGTCGCGCCCGTCGCCACGGCGGCGCGCCCGACGAGGCGCAAGCGGCCCTCGTGAACGTCGGAGGCGACGAGGCGTCCGCGGTTCTCCATCCGCGCGGCGGCGTAGACGGCCTTGCCGCCCGGCGCCGCGCACACGTCGAAGACGGTCTCGCCGGGCTGCGGGTCGAGGACGTGGACGACGAGCGCCGCGGCCTCGTCCTGCACGACCGCGCGTCCGCTCGACACGAGTCCCGCGCGCAGCAGCCCCTGCACGGCCTGCGTGCGCACGATTCCGTCGACCCACGGCGACGGCTCGAAGGCCAGCCCGGCGGTGTCGAGGGCGGCGCGGAGGACGGGGGCGGCGGTGCGGAGCGTGTTGGCGCGGACGCCGAAGACGGGGCGCGTGTTGTCGAGCACGAGGATCTCGCGCGTGGCGGCCTCGCCGAAGCGCGCGAGCCAGCGCCGCACGAGCCACGTCGGGTGGCTGTAGCGGACGGCGAGGTCGTGCGCGAGGTCGCCGGTCTTCGGGTCGGGCGGCGGCCCGGCCTCGGAGAGGCGGCGCAGAACGGCGTTGACGAGCCCGGCTCCATGCCCGGCGCCCGCACCGCGCGCGGCGGTGACCGCTTCTCCGACGGCGGCGTGAGGGGCGGTCGCGGCGATGTCGAGTTCGTAGGCGCCGAGGCGCAGGGCGGCGCGCACGGGCGCATCGAGCCCGTCGATGCCGACCAAACCGCCGCGCACGAACGGCGCGAGGATGTGGTCGAGCCAGCGGCGGTGGCGCGTCACGCCCGCGACGAGGTCGGTCGCGGCGCGCTCGGCATCGGGGTCGCCGCTGCGGGCGCGCTCGGCGTGGCCGGCGAAGGCGGCGTCGGTGTCGAGGCGGACGAGGGCGCGGACGGCGAGCAGGCGGGGCGAGACGGGCATCGAGGAGGCGGTGGATCGGCGGTGTCGAACGCAGCAGCGGGCGCGGGGGTGGCGGGCGGGCGGAATCTTGACGCACCCCCCGCGGCGGCCCTACCCTTCCTCCGAATCCTCCCCCTCGTCGGCGATCTCGAGGGCCGCCGCCACGAGCCGCTCGCGCACCGGGGCGAGGTCTTCGCGCTGCGAGACGTAGCGGTCGAGGGCGTCGCGCAGGCTCAGTTCGCGCGTGACGACGGTGCGCCGCTGCCGCTCGACGACGTCGGCGACACGCTCGACGGCGGCGATGGCGTAGGCGTCCTTCAGGGCCTCGCGCAGGCGCGTCGCGTCGACGGTCTGCCCTTCGACGACGGCGTAGCGGACGCGCACGACGGCTCCCGCGATGTCGGCGCGGGCGATGGCGGCGAGGACGGCGTCGGTGGCGTCGACGGCGGTGCGCGCGTCGGCGGTGACGGAGACGAAGCGGCGCGCGTTCGTGGCGACGAACGTGTAGGCGGCGCGCTCGCCGGGCGGCTTGTCGGCGTCGAGGCGGACGAGCACGAAGCCTTTGTCGTCGTCCATCTCCTTGAACGAGATCCGCTCGATCGAACTCGAATACACGACCGGGCAGTGCGGCTCGCCGGGCGCGCGCGGCGGGTTCAGGTCCTGGTGCCGGTGGATGTGGCCGAGCGCCACGTAATCGACGCCCGGCTGCGCGAGGTCGGCGGCGAGGAATTTGGGCTCGTGCGCGATCAGGCTCGTCCGCTCCGACCCGCCGAGCGACGCGCCGACGACGGAGAAGTGCCCGACGACCACGAGCGGCACCGCCGGATCGGCCTCCGCGGCCGCCGTCCGCACGATCTCGCGGTACTTGGCCTCGATCAGGTCGCGGAGGTCCGGCGGCGTCATCCCGCGGTACTCCTCCTTGGAGAGCAGCAGGCTGCGGATCGGCCACGGAAGGGCGATGATCTGCACCGGCCCGCGCTTCGTTTCGATGCGGTGCGGCCCGCCGGGGCGGTTGTAGAGGTGGACGGTGCCGTCGAGGAAGGGGAAGATGTCGAGCGCCGACGCCTTGCCGTGCGAGACCGGGTGGTCGTGGTTGCCGACGACCATGACGACCGGGATGCCGGCGTCGAGAACCGGCTGCAGGCACTCGACGAACAGGCGCTGCTGCGTCGGCGTCGGGTCGGCGGTGCGGTAGGCGTCGCCCGCGAAGACG
Source organism: Rhodothermales bacterium (assembly GCA_963726715.1). Taxonomy (GTDB): domain Bacteria; phylum Bacteroidota; class Rhodothermia; order Rhodothermales; family BA12; genus CAVSDF01. Next base: position 512,696 of record CAVSDF010000010.1, read on the forward strand.
AAGAGGTCGACGTCCTCGGCGATCGCACGCGCGACCATCTCGTCGAAGGCGGCCTGGAAGTCGAGCATCCGCGTCGACATTCCCGTCTCGGCGTCGAGGCGCCCGTAGGTGTCGACGCCGATGTGGATGTCGGCGGTGTGGAGGAGCGTGATCGGGCGGCGGTCGTCGGGCACGGGCGCGGGGGCGGGCGGAGGGGCGGGCGTGGTACGCAGGCCGGGCGGCGCGGATCGCGGGAGGGGGATGGACGGCGGACGGCGGACGACGGACGACAGACGACGCCGTCAGCGCGCATCGCCCCCGGCGGCTGAGCCCCTCCCTGAGCAGCGTCGAAGGATGTCGAAGCCCGAAGCCCGCGCGCGGCCCTTCGACGCGTCGACACGCTCAGCGCAGGCAGGCTCAGGGACCGTCCACACCCCACCACCCCACGACTCACCAACCCACAACCCCACCCCTACCTTTGCGCCTTTCCCCGCCCCGATGCCCCTTCCCCTCTACGCCGCCACGCGCTACGTCGCGCCGCTCCGCGAGGGCGGGTCGCTGCCGGCGCTCGTCGACACCGACGCGGGCGGGCCGTTCGTCGTCAAGTTTCGCGGCGCCGGGCAGGGGCCGAAGGTGCTCGTCGCCGAGATCCTCGCGGGCGAGATCGCGCGCGCCGCCGGGCTGCCGGTGCCCGAGATCGCCGTCGTGACGGTCGATGCCGCGTTCGGGCGCACCGAGCGCGACCCGGAGATCCAGGACCTGCTGCGCGCGAGCGAGGGCCGAAACGTCGGCCTCGCCTTCCTGTCGCCCGCGCTCGCCTTCGACCCCGTCGCCACGCCCGAGATGGCGCCGCCCGACCTCGCCGCCGACATCGTCTGGCTCGACGCCTTCACCTTCAACATCGACCGCACCGCGCGCAACCCGAACCTCGTCGTCGCCCCCGACCCGGTTCCGCTGGAGCGTCGCCCGACGGGCCGCCACGGCTGCCCGACCGGCCCGTCGCGGCTGTGGCTGATCGATCACGGCGTCGCCTTCTACTTCCACCACGACTGGTCCGGCATCGACCTCGCCGCCCGCGCGGCCTCGCCGTTTCCGCCGATCTCGCAGCACGTCCTCCTGCCGCTCGCCGGTCCGATGGCCGACGCGGATGCGCGGATGCGGGCGCGTCTTTCGCCGGAGCGCATCGACGCCGTCCTCGACCTCGTCCCCGACGACCTGCTGATGGCGACGTCCGGCGGACGGGCGCCGGATTTCGACACGCCCGGCGCGTTCCGCGACGCCTACCGCGCCATCCTCGTCCCCCGCCTCGCCGACACGGCGCCCTTCGTCGCCGCCGCCGAAACCGCCCGCATCGCTGCGCAGGCCGGGCCGACGCGCCCGCTCGCCTACCGCCGATGAGCGCTCCGACGATTCCCGAGGCCCGTCCGCGCGTCGCCTACGACTACGCGCTCCTGCGCCTGCTGCCGCACGTCGGCGGCGAGACGGCGCTCACCGTCGGCGTCGTCCTCCACAGCCGGCAGGCGCGCGTGCTGCGCGTCTCGACGTGCCTCGACGAGGGCGTCGCCACGGCGCTCGCGGCGCACCTGCGGCCCGGCCTCGACCTCGCGCTCGTGCGCCGCTACCTCGACGGCCTCGCCCGCGTGGCGAGCGGCGACGCTGATGCGGGCGTCATCGCCGCGCTCCCACCGTCCGAGCGCTTCCACTGGCTCACCGCCCCGCGCTCGACCGTCGTGCAGCCCGGCCCCGTCCGCGGCGGCCTCGCTCCGGCAGACGACGTGGGGATGGCGGCGACGTTCGCAGCGCTGTGCCGGGAGGCGGGGATGGGGGGGTGACGGACGGCAGGCGCCTGTTCAATACCCCATCGCCACATTCTGCCCGCGGCGGTCGGCGCCGCCTTCGTAGACCCGGCCGCGCGTGGCGTCGCGGCGGGTGCCGACGCTCGACACGTCGGTGGCGGCGCGGGCCTCGTCGTAGCCGACGACGATGGCGTCGGCCTGGCCCCACGAGCCCGGTCCCTCGACCTTCCAGCCGCGGCGGATGAGCGCCGACCTGTGCGTCCATCGACACGGCGAAGCGCTCGAAGCGCATCACGTCGGGCAGCCACTGGTGGTGCACGCGCGGCGCGTCGACGGCCTGCTGCACGTCCATCCCGAAGTCGACGACGTTGAGGATGGTCTGGAAGACGGTCGTGATGATCGTCGAGCCGCCCGGCGTGCCGGTGACCATGCGGAGGCGGCCCTGCGGGTCCTCGACGATCGTCGGCGTCATCGACGAGAGCATCCGCTTGCCGGGCGCGATCGCGTTGGCCTCGTTGCCGACGAGCCCGAACATGTTGGGGACGCCCGGCTTGGCCGAGAAGTCGTCCATCTCGTTGTTGAGGAAAAAGCCGCCGCCGTCGACGACGACGAGGCTGCCGAAGCCGCCGTTCAGCGTCGTCGTCACGCTGACGGCCTGGCCATCGCGATCGACGACCGAGTAGTGCGTCGTCTCGGTCGTCTCGCCCGCGAACGGGTCGCCGTGGCCGAGGGCGGCGCTCGTCGACACGCTGTCCGGGCGGAACGACGCCATCCGGGCGCGGAGGTAGGGGGCGGCGGTGAGCTCGCGCCATCGGCACGCGCACGACGTCGGGGTCGCCGAGGTACTCGGCGCGGTCGGCGTAGGCGCGGCGCATCGCCTCGCCCATCAGGTGGACGGTCGCCGAGGCGTTCCAGCCCATCGCGCGCAGGTCGTAGGGCTCGACCGAGCCGAGCAGTTGAAGGAGGGCCACGCCGCCCGACGACGGCGGCGCCATCGTGAGGATGCGGTGCCCGCGGTAGCGTCCCTCGACGACCGGGCGCTCGACGGCGCGGTACCCGGCGAGGTCGGCGTGGGTGATGAGGCCGCCGTCGCGCCGCTGCTGGGCGACGAGCAGGTCGGCGGTCGCTCCGCGGTAGAAGCCGTCGGCGCCGGTCGCGGCGATGCGGCGGAGCACACGCGCGAGATCGGCCTGCACGAAGCGCTCGCCCTCGGCGTAGACGGTCGTCGAGTCGCGGCGCGTGAAGTAGCGGCGCGTCGACGGGAAGGCGCGGAAGGCGCGGCGGTAGCCGTTGAGCATCCCGGCGTCCTCGTGCGTGAGCGCGAAGCCCGGACGCGGCGAGGCGGATCGCGGGCGCCATGCACGCGGGCGAGCGGCAGGCGTCCGCCCTTGGCGTGGGCGGTGACGAGGCCCGCGACGGCGCCGGGAACGCCGCTCGCGAGGGCGCCGCGCTGGCTGCGGTCGGGCACGAAGTCGCCGTTGGCGTCGAGAAACATGTCGCGCGTGGCCGCTGCCGGGGCGGTCTCGCGGTAGTCGAACGAGGTCGCGGCGCCGTCGGGCTGGCGGACGACCATGAAGCCGCCGCCGCCGATGTTGCCCGCGACGGGGAAGACGACGGCGAGCGCGAACCCGGTCGCCACCGCCGCATCGACGGCGTTGCCGCCCGCGCGCAGCACCTCGACGCCCGCCTTCGACGCCTCGATGTGCGCCGAGACGACCATCCCGTTGCGCGCCCGCTCCGGCTGCCCGGACTCGCCCGGATGCCACAGCGACGCATCGACAGGCGCCGGATGCCGCGCGTGCGCCGTCGGCCCGGCAGGCGTGGCCGCCGCGACGACGGCGGCGATGAGCAGGAGCGGGGCGAAGCGGCGGCGCATATCGGTCTGGGGCTGAGATCCGTGCGAAGGTACTCCCGCCCCCGCACCTGCGCCGAGGCAACCGGTTCGAGCGGCCTCCTCCACCGATAGGATGGTCGATAGGCGCTACCGTAGCGGACGTACTTGCATATCCCGCACCCACACGCCCCCCGCATCGTCAGCAACACCCGTCGATGCACGGCACACCGTCTCGTTGACGCACGGCGAGGAGGGCACCCTGTCAGGGTTCTTGGATGCTGACAGGGTGCGCCGGACCATAGGGGACACAGGGCAGGGTGACACGAGTGCGTCAGCGGGAGCGCGCAAGACACATCGGCGGATATCGTCCTCACGCTGTGCTGGAGGCCTCCAATCGGAGCAAATCAGGGCCTTGCGACGGCTCAGTCAACATATTATTCACAATTGGGTGAAAAGATTGTCCGGGTGGGGCACATAGGTGCGCGTAACTTCAAAATCACCGTTGTAACCGGCAGCGGCTCGACATCCCCACCTCCAACACCCTGCGCGCCATGATTCGCAGCACCGCCTCGTCGCCTGTTCACCGTGCCATCGGCACGATGACGGTCGCCGCCGGAGTCGTCAGCGCATTGCTTGCCCTCGTGCTCGCCATCGTCTGAGACCTCCGTCGTTGTGACGCCGAACGCCCGCTCGATGCCCTTCCGGGGTGCCGCGCGGGCGTTCCGCTGTTTGGAGAGCTCGAGGTCTGGCGATCCGGGAAGCGAGCTCGAGCTCATCTCTGCGCCCGTTCCTTCCGCTCATACCCGATGAGCCTCTTCTATTGGATTTTGCTTGCTGGCACCATGCTCGCAGTAGCCTTCGGCGCGCTCGCGCTCCACGCGCTCGGAAGCGACGTGAACGCCTGCAGTGGCCTGGGCGGAGCACAATGCGTGGTACAGCCACCTGACAATCCTTCTGATCCTCTGGGCCTGTCGCGTCTCCTCGTGGCCGCTGTTCTGGACCGCCGAGTGTCGGCGTGGGCGCTGGTGCTTCCGCTCGTCCTCCTCATCTGCGTTCCGATCGCCGCCGAGATGGTCGTGCTCGGCCCGGGAATCGCGTTCGCGAAGACCCACGGTCTCTGGGAAGGCGACCTCTTGCTTTTTAGTGGCATCGTCCTCACAGTCATCTTGTCGCCGTACGGCGTCTTCCTGACGCTCATCGCTTGGCCTGTGCGCAGCCACCGTGACCTGTCAGGTCCCCGCACCTGACCGGTTCGGCGCATCGCCCCCTCACCAACACACCACCTCACAACCCCACCCCCATCAGTACCTTCCGGAAGCGGTTCCTCCCCTGCCCGCTCCCCCGCCCGTGACCCCATCGCCTGACCCCGCCGCACCCCTCGTCACCCTCGACGACATCGAGGCGGCGCGCGTCCGCATCGCCGGGGTGGCGCGCGTGACGCCGCTGCTGCCCGACGCGATGCTCGGCGCCAAGCACCGCGCGACCGTGCTCTTCAAAGCCGAGAACACGCAGGTCAGCGGCTCCTTCAAGGTGCGCGGCGCCTTCAACCGCATGGTCGACCTGACCGACGACGAGCGCGCGCGCGGCGTCGTCGCGCAGTCGGCGGGCAACCACGCGCAGGGTGTCGCCCTCGCCGCCCGGACGCTCGGCGTGCCTGCGGTCATCGTCATGCCCGAGCGCGCGCCGCTCACCAAAGTCACTGCCACGCGCCGACTCGGCGCCGAGGTCATCCTCCACGGCGCCACCTTCGACGATGCCTCGGAGCGTGTCGACGAACTGATCACCGAGCGCGGGCTGACGCTCGTCCACCCGTTCGACGACGCGCGCATCATCGCCGGGCAGGGCACGATCGGCCTCGAACTCTTCGACGCCTGCCCCGAGATCGACACCATCGTCGTGCCCATCGGCGGCGGCGGGCTCATCTCGGGGATTGCGATTGCCGCCAAGTCGCTGCGGCCCGGCGTGCGCATCGTCGGCGTGCAGGCGGCGGCGTGCGCCCCGGTCACGGCCTCGCTCGCGGCCGGACATCCCATCGTCGCCGATGGCGCGCGGACCATCGCCGACGGCATCGCGGTCAAGCGGCCCGGGCGGCTGACGCTCCCCATCATCCGCGACTTCGTCGACGAGATCGTGACGGTGACCGAGGACGAGATCGCCATCGCCATCGCCTACCTGATCCAGACCTCGCGGCAGGTCGTCGAGGGCGCGGGCGCGGCGGGCGTGGCGGCGCTGCTCGCAGGCAAGATCGCCATCCGCGGAGGGCGAGACGCTGTGCGCGATCCTCTGCGGCGGCAACGTCGACCCGACGCTGCTCGTGCGCGTGCTCGAACAGAACATGGTGCGGCAGGGGCGCTACCTGCTCTGCAAGACGACCATCGACGACCGCCCCGGCAACCTCGCGCCGCTGATCTCGGAGGTCGGGCGCGCGGGCGCCAACGTCGTCGACATCTTCCACCGGCGCGCGGCGTGGCTCGTGCCCGTCGACCGCGTCGGCCTCGAACTCGTGCTCGAAGTGCGCGACGAAGACCACGCGCAGTCGGTGATGGACCACCTCGCCGAGCACGGCTACCACATCGAGCGCGTCGGCGCAGGCGGCTGGCTGCGCTGACGCGGGACGACGGACGCCCCGAAACGCAACCGTGCCCGACTCGCTTGCGCAGGTCGGGCACGGTGCTGACATCGTCCGGCAGCCGGACGTTCCAGTGCTTAGCGGGCCACGTGGGCGGCTGCCGTCATGCAATGAGACATGTGGATCACCTCCTTGGTCAGGGCTTGAATCGAACACGGAAGAGGCGGCCCAGAATCGCCTCCCCCGCAGCAGGGCGGACGCGCGGAGCAGGCTCCGACGGTCCGGGCGCCGGGTGGCGCCGCGCTCAGGAATCGAGCGTGGAAGATGCGGTTCCCGGCTCTGTCGCCCCTATTTCGGCGCCGGATGTCGGCGTGGCAGATGCGTCGTTCCACCACGGCGCATCGGGGTCGAGCGGGCGGGCAGCGAGGACGGCGGCGTTGGCGCGGGCGGGCGATTCGCCAGCGGGCGGGCGCGGTGCGGATATGTGCGGCGACGGCGGCGAGGCGGCGAGGCGCAGGAGGTAGGCGGCGTAGGCGGCGGCGCCATACTGCGGGATGGCGTCGAGGCGGGCGGCGAGGGCGGCGTCTTCGGTGGCGACGGCGGCGCGGCGGATGGCGAGGCGCTCGGCGTCGCGTGCGAGGTCATCGGCGCGGTGGGCGCGCATCCGGTCGAGGCGGCGGATCTCGCCCTCGGCCAGTTCGGTCGGCAACCCATCGGCGTAGCGGACGTCGAGGGACGCGCGCCAGGCGAGGACGCGGGCGCGGGCGCCGTCGGAGAGATCGGGCGCGCGGGCGACGCGCGGCGCCTCGACCTCCCACGCGGTGCGAACGCCGACGTTTTTGAGGCGCACGACGATGCGCGGCGTGATCCGCTGCCCGTCGGTACCCACGAACGCCGTCGCCTCGTCGATGAAGTGGTGGCGCAAGCGGTCGTGGAGGGCCTCGCGGCGGAGTTCGGCGAGGCGCCGCGCCTGATGCGCCCCGGCATCGGAGAGGACGGCGGCGCGCTCGGCCTCAGCGGCGGCGAGGCGGTCGTCGAGCGCGGCGAGGTCGCCAGAGAGGCGGCGCCGCTCGGCCCCGACGCGGCGGCGGTGGCGGGCGAGGGGCAGGCGGCGCGCGCCGAAGAGGGCGGTTGCGGCGAAGACGGCGAGCGTCACGGCGGCGAGAACGGCTCCGACGGCTGGCGTCGTGGCGGTGCCGATGGCGGCGGCGGCGACGAGTGCGGCGGCGAGGACCGGGAGCGCGGCGGCTTCGGCGCGGCTCCGGCGGTGGGCGTGCGGACCGGAGCGGCGCTGCCGTGGCGCCTCGGGCGTGCGGCCCGCGGCGAGGTCGCCGAGAACACCGGCGAGCGGCGGGACACGGCGGAGCGGGCCGAAGGCGGCGGCGCGAAGGGCGGCGGCGAATGGCGCGAGAACGTCGTCGGCGGCGAGGGTGGCGACGAGCGGCGAGGCGTCGGGGTCGAGGAAATCGTCGGCGCGGAAGAGGAGGTTCTCGCCGCTGTCGTGGTCGTGCCAGAGCGCCGGGTGGCGTTCGAGGGCGCGGAGCGCGGTGTAGACGACGAGCGCGGGGAAGCGGTCGGGGTGCGCTGTCGCACGCTCTGCGGCGCGGTCGGGGTGCGCGTAGTTGCGGTGCCCGGCCTCGCTCGGCGGTGGCGCGCCCGGCACGACGACGGCGTCGAGATCGACGAGGCGGAAGGCGGGACGCGGGGCGTCCGCCGCGCGGGCTTCACCCTTCGACAGGCTCAGGGCAGGAGGCTCAGCCACCGGGGCCTGGCTGGCGTTTGCCGTTCCGCCATCGCCCGGCGCCTTCGCATCGTCCTCCACGACGAGGATGTTGCCGTGCTGCAGGTCGCCGTGGGCGATGCCGGCGGCCTCCATTCGGGCGACGAGGTCGGCCCACGCGTCGGCGAGGGCGCGCATCCGCGCGGCGTCGGCGCGGTGGCGGGCGACGTAGGCGCCGAGCGGGAGGCCGTCCTGCCATGGCATCTTGACAAGCGGAGCGGCGCGCCCGTCGACGACGATTCCGGCCTCTTGCAGTTCGAACGGCACGATCTCGGGCACCGGATGCGCGCGCAGGCGGCGCGCGAGGGCGGCGTAGCGGGCACCGCGCGAGGCGTCAGCGTCGGTGAAGACCTTGACGGCCCACTCGCCCGACGGACCGGCGAGGCGGAAGACGGCGGCGAAGGCGCCGGTTCGGGCCCGCGGCAGGCCGAGCACATCGGTGTCGGGCGTCGCAGCGGCGAGGTCGGGGTCGCGGAACGCCGTCGCGGGAAACTGGACGGCCTCCTGGATCTGGCCGGGCGTGGGCATCGGGGAATCATCGGTCGAACACGCGTAGCCCAACGCGCGCGAGCGCCGGAGCGTTCGGACGATGGACGACCGACGGACAGCAGACGGGTTCGCCCTCGCCCGATCTTCGCGTCCGGTGCCCACGTTGCACTGCCGCACGCCTCCGCCCCGATGTCCGACGCCCCGACTTCCGACGCCCCGTTTCCCCACGCCGACCGCCTCGCCCCGCTGCCGTCCGCCGCGGCGATGCGGGCCGCCGATGCGGCGACGAGTGCGGCAGGGACTCGCGCCCGAGGTGCTGATGGAGACCGCCGGACGCGGCGCGGCGCGGGTGCTGCGGCGGCTGTGGGCCGACCGCATCGAGCGCGGCGCCGGGCGCGTGCAGGTGCTCTGCGGCCCCGGCGGCAACGGCGGAGACGGCTACGTCCTCGCCCGCGCACTCGCCGAAACGGGGGTCGATGTGGACGTCGTGGCCGCCCTGCCGCCCGCACGGGCCGACACGCGCGCCATGTCCGCCGCCCTCGACGCCCTCGCGCCGTCGCTCCCCGGCCGCATCCGCCGCATCGACTTCGAGAGCCTGACCCAACTCGCCGCCCTCGCCACCCCCGACGTCCGCGTCGACGCGCTCGTCGGGACGGGCGCGCGGGTGCCCATCGGCGGGGCGATGGGCGAGGTGGTGGCGTGGCTCGCCGCGCAGGCCGCCGAGGTGCGTCCGCGTGTGCCGGTGCTGGCGCTCGACGTGCCGTCGGGCCTCGACGCCGACACCGGCGCGGCGCCGGGCGCCGTGGTTCTGGCCGACGCGACGGCCACCTTCGCCGCCGAAACGCCGGGCCTGCGGCTCGGAAAGGGGCCGGAGGCCGCCGGACGCATCGTCGTCGTGCCGGTCGGGGTGCCGCGCGGCGTGATCGAGGCGATGATCGACGCGCACGGCGGCGCCCGCGCCTCGACCGCCGCGTGGTGCGCCGCCGCCCTGCCCCGCCGCGCGCCCGGCGCCAACAAGTTCACCGCCGGGCACGTCGTCGTCGTCGCCGGAAGCCCGGCCTACGTCGGCGCGCCGGTGCTGGCAGCGTCCGCCGCCGCGTGCGTCGGCGCGGGCTACGTGCGCCTCGCCACCGACGCCCGCGTCGCCGACCGCCTCGCCGACCGGATGCCCGAAATCCCCGTCACCCCGCTTTCCCTCGAACTCGACGGCCTCGACGCCGACGCGCTCCTCGACGCCCTCGCACCCGACATCCGACGCGCCGACGCCCTCGTCATCGGACCGGGGATGGGGCGAGCGCCGGGCACGCAGGCCGCCATCCGCGCCCTCCTCCTCGCCACCGGCGACACGCCGACGGTCGTCGATGCCGATGCGCTCGCCGCCCTCGACGACGCCTGGCTGCGCACGCACGGACGGGCGTCGTGGGTGCTGACGCCGCACGCGGGCGAACTCGCGCGGCTCGTCGGCGAGTCCCACGTCGGCGAAGGCGGCATCGACCTCGCCGACCGGCTGGCCGTCGCGCGGACGTGGGCGGCGCGGTGGGGCGTCGTGCTCGTCGTCAAGGGCCTGCCGTCGGTGGTGGCGGTGCCGTCGGGCGCGGTGTTCGTCGGCGGCGCGCACAGCGTGGCGCTCGCCACGGCGGGCACGGGCGACGTGCTGGCGGGGATGACCGGCTCGTTCGCGGCGCAGGGCCTTCCGCCCGCCGCTGCCGCGCTCCTCGCCCTCCACACCGGCGGCGCGGCCGCGCAGATGTATGCCCGCCGCCGCGCCACGGCCACGCTCCGCGCGAGCGACCTCGTCCGGATCGCGCCCCGCATTCTCCGACGTTTCGAACGCCTCGCCGCCGCGTCCTGACGCCGTGCGCGACCTTTGGTGCATGACCGAATCGCCGCACGCCTCCGCCCCGTACACCGCGTCGCCCCCCGCAGCGCGCCGGTCGGATCGCCGCGAGCGGACCGCCCCGCCCGCGTCTGAAGCCCCGCCTGCCGCGCCGCGCCGCCGGTCGCAGGTCTGGGCCGCCGCCCTCGGCGCGTGGACGCTCACGATGTGCGTCGCCTTCCTCATCCCCGGCGAGCGCCTTCCGGACACCGGCTCGTGGGGCTTCGACAAGCTCGAACACATCGGCGTCTTCGCTCTCTGGACGCTCATCGGGCGCGCCGCAGGCCTGTCCGCGCGCACCGTCGTCGTCGCAGGCCTCGCCTTCGGCGCCGCGACCGAGATGACGCAGGCGATGCTGCCGCAACTCGGACGCGCGGGCGACTTCCGCGATCTGATTGCCGACGCCACCGGAATCGCCCTCGGTCTCGGCATCGCCGCCCTGATCGGACGACGCCGCCGCGCGGGTCGCTGAGGCCGCCTACGCGCTACGCCGGACGGTCGAGGCGCGTCACGCCGCCGTCCTCCGCGACGAGCACCGTCGTGGCGAGACCGATGAACAGGCCGTGGTCGAGGACGCCGGGGAGGGCCTTGACGGCATCGGCGAAGGCCGCCGCGTCCTCCAATCCACCGCCGTCGATGTGGGCGTCGAGGATCCAGAGGCCCTGATCGGTGACGACCGGGCCGTCCTTGCCGCTGCCCTCGCGCACGACCGCGCGGGCGCCGAGGGCCGCGAGGGCGCGCGTGACCGGCTCGACCGCCATCGGCACGACCTCGACCGGCACCGGCATCGTCGCCCCGAGCCGCTCGACGCGTTTCGTCGCATCAATGAGCACGACGAACCGCCGCGCCGCCGCCGCCACGATCCGCTCGCGCGTCATCGCCCCGCCGCGCCCCTTGACGACATCGAGCGCGCCGTCGACCTCATCGGCGCCGTCGAGGGCGAGGTCGAGCACCGGCGTCTCGTCGAGCGTCGTGAGCGGGATGCCACAGGCGCGGGCGAGGCGTTCGGCGGCGAACGACGTCGGCACGCCCGGTCACGCGCAGGCCCTCACGGGCGATGCGGGCGCCGATCTCGCGGAGCGCGAACGCGGTCGTCGATCCGGTGCCGAGGCCGAGCGCCATGCCGTCCTCGACGAGCGCCGCCGCGGCCCGCCCGACGGCGGCTTTCAGGTCGTCCTGGGTCATCGTGGCGAGTTGGTGAGGGGTGTGTTGGTGAGAGTGCCCGTTGGCTGCGCGTTGGATGGCCGCGCAACATCCGCCCGCGTTCCGTCGATTCGTCCTCAAAAACCCAACATCCCACCATCCCGCCACTCCCCATCAAATCCCACTCGCCACCAACAACTCGATGTCCCGGTGCGGCATTCCGAACATCGTGGCGAGCGATTTCTTGGTCACGTGGCGGCGGTAGACGTAGGTGCCGGTGCGCAGGCCCGCCGACCGCCAGAGCGCCTCGTTGACCGAGGGCGACTCGCCGAGCGCCAGCAGGTAGGGCACGAGGACGTTCGAGAGCGCGACGGTCGCCGTCCGCGCGGCGTTCGACGGGATGTTGGGGACGCAGTAGTGGACGACATCGTGCGCGCGGAACGTCGGCGACGAGTGGGTCGTCGGGCGGCTCGTCTCGACGCATCCGCCCTGGTCGATGACCGCGTCGACGATCACCGCCGCCGGGCGCATCGAGGCGACCATCGCCTCGGTGACGAGCATCGGCGCGCGGGCGCCGTCGGCCATCATGGCGCCGATGAGCACGTCGGCCTGCGCGACGGCGCGGCGCAGGTACTGCGGCGTGGCCATGGCGGTCGTGATGCGGCGGTCGAGGTGGTGCTCCAGGCTGCGGAGGGCGCCGAGGTCGCGGTCGAGGACCAGCACGTGGGCGCCGTAGCCGAGCGCCGTCCGGGCCGCCCACTCGCCGACGACGCCCGCGCCGAGGATGACGACGGTCGTCGGGGGGACGCCGGAGATGCCGCCGAGCATGACGCCGCGCCCGCCCTCGCCGGATTCGAGGTAGCGCGCGGCGATCTGCACGGCCATCGAGCCCATGATCTCGTGCATCATCCGCACGATCGGGAGCGTGCCGTCGTCGTCGCGGATGAACTCGAAGCCGATGGCGGTGACGCCCTTGTCGACGAGGAGCTTGAGGAAGTCGGGGCCGGTCGAGCCGAGATGGAGCGCGGAGACGAGCGTCTGCCGGTCGCGCAGCATGTCAAGTTCGTCGCCCGCGGGCGGCCCGACCTTGGCGACGACCGTGGCGGTCTGGTACAGCGCGGCGGCATCGGGTACGATGCGCGCCCCGGCATCGGCGTAGGCGACATCGGGAAAGTGCGCGCCCAGTCCCGCGCCCGCCTCGACCGCCACCTCGTGCCCGTCGGCGACGAGCGTTTCGACGCCCGAGGGCGCGAGGGCGACGCGCCGCTCCTCGTGCGTCCGCTCGCACGGCACCCCGATGACGAGCCGCGCCCGTCCGGCGGCCACCTCGACGCGCTGCGGCATCGTGGCGAGGGCCGGGTCGAGGATGGTGCCGTGAAAGGCGGGGATTTCCATCGGAAGGAGAAGGACGACGGCGCGCGGCGACAGAGGGCGAAGATAGGCCCGCCGCGCCGAGGGTGAGTTTGTGGGATGGCGAGTTGGTGAGATGGTGGGATCGTAGGATCGTGGAGTTCGCCGATCCTCTCGACCCTCGCCCGACGACCGACGACCGACGACGGTCCCGTTGCCTCCGCCTTCGCCAACTCACCAACCCACCCCTCACCAACCCCCTACCTTTCCAACCCACCCCTCCCCTCATGCCCCGTACGTTCACCCTCGCGCGCGACGCGGCGCCCGCGCCGGTCTACCGCATCGACTACGCCCGCGCGCTCAACGCGGCGCAGCACGCCGCCGCGACCGCCGGGGCCGGGCCGACGCTCGTCGTCGCGGGCGCGGGCACCGGCAAGACGCGGACGCTCGTCTACCGCGTCGCCTTCCTCGTCGAGAGCGGCGTCGCGCCCGAGCGCATCGTGCTGCTCACCTTCACGCGCCGCGCCGCCCGCGAGATGCTGACGCGCGCCGCGATGCTCCTCGACGGACGCTGTGAGGGCGTCGAGGGCGGGACGTTCCACAGCGCCTGCACGCGCATCCTGCGCCGCTTCGCCCCGCGCCTCGGGCTGCCCCACGGCTTCACGATCCTCGACGCGAGCGACAGCGCCGACGTGCTCGACGTGCTCCGCGCCCGCGCCGGACACGACCGTGCAGCCGCCCGCTTCCCCCGCAAGGGCACCCTCCACGCCGTCATCTCCGCCGCCCGCAACCGCGGGCATGACCGTCGAGAACGCCCTCGCCGAGCGCGCACCGCACTTCGCCGCCCACGCCGAGGCCGTCGCCGAGATCGCGCGGCAGTACGCGGTCTACAAGCACGAGCACGCCGTCCTCGACTACGACGACCTGCTCCTCGAAACCCTCCGCCTCTTCGACCTCCACCCGGACGTGCAGCAGACCGTGGCGTCGGGGATGCAGCACGTGCTCGTCGACGAGTACCAGGACACGAACCCGGCGCAGGCCGAGCTCGTCGCGCGGTTCGCAGTCGGTGCACGGCAACGTCACCGCCGTCGGCGACGATGCGCAGTCGATCTACGGCTTTCGCGGCGCCGATGTGGACGGCATCTTCGCCTTCCCCGACCGCTTCCCCGGCACGCGCCGCGTGACGCTCACCGAGAACTACCGCTCGACGCAGCCCGTCCTCGACCTCGCCAACGCCGTGCAGCGCCTCGCCCGCCGCCGCTACGACAAGCACCTCGTCGCCGCCGCACGCACCGGAGGCGACCTCCCAGCGGTCGTCGCCGCCGACGACGAGCGCACCGAGAGCCGGTTCGTGGCGCAGGCGATCCTGCAGATGCGCGAGGCCGGGACGCCGCTCGCGCGGATGGCGGTGCTGTTCCGGAGCGCGTTCCACTCGTTCGATCTGGAAGTCGAACTCGGGCGCCGCGGCATCCCGTTCGTCAAGTACGGCGGGATGCGCCTCGCCGAGGCCGCGCACGTCAAAGACGTCCTCGCCTACCTGAAAGTCGCCGACAACCCGCGCGACGCGCCCGCGTGGATGCGCCTCGTGCGCCTGCTGCCCGGCATCGGCACGCAGACCGCCCTCGCGCTCGCCACCTGGCTGACCGCCGAGCCGGTCCTTCCGCGCCGCCTCCCGGACGCCGCTCTGCCCCGCCTGCGCCGCCACGCCCCCGCCCTCGACGCGCTGCTCGCGCTCGTCCACCGGTTGCGTGGGGATGGACGGCAGACGGCGGACGACGGACGACGGGCCGGGGACGACGAGCAGCGTTTGGACGATGGACGGGCACGATGGGTCGAGCCCCCACCGCCTCCGAACACGGACGACACTGCCCTCGCGCCCTCCGACGACACCCGGAGTTCGTCCCGCGACGTCCCATCCCCCACCAACGACCAACCCCCAACGACGACCGCCATCGAGGCCCCGCTCAGCACGCAAGTCGAGGCGGTGCTGGCGGCGTACGCGCCCCTGCTGCGCGAGACGTACCCGGAAGACCATCCGCGGCGGCAGCAGGACCTCGACCACCTCGCCGGACTCGCCGCCGCCTACCCGAGCCGCCGGATGCTCCTCGAAGCCCTCGCCCTCGACCCCGTCGACGTCAGCGCCACGGGCGCCGAACACGGGCCGGACGACGAGCCGCCACTCGTGCTCTCGACGATCCACTCCGCCAAAGGCCTCGAATTCGACACCGTCTTCCTCCTCCACCTCCTCGACGGGTCGCTGCCCTCGCAGCACAGCCTCGGCTCCGACCGCGACCTCGACGAGGAGGTGCGGCTCTTCTACGTGGCCGTGACGCGCGCCGAGCGCAACCTCTTCCTCTCCTACCCGGCCACGCAGCACCGGCAGCGCGCCGGCGAGTTCTTCGCCCGTCCGAGCCGCTTCCTCGACGCCCTGCCCGGCGACATCCTGGAGCCGATGACGCTCGTCGAAACGCCCCTGCCCGCCCTGCCGCCTGCGCCGGTGCAAGGGGCGCTGCTGGACGGAGACCGGGGATAGCATGCGGTGCCGGTACGATGGAGCACGCAGTGTCAGCGGCGGCCTGCCCCCTCCTGCCGCTGCGCGCTGGACGCGCTCCGCGGCGGTGCTCCCCCGCGGTCGCGGGGGAGGTGTCCCGAAGGGACGGAGGGGGCGTACCGCCGCACCCCCACACGCTTCACCGCAAAGCCACCGGCGCGGCGGCACACGGCGGCGCGCGCGCGGGTTGAGGCGCGACGGTTCACGGTGAACCGGCCGCTTCGGCGGCGCCCCGTTCTTTCTCAGGCCCCGCTCCGACGACCCGCCTGACTCAGCCCCACACCCCCGATGGACTCCATCCAACTCAACGCCTCCCCGCGCGAAGCGGGCAAGAAGCACGCCCGCGCGATCCGCCGCAATCACGACGTGCCCTGCATCGTCTACGGCGGCGCGCTCGACACGCCGGTCCTCTTCTCGGTGCCCGAGCTCGCCCTCCGCGACCTCATCTACACCGCCGAGACGCGCACCGCCGACATCAACGTCGGCGGCGAGACCTACAACGCGATCCTCAAGTCGATCGTGATGCACCCGGTCACCGACCGCCCGTACCACGTCGACTTCATCGCCCTCAAGCGCGGCGAACTGCTGACGCTCAATGTCGCCCTTTCGACGACGGGCCAGGCACCCGCCACCCGCGCCGGGCTCGTCGTCAACCAGATCATGCGCGAGATCGAGATCACGTGCATGCCGCGCCACATCCCGGCGCACATCGAACTCGATCTGACGACGCTCGAAGGCGTCCACGACGCCATCCGCGTCTCCGACCTCACGATGCCCGAAGGCGTCACCACGACCCTCGACCCCGACACGACGCTCGTCGCGGTCGTGCCGCCGATGGCGGAGGAGGCCGAGGTGACCGTCGACGCCACCGACGACGCGGGCGCGAACGTGCCGCGCGTCGGCGACGAGGACGACGACGCCGCGCCTGCCGACGAGGCCTGAGCCGAGGCATCGCCGCCGCCGCGCTGACCGCGTGGCACGGCGGTGTCTGCCGCTCATTCCGCACCGCAGGCGGGCCGGGGATCGCTCCTCCGCCCGCCTGCGTCTGTTTCGGAAGCGCCTGTTTTCCTGCTCCATATCCACTTCCCTTCCCCGATGGCTGGACCCCGCACCCTGATCGTGGGCCTCGGCAACCCCGAGCCCGAGTACGCCGCCACCCGCCACAACGTCGGCTTCGAGGTCGTACGGGCCATCGCGGCGCGCGTCAAGGCGCGTCCGGAGCGCTACCACGCCCGCACGATCGGCGCCGACGGGCGCTGGAAGGGGCGGCAGTTTGCGATGGCGATGCCGCAGACCTACATGAACCTCTCGGGCGAGAGCGTGCTCGGCCTCGTGCGTCACTTCGGCCTCGAACCCCGCGATGTGCTGGTCGTGGTGGACGATCTCGCGCTCGATCCGGGCGTGCTGCGCCTTCGCGCGGGCGGCTCCGACGGCGGCCACAACGGCCTCGCCGACATCACCGAGCGCCTCAAGACGGCGCAGTTTCCGCGCCTGCGCATCGGCATCGGGCGGACGTTCGCGCGGGGACGGCAGGCCGACTACGTCCTCCAACGCTTCACCGCCGAGCAGCGCGCCGCCATCGACGCCTGCCTCCCCGTCGCCGCCGACGCCGCCCTCACCGTCGTCGCCGACGGCCTGCAGACGGCCATGAACCGCTACAACGGCTGGGCCCCTCCCTCCGACGAACCCGCCGCCGCGCCCGAGGGGCTGCCCGTGACGTGAGGTGGACGGTCCCTGAGCCTGTCGAAGCGCCGAGTCCCTGCGATTCCTGACCCGACGCACGCGCGCTATCCCACCGTGTCCGGCCCGACGCGGCGGAAGACGCCGACGAGCATTCGGGCGCCATCGGCGGCGGCGACCTCTTCGGGGGTCTGGGCGAGGACGAAGCCTGCGGTCTCCATCCATCCGATGAGCGCCGACGGCGTGGCGTCGGTGCGGACGGCGACGCTGAGCCACGCGCCCTCGGCGAGGCGGCGGCGAAGGGCGGCGGCGCGCTCGGGGACGGCGACCGCGGCGCAGGCGAGCATTCCCCACGCGGCGGGGTCAGATGGCGCATCCTCATCCCCATCCACAACGAAGCCGAGGGCTGTGAGGGCGGGCGTGGCCGCGCCGGAGGCGTCGTCGGTGGCGAGGCGGAGGCCGGGCGGGAGCACCGCGAGCGGGCGCAGGAGAACGTCGAGGAGCGACTTCACAGCGAATCGGGCACGGCGGCTCAGGCGGCGCGGCGAGCGTCGGAGGGGGTGGCAGCGGCGCCGAGGGCATCGGCGAGGCGTTCGGCGAGGGCGTCGAGCAGGTCGGCGTGGGGGCCGATGGCGGCGGCGACCTCGATGTGCAGCATTCCGAGGTCGAGGCCGCGCCCGCGCATCGCAATGTCGAGTTCGTAGGCGATGTCGAGCGAGTCGCACAGGTAGCCGATGGGCACGATGAGCAGGCTGCGCACGCCCGCGGAGGCGAGGGCGGCCATCTCGTCTTCGACGCCCGGCGCGGCCTGGAGGGCGAGGCCCCACGTGCGCCCGAAGGCGACATGCTGCGCGGCGGGCAGGTCGCCCGCGGTGGCGAGCGGGCGCAGGACGGCGGCGATGGGGGCGCCGTCGGGCACGCCGCTGTCGAAGCGGGCCGCCGGGTGGATGGCGTAGAGCACGTGGACGCCGCCGCGCGCCTGCGGCGGGAAGCGCTGCATCGCCTCGCACATCCGCTCGCGGATGGCGTCGGCGAGGGCGTCGGCGAGGGGCGGGAGGGGGACGAGGGCGGCCGCGTCGCCGCCGCTCTCCGTCCACGCCTCGCGCAGCGACGCGGCGACGGCGGTGAGGCCGGGCGGCGCGAACGGAACGACGAGCACACGGTCGACGCCGCAGGCCGCGAGGTCGGCGCGGGCGTCGTCGAGCGTGCGGCCGCCGTAGCGGAAGGCGGTCGTCACCTGCCAGACGACGGCGGGGAAGGTGCGGCGGTTGAGGGTGCGTTCGAGCGCGGCGGCGACGTCGGCGGTGTGCGCGGCCTCGGGCGTCTGCCCGCCGAGCGCCCGCAGTTCGCGGACGAGGCGGGGGCGCCGCATCCGTCCGAGGGCACGGGCGAGGGTGCGGCGGAGGGGGCCGGGCATCAGCGCGAGCGGCACGCGGCGGCGGTCGGACACCAGACGCGCCAGGTAGCCCTCGGCCTCGCGCAGCCGCGCCGGTCCGCCGGGGCCGAGCAGGATCACGCCAACCGTCTCACCCGCCGCGACGCCCCCGACGACCTCGGGAGGCCGTACGTCTGGCGTCTCGCCAGCAGGCACGACACGCGCCGCCGCAGGGGACAGGTTGCTCGGGCTCGCCGGGCTCGCCGGGCGGGGGGCGGCGCCGTGGGTTTTCAGGCGCAGCGCCACCCGCATCACCGCACCCTCTGCGCGTTCGGCGCCGCGCGCGTCGCCACCGGGGCGGTCGGCGTCGGCATCGGAGGAGAACGAAGGCGTGAGCGAAGAGCGCAAGGCAGCACGAAAGAGGAAACGACCGTCGAATCGCTGCGCCCACCACGGACCCACCGATGACGCTGCAATCAACGCACGGCGCGCGCGCGCGCGGGTGAAGTGTCGGTGCTGCGCGGAGGCTTCACCCACGCCGGGGTGACCGCGGTGACTGCGCCCGTCGCGTTCCGGGGCGTAGAGACGCATCGGCGATGCGTCCCAGACCGGGCATCGCACCATCCACGGGCGTCATTCCCCCAGATCCTCGCGGTCCGGCGCGTCGGGGGCGGCGCGGCGGGCGAGGGCGGCGAGGACGGGGGCGATGGAGGCGGACCAGCCCTCCGGCGCGGCGGCGAAGGCGAGGGGGACGCGCTGCGTCGGGTGCTCGATGTCGAGGGCGAGGGCGTGGAGGGCGATCTCGCCCGGACGCCACGACGTCGCCGCGCCGTGCCGCCGGTCGCCGACGACGGGATGGCCCATCGCCGCCATCTGAACGCGGACCTGGTGGCCCCGCCCGGTCTCCAGCGTCACCGCGACGAGCGTCCGCGGACCGTTGCGCCCGGCCGGGAGCGACGCAACGGCGTCCCACGACAGCGTCGCCTCGCGCGCGCCGGGCGTCTCGGGCCGCACGATGCGCACCGCCTCATCGTCCTTCACCAGCCAGTCGACGCGCCTCCCGCCGCCCGTGATCGTTCCTTCGACGAGCGCGACATAGCGCTTCGAGACCGCGCGCTCGCGGAACTGCGTCGAAAGCCGCGCCGCCGCCTTGGAGGTCCGCGCGAGCACCATCACGCCCGAGACGGGCCGGTCGAGGCGGTGGACGAGGCCGACGTAGACCTCGCCGGGCCGCTCGAAGCGCTCTTTCAGGTAGGCCTTGGCGAGCGTCACGAGGTCGGTGTCGCCGGTGCGGTCGCCCTGCGAGAGCATTCCGGCGGGCTTGACGACGACGAGGAGATGGTTGTCGATGTAGAGCGGCTCGGGGAACTCCGTCGCGCGGGCACCGGCGCGCGGGTCGGCGCGGGGCGTTTGTCGTGCGTCGTCGGTCGTGGGTCGTGGGGCGGGTGCACGTCCTCGACCGCCCGTGTCGCCACGACCACCGGCGTCGCCGCGCCGGTCGCCCCGTCGTCCGTCGTCGTCCCCGCCCTGCGCCTGTCGAAGCGTTGTCTGTCGTCCGTTTCTCACAGCGCCTCGCGGAGTTTGCGCGTCAGGCTCGCGCGGATGAGGGCGTGGCTCTCGCCGATCCACCGGCGCAACTCGTCGGTGCCGACCTCGCCATCGAGAACGACGGTGTTCCAGTGCGTCTTGTTCAGGTGATAGCCCGGCCCGACGCTCTGGAAGGATTCGCGGCGTTCGGCGCAGGCTTCGGGATCGGCTTTCAGGCTGAGTGCAGGAGGCATCGCGTCGAGGCTGAGGATGGCGAACATCTTGCCGCCGACGCGGAAAACGAGGTTGTCGGGGCCGAAGGGCTGGTCTTCGGTCGCGGCGTGGGCGTCGAGGCAGAGCAGACGGGCGGCGTCGTGCGTCATGGCGGCGGCGGCGCCGCGCGTGGCGGCGAAGTCGAGAAGGGCGCGGGAGGTGCCGAAGGGCATCGGGTGGGTGTGTGGGTTGTGGGTGGGTGAGTTGGTGAGGGGTTCGGTGCCGCGGTTCACGCCCCACCAACCCACGACTCACCGATCCCACAAACTCACTCCCCGGACTTGAGGTGGCGGGCGAGGAAGGCGGTCGTCTTCTGCCAGCTGTCCTCGGCGGGGGCGGCCTGGTAGTTGTCGCCGGTCGGGTTGGCGAAGGCGTGGCCCGCGTCGGGGTAGACGACGACCTCGACGGACTTGCCCGCCGCGTTGAGCCGCGACTCGAACGCCCGCACCGTATCGAGCGGGATCGACGAGTCCTGGCCGCCGAAGAAGCCGAGCACCGGCATCTGCATCGGGCGCATCTGCGCCGCCGTGATGCCGCCGACGTCGCCGTAGTAGACGACCGCCGCGTCGAGTTCGAGCGGCATCGCCATCGCCATGTTCGCCGCCACGCCGCCGCCCGCGCACCACCCGAGGATGCCGACGTTCGGCGCGCCGAGGCGCGCGAGCGCCTGGTAGGCCGCGCGCACGTTCGCCGCCGTCGCCATCCGGTTCTGCATCATCGCCTGCACGAGGACCATCGCCGAATCGGGCGTCGTGGCGACCTTTCCGCCATAGAGATCGACCGCGAGCACGCGGTAGCCCTCGCCCGCGTAGCGGTCGGCCATCGCGCGGATCTGGTCGTTGAGGCCCCACCACTCGTGGACGAGGATCAGGCCCGGCAGCGGGCCGCCGGAGGTGTCGGTCGGGGCGGCGAGGTAGCCGGTCGCGTTTCCGTAGGCGACCGCCGCGCCCGTCACCGGCACGCGCGGCGTCTGGACGGCGGCGGAGGTCGAGTCGCCGTGGTCGCCCGCGTGCTCGTGCGCGAGGCTGTCGAGTTGCATCTCGCCGGTGCCGGAGCGCTGGCAGGCGGGGAGTGCCACGAGCGCGGCGGCGGTGAGAACGGCGAGGAGTGGGCGGCGAGACGACGGCATCGGGCGGAGGGGGAGGTAGAGGATGCCAGACGATACATCACCGGGCAGGCGTCTGCAACGCTTTGGGGCTGGTCGTGGGTTGTTGGTGGTTGGTCGTTCGGGTATATGAGGATTGGGCATTGAGGATGGCGCCGACCGGTCAGGTCCCCGCACCGGACCGGTCTACACGCACGCCCCCGCCCGCCTGGCCGCGACACCTGTCCGGTCGAGGACCCGACAGCTGGCCCGCTCCGCGCGTCGCGGCCCCTCCAACCCCTCCACCAACAACCAACCACCACCTCCACCCTCACGACGCCCGCGCGATGGCGACGGGCGGGGCATGTTCGATGAGATCGGTGCCGCAGTACAGGCACGTCGCGCGGTCGGGCGGGTTGAGGTTGCGGCACGACGAGCACTCGCCCGCCTCCAGGAACGGCGATTCGGCGACGAGCGCCCGCAGCCGACGGTGCGCGAGGAGCGCGAGGCCGACGAGGGCGGCGAGGCTGACGAGCGGCGAGAGCGGGTAGCGCGTCTGGAAGAGGAGCGCGAAGTTGGCGATGCCGTGCAGCAGCGCCGCCGCGACCACCGAGGCGGCGAGCACGCTTCGCCCGCCGGGCACGTGGAAGTGCGCCCGCGCGAGGCCGTAGCCCCACACCGCCGCGTAGCCGAGGTGCGCGGGGACCGGCCAGAGGAACCGCACGAGCAGCACCGACGAGCCGTGCGCCTGCGCGTAGACGAGGTTTTCGGCGGCCGCGAAGCCGAGCGCGACCGTCATCGCGTAGAGCATCCCGTCGACCGGCTCGTCGAGCCAGCCGGTGCGGCGCGTCACGACGATGGCGCCGACCGCCTTGGTGATCTCCTCCTGGAAGCCGACGACGAGGCAGAAGAGCGCGATCCGCGCGAGCGGCACGTCGCCGACGCGGTCGCTCAGGTCGGCCCGCACGCCGATCACCTGTGCGACGACCTCGTTGGCGACGGCGGCGACGAGAAACGCCCCGGCGCCGACGAACGCCGCCACGAGCAGCGCCCGCAGCGACTCCGGCTCGACGCGGTCGTAGCGCCGCAGCACGAACAGCCAGATGGCGAAGCCGAGGGCGACGGTGCCGAGGGTGGCGAACACGGCGAGCGGTGGACGAGAGGAGGCGGCGGCAGGGCCGGTGGCAGAGCCGAGATCGGGCGCCTCCTGTTGGTACGCCGGGCGGTGGGGCGTGAACCGTGCCGTCTCTGTAAAATGACGGCGAATGGCCCGCCGCACGAACACCTCCGCCCCGCGCTCGGTACCGCCGGTCGGTTCGTCGTGGGTCGTTCGTTGTGGATCGCTGCCTGCTGGCCCCGCCTTTCGGCGACGGCTTGCGAGCGTCGAAGCCGCCCCCTTGATCCGGCGCCCCGCCGCAGGTGGGGTGGGAGGGTGCGGCGGTCTCGTCCACTTTGAAGCGCCCCACACCCTCCGCGCACCGGTACCGCCCGCTCCCCTGCGACAGGCCGCTCGGCCCGCCTCCCCTTTCCTCACCGCTCCTCCTCCACCCGATGCCGCCCGACGAATCCGCACCCTCCGAACCCGCCCTCGCCATGTCGGGCGAGTGGAAACGCAAGGGGCTGCACCTCATCGCGCTCGTCGTGCCCGTGTCGATGCTGGCGATGGGACGCATCGGCGCCATCTTCGCGCTCGGCCTCTTTGCCGTCCTCGCCATCACGGCCGATGTGCTGCGGGCGCTCTGGCCGCCGTTCTCGGCGTTCGTCGGGCAGTTTTTCGGCGGGATGATGAGGCCCGAAGAGGCGCCGAGCCCTATCGCAGACCACGACGACGACCGGACGCACCCGGTCGTGGTCAACGGGGCGACGTGGGTGCTCGTCTCGGGGTTCGTGCTCGCGGTGCTCGTGCCCATCGAGATCGGCGCGCTCGTCTTCGCCGCCTTCCTCGTCGCCGACGCCGGGGCGGCGCTCGCGGGGCGGTCGATCGGGCGGCACCACTGGCCCGGGTCGACGCGGACGCTCGAAGGCTCGGCGGCCTTCACCGTCCTCGCGCTCGCGCTCCTCGTCGGCCTCCCGGCGCTCGTGCCGGGCCTCGACGCGCTGCGGCTCTGGCAGGCCGCGCTCGTGGCCGTGGCGATGGCGTGGCTCGAAGCGCAGCCCCTCCGCGTCAACGACAATTTGCTCGTGCCCGCCCTCGGCGCCCTCCTCGTCTGGCACCTCGGCGCGTTCTGAGCCGACCTCCACGGGAGTCTCCGCGTTGCACACGCACCGCCCTGTCCCGAATGACGGTGCGCCCCGTCGGCAGGACCGCTCGCACCGTTTCTGCGCCTGCTGACAGCAACGTCCGTATCCCGGCCGATACCGAGGCCGTAGCCTCCTTCCCTCCCCAGCCCGTTCGTTCATGGCCTACACCGTTACCCTCGATCCGCCCACCGGCCGTGCCCTCGTCCGTTTCACCGGCACCGTGGATGGCGAGGCGCTCGTCACCTCGCTCGTCGCCCTCTACGGCCACCCCCTGTGGCGGCGCGGCTACGACGCCGTCTGGGACCTCACCGACGTCTCCGAACTCCTCCTCGACGTCGACGACCTGAAGGAACTCGTCGCGCTCGACACCGACTTCGACGACCTCGCCGGTCCGGGCCGCGATGCGCTCGTGGCGAAGCGCGAGATCGACCTCCTGATGGGCGCCCTGCACGTCGCGCTCTCGCGCGACTCGCCCCGATCGGTGCGGCTCTTCCACACCGCAGACGAAGCCGCCGCGTGGCTCGACACGCCCGCGCTTTCGGCGCAGAAGACCCCGCCGCCGCGCGAGGCGGCCGCCTGAGCAACGGCAACGTCCCGCTGCCCACACCTGTCAGGTCTGCCAGACCTGACAGGTGCTCGTCGATCAGCCGTTCGGGTCGAGGATCCGGGCGACGCGCTCGCGCAGGTCGGCCACGTGCACGCGCGTCGCGGCGTCGGAGGGGCGGGCGCGGCTCAGATCGCTCTGAAGCGCGACGAGGGCCGCGCGCATCGCCGGGCGCAGGTCGGACGCTTCGACATCGACGGCGGTGATGGAGGCGGCAGGCGCAGTCGGCGGGATGCGGGGGCCCTCTTCGGTGAGAAGGGCGTTCGCGCGTTCGACGTAGGCGCGCTGCAGGGCGCGGCGCGGGGCGTCGGTGGCGCGTCCGGCGGTGAGGTCGCCGAAGAGGCTCTGCCGCACGTCGGCATGGAGGTCGAGGAGCGTGTAGACGGGGGCGCTGCCACCGCCGATGCGCGCGAGCGCTTCGGCCTCCACCATCCGCTGCATCCGCCCGGCGTCGAGGAGGGCGCCGAGGACGCCGGTCTGCGCGCCGCGGATGCGTTCGAGGGCACCTGCCGGTTCGAGGCGGCGCAGGATCGACGCGTCCATCAGCCATGTCGGCGTGGCGAAGACCTCGCGCCCGAGGAAGGCGACGGCCTCGCGCTGCTTCGCCGCGGTGACCGGCACCCACACCGGCCCGCCCTGCGAGGCGCTCTTCGGCGTCTCAATCGACCCTCCGACGACGTTCACGACGTGGCGCGCGTACATCGACCAGATGCCGACGAGTTCGCGGTAGACCTCGCCCATGTCGGCGTCGGTGCCATCGGTGCCGACGGCCCAGCGGGTCAGGTTCGGGAGGACGCGGCGGAGGTTGGCGTAGCCGTAGCCGGTCGCCTTGACGGGGTCGTCGCCGAGGTCTTCGGTCTGCGCCGACGGGTCGATGCTGCTGCGCTGGGCGCCGTAGCGGTAGACGGGGTCGCCCGCGTGGGCCATGATCCACGCATCGAGGGTCGGGCGTTCGGCGTCGGGCGTCGCCGCGCCGGGGATCGGGCGGTAGCCCCACATGATCGAATACGTGTCGTACGGACCCATCTGGCGCACGAAGCGCACCGGCCCGTCGCCGGGCTGCGCGACGTAGTTCTGGCGCGTGTAGTCCATGATCGTCGGCGCGAGGCCCATCCGGCGCGTGAAGGCGACCGAGCGGAGCGAGTCGACGGGGTAGGCCGACGAGGCGCCCATGTTGTGCGGCAGGCCGAGCGCGTGGCCGATCTCGTGGCCGATGACGCGGCGCATCATCTCGCCGATGACCGGCGTCGGCAGGTCGAGCGTGCGGGCCTCGGGGTTGGCGGCGGCGGTCTCGATGAGGAAGCGGTTGCGGTACGAGCGCAGGTGGTTGTGGTACCAGATGATGTCCGACTCGATGATCTCGCCCGAGCGCGGGTCGGCGACGGACGGCCCGACGGCGTTGCGCGTCGTGCTCGCCACGTAGCGGACGACGTTGTAGCGCGCGTCCTCGGGGCTGAACTCGGGGTCCTCGGCGGGCGTCGGCGCGTCGCGGGCGATGATGGCGTTTTTGAAGCCGGCGGCGGCGAAGGCGTCGTTCCAGTCCTCGATGCCCTGCCGGAAGTACGGGCGGTACTCGGCGGGGGTCGCGGGGTCGAGGTAGTAGACGATGGGCGTGACCGGCTCGACGAGTTCGCCGCGCGCGTGCGCCGCCGGGTCTTTCGGCTCGAGGCGCCACCGCTGGATGTAGCGCCGCGTGACGGCGGCGCGCTCGGGGCGCCCGAAGTCGATCTGCTCGGTCGAGAAGTAGCCGACGCGCGGATCGGAGAGCCGCGCCTGCATCGGCGTCTTCGGAAGCAGCACGAACGACTGGTTCATCTCGAGCGAGATCGTGCCCGTCTGCGACTGCGACGGCGGGTTGCCGGCCTCGTAGGTGAGCACGTGGCGCACCTCGACGTTCTTGGGGAAGCTGCGCGCCGTCTCCAGGTACGTCCGCGCCGGGTCGAGGCGCCGCACCTGCGCCGACGTGCGGATCGACTGCGGCAGGCCGGAGAGCGCGGGCACGTCCTGCGCGAACAGGTCGGTCACGTCGATGACGAGGGCGGCGGAGTCGGGCGCGACGGCGGCGATGGGGAAGGCGCGGAGGCACCGGCTCGAACGTGTTCGCGCGCACCGACGCGGCGATGGGCAGGCTGTCGGCGGCGACGCTCGAATACGAGAGCGTGCGCAGGAGCAGCTGCTGGCGCTGCCGCTCGAAGCGGATGACCTGCTCGTTCGTCGAGGAGCCCGCGTTGAGGAACGGGCTGAGGTTCTCCGGCGCGCCCGCGATGCGCGAGACGAGCAGGAGATCGCGCCCGAGGAGGCTGTCGGGCACCTCGAAGTACAGCTTCTCGCCGACCGTGTGGACGGTAAAGAGGCCGCCGTCGCTGACCGCCTCCGCCGTGATGACCTCGCGGTACGGCTTCGGCCCCGTCCGCGCCGCCGGTGTGGCCGGAGCGCGCGCCGGGCGCCGCTGCGGAAGGCGCCGACGCAGCAGGCGTCGCCGGAGCGGCGGCAGGCGGCGCAGGCGCGGGGCGGACGGTCGTGCAGGCGCCGAGCGCGAGCGACGCAGCGGCAAGGGCGGTGAGCGCCGGGCGGGACGGCAGCAGCATCGGTCGGGACATCGGGAGGGGCGCGTTGGGGACAGTCGGTGCCCCAAGAAACGACGCGCCCGCCCCCATCGCCGCGCCCCATCCGCCAGACCGCCCGCCGGTGTGGCCGGAGCACCGATCCACGCCGCGAACCGCCCGCGCGCGCGGTGGTGAGGCAGACCGTCAGTGGCGCACGCGCATCCCACCCGCCCGGCGCGCGATGCCCGGTGGCGCGTGCGCTACACCCGGTCGCGGCGGGGAGGTGCCCGAGGCGGAAGGGGACGCGAAACATAGCGCCCAGCCGTCCTCCCATGCCAACCCTGTCAATTCGTCACCCGTTTCCCAGCACGAACCGCACACCATCCGGCGACACCAGCACCACGCCCGGACGGTCGGCGCGCAGGTCTGGCAGGCGGACGCGGACGCGCTCGGTGATCAGGGCGCGGCACGGATCGGCGCGGTCGGCGCTGTGGACGAGCGCCACGCGCGTCGCTCCCGCCTCGACGCCCGCGCGTGTGGCCTCGAACGTGTGCGCGGCGCATCCGCCCGGATACGTCACCGTCGCCGCGAGCGAGTCGGCACCGATGCGGACCGGCGCAGGCGTCGGCGCGAGCGCGTACGGCAGGCCGGTGTCGAGCGGCGGCGGCTCGCACCCGCAGGCGACGACCGAGCAGCGCGAGACGACGAGCGAACCTGTCAGGACGAAGGCGAGGGCGGCGAGGCGGCGCATCAGATGGGCGGGAGGCGGGCGTGGATGGATGAAGAGACGCATCGGCGCTGCGTCTCCGCTGATGGTACCTCTTCGCAGGCGATCCTCCCCACCGTGTTCATCGGCACGAACCCTCCGGTGGCGCGGTACCCCGCTCGATTCGCCGCCGCCTGCTCCCCGACGCCCGTGCCCGCCCTCCTCGCCCTCCACAAGCCCTACGGCGTCGTCTGCCAGTTCTCCGGCGACGGCTCGGGCCGCCCGACGCTCGCCGATTTCGTGGACATCCCCGGCGTCTACCCCGCCGGACGCCTCGACCACGACAGCGAGGGCCTCGTCCTCCTGACCGACGACGGCGCCCTCCAGCACCGCCTCACCGACCCGCGCCACAAGCAGCCCAAGACGTATCTGGTGGAAGTCGAGCGCCTCCCGACGCCCGACGCCCTCGACGCCCTGCGCCGTGGCGTCACCCTCGGCGACGGCCCGACGCGCCCCGCCGACGTCCGCCTCCTCGCTGAACCGCCCGACCTCGCGCCCCGCGACCCGCCCGTCCGCTTCCGCAAGAACGTGCCGACGGCGTGGCTCGAACTCACGATCCGAGAGGGCCGCAACCGGCAGGTCCGCCGCATGACCGCCCACATCGGCCACCCGACCCTCCGCCTCGTGCGCGTCGCCGTCGGCCCGTACCGCCTCGACGGGCTGGCGCGTGGGGGCGTGGCGGTGGGTGGAGGGGTGATCAGGGAGATGTGACGACGATTCCCCAGAAATCCGGGGATGTTGGAGGTGGCGAGCGCCAGTCTCCAGTCGCGTGCGCGTTGTCACTGACGTACCGCGCAGCGTAGGTGCCAGCAGGCAATCGGAGGATCTTAACGTCCAACCCGGTTCGCTCCCGATCCTCCCGCGTGCGACGTGCTATCGCGCGCATATCCCAGACGACAAAGTTGTCGTCTCGTTCGATCCACCCGTAGTCCACAAGCCGGTTGTTGTACACCTCACCCACCGCCATAACGTAGACAAACGTGTCGCGTGCTATCGTGAAGGTCTGTGTTTGGTTAGCGCTGTTGCCCACATCGCGAATTAGGGCATAAACACTTGGGTCAGTTCGCGCCCGTGACCTGGGCACTGGCAGTGTAGAAGCGCGTGAGAGAGGTGATCATAGTGCCGTCGACGCTGTAATCGACCGAGTCCGCCCATTGCGATGCCGTCGAGAGTAACCGTTTCGGCGGTCATGTATTTCGTACCGGCGATGGTGACGGTCTTTGACGCTGCATCGACAGCTTCAATAACACCCTTCGACGGATCCGACAGAATGAACCAAATAATCGCTGATAATAAAAATAACGATGAAACCAGAGAGACCCATTTCCAATAGTGATTCCCTACATGGACTTTTTTCGAGGTCGGCTGCTTGGGCGGTTCCGGTGGGGATTCATTAATCCTCAGAAGCTTCTCGAATGCCTGCGCTGTCTGGGGACGGTCGCTCGCCCGGAGAGACAGCCCCGCTTCAATCGCTCGATCAACCATCTCCGGCACATCCGGAACGAGGGTGCGAACGGGGATGAGGTCTTCGTCGATCATTCGGGCCGTGCTCTCCGGCGGCGCCTGCCCGGTGACGAGGCGGTAGAGCGTCGGCGGCGGCGGCGTAGACGTCGGTCCACGGGCCCTGCCGGCCCCGGCTCAGGTACTGCTCGGGCGGCGCATATCCAGGTTTCAACACGACCGACCGCGATCACTTCAGACGTCACCTCGCGAGCTGCGCCGAAGTCCAGCAGCACCACGCCGCCCTTGCGGGTGATGTAAACGTTGTTCGGGTCGATGTCGCGGTGGGCGAGGCCGGCGGCGTGGATCTCCGAGAGCGCGTCGAGCATCGGGCGCACGACCGCGAGCGCGGCCTCCCACGGCAGCCGTCCGCCCTTGTGGGCGACGTACGCGGCGAGGCTCATGCCGTCGAGGTAGTCCATCACCAGGTAGCGCTGTCCCGTTGGCCTCGAAGAAGCTCCGCACGCGCACGATGCCGGGGTGGTGGAACTGCGCGAGGCGCTGCGCCTCTTCCAGAAACCCCGCGCAGCCCCGCGAGAAGAGGTCCGCATCCTCGGCGCCGTGGGGCCGGACGGTGCGGCCGTCGGCCGTGCGGCGGGCGAGGTCGCGCGGAAAAAACTCCTTGATGGCCACCTGCACGTTGAGCCGCGTGTCGCGCGCGAGGTAAGTGATGCCGAAGCCGCCCGGCTTGCCGAGCACGCCCTCGACACGGAAATGGCCGTCGAGAACTGTCCCCGGTGAGAGGAACGTCGAATCGTCGAGGGTGCCGAGCGTGGAGCCGAGGAGGCGACGGGCCGCACAATATCGACGCCCACCAGAACTCTGCGATCTGGAAGCCACTGGTTGGCCTTGTCGTGGCGCGTGGCGGTGGGAGGGGTGACGATGGAGGCGACATGCGGAGCAGGCCATTCCGGCCCGTTTCCTACATTGGCGCCCCACCTGCCCTGCCCCGATGCCGCGCCCCGACGACTCGCGCCGCGCGTTTTTGCGCCGCACCGCCCTCGCCCCCGTCGTGCTGCCGCTCGCCGCTGCGGTGGCGCAGGATGCGCGGGGCGCTTCGCCGACGAACGGCCCCGTCGTCGTGTCGACGTGGGACAACCGCCGCGCCAACGCCGCCGCGTGGGCGGTACTGACCGGCGGCTCCGGAGCGGTGCTCGACGCCGTCGAACAGGGCGTGTGGATTCCCGAGGCCGACCCCGACGACCGCTCGGTCGGACTCGGCGGACGGCCGGACCGCGACGGGCGCGTCACGCTCGACGCGTGCATCATGGACGGGCGCGGCCACTGCGGCGCCGTCGCCGCCCTCGAAGACATCCTCCACCCGATCTCCATCGCCCGGCGCGTGATGGAGACGACGCCCCACGTGCTGCTCGTCGGCGACGGCGCGCGGCGGTTTGCGCTCGAACAGGGCTTCGAGGCCGTCAACCTGCTCACCGAGGCGTCGGAGCGCGAGTGGCGGCAGTGGCTGCGCGAGAACCGATACGACCCGCCCGCCCCCAACATCGAGCGCCGCGACCCGAACGGACGGCGCGGCACCGGGCGCGGCAGCGACCGCCGGACACTGCCGCCCGACCAGGACCACGACACCATCGGCATGCTCGCGCGCGGCGCCGACGGCGGCATCGCGGGCGCCTGCACGACGAGCGGATGGGCCTACAAGCGGCGCGGACGCGTCGGCGACAGCCCGATCATCGGCGCCGGGCTGTTCGTCGACGACGAGGCGGGCGCGGCGACGGCGAGCGGGCACGGCGAGGAGATGATCCGCACCGCCGCCGCCCACACCGTCGTCGAGGCGATGCGACGCGGCGCCTCGCCGCAGGACGCCGCCGAGGAGGCCGTCGCCCGCATCCGCCGCAAGATGCTCCTCGACCCTGCTGAGACGCAGGCGGGCCTGATCGCCCTCGGCCTCGACGGGCGCGTCGGCATCTCGGCGCTCCTGCCCGGTTTCAACGTCGCCGTCACCGTGACCGGTAGCCCGGCGGCGCCGCCGGTTGCGGGGGTCGTCACCGCCCGCATCGCCGTGCCCGGCGGCACCACCTTCATCGTCGAAGCCCCGGCGCTCGCGCGGTGATGCGGCGCACCGTCTCAACCCGTCCAGGTCCTCCGACCTGACAGGTTTGCGCTCCGTCCCGATCTCCATCCCGTTCGTCTGAACCTGTCAGGTCGGGGACCTGGACAGGTTCGCGCCCTCCATCCCACAGTCCCAATGCCCGTCACGCTCGAAATCGCGGCCTTCGACCTCGAATCTGCCCTCGCGGCCGTGCGCGGCGGTGCGGACCGGATCGAACTGTGCAGCGCCGCCGTCGAGGGCGGGGTCACGCCGTCGCTCGGGCTGGTCGAGGCGGTGCGGGCGGCGACGGACCTGCCGCTCTGGCCCATGCTGCGCCCACGCGGCGGCGATTTTGCGTACACCACCGCCGAGCACGCCCTCCTGCGCCGCGACGCCCGCCACCTCGCACGCGCGGGCGCCGACGGCCTCGTCTGGGGCGCGGTCACCGCCGACGGCAGCCCTGACCTCGACGCCCTCGACGCCCTCCTCGACGCCCTCGACGGCGACATCCCCGTCGCCATCCACCGCGCCTTCGACGCCGCCGCCGACCCCCTCGCCACCCTCGATGCCCTCGCCACGCGCGGCGTCGTGCGCGTGCTGACGAGCGGCGCCCGGCTGGGAACGCCCGGCGGCGCCCCCGACCACGCGGGCGCGCTCGCCCGCCTCGTCACCCACGCCCGCGACGCCCTCGGCGGACGCATCACGATCCTCCCCGGCGGCGGCGTCCGCAGCCAGAACGCCGCCGCGCTCCTCGCCGCGAGCGGCGCCTCCGAGATCCACAGCGCCGCCCGCCGCGCCGCCCCGCCCCGCCACGACGGCGGCAGCCCCCACGACGCCGTCGACGAGGACGAGGTCCGCCGCCTCACTGCCCTCTGCCGCGCCGCGCGCACGCCGTTCCCGTGAGCACCGCCCGCCTCGCCCTCTTCGTTCTCTTCGCCGCGATCACGGGCAGCGCCCACGCCCAGACGGCCTCGCGCGACCTCGGCGGCCTGTGGACGCTCCGCGCGCCCCACGCGGGAATCGGCCCCGTTCCGGCGACCGTGCCCGGCAGCGTCCACCGCGCACTCGTGGCCGCCGGGCGCCTCGCCGATCCGCTCGTCGGCGCAGGCGAGGCGGCGGCGGCGTGGGTGGACACGACGACGTGGGTGTTCGAGACGACGTTTCCGGGCGCCGACCCGGCCACCGGGCGCGCGCCCGTTCGCCCGGTGCTCGTCTTCGAGGGCCTCGACACGTTCGCCGACATCGACCTCAACGGCGCCCGCGTCGCCGCGTCGGCGTCGATGTTCGTGCCGCTCGAGGTGGACGTGAGCGGCGCGCTCGTGCCCGGCGACAACCGCCTGCGCGTGACCTTCCACCCGGCCCTCCGCGAGGCGGCGCGGCGGGCGGCGGCGCACCCGTTCGCGCTCCCCGAAAGCCCGCGCGTGTTCGCCCGAAAAGCGCAGTACAGCTTCGGATGGGACTGGGGGCCGCGCCTCGTCGGCGCCGGGCTGTGGCGCGGCGTCCGCCTCGACGACGCCGATGCGGTGCGCATCGAAGCCGTCGCCGCGCAGACCCTCCGCCTCCACGGCGCCGTCCGCCCCGACGGCACCGCCGACGCCGACGTGCGCCTGAGCGTCGATGTCGCCGCCGGTCGGCGCGGCGTCGCCTCGGTCGGCTTCACGCTCGACGGCGAGCGCGTCGCCACCCGCGCGCGCGTCCGGCTCAGCGGCACGCGCCAGACCGTCACCGCCGACGTCCGCCTGCCGCGCGCCCGCCTCTGGTGGCCGCGCGGCCACGGCGCCGCCACCACGCTGCCGCTTCGGGTAGACGTGCGGCGCGGAGCCGACGCCTCCGCTCTCACGCAGCGCGTCGGTCTGCGGACGGTGGCGCTCGACACGGTGGGCGGCGCGTTCGCGTTCGTCGTCAACGGACGGCGCGTGTTCGCGCGCGGCGCCAACGCGGTCCCGCTCGCCCCCTTCTACCCGGTCGACGATGCCGTCGCCGCGCGCGTGCTCGGCGCGGCAGCGGATGCGAACATGAACATGGTTCGCGTCTGGGGAGGCGGCGTCTTCGAATCCGACCGCTACTACGACCTCGCTGACTCGCTCGGGCTCATGGTGTGGCAGGACTTCCCGTTCGCCTCCGCCTTTTATCCCGGGGACGACGCGTTCGTGGCGACGGTCGAAGCGGAGGCCGAGGCCGCCGTGCGGAGGCTCCGGCGGCATCCGTCGGTCGTGCTCTGGTGCGGCGGCAACGAGGTCTGGGAGGGATGGACGAACTGGGGCTGGCAGCGGTCGCTCGGCTACTCGGCGGCGGACTCGGCGCGCGTCGGCGCCGCGTACGGACGGATTTTCGAGGACGCCCTCGGCGGCGTCGTGCGGCGCGACGGCGCGGGCGTGCCGTACTGGGCCAACTCGCCGTCGACGGGCTGGGGCCGCGAGGCCGCGTACCGGCGCGGCGACGTGCACTACTGGGGCGTCTGGTGGGGCCGCGAGCCGTTCGAACGCTACCGCGAGCGTGTCGGGCGCTTCCACAGCGAGTACGGGATGCAGGGGTATCCGGTCTGGGCGACCGTGCGCGACTTCGCGGGCGGGCGCTCCTCCGGCGTCCTCTCCGAAGACGACGCGACCTTCGCCTCGCACCAGAAGCACCCGACCGGCTTCGCGACGCTGCGCGAGTACGCCCGGCAGACCTTCCTCCCCGACACCCTCGCCCTCGACCGCCTCCGGCGCGACGACCTGCCCGCCTACGCCTTCGTCACGCAGGCGATGCAGGCCGAAGGCATCGGCCTCGCCGCCAGTGCCCATCGCGCCGGGGCGCCGCGGACGATGGGAACGCTCGTCTGGCAACTCAACGACGTGTGGCCGGTCGTCTCGTGGTCGAGCGTCGATGTCTACGGGCGCTGGAAGCCGCTCCACCACCGCCTCGCCGCCCTCTACCGCCCGCTCTTCGCCGACCTCGTCCCCGAGCCGAACGACGGCAAGCGGGGAGAGCGGCATCGTCCGCGCCGTCGTCCACAGCGACTCGGTGGGGATGGGCCCCGGCGGCGCGCTCGCGCTCGTCCTCGCGTGGGACGCCTACGACAGCCGCAGCGGCGCCCGCGTCGGATCGGGCGAGGTGCCGCTGACGGTGCGTCCGAACGCCGCCCGCACTGTCGATCTCGGCGCGCTCCCGGACGGTACGCCCCGCTCCGCCCTCCTCGTGCGCCTCCGCCTGCACGAGCCGGGCACCTCCCGCGTCCTCCTCGACGCCCGCGCCACCGCCGTCGTCCCGTGGCGCCTCGACGCCCCGCGCGCCGCGCCGACCATCCGCCTGATCCCGGCCACCGACGGCCGCTCGCTCGTCGTCTCCTCCGACGCCCCCGTCGTCGGCGTCTGGCTCGAAGCGCCGACGGGCGAGACGCTGCACCCCAACTACCTCGACCTCTGGCCCGGCGAGCCCGTCCGCGTGGCCTTCCCGCCGGGCGTGGCGCCGTCGTCCGTGACCGTTCGCAGCGTGACCGGGCTGCTCGGGCGGTAGCGGCCAGCCGCTCAGAAGCTCCGGGCGGAGAGGGCAGAGCGCGCCGTCCCCCCCGCCGCTACCTTGAAGCCCTGCCCCGCCGCTCGTCCCGATGCCCCGCTCCGCCGCCCGTCTCGCCGCCCTCGTCCTGCTCCTCACCGCTCTGACGCCGCCACCGGTACGCGCGCAGTGGACGCGGCACGTCAATGTGTTCACGGGCACGGGGGGGACAGGGCACACGTTTCCCGGCGCCACGGTGCCCTTCGGGATGGTGCAGCTCTCGCCGGACACGCGGCGAGACGACTCGTGGGAGGGCGCGGCGGGGTACTACCACGCCGACAGTCTCGTCTACGGATTCTCGCACACGCACCTCTCCGGCACCGGCGTATCGGACTACGGCGACATTCTCGTCACCGCCTTTTACGGCGACACAACGACGGCGCCCGACCGCTACCGGCAGGCGTTCCGCCACGACCGTGAGGCCGGGTCGCCCGGCTACTACGCCGTCACGCTCGGCGGACGGCCCGGCGTGTCCGGCTCGGGCGGCATCCGCGTGCGGCTGACGGCGACGCCGCGCGTCGGCGTGCAGGAGTACACGTTCCCGCGCGCGGGCGAGGTGACGATTCTCGTCGATCTGACGCACCGCGATTTCCTGATCGCCTCGCGCCTGCGTCGGCTGCCTGCCTCCTCGAACGCTCCGGCGTCGTTTGCGGGGATGCGGCGAAGCCGGGCGTGGGCCGACGACCAGCACGTCTACTTCCAGACCGACCTCTCGCGCGCACCGGACGCCGCCGAGATCCGCAGCGGTCCGGTGGGGCCGACGCACGCCCTCCTGCGCTACCGCGTCCGCGCGGGCGAGCGGATTCTGGTGCGGACGGCCCTCTCGTCGGTGTCGGAGGACGGGGCCGCTGCCAACCTGGCCGCCGAGCATCCCGGCTGGTCGTTCGAGGCCACGCGCCGCGCCGCCGACGCGCTCTGGAACGCTGAGATCGGGCGGGTCGCGGTGACGGGCGGGACCGAGCGGCAGCGGCAGAACCTCTATACCGCGCTCTACCACGCCTTCCTCGCGCCCAACCTCTGGAACGATGTCGACGGGCGCTACCGCGGGCGCGACGGGGCCATCCACACCGCGCCGATGCGTCCGCGCGTGGGCGCAGCGGCGGCGTCCGGACGGGCGAGCGGGCCGCTGCGGCGGCACGACGTGTACACGGTCTTCTCGCTCTGGGACACCTTCCGCACGGCCCATCCGATGCTTGCGCTCCTCGCCCCGCAGCGCGCCGCCGACATGGCCGAGACCCTGCTCCGCCAGTACGAGCAGTCCGGGCGGCTGCCGGTGTGGGAACTCGCCGCCAACGAGACAAACACGATGATCGGCTTCCACGCCGCCCCGGTTCTCCTCGACGCCGCCGCGCGGGGCGTCGCCACGTTCGACGCCGACCTCGCCCTCCGCGCCATGATCGACGCGGCCGACCACGACGGATTCGGCCAGCCGACGTTCAACCGGCAAGGCTACCTCTCCGCCGACGACGAGCCGGAATCGACATCCAAGACGCTCGAATACGCCTACGACAACTGGACCGTCGCCGAGATGGCACGGCGCGTCGGGCGAGACTCTATCGCGCGTGTCTTCGACCGACGCGCCCTCGGCTACCGCAACGTCTTCGACGCCGCGACCGGCTTCATGCGCCCGCGCCGCAACGGCGGATGGCTGCCCGGCTTCGATCCGTACGACATCTCGAACCACTACACCGAGGCCAACGCGTGGCAGTACAGCTTCTTCGTGCCCCACGACGTGCTCGGATGGCGCGCCGCGCTCGGCGGTCCGGACGCCCTCGAAGCGCGCCTCGACAGCCTGTTCTCCGCCCCGACCGAGACGCGCGGACGCGCGCAGCCCGACGTGACCGGCCTGATCGGGCAGTACGCGCACGGCAACGAGCCGAGCCACACCTTCGCCTACCTCTACGCCGCCACGAACGCGCCGCACAAGACGCAGCGCCTCGTCCGCACCGTCCTCGACAGCCTCTACGCGCCGACGCCCGACGGGCTGCCGGGCAACGAGGACTGCGGGCAGATGTCGGCGTGGTTCGTGATGAGCGCCCTCGGCATCTACCCGGCGACGCCCGGCACCGACCGCTACGTCCTCACCGCCCCGCTCTTCCCGTCGGCCCGCATCGACGTCGGCGGCGGGCGCGTGCTGCGGATCGAGACGCGTGGGCGCGGGCGCTACGTGCGGTCGGTGTCGATGAACGGACGGGCGCTCGGCGCGCTGACGCTCGTTCACGCCGACCTCGTGCGCGGCGGGCGCCTCGTCTTCGACCTCTCCGAGACGCCCGTCCGCTGGGGCCGTATCCCCGATGCGCTCACGACCCGCGTCAACGACGCCGATTTCGTGGCTGCGCCACTCGTCACCGCCGGAGACCGCAGTTTCGACGCCCGCACACGCGTCGCCGTCGAGGCTCGCACGCCCGGCGCGGTCGTCTGGGCCACGCTCGATGGGACAGCGCCGGTGCCCGGACGGTCGCGGCGAATGACCGAGCCGGTCGCCATCGACGCCACGACGACGCTCCGCGCGGTCGCCGTGCTGCCGGGCGGCGCGACGAGCGGCGAGACGCGGGCGACGTTCGTGCGGCGTCCGAACACCTTCGCCGTCACCCTCGCCGACGCCCCCGCACCGGCCTACGCCACCGGCGGCGCGCGCGCCCTCACCGACGGCATCACCGGCACGGCGAACTGGCGCGCGGGCGACTGGCTCGGCTTCTGGGGACCGGACCTCGACGCCACCCTCGACCTCGGCGCCATCCGCCCCGTCCGCGCCGTCTCTGCCCGCTTCCTGCAGGACGTCCGTCCGTGGATCGTCTTCCCGCGCGCCATGACGGTGGAAATCTCGCTCGACGGCGCCGCGTGGACGCCGGTACTCCGCGCCACGCACGACCGTCCGGTAGCGATGACCGCGCCCGAGGTGATGACGCTCGGCGGCCCGCTCGCCGCCCCCGTCGAGGCCCGCTACGTCCGCATCCGCGGCCTCAACTACGGCACCCTCCCCGCCTGGCACCCCGGCGCGGGCTACGACGCTTACGTCTTCGTCGACGAGATCACGGTGGAGTGAGCGCCGCGTGACCGTAGGGGCGGTGCTCGCACCGCCCGCGCGTGTGGCCTGCCTCTGCCCGGTCGAAGGAGGTCGAAGGGCGAGCACGTCCCGTCGAGCGAATCGCCGCCGCAGATCGCTTCCACAGCGGAACCGGGCGGCAGCGGGGCTGCTTGGGGAGGGCCGTTTCTCTCCCGTTTCCGATGCCGCCTCCCCCGCACAGCGACCGCGCCGACCTCGCACCCGCCGACCGCGCCCGCTTCACACCGCGCTTCAACACCGGCCTCCTCGTCGTTCGGCTCGTCGTCGGGCTGTCGTTCGTGTTCCTGCACGGCGGACCCAAGCTCCTTGGCGGGCCGGAGGCGTGGACGCAGCTCGGCGGCGCGATGGGCGGGCTGGGCATCGCGTTCGCCCCGGCGTTCTGGGGATTCATGGCCGCCTTCGCCGAGGGCGTCGGTGGGCTGTGCGTGGTGCTCGGGTTGTTCTTTCGCCCCGCGTCGGCGCTCCTGTTCGTGACGATGATCGTCGCCGCGCTCGCACACCTCGTCGTCTTCGGCGACAGCTTCGCCGAAGCGTCGCACGCGATCGAACTGGCCGGGCTGTTCGGCGCCTTCCTCCTCACCGGACCCGGACGCTACGCCCTCGACCGCAAAACCGGGCTCGAACGCGCCGCCGGGCGCGGATCGAAGTGATACGTCTTCCGACCGTCAGCGCCCGATGACGGCGAACTCGACGCGGCGGTTGAGCGCACGCCCGGTCTCGCCCGCGTCGTCGGAGAACGGACGCGACTCGCCGTAGCCCGCCGCCGTCAGCCGCTCGGGCGCGATGCCCCACCGCTCGACGAGGTAGCGGCGCACGGTTTCGGCGCGGCGCTCGGAGAGGCGCTGGTTGTAGGCGTCGGTGCCGATGGCGTCGGTGTGGCCGCCGATCTCGACGCGAAGGTCGGGGTAGCGCCGCAGCACGTCGCCGACGGGGTCGAGGACGCGCTCGGCGCCGTCGAGCAGGGCCGCGCGGTCGAAGGCGAAGTTGACGCCGAGGGCGCGGAAGAGGCCGGTGTCGAGCAGCGCCCGCTCGACCTCGACGATGCGCACCGGGTCGGCAGCGCGGTCCGGCGGGGCGACCGGCGTCTCCACGACGGGAGCGTTCGGCGAGGCGGCGGCTGGATCGACCGGGGCACCGGGCGGGCGGCGCGGGGCGTAGATGACGCCGGGGGGCGTCGCGGTCGGCGGCAGGAGGCCGGGGCCGAGCGGGAGCGTCGGCGTGGCGGTCGGCGCATTCCGCCCGTCGCGTCCGTCGTCGCCATCGCGGCCGTCGCGCCCACTGCCGGAGGTGGGCATCACGACGGGCACGACGACGATCAC
The DNA here is from genome assembly GCA_963726715.1 of Rhodothermales bacterium. Lineage (GTDB taxonomy): Bacteria > Bacteroidota > Rhodothermia > Rhodothermales > BA12 > CAVSDF01. The sequence continues at coordinate 551,632 of CAVSDF010000010.1, forward strand.
CGGCGCGGGCGGTGGGGGCGCCTCGCCGCGGATCTGCCGGATGCGCGCGCGCACCGCCTCCATCCCCACCGGCGCACCCGCAGGCGGCGCCGCCTGCGCGAGCACGTCCGCCGAAGCGAACGCGAGGGCGGCGGGGACGATCAGGAAGCGGAGAAAACGCACGGGGAGCATCAGAAAATGAACAGCATCGAATCAACGCACGGAGACGAGTCACGCAGCGGCGCAACGAATCGCGACATCGCGTCCCCATCCCGACCCAGAACGGTGGATCAGAACTGAATCCGGTAGCCGAAGAGGAGGCGGTTCACGTCGAAGAAGTCGAGCGTCGAGGCCTCGATGAAGCCGTAGCCGACGCCGAGGCCGAGTTCGGTGCCGATGAGCGCGTTGAGCGCGAGGCCTGCGCCCTTGACGCCCTTGTCGGTCTTGAGGCCGAGGCCGCCGCCGAGGTAGGGCTGGAGGCCGAAGGCCGTCGGGAGCGGCCACGCGACGTTGGCGAACGCCTGCACCGAGATGCCGTCGCCGATGCCGACGAGAACTTCAGGGATGACGCGCATCCCGAGGCCCGAGAGCGAGCGGTAGTCGGCGCGGACGCCGATGAGGCCCTGCGTGTCGCCGTCCTTGGTGCGGAAGCCGACGACGGGAAGGACGGCGGCGAGGCGGCGGGCGCCGAAGAAGCCGACGGATGCAGCGGCGGGCACGACCACCGGGGCAGGCACGCTGACGACGCGACGCACGCCACTGGAGTCGAGGACGACGAACTGCTGCTGCTGCGGGGCATTCATCCGCGCCTCGATGGCGGCGAGGCGCGCGGCAAGCGAGGCGTCGAAGGCGATGAGGCCGGCAGACGCCGTTGCCGATGGGCCGCGCGCGTCACGTCGCGCACGATGCGGTCCACATCGTCGCGGGTGAGGGCGCTGCCCGTCGCGGCGGTCGAGTTCGGCGCGCACGAGGGCGGTGATCTGGTCGGCCGTGAGGGCACCGGTCGCGGCGCCGGTCACGCCGAGGCTACCTGCGGGCGCGGTGCCGATGACGATGGGCGTCGGCGCGCTCTGGGGGGCCGGAGCGGCGGCGGGGTCGCCGTAGCGGATGTAGATCTCGCCGGTCTCGGGCACGGGCACCTCGATGGTGCGGCGCGCAGGCGCGGTGGCGCGCGGCGTGGCGGTGGTGCCCGCCGCGGGGGCGGCGAGGGCGAGCGGCGCGGTCTCGGCGGCGACGCGCTCGCGGACGGCGATCTCCGTGACAAGGACCGCGCGGGCGCTGTCGTCGCTCGTCACGTCGAGCTGGCGGCGGAGGGCGGCGATCTCGCCGGTCAGGCGGGCCTGGATGGCGCGTGCTTCGGCGGCCTCTTCGGCGCGCTGGCCGTCGAGTTCGCTGCGGTACGCCATCCGCTCGGCGGCGCGCTCGTCGGACATCCGGCGGCGCTCGGCGGCGAGGAGGGCGTCGACGTCGCGGCGGTCGGGCGCAGCGTTGGCGCGGCGTCCGCCGAGGCTGAACTCGAGGCCGGCGGTGTAGAGGGGGCTCACGTAGACGCGGCCCGGCGAGGCGACGGCGTCCTCGTCGAGGTCGCTCATCAGGACCGCGCGGGCGGCGGCCTTGAGGCGCACGGTGCGCGCGATGGCGAGGTCGAGGCCTGCGCCGCCCTGCGCGAAGTAGCGGCTCTCGGGCGTGCCCGCGATGCCCTCGGGCGCGTACTCGTCGCCGACACGCATGTAGCCGCCGCCGACGATGAGGTAGGGCGTCGCGCCGCCGCCGCCGCCATCCCCGGCGAAGCGGAGGTTGAGTTCGCCGCCGATGAGCGCGAGGTCGCGGAAGGTGGTCGGCACGCCGTCGTCGAGCGGAGAGGCCTCATCAGTGGCGCGCATATAGCTGCCGCGCAGGCCGACGTACGGCCCGAGGTCGATGCCGGCGCTGACGCCCGCGAGCGGCTGCTGGTCGGGGAAAGCGTCGCCGAGACGGCGGCTGAAGTCGATGGTGCCGTAGGACGGCTCGACGAACACGCGCAGGCGCTCGGTGAAGGCGCGGTCGACGGCGGTCTCCTCGGCCGCCGAGCGTCCGCCGAGGTAGACGCGGGCGGCGGCGGTGAGGGCGTTGTTGTAGACGGTGCGCAGCGGAAGCGACTCGGGCGCGAGGCCCTGGTCGCCGAGCGCAAACGTCGCAAACGGGCTGTAGCGGTACGCGAACCGACTCGCGGCGAGGGTGACGGTCGAGCGGGTGCCGAGGGCGAGCGTCACGCCGCCGCCGTAGGTCGCGTAGATGCTGCGCGTGTCGTCGAGGCCGTCGGGCTTGATGCGGAGGACGCCGGTGCCGGCGGTCAGGAACGGCAGCAGGCGCGTCCGCCCGACCGTCGCGCGGAGGTTGGCGCCGTAGCGTTCGAGGAGCACGTCGCGCTCGGGGAGTGTGCCGAGGAGCACGTCGACGCCCGCGGGCGCGTCGATGCCGCCGACGTCGGTCTTGACGCCGGTCGAGCGCAGGTACTCGCCGTCGAGTTCGAGGAAGCGCCCGAAGCCCGCGCCGACGCGTCCGCCGTAGAGGAATCCGGAGCCGAGGCCTGCGTTGTCGTCGAAGCGCACGCCGACGCCGACGGGCGAGACGGTGTAGGCGATGCCGCCCGGCTGCGCCTGCACGGAAACGGCGGCGAGCAGGATCGCGGGAAGAAGGGCGGTCGAAGGGCGAAGCAACGAGGTCATCGGCACGAAATAAAGGAGGGCACCCGGACGGGCACGAAGCGGGAGGCGCGGCGGCAGAGCGCCGGGCGGAAAACACGCTGCCGCGCGTCGGCGCCCGGTCCGGGCCGACGCGCGGGCGGTCGGGGTGGGGTCAGCGGACGCGCGTGAGGCGAATCTGGAGGCGTCCGGTGAGGGCGCCGCTGAGGCCGCGGTAGCGGTTCGGGTCGAGCTGCGCGAGCGTGGCGAGCGAGACGGTCTGGCGCGTGTCCACGACGAGCTCGTCGGTGATCTCCGAGAGCGTCAGCGGCAGGCGCGAGGGCACGAGGATGCGCGTCGCGGCGGCCTCGTCGTCGAGCGCGAGCGTGACGGTCGAGCCTCGCACCGAGTACGTCCCCTGGATGCTCGTGCGCAGGTTGTCGCTGGCGAGGCGGTAGGAGAACGTGAAGGCGCGGTTGCGCGCGAACAGGTCGATGCCGAGCTCCGGCCCGAGCGAGGGGCTCGTGGCGAGGTACGGAAGCACGTTGATGACGCCGTAGGTCGTGTTCTCCGAGTCGAACGTGAAGCTCGTGACGCGGTAGTTGCCGTCGAGCTGCGTGCCGTCCACGGACGAGGTGCTGTCGCAGGCCGAGAGGCCGAGCGTGAGGACGACGAGGAGCGCGGGGACGAGCAGGCGCAGAGCGGACGGGCGCATTCGGATGGAGGAAGCGGTCACGGAAGGGAAGGCCAATGGGCCGGATTGCAGACGGTGGGACACTCGAACAGCCGCGCCCCGAAGTTCAAAAGTAACCGGGACCTACGGGAAACGGTTCGTCTCCATAGAAACTCGTTCTCACAGGCAGGCCCCCGCCCGAGCGCCGGTGGACCCCTCCCCGAACGCGCCGCGGGCCGCGCCTCCGGTGAAGGAAACGCGGCCCGCAGGCGGTGATGTCATCCGGGACGAGGCGTCCCGCACGGTCAGGCTCAGAACGTGTAGCGCAGGCCGAGCTGCATCTGCCAGCGCGAGGCGAGGTCGGCGGTCTGGTAGATCGAGGTCGGCTTGGTGAAGCGGAACTGCGGCTGCCCGGTCGCATCGTAGCCCGCGAACTGGAGCAGCGAGTAGGCATCGTTGGTCACGAACTCGACCTGTCCATACTCCTTGCTCAGCAGGTTGCCGACGTTGAGCACGTCGAGCGTCAGTTCGAAGCGCTGGCCGCGGACGGTCGGCACCTCCTGCGCAAGGCGGAAGTCGAACAGGTTGGTCCACGGGCCACGGGCGCCGTTGCGCTCGGCGATCTGGCCGCGGCGTCCGCTCAGGTAGTCGTCACCCTCGATGAAAGCGTCGAGTTCGGCCCAGTTGTTCGTGAGCAGGTTGATCTCCGAGGCCGCCGCGGGCACGTAGACGAGGTCGTTGCCGGTCTGGTTGTCGAGGTTCGCGTCGCCCGCGTAGATGTACGAGTAGGGCGAGCCGCTGCGTCCGTTGTAGAAGAGCGAGGCCGTCGTGGCGAGGCCGCGCACGCCGACGTAGCGCCCGGCGTCGAAGCGGTACGAGACGGCACCGACGACGCGGTCGCGGACCTCGAAGTCCGAGGTCGCCAGGTCGGGCGTGTTCGGGTTGCCGGAGACCTCGTTGAAGCGCCACTGCGAGAAGGCCTGGCTCGAGGTCGTGTTGTTGAGGTTCTTGGCGCGGCTGCGCGTGTAGGCGAGCTTGCCGAAGAACCCGTCTTCCGGACGGCGCTCGATGCCGACGGTCATCTGCGTCTCGAAGCCCTTGCTCGTGTTGTCGAGCAGGATCACGTTGGTGAACGCCGGGCTGACCTTGACGGGGTTGCCCGTGTAGGTGGCCGTCGCCGCGACGACGCGCTTGTTGTTCGCCGCGTTCGGGTCGCCGAAGAGCGGGCGTCCGCCGAGTTGCGCGCCCGCGGTCGACTGCTCGCCCTTCAGGTTGATGTCGGCGTACGTCAGGTCGTTGACGGCGCTCGAAAAGATGCCCTCGACGGTCGCGACGAGGCCGAGGAACGGCAGGCTCTGGTCGAGCGCGACGTTGGTGCGCCACGTCTGCGGCAGCTTGAAGTCGCGGTCGGTGAGGTTGACCTCCGATGTCGAGCCGGGGGTCAGGCCGCTCTGGCCGGGGCCGGGCTGGTTGTTCGGGTCGGCGCGGAAGAAGCCGTTGCCGAGGCCGCTGTTGTTCGTCGCGTTGATGCGCGCAAACTCGACGCCGGTGTTGCTGTACTGGTTCGAGACCCAGACGAAGGGCGTGCGGCCGGAGAAGATGCCGGTGCCGCCGCGGACCTGCGTCGTGCGGTTGCCGAACACGTCCCAGTTGACGCCGAGGCGGGGCGAGAAGAGCAGCGATGCGCTCGGCACCTCGCTCGTCTTGCGGCCGGGGAAAGCGGCGGCGAAGGCCGCGTTCTCGGCGGGACTGTCCGGGAAGACCGGCACGTCGAGGCGCAGGCCCGCCGTCACGGCGAGGTTCGGGAGGGCGCGGTACTCGTCCTGCGCGTAGAGGCCGAGCTGGTAGGCGGAGAAGTCCGCCGCCTGCCGCGGGTTGTTGGTCAGCGAGTAGGAGACCTGGTAGCTCGTCGGGTTGCCCGCGCGAAGCCTGCTGAGCGACGGGAAGCTGTAGGCGCCGTAGAGCTCGCGGATGAACAGGTTGCGGAAGCTGTAGAACTGGTTGCTCGTGCCCGCGGTGAGCGTGTGCTTGCCGGCGAAGTACGAGACGTTGTTCGTCAGTTCGACGACGTCTTGGTCGAGCTCGTTCGCGTTCGAGAACGTCTCGCCGCCCGCGCGGGCGACGCGGTTGATGTTGTCGACCTGCGCGATCGTCACCGAGACCTGCGGGAACGGGTCGCCCTGCGGCTCGCGGTTGTCGCGGACGCGGGTGTAGGCGACGCGGAACTCGTTGGTGGCGCGGTTCGAGAGCGTCGAGTTGAGCTGCGCGACGGTCGAGTTCTGCGTCGAGTTGAAGACGTAGTTGTTGCCGCTGAGCGCGAACGTGCCCGTGTTGCGGGTGATGTTGTCGTCCTGCGCGCGCACGAAGTTGTGGCGCAGCGTCAGGCGGTGGTTGCGCGCGATCGTCCAGTCGACGCGGCCGAAGAGCTTGACGTTGCGGCTGTCGTCGGAGAACGGGTCGAAGGTGCCCGCGTCGTAGCCGTACTGGTTCTTGAGGATGCCGACGAGCGCGGCGAGCGAGTCCTGCGGCACGTTGAAGAGCACCGAGTTGCCCGCGCCGCTGAACCCGACATCGACAGGCTGCCCGCGGCGCCCGATCTCGGCGTTGGCGAAGAAGAAGGCCTTGTTGCGCACGATCGGCCCGCCGATGCGGAAGCCGGTCTGGAACTCGCTGAAGTCGCCGAAGGCCGCGCCGGTCGCGTTGTCGCCGACGAACGACTCGTTGCGCCCGAAGTAGTAGCCCGAGCCGGCGAAGCGGTTGGTGCCCGAGCGCGTGACGGCGTTGATCGAGGCCCCCGTGAAGCCATTCTCGCGCACGTCGTAGGGCGCGATCGAGACCTGAAACTCCTCGATGGCGTCGAGCGAAATCGGCTCGGTGCCCGCCTGCCCGCCCGGCGTGCCGCTCGCGGCGAGGCCGAAGACGTCGTTGAGCACGGCGCCGTCGACCTGGATGTTGTTGAAGCGGTTGTTGCGCCCTGCCGCCGAGCCGCCGTTGATCTGCGGCGTCAGGCGCGTGAAGTCCTGGATCGAGCGCGAGATGGTCGGGAGCGCCTCGATCTCCTCCGAGGAGACGTTGGTCGCCGCGCCGGTGCGGTCGACGTTGAGGATCGACGAGCCCTGCCCGAAGACGACGACCTCCTGCCCTTCGACGCCGCTCTCGCGGAGCGTGACGTTGACCGTGAGGTCCTGCGAGAGCGTCAGGCTCAGGCCCTCACGCGTGTCGGTGCGGTAGCCGATGTAGGTGACGGTGACCGTGTACGGCCCGCCGACGCGCAGGCCGGTCAGGTTGAAGCGCCCGTCGCCGCGCGTGACGGTGCCGTAGCGGCTGCCCGACGGCACGTGGAGCGCGACGACGGTGGCGCCGGGGAGTTCGTCGCCGTTGGTGTCGGTGATGCGGCCGTTCATGGCGGCGGTCGTGACCTGGGCGGTCGAGACGGTCGGCGCCGCGAGTCCGAGGAGGAGCGACGAGGGCCAGAACGAGTGCGGTAACTCGGTTCATCGGGGGACGAGGGAGTGAGGAACGGGCGCCGAGACCGCTGGGGACGCGGTTCGGCAGGTGAAGCGCGGCGAAGGTAGCGCGCCGGGAATCGGCCCTTCGTCAAGGCTGCGTGCATCACCATTCGGTAACCAGAGACGCGTGGTGTCTTCACGCGGGCGTGGGTGCGGCGACAGCGTGGGTGCGGCCACGGTGCGCGGTACCGGGGCCGGGTGCGCGGGCGACGGGTTCGGAAACACGCCGCCGTTCGGTGGGGGCGGGTCTGAGACTCGCCCCCACAACCACCGCCATCCCGTCCGGCCATCCACTGGCGCCTTCGTCCGTCGTCATCCCGTACCCAATCTCCCCATCCCCGTCACCCCTTCACGCGCCCGCGTTGCCGAGCGGCGGCGCGGCGCGGTACCTTGCGGCGGCCTCCGCTCCGGCGGTGCTCGCCCGCAGCGCTCCTCCGCCCCGTCCCGGCCCCCTCCGACCCCGGCCCCCGATGCTCGACCAGTTCGTCCCGCTCTTCCTGCAGATTCTCATGGCCACCGGCCTTGCGATGACGCTGCTCAAAGGCGCCGAGCTCCTCGGCCCCAAGCGCCCGAACGCCCTCAAGACCAAGGCCTACGAGAGCGGCATGGACCCGATCGGCACGGCGCGCGACCGCTACTCGGTCAAGTTCTACCTCGTCGCGATGATCTTCATCGTCTTCGATGTCGAAGTCGTCTTCATGTACCCGTGGGCCGTCACCTTCAAGGAGTTCCTCGACGCCGGCATCGGCCTGCCCATCCTCGGCGTCGTCGGCGTGTTCCTCGTCGTGCTGACGCTCGGCCTCGTCTACGACATCAAGAAGGGCGGCCTCGAGTTCTGACCCGGCCGGACGCTCACAGGCTCCCCCGAACTTTCAGTCGGCGCCGAAAGCACGCGCCGCGGGGCCGAAACCGCCCTTCCAGAGCCGGGTTCGCCCCCTCGCACCTCCTCCGATTTCCTGCCGCGATGGCCTTCGACAACGTCTCCCGTGACGGCTTCCTGACGACCCGCATCGACGCGGTCGTCAACTGGGCGCGCTCCAACTCGCTCATGCCCATGCCGATGGGCCTCTCGTGCTGCGCCATCGAGATGATGGCCTTCGCCGACCCCAAGTACGACGTCGCCCGCTTCGGCGCCGAGGCCATGCGCTTCTCGCCCCGCCAGGCCGACCTGATGATCGTCGCGGGCTGGGTGTCGTACAAGATGGCCCACACGATCCGCCGCATCTGGGACCAGATGCCCGACCCCAAGTGGTGCATCGCCATGGGCGCCTGCGCCTCGTCGGGCGGGATGCACCGGTGCTACGGCGTCGTGCAGGGCTGCGACAACTTCCTGCCGGTCGATGTCTACATCCCCGGCTGCCCGCCGCGGCCCGAGTCGGTGCTGCACGCGCTCATGGACATCCAGGAGAAGATCCGCAACACGTACTCGCTCGCCGACGACTACGCGAAGGGCGGCGTCACCGACCGCGTCGCCGTGGCGATGCCGCGCGTCGTGAGCGACCTCGGCCTCCGCGACGCCTCGCCGGTGACGCTCCACATCGACCAGATCCAGGACGAGCGCATGGGCGGCGCGGGCCTCGTCTCCGCCCCGCGCCGCAGCGCCCGCGCGGTCGTCGCCAGCGACGGCTCGGCTCCCGTTCTCCACCCCTGATCTCGCCTGTCATGGCCGCCACGCCCGCGTCGCTTCCGTTCCACTTCACCCCCGCCGACGCGGCCCCGCCCGTCGGCGCCAACCCGCACGCGAAGGCCACGACGGCCTGCGCCGACATCGCCGACGCGCTGCGTGAGGCCTTCGGCGACGCGGTTCTCGACGTGAGCGAATACGCGGGCGAGACGACGGTGCGCGTCGAGGCCGGGCGGATCGTCGAGATCTGCACGCACCTGCGCGACGCCCTCGCCTTCACGTACCTCGCCGACCTCGGCGGCATCGACCGCTTCACCGACGACGCGCGCTTCGAGGTCTTCTACAACCTCGTCTCCGTCGAGCGGCAGCGGCGGCTCCGCGTGACCGTGCGCATCGACGAGGAGCACCCGCACCTGGCGTCGGTGACCGGCGTCTGGCTCGGCGCCGGGTGGAACGAGCGCGAGGCATGGGACATGTTCGGCATCGTCTTCGACGGCCACCCCGACCTGCGCCGGATGTACCTGCCGGAGGATTTCGAGTACCACCCGCTGCGCAAGGAATTCCCCCTCCTCGGCATCCCCGGATCGCTGCCGCTGCCCTCGAACCGCTCCGACGGCACGCTCAGCCTCGACCCCTTCCCCGCCGCCCACGGCAACCCGACGCCGCAGTCGTTCGAGGAGACGCCGAGCGCCCGCTGAGCCGCCCGCGCCCTGCCGCCCGCGACCTGTTCGCGCCCCGTCGTCCTCGCCCGGCCTCCGCGCCGCGCCCCCGCTTTCCCCCGATCCGATGCCTTCCATGCCCGTTGCGGCCGCCTCCGCGGCGACGCCCGACAGCCCGGACAACGTCTTCACCTTCTGGCCCCGCCACCAGGCGGCCATCTACGAGCGCCTGGAGTCCAAGCATGCGTGGCTCGACACGGGCGACGGCGCGCCGGTGGACGGCGACCAGGAAGAGCACGACCCGCTCGACCACCAGATGACGCTCAACATCGGCCCGCAGCACCCGGCGACGCACGGCGTGCTCCGCGCCGTCGTGAAGCTCGACGGCGAGTTGATCGAGAAGTGCGTGCTCGACATCGGCTACCTGCACCGCGGCATCGAGAAGATGGCCGAGCACAAGACGTTCCAGGAGTTCATGCCCTACACGGACCGCATGGACTACCTCTCGCCGTACTCGAACAACGTCGCGTGGTGCCTCGCCGTCGAGAAGCTGTGCGCCATCGAGGTCCCCGAGCGCGCGCAGTGGATCCGCACGATGGCCTGCGAGCTGGCGCGCGTGTCGTCGCACCTGCTCTGGATGGGCGTCGGGCTCATGGACGCGGGCGCGGTCAGCGTCTTCCTCTGGGCGTGGCAGTACCGCGAGGACATCGCCGCCATCTTCGACGAGATCGCGGGCGCCCGCCTGACCGTCTCCCACAGCCGCATCGGCGGCGTGGCGAGCGACCTCACGCCGGCCGCGCTCGCACTCCTGCGGACGTTCGTCAACGACATGCCTGCCGTCGTCGAGGGCTGGCGCAAGCTGCTCGGGCGCAACCGCATCTGGGTCGACCGCAACGTCGGCATCGGCACGCTCACGCGTGAGGAGGTCCTCGCGATGGGGATGCGCGGGCCGAACCTCCGCGCGAGCGGCGTCGAGCACGACATCCGCCGCTTCGAGCCGTACTTGAAGTACCCGGAGGTCGACTTCAACATCCCGACGCGCACCGAGGGCGACTCGTGGGCACGCTTCCACGTGCGGATGGAGGAGATGCTCGAGTCGATCAAGATCATCCGGCAGTGCCTCGACCGCCTGCCCGAGGGGCCGATCCGCAACGCGGACGCCGAAGAAGGCGATTCCGTCGAAGAACGAGGTCTATTACTCGATGGAGGGCATGATCCACGACTTCATGATGACGAGCGAGGGCGTCGTCGCGCCGAAGGGATCGCACGCTTACCACGCCATCGAGGCGCCGAAGGGCGAGCTCGGCTTCTACCTGACCGGCGACGGCACCGGCACCCCGTGGCGCTGCCGCATCAACGCGCCGAGCTTCGCCAACCTGCAGGGCCTCGAGCCGATGATGGAGGGCGCCAGCATGGGCGACATGGTGGTTCTGATCGGCACCATCGACCCGGTGCTCGGCGAATCCGACAAATGATGGGTGCGTGACGCCCGCCCGTGCCCGACGACGTAGGGGCACGATATATCGTGCCCCTACACCCACCGCCGCCCCGCCCGACGCGCACCCCGCCGCCCCGTCCGGGCACCTGCACGACGACATCCGCGCACCGCGCATCCCGCCGCCGCGCGGCGCCTGTTTCCGACCTTCGATCTCTCCGCGATGTCCAACATCCACCAGGAACTCTCGCCCCTGCCCGACCGCTCGCCCGAGGTGGTCTTCGGGCCTGACCTGCTCGTCTGGACCGATGAGGAGGCGGCGCTCGTCGCCCGCTTCCAGGCGCAGTACCCCGAGGCCGAGGCCGCGGTGATGAAGACGCTCTGGCTGGCGCAGGAGAAGTTCGGTTACCTCGCCCCCGAGGTCATCGCCTTCGTCGCCGAGACGCTCGGCATCGCGTACTCGCAGGCGTACGGCGTGGCGACGTTCTACACGATGTACTTCAAGGAGAAAAAGGGGCGCTACGTGCTCGACGTCTGCACGTGCTTCTCGTGCCAGCTCTGCGGCGGCTTCGACATGCTGCACCATTTGGAGCAGACGCTCGGCGTCCACGTCGGCGAGACGACTGACGACGGGCTGTTCACGATCCAGGAGGCCGAGTGCCTCGGCGCGTGCGGCTCGGCGCCGATGCTGCAGGTGACGAACGCCGAGTACGTCCACAACCTCACGACTGACAAGGTCGACCGCCTCGTGGCGTCGCTCCGCGCGGGCGAGGCCGTTCCGTTCGAGAGCGTGACGCTCCCGCAGGACGAGGACGAGATGGGCGGCAACCGCCGCACCGACGCCGACGCCACCGTGCGGTCCATCCCCCCGCCCGTCTCGCGCCTCATCGGCATGGCCCACGCCGCCCACGCCGAGACCGACGACACCAAGGTCGACGCCCACTGACCGCCATGACGCTCCACGTTGAATTCGACCGCGAGGACGACGGGCGCTGGATCGCTGAGATTCCGGCGCTTCCGGGTGTTCTCGTCTACGGCGACTCGCGCGAGGCCGCGCTCCGGAGCGTCGAGGCGCTCGCGCTCCGCGTCCTCGCCGACCGCCGGCCGAGAATTCTGAACTTGTCGCCGTAAGCCTCTGAGCAGTGTCCTGTCTCTTTCGTCATTCCCGCGCAGGCGGGAATCCAGTCTGCCCCTCCGAAGGCTCTGGATCCCCGCTTTCGCGGGGATGACGGTGGTGAAAGTGGATGCCCAATCAAGCAGACTCGGCGCCTCCAACACCTCTTCGTCACCACCCTTTGAGCAGACGTGACCGTCAGCGACGATCTTCTCAAACTGACCGTCCCGGCACACCGCCCGCTCAAGCGCTCGACGCTCTCTCACATTCTCAAGCAGGCCCGGCTCGACCTAGACGCCCTGCTTCGCCTGCTCTGACTCCCGACCATGGACGCCTCACAGACTGCCCAGACCAAGGCCGGCGACTGGCGCGCGTACCAGCGCGTGCTGCTGCCGCCGGTGAAGAACCTCCACCTGCTCGACGTGGCCGTCGAGAACGGCGCGTACTCGGCGCTCAAGACCGTCCTCGGCGGTTGGGAGCCGAAGAAACTCGTCGACGAGGTCAAGGCGTCGGGCCTGCGCGGGCGCGGCGGCGCGGGCTTCTCGACGGGCCTCAAGTGGTCGTTCATGCCCCCCGTCAAGCCGGGCCAGCCGCGCTACATCGCCTGCAACGGCGACGAGTCGGAGCCGGGGACGTTCAAGGACCGGCAGCTCTTCGAGTACAACCCGCACGCCGTCTTCGAGGGCATGATGCTGGCCTCGTACGCGATCGGCGCCAACACGGCGTACCTCTACGTGCGCGGCGAGTACGCGACGTGGATCGCCCACATGGAGCGCGAACTCCAGAAGGCCTACGACGCCGGCTACGTCGGCGAGAACCTCTTCGGCTCGGGCTACTCGTGCGAGATCGTCCTCCACAAGGGCGCGGGCGCCTACATCTGCGGCGAGGAGTCGAGCCTGATGGAATCGCTCGAAGGCAAGCGCGCCTACCCGCGCGTCAAGCCGCCGTTTCCGGCGCAGAAGGGCCTCTGGGGCAACCCGACGACGATCAACAACGTCGAGACGCTCGCCTGCGTGCCGTACATCGTCAACCGCGGCGCGGACTGGTTCAAGGGCATCGGCGCTGAAAAGCACCCCGGACCGCTTCTCTACGGCATCTCCGGGCACGTCAACCGTCCGGGCGTCTACGAGTACCCGACGGGGATGCTGCTCTCGGACCTCATCTACGACGTGTGCGGCGGCATTCGCGGCGGCAAGAAGCTCAAGGCCGTCGTGCCCGGCGGCTCGTCGGTGCCGGTGCTCACGGCTGACATGGTCGCGGGCGTGACGATGGACGCCGAGTCGATGCGCGATGGCGGCTCGATGCTCGGCACCGCGGGCGTGCTGGTGATGGACGAGGACACCGACATGGTCTCGTTCCTGCGCCGGACGACGCACTTCTACCACCACGAGTCGTGCGGGCAGTGCACGCCGTGCCGCGAGGGCACCGGCTGGCTCGAGAAGATCGTGACGCGCATCGACGAGGGCGAGGGCAACCTGCGCGATCTCGACCTGCTCATCTCGCTCTGCGACAACATGGAGGGCCGCACCGTCTGCGCCCTCGCCGACGCCGCCGCGTGGCCGGTGCGCAACACGGTCATGCGCTTCCGGAGCGAGTTCGAGCGCAAGTGCCGCCCGTCCGTCTTCACGACCGGTGGCGATGGCGCCTCGGTCGCCGCTGTGTCTCTGCCCGCCTGACGCGTCGGGCTCCCTCTGCCCGCCGCTGGCTTCGTCAACGTTGCCTTCTACTCTCTTCCGACACCGATCATGACCCGCCTCGCCCTCTTCGCCGCCGCCCTCGCCCTTCCGCTCGCTGCCTGCCAGACGGCCACCGACGCGCCGGACGCCCCCGCCACGACCGCATCCGCGACCGCGCCGATCGACGGCTTCGACGGCTTCGGCGACGCCATCGCCGACACGGCCTCGGCACTCCCGGCGAGCACCGTCACCGCCGACGCCGACGCCTACACGGGCAAGACGGTCACCGTCTCCGGCACCGTCGCCGAGGTCTGCCAGAAGGCCGGCTGCTGGGCGACGCTCGTGACGGACAACGGCACCATCCGCATCAACGTCGCCAAGGAGAACGGCACCGGGCCGTACGTCTACACGATGCCGACCGACATCGCCGGGCGGCACGTCGTGGCGACGGGCTACTTCGAGAAGACGACGACGCCTGCCGACCATGTCGAGCACATGGCGCAGGAATCGGGCACGTACGACTCGACGAAGACGTACACCGCCGCCGAGGAACTGCGCCTGACGGCCACCGGCGTGCTCGTCCGCAAGGCCTGAGCGCGCCTCCTCATCCCTCTCCCGGCGGTGCTGCACGACGCGGCCCGCCCTCCGCGACGACCCCAGCGACGACCCTGCGATGAACGTTTCGATTGACGGACAGACCGTCGAGGCTGAGAACGGCAAGCTGCTCCAGCACATGCTCGACACCGGCCTCGACCTGCCGCACTTCTGCTACCACCCGGCCCTCTCCATCCCCGCCAACTGCCGCCAGTGCCTGGTGGAAGTCGGTACGCCGGCGATGGACCGCGAGACGCGCCAGCCGCAGATGAACGCCGACGGCTCGCCGGTCATCGCGTGGATGCCGAAGCTGCAGACGTCGTGCTCGGTCGACATGACCGACGGGATGCACGTGCGCACGCACGTCACGAGCGCGCTCGTCCGGGACGCGCAGGAGGGCAACCTCGAGTTCCTGCTCATCAACCACCCGCTCGACTGCCCGATCTGTGACCAGGCCGGCCAGTGCCCGCTCCAGATTCAGGCCTACAAGTACGGGCCGGAAGGCTCGCGCTTCGAGTTTCGGAAGGTCCACAAGCCCAAGCGCGTCCCCCTCGGCCCGCGCGTCACGCTCGACGCCGAGCGCTGCATCAACTGCACGCGCTGCACGCGCTTCACGAGCGAGGTGTCGGGCTCGAACCAGCTCACCATTATCAGCCGCGGCGTCAAGAACTACCCGATGACGCCTCCGGGCACCGTCTTCGACGACCCGTACTCGCTCAACACGGTCGACATCTGCCCCGTCGGCGCGCTCACGTCGAGCGAGACGCGGTTCCAGGCGCGCGCGTGGGAGATGTCGCAGACGCCGTCGATCACGGTGCGCAACGCCAAGGGCGCGAACTGCTACTACGGCGTGCGAGACAACCTCGTGCTCTCCGTCACCGCCCGCCCGAACGCCGACGTGAACGGATTCTGGCTCGCCGACGACGACCGCGCGGGCCTCGACGCCTTCAACGACGGCCGCGCCTCGGGCGCCCGCGTGCGCGTGGGTGGGATGCTGCAAGCGGCCGACTGGACGCTCGCCACGACCGCCGCCGCCGACGTGCTGCGGAGCGCGTCGCGCGCCGTGTTCGTCGGGTCGGCGAACGCGTCGGTCGAGGACAACTACCTGCTCCAGAAACTCGCCGCGAGCGTCGGCGGCACCGTCGCCGGGTACCTGCCGCACGTCGTCGCGGGCGCGGGCGACGGCTGGCTCGTCACCGACGACAAGACGCCGAACGCGCGCGGCGTCGAGGCGCTCGGGATGACGGCCCTCTCTGGCGACGCCTTCCGCGGCGCGATCTCCGGCGCCGACGCGCTCGTGGTCCTCGGCGACGACCCGCTGGCGATGGGCGCCTGCACGCTTGGCGATCTCGATGGCGTCGCGGTGATTGCGATGCCGACGCACGAGGCGAACGGCCTGATCGCCACCGCCGCCGTCGTGCTGCCGCTTGCGATGGTCGTCGAGACCGTCGGCACGTACGTGAGCGAAGACGGCCATGCGCAGCGCTCGGTGCCGTGCAAGGCGATCCGCGCCGTCAACCGGACGCTCGTGATGGCGATGGGCGCGAGCCGCACCGACCAGCACGGCACGCCGTTCGACCGCTGGTACAACGAGTCGCACAAGGTCGACTGCCTCCCCGGCTGGGCCGTCCTCCCCGATATCGCGAGCGCCCTCGGCCACGAGATGCGGTTCAAAGGCCCGAAGCAGATCCTCGACACCCTTGCCGCCGAGCACGACGCCTTCGCAGGCCTCTCGTACGACGCGATGGGCACGATGGGCGTGCGCCTCGCAGGCGCTGCCGTGGATGCAGCCTGACGCCTCGTTGTGGAATCGACGCGGCGCGGCGGTCTTCGGATCGCCGCGCCGCGTGTCGTTTGTGGAGGGTGTGGAGGCGGTGCCATGTAGGGGCACGATAGATCGTGCCCCTACGCCCACTCCGGCCCGGCCCGTCTGTGAAGGAAGTGTGTGACCGATGCGGTACGTCGGTGCGGGCATGGCATCCTGCGGCGCGGGCGCGGGTGCTACCCGGCGACACCGTCTCACCTTGCCCCCTTCCCACGATGGAAACGACCCGATCCCGCGACGCCGCCGTCGACCGCCCCGGCAGCGCCCAGGGCGACTTCGCCGGAGACCCGGCCCGCAACGCCGCCAGCGACGCGCCCGATCTCGACCTCGCCGCCCCCGACACGCTGGCCGCGATGGGCGGCGACTCGCTCGGCGGTCCGCGCGCAGGCGCGCTCGACACCGGCGACCTCTACGACGCTTCCGAAGAAGCCGGTGCCGACGCCGACGCCCCTTCGCTCAGCGCCGCGCCGACGGCCAAGCCCTCCGACCCGCTCGCGCGCTCCGGTTCGTCCGACGAGGTCCTCGGCGAACTCGAGACCGACGACGATGCCTTCGGCCCCGGCTCCGGCGCCCTCGGCGACACCAACTCGCCCAGCGACGAGCGCTGACGGCGGTCGCGCCGCATGCCTCTCCTCCACATCAACACCCCCGATCCCATGGCCGACGCCAACCAGCCCTCCCAGCGCACCTCCCATCCCGGCGGCATCCCCGGCACCGACGGCGACATGACGACCCCCAACGAAGACCGGATCGTCGCCGGAACTGACGGTCCTGAACGCGTCGACGGCGGCGTCAATGTGAACGCCACCCGTGCGTTCGACGCCCACGTGGACGGCGGGCGGCGCGCGACCGGCCCGGATGACGACGGCTCGACCGGCCCGAGCGGGCGTCCGAACCGCCAGAACGACAACGGCGAAATGGCCGATCAGGCCTGAGCCGTCGCCGCCGAACACAGCTGCGCCCCGGTCTCCACGTGAGAGGCCGGGGCGCAGCTGTGTTCGGCGCGTTACTTCGACGCCAGTTCGACCGTCATCCGCCCGTTGCCCATCTCCGGGCCGAGCGTCGAGACGGCGCGGAGGACGGTGTGCGGCGCGGCGCGGGCGACCCAGATCGTCTGGGTCGTCGACCCGTCGGTGGCGGCGAGCGTCATCTTGTAGGCCTCGAACGTGCCTGCGGGCACCGTGATCGACTCGGCCGCATCGACGCTGAGCGTCATCGGCTTCGGCGCCATCGCGCCCTGCGGCTCCATCACCGTCAGCGTTTCGGTGTAGCCGACGGCGAGCGGGCGGATGCCGAAGAGCAGTTCGAGCGCGGCGCCGCCGGTGTAGGCGGGCGCGGTGAGCGCGACGGAAACCGGCGTCGTGGCGCCGAGCGGCCCGCTCTCGCCCGTCACCGAGGTCGGCGTGAAGCCGAGGCGGACGACCTGCGTGCCCATCGGCGTCGGCGCGAAGAGGCGGCGGTAGACGGGCAACCGCGTCGCCGCATCCACCTCCGAACTGTCGACGACCGTCGTGCCGCCGGCCTCCGGCGGGAGCGTCGTCGAATCGACGATGCGGTAGCGGGCGCTGCCGTCGGCGCCGGTGACGGCCTCAACCGTGCGCGTGCCGTCGAGGCGAAGCTGCTGCCCCATCACGTCGAGCGTCGTCGTGAAGGTGAGGCGCGGTGCGGGCGTGGTGGACTGCGCGGCAGGCGACTGGGCGAACGCGGCGGGAACGGAGAGCGCTGCGACGGCGGCGGCAGCGGCGAACGGACGGAACGGCATCATAGAACGAGGAAGGAGTGGAAACGACGGGATCGCGCGGTGCGTGGTCCTGTGGTGACGAACGCGCCGGGCGCAGGTTGCAGCGTGCCGCGACCCAGCCTTCACCTCACATCCCGCCACGCGCCGCTGCGATCGGGACGCCCGAGCGGCGCGTGAAGCTCCGGGCAACGGCCCCGACGGGGCCGTGTGGCGCGGGGCAGGCCCGGAGGGCGGGCGTATCTTGGCGGCACGCGCGCGCATGTCGCTCTCCGACCGCCGCCCGTCCGCTTTCGCTACGCCTGCCTGCCCTCCGCCGCCCCCGCATGGACCTGTCGCTGCCCCTGACCGCCCTCGTCGGCTTCGTCATCATCAACGTGATGCTCATCTCGGCGTCGCTGCTCGTCTACTTCGAGCGCAAGATCGCCGGCTGGATTCAGAACCGCCCCGGCCCGAACCGCGTCGGCCCCTACGGCATCCTGCAACCGTTCGCCGACGTGGCGAAGCTGATCTTCAAGGAAGACATCGTGCCGGTGCAGGCCAACGGCTTCGTCCACAGCCTCGCGCCCGTGCTGATGGTGGTGATTGCGATGACGACGGCGGCGCTGATCCCGTACGCCAAGGGCTTCGTCATCGCCGACATGAACGTGTCGGTGCTCGTCGTGCTCGCGCTCACCTCGATCTCCGTCTACGGCGTCACGCTCGCCGGGTGGTCGTCGAACTCCAAGTTCTCGCTCCTCGGCGGCCTCCGCTCGTCGGCGCAGATGATCTCCTACGAACTGGCGATGGGCCTCGCCGTGCTGACGGTGATCCTCATGACCGGCTCGATGCGCCTCGTGGACATCGTCGAGTTTCAGGCGTCGGGGCAGGCGCTGCTCGGCTGGAACGTCGTCCGCGCGCCGGTTGCAGCCATCATCTTCATCGTCTGCGCCTTCGCCGAGACCAACCGCGCGCCCTTCGACCTCCCCGAGGCCGAGCAGGAGCTCGTCGGCGGCTACCACACCGAGTATTCGGGGATGAAGTTCGGCATGTTCTTCCTGGCTGAATACGTCAACTTCTACCTCGCGTCGTTCCTCATTGTGACGCTGTTTTTCGGCGGCTACCTGATTCCGTTTCAGCCTGCGCTGCTCTCGATCTTCCCCGCGCTCGACGGCTCGCTCCTGCTCGGCGTGATGCAGGTGGCGACGCTCTTCCTGAAGGTCTTCTTCTTCGCCTTCTTCTTCATCTGGGTGCGCTGGACGCTGCCGCGCTTCAAGTACCAGCAGCTGATGACGCTCGGCTGGAAGATGCTCCTGCCCATCGCCCTCGCCAACGTCGTCCTCTACGCGCTCGTGCTCACCGCGTGGCACGCGATCACGCACTGAGCCGCGCGGTCGCCGGAACGCACCGCGGGCCGCGCTTCCCTGAGGAGGCGCGGCCCGCGTGGTATTGGGGAGACCCCGGAGAGTGGCGGGCGCCTCAGAGGCGCGTCACGACGACGGTGCGGGCGACGGTCTCGCCGATCACACGGAGGGCGTACACCCCGGGGGCCAGGCCGTCGCCGGGGACGGTCACGCGAAGCGCGGCGCCCGCTTCGACGGCTCCGTCGTAGAGCGCGGCCACGCGGCGCCCGAGGGCATCGTACAGGTCCACGCGCACCGCCTGGGGCTCGCGCAGCACGACGCGCAGCGCCGTCGACTCGCTGAACGGGTTCGGTCCTGCAAGCGAGACGACAGCCGCCGCATCGGGCACGAGCGCCACCTCGATCTCCGCCGTCGGGGTGGCGGTGCCGTCGAGGTCGCGCTGGACGAGGCGGACGGCGTAGCGGCCCGGCGCGACGCCCTCGACGGTGTGGCTGTAGGCATGCCGCTCCGACGACGTGCCCGCGCCGGCCACGAAGGCCATCTCACGCCACAGCAGCGCTGCAGGAGACGCGGCAGCGGCGATCTCGCGCAGTTCGATGCCCCAGCCCGCGTTGCCGGTCTCGCTCTCGGTGACCCAGTCGAGGCGCAGCGCGTCGCCGTCGGCGCGGGCGGCGACAGCGGAGAGTTCGACGGGCAGCGTGCCCGTCTCGGCGATCGTCCACCGCGAGAAGGCCGCGACGCCCGTGAGCGTGAGCGTGTTGGCCGTCGTGTTGAGCACGCCGCCGCGCTCGGACCACGTCGCGCCGGCATCGGTCGAGCGGTAGAGCACGAGCGCCGATTCGGTGAGGCCGCTGAGCTCGGCGTCGTGGTAGGCGAGCGTGAGCGTGGCGTTGAGGCCCGTGTTGAGCGTCGGCGCGATGTCGTAGGCCCGCGCAATGCCCTGGAAGCCGCGGCCGCTCTGGCGCACCGCCGTGCGCGTGACGACCACGCTGCCGAGGTTGGCCGCGCTGGTGATCGTCGCGCCGAGACCGCCGACGTTCTGCCCCGCCGGTGCGTTGAGCGCACGCGTGGCCGTGAGCGTGCCGTCGGAGATTCGTCCGTTCGACTCGACGAGCGTTGCGGTCGCGCCGAAGTCCATCGTCGCGGTGCCGATCGACATCACGCCACCGCCGGAGACGGTCAGCGTCGCGCCGCCGGCCACCGTCACCTGCTGCGCCTGCGCCGCACGGAGCGGCAGGACGGCAAGCGGAGCGGCGGCAAGTGCGGCGAGCGAGAAGGCGGCGCGGGGTCGCGGGAAGCTGCTGCGCCGGCTCATCGCTGCGGGGCGTTTGAGGACGCGGCGACCAGACGCGCGAGGGCAGCCTCGACGGCGGCGAGGCGCGCCAGAACGGCGTCGGCGTGGGCGAGCGCGGCGCCGAGGCGGGCGACGTCGGCTTCGAGCGCGTCGGCGCGGGCGGTCGCGGCGCGGGCGGCGGCAGTGGCGGCGGCGAGGTCCGCGCGCATCGCGTCCACGTCGGCCTGCGCGAGCGCGGCGTCGCGGACGAGGGCGTCGGTGCGCACGGCGAGGGCCTTGACGCCGGCGAAGGTCACCCCGTCGATGTCGCCCATGCCGATGGCCGTCGGCCCGATGCCGAGGCCGAAGGCGGCGTGGAAGTCCTCAGCGACGGGCCCCATGTGGCGGGTGCGGGTGCTGTCGCCGATCATCTCCCACGTCGTCACCGGCGTCGTGGCGATGCGCGCGAGCACGTCCTCGCCCTCGACGTCCTCGTAGGCGTGCTTGAGCGTCCGGCTCGACGCGCACGTCCACGTCGGCACCGCGACGGTCAGGTCGCAGCCGACGTTGCCGCCCGCGCCGGGCGTGTTGCCGTTGGCGGCGGTCGAGACGCGCAGGCGAATGCCGCCGTTGGCGCGGAGGCGAAACTCGTTGTTGGCCTGCGAGCGGACGTACGTGGTCGTGGACTCGTCGCCGATCACGATGGCGCCGGTGTAGGAGGTTCCGTTGCAGGCGCCGTTGACGGGGTCGACCGAGCACGTCACGGCGCGGTAGCCGAGCGCGGTGGTGTAGTCGCCGAAGGCGCCGGTGCGGTAGCCGAGCGCGGTCGAGCCCTGCCCCGTCGCTTGGACCGTGTAGCCGATGGCCGTGCAGGCGAAGCCTGAACAGAGGTTGCTCGCCCCTGAGGAGAAGCCTGCCGTTCCGCTCACCGTCACGGCGGAGCCGAAGCCGACGCCGACAGTCGAGGACACCGTCACCTGGTCTCCGTAGGCGAACGCGCCGTAGCCGCTGGCGATAACCTGATTGCCGCCGGCGAAGGTAAAGTCGTCCATGTTGGCGTCGTCCCAGTTGGTCTGGCCCGTCGGCACGCGCCCGAAGCGCAGCGAGCCGCGGCACGGGTGCCACATGAACCGCGTCCCGGCGCCGGTGGCGGGGATGTAGGCCGCGCACCCAGTCGTGTTGCCGACGTCGCGCACGAAGCCGTGGGAGACGATGCCGCCGTTCTTGTCGACCTTGAGCACCGTCGTGGTGGTGCGCGCGTCGTCGGGGTCGGCGGTGATGCCGAGGATGGTCTCGTTCTGGGCCTGCGCCACGAGCGGCACGGCGGAGAGGACGAGGAGGGCGCCGAAGCGCCGAAGCGAAGTGACGGTCATGGCCGTGGAATGGGACGGAGTGAACCTCTCCAGCACCCGGGCCGGGCGATGAACGACGCGGAGAAGCAGGTGGCCCTATGGTAGGACCTCTGGCGATTTGATGCATCGGATCGCCGATCAAAAATCTTCCGTGTGTCTGCCGTGTGCGGGCCTCAGGGACGGGCAGAGCGGAGGCCGCTCGCGGACCGCGTGACCGGGACCGCCCCCGCCGCGCCGTAGGTTGGCGACGTCGCCGCTCGCCCGCCCCGTTCCTCCGATGACCCTCGCCCCCTCGATCCTCTCCGCCGACTTCGCCCGCCTGGGCGACCATGCCCGCGAGGCGCTTGCCGCCGGTGCCGACTGGCTGCACATCGACGCGATGGACGGGCACTTCGTGCCCAACCTGACCATCGGCCCGCTCGTCGTCGAGGCCCTGCGCGGCGTGAAGGCCGATACCGGCTGCGCGCTCGACTGCCACCTGATGATCGAGCAGCCCGAGCGCCTCGTCGACGCCTTCGCGCGCGCCGGGGCGGACACGATCACCGTCCACGCCGAGGCGTGCCGCCACCTGCACCGCGTCGTGCAGCAGATCCGCGAGAGCGGCGCCCGCGCGGGCGTGGCCGTCAACCCGGCGACACCGCTCGTCATGCTCGAAGACATCCTGGGCGACGTAGACCTCGTGCTCGTGATGTCGGTCAACCCCGGCTTCGGCGGGCAGGCGTACATCCCGGCGAGCACCGCCAAGATCGCGCGCCTCGCGGCACTGCGCCGGGCGACGGGCACGCGCTTCCAGATCGAAGTCGACGGCGGCGTCAAGCCCTCGAACGTCGCCGAGGTCGTGAACGCGGGCGCGGACGTCGTCGTGGCGGGAAGCGCCGTCTTCGGTAGCGATGTGGCGGCCAACGTCCGCGCCTTCCGCGCAGCGCTCGAAACGCCGGTGTGACCGGGCACGCGCGCTGGGCGTGAGCACGACGTGCGGAGAAGACGGTGAGGGCGGCGTCTCTACGGGTCCGAGGTGGGACCGGGCAGCAGCGGCGCGCGCTCGCGGGCGAGGATGCCCACGCCGACGAGCACGAGGGCGGCGCCCGCCACGCTCCACACCGTCACCACCTCTCCCAGAACGACGGCGCCGAGGGCGATCGTCGCCACCGGCCCGATCATCCCCGTGCTCGCCGCGACGGGCGCCCCGACACGGTCGAGGGCGACGCCGAGCAGCAACATCGGCGCGACGTAGCACGCCATCGCGTTGACGAACGACAAGCCCAGCACCGGCACGGCGACGATCCGTCCGGCAGCGCGAACGCCCCGAAGAGACCGCCGCCGCGCATCACCGACGCGGCCCCGGCGTGAACGAGCGCCGCGAGGGCCGCCCACACCGCCACGCTCGCCGTCAGCCGCATGGGTCCGATGCGGCGCGTCACCTCGGCGCTCGCGGTCAGGTAGACGGCGTAGATGAGCGCCGACGCCAGCACGAGCGCCCCGCCGGTGCGCACATCGCCACTGCCGCCCCGCGCGATCTCGTGCGCGAAGACGACGCCGACGCCCGCGTACGCCACCGCCACCGCCGCCCACTGCCGCCGCGTCGGCGGGCGGCGCAGGACGACGGCGGCGAGAAGAAGGACGAAGGTCGGGTTGAGGAAGAGGACGAGCCGCTCGAATGCCGCCGTCACGTGGGCGAGGCCCGCGAAGTCGAGGTACGTCGACGCGTACAGCCCGGCGACCCCGAGCGCCGCGATGCGGGCGTGGTCGGCGCGCGCGAGCCGCTCGCGTCCGCGTCCGGCGTGCCACGCGAGCGCTGCCATCACCGGCGCCGCGAGCGCGAGCCGCAGCACGACGACCGTCTCGACGGGCACGCCGTAGCGGTACGTCAGCTTCGCCACGATGGCTTTGGCGGCGAAGAGGAGCGCACTCGCCGCCGCGCACGCCATCCCGACGCGCCGCGCGCGGGCCGCCGCAGAGGCATCGTTAAGGGAGACGGAGGCAGCGGTTTCGGGCACGCCGCGCCCACCGCCGCCGCGGTTCGCCCGTTCCGCCCCGCCGCGCGGATGCGCCGTCGATTCACGCGGCGCGAACCGGGCGAGCGAGGGGGGCGGAACGCGGGCTCGGGCGTTCGCGGAGGCCCGATCGATCTGTCAGGCCCGGAGGCCCGGCAGGTTCGCGCACGCCAACCGCCCTGCCCCGTGACCGCCCGCGTCGCCCTGCCGCTTCCTATCGACGAGCCGTTCTCGTACGCCGTCCCCGACGCCTTCGAGGGCGATGTGGCGGAGGGTGTGCGCGTCGTCGTGCCTCTGGGGAATCGCGTCGTGACGGGCGTCGTGGTGGAGGTGGATGACGAGGACGACGGCGAAGGACTCAAGGGCATCCGCGATGTGCTCGACGATGTGGCCGCGCCCGCCGACCTGCTCGCGCTGACCAAGTGGATCGCCGACTACTACGTCTGCGGATGGGGCGAGGCGCTGCGGGCGGCGCTGCCCGTCGGGGCTCGACGTCGAGACCGTCCACCGCCTGCGCCGCACCGAGGCCGGGCCGGGCGACCTCGTCGCCGACGCCGCGCTCGGCCCGGCGATCCGCCACCTCGACGCCCATCCCGAGATCACCCTCGACGGACTCCGCCAGCGCGTGCCCCACGCCACGCTCGCCCTCGTGCGGCGCCTCGAGCGCGCCGGACTCGTCGAGATCGACACCGGCACCTCGACCGCGAGCGGTCGCCGTGCGCACCGAGACCGCCGTCCGCCTCGCGGGCGATTTTCGCGACACCGACGCCCGCGCCCGCCTGCGCGAGACGCTGCGCGGCGCCAAGCAGCGCGCCGTCCTCGACGCGATCGGCGAGATGCTCGACGCCGGAGACGACGAGCCCTCGCAGGCCGCCGTCCTCGCCCGCGCGGGCGCCTCGACCGGATCGCTCCGCGCGCTCGTCGACGCGGGGGCCATCGAGCGGGGCGAGCGCGAGGTGCAGCGCCGTCCGGATGTCGGCGCCGTGCCCGAGGCGCCCCCGCCGATGGCCTTCACCGCCGGACAGGCCGCCGCCGCGAGTGCCCTCGCCGACGCCGTCGAGGCGTCGGCCCGCACCGGCGCGTTTGCGTCGTTCCTGCTCTGGGGCGTCACCGGCAGCGGCAAGACGGAGGTCTACATCGACGCGCTCCGCCGCACCCTCGACGCCGGGCGCACCGGGCTCGTGCTCGTCCCCGAGATCGCCCTCACGCCGCAGACCGTCCGCCGATTTCGGGCGCACTTCGGCGACCAGATCGCCGTCCTCCACTCGCGGATGAGCTTGGGCGAGCGCTACGACGCGTGGCGCGCGATCCGCGCGGGCGCGTGGCCGAGCGGCGTGCCGGTGCGCGTCGTCATCGGCCCGCGGTCGGCCATCTTCGCACCGCTCTCGAACCTCGGCCTCGTCGTCGTCGACGAGGAGCACGAGGCGTCGTACAAGCAGATCGACCCCGCGCCTCGCTACCACGCACGCGATGTGGCGCTCGTGCGGGCACGCAATTCCGGAGCCGTCTGCGTGCTCGGCTCGGCGACGCCGTCGCTCGAATCGTGGCACAACGCCCTCGCGGGCAAGCACCGTCTGCTGGAGATGCCCGAGCGCGTGCCGCTCGCAGGCGGCGGGCAGGCGCAGCTTCCGCCGGTCACCGTCGTCGATCTGGTGCGCGAGCAGAAGCGCCACCGGTTGCAGGACGGCGCTGTGCTCTCCGAAGCGCTCGTCGAGGCGCTGAAACTGCGCGTCGCGGCGGGCGAGCAGTCCGTCGTCCTCCAGAACCGGCGGGGCTACGCGCCCGTCGTCGAGTGCGAGGCGTGCGGCCATGTGCCGTTCTGCCGCGACTGCGACGTGCCGATGACCTACCACCGCCCGCGCCACCACCTCCGCTGCCACTACTGCGGACGCACGCAGCGCGTCCCGACCGCCTGCGACTCGTGCGGATCGGTCGACGTGACGCTCGTCGGCGCGGGCACGCAGCGCGTCGAGGAGGAGATCACCGCCCGCGTCCCCGGCGCCCGCGTCGTGCGGATGGACCAGGACACGACCGCGGCCAAGAACGGCCACCACCGCATCCTCGACCGCTTCGGCAAGGGCGAGGCCGACATCCTGCTCGGCACGCAGATGGTCGCCAAGGGACTCGATTTCCCGCGCGTGACCCTCGTCGGGGTCGTCAACGCCGACGCCGGGCGCCACCGTCCGGATTTCCGCGCCGACGAGCGCGCCTTCCAGCTCCTCACCCAGGTCGCCGGACGCGCCGGACGCGCCGAGCGCGCGGGCGAGGTGCTCGTGCAGACGCGCCAGCCAGACGCGCCCGCCATCGTCCACGCCGCCCGCCACGACGTGAGCGCGTGGGCCGACGCCGAACTCCTCGACCGCGAGGCCGCCGGGTGGCCGCCCTTCTGGCGGGTCGTCGTCGCCGAGGTGCGTGGGCGCGATGAGGCCGTCGCGCAGCGCTACGCCCGCCGCCTCCACACCGCCCTCGACGCCGCCCTCTCGCCCGTCGGCGCCGTCGTCCACGACCCGCAGCCCGCGCTCGTCGCCCGCGTCAAGCAGATCTACCGGTTCACCCTCACGATCCGCATCCCGCGCGCCGCGCCCCCGGTGCAGCCCCTCCTCCGCCGCGTCCGCGACGCCGAGCCGCCGCCGTCGGGCACGCGTTTGGTGATCGACGTGGACGCGGTTGGGGGAGGATGACGATGCCTCACAGATCGCGCGTGTAGGTCGTGGCGAGTGGGCGCGCGTTCCAGGCGGCGACGAGAGATTCGGCGGCGGCGTTGCCCCGTGCGATGTCGAAGCGGAGGCGGTCGGCGCCCTCGGCGGTGGCCCAGTCGGTGGCGGCATCTAACAAGCGGCGTGCGAGGCCGGTGCGCCGGGCGGCGGGGGCGACGTAGAGTTCGCCGACGTAGACCTCGCGCGCATCGGCGTAGACCGGCGAGGCCGCGAACGGCTCGGCAACAACGAACCCGACGAGTGCGCCGCCGGCATCTTCTGCCACCCATACCGCAGGCGTTCCCGTGTCGACGGCCTCGCGGCGCGTTCCAGCCCACAGGCGCCCGGCCTCGGGCGAGGGCGCGAGGCGCGGGTCGGCGGCGCTCTGCTCGCGCACGAACGCCATCCACAGCGCATCGAGGGCCTCGGCGTCGGCGCGGATCACGCGACGCACGACGGGGAATGCGGCGCTGGCGGGCGGCAGCGGCTCAGCCACGGGCAGCGATGCGGCCCTGCGCGGCGAGGAGTTCGGCGTTGAGGATCGCGCCCCCGGCGGCGCCGCGGACGGTGTTGTGGACGAGCGCCACGAACTTGACGCCGAGCACCGCGCACGCCTGCACGCGCCCGACCGACACCGTCATCCCGCCCCCCAGCCCGACATGGCGGCGCGTCTGCGGCGCGTCGGGCGCGTCGAAGTGGTGCAGCCAGCGCGCGGGCGCCGTCGGCAGGCCGAGGCCGTCGAGCGGGTTCGGGGCATTGACGAGGGCGTTGCGGACGGCATCCGCCGACGGATCGCCCGAGAGCCGCACCGAGACGCAGAGCAGGTGGCCGTCGATGACGGGCACGCGGTTGCACTGCGCGGAGACGGCGAAGGTGGCGGCTTCGATGGTTGCGCCATCGTCGCCATCCACAAGACGCCCGAGAAGTTTGCCCGGCTCCGACGGCCATCTTCTCCTCCTCCCCTCCGATGTACGGGACGACGTTGCCGAGCGCGTCGAGCGAGGCGACGCCGGGGTAGCCCGCGCCCGAGAGCGCCTGCATCGTGACGACGTGCACAGCCTCGACGCCGAAGGCCGCGTGAAGGGGCGCGAGCGCGCACGCGAGGCCGACCGTCGAGCAGTTCGGGTTCGTGACGATGAATCCCTTGCCGCTCGCGTCGAACGTCTGCCGGTCGATGAGGGCGGTGTGATCGGGGTTGACCTCGGGGATCAGAAGCGGCACCGTAGGGTCGAGGCGGTGGTTGCGCGCGTTCGAAACGACGGCCACACCGGCCGCCGCGAACGCCGCCTCGATCTCGCCCGCGACCGACGCATCGAGGCCCGAGAAGACGATGTCGCACGTGTCGAGCGCCCCGCCCTGCCCCGGTCGTGCCTCCTCGACGGTCATCGCGGCGATGGCGTCGGGGATGGGCGTCGAGAGCGTCCAGTTCGCCGCGTCGGCGTAGCGCTTGCCCGCGCTTCGCTCCGACGCCCCGAGGGCGACGACGTCGAACCACGGGTGGCCGTCGAGAAGGCGGATGAACTGCTGGCCGACGGCGCCGGTCGCGCCGAGGATGCCGACGTTGTAGCGGGGCATGGGGGAAGAGGATTGGGGATCGGGAATGTGGGTACGGGGATGGAGTACGGCACCGGCGACGCCGAGTGCCCGGAGCGCCGTAGGGGCGGGTCTCGACCCGCCCGGTTGCGCCACAGCGCCCTTCACGCGAGCACCGGCAAGCACCCCAACGGCAGCAAACCACCGACCCCATACCCGACGAGGCCGTCACGGCGCCTCCGCCTCGCTCCCACCACGCGCGGAGGAGGCGGTCGAGGGCGTCGAACTCGATCAGGAAGGCGTCGTGTCCCCACGGCGAGGCGAGTTCGGCATACGTGCCGCGCGGCGCGAGTCGGGCGATCTCGCGCGCCTCCGACGGCAGGTAGAGCACGTCCGAGTCGATGCCGACGGCGAGCAGGGGCTGCTGGAGACGAGCCGAATGCGGCAGCGAGAGCGTCGTCGGGGTCGGCGATGTCGCCCGCGCGGCCGCGCGCGACGTCGTGCGTGTCCATCATCTCGGTCATGCGGACGTAGCAGACGGGGTCGAAGCGGCGGATCGAGCTTCTGGCCCTGGTGGCGCAGGTAGGCGGCGGCGGCGAGGGTGCCCGCATACGGCCCGGCGGCGTTGACGGCGCGGCCCTGCCGGCGCGCGAACGCCTCGGCGGTGCGGTACGAGACCATCGCCATCGCCCGCGCGGCGGCGAGGCCCGGCGGTCGCGGCGTGCGGATCGCCGGACGACCACGCCGGATCGGCGCGCAACCGCCAGCCGCTGCGCCTCGCTCCACGCGATGCACCACGCGCTGTGCCGCGCCCCGACGGCGATCGGGCAGAGCGCGCGCACGAACGGCGCGCCGTCGGCGTCCGTCTCGAAGCCCCATTCGAGCACCTGCATCCCGCCCATCGACCCGCCGATGGCGAGCGCCACCGACCGCACGCCGAGCGCGTCGAGGAGCCGCCGGTGCAGGCGGACCGTGTCGCGGATCGTGGGGACGGGGAAGCGCGCGCCCGTAGCGCTCGCCCGGTCGCCGGGCCGGACGACGTGACGGGCGAGAGCGTGCCGTAGGGCGAGCCGAGGACGTTGGCGCAGACGACGAAGTAGCGGTCGGTGTCGAGCACGCGGCCCGGCCCGACGAGCGGCGCCCACCAGTCGGCCGCGTCGGCGGAGCCGGTGAGGGCGTGGCAGACGACGACGGCGTTGCGACCGTCGGCGTCGAGCCGTCCCCACGCCTCGTAGGCGACCGGCACGTCCGCGAACCGATCGCCCGACTCAAGCGCGAACGACGGGCAGCGTGAGGACGGGCATGAGACGGCGAGCGAACAGTCGGAGGCAGGAAGACCGGCGAAATCGGCCCGGCGGCGGCCCGGTTCCAGTGCGGAGGCGGCGAACGGAGCCTGTCAGGCCCGGAAGACCTGACAGGTTCGTCGTCAACGTCAACGCATCACGCCGCGACACCCACCGCCGCCGCGATCGCCTGGGCGAAATCGGCCTTGATGTCGTCGATGTGCTCGATGCCGACCGACACGCGCACGAGGTCGCGCGAGACGCCGGCGGCGATCTGCGCCTCGGCGTCGAGCTGCTGGTGCGTCGTGCTGGTCGGGTGGATGACGAGCGTCTTGCCGTCGCCGACGTTGGCGACGTGGCTGGCCAGCTGCACCGACTCCACGAAGCGCTCGACCGCCCGCGAATCCGCTTTCGAGGCCGAACGCGAGGACGGCGCCGAAGCCGTTGCGGAGGTACTTCTCGGCGTTGGCGTGGTACGGGTGGCCGTCGAGGCCGGGGTACGAGACCCACGCGACGCCGTCCTGCTCCTGGAGCCAGCGGGCGAGCGCGAGCGCGTTCTCGCACGCAGCGCTCGACGCGCAGGCTGAGCGTCTCCAGGCCCTGGAGCAGCAGGAACGAGCCGAACGGGTTCTGGCTCGGGCCGAGGTCGCGCAGGCCCTCGACGCGGGCGCGGAGGATGAAGGCGAGGTTCGGCAGGCCGAGCGGGTTGCCCTCGCCGAAGACGTCCCAGAAGTTGAGGCCGTGGTAGCCTTCCGAGGGCGTCGTGAACTCCGGATAGCGCCCGTTGGCCCAGTTGAACGCGCCCGCCATCGACGATCACGCCGCCGACGGTCGTGCCGTGGCCGCCGATCCACTTGGTCGCGCTCTCGACGACGATGTCGGCGCCGTGGTCGAGCGGGCGGCAGAGGAAGCCCGCCGCGCCGAACGTGTTGTCGACGACGAGCGCGACGCCGTGCTTCTTGGCGACCGCCGCGATGGCCTCGAAATCGGGCACGTTGAAGCGCGGGTTGCCGATCGCCTCGACGTAGATGGCCTTCGTGCGGTCGTCGATGAGGGCCTCGATGGAGGCCGCGTCGTCGCCCTCGGCGAAGCGCACGTCGATGCCGAAGCGCGGGAAGGCGACCTTGAACTGGTTGTAGGTGCCGCCGTAGAGGAAGCTCGACGAGACGATGTTGTCGCCCGAGCGGGCCAGCGTCTGGAGCGCGAGGAACTGCGCCGACTGCCCGCTCGAGGTGGCGAGGGCGGCGACGCCGCCTTCGAGAGCCGCGACGCGCTTCTCGAACACGTCGGTCGTCGGGTTCATGATGCGCGTGTAGATGTTGCCGAACTGCTGGAGCGCGAACAGCCGCGCGCCGTGGGCAGCGTCGTCGAAGACGTACGAGGTCGTCGCGTAGATCGGCACGGCGCGGCTGCCGGTGGCCGGGTCGGGCACCTGACCGGCGTGGAGTTGAAGGGTCTCGTAGCGGAACTGCGAGGCGTCGAGGGGCGGGCGGGCTTCCATGGTGGAGAGCGGGGTGGGTTGGGAGTGCAATGGCAATCACCCGAACTCCAACCTCGGCATCGTCGCGGGGGGCGAGGCGATCCGGTGCGCGCACCGGCCCGTCGCCAGAGGCGCCGTCTCACCGGGTCACACGGACCGTCTGAAACGAAACACCCCCTTCCGCGACGGGCGGAAGAGGGTCGGCAGCCACCGCAAAACGAGGCGGCGCGTGGACTCTCCCGCTCATCTCCCCCCGACCGGCGAGCGCCGATGGGGCTGGAGTTGGCACCGTGTCCTCAGGGAGAGTTCCCTACCGAAGGCCGGTTGCCAGGGGATCACAGGGCCAGACCCTCCCCCCTTCTGGATGAGCGACGACCGCCACCGGAATCGGACCGGCAGCGGAGTCGACAGCAAGTATGGGGGCAAGGCGGCACCCGCGTCAACCCCCCTTCGATGAAGCGTCGGTGACGGAACCGCTTCCATGCTCCACCGCCCTCTAACTCGCGTGTGAGTACGCACAGCGGCGTTCGGTGGGCAAAGGCATGTGCGGTGTCAACGATGTGGTGACGAGGGCCATGGGGTGCTCATTCGGGGGCCGTTTCTGGTGGGGAGGGTGCATAGGTTTCGGCGTCGTTCCGCAGTTCCAATCAGCCCCATGACCGTCGATTCGCCTCTCGTCGTCTTCTCTCACCTTCGTTGGGACTTCGTCTACCAGCGCCCGCAGCACCTGCTCTCGCGGCTCGCCGCCGACCGTCCGGTCGTGTTCATCGAGGAGCCGATGGTATGTGCAGAGAGCGCCCACTGGGAGCGCTCCACGCCTGCCGACGGCGTGACGGTTCTGCGGCCGCGAACGCCCGTCGAGCACGCGCCCGGATTCTCGGCGGCGCAGATGCCGCACCTCACCGCCCTCGTCGACGGTCTCGTGGAATCCGACGGATTGAGCGGCTGCGACGCGTGGCTCTACACGCCGCTCGCGCTTCCGCTCGCCGAGCGCCTCGGTCCCGACGTGCTGATCGTCGATGCGATGGACGAGCTCGCGCTCTTCGCCCACGCCCCTGCCGAGATGGCCGCCCGCGAGGCCGCCGCGCTCGCCCGCGCCGACGTCGTCTTCTGCGGCGGCCCGAGCCTCTACGCCGCCCGCAAAGACCGCCACGCGCACGTCTACTGCTTCCCCTCGTCCGTCGACGCCGCGCACTTCGCCTCCGGCGGCGGGCAGGCGCGACGGCGGCACGTCCGGAGATGGCCTTCCCGGCGGGCCGCGGCTCGGCTACATGGGCGTCGTCGACGAGCGTCTCGACCCGGCGCTCCTGGCCGCCGTCGCCGACGCCGACCCGTCGTGGCAGGTCGTCGTCGCGGGGCCGGTCGTCAAGATCGACCCGGCGACGCTGCCGCAGCGGCCCAACCTCCACTACCTCGGCGGGCAGCCGTACGAGGCACTGCCCGCGCTCCTCGCCTCGTGGGACGTGTGCCTGATGCCGTTCGCGCTCAACGACGCCACGCGATTCATCTCGCCGACCAAGACGCTCGAATACTTCGCCGCCGGGCGCCCGGTCGTGAGCACGTCGGTTGCCGATGTCGTGGGGCCGTACGGCGAGGGCGGGCCGGAGGGCGCACATCGTGTACCTCGGCGACGGGTGCGCGGGCTTCGTGGACGCCGTGCCGCGCGGCGCTCTCGGCCGAGACCCTGAGGAGGCCGCCGCGCGCCAGGCCGCCGCCGCGCGCGTGCTCGCTGCCACCTCGTGGGACCGCACCGCCGACGCCATGCGCGCCGAGATCGAGGCCGCGCGCATTCGCCGCCACACCGCCGGCGACGGCGCCGCCACAGCCCACGCCGACGGCGCGGCGGCCCTCCCGACCGTCACCCCCCACCTCGACGACTCCGCCTCCGCGCTGCACGACGGCGTAGCGCACGACGGAAGCGGCCACGATGGGCGCAGCACCGACACGCCGCGCGACGGACGCAGCGCGGCCACGGGCGACGGCGCGGCGCGGCGCGTGGCGTCGGCGCCGTACTTCGACTACCTGATCGTCGGGGCCGGGTTCGCGGGCGCAGTCCTCGCCGAGCGCCTCGCCACGCGGGCGGGCAAGCGCGTGCTCGTGGTGGACAGGCGGCGCCACATCGGCGGCAACGCCTTCGACACCTACAACCGCGACGGGCTGCTCATCCACCCTACGGGCCGCACATCTTCCACACCAACAGCGCCCGCGTCTTCGAGTACCTCTCGCGCTTCACCGCGTGGCGTCCCTACGAGCACCGCGTGCTCGCGAGCGTCGACGGGCAGCACCTGCCCGTGCCCATCAACCTCGACACCGTCAACGGGCTCTACGGGCTCTCGCTCACGGCCTTCGAACTCGACGAGTTCTTCGCCCGCGTGGCCGAGCCCGTCTAGCCCATGCGGACGAGCGAGGACGTGGTGGTGGGCAAGGTGGGGCGCGACCTCTACAACAAGTTCTTCCGCGGCTACACGCGCAAGCAGTGGGACGCTCGACCCGAGCGAACTCGACGCGAGCGTGACGGCGCGCGTGCCGATGCGCACCAACCGCGACGACCGCTACTTCGCCGACACCTTCCAGGCGATGCCGCGCGACGGCTACACGCGCATGTTCGAGGCGATGCTCGACCACCCGCGCATCTCGGTGATGCTGGCAGACCGACTACCGCGACATGCCCGACGCCATCCCGCACGGCGAGCTCGTGTTCACCGGGCCGGTGGACGAATACTTCGGCCACTGCTACGGACGCCTCCCGTACCGCTCGCTGCGCTTCGACCACCAGACGCTCGCGCAGGAGCAGTTCCAGGCCGTGGGCACCATCAACTACCCCAACGAGCACGCCTACACGCGCATCACCGAGTTCAGATACCTCACCGGGCAGCGGCACCGGCGCACACGGCGATCGTGACCGAGTACCCGAGCGCCGAGGGCGACCCGTACTACCCGATCCCGCGCCCGGAGAACGCAGAGCTCTACCGCGCATATGCCGCCCTCGCCGCCGACACGCCGGGCGTGCATTTCGTCGGGCCGCCTTGCCACCTACAAGTACTACAACATGGACCAGGTGGTGGCGCAGGCCCTCGCCACCTTCGACCAGCATCATGGGGCGCAAGGGCGATGGCGCGGCGCCCGCGAACGCCACCGGCGCCTCGACCGCAGCGGCCAACGAAGCGCGCGTCCACGCGGGCGCGGCGATGGCCTTCCGCCCCGAATCGTGACGGCAGACCTCGAGATCGTCGTCGAGAGCGACGTGGCGGTGTGGATGGAGGACGTCGCGGAGCCGCCGGTCACGCCTCCCAATCTCTTCCGCTCGTTCCTGATGGGCGGCATCGAGTGCTCGACGCACCGCCGCCGCGACGGCGTCCGCGTCGATCCTCTCGCCACGAGCGGCCACGCCGCGCGCCACGCCGAGGACGCGTGGAGGTTCGCCGACGCGGGGATGCGGACGCTCCGCAGCGGCGTTCGCTGGCCCCTCGCCGAGCCGTCGCCGGGTCGCTACCGCCTGCGCGCCGCCGCCGACCGGGCCGCGTCGGCGCGGATCGCGGGCGTCGAGGTGATCTGGGACCTGTGCCACTACGGCTACCCCGACGGCCTCGACCCCTTCTCCCCTGCCTTCGTCGACCGCTTCGCCGCCTACGCCCGCGCCGCCGCGCGCGCCCTCGACGCCGAGACCGACGGCACGCTCTGGCTCTGCCCGGTCAACGAGATCTCGTTCTGGGCATGGGCGGGCGGCGACGTCGGCTACCTGAACCCACACGCGCACGGGCGCGGGTTCGAGTTCAAGGTCCACCTCGCCCGCGCCGCCCTCGCTGCCATCGACGCTGTCCGCGCGGCGGTGCCGTCGGCGCGGTTCGTTCATGCCGAGCCGCTCATCCACATCGCCGCCGCGCCCGAGCGTCCGGACCTCGCCGGGGAGGCCGAGGCGATGCGCGAGGCGCAGTTCCAGGCCTTCGACCTGCTCTCGGGACGCCTCTGGCCCGGCATCGGCGGTTACGCAGGCGCGCTCGACATCGTCGGCGTCAACCACTACCCGTCGAGCCAGTGGGTCCACGGCGCCCCCGAGGGACGGCGCGCGCTCCACGCGGGCGACCCCGACTACAAACCTCTCGCCGACCTGCTCGTCGAGGTCTCCGACCGCTACCGCCGCCCGATCCTCCTCGCCGAGACCGGCGCCGAAGGCGACGCCCGCGTCCCGTGGATGGCCTACGCCTGCGCCGAGGCGCGCGGCGCCCTCTCCCGCGGCGTCCCCCTCGACGGCATCTGCCTCTATCCCGCGCTCGACTACCCCGGCTGGGACGACGACCGCCCCTGCCCGACCGGCCTCTTCGGCGGCCGCCCGGCCCCCGACGGCGCGCGCGAGACGTACGCCCCACTCGCCGACGAACTCACCCGGCAGCGCCGCGCGTTCGCGGTGGCGGGGGTGCCGGGGGGGAGGTTGTAAAGGGGGGTGGGATGGGTATTGAAGACTCGTTTCCGATCCGCAATGCCCCATCCTCCATCCCTCATGCGTGCCCGGCCGCCGCCGCCGCACCCGCGTTGGTGAGGTCGGTGGCGGCGGGGAGGTCGGCGCGGTCGTGGGCGGCGGTGATGTCGCGCCCGGCGGTGTCGGTGACGGAGGCGACGCCGCCTGCGTGCCTGTCGTCGCGCGCGGTTCCGGTGGCCTCGGTGCGGGCGTTGGCGGCATGGTGGGCGAGTTCGGCAATGCGCGCCTCGTCGCCGCCGATGTGCGCCGTGTCGAGCGACGAGGGCGCGTCGAGGTGCGCGCCCGGCGTGACGCCGACGCCCAGCCGCCCGACGAGTTCGCCGCCGAGCCAGCCGGTCACGCCCGCAAGCGCGATGCCCCCGAACGAGAGCGCGAGCGCCGCGGCGCCCGGCCGCTTCCGATCGGAACGCAGCAGGTAGCTCGCGCCCATCATCCCGAGGAGCGCCACGTTGCCCAGCCCGTGCACGAGGCCGATGCGCTTGGCGCGGGTGCCGTCGGGGATGGCGAACCAGTCGATCCAGCCCGGCGGCGCGGCGAAGGCGCCGCCGATGAGACCGGCGCCGATCATCGCGCGGGCCGTGCGGGCGTGGCGTTTGTCGCCGCTGGCGAGGGCGAGGCCGTCGAAGGCGGCGGCGGCGCTGAAGAGGCCGAGGGGAACGGTGACGAGGATCGGATGGGCCGCGTGGCCCGCAATCTTGGCGTGGCTGTCCATGGCCATGACGTCGGTGAGGTCGGGTGGAAGGTCCTCCGAAGATGCGGCGCCGCCGTGCCCGTCCGGGGCGCATCGGGTGCTGTCACGGCATGATTACAGGCGCCGCCCGGCCACCGGGGCCGACGCCGGGCGCGGCGCGCGGCGGCAGCGCTCGGAGCAGTAGACGACGTGCTCCCAGTCGCGCGCCCACGCCTTCCGCCACGCGAACGGGCGCTGGCAGACGGGGCACGTCTTCGTCGGAAGGTCGGACTTGGCGACGCCGCGGGGCACGGGGTTGGTGGGATGGTGAGTGGTGAGTTGGTGAGGTTGAGTGGGGCGCAGGCGGCGGATTCGCGTTTGACCCTGTCCCCAACTCCCAAACCCACCCGCTCACCAACTCAGAGCAGGCCCGGTGCGACCCGGTCGAGGTGCGCGCGGACGGCGGCGGGTGCGGCGTCGGCGAGGTGCCAGTCGGCGAACTCGAAGCCGGGGGCGACGGTGCAGACGACGTGCGCGTACCCGGCATCTCCCGGCGCCGGACGGGCCGCCTGCCACACGCCCGACGGCACGAGCGCGAGCACGTCGCCGCCCGCGCCGAGGCGATGAACCGTGCCCTGGCCATCCCCATCCATCCCCCACAGATCGAGCGCGTCGCCGCCGACATGCGTCCACACCTCGTCGGCATCGACGCGGTGCCAGCGGCTCAGGGCGCCGGACGGGAGGACGTAGTGGATGGCGGTGAGCGCCGAGCGGGCCTCGCCGTCGGGGCGGGTGACGGCGCCGACGCGCACGACCTCGGCGAAGTAGCCGCCTTCCGGGTGCGGCGTGAGGCCGTAGCGGTCGATCAGCGCATCGAGCGCGGGGCGGGTGGGCGTCATCGGCACGGACGCATCAGAGGCCGACGCGGAGGCCGAGGGTGATCGCGCCGCGCCTCGAGCGGTCGTTGACGACGACCGGGTTCTGCTCGTCGGCGTAGGGCTCGAACTCGTCGCGGAGGGTCGTCGTGGCGAAGGCGATGTCGAGGAGCGTGCGCGGAGACACGCGGACCGAGCCGCCGAGCGTGGCCGTGTGGCGCTCGCGGTTGGAGGGCTGCCCCGAGAACGTCTGGCTGCGCCGGGCGTCGGGCTGGTAGGCGTAGCCCGCGCGGAGGGCGAGGCTGCCGAGGCTCAGTTCGCCGCCGACGCGCGTCGAGACGGTCGTGCGCAGGTTGTCGCGGATGTCGTCGTTGGTGTCGTCGAAGTAGCCGGGGTCGTCGGCCGCGTCGAAGCGCGAGGTCGACCAGTCGACGCCTTCGACATCGACGCCGACGAGGAGCGGGCCGACGTACACGGCGCCGCCGACGGTGACGCGGGCGGGGGTGCGAAGGCGGTAGGTGAACTCGCCGGTGCCGAGGTCGGCGTCGAAATCGGTCGAACGCAGCGAGCGGCCGTTGTCGAAGGTCGTTTCGAGGACCGTGTCGTAGCGCTCGCGGACCTCCATCACCGTCGGCGTTTCGAGCGAGAGGCCGAGGCGCACCGGCAGCCTCGACGGGCGCAGGGCGATGCCGAGGCGGGCGTTGCCGCCGGTCATCCGGTCGCGGTACGTCTCGCGCAGCTCAGCGCTCTGGAATCCGGCGTACGAGACGCCGTCGACGGTCAGCGAGTAATCGGCGGCGCCGTTCTCGTTGTTGATGTCGGTCTCGGTGAATCGCTGCGTGTACCGGTAGGTGCCGAACGTCAGGCCGAGCGATCCGCCGATGTAGACGCCGGGCGCGACTTCGGCCGCGGCAGCGGTCGTCACCTCGTTCATGGCCCCGCGGTCCTCGACGATCGCGCGCTGCCCGACCGTCGTGTTCGGGAGAACGGCGGTGTAGAAGGGGAAGGAGAACGTGTTGCTGTTGTCGCCGGGCACGTAGTCGATCAGGCCGCCTTCGTAGCCGATGCGCGCGAGGCGGTCGCGGAAGGTCGGCACGCCGCCATCGTCGGTGTAGTCGGGGATGGCACGGTCGACGATGCCGAAGGAGAGCGACGAGAGGTCGGTCTGGGCTTGCAGGTCGCGCGAGCGGTCGAAGGAGGCCGTCTGCTGGACGCCGATGGAGAAGACGAGCGAGCCGCGGACGGTCGGCACGCGCCCGGCGTAGATGAACGATCCGAGCCGCGTCGCCGTCGATTCGTCGGTCCCGTCGCCAGACGCGCGCCCGTTGACGACGTACTCGGCGTCGCTGCGGTTGACGGAGCCGGTGAAGCTGCCGCCGATGAACGAGGTGCGGAGGAGCGCGAGGCCCGCGGGGTTGGTGACGAGCGAGGCGACGTCGGGGAGGCCGAAGGTGGAGACGCCCGCCATCCCCGCCGCGCGCAATCCGACGACGGGCGAGCGGTCGCCGAAGCGCAGCGCGTCGGTGGCGGTCTGGGCAGACGCGGGCGTGGCAACGAGGACCGCGAGCGGGAGGGCGGCGAGGACCGCGGGGCGAAGGGTGCGCGCGAGGGACATCGTGCGGAAGGGGTCGAGGCGGCGCCGCTCACGGGCGCGCAGGGGAAATGGACGCGACCGCCGAACCGGGGAACACGCACGCGGCGGGCACCCCGGTCGGGGATCGCAGAAGAGGAGCGTTGCGGCAGGTGCCGCGCAGAAGGCAGGACCCTCTCGGGGATGTCAGGCGAAGGCCGTCAGCCCATCGCCATCCACCGGACGGAGCCACCCGGAGGCATCAGTTGCCGCCGCGTCCGCCGCTGCGGCTGCTTCCGCTCGAGGACGAGCCGCCCGACGAGCCACGCCCGCCGCTGCTGCTGCCGCCCGATGACGAGCCGCCGCTCTCGGTGCGTCCGCGCGAGGGTTCGGCGCGGGGAGCTTCACGGGGGGCTTCGCGGCGCGGTGCCGGTTCTGAGCGGGGCTCGGCGCGCTCGCGCGGGGGCGCTTCGCGGCGCTCGGGGGCCGGGGCCTCGCGGCGCGGCGGCGGGCTCTCGCCGCCCGAGCGTCCGCGCGGGGTGCCGGTGCGCTCGCCACGGGTCGGGGACTCCCGGCGGTCGGGCGCCGGGGCGCCGGTGCGCTCGGGCGAGCCGGTGCTGCCGGTCGAGCGCCCGGTCTCCGCCGATCCACCGACGCTGCCGCGACCGGTCGAGCGGCCCGGATCGACGCCGTCGTCGACGCGCCCACGGCGTCCGTCCGGACGCGGGGCCGAGCCGTCGCCACGGCGTGCGCCGGTGTCGTCGCCCGCCGTGGAGCGGCCCCGCGAGGGAGCGCCGCTGTCGCCGGAGCGGCCGCGGCTCACGCCGGACTCGCCGACGCTCGCGCGCCCGCCGACCGATCCGCTGCCACCTGCCACGCCCGTGCCGGTCCCGACCTCACCGCGCCCGACGGTGCGGCTGCCGCGTCCGAGCGACGGTGTTTCCGTGCGCGCGCCGCCGCCGGTCGATCCACCGCTCGCCACGCCGGTGCCACGCCCGACGCCGGGCGTCGAGACGGCGCCGCGTCCGCCGAGGGTCTGGCCGCCGGCCATGTCACCACGCGGGGAGTAATTGCCGCGTCGGCGTGCGCCGGAGGCGTAGTTCCAGCCGTTGTAGTACCCGTCGTAGACGTAGTAGTAGTCCGGGCGCTGCCACGAATCGTACCAGTAGTACGGGTGGTAATAGGACGCGTAGCCCGGACGCCACCAGCGCGGGCCGATGGAGATCGAGAAGCCGAAGCCGCACGAGTAGCGGTCCCAGTAGGGGTCCCAGCACGGATCGGCCCAGCGGTCGTAGTAGGACGAGCCGTAAGAGGCGCTGCTGTAGTAGCGGTCGAAGTAGCGGCGGTAGCGGGCGTCGTCGCGCCCCTCGTCGTAGCCGTCGCTGTATCCCTCGCGGTAGTCGCCGCGGTCGCGGTCGCTGTACCCGTCGGTGGAGCGGTCGTCGTCGCGGCGGTCGTCTTCATAGGCGGCGCCGTTTTCGTCGTAGACGGTCTCGCGCGTCACCGTCTCGCGCGTTTCGACGGCGCGGCGCTCGGGCGCGCGGTCGGCCTGCCGCTCGGGCGCGCGTTCGGTGACGGTCTCGCGGCGGTCTCCGGCGAGGTCGTCGTCCTGAACGGTGGCGAGTTGGGTGTAGCAGCCCGTGAGGGCGAGCGCGGCCCCGGCGAGGGGCACGAGCGAGGCGAAGCGGAGCGGGCGCATCGGAGGGAGAGGAAAGGAGAGGCTGTATTCGGGAGGCGGGCGAAGGTTGCCCGAAGCGGGGAGCGGCGGCCCCGGCGGCGCACCGGGCGGGACGTATCTTCGACCCCATCGGCACCGACGACCCTGAATCCTGCAACGATCGGGCCATGTCACGAATTTGTGTCGGAACGGCGGTTTTTCGGCGGTTTCGGGGGATTCCCCGGCCTCCGGCGCCGTGCGCGTCCATCCCCGCCGACACCCGCCGTCCGCTCGTCCCGACACCTGCGCCGCCGACGCGCGCGACGCGCCCGGCCTTCCCGGCGCCCTCCCCCGCTTCCTCTCCTCCGCCCCCTCGATCCGCATGGCCGACGCCATCACGACCCGCGCCAAAGACTCCTCCCAGTGGTACCTCGACGTCGTCAAGGCCGCCAAGCTCGCCGACTACTCGCCCGTGCGCGGCTGCATGGTGATCCGCCCGAACGGCTACGCGCTCTGGGAGAACATGCAGCGCGCGCTCGACGACATGTTCAAGGCGACCGGCCACGAGAACGCCTACTTCCCGCTCTTCATCCCGCAGAGCTTCCTCGCGAAGGAGGCCGAGCACGTCGAGGGGTTCGCCAAGGAGTGCGCCGTCGTCACGCACAGCCGCCTCATGGTGACCGAAGACGGCGGCCTCATCCCCGACCCCGACAGCAAGCTCGAGGAGAACCTGATCGTCCGCCCGACCTCGGAGACCATCATCTGGAACCAGTACCGCGACTGGATCCAGAGCTACCGCGACCTGCCGATCCTCATCAACCAGTGGGCCAACGTCGTGCGCTGGGAGATGCGGACGCGCCTGTTCCTGCGCACGACGGAGTTCCTCTGGCAGGAGGGCCACACCGCGCACGCGACCGAGCAGGAGGCCGTCGAGGAGACCGAGCGGATGCTGGAGGTCTACGCGACCTTCGCCGAAGAGTGGATGGCGATGCCGGTCGTCCGGGGCCGCAAGACGGCGTCGGAGCGGTTCGCCGGGGCGGTCGAGACGTACTGCATCGAGGCGATGATGCAGGACGGCAAGGCGCTGCAGGCGGGCACGAGCCACTTCCTCGGCCAGAACTTCGCCAGGGCCTTCGACGTCACGTTCCAGACCAAGGACAACACGCTCGAACACGTCTGGGCGACCTCGTGGGGCGTCTCGACGCGCCTCATCGGCGCGCTGATCATGACGCACTCCGACGACGACGGCCTGGTGCTCCCGCCGCGCCTCGCCCCGACGCAGGTCGTGTTCGTGCCGATCTACCGCACGGACGAGGAGCGCGATCGCGGTGCTCGACTGCGCCGAGGCGACTGGCGGCGGAGCTTCGCCTGGCGGGCGTGCGCGTCAAGGTCGACGCCCGCGAGGGCTTCCGTCCCGGCTGGAAGTTCACCGAGTACGAGGTGCAGGGCGTGCCGCTCCGCCTCGCCATCGGCCCGCGCGACGTGCCGACGGGCACGGTGGAGTTGGCCCGGCGCGACACGCGCAGCAAGGAGTAGCGTCCCGCAGGACGGCCTCGCCGCGCGCGTGACGGCGCTGCTCGCCGAGATCCAGACGAGCCCTCTACGACCGCGCGAGCATCCGCACGACCGCCCACACGACGCGCGTCGAGTCGTACGACACAGTTCAAGCGCGTCCTGGACGAGAACGGCGGCTTCCTCGCGGCGCACTGGGACGGCACCGCCGAGACGGAGGCGCGCGTCAAGGACGAGACCAAGGCCACGATCCGCTGCATTCCGCTCGACCAGGAAGCGGAGGACGGGGTCGATATGGTGACGGGGCTGCCGTCGGCAGGGCGCGTGCTGTTTGCGAAGGCGTACTGACCCGGCGACGTGCGGATGCGGGGCACCCTGACAGGTCCCCGCACCTGACAGGGTTCGCGGCGCGGATCGGCGGCGCGATGGCGGCGGCGGCGCCGGTCCGGGAGGCGCGCGACGGCGGGGCGGCGTTGGGCGTCAGAGGCGCGATGACGTGTGGGCACGATGTATCGTGCCCCTACCGCCGCGTGCGCCGTGCCGATTGCCGTCCTTCCATCCACATTTCCCACGCCTCGCATGCCCGACGCATTCGCCGACGCCGTCCTGCCCCGCGCTGCGGATGCCCGCGAGACGGTCGCGCTCGTCATTCCGCTCTATCACGAGGAGGCGATGCTGCCGATTCTGGTGGCCGAGGTCGAGCGGTTTCGCGCCGCCCACCCGTACGTCACCGAGGTCGTGCTCGTCGACGACGGCAGCCGCGACGGCACGCGGGCGCTCGCGCAGCGGCTCACCGCCGGGCTGACCGGGTACACGCTCGTCGGCTTCTCGCGCAACTTCGGCCACCAGCTCGCCGTCACCGCCGGCCTCGCCGCGAGCACCGCCGACGCCGCCGTCATCCTCGACGCCGACCTGCAAGACCCGCTCGATGTCATCCCCCGGATGGTCGCCGCGTGGCGCGGCGGCGCCGATGTGGCCTACGGCGTTCGGGCCGCGCGCGAGGGCGAGACGGCGTTCAAGAAGGCGACGGCCTCGGCCTTCTACCGCATTTTCCGCTGGATGACCGACACCGAGATGCCGCTCGACGCAGGCGACTTCCGCCTCGTCTCCCGCCGAGTCGCCGATGCCTACGGACGGCTCGGCGAGCAGCAGCCGTTCGTGCGCGGCCTCGTGTCGTGGCTCGGCTTCCGGCAGGTCGCCATCCCCTACGAACGCGCGGCGCGGGCGGCGGGCGAGACGAAGTACCCGCTGCGCAAAATGCTCCGCTTCGCCCTCAGCGGCCTCACCGCCTTCTCCGACAAGCCGCTCCGCATCGCGTCGTGGCTGGGCTTCGGCACCGCCGCGCTCTCGCTCCTCGGCCTGTTCTGGGTGCTCCTCGTCAAGCTCGTCTGGCACGACGCCATCCCCGGCTGGTCGAGCCTCGTCTTCGCGGCCTTCTTCTTCGGCGGCGTGCAGCTCTTCTTCCTCGGCGTCCTCGGCCTCTACGTCGGACGCGTCTTCGACGAGGTGCGCGGGCGGCCGCGGTACATCGTCGAGGACGTGTGGCGCTCAGACGGGTGACGGGGCGGATGGAAAGCGAGCCGTAGGGGACGTGCTTGCACGTCCCGGTCTCGCCCACCGCCGCCCCAACCAAGCTCCGCACACGGAATCGAGGAATGGGCGGTGCTGTGTCGGTGCGGGATCGGATGCCGCGCGGTCGATGGGCTGTGGAGGTGCAACCGGGACGTGCAAGCACGTCCCCTACGAGCCGTCTGGATGCAGGGCTGAACCGGCGATTCTGCGCCGACGACAACGCACGCCAAGCACCGCTCGGGACCGCGGACCGCGAACCGTCGTACGCCCGCACTCCCGATTGCCCTGACCCCGCCCGCACCGACGATGCGCCCTGCCCTCTCTGCGATTCCCGCCGCGCTCGTCGCCATCGGCGCGCTTCTGCTGATCGGCTGCGACCGCGCCGAGACGACGCCCGATCCGCCGGTGGCGATCACCCTGCTCGTCGTCACGACGCCCGAGGCGACGGCGGCGGCGGGCGGTGCGGCGCCGATGCGGATGGCGATCAGCGAGGCGCTCAACGAGTCGAACACCGCTTTCCGGGACTCCGGCGTGAACGTACGCTTCGTGCTTGCGGCGCAGGCAGAAACCACGTTCGCGCTCACCGACCGCCTGAGCGACCTCCGCGCCCTCCTCGACCCGCGCGACGGCATCTTCGACGGCGTCCACGCTCGGCGCGACGCGGCGCTCGCGGATGTCGTCGTGCTCGTGCCCGAGCGGCCCGGCCACACGATCAACGGCGCCATCCTCGCCACGCCCGAGACCGCGTTCGTCATCGTACACCGCGAAGACCTCGGCCTGCCGAAGCTCGGCCTCGCCCACGAGATCGGCCACCTGATGGGCGCCCGCCACGATTTCGAGTCCGACCCGTCGCGTGTGCCCTTCGCCGACGGCCACGGCTACCGCGACGCCGACGTGCGGACGATCATGTCGGGCGGCAGCACACTCGAACGCCTCGGCGTCTTCTCGTCGCCCCGCGTCCGCCGCGCCGACCGCCCCGTCGGCGACGACTCGCTCCGCAACGTCGCCCGCGTCCTCAACCTGACGGCCGCCTACGTGGCGAGCTTCCGCGGCCCGGTCGTCCCCACGCCCTTCCGCCCGCCCGGCACCTGGCCGACGGTGCCCGCAGCGGGCAAGACCGGCGCCATCGCCTGCGACGCGTACGATGTGCGGTGAGGGGCGAGGCGGAGTCTCCAGGCATTGCAGCGCCGCGACCGGTCAGGTCCCCGCACCTGAGAGGTCGTCCCCATCCGGCAGCGCAGCCAGGCCCCCGCCGAACCGCGGCGCCGGATTCGCCCGCAGCGGAGACGCCATGGAGGGCGTCGCTGCGGCCTCACGACCCCGACCGGCGCGCGCGGGATGCCCGCTATCTTCCCGCGTCGCCCCCCAATCCCGCCCGTGGCCCGCTCCGCACCCTCGTCCGCCGCCCGCCCCGCCCCGCGCCCCGGTGGGCGCGGCGCCACCCGCCCCGCCGCTACCCGCCTCGCCGATACCCGTACGGCCGCGCCGCCGCGCCTCGACGACGCGCCGCTCGTCGTCTCCGACCGCGTGCTCGTCGGCCTGACGCTCGGGCTCGCGGCGGTCTACGCGCTCTTCTCGCTCGCCTCCGACGGCTACTACCAGCACGACGAGATCGCGCATTTCATCGGGATGCGGCAGTTCTGGCACGACCCGTCGAGCGCGCTCGGCAACTGGGCGAAGCCGGGCTACAAGGTGCTCTACGCGCCGTTCGCGCTCCTCGGGCGCCACGCCATCGTCGTCCTCAACAGCCTCGTCGCCGCCGGATGCGCGTTCGCGGCGACCAAGGCGGCGGCGCGGATGGGCGCGCGGCAACCGCTCGTGGCGTTTGCGCTCCTCGCGCTCCAGCCGCTCTGGCTCGGCCTCGCCTTCCGCTGCTACGCCGAACTGCCGACGGCCCTGCTGCTGATGCTCGCCATCTGGGCGCACGCGGCGTCGCGGCACGGATGGGCGGCGCTCGCGCTCTCGTACGCCGTCACGATCCGGCAGGAACTGGCGCCGGTCGCGCTCCTCTACGGCGTCTGGCTGGCGGCCGGGCGTCGGTGGACGGCGCTTCCGCTCCTCGCCGTCTTCCCGCTCCTCGTCAACGCGTGGGGATGGGCGGCGACCGGCGAGCCGCTGTATCTCCTCCGCGAGGCCGTCGGCACCGGCGCCGCCATCGCCGACGCCTACCCGCGTCAG
The DNA here is from genome assembly GCA_963726715.1 of Rhodothermales bacterium. GTDB lineage: Bacteria > Bacteroidota > Rhodothermia > Rhodothermales > BA12 > CAVSDF01. The sequence continues at coordinate 596,586 of CAVSDF010000010.1, forward strand.
GGACTCTGGCACTACCCGTCGACCGTCCTCGTCGTCTTCGGCGGCCTCGCCGTCGCGTGGCTCGCGGCGTATGCGGCGCAGATCGGGCGGAAGGGTGAGGATGGCGATGACACCGCGCGGTGGCATCCGTTCGTCGTCGTGCCGCTCGTGCTCTACAGCGCCGCGCACGTCGCCTTCCAGATCCAGAGCGTGCCGATCGGCCCGGCGACGGGCGGCAACCTGCGCTACCTGACCGTCGTCGCCCCGCTCGTCGCTGTCCTCGGCGCCCTCGCGGCCAGCCGGTGGCGGCGCGGGCGACCGATCCCGGATGGCCGTGGCGATGGGGCTCGTCGGGATCGTCACCGCCGCCTTCCTCTCGCACGCCGACAACGGCATCGCGCTTCTGCCCGAGCGCTCCGGCCTCCCGCTCCTTTCCGTCGCCCTCGCCGCCGCGACGGTGCTCGTGGACGTGCGGATGCGGACGCGCCTCGTCCTCATCGCCGCCGTGGCCGTCGTGAGCGCCGGCCTCGTCGTCCGCCCCAAGACGCAGACGCTCGAAGAAGCGACCGCCGCCGAGGCCGCGCGGTGGCTGCGGGGCGCCGACGGGGGCCTCGACGCGCGCCCGCTCCTGATCTCGCACCCGGTCGTCAACCTGACCAACAACCACGCCCCCGGCGACTACGCGATGGGCGCAAAAGCCGTCACCGGCGCCACGATCCGCGCCGCCGCGGCGGGCACGCGCATCGTCTGGGACAGCCACTACAGCTACCGCCCGCGCCTGCGCGCCGACGACATCGACTACGAAACCCTCCTCGCCGACACGACCGCCTTCCGCCTCGTCCGCGAGCCGTTCGTGTCGCCCGACCAGAGCTTCGGCATCTTCGTCTTCGACAAGCTCCGGTGACGCCTCCGCCCGCGCCCGTCGCCTCCGACCTCCGTGCGCCGCAGCGCTCTCCGGCGACGGGGTTCGCGTATGCCGTGACGTACCTCCTCAGTCCCCTCGCGCTGCCGCCCGTCGTCACCGCCGCCGCCGCGTCGGCGCTGGGGGCGGGTCCGCGCGAGGTGCTGGCCGCCTCTGCCGTCGCGCTCGTCGCCAACGGACTCGTGCCGCTCGCCGTGCTCGTGGCGATGGTGCGGCGCGGCGCGGCGCGGACGCTCGAAGTGCGCGAGCGCTCCAAGCGCGCCCTGCCCTTCGCCGTCGGCGTGGCGGGCAGCCTGCTCGCCGCGTGGGGATTCGCGCTCGTCGCCGACGGTCCGCGCGGCGTCCTCGTGCCGCTCGCGCTCTGGCAGGCGCTCAACACCGCCGTCCTGTGGGCCATCACCGCCGCCGCGACGAAGGTGTCGGTGCACCTCTACGCCGCCGCCTCCGCCGCCGCCCTCATCGCATGGCTCGCGCTCACGAGCGCCCCGTCGCTGCGTCCGTGGGCCGTCGGCCTGGCCCTCTGCGTGCCCCTCGTCGCGTGGTCGCGCCTCCACCTCGGCGCCCACACGCCCGCGCAGATCGCCCTCGGCACCGTCCTCGGCGCGGCGCTGATCCCGCTGGAGATGGCGTGGATGGGGAATTGGTGAGGCGGTGGATCGCGGGGGATGATGGACGCGAGGCCGTTTGGTCCCGGAGAACCCGCCCCCTTGATGCGGCGGACCGCCATTGGCGGGGTGGGGGTGTGCGACGATGAATCGGCCTCCGAGGCGTGCCAGACGCCCCACCCCCTCCGTCCCTTCGGGACACCTCCCCCGCACGCGCAGGGCCGTTACGTTCTGCGCCCGTCAGGTTATTTCTGTCATTGCGAGGAGCGAAGCGACGCGGCAATCCGGATCGACAGTCGCCATCGATCCGGATTGCCGCGGCCCTTGCAGGGCCTCGCAATGACACCGAAGAGCAAGGGCAGAGATAGAACTGAACGGTCCTGTCCCCGCACGCGGGGAGGACAGCCGCGGAGGCCGTGCAGGCCGCAGCGGCAGGTGGGGGTGCCACCGTTTTTTGCACCGCGCATCTTGCGCTGCCACCGACGCAACACGTATGCTCGCACCCTCCCTTAACCCCTGGAGGCACCGACATGAACGACCGCATCGACGCCACGCTCTCGCAGGCCGATCTCGACGCCATTCTCACCGCCGTCGAGACGATCCGCACGAAGCTCCCCTTCCTCGTCGACCTCTCGCCCGACGAGCGGCAGGCCCTGCCCAAGTTCGGCGACAAGAGCCTCGCCTTCGTCCAGCGCGCGAACGAGATCGTCCGGCAGAACGACTCCTTCCTGCCCCGCGCCTTCGACGTGGACGCCTTCGGGCGCGACGTGGCCCTCCACGCCCGCCTCGACGTCATCGCCATTGCCCTCGCACGCCTCTCCGAGCACGTGGACGACACGCGGATGCAGGTGGGCGCCGAGGCCTACGTCTCTGCCCTCGACGCCTACGACGCCCTCAAGCGCGCGGGCAAGGGCACCGCCCTCGACACCGCCGCCGACGACCTCGCCCGCCGCTTCGCCCGGCGCCGCTCTGCCGGCCCTGCCGACTCCGGCACCTGAGCGCCCGCCTGCCGCCACCCCGGCCTTCCACCTCGAAGGTCCATCGTTCAACCTCGAAGGTTCATTCACAAACCTTCGGGGTTGTCCGTTTGATGCAGGCAGGTCCACAGATGACGCTTCGAGGTCCAGCGTTTCATCGCAGAGGGTTCAACCCCAGGCCTTCGAGGTCCAACATTTCGCCCGGGAGGCTAAACATCGGACCTCTGAAGTCTGCCGTTCCATGCGAACAGATTCATCATCGGACCTCAACGCTCGGACATTGAACCTTCGAGGTCCATCGTTCTATCGCCGGAGGTTGTCTGCTGAACCTCCGAGGTCCATCATTCTACCTCAGAAGTCCAATGTCAAACCTTTGAGATCCACGGTTGGACCTCACAGGTCCATTGCGCTATTTCCCTGCGTAAATACGTAATATTAGAGATAGAATCTCAACCTCATATAACACTTGGCCGCTCACCCGCACAGGGTAGCTCGACACATGGACGAGGCAGTGTAGTCGCGGAAGCTGGAACGAGACGGCAGAGAGCCCTTCGTCGGGCAGAGAGGCGGGTTATACCGCCGGGTCTTGTGCTGCGCTCTTTGGGAACACGATTGGCTTAGTGTAGCGAACCAGCGCATCAACGTATACAAAGTACGGCAGAGCATTCGCTTTAGCATGTCCAGCCTGAGCGACACCATGTGCAAAAGGCATCTCGACGACACGCTTGGATTTCGCTCCTTCGACGACAAAGTCTCCGCTGTCGGTCAGGTGGATGGATTGAACGGCAGTCGCCACGTCTCCGTGGATCTTGCGGCGATCCGCGTGGCCGTAGGCGTTTCTGAACGACTCTCTGAACTTGTGGAGTTGCTTCTTGTGATGCTTCTCGATCAAGCCGAGCGTGCGGGCCCGGTTGATCGTCTCGCTCATGTCCTTGCCATCGTTCCGCTCGAAACTTGGAGTGAGCGAGGCTAGCATCGCTTCCAGCCCCCGTCCTTGCTCGCTTCATAAGACTCGAATGCCTCCTTGTAGCTGATCGAGAACTTCAGGAAGCTCTCAAGCATGTGGTTGGTGAGAGTGAGGGCGGCTTGGTGAAGCCCAAAAGTCAGAGCGATGCAGACCTCTTCACGGAGGGTGTCCAACTCCGGCCACCCGTACGGCGTCTGGAAAGCATCTCTGACCTGCGGATAAACCCGGGCCACCTCCACCTCACGGGAATCAATGATTTGGTTTAACTCCTCGATCATCTGGCGCCTCAATTCTTCGCTCATTGGGCAGGAGTTAGAACAACAAGCCTCATCCGTAACAGGCAGACACTACGAGGGCTAAGGCAAGGCTTGTGGAGCAATGGAGTGCGGCTAAAGAGAGCCCAACGCCCGATTTCTGCTCTAGTGATGGAACTATGCAGCCCGGTGCCTGAATGCCGATGGAGCTTCTACCAACAGGCGAGTCTCGGCTGAGATTATGTTCGCTAATACGTTGCCAAGATGGTCGTACATCGGGTGAGCAGCGCTGGCCCGCTGCTCCTCAACACTGCCTCCGCTTCCCCAACGTGATGCTGCCGTCGGTATTTTGGCAACACTGCTTAGCTGATCGTAGAACCGGATTACTGCGTTAAATCCGTGTTCTTGGGTCCTCAATAGCAGATCGCCGTCGATCACAACGGAGTGATCAAGTCTGACGCCGAAAGGGAATATGAACACACCTTCCGGCTCCGGTTGCATTGGGTAGTTGGTGACGAGACCGTCTTCCGGAGCACCCCAATAGGATGTGAGAGCCGAGAAATGCGCTGCGCAACATCGGACGCCATTTGCTTCTGGCTCAGGTAGCGCTCTGTTGCCTGACGCTGCCTCGCAATGAGGTTATGATACTGACTCACGGATTGGGAGACTGAATAACAAGAAAGCTCCAGCCACAAAGGGCCAATGCCACGACGGCTGGACGTGCTGAGATTGGCAAAGGACTACGGGCGAGGCTGAGATCTTGGCGCCCTTTGGCGGACGAAAATATAGATTAAAGGTGACTTTTTGGAATGAACTGATCAATCAAATTAATAATCATAATAATATAACCTGACAAATTAAATATAATTTTACACCAAAAAAACAGAATGGTCGGATAGTTTATTTTTCCTGACACACACACCTCCGTCTCATTATTCCCTTTTTTATTCCATTGTATCGTATTGATAATTCCAAATGCGAATGACTTCCATACGTACTGAAGCAGATCACAAGCGAGCGAGGCGACAAAAAGAATCAGGGGCAGAAGCAACGACTCATGTACAGGGTTATTCCGAGGACTGAGGCCGTAGCTTGCGGGCCTCTTCCCCTCTCCCGATGGCTCTCTCTCTCGACTTCCGCCAGCGCGCCGTCGACGCCTACCTCACGGCGACGGCTCGCTCCTCGCCATCGCCGAGCGCTTCGGCATCGGACACGCCTCGCTCTCCCGATGGATCAAACGCAATCGCGAGACCGGCTCGCCCGAGCGCCTCCCCCGTCCGGCGGCACACCCCGGCGCATCGGCGCAGACGAGGAGGCGATGCTGCGCGCATGGCTGCACGAGGACGTCTCGCTCACGCAGGTCGAACTCGCCCGCCGTCTCGCCGATGCGACCGGGCGGGCTGTCTCGCAGCCCACCATCTGCCAGAGCCTCAGGCGCATGGGCGAGACGCTCAAAAAAAGCTGATCCGGCCCTCGCAGCAACTCCGCGACGACGTGCAGGCCGAGCGGGCGCGCTTCGCTGAGACGATCGCCTCGATCCGACCCGGAGCGCCTCATTTACGTCGACGAATCGGGTGTGGTGCTCGGGATGCGGCGCGCCTACGGCTACGCGCCCCGAGGCGAGCCCTGCATCGACGTGGCACCCTACCGCATCGGACGGCGGACGAGTCTGATCGGATGGATCGGCGCCGAGGCCGGGCAGGTCGTGGGCGTGGAGGGGACGGTCAACCGTGCGGTCTTCGAGCGCTTCGTCGTGGAGGAGTTGGCGCCGTCTCTTCAAGCGGGCGATGTGGTGGTCTGGGACAACCATGTCATCCACAAGGGCTCGCGCGCGCGTGCGGCCATCGAAGCACGCGGGGCGAGGGTGCTCTTTCAGCCGCGCTACAGCCCGGATACGAACGCGATCGAGATGCTCTGGTCGAAGGTGAAGACGCGTGTGCGGCGTGCGCGCGCCGACACGAGCGAGGCGCTACACGCGGCGCTCGATGAGGCGTGCGCGGCGGTGAGCGAGCAGGACCTGCGCGGCTGGATCGGTCACGTACTGCGCCTCACTCCTGGTCAATAAACCTGTATCTCGCCCACCCGCGTTCTTCGCCACCCATACTTAACATTTACCCCAAACAACAGCAATGCCAGCGAATGCGAGCTGCCGACTAACATTACGAAGCGCTTCGGTCGCACCATAGTAGATATCTCGGATTTCGGACAGTTTCATTTCTTGTCCTTGGGTCCACCACTATTGGTGTCAGCTTTAGGTTTCCTTGAGAGTCACGCACCCCTGTTTCAGGACCTTTGGCTCCCTTGCGACTCGAGACCCCAGTTTCTGGCCCTCCGCGCCCCCTAGTTCTTGTTTCCGGATTTAGTTTTGGCCATGCTGGCAAAAGGACAGGTTGATGGGATGGGCGAATCAGTGTCTCAGCGATGAGCCGCCAATTGTCGAGCAATATCTTGGGCGAGCGTGGTGCAATGTCAAGCGTGCATATAGGCGCCTGCTGCACGTATCGGACAGGCTGCGGGCTGTTCGCTGACCGAAGATCACGTGTTCTCGCGGCGTGTTTGCCGGTGAGCCGATAGTCGGGCACAACTGGACGGGCTGAACAAGACCAGACGCGGGGCGCCTACCTGCCGCGCTCGACACTCCGGCACGTCGCCGCGCCCTACCTTCGGCGCGTCTCCACTCGCCCGATTCGATGCGTCGTCTGTTCGTGTCTGCCGCGTTTGCGGTCCTCGCCGCCGCGCCTGCCCTTGCGCAGACGCGCGCGCCCTACCCCGCCGCGCCGCGCGGGACGGTCGTCGATACGCTCCACGGCGTCGCCGTCGCCGATCCGTACCGGTGGCTCGAAGACGCGCAGTCGGCGCAGACGCAGGCGTTCGTGACCGCGCAGGCGGCGTACGCGCGGGCGGCGCTCGACGCGCTTCCGGCGCGCGCCGCCATCCGCGCGCGCCTCGACGAGGTCTTCGCCTATCCGCGCGTGAGCGTCCCGACGCGGCGCCCGGCCTTCACGTTCGTCTCGCGCAACAGCGGCCTGCAGAACCAGAGCGTCACCTACGTCCGCCCGACGACCGGCGGCGCCGAGCGCGTGCTCGTCGACCCGAACACGCTCTCCGCCGACGGCACCGTCTCGCTCGCGGGCCTCTCGCCGTCGAAGCGCGGCGATTACGTGGCGATGCTGCTCTCGAACGGCGGATCGGACTGGCGGACCGTCCGCATCCGCCACGTGCCGAGCGGGCGCGACCTGCCCGAGACGCTCTCGCGCGTCAAGTTCTCCGGCGCCACGTGGAAGCCCGACGGCAGCGGCTTCTACTACAACCGCTACGACACCCCGACCGGCGCCGATTCCCTCCAGTCGGCCAACGCCAACCCCAAGATCTACCTCCACCGGCTGGGCACGCCGCAGACCGCCGACGTGCTCGTCTACGAACGCCCCGACCGCCCGTCGTGGCAACTCGGCGCCGACGTGTCGGACGATGGGCGCTGGATGATGGTCTCGGCGAGCGAGGGCACCTCGCCGAACACGCACCTCGTCGCGCGGCGCCTCGACATCGGCGGCAGCCCGTGGCAGACCGTCTTCACCGGCGACGCCGCCTACGGCGTCGTCGACACGCGCGGCGACACGCTCGTCGTGCTCACCAACGACGGCGCGCCGACGTACCGGCTCGTCGCCGTGCCGGTCTCGAACCCCTCGGAGCGGCGCGACCTGATCCCCGCGAGCGGCGCCGTGCTGCAGGACGTGAGCCGCGCGGGCGACTACTACGCCGTCCGCGCGCTCGACGACGTCAAGAGCCGCCTGACGCTCCACACCCTCGGCGGGCGCGCGGTGCGGACGGTCGACTTGCCGGGCATCGGATCGGTCGGCGGCCTCTCGGCCGGGCGCGAGTTCGGCGACATCGTCTACAGCTTCTCGAGCTACGACCGCCCGCCGACGACCGTCCGCGCCGACCTCGCGAGCGGGCCGCACGCGCATCCTCGACGCGCCCCGCGTGCGCTTCGACCCGTCGATGTTCGTCGTCTCGCAGCGCTTCGTGACCAGCAAGGACGGCACGCGCGTGCCGCTCTTCCTCGTCCACAAGAAGGGCCTGCGCCTCGACGGCACCAACCCGACGCTGCTCTACGGCTACGGCGGCTTCAACATCTCCCTCACGCCCGGCTTCTCGGCGAGCCTCGTTCCGTGGATCGAGCGCGGCGGCGTCTACGCGGTCGCCAACCTGCGCGGAGGGGGCGAGTACGGCCAGGCGTGGCACGACGGCGGGCGCCTCCAGAACAAGCAGAACGTCTTCGACGACTCCATCGCGGCGGCCGAGTACCTCGTCGCGGAGCGCCACACCAGCCCGGCGCACCTCGGCATCCAGGGCGGATCGAACGGCGGCCTGCTCGTCGGCGCCGTCGTCAACCAGCGCCCGGACCTCTTCGGCGCCGCCGTCGCCCAGGTGGGCGTGATGGACATGCTGCGCTTCGACCGCTTCACCATCGGGCGCGCGTGGACGAGCGACTACGGCTCGCCCGCCGACGCCGCGGCCTTCCGGACGCTCCTCGCCTACTCGCCCCTCCACAACGTCCGCGCGGGCACGCGCTACCCCGCGATGCTCGTCACGACCGCCGACTTCGACGACCGCGTCGTGCCCGCGCACTCGTACAAGTACGGCGCCGCGATGCAGGCCGCGCAGGCGCCCGGCGGCCCGCCCGTCCTGCTCCGCATCGACACGCGCAGCGGCCACGGCGCGAGCAACACCACCAAGGCCCTCGACCAGAGCGCCGACATCTACGCCTTCCTCTGGCAGCACCTCGGCGGCCGGTGAGGGACGGGACTGGCGCAGACACGTCGTGACGGGTGCGGCGCATGGTAGAGACGCATCGGCGATGCGTCTCTACGCCCACGGCGTCGCGGCAGGTGGGGCCACAGAACCCCGGCGCCCGCTCCGGGTCACACGCGGTGCCACCCGACCCCCGCCGCCGATGACGCCCGCGCCCTTCACCGCCACGCCGCCGCGCCTCGTCGTTCCGGTCGATTTCTCGCCCTCCGCTGCGGTCGCGGTGCGCTACGCCGCCGCCCTCGGACGCCACGTGCCGCGCGCGCGGCTGCACCTGCTCCACGTCCTCGACGGCGACGAATCGAAGGCCGATGCGCACGCACGCCTGTCCGCCCTCTCGGCAGAGGCGGGGCTGGATGAGAAGTCGCCGACGGTCGTCGACACCGAACACGAGGACGCCGACGCCGCCGACGGCATCGCCAACGTCGCCGAGGAGATCGAGGCCGACGCCATCGTGACGAGCCGCACCGGCGCGCGCGGATGGCGCCTGCTCGCGCTCGGGCGCACGACCGACACGCTCGTGCGCACCGCCCGCACGCCCGTGCTCATCCTCCCCGACGAGGCCCCGCCGCACGCCGACATCCGCGTCGTGGCCGTCGGTGTCGATCTCGGCGGGAGCGATGCAGCCCTCATCGCCGCCGCGCGGGCCTTCGCCGAGCGCTACGGCGCGCGGAACGCCGACGGCACCGCGGCGGGCGTGCGCGTCGTACTCGTGCACGCCATCGCGCCCCTGCCCTACCCCGCCAGCCTCGGCGGCGCCCTCCGCGACTTCGACCCGACGCTCCACGCCGCTATCGAGGCCGATGTGGCCGCGCTCGCGCACACCGTCGGGGCGGGAAACGACGCGATCCACGCCGAGGCCATCGTCGAGGACGGGCCGCCCGCGCTCACGCTCACCCGCGTCGCCGAGCGCATCGGGGCCGACGTGATCGTCGTGGCCCCGGCGGCGCGCGGACGGGTCGAGCGGTGGGTGCTCGGGTCGGTCGCCGAACGCGTCATCCGCGCCGCTACGCGCCCGGTGCTCGTCGTGCGCCGCAAGGGCTGACGCCCCGCGTGCCGCTCGGCGCGGTGCACGAGACGTCCCGGCCCCATCCGGGCCCATGTGCGGGATTCCCCGGCACGGTCATCGCGCGCGCGCGGGACATTCTCCCATCCTTCACCGCGGGCACTCGAACCGTCTGCGGGAGGCTCTGTTTAGATCAAATCCAAACAAGGTCGTCCCGGATGCGTCGTCTCCCGCTTGCCCCCGCCGCCCTCGCGGTGTGCCTCGCCGCGCCGCTCGCGGTCCCGGTGGCGCGCGCCCAGACGACGCCGCGCCCCGCCCGCACGACCCGCAACGCCGCCGCCGACAGCCTCCGCACCTACGAGGCCGCCCCCGTCGTCGTCACCGCCACGCGCCGGGCGACGCGCCTGAGCGACGCGCCCGTGCCGGTGTCGGTCGTCGGGCGCGCCGAGATCGCGGCGCAGCAGCCGCTCCGCCTCTCCGACCTCCTCGCCGACCAGCCCGGCCTGACCGTCACGACCGGCCTCGGCGGAACGGGCGTGCAGATGCAGGGCCTCGACCCCGCCTACACGCTCATCCTCGTCGATGGGGAGCCGGTCGTCGGGCGGACGGCGGGCGTGCTCGACCTCGAGCGGCTGACCGTCGCGGGCGTCGAGCGCGTCGAGATCGTGCGCGGGCCGACGTCGAGCCGGTACGGGTCGGATGCGCTCGCGGGCGTCGTCAACCTCATCACGCGCGTGCCGGGGCGCGGGCTGCGCGGCGAGGCGTCGGCGCGGGCCGAGACGAACGCGACGACCGACCTGACGCTGCAAGGCGAAGGCGGGACGGAGCGCATCGGCCTCCGCCTGCTCGTCAACCGCTACGGCTCCGGCGGCTTCGACCTCGACCCGGACGCCGCCGGGCAGAACGGCCCCCGCCTCGACGACGTGAGCGCCGAGGCGCGCCTCAGCGCCACGCCGACCGACGCCCTCGACCTGGACCTCACCGCCCGCGCCGCGACGCAGCGCCAGGACAACGAGATCGCTCTCACCAGCGGCCTCTTCGACGACACCGGGAGCCGCCGCGAACTCTCCCTCGCCCCCCGCGCGCGCCTTCGCCTGCGTCCGTCGATGCTCCTCGACGCGAGCGCCAGCGTGGCCCGGTTCGCGACGACGACGCGCCTCGTGAGCACCGAGACCGGCATCGTCACCGACGACACCGACCTCGCGCAGAGCTACGGCAAGGCCGAGGCGACGTTCACGTACGTGCCGTCGGCGCGGTCGGCCCTCTACGTCGGCGGCGGCGCGATCCGCGAAGGGATCGGCGGCGACCGCTACGCGAGCGACCGGCACACCTGGCAGGGCTTCGGATTCGCCGAGGCGACGCTTCGCCCGAGCCGCCGCGTCGATGTGAACGCGAGCGCGCGCTACGACCGTCACAGCGACTACGCGCCGAGCCTGACGCCCAAGCTCGCCGTCCTCGTGCGCCCGTCGGCGTGGGCGCGGCTGCGCGCGTCGGTCGGGTCGGGATTCAAGGCGCCCGCCTTCCGGCAGCTCTACCTCGACTTCACCAACACCGCCGCGGGCGGCTACAGCGTCTACGGCGCCAGCGATGTCGCGCGGAAGATCGCGGCGCTTCAGGCGCAGGGCGGCATCGCCGAGATCCTCGTCGATCCGGCGACGCTCGGCGGCATCGCGGCCGAGCGCAGCGTGGCCGTCAGCGCGGGCGGCGAGGCGACGCGCGGGCGCCTCTCGGCGCGCGTCAACGTCTTCCGCAACGACATCCGCGACCTCATCGAGACGCAGCAGGTGGCCATCAAAACCAACGGGCAGGCCGTCTTCTCGTACGCCAACCTCGCCCGCGTGACGACGCAGGGCATCGAAGCCGAAGCGTCGTGGCAGGCGCGGATCGGCGCGGGTCCGTGGATGGCGACCGCGCTCGCCGCAGCGCGCGAGCCTGCGCCTGAGCGCGTCCTACCAGTACCTCGACACCGCCGACCGCGACGTGCTCGCCCAGATCGACGCGGGCACGCTCTACCGCATCACCGCGAGCGGCGCCGAGCGGCGGGTCACGCGCGGCGACTACGGCGGCCTGCTCCGGCGCAGCCGCCACAGCGGCACCGTGCGGGCCGATCTGCGCGGCGCGTCAGGCGCGACGGCGAGCGTGCGCGTCGTCCTGCGCGGACGCTTCGGCGACCGCGCGGGCCTCAACGGCAACCTCGTCCTCGACGACCCGCGCGAATACGTCGGCGGCTACGGCCTCGTCGGCGTCACCCTCGCGCACCCGCTCGGCGCCCTGCTCCGGCGCGTCGGCGTGGCGGGCGCGGGCGCGGGCCTCGACCGCGCGACGCTCTCGCTCGGCGCCCGCAACCTCCTCGACCACACCGACGCCGACCGCCTCCCGACGCTCGCCGGGCGCGCCGTCTTCGGCGGCCTCGCGGTGCGCTTCTGAGCACGGACGCTCCCCCTTTCACCCCATCCTCCCCACCCCATCCCCTTCGTACGATGCGGATCTCCCTCCTCCCCACCCTCTCCGCCGCCGCCCTCGCCGCCACGCTCGCCCTCACCGGCTGCGACAGCGCGAGCGACGCCCCCACCGACACCGTCGCCGCGCGGCGCGTGACCGAGCTTCCCGCCGACCCCAACACCAGGCTCGGCCCCGATGGCCGCCCCGCTGGCTCGACCGGCCACTTCACCTTGTACAGCCTGCGCACCGGCGCCGTCGTGCCGAACGCCGACTCGGCCTCGACGAAGTGGGACGTCGCCTTCCGCGGCTCGACGATCCTCGCCAACCGCACCACCGGCAGCCAGGGCGGCATTCTCGTGCGCGTCGGCGCCTTCGCCGACCTCACGATGGCGCCCGACACGACCTACGGCGCGTCGGTGAGCGGCTCGCAGTGGTACGACTACGCCAACAACCTCATCACGCCCAAGGCCGGGCGCGTGCTCGCCGTCCGCGCCGCCGATGGCGCCTACGCCAAGCTCCGCCTCGTGTCGTACTACAAGGGCCAGACGCCGACGACCGACCCGACGGCCTCGCGCTACTACACGTTCGACTACGCGATCCAGACCGACGGCACCCGACGCTTCGAGTGATCGTTTCGCGGGTGCCGCACGCCCGCGCGGTTCCGCCTCCTCTCCGCCCCATCCGATGACCCGACCGACCCTTTCGCGCCCGACGCTCGCCGCCGCTGCCCTCGCCGTCCTCATGCTCGGCGCCTGCCGCACGCCCGAGGGGGGGAGCCCCGATGCCGCGCCCGGCGAGGCGGCATCGTCGGAGCGCATCGTGACGCTCGGCGGGGCGGTGACGGAGACCGTCTTCGCCCTCGGCCTCGGCGACGCCGTCGTGGCCGTCGATCAGTCGTCGGTCTACCCCGACGCGGCGCGGTCGAAGCCGAAGGCGGGCTACTACCGCGCCCTGAGCGCCGAGCCGATCCTCGCCCTCCGCCCCGAACTGCTGCTGCTCGACGAAGACGCCGGACCACCCGAGGCGCTCGCGCAGATCCAGGCCGCAGGCGTCCGCGTGGCCCGCTCGACCGGCGGCCCGTCGGTCGATGCCGTCGCGGGTCAGATGATGGACATCGCCCGCGCGGTCGGGCGCGACGCCGCCGGCCGCGTGCTCGTCGACACGCTCCGCGCGCAGGTGGCGCGGGCGCAGGCGAGGATCCCGGTCGGCGGCGCGGCGCCGCGCGTCATCTACGTGCAGGGGCAGGGCGGCGGCGCCCTCGCGCTTGCGGGCAGCGGCACCAACGCCGACGCGCTCGTGACGCTCGCGGGCGGCCGCAACGCGCTCGCCGACGTGACCGGCTACACGCCCCTCACCTCCGAAGCCATCGCCGACGCTGCCCCGGACGTGATCGTGGCGACGGCGCGGACGGTGCAGGTCGGCGGCGGTCCGGAGGCGTTCCTGAAGCGGCCGGGCGTCGCGCAGACCCCCGCCGCGCGCGCCGGGCGCCTCGTCGTGCTCGACGACCGCCTGATGAACTTCGGCCCGACGCTCGGCGACGGCGTCCTCGCCCTCGTCCGCGGTCTCTATCCCGCACCCGCGGCGACGCGCTGATTCGGACGGCGGGACCGGCGCGCGTGCGTCTCCGGTGGAGGCGCCTCTCCCCATCCGTCGACCGCCGCTCGATCTCCTGCTCCCTCGCCCATCCCGTGACCTCTGCCCCCGCTCTCACCCTCGACCCCGCCGCGGCGCACCGGCTGCGGACGCGGGCGGTGATGGGGGGGCTGGGCGTGGCGCTCGTGGCCGCGGTGCTCGTCGGCGTGGGCATCGGGAGCGTGTGGATCTCGCCTGCGCAGGTCGTCTCGATCCTCGGGCGGCGCATCGGGGTGCCGCCGCTCGCGGCGTTCAGCGAACAGCAGGCGCTCGTGCTCGAGTTCATTCGCCTGCCGCGCGTCGTGCTCGGCGTGCTCGTCGGTAGCTCGCTCGCCGTCAGCGGCGCCCTCATGCAGGGGCTGTTCCGCAACCCGCTCGCTGAACCCGGCCTCGCGGGCGTGAGCGCGGGCAGCGCCCTCGCCGCCGCCCTGTGGATCGTCCTCGGCGGCGCCCTCGTCCTGCCGCCCGTCGTCGCCGCGAACGCGCTCGCGTGGGCGGCCTTCGCGGGCGGCCTCGGGACGACCTTCCTCGTCTACCGCCTCGCCACGCAGGGCGGGCGCACGCGCGTGACGACGCTCCTGCTCGCCGGCGTCGCCCTCAGCGCGATGGCGGGCGCCGTCGTCGGCCTGATGGTCTTCATCGCCACCGACGCGCAGCTGCGGACGCTGACGTTCTGGACGCTCGGCTCGCTCGGCGGCGCCACGTGGGCCAGCATCGCCGGGGCGGCGCCCCTCCTCGTCGCTCCGGTCGTTGCCGCGCCGTGGATCGCCCGCGGCCTCAACGCCCTCCTGCTCGGCGAGAGCGAGGCGTTCCACGTCGGCGTGCGTGTCGAGCGCGTGAAGCGGGCCGCCATCGTGCTCGCGGCCCTCGGCGCGGGCGCGTCGGTGGCGGTGAGCGGGGCGATCGGGTTCGTGGGGCTTGTCGTGCCGCACCTCGTCCGCCTCGCCCTCGGCCCCGACCACCGGACGCTCCTGCCCGCCTCCGCCCTCCTCGGCGCCACGCTCCTGCTCGTCGCCGACGTCGTCGCGCGGACCGTCGCCGCGCCTGCCGAACTGCCCATCGGCATCGTCACCTCGCTCGTCGGCGGCCCGTTCTTCCTCTGGATGCTCCTGCGCGAACGTCCGTCGTAGGGGGGTGAGTTCGGGTTTGTGAGTTGGTGCGGTTTGCGGTGCTCGACGTACGACGGATCAGGCCGACCCTCCCTCGTCACTGCAAGGGCCGTGGCCGGCCGTTGCTTCGCTCCTCGCAATGACACCTGGACGTCGTCCATCGCTCGCAACCCACAACAAACGACCAGCCCACCCCCCACAAACCCACCCCTCACCAACTCCCGTGCTCCACCTCAACGCCGTGACCGTCCGCGTGCCCGGCGCCGTCCTCCTCGACGGCGTCACGCTCGGCGTGCCCGCGGGGATGGTGACAGCGCTCGTCGGGCCGAACGGCGCGGGCAAGTCGACGCTGCTGCACGTCGCTTCGGGCGAGCGGGTGCCAGACGAGGGGACGGTGACGATGGCGGACGCCGACGGTTCGGTGCATCCGCTCGCGTCGATGGTCCCCGCGGTGCTGGCGCGGCGGCGGGCGGTGCTGCCGCAGGAGAGCCTGCTCGCGTTCCCGTTCACGAGCGCCGAGGTGGCCCACCTCGGGCGCACGCCGCACCGCACCGGGCGCGACGCCGACGCCGCGAGCGTCGCCCGATCCCTCGATGCCGTCGGCGTGACCGGCCTCGCCGAGCGCCGCTACCCGACGCTCTCGGGCGGCGAGAAGCAGCGCGTCCACCTCGCCCGCGTCCTCGCGCAGCTCGACTCCGACGAGGCCGCGCTCCTGCTCCTCGACGAGCCGACCAACAACCTCGACCTCACGCACCAGCACCGCGTCCTCGACGTGGCGCGCGAGATGGCGCGGCGCGGCCTCGCCGTCGTC
This sequence comes from Rhodothermales bacterium, assembly GCA_963726715.1. GTDB lineage: Bacteria > Bacteroidota > Rhodothermia > Rhodothermales > BA12 > CAVSDF01. Next base: position 612,099 of record CAVSDF010000010.1, read on the forward strand.
GCCGTCCTCCACGACCTCAACCTCGCCGCGCAGTACGCCGACCGCATCGCGCTCCTCAAGGAGGGCCGCCTCATCGCCGCCGGAACGCCCGCCGAGGTGCTCACGAGCGCCGTCATCGCCGACGCCTTCGACGTGCGCGCGCTCGTGATGCCGCACCCGTGCCTCGCCTGCCCGCTCGTCGTGCCCGTTCCGCACGGCACGCCCTTCCCCACCCCGTTCGTCGACGCCGATCTTCCGGTGATGGGGTGATGCGCGATGGTGGCGCCCATCCGACAGTCCGGGCGCCGTCCGTGGCGCTCGTCTACCTGATTTCCCTGTTGCGGGCGACGCACATGTCGCCCCCTGCCTCTTTCCAACATATCTATCCCGACCTATGGAAACGCCTGTCCTGACCGCCTTCACGCCCGCTGACATCCGCGCCGCTGCCGATGCATTTCGCGCCGCCAACCCGCGCGCCCGCGCCCGAAATGTCGCCGTCGGCATCGGCGTCTCCGAGGCTGAGCTCCTCGCCACGCGCGTCGGCGGCGATGGGGTGACGCGGCTCGATGGCGATCTCGCGGCGCTCGTGATGCGGCTGCCGGAGCTTGGCCGCGTGATGCTGCTCACGCGCAACGACGCCGTCGTCCACGAGACGACCGGCACCTGCGCGGGCGGCGAGCGCATGGCGGCGCACGCGATGGGGCTCTTCGGGGGCGAGGAGATCGACATCCGCTACTTCTTCCGGCGCTGGACGACGGGCTTCCTGGCCGAGGACGGCCCGCGCCTGAGCTTCCAGTTCTTCGACGCCGACGGCAGCGCCGTCCACAAGGTCTACAGCGTCGCCGGCACGTCTGACGTGCCCGGCACCGACCTCGCCGCGATGCGCGCCCTCGCCGCCGACTTCGCCGCCGCCGACCAGAGCGACGCGCAGCCCGTCACGCCCATCGCCCCGACGCCCGAGCGCGCCGCCGACGAGATCGACTTCGACGCCTTCCACGCCGACTGGCGCGCCCTCACCGACACCCACGACTTCTTCGGCCTCCTGCGCCGCCACGGCGTCTCGCGCCGCCAGGCCGTTCGCCACGCCCCCGCCGATCTCGCGCGCCCGCTCGACGCCCGCACCGCCGCGCGCCGCGTCCTCACCGCCGCCCGCGACGGCGGCGTGCCGGTCATGACGTTCGTCGGCAACGAAGGCGCGGTGCAGATCCACACCGGCGTGCCGGGCAAGCTCGTCGAGGCCGGTCCGTGGTACAACGTCCTCGACCCCGCCTTCAACCTGCACCTCGACGAGACGCAGATCGACGAGGCCTACGTCGTCATCAAGCCCACCGACGACGGCATCGTGACCTCGGTCGAGCTCTTCGACGCCGCGGGCGCGCTCGTCCTGCAACTCTTCGGCAAGCGCAAGCCCGGCCTCCCCGAACGCGAGGACTGGCGCGAGCTGGTGGCGGGGCTGTGACGCGAAAGCGCGGCTCCGTCAGTAGTGGTAGCGCGCTTGGATGAAATCGACGCGCTCACCATCGACGCGGTAGACGAGGCGGTGCTCCTGCGTGAGGCGGCGCGACCACACGCCCGGCCCGAGGTGCCGCAGCGCCTCGGGCTTGCCGATGCCCTCGAATGGGGCCCGGCACACGGCCTCGATGAGGGTGAGCAGCCGCAGCGCCGTCTTGCGGTCCGTTTCGACCCACCACCGCAGGTCGTCGAGGCAGCCGCTCGTGAAGGCCGCGGTGTAGCGCTGCGGAGCCTCGGGCGGGTTCACGACGCGTCGAGGCCGAGGTGTGCCCGCAGCGCGGCGGCGTCGAGCGGCGTGGTGTCTCCGGCGCGCGATTCGTCGAGGGCGGCGAGGAGGCGCTCGGCGTTGCGCGGCGAGCGCATCAGGTGCGCCGTTTCGAGCAGCCCGGCGAGTTCGCCCGCCGCGATCATCGCAATCGGCTCGTGCCCGCGCCGGTGCACGACGACCACCTCGCGCTCGCCGACGAGGCGGTCCCAGAGGCTGGCGAACGTGGCGCGCGCTTCGGTGTAGGTGACGTCGGTCATGGCTTCGAGTGGTACAGAGTGTCCGTACAGATAGCTGTCTACGACGGTTTCCTCGTCCACACCTCCGCCTCCCGTCACACGCGCAGGTTTTCGATCACCGCCGCCGCGCCCATGCCGCCGCCGACGCACATCGAGCAGATGCCGTAGCGCACGCCCCGGCGCTGCATCTCGTAGCAGGAGCGTGGTGGTGAGCTTGGCGCCCGTAGCAGCCGAGCGGGTGGCCGAGCGCGATGGCGCCGCCGTTGACGTTCACGATCGCCGGGTCGAGAGGCCGGTCTGCTGCATCACGGCGAGGCCTGCGCGGCGAAGGCCTCGTTGAGCTCGACGAGGCCGATGTCGCTCGTCTTCAGTCCGGCGCGGGCGAGCGCCTTCTGGATCGCCTCGACCGGGCCCATGCCCATCACCTCGGGCGGCAACACCCGGCGAGCGCGAAGCTGACCACCCGCGCGAGGGTCGGCGCGAGGCTCGCGCGCCTTGACGGCGCCTGCGCCACGACGAGCGACGCGGCGGCGCCGTCGCTGGTCTGCGAGGCGTTGCCGGCGGTGACGCTGCCGCCCATCCGGAAGACCGGGCGCAGGCGGGCGAGCGCTTCCAGGCGACGTGTCGGCGCGGGGGCCTTCGTCGGTGTCGAACGTCGACGGTGCGCTCCGTGCGGCGGCCGTCCGTCCTCGACCGTCACCTCGGTCACGTCAAGCGGCACGATCTCGTCCGCGAAGCGGCCCGACGCGATGGCGTCGAGGGCGCGGCGGTGCGATTCGAGGGCGAAGGCGTCCTGCATCTCGCGCGTGATGCCGTACGTGCGCCGACACGTTCTCGGCGGTCACGCCCATCGAGATGTACATCTCCGGGTCGACGTCGACGAGGCCGGGGTCGGGCTGGAAGTAGAAGCCGGACATCGGCACGAGGCTCATCGACTCGGCCCCGCCGGCGACGACGAGCGTCGGCGTGGCCCGGCGTCGATGGCGGCGCTGGCCATGGCGATGGTCTGCAGGCCCGACGAGCAGAAGCGGTTGACGGTGGCGCCGGTGACGCGAGTCGGGCAGGCCGGCGCGCTGCGCGATGACGCGGCCCATGTTCATGCCCTGCGGCCCCTCGGGGAAGGCGCAGCCGATGAGCACGTCGTCGACGCGGTCGTCGGGCACGCCCGCGCGGTCGAGGGCGGCGCGGACGACGGCGGCGCCCATCGCCTCGGGGCGCATGTAGCGGAGGGCGCCCTTCTTCGACCGCCCGACGGCGGTGCGAACGGCGGAGATCGAGGAAGGCGGAGGAGGTCGGCATGGCGGGATGGAAGTCTGGAATCGTCGGATGGGCACCGGCCCCGCTCCGCCCTGTCGGGCACCTCCCCCGCTCGCGGGGGAGGACAGCGCCGGAGCGCGTTCAGCGCGCAGGCGCAGGTGGGGCCAGCGGCGAGACGGCCGCGGGTCAGTTGCGCACGCGGCTTGCCGGTCGTGAGCAGGCCGGTGATGCGCTCCTGCGTCTTCGTCTCGCCGAGCAGGCCCATGAACACCTCGCGTTCGAGGTCGATCAGGTAGTCCTCGTGGACGATCTGCGGGCCGGTGAAATCGCCGCCCGTGAGGGCGTGCGCGAAGCGCTTGGCGAGGAAGGCGTCGTACGGGCTGACGAACTGCCGTCGAGAACTGCTTCACGGCCACGTCGAACGCCGCCGCCGCCGGGCGCCCGAGCACCTGGATCGCCGCCTCGACGGGCGGGGCGAGGTAGCCCTCGTTCGAGAGCCGGATGACCTCTTCGCGGGCCACGAAGATGCGCCGGTCGGCGTTCATCACGATGCGCGCGTGGGGCGCGAGGAAGCCGTACGCCTGCGCCATCGGCGCGCGACGTGGCGACCTTGGCCGCCGCCACGCTGCTCGAACGACGCTCGCGAGGTGCGCCTGCACCTCGCTCGGATGTCCGCTCGGCGCCAGCGTCGAGGCGAGCGCCGCGAGGCGCGTCGTGCCCGTGCCCGCCGGGATCAGCCCGACGCCCAGCTCGACGAGGCCGATGTAGCTCTCGGCCGCCGCGACCGGGTGCGGACACGCCATCGCCATCTCGCACCCGCCGCCGAGCGCCTGCTGGTGCACGGCGACCACGACCGGCTTGGACGCGTAGCGGATCCGCTGCATCGCCTGCTGGAAGCCCGCGACGGACGTGTTCGAGCATCGCCCACTGGCCGCCCGCCGCCATCATCGCCACCTCGCCGAGGTTGGCGCCGACGGCGAAGTTGGCGCCCTCGTTGCCGACCACGAGGCCGCGCAGGTCCGGGTCGTTCTCGACGCGCGTCGATGCACTCGACGAGGCCCGAGATGACGCCGAAGCCGAGGCTGTTGGCCTTCGAGCGGAACTCGAACAGCGCCACGCCGTCGCCCATGTCGAGCAGCGCCGCCTCGGCGTTCTGCCAGACGACCTTGCGCTACGGGTCGGTCTTGATGGCGCGCGAGGCCGACTCTCGTCGGCGGTCGGCGCGTTCGTAGCGGCCGGCGGAGCCCTGCCCGGGCACGTAGGCCTCGCGCCGCGTCGCGTCGCGGTAGAAGGCGGTCGCGCCGGAGGCGCGCATCGCGCCGACCCAGCCGGGCAGCGCGTGGCCCGCCGTCCTTCATGGCGTCGCGGACGGTGTCGAAGCCGAGGGCGTCCCAGACCTCGAACGGCCCCATCTCCCAGCCAAAGCCCCAGCGGATGGCGTCGTCGACGCTCGCCGGGCGAGGCGGTGATCTCGGGGATGCGGCGGGCGGCGTAGGCGAGGGTGTCGAGCGTCGATGGCGCGGTGAACGGCGCCGATGCGGCCCTCGTCGGCGAAGAGCGCGGCGTAGCGCTTGCCGAGCGGCCGGATTTTTTTGAGCTCGTCGAGGCCCGGCAGGTCGAGCGCTTCGGCGTCCTCGTAGGCCGCGTCGCCGGGTTGATCGAGCGAGGATGTCCTTGCCGTCCTTCTTGTAGAAGCCCGGCCTTCGTCTTGGCGCCGAGCGCGCCCGCCGTCGACGAGCCGCGTCGAGGAGCGCGGGCACGCGGAAGCGCTCGCGGCTCTCGTCGCGCCTCGGTCTTGGCGTAGAGGTTCTGCGTCACGTCGCGCAGCACGTCGAGCCCGACCACGTCGGCGGTGCGGAACGTGGCGCTCTTGGCGTGGCCGACGAGCGGGCCGGTGAGCGCGTCGAGTTCCTCGATCGTGTAGCCGCCCTGCGCGAGCGTCTCCATCGCGCCGAGGATGGCGTAGGTGCCGACGCGGTTGCCGACGAAGTACGGCACGTCGTTGGCCACCACGATGCCCTTGCCGAGGTGCAGCCGCCCGAAGTGCGGCCACGCGCGCGAGCACGGCCGGGTCGGTGTCGGCGGTCGGGACGAGCTCGAGCAGCTTGAGGTAGCGCGGCGGGTTGAAGAAGTGCGTCCCGAGGAAGCGCCTCCGGAAGCCCTCGCTGCGCCCCTCGCACGATCTCGTGCATCGGGATGCCCGAGGTGTTGGTCGACGACGACGGCGTCGGCGGCGCACGACGCCCTCGATGCGGGCCATCATCTCGCGCTTGACGTCGAGCCGTTCGACGACGGCCTCGATGACGCGGTCGGCGCGGGCGATGCGGTCGAAGTGCTCGTCGAAGTTGCCGAGCCGCACGCGCGTCGCGGCGCGGCGCGTTGGAAGAACGGCGACGGGTTCATCTTGCTGAGGGCGGCCCACGCCTTTTCGACGAGGCTGCTCGGCGCGCCCTCGCGACCGAGGGCGGCCGGGCGTCACGTCGAGCAGGTCCACGGTGAGGCCGGCGTTGGCGCAGTGGGCGGCGATCTGCGCGCCCATGGTGCCCGCGCCGAGCACGGCGACGTGGCGAAACGGAGGGAGGAGACTGGTGTCATGGGGAAGCAGGCTGCTGGCTGTTGCGCTCACTGGCTGTTGGCAAGAGCGGCGAGCGAGGCGGCGAGCGCGGCGGGGTTCTCATCCTGAGCCGCAGGCGAAGGATCGTCAGCTGCGGGAACGGTCTCAACGCGCGAGTGCAGGTGAGATCCTTCGCCTGCGGCTCAGGATGGAGGCGGCCCATCCCCACCGCCCCGCGGCCTCACACGAAGGCGGAGTGGCCGGTGATGGCGCGCCCCACGACGAGCGTGTTGATCTCGTTCGTGCCCTCGTAGGAGTAGATGGCCTCGGTGTCGGAGAAGAAGCGGGCGACGTGGTGGTCGAGGAGGATGCCGTTGCCGCCGATCAGGTCGCGCGCGAGGGCGACGGTGTCGCGGCAGCGGGCGGCGGTGAAGACCTTGGCGAGGCTCGCGTGCTCGTCGCGCATGATGCCCGCGTCCTGCATCTGCGAGAGGCGCGCGCACATGGCGAACGAGGCGGTGATGTTGCCGAGCATGTGGACGAGCTTGTCCTGGATCAGCTGGAAGCTGGCGATCGGGCTTGCCGAACTGCTTGCGCGTCTGCGCATAGGCGAGCGCCGTCTCGTAGGCGCCGATCTGGCACCCCACGCCCTGCCACGCCACGCCCGCCCGCGTCGCGCGCAGGATGTCGGCGACGACGCGCCACTCGGTGACCTTGTGGCAGGCGGTCGGACTCCGGCACGCGGCAGTTCTGCGAGGGTGATTGCGCCGTTCTCGACGGCGCGGAGGGCGATCTTGCCCTTGATCTTCTCGACGGAGAAGCCGGGCGTGCCCGTGCGCACGATGAAGCCCTTGGACCTTCTGCGTCGCCTCGTCGCGGGCGTAGACGACGGTGAAGTCGGCGAACGTCGCGTTGCCGATCCACTTCTTCTCGCCGTCGATCACCCACGCGTCGCCCTCGCGGCGGCAGGTGGTGCGGAGGCCGCCCGCGGCGCCCGAGCCGAGTCTTCGGCTCGGTCAGCCCGAAGGCGCCGATGACCTCCATCGACAGCATCTTGGGCAGCCACTCGGCCTTCTGCGCGTCCGAGCCGCCGAGCACGACGCTCCACAGCGCGAGGCCGCGTGGACGCCGAAGAACGTGGCCGTGGACACGTCGACGCGCGCCATCTCGACCGTCAGGATGCCCTCGCATCAGGCTGCGCGCCGGGCGTGCGGGCGCCGTCTTCGTCGAAGATGGCGCCGATGACGTCGAGGTCCTGAAAGCCCTTGACGAGCATCTCGCGGGGCGTCTCGTCGCGCTGCCAGTAGTCGTTGATGACCGGGCTTGACCGCCGTCTCCATGAACGTTCGCACGCGCGCGGCGACGGCGCGCTGCTCGTCGGTGAGGGTGTCGTAGATGCCGTAGAAGTCGCCGTTGGGCACGGGCGGCTCGGTCGGGGCGCGTCGGCGGCGGCGCTGTTCTTGAGCGCGACGATCATCGCCTTGAGCTTGTCGGGCGGCATCGAGCCGACGGCCTCCATGACCTCGCCGAGGTCGACCGTCTCGGCGAGTTTGGCGACCTTGGCCATGTCGATTTTCAGGCGAGCTGCATGAGCTGGCCCATCTGCGCGAAGTCCATCGGGGGTGGTGGGATGGTGTGTTGGTGAGGGGCGAGCGGGCGGGGTGGCGCTCCGAAGGAGTGGGGAGGTCGGCGAAGCGGAGGGTGAATCGAGAGCCTGAACCGGCGCCTCGGAGTGTTTGCGTTGCGTCAGGGCGATCATCCAGGCATCTGACCTCACAAACTCACAAACCCACCATCCCACAAGCGCCGCTCAGGCGGCCCCCCCCGCCTGCTCGGCAAGCTGCGCGCGGCGGGCTTTGAGGGCGGTGGCGAGTTCTCCGCCGACGTCCTGGCCTTCGTACATCGACGCGATCTCGTCGGCGAAGCGGGTGCGGACGACGTGGCGGCGGACGCTCAGCTTGGGCGTGAGCGTGCCTTCGTCGAGAGACAGATGCGCGGGCACCATCCGGGCGCGCTTGACGGTGCTCCACGACTCCATCCCGGCGTTCGCCTCGGCGATGAGCGCGTCGACGCGGGCCGTGACGGCGGGGAGGGCGACGAGCGCGGCGACGTCCATCTCGGCGGCGCCCCCGACGCCTGCACCCGCGGCGAGCAGGCGCAGGGCGACGACATCGGGGAAGAGGAGCGCCGCGGCGTACTTCTGGCCGGAGCCGACCACGACGGCGTGCTCGACGAGCGGACTCGCCATCAGCCGCTGCTCGATCGGCTGCGGCATCACGTACTTGCCCGTCGAGAGCTTGAAGAGGTCCTTCTTGCGGTCGGTGATGCGCAGGTACCCGTCGACGCCGATCTCGCCGATGTCGCCCGTGCAGAACCACCCGCCGTCCAAGATCGACTCCGACGTCGCCTCGGGGTTGCGGTAGTACTCGCGCATCACGTGCGGGCCGCGCGTCAGCACCTCGCCATCGCTCGCAAGGCGCACCTCGACGCCCGTCATCGGCTCGCCGACGGTGCCCGCGTGGTTGCGGCCGGGGCGGTTGTAGGTGATCACCGGGCTGGTCTCGGTGAGGCCGAAGCCCTGCAGGACGTGCAGGCCGATGGCCGAGAAGACGTTCGTCAGCTCCGCCGACAGCGCCGCGCCGCCGACGATGACGTAGCGCGTGCGCCCGCCGAGCGCCGCGCGCCACTTGGAGAAGACGAGGCGGTCGGCGATCCACGCCGGGAACGGGTGCTCGCCCGGCGCCGTCGTGTCGACGTCGAAGCCGCGGGCGACGCGCAGCGCCCACTCGCCGAGCCACCGCGCGACGCCGGTCATCGTGGCCGTCCGCTGCTGGATGCGGGCGTAGACCTTTTCGAGCACGCGCGGAACGGCGAGGAAGACCGTCGGGCGCACTTCCAGCAGCCGCGCCGAGATCTCCGCCGGGTCGCAGAAGTACGTCGACGTGCCGTAGCCGATGGCGCCGTAGTGGTTCGAGCGGGCGAAGATGTGGGTCATCGGCAGGAACGAGAGCGCCACCTCGCCGCCCGCGCCGCGCCGGTAGTCGGGCAGGCCCGAGAGCGAGGTCATCCCGTTGTACGAGATGTTCTCGTGGGTCAGCACGACGCCCTTCGGCGTGCCCGTCGTGCCGCTCGTGTAGAGGATCGTCGCCACGTCGGAGGGCTGGATCGCGCCGACGAGCGCTTCGATCCGCTCGCGCCGCGCGGCCTCGTCGCCGAGCGCGGACGCGCCGATCGCCTCCAGGCTCGCTGCCGTGTGCGTCGGCAGCGTTTCGTGGGCGGGCGCCGGTCCCTGCATCGCCACCACGTGGCGGACGGTGTCGCCGCCAACGCCGCGAATCTCGTCGAACGACGCGGCATCGGTCACGACGAGGACGGCGGCGCTCGCGTGGTCGAGGATGAAGCGGACGCCGTCGGGCGCGGTCGTCCGGTAGATCGGCACGTCGACGAGGCCCGCGATCAGGCAGCCCATGTCGGCGATGGCGAAGTCGACGTCGCTCTCGAGGAAGAAGCAGGCGCGCTCACCCGCCACGAGGCCGAGGTCGAGGAGGCCCGCGGCGAAGTCCTCCGCGCGCCGCGCGAACGCCTCGGTGGACATCGCCACGTAGCCGCTGCCCGGCGTCGGCTGGTTGAAGAGGCGCGGGTTGGGGTAGGCCGCGAGCGAGTCGTAGAGCAGGCGCGGCAGCACGACGCCGAGCGTCGCAGTGCCGGTGTCGGGGGGCGCGGTCAGGATGCGGGACGGCATCGTCGGGGCGGGTCGAAAGGGTGGGCGGAGGCGGCGGATCAGGACGACAAAGGCCGCGGGAGGCCGCGGACGATGCCGGAGACGACGGCGTCGGCGAGATCGTCGGGGGTGTGGCGGACGTCGAGGCGGCGCGTGAGCACGAGCGCGACGAGCCCGTGGAGCTGTGCCCAGACGGCGCTGGCGGCGAGATCGGCGTCGGCGATGGCGAGCAGCCCGGCATCGGCGGCGTGGCGGAGCAGGTCGGCGAAGCCGTCGAGGCCGCTGCGGGCGCGGCGGTAGAGGGCCACCGGGTAGCGCTCCATGTGGCGCGGGTGGACGAGGAACATGACCTCGTAGCGCTCCGGGTTGTCGCGCCCGAAGTCCACGTAGGCACGGGCGCGGGCGTCGAGCCGCGCGAGCGGCGACGCGGCGGCCATCGCCCCCGGCGGTACCCTCGACCGCGGCATCGGCGGCGTCGAGGGCGGCGTTGAGGCGCTCGAAGCCCTCGTCGATGAGGGCGTGGAGGATGTCGTCCTTGCCGGAATAATGCAGGTAGAGCGTCGTCGGGCTGTAGCCGATGCGCTGCGCGAGGCGGCGCATCGAGAGCGCGCGGTAGCCGTCGTCGAGCAGGATCGCGCGCGCCGCGTCGAGGATGGCGCCCGGCAGAGGCGATGTCGTGCCTTCGCCCGGCCCGGCAGGCGCCTCGGCGCCCGGAGCAGCAGCGATGTCGGCGGCGGTGGGCATGGGTGGCGAATGGTCTGCTGAACACTGTTCAGTTAACACCGTTACTCACGGACGGGAAGCCCTTCCGGTTCCGGGCGGCATCCAACGAAAAAACCTGACAGGTCCGGGGGACCTGTCAGGTTCGGCAGCGCGGGCTGCACGGCTCCGTCCGTGGTGCGTCAGAGGCCGATGGCGCTGAGGAGCGCGGCGCTGAAGGCGGGGATGTCGTCGGGATTGCGGCTCGTGATGACGCCGTCGTCATTGACGACCTCCTCGTCCACCCAGTCCGCGCCTGCGTTGACGAGATCGGTCTTGATCGACGGGTACGAGGTCATCCGGCGCCCGCGCACGAGGTCGGCCTCGGCGAGCATCCACGGCCCGTGGCAGATGGCGCCGATCGGCGTCCCCGCCGCCGCGACGGCCTTGACGAAGGCGACGGCGGCCTTGTCCTGCCGCAGTTTGTCGGGGTTGAGGACGCCGCCGGGCAGCACGAGCAGGTCGTAGTCCGCCGCCGACGCCTCATCGAGCACGACATCGACATCGACCGAGTCGCCCCAGTCGTCGGTGTCCCAGCCGCGGATCGATCCGCCCTTCGGCGCGACGACGTGGACGGTGACGCCCGCGTCTTCGAGCGCCTTCTTCGGCTTCACGAGTTCGGACTGTTCAAACCCGTCGGTGGCGAGCATGGCGACGCGGGGGGAGGCAGAGGTGGGCATGGGATCGGGTGGCGGTGGGTTCACCCCGTGGATCGCGCCCCGGCGCCGCGTGTTCGTCCGGCCGCGTGACCGATCCGCAACCTTCGGTGTGGACGACGGACGACCTCGCCAACCGGTCGGGACCTCGCAACCGACCGCCTACCCGGCCAACGCCGCCCGTTCCCGATCCTCCATCCCCACTCCCCCGATGCCCGCCCGCCTCGTGCCCTTCGCCGTCGCCCTGCGCGCGCCGCTCGTGCTGGCGCAGGGGCGGATCGCCGAGCGCCGCGGGTGGCTGCTGCGGGTGGTGGATGACGACGGGCGCGTTGGATGGGGCGAGTGCGCGCCGTTTCCCGGCCTCTCGCCGGAGACGCTCGCGGAGGCCGAGGCGTCGCTGCGGGCGTGGGTGGCGGCGCCGTCGGAGCGGACAGAGGCATCGCTGACCCCGTCGGCGCGGGCGGCGGTGGCGGGTGCGCGGCTCGACCTCGCGGCGCAGGCGGCGGGCGTGTCGATGGCGCAGATTCTCGACAGATCGGCAGCGGCGGCGGTGGACATCGCGGCGCTGCTCGCGGGCGACGACGAAGCGGTCGTGGCGAAGGCGGGGGCCGTGGCGCGCGCGGGCGTTCGGGCGGCCAAGCTGAAGGTCGGCGCCGCCTCCGTCGCCGACGATGCCCGGCGGGTTCGGGCCGTCGCCGACGCGCTCGGCAGCGGTGTCGCCCTGCGCCTCGACGCCAACCGCGCGTGGTCGTTCGACGACGCCAGCCGCTTCGCCGACGCCGTCGCGGGCATCGCCATCGCCTACGTCGAGGAACCGCTCGCCGATGTGGGGGCGGGTGGATCGCACCTCGCCGCGTGGACGCGCGCGACCGGCCTGCCCGTCGCGCTCGACGAATCCGTCATCGAGATCGCCACGCCGGACGCGCTCGCGGATCACGCCTACGCCGCGGCCATCGTGCTCAAACCGCTCGTCGTCGGTGGCGTGCGCGCGGCGCTCGACTGGGGCCGGGCGGCGCGGCGGCTCGGGATGGCGGCGGTGGTGAGCGGCGCGTTCGAAACGGGCGTCGGCACGCGCCACACGCTCGCGCTCGCGGCGGCGCTCGGCGCGCGCGGCGCGTCGGCGGCGGGCCTCGACCCCTACACGTTCCTCGCCACCGACGTCCTCGCCCCGCGCCTGTCCCTCGACGCGGCCTCGGTGGACGTGGAGGCGGCGCTCGGACCGGGGCACCGGGTGACGATGGAGGGCAAGGCGCGGGGGGACGAGGCGTAACCGGCGGCGTTCGGTGCGGACGAACCGGTGACGTGACCGGCGTATGGACGCATCCGGACCGTCGGCGCCATCGGACCGCGCACCGACCACGCAACCTGCACGCTGCCACTCCCCCATCCCCACGATGCACCTCTCCGCCGACACCCTCCTCGACGATGGCGCCCGGAGCGCGGCGGTGCTCGCGGCGGCGGGGGTCGGGGTGGGCGATGTCGTGGCGCTGCGGGGCGCGCAGACGCGGGCGTACGTGGCGGCGCTCGTCGGGCTGTGGCGGCTCGGGGCGGTCGCGGCGCCGGTCGCGCTCAGGCTGCCGCCGGGCGATCTCGCGCGGCGACTCGCGGCGGTCGGGGCGCGGTGGCTCGTCGGGGATGCGGATGGGGAGGCGCTGCCGGGCGTTCGGACGCTGCCTCTGCCAGACCTGCGCGCGGCGCCGCTCGCCCTGCCCCGCTGGCCCGATTCGGCCTCTGAGGCGCCCGATGCACCGGCGCTGTTCGTCTTCACGTCGGGGTCGAGCGGTGCGGCGAAGGCGGCGCGGCTCTCTCGCCGGGCGCTCGTGGCGAGCGCCGACGGTGTCAACGCGCGGATCGGCTTCGGGCCGGATGCGGCGTGGTTGCTCGCCCTCCCGCTCGTGCACGTCGGCGGCGTCGGGGTGCTCGTGCGGGCGCTCGTCGCGGGCGCGGCGGTGGTGCTGCCGACGCCCGGCGCGGCGCTCGGCGCGGTGCTCGCCGCGCATCGCCCGACGCACGTTTCGCTCGTTCCGACGCAGCTCGCGCGCCTGCTCGCGTCTACGCCCGAGGTCCTCGACGGGACGGTCGTGATGCTCGGCGGCGGCCCCATCGCCCCGTCTCTCGTCGCCGCGGCGGCCCGGTCCGGGGTGCGCGTCGCCACGTCGTACGGCCTCACCGAGATGGCGTCGGCGGTGACGATGACGGCGCCGGGCGCTCCGGCGGGCACCCTCGCCACGGCGGGCACCGCGCTCGACGGACGTGAGGTGCGCGTCGTCGAGGCGGAGTCGGGCGCCGATGCGGATTCGCGCGCCGATGCGGAAGGCGCGGGCGAGATCGTGGTGCGCGGCGCGACGCGCTTCGACGGCTACGCGACCCTCGGCGGCTTCACCCGGCCCTTCGATGCCGATGGATGGTTCGAGACACGCGACATCGGGTACCTCGATGGGGCCGGGCGGCTCGTCGTGTCGGGGCGGCGCGACCGGATGTTCGTCTCGGGCGGCGAGAACGTCCATCCAGAGGCCATCGAGCGGCATCTCGTGGCGCTCGACGGCGTCGGCGATGCGGTCGTCGTGGCGGTGCCCGATGCCGACTTTGGCGCCCGTGCCTTCGCCTTCCTCGCGCCCTCGCCCGGCGCCGAAGCGGCCTTCGACCTCGCGCGGCTCGTGGCGATGGCCGCCGAGCGGCTGCCGGGGCCGATGCGTCCGGTCGGCGCGGCGGCGCTTCCGGCATCGCCGGGCCTCAAACCCGACCGCAGCGCCCTCGAACAGTTGGCGCGGACGCTGGCGGGCCAGGGATGAGATGTGAGTTCGTGGGTTTGTGAGAGCGGATCGACTGAAATCGGTCACGCGAACGCCCCACCAACTCACCAACCCACAACCCCGCCATCCCCCACCTCACGCGTCGCGTTGGAGCCAGTAGGCGAGGACGTCGTCGGCGAAATCGGCGTCGGCGGAGCGGTCGAGGAGGTCGAGCGTGAGGGCGTCGAGGGGACGGCGGCTCTGGCGCACGCGGGCGGCGGCGGCGATGAGGCCTGCCTCGCCGACCATCTCGCCCGAGACGAGGCGCTGCTCCAGAAGCCCGTCGGTGTAGGCGAAGAGCGCGTCGCCGGGCGCCATCTCGACCGTCGTGTCGGCGAACTCGGCGTCGGGCGTCAGGCCGAGCACGAGATCGCTGTCGGAGACGACGTCGGCGGGGCCGTCGCTCGCGGTGCCGCGCAGGCGCACCGGGCGGCAGTGGCCCGCGTTGCAGAGCGTCAGGCGGTGCGCGGCGGCGTCGAAGCGGACGAGCAGGAGGCTCGCGAACGTGTCTTCCATCACCGCGTCCTGCATCAAGCGGCGGTTGAGCTGCTGCATCAGCGCGGCGGGCGAGCTCGACTGCTCGACCATCGAGTAGAGCGTCCCGCGCACGTACGAGAGGAACGAGAAGGCGTAGAACTTGGCCTTGAGGCCCTTGCCCATCACGTCGCCGACGGTGAAGAAGAAGACGCCGGGGTGCGTCTCGGCCCAGTCGAAGAAGTCGCCGCCGCCCTGGTCGCGCGGGCTGTTGTGGAAGGCGAAGCGGTAGCCGGGGATCTCGGGGAGCGAGCGCGGCATGAGGCGCTGCGAGAAGTCCTGCCCGATCTCGCCCGAGAGCTGCGTCTGGTAGACGCGCGTGCGCTCGAGCAGGCGCGAGATGCGGACCAGCAGCTGCTCGATGTCGAACGGCTTGGTGATGTAGTCGTCGACGCCGGTGCGCAGGCCGCGCATCCGGCTCTGCTCGTCGGCCTTGGCGGTGAGGAAGATGAAGGGCAGCACGCGCGTGTTCGGGCGCTCTTGCAGGGCCGCGTGGAGCGCGAAGCCGTCCATCTGCGGCATCATGATGTCGGAGACGATCAGGTGCGGCAGTTCGGCCTCGATCATGGCCAGCGCCTCGACACCGTTGGCGGCGGCACGAACGCGGTACGTGCGTGAGAGTCGGTATTCGAGCAGGCGCCGGAGCGTCGGCTCGTCTTCGACGACGAGGATGGAGGGCGGGGCCATGGCGGGGGAAGTCCCGAAAACCGGGACGCAGGGCGCGAGACGGGGAGAGTGTTGACGAAACCGGCGTGGAGGGACACGCGCGGCGCGGACGGGAGCGGCGGAAACAGCGGGGGCGATCAGGGCACGAGACCGGCGTGCGTCACGTCGAGGCCGGGGCCGTCGGTGCGCAGGCGGAAGCGGAGGCGGTGGCGCGGCGCCGCGGCGCCGGAGGGGGGCGCCACGGGGGCGTAGTCGAGGCCGTCGGCGAGGGCGTCGAGCATGAGCAGGCCCATGCCGCGTTCGGGCAGGCCCTCGAATCCCACGCGGCGGCTGTGGAGCGCCCCGGCGAGGTCGAACCCGGACGACGTGTCCTCGACGGAGCAGTGGAAGCGCCCTCCGGTCTCGGCGACCGAGACGACGACGCGCACCGCGCCGCTCCACGACGCGTGCTGGACGAGGTTGGCGGTCCACTCGTGGAGAGCGAGCGCGAGGAGCGTCGCCACATCCGCATCGACCCGCCCGCTCGTGGACAGGTGCGCGATCCACGCGTGGAGCGCATCGGGGAGACTGTTCAGGTCGTCGAATGCCTGTGTCTGCGGGGGCATGGGGTCGACCGGTCGGACGGGCGCTGGGTCAGCAGGCGCGGAATCAAGCGGGCACAGGGAGGTGCACCCGTGGCGAGCGTCAGAGGCCGAGCGCGGCGCGGGCCTCGTCGACGCTCGCGTACTGGTTGAAGACCTTGTAGGTGCGCGTCAGCTGCACGACGACCTGCACCGGGCGCGAGACGGACGCGAAGACGATTTTCCCGCCCGACGGCGTCACCTGCCGGTAGATCGAGAAGATGGCGCCGAGGCCGGTCGAGTCGAGGATGCCGGTGTCGCTGAAATCGAGGACGAAGTGGCGCACCTCGTCGGCGATCTTCTCCTGGCAGACCTGCTTGAAGGCGGCCGCGTTGCGGAAATCGAGGGCCTTGCCGACGGTGAGCACGACGGTGCCCTCGCCAATCTCGTCAATCGGAAAGCTCATAGCGGGCGCGGACGGGGCGAGGAATGCGGCAGGGGACGACATGGCGCAAGATAAGAGGTGCCGGAGGGATGCGCGGTGGGTATCGGCCCCCTCGCGGCCGCCTTTACCCGACAGTCGCAGGATCGCCACATGCCGTTCGCCACCGCGAACGCCGGGCGCTCACCGCACCCGTCGGACCACCGAAGGGTCACAGGGGCAGGGCCTGAAGTGGAGTCGGAGACATCATCAGGACGTTCGCGCATGGCCCTCCGATCTTCCGACACGGCAAGCGTGAAAGCCCCCGGTACGGCCCCCGACGGTCCGATACGAGGGAGAGGAACCTCCGGAGCCGTAGAGAGGGACGCGCCCGCACACAGACGTTAATTCCGCGCGGCGATTCGGCATCGTGGAGGCGCGGCGGTGTATCCTCTGCATCCGCTGTCTCAGCCGTTCCCGTTTCCGCCGTCCCGTCTCCTCCGTCCGATGCCCTTTGCTCCGCCGCGCTTCCTTGCCGCCGCCCTCGCGCTCTGCCTCGCTCCCGCCGCCGCGCTTGCGCAGACGCCCGTGCCCATCGCCGATGCCAAGGCGCTCCCCATCGGCACCGTCGTGACGGTTGCCGGG
This sequence comes from Rhodothermales bacterium, assembly GCA_963726715.1. Taxonomy (GTDB): domain Bacteria; phylum Bacteroidota; class Rhodothermia; order Rhodothermales; family BA12; genus CAVSDF01. The sequence continues at coordinate 628,659 of CAVSDF010000010.1, forward strand.
CGCGTGACGGTGGCGAACGAGTTCGGCGGGCCGATGTATTTCCAGGACGACACGGGCGGGATGCCGGTCTTCTTCACGGCCCTCCACGCCGCCGTACAGGTCGGCGACTCGGTCGTCGTCACCGGCCCCCTCTCCGAGTTCGGCGCCACGACGGGGCAGGTCGGGACGGGTCTCAAGCAGCTCTCCTGCCCGGCGAGCAACGCCGCGTGCATCACCTACACCGTCGTCGCGGTGCCCCGCGTGGTGCCCACGCCGCGTGTCGTCGCGCTCTCCGACCTCGTCCGCACGCCCGCCGACCCGGCCTACGGCGAGGATCTCGAAGGGCAGCTCGTGACGGTCGACGGCGTGCGCTTCCCCGTCGGCGGCAACTTTCAGGCGAACACCTCCTACGACCTCGCCGATGGCACGACGACGGTGAAGGTCTACATCGACAACTCGACCACCCTCGTCGGCGCCGCCATTCCGGTCGGCGCGTTCCGCATCGTCGGCGTCATCGGGCAGAACCGGGGGACGCGCCAGATCCAGCCGCGCACGACGGCCGATGTCGGCGTGCTGCCGTTCGTCTACCCGTTCGAGGCCGTCCCGCGCAGCCGCACCTTCGAGATGGTGACGTGGAACATGGAGTTCTTCGGCTACGACGGCCCCATCGGCACCGACCCCGACGCCGGGCCGGACGATGAGGAGTTGCAGATCGGCAACGCCGTGCGCGTGCTGCGCCGCCTCGACGCCGACCTCTACGGCCTCGAAGAGATCGTGAGCACGAGCGCCTTCCGCCGCGTCGTCGACTCGATGAACGTCGGGCGCGCGGGCACCTTCCGCGGCTTCATCGCCCCGATCCGGCAGATTGCGACGGGCGACGACCCTGCAGAGCGCGGCCAGAAAACCGCCTACATCTACCGCACCGCGACCGTCGACTCGGTCTCGACGGCCTTCACGACGACGAGCGGATGGGCGTCCTGCTGCGGCTCCGGCGGCGGCGGGCGCTACCCGTACGCCTTCACCTTCGACGCCCGCATCGAGGGCGCCTCGCGCCGCGTGACCGCCATCGTGATCCACGCCAAGGCCGGCTCGGCGGTCTCCGACTACGACCAGCGCGTCTCCGACTTCACCGGCCTCAAGGCGTGGATGGACGCGCGCCCGAACGACGCGCTCGTGCTCCTCGGCGACTACAACGACGACGTGCTCGTCTCGACCGTCGGCAGCCGCGTCTCGCCGTACGCCGCGCTCGTGAACGAGAGCGCCGCCTACCGCGTCGTCACCAAGAGCCTGTCGGATCGCCGCTTCCAGTCGACGAACGGCGGGCGCGTGATCGACCACATCGCCGTCACCAACGAACTCTTCGCCGCGCACCTCGCAGGCACCGAGCGCGTCGAGAACCCGAACTACGTGCCGTCCTACACAGGCACGACGAGCGACCACTACCCCGTCTGGGTCCGCTTCGACTTCGCAGGCGTGACGACGAGCGCCGAGGCATCGCCGAGCGCCGTCGGCGCGCTCGTCGGGCGCGTCTACCCGGTCCCCGCACGAAGCCGCCTCGTCGTCGAAACGACCGCGCCCGATGCCGACATCGTGCTCGTCGACATCCTCGGCCGCATCGTCGCCCGCGCCGCCGCCGCAGTGCCGGGCGCCGCGTCGTTCGACGTGACCGGCGTGGCTCCGGGCGTCTACGTCGTCCGCGTGAGCGCCGGGGGCCGCGTCGAGGCGCGGACGGTGGTGGTGGCGCGGTGAGGGCGTGGGGTGCCGGACGTGCGGCGTAGGAGCGAACCGCCCCTTACCGTCCCATCGGCTCCAATCCCCCATCACAGAGCCAAACCTGTCAGGTCAGGGACCTGACAGGTTCGGCGCGTCAGAGCACGAACCGCACGTCGAACCGCACGAACGTCTGCGTGGGGTCGCCGCCGGTCCAGCGCTGCGTGTCGGCGGAGAGGGCGAGGCGGAGGGCGTCGCGGACCGGCTCGAAGGTGAGCGCGAGCGCGGCGCCGGGGCCGTCGTGGCGAATGCCGCGGAGGAAGATCTTGGAGCGCTCGTCGAAGGACGGCTGCGCGCCATCGCTGAGGTCGCCGCCGACGTTCACGTAGACGCCGTCCGCTGCCGGTGAAGCCCTCGGCGCGGCGGCGGTAGCGGGCCCGAACCTCGGCGGTGATGCGCGCGGGCGCCCAGAGGCGCAGGCCCGCCTCCCACTCGTCGGCGTTCGGACCGAGCGGGTGGCCGAGGGCAAAGCCGTTCTGCGTGTACGCGTTGTAGTACGAGCCGCCCGCGAAGAACCGGTGGGTGTACGTGAATGGCTCGACGCGCGTGTAGCCGATCCACCCCATCGCGTCGCCGCGGCTCGCGCTCGCGCCGCCCTGGATCGCCCACTTGTTCGAGTACGCCCGCCGCCCGATGAGGCCGAAGTTGAAGTCGTCGACGAGGACGGTGCCGTACAGTTCGACGCCGCGCAGCGGACGCGCGGACGCGTCGAGGGCGAAGAGCGAGTTGTCGCGGTCGTAGAGCGCGTGCTCGGCGGTGCGAAACGGATAGGCGGGGTTCAGGTAGGCCAGTTCGACGCCGCGCCGTCCGTAGACGACCATCTCGGTGAAGGCGAGCGAGAGCGCTGGAATCGGGCGCACGTCGACGCGGTGGAGGGCGAGGTAGCGCGCATTTCCCGATGCCACGATGCCCTGCGGCGGACGGCCTGAGCCCGGCACCGAGTCGCCGAGCGGGTAGCGCGCCCGGTCGCCGAGGGAGCCGTGGAGGTAGGTGTACTGCACGCGCCGCGCCCCGGCGCCGACGCGCACGTGCGGCACGTAATCCGCCGCGCTGCCGAAGATCAGGCTCTCCGACGGTCCGGAGCCGAATCTCAGGCGGGCGTTGGCGATCTCGGCGAAGACGCGCCCGCGCCCGACGCGCACGCTGGCCGTCGTCCGGTCGAACTGCCCGGCGTCGGGCTGCGTCTGCGGGTAGTAGAGCGGCGCCGTCTCGGGGTCCCGGAGAAGGACGCGCGGCCCGCCCTTTGTCGCCCCGTTGAAGGTCTCCGAGGTGAAGCCGACGAGGCCGCGGTAGTTGCCGGAGATCGCCACCTCGCCCGCGATGCTCGGCGCGGAGACCCGCATCGAATCCCGCGCGGCGCGGTAGCTCGCCAGCCCACGGACCTCGACGGCGAGCCGCCACTCGCGGTCCTGCTGGAAGAAGACGTATTTCTCGGTGTCGCGCCCGTGCGGCAGCCGCACGCGCCCCTTCCCGAAGATGGCCTCGACGGACGCCTCCGGCTCGAAGAACTCGCGCCGGTACGTCTCGCGCCACGCCCGCACGCCACGCGGCAGATCGAGCGAATCGAGCGCGGCGAGGGCCTGCCGGATGGCGTGGCGCGGGAGGGGTCGCGTCTCGCTGTCGAAGGCGCCGAGGCGTCCGGCGACGCGCTGGGCGTGGAGGAAGTCGTAGACCGGATGCTCGGCGGGCACGATCTCCGGCTGCGCGCGCACGGCGGCAGGCAGCGACACGAGCACGGCGGCGGCGATCGCGGCGGATCGCAGACGCACCGCCCTCACGTCCCCGAGGTGGACGGCGACGACGCGGGCGCCGGGGCGCTCGATGCCGCCGGGGCCGCCGCGGACGTGCTGCTGGACTCCGACGACGCCTTCGGCGCTGCGTCCTTGGCGCCATCGGTCTTCGCGCCGTCCGCCTTTGCATCGGCAGTCTTCGCCTCCGTGCTCGTCTTCTCCGACGGCGTCGGCTCGCTGTCCTTGCCGCTCGACGGGCGCACGTAGTCGGTCTGGTAGAAGCCCGATCCCTTGAACACGAGCCCCGCGCCCGCCGACGGAACGCGCGTGACGGTTTGCCCGGTCGTGGGGCACGTCGTCAGGGCGTCGGCGGTGATGCGCTGCTGGTGTTCGAAGCGGGTGCCGTCGGCGCGGCGGTAGACGTAGGTGGGCATCGGGTGACGGACGGGAGGGGAAGCGGAGGCCGAAACGGCGCCGCGCGGGCGCAGGTTGCCGCGGGGCGCGGGGGCGTCAGAGCGGCACGTACACGACCTCGATCTCCGGCCCGAGGGCGGCGGACAGGTCGCGGCGCAGCGCCTCGGCGTCGGCGTCGAAAGCGGCGGTCTGCCTGGCGGTCCACAGGCCGGGACCACCGGGGGCGTTCCAGTCGAGGGCGGTGTCGTGGCGAGCCGACAGGGCGTCGACGCGAGCGCGGAGGGCCTCCGGCAGATCGAGGCCGTCGTCGAGAGGGCCGACGTCGAAGCGGGCGCGGGCCGCATCGTCGCCTCCCCAGAGCGCGCCGCCGCCCCACTCGAACATCAGCCGGATCGTCATGGCGAAGGATCAGCGGGCGCTCTCGAAGGCGATGTCGGCGATGGCGCTGCGGACGGCGCTGTGGCGCGTGTTCTCGCGCGTCGGGTAGACGCGGTTGGTGAGGAGCACGACCCAGAGGCCGCGGTCGGGGTCGACCCACAGGCTCGTGCCGGTGAAGCCCGTGTGGCCGAACGAGCGCGGCCCGAACTTCGTCCCCGCCGACGAATAGCCGGTCTCCGAGCGCGTGTCCCATCCGATCGCGCGCGACGAGCCGGGCACGTCGTTCGTGCGCGCCGTGAAGAGGCGCAGCGTCGCGGCGCTGATGAACGTGCCGCCGCCGGGCAGGCGGCCCTCCGAGGCGAGCATCCCCGCGAAGCGCGCGAGGTCGGGAGCGGTCGAGAAGAGCCCCGCGTGACCGGCGACGCCGCCGAGCGTCCACGCGGTCTCGTCGTGGACTTCGCCCTGAATCAGGCGCTTGCGGTAGAGATTGTCGACCTCCGTCGGCACGACGGCGTCGTCTTCCGGCGGTGCGGCCGACGGGGCGGAAGTGCGTCGACGTCATCCCGAGCGGTCCCCAGATCTCGCGCGCGCAGAACTGATCGAGCGGCAGGCCGGAGATGCGTTCGATGGCGAGGCCGAGGAGGATGAAGCCGAAGTCGGAATACCGCGTGTCGGTGCCGGGCGTGTAGACGAGGTCGTCGGCGAGGATGGCCGCGATGAGCGCGTCGCGCGTCGTGACGCCCTGCGTGTGGAACGAGATGAACGGGCGCAGGCCCGCGCTGTGCGTCATCACCTGCCGGACGGTGATGGCGCTTTTGTTCGTCGCGGCGAGTTCGGGGAGGTAGCGCGAGAGCGGCGCCGAGAGGTCGAGCTGCCCGCGGTCGACGAGCCGCATCGCGGCGGTCGTCGTGGCGATGACCTTCGTCAGGCTCGCCAGGTCGAACGGCGAATCGACGGTCACGGCGGGCGACGAGGCGTCGTAGGTAAAGCGTCCGTACGCCCGCACGAGCCGCACGTCGGTGCCGACGCCGATGGCGACGGTCGCGGCAGGAAACGCGCGCTGCTCGACGGCGCGGTCCATCAGCGAATCGACGCGGGCGACGAGCGTCCGCCCGAGCACCGCCGCACCGACGGGAGGCGCAGCGACCGGCGGCGTCCTGACGGGCGGCGTCCCGACCGGCGGCGTGGCGGCAGGCGGCGTCGCCGTGCGCGGCGGGGTCTGCACGGGCGTCGAGGCCGGGCGTCCTCCCCACGACGGCTGACCGCTCGCGCAGGCAGGTAGGGCGGCGAGGGCCGCGGCGGCGAAGGTGGAGGCCGACGAGCGCCGGGCCGCGGCAGCACGGGCGCCGACGGCGAAGAGGAAGCCGGAGAGGAGGTCGGGACGCATCGGATCGAAGGGGGCAGGTGCGGAAAGATAGTCCGTGGCGCCCAAACGCCCCCGGTCGGCCCGACCCGGCCGCATCCGCCGCTCGGTCCCCTCCGGTCTGGACTGTGGCGATGGCGCCGCCGCCCCTGTCGGATGCCAAAGTCGGAGGCCCAGAGTCGGAAGCCCAGACACGACGACGCCCACCCCTTGTTACCAAGCGCAGGGCAGGCGTCGCCACCGCCCTGAGAGGGGGCAGCTTGCCGCGACTACGCCCGCGCCGCCGGTCTTGATTCCCCGGGTGCTGTTGCGGATGGGCGGGGGCGGTCGGCGGAGGGCGCACGGGCGGGGTTGAAACTCGCCCGTAGTGGGCGGTGTCGCGTGGCCGTCGGTTGGTGGCGCCGTGGCGGCGTCCGGTGGAGACGCATCGCCGGTGCGTCTCTACGCCCCCGATGGCCCGGCGGGCACGGCAGCGGCCTCCACGCTGCACCCTCGTTCGCGCTGCCGCGTTCGCGCCGTCCGATCCATTCCCCCGCACCGCGTGACGCTCTTCCTCTTCGACCTCGACGGCACCCTCCTTCGCACCGACGGCGTCGGGCGGCGCGCCGTCGCCCGCGCGCTCGACGCGCATTTCGGGCGCGTGCTCCCCTTCGACGAGGTCTCGTTCTCCGGCCGCACCGACCCGGCCATCTTCCGCGCCATCCTGCGCGCCTCCGACATCCCCGACGACGAGATCGACGACGCCCTCCCCGACCTGCTGCGCCACTTCGAGGCCGAGATGATCGACACGATCACCCCCGCCCGCGTCCGCGCCCTCGACGGCGCCGCGGCGCTCATCGAGGCGCTCGCCGCGCGCGACGATGTGGCGCTCGGCCTCGTAACCGGCAACCTCGAGGCGACGGCCTACGCCAAACTGCGCGCGATCGGCCTCGACACGCCCTTCGCCCACGGCGCCTTCGGCTCCGACCACGAGATCCGCGACCACCTGCCTCCCATCGCCATCGGACGCGCCGAGACGCACGTGCGGCGCTCGTTCGCGCCCGACACCGTCGTCGTCGTCGGCGACACGGAGCACGACGTTGCCTGCGCACGCACGTCCGGCCTCCGCGCCGTCGCTGTCGCCACCGGGCACTTCGACCGCGCCCACCTCGAAGCCCACGCGCCCGACGTGATGCTCGACGACCTGCGCGACGCCGCCGCCTTCATCGCCGCCACGCTTCCCGCGCGGTGATCCGGCGCATTCACGCGCCCTCGAACGCGTACGTCTTCACGTGCTGCCACGGGCCGCCGCGGTAGCGCCAGAGGTCGAGGCCGTCGGCGCGGCCGTCGAGGGGCGTCCATGTGGCCGCGAGGGCGGCGAGGGTCTCGCGGGCGCGCTCGGGCGTGACCTTGTTCTGGACGGTCACGTGCGCGCGGAAGGGCTGCCGGTCCTGCGCGGTGAGCGATTCGAGGCCGATTTCAGCGGTGATCCCTGCCACGAGGCGCCGGTGGAGGTCGCCGAGCGCGGCCCCGCCATCGACGCGGACCGCTACGCCGCGTCCGAGCGACTGGAGCCCCGGAAGCGCGAGCGTGAGTGGCGCCGTCTCGCCCGCGACAGCCGCGAGCGCCCGCCGGACGCCCGGGCTTTCGACGCCGGGAAGGGCGTGGAAGAGCGATACGTGCGCCGGAATGACGTTGCGTTCGGGCGGGAAATGCGCCCGCCGCAGCCCGTCGAGCGTGGCGAAAAGCGCGGCGTCGAGGCGGAGCGTGACGATGAACGGCGCAGGCGCGGGAGGCACGGTCTCGGGCATCAGCTGAGCAGCTGCATCAGGCGCAGGAGTTCGTAGTCGATGGACTTGTGGCGGCTCCAGACCTCGCGCATCGCGGTGAGCTTGATGTCCCCGTTGATGATGCCCACCATCACGTTCGTGTGGCCCTCGACGAGCGCCTCGACGGCGCCGACGCCGAGACGCGAGGCGAGCACGCGGTCGCGGGCGCTCGGACTGCCGCCGCGCTGCGTGTGGCCGAGGATGCAGACGCGCAGGTCGATGAAGTCGAAGGCGGCGTCGGCGCGGAAGGTCTGTTCGAGCTGCGTCGCCCCGCCCAGCCCTTCGCCCTCGGCCACCACCACGATCGACGAGCGCGACTGCGCCGTCATCAGGTTCAGCACGCGCTCCTTGACCTCGTCGATGCGCGTCTCGGTCTCGGGCAGCAGTACCAGTTCGGCGCCGCCGCCGATGGCGCAGTTGAGGGCGATGAAGCCCGCATCGCGGCCCATCACCTCGATCAGAAACAGGCGGTCGTGCGCGTCGGCGGTGTCGCGGATGCGGTCGATGTTCTCGATGGCCGTGTTGAGCGCCGTGTCGTAGCCGATCGTCTCGTCGGTGCCGTAGAGGTCGTTGTCGATGGTGCCGGGGCAGCCGACGATGGGGATGCCGTGCTCGTCGTGGAAGGCGACCGCCCCGGTGAACGTGCCGTCGCCGCCGATGCCGACGAGCGCGTCGATGCCCGCCAGGCGCAGCTGCTCGGCAGCTTTGGCGCGGCCTGCGGGCGTCCGGAATTCGAGCGAGCGGGCCGACTTGAGGATCGTCCCGCCCTTCTGCACGATGTTCGAGACGCTCTGCCCGTCCATCTCGACGAAGTCCCCATCGATCATCCCCGCATACCCGCGCTTGACGCCGACGACGTCGAGGTCGTTGGAGATGGCGGTGCGGACGGCGGCGCGCAGGCAGGCGTTCATGCCGGGCGCGTCGCCCCCGGAGGTGTAGATGCCGATGCGGCGGAGGGGCATGGGAAGGCGGGGATCAGGGAAGGCGGCACGGCACGGACGGCTCAGCGGCGGGCCACGTCCGTTGGTTGGTTGTTGTTGGTCGTCGGTCGTCGGCGCGGTGTGGCGTCAAACGGAGGGCCGTGTCATTGCGAGCGAAGCGCGGCAATCCGGGTCGACGGATTCCATCGATCCGGATTGCCGCGTCGCTGCGCTCCTCGCAATGACAAAGGTGGATGAGCCGATGTGAAACCGAACCGCCCACGCCTCAGCGGGGACGGGCGACGAAGAGGCCGGTCTGGCGCGGATTGCCCGCGAGGTAGGCGGCGAGGTCGGGCGCGGCGACGACGCCCCGGCCCGGCGAGGCGTGGAGGAAGCCGATGGTGCCGCGCCCGCTGTCGTAGGCGAAGCCGACGTGCGTCACGTCGAGGCCGTCGATGTCGGTCGTGGTGGCGAGGATGTCGCCCGGCTGCATCGACGCCGTCGCGGCGCGAACGCGGTTCTTGGGCAGGTACGCCATGTCGAGATCGGCGAGGCCGCGCTCCGACGCGGCGATGGCCTCGAAGGTGGCGCGGTCGGCGAGGCGCGGGTAGCGGCTCCGGTTCGCCGTCATGAACGTGAACCGCTTGCCGTAGTCGACGCCGCCGACCTCGCGCGTCACGTCGTCGACGAGGCCGCGCGTGGCGTTGTCGTGGATCCAGTCGGCGAAGTAGTGGAGGCGCGAGGCGTAGCCGTGCATCTCACCGCCGCGGTAGCGCTGCTGCTCGACGCGGGCGAGGTAGCCGTCGTAGGTCGCATCCCCGTCCTGCACGCTGCGCGCAAGGGCCAGCACCGACTCGACGAAGAGCACGCAGTCGAACCGGTCGAGGGGCGCGAGGAGCGTCTCCTCGGTGGGCGCGTCGAGCACGCCCGCGACGTACGGCACGCCGCGGAGCTGCATCCCGATGGCCGTGGCGATCTCGCCGATGGGCCTGGCGTCGAGGGTCTCGCGCCGCGCGAACGCCATCAGGCTGGCAAACGCCGCGCGGTCGTCGGCCCGCCAGGCGGAACCGGGCGCGGACGCCACCGAGGCGACGGCCACCAGCGACCCGGAGGGCATGAGCACGGGCGCGGGCAGGTGCAGCGCGAGGACGGCGAGCGTGGCGGCGAGCATGGGAGGAGGGAGGACGGACGGCGAGGACAACGCCCCGTCAACGCCCACCGCCCGCCCTTCGTTGCCACCGGCACGCGGCCGAGGCCGCATGCGGCGTTTCTACAGGGCCGGATCGTCTTCCTCCCACCGCGCGTCGGTACGGAGGGCGGCGGCGAGGCGGCGCTGGTAGGCGGCGCGGCGAATCTCGACGGCGCCGAAGCGCGCGAGGTGCGGCGTCACGAACTGCGTGTCGAGGAGCACGAAGCCGCCCGCGCGCAGCCGCTCGACGAGGTGCACGAGCGCCACCTTCGACGCGTCGCGCACGTGCGAGACCATCGACTCGCCGAAGAACGCCCCGCCGAGCGCGACGCCGTAGAGGCCGCCCGCGAAGGCGCCGTCATCCGTCCAGCACTCGACCGAATGCGCCCTTCCGGCGAGGTGGAGGGCGGTGTAGGCAGCGACGAGGGGCTCGGAGATCCACGTCTCCTCGCGCGCGCCGCACGCCCGCATCGTGCCCTCGAAATCGACATCGGTCGTCACGCGGAAGCGTCCCTGCCGGACGATCCGCGCCAGCGAATCCGGCACGTGGAAGCGGTCGTCGAGGGGAATCACCGCTCGCGGATCGGGCGCGTACCAGTGCAGGCCGTCGGGGCCGTCCATCGGGAAGACGCCCTGCGCGTAGGCGCTGAGGAGCAGGGCGGGCGAGAGCGGCGGGTCGGACATCGGAGGGCGGGCGTCGGCGCCTCAACCGCACACGCGGCGCCGGGATCACCCGCGCGTGCCCGATCTTTGGCGCGCGTCCCCCGATCTCTCCCCTGCCCCGATGCTTGCTCCCCGCCTCCCCCGCGGCCCCTACCGCGCCCGCACCGGCACCGGCGACACCGCCCGCACCCTCGTCGTCGCCGACGGCCCCGACGGCGCGATCACGCTCGACGGCGCAGCGGTCGAGGGCGGCGTCGAGTTCGTCGCCACCGGACCGGGGCGTTACCGCCTGCGCACCGGCACGGTCACGCGCGAAGTCGTCGTCGAAGGGCGCGACGGGACATCGGTCACGCTCTCGGTCGGCGGCACGCGCGTCGTCGTGGACGTGGCCGACGCGCAGGCGCAGATGCTGGAGCGCTTCGGGATGGGCGCCGGAACGGGCGCGGCGCAGCGCGAAGTCCGCTCGCCGATGCCGGGCCTCGTGCTCGCCGTCCACGTGCGCGAGGGCGAGACGGTCGAGGCCGGGCAGCGGCTCCTCGTGCTGGAGGCGATGAAGATGGAGAACGAGATCAAGGCGGCGCACGCGGGCACGATCGCGCGCGTCCACGCGGTGCCGGGTGCGGCGGTGGCCAAGGGCGCCCCGCTCGTCGAGTTCGCCGAAGGGTGATGCCGGGGCGGCGGTGAAGTGGCGTGTGCCACGCCCAGGTTGTGGGGTGGTGGGTTTGTGAGGGCGACTCGACCGAACGGGGGCGTCGACACGCTCAGCCACCGGCTGAGGCATCCCAACCCGCCATCTCAGCGCCTCACCAACCCGCCATCTCACCATCCCACCACTCCCCCGACGCGCGACCGCGGGGGCATCGTATCCTCCCCGCTCCTCCTCAGCGGCGCGTGCGGCGCGTCGCCCGCTCCGTTTGCCTGCCTCGTCCCTCACCCTCGTCACCGGCGCCACCGGACTCGTCGGCGCCACGCTCACCCGCCTGCTCGTCGCGCAGGGCGAGGCCGTCCGCATCCTCCGGCGCGAGAGTTCGACCGTCGATCTGCTCGGCGAGGCCGCCGCGACGGTCGGGCACGCCTTCGGCGACATCACCGATCCGGCCTCCGTCGACGAGGCGATGCGCGGCGTGACGCACGTCTACCACGTCGCCGCCGCCCTCGGCACCGGACGGCGCGGCGACCGCGCGCGCCTGATGGCGGCGAACGTCGAGGGGACGGCGCACGTCGTCAACGCGGCCCTTCGCGCGGGCGTGACGCGGATGGTCCACACGTCGAGCATGGCCGCCTTCGGACGCCCGCCGAACGCCGCAGGCGGTGCTCGACGAGACGAGCGAGTGGTCGCCGTCGCCGCTCAACGGGCCGTACGCCGAGTCGAAGTACCGCGCCGAACTCGAGATTCACCGCGGCATCGCCGAAGGCCTCGACGCGGTGATGGTCAACCCGGCGCTCATCTTCGGCGTCGGGCGGGCGGGCGACAACACCGTTCAGATCGCCGAACTCGTGCGCGACCGCCGCCTGCGCGTCGTCCCAACGGGGGGCACCAACGTCGTCGACGTGCGCGACGTGGCCGATGGCATGATCCGGGCGATGGCGCGCGGCGAGACGGGCGCGCGCTACTTCCTCGGCGGCGAAAACATGGCGTGGACGGCCATCCTCGGCACCCTCGCCGCGGCCTTCGGCGTGCCCGCCCCGGCGCGCGTGCTGCCGCTGCCCGTCGCCCTCGCGGCGGGCGTGGCGTCGGAGATCGTGGCGGCGCTCACCGGGCGCGCGCCGGTCCTCACGCGCGAGCGGGCGCGGCAGATGTCGGCCTTCTACCACTACGACAACACGCGCGCCCGCACCGACCTCGGCGCCACGTTTCGCCCCTTCGCTGATACCGCCGCGGCGATTGCGGAGGCGTTTCCGCGGGGGTGAGGGGTGGGGCGACGGCATTCCCGCGCGTGGGTGAGGCGTGGCCGTTGGGAGGAAGGGCACGAGGGTTCGTGCCCCTACGCCGCGCGCAATCCATCCTCCGAAACGCACGCGGCGCGCCTCCACAGACCGTGGAGACGCGCCGCGATGCGATGAGACGGGTCAGCTGTAGCGCTGCTCGGCGTAGTCGGCGACCATGCGCTCGGCGGAGAAGGCCGCCGGGAGCGTCGCCATGGCGTGGCGGACGCGGGCGAGCCACGCCTGCGGCAGGCCCTGACGGTCGCGCGTGTAGAAGTCGGGGATGATGCCGGTTTCGAGCGTCTCGTAGAGGAACTGCGCGTCCTGCGCGTCCTGCGCCGACGGGTCCTGCTCCATCGTCGCGCTCGCGTCGGTGCCGATGGCCCAGCCGTTCTTGCCGTCGAACCCTTCGGGCCACCAGCCATCCAAGATGGAGAAGTTGAGGCCGCCGTGGGCGTTCACCTTCTGCCCGCTCGTGCCGGAGGCCTCCATCGGGCGGCGCGGGTTGTTGAGCCAGATGTCGCAGCCGGAGACGAGCATCCGCCCGACCTCCATGTTGTAGTTCTCGAGCAGGACGAGCTTTCCGGCCATCTCCGGCAGCTGCGTCATCGCGTAGATCTGCTGCATGAAGCGCTTTCCGCCCTCGTCGGCGGGGTGGGCCTTGCCGGCGTAGAGCACCTGGATGGGACGCTCGTCGTTCTGGAACAGGCGGATCGCGCGCTCGATGTCGTGGAAGAGCAGCGGCGCGCGCTTGTAGGTGGCGAAGCGGCGGGCGAACCCGATGGTGAGCACGTCCTCACGCAGCCCGCAGGCCATCTTGAGGCTCTGCTTGGCCAGGTGCTGCTCGGCGTAGCGGATCAGGCGGCGGCGGAGGATGCTGCGCAGGCTCCAGAGCTCCTTCTCGGGCACGCGCTCGATGCGCTGCCAGAACTCGGGCGCGGCGCGCTCGCTCTCCCAGTCGCCGAGGTACTTCTTGGCCATGTCGCGCACCTCCATCGAGGTCCACGTCGGCAGGTGGACGCCGTTGGTGACCGAGCCGAGGGGCGCGGCGTAGGTGCCCGACTGCGCGTAGAGGGCGGCCCACTGATCGCGGGCGACCTCGCCGTTCAGGGCGGAGACGCCGTTTGCGGCGCGGGAGAGCTTGAGGCCGAGCACGGTCATCGTGAACCACTCCTCGCCATCCTGCGGGTTGACACGTCCGTAGGCAAGGAGGTCGTAATCGGAGATGCCCATCATCGCGCGGTAGCGCTGCATCTGGTCGAGCAGGAGCGCCGGTTCGAAGCGGTCGTGCCCGGCCATGACCGGCGTGTGCGTCGTGAAGAGGCAGTGCTGGCGCACCCACCGCTCGCCGTCCTCGCGCGAGCGTCCGGCCTCCATCTGCTCGCGGAGCAGTTCGAGGGCGACGAAGGCGCAGTGGCCTTCGTTCATGTGGTACGCCTCAGGGGCCTCGGAGATGGCGCGGAGGAAGCGCAGGCCGCCGATGCCGAGCACGATCTCCTGCTGGAGGCGCACCTTGCGGTCGCCCTGGTAGAGCTTGCGGGTGAGGCCGCGCAGCCACTCGGGGTTGCGCTCGAAGTCGGAGTCGAGCAGGTAGAGCCGCGTCTTGCCGACGTTCATCCGCCACGCCTGCAAGTGGAGGGCATCGTTGCCGAGGTGGACCGTCACGGTCACCGGCGCGCCGTCGCGGTCGAGGACGAGCTCGAGCGGGTGGTCGCTCGGGTGCAGTTCGGGGTAGGCCTCCCGCTGCCAGCCGGTCGCGTCGAAGGACTGCTGGAAGTAGCCGTCGCGCAGGAACAGGCCGACGGCGGTGAAGGGCACGCCGAGGTCGCTGGCCGCCTTGCAGTGGTCGCCCGCGAGAATGCCGAGGCCGCCGGAGTACAGGTTGAGGCTCTCGTGGAGGCCGTACTCCATGCAGAAGTAGGCCGTCCGGGGCGTGTCGGCGTGGGTGCCGGGCGTGGCGAGGTAGGTTTGCAGGCGCTCGTAGGCGGCATCGACCTTGGCGGCGACGGCCTTGGAGGCGAGCTTCTTCGGGTCGGCTTCGCGGATGGCGACGGCGGGCGTGTTCACCGACGCGGCGAAGGCCTCGGGGTTGAGCGAGGCGAAGAGGTCGAGCACATCGGGCTGCCACGACCACCAGAGGTTGGAGGCCAGGGCGTCGAGCTTCTCACGGGTCGTCATCGGGGAGGGATCGGGCAAGGGGGCGCCCGCGTCGGAGGCGTCGAAGGGCGGGAATCGGCGGGCAAGGGCGCGGTCGGCGGCGCGAACACTCAACGCCCTGCGACACGCAGCCCCCAAGGTAAGCGCTTACACGCGCCCGGCGCCATGCCTCGCGCCGCGGTGAATCCGGGGGAACGTGTCCGCGCGCATCCGGACGCAGGGCCAACGCTCGGCGGGGCACGCTCGCCGTCCATCACGCCGTCGATCCATGTCGCCTCGCTCCTCGCACGGACGACGTTCCAGGGGTCGGGGCGATCCTCCGTGGTGCGTCACATCGTTGTTGAGAGGTTCGGGCGGAGCGCTCGCTGTCCGTCGGTCGGGGGCAAGGCTGCCCAAAGCCGCCCACGACCCACAACCAACGACCAACGACACACCCAGCAGTAAAGGCCTGACACACCCCTCAGGCGCGCTGCCCCAGCTTGCGCATCCCCTTCGCGATCAGCGGCAGGAGCACGCGCCGCGGCACGAGCCGCCCCACCGACGCGCCGACGGCGTTGAGGGCGCCCGAGATGGTCGTCCGGCGTCCGCGTGCGAGGGCGGCGAGGCCGTCGCGGGCCACGTCGTCGGCGCTCGCGGCGGCGGAGAAGAACGACGCGCTCATGCTCGCGCGGGCGCCGAAGCCGGTCGCGGTCGGGCCGGGGCACAGGCACGTCACCGCCACGCCGCGGTCCTTCCACTCGGCGTGGAGCGCTTCGCTGAGGCTGAGCACGTACGCCTTGGTGGCCGCGTAGGCCGCGAAGTACGGGAGCGGCTGAAACGCGGCCGTCGAGGCGACGGTGAGGACGCCGCCGCCGCGCGGAATCCGCGTCCCGAGGCGCCGGATGAGGGCGGTGAGGGCGACGACGTTGAGGCCGAGCATCGCGTCGAGATCGTCGGCGTCCTGCGCCTCGAACGGTCCGGTGTGCCCGTAGCCCGCGTTGGCGATGAGGACATCGACGGTCAGGCCGAGCGCGTCGACAGAAGCGATGAGGCGTTCGGCGGCGCCGGGCGTGGCGAGGTCGAGCGGCACGACGTGCGCGGTGGAGCCGCTGCCCCGAACCTCCCGGGCGAGGGCGCCGAGGGCCTCTTCCGAGCGTGCGGTGAGCACGAGCGTCGTGCCCATCGGCGCCAGCTGCCGCGCCATCGCCGCCCCGATGCCCGACGAGGCGCCGGTGATGAGGATGGTTTTGGCGGCGTAGTAACGGGTCCATCGAGGCGTCGGGCGTGCGGGAGAGAAGGCGTCCTGCCATCGTACCGACCACTCACCCGCCGGCTCCCCCGATCCCGCCAGCGCCAACGTGCCGACCTGTCGGGTCCCCGCACCTGACAGGTCGGCGCGCCATCGGCACCGCCCGTCCACCGACACCTGTCCGGTCGGGGCCCCGACAGGTGGCCCTCTGCAAGCCGCCGGGCATCGCCGCCGCACCGCGCGCGTACCCGCACGTCATCGCCATCCCCGCGCCCGTGCCCGATCCATCGACCCTTCCCGCCACGCAATCGGCCCTCGCGGCGGCGCTCCGGGGCCTTCTCGCCGACCTCGACGATGGCGCGCGGGCGGCGGTGTGGATTGCGGAGGACCTGACCGGCCTGCGCCGCGCCCGTGCCCTCGCCTTCCCCGATGCGCGCCGTTGCACCCGATGTGGCCGCGCGCGCCCTCGACATCGCCCGGCGGCGAGCGGCGGGGGAGCCGCTGCAATACGCACTCGGCGTCGCCGACTTCTACGGCCTGCGCCTCACCGTCACACCCGCCGTGCTGATTCCGCGCCCGGAGACCGAGGAACTCGTCGAACACGCCCTCGCCACACTCCGCGGCACGGCGTCCCCGCGCGTGCTCGACGCGGGCACCGGCAGCGGCGCCATCGCCCTCGCCATCAAAGCCGCCCGCCCCGACGCCGACGTGCTCGCGCTCGACGTCAGCCGCGAGGCCCTCGACGTCGCCCGCGCCAACGCGGCCGCGCTCGGCCTCGACGTCGCGTTCCACACCGCCGACCTGCTCGCCGACGCTCTCCCTGGCGCCCTCGGCGGGCCGAACGCTTCGCGGTCCCCTGCGGGGTTCGACCTCGTCGTCTCCAACCCGCCCTACATCCCCGACGCCGACGCCGATTCGCTCGAAGCGCACGTGCGCGACCACGAACCGGCCATCGCGCTCTTCACCGGCCCCGACGCGCTCGTCTTCTTCCGCGCTCTCGCCCGCCACGGCGCGCGGTGGGTCGTGCCCGGCGGCACGCTCTGGTGCGAGCTCGACGCCGACCACGCCGACGCCACCGCGGCGTGCTTCACCGGACCGGCGTGGGCGTCGGCGCGCGTGGAAACGGACACGGCCCGGCGCCCTCGGTTTGTCGAGGCGCGCCGGGCCGTGGCGTGAGATCGGGAGAGCGTCAGGACGCGGCGGTCTCCTCAGGCTCGGCGAACTGCGGGTAGTTCGTCGTGATCTTGCCGTAGGCCGTGTTGAACATCTCCTGCGGCTCCGAGACCTCGCGGCCCATCGCCTGGTGCTCGCGGTGCAGGCGCACGACGGCGTTCCAGATGGCCTTGCGGAGGCCCCACTTCTCGACCGAGAACGAGGCGGTCTCGCGCTTGCCGCCGCCGCTCGTCCACGAGAGCTGGACGTAGGGCTTCTGCGTGCCGCTGCCGTCGTCCTTGGTGCAGAACGAGAGGCCGATGACGCCGGTCTTGGTGCGCGCCTCCGCCGACTTCATCGTCGGGCTGTCGGGGGGCGGGAGCGACGGCATCAGCTCGTCCCGGTACTTGATCGCGGTGGCGAGCGCCTGCGCGGAGGACTTGCCGTTCTTGTCGTCGGAGAAGAACTTGGTGTTCTGCACACCGCCGCGGCGGATGCGAACCTGCCAGCCGTGCGTCGGGTGGCGGTGGGGGAATTCCGGGGTCGGCTCGATGTCGATCCGGTAGACGTTCTTGGGCTTCCTCATGGGTGGGGCGAGATGGCCAAATGGTGGAGGGAAGGTGTAGAGCGGCGGGGCGAGTGGGGGGCCGACGCCGTCCGGGAGTTCTGCCAACGTACATCACCCGGCAATTTATTCGCCTTCCTGACATCTACACGACTGATTCTTCACGACTCCTTCGTCAAACAAACCCGTCCGACATCCCTTTTAGCTACGTATACGCATTCAAACCCGCCCGATAGCCCCGCTCGATGGCCTCGGGCGCGGCGCCGCGGCGGTAGGCGCGGTAGGCGGCCGCGTTGGCGCGCTGCACCTGCCACCACGTGTTCGTGTCGTACTTGCGCGCCGAGACGATGGCGACGCCGTCGAGCACGCGGTACGGCACGCGCGCCCGGACGCGGTCGAGGAAGTCGTACTCCTCCATGATGACGCGGCGCTCGTCGTAGCCGCCGAGGGCGTCGAAGAGGGCGCGGCGCACGAAGAGCGTCTGGTCGCCGCCGCGGCAGACGGGCCACGAAAAGCGCGTCATCCACTCGTTGAAGCGGAGAAGCGGCGAGCGGCGGCGGTCGAAGCGCACGCGGTACCCACCGACGGCCTCGCCCGGTGCGAGCGCGCGGGCGATGTCGCGCGCATAGGTCGGCGGCACGACGGCGTCGCCGTGGACGAAGTACAGCACGTCGCCGCGCGTCGCCGCTGCGCCCGCGTTCATCTGCGCCGCCCGTCCGCGCACCGCCGACACGACCACGCGCGCCCCGCCCGCCCGCGCCACCTCGACCGTCGCATCCGACGACCCGCCGTCAACCACCACGATCTCATCGACGCGCACCGCCGGATCGCCTTCCACAGCCGCCTGCCCCGCCCGCAGCGCCGCCACACACGCCCCGACGCGCGCGGCCTCGTCGACGACCGGGACGACAACGGAGATCGTGAGCGCTGGCGAGGAAGAAGACGGAGCCATCGGGCGGATCGAAACAGGCGACGTCCGAAAGGTATGCCGCCGCGCTACGGCAGGGCTGGTAGATTCTGCCTCGATTCGCGCAGCCTGTCCTTGCGAGGCGCGAAGCCATGTGGCAATCCGGTCCTTCGGAGCGCTGGACGACGAGATTGCCACGCTGCGCTCGCAAGGAACGAGGCGGCTTGGAGCGGTCGGATGTAGGCATGAGAGGTAAGTCAGGCCTTTACTGCTCGGTGTGTCGTTGGTCGTTGGTTGTGGGTCGTGGGCGGCTTTGGGGAGCCTTGCCCCCGACCGACGGACAGCGAGCGCTCCGCCCGAACCTCTCAACGACGATGTGACGCACCGCTGAACAGCCCTGCAGCGCCACGGTGCGCGGCAGGCACGACCGAGAGCGGGCGGTGCGTTCGAGACGAGTCATTTCGCCATTTTCGTCCCCGCCGATGCGCCTGCTGCTCGCCGCCCTCGCTCTCGCCGCCGCTCTTCCCGTCGCCGCGCAGGCGCCGACGGCGCGCCCGGCCGTCGTCTCGCCGACGGCGCCCGCCGCCGACGACGCCAGCCGCTGCGGCGTGTATGTCGATGGGTTCGAGCGCGGCCTCGCGGCGTTTCAGGCCCGCGCCTACGACGTGGCGCGCGCAGCGTGGACGGAGGTCGTCGATGTGCGCGGCTGCGGCCCCGACGTCGCCTACAACCTCGCCACGCTCGCCGTCCTCGCGGGCGATCTCGGCGCCGCCGCACCCGCCTTCACCGGCGCCCTCGACCGCCTCGACGAGTGGCCCGACGACGCCCGCGCCCTCGACGGCTCGCGCGAGTTGCGGCGCCTCGCCCTCGGCGGCCTCCTCGCCATCGGCGTCCGCCACTACGACGCCGGGCGCTTCGACGACGCCCTCGCCGCCTTCGACACCCTCGCCGCGCGCGACTCGCTCCACCGCGACGCCGCCTACAACCGCGCCCTCACCCTCGCCCGCCTCACGCCGACCGGCACCGACCGCGCCGCCGTCCGCGCCCACGCCGACGCCCTCGGCGCCGCCGCCCGCCGCGCCCTCGCCTTCGACCCGCTCTCGGCAGCCCTCCACGCCCTGAGCGCCCGCGCCGACCTCGCCGCCGGACGCACGCGCGCCGCCCGACGCGCCCACGACCGCGCCGAATCCCTCCCCGTCGACGTCCGCGGCGTCCGCTTCGACGCCGAATCGGGCGAGGGCACCCTCGATCTTTTCGGACGCGCCGCGCCCGCAGGCAGGCCGCTGCGGTTCGAGGTGACGCTGCTGCGTCCGGAGGGACCGGTCGAAACCGTCGTCGTGCGCGCATCCGCCCCCGCGCGCGGCGCGCGACTCGAGGTGCCGGTGCGGTTCGAGACGCGCATCGGCGCGACCGGCCTGCGCTATCGACTGCTCGACTGAGGCACGCTCACGCCTCGTTTCGCACCTGATTTCGGGCATCGCGGAGCGCGTCGCCCTCGAGCGCGTCGGCCTTGTCGATGGCCTGCCGGATCACGCCCGGCGGCTGCGCGCCCGAGACGCCGACGCGCTGCCCGACGAGCACGAACGGCACGCCGGTGATGCCGAGACGCCGGGCCGTGCCCATCGCCGCCGCAACGCGGGCGCCGAGCGTTTCGTCGGTGAGGGCCGCGCGGGCGTCGGATTCGTCGAGTCCGGCATCGACGCCGAGGCGGACGAGCACGTCGGGGTCGGTGATGTCTTCGGCCTCTTCGAAGTAGGCGCGGAAGAGGCGGTGCGCGACGTCGAAGGAACGGTCGGCGGCGCCGCTGCTGCCGGCGAGCACCAGGCGGTGGGCGCGCTCGGTGTTCGGCGCGACCGGCATCCGCGCGAAGTCGAACGCGATGCCCGCCGCCGCTCCGGCCTGCGCGACGTGCTGAAACGCAGACGCCATCTGCTCCGCCGATCCGAACTTGCGCGTGGCAAATGCAGCCCACGGCTCGCCGCGCTCCGGCAGGCCCGGTTGCAACTGGAACGGATGCCACCGGCGGACGACGACGCGGCCCGGCTGGTCTTCGAGGAGCCCGGCGAGGGCCGTCGTCAGGTGCCGCTCGCCGACGTGGCACCACGGGCAGGCGATGTCGGCGAAGACGTCGAGGGTGAGCGGGAGGAGGGTGGCGGGCGCGAACATCGGGCGTCGGGGGATGGAGGAGGATGCGGCGCGAACGGGGATGGCGGGGGTTGGTTGTGTCGTTGTCGGTGGTTGGTGGTGAGGCGCGGGACTGGTGCCGCGTGGCGCGGCGGGACCGGTGGTGCATGCCGCGTTCGATGCACGCCGGGACCGCACGCGGCCCCGGCATGCGGCGGATGGCGGAACCCGACGTCCGGCGGGCATGGCGAACCACGCTCCTACGGCCTCTGAACAGTGGCCACAACCGGTGTCCTCCCGCGCCCGGCCTTCGCTTCCACGGTCGCCGCGCGTCCACAACCAACATCAACAACCAACCAGCACCTCCCCGCGTTGCCCCGCCCCATCCCCCACCACGATGCGCGTCGCCGTCCTCGGCTCCACCGGCTCCATCGGCACGCAGACGCTCGACGTGTGCCGCCTCTTCCCCGACCGCCTGCGCGTCGTCGCCCTCGCCGCGCACCGCAGCGTCGATGCCGTGGAGGCGCAGGCGCGCGAGTTCCGCCCGGAGGTCGTCGTGATGGGCGATCCGGAGGCGCCGCGCGCGACCTCGCCGGACGCCTTGCGGGCACCGGCATCCGCGTCGAGGGCGGGATGGAGGCGCTCGATGGCGTCGCGGCCTCGCCCGACACCGATGTTGTCGTGGCAGCGCTCGTCGGGCCGCCGGGCTGTCGTCGACGCTCGCGGCGGTGCGGCGCGGGCAAGCGGGTCGCGCTCGCCAACAAGGAGAGCCTCGTCGTCGGCGGGGCGCTCGTGACGGCGGCGGCGCGGGCGTCGGGGGCGGAGATTCTGCCGGTCGATTCGGAGCACTCGGCGCTCTTCCAGTGCCTCGCGGGCGAGCAGCCGGAATCGGTCGAGCGGCTCGTGCTGACGGCCTCCGGCGGTCCGTTTCGCACGCGCGATCTCGCCACGTTCGGCGCCATCACGCCCGCCGAGGCGCTCCGCCACCCGACGTGGGCGATGGGCGCGAAGGTGACGATCGACTCGGCGACGATGATGAACAAGGGCCTGGAGGTGATGGAGGCGCGGTGGCTCTTCGACGTGCCCGGCGACCGCATCGGCGTGGTCCTGCACCCGACCTCCATCGTCCACTCGCTCGTCGTCTTCCGCGACGGCTCGGCGAAGGCGCAGCTCGGCCCGCCGTCGATGGTCGTGCCCGATTCAGGTGGCGCTCTCGTGGCCCGAGCGCTGGCCCGCCGCCGCACCCGCGCCTCGATGTGTCGGCGCCGTTCTCGCTCGACTTCACACCGCCCGACGCGGCGCGCTACCCGGCGCTCGCCCTCGCCTTCGCCGCCCTCGACGCGGGCGGCGCGATGCCCGCCGTCCTCAACGCCGCCAACGAGGCCGCCGTCGCGCGTTTCCTCGGCGGCACGCTCTCCTTCCCCGGCATCGCCGAATCGGTCGCCGCCGCCCTCGACGCCGCCACCGCCCGCACGTTCGACGCCGCCACCCTCGCCGGCCTCATGGACGCCGACGCGTGGGCGCGGTCGTTCGTCGACGCGCGGGCGTGACGAGGCCGACCGCCGCACAGGCACGATCTGCGCGATCTGTCCCCGTCACCGCACGCGTGCCGTCCCATCACCCCGCAGGCATCGCGTCAGCGGTGAATTGCATGGCGGCGAGTTCGGCGTAGAGGCCGCCTTTCGCGACCAGTTCGGCGTGCGTGCCGGTCTCCACGACACGTCCGTGATCGAGGACGACGATGCGGTCGGCGCGGACGACGGTGGCGAGGCGGTGGGCGACGACGAACGTCGTGCGGCCTTCCACGAGCACGTCGAGCGCCTGCTGCACCGCCCGCTCGCTCGCCGCGTCGAGGGCGCTCGTGGCTTCGTCGAGCAGCAGGATCGGCGCGTCGCGCAGCAGGGCGCGGGCGATGGAGAGGCGCTGCCGCTCGCCGCCGGAGAGGCGGACGCCGCGCTCGCCGACTTCGGCGTCGTAGCCGCCGGGAAGGGCGCGGATGAAGGTGTCGGCGTAGGCGCGGCGCGCGGCGTCCTCGACCTCGGCGTCGGTGGCGTCGAGGCGTCCGTAGCGGATGTTCTCGCGGACGGTCGTGGCGAAGAGGTGGACCTCCTGAGGCACGCTGGCGAGGGCGCCGCGAAGCGACTCGACCGTCACGTCCCGCACGTCGATTCCGTCGATCGTCACCCGCCCGCCGGTCACGTCGTAAAAGCGGGGAAGCGAGCGCGAGGAGCGTCGTCTTGCCCGCGCCGCTCGGCCCGACGAGCGCGACCGTCTCGCCCGGCTCCGCCCGCAGGCTGACGCCGTCGAGCACGCGGCGCGGCTCTCCCTCCGACTCCTCCGCCGACGCGTACGCGAAGCTCACGTTCTCGAACGAGACGGCCCCGCGGACCGTCGCCGGCAGCGGCGTGGCGCCCGGCGCGTCGGCGATGGCGGGCGTGGTGTCGAGGAGTTCGAAGAGGCGTCCGGACGCCCCCGCGGCAGTGGCGAACGACGTGTAGAGCCGCGCGAGACCGCCGACCGAGCGGGCGATGTTGAAGGCATAGAAGATGAACGCGACGAGCGCGCCCGCCGTCAACCGCCCGGCCAGCACCTCGCGCCCGCCGAACCAGAAGATGCCGATGAGGCTCGCGAGGAAGAGCGTCCCGACGACCGTCCAGAAGCCGTTCGTGAGCAGCGCCGAGCGGCGGGCGACCTCGAAGACGTTCTCGCTCGCCGCGCCATACCGCGCGCTCTCGTGCGGTTCGCGCCCGAATGCCTGCACCGAGCGGATGCCCGAAATCGCCTCCTCGGCGTGCGCCGTCGCCCCGGCGAGCGCGTCCTGCACGCCGCGCGAGAGCTTCCGCACGCGCGATCCCACCCACCGCGAGAGCAGCGCCACGAACGGCACGACGGCGAACACGGCGACGCTGAGGCGCGCGTTGAGCGTCACCATGAGCGCCACCGACCCGATAAGCGACAGGCTCTGCGTGACAAGCTCGACGAGCGACGACGTCACCGCCGACCGCACCGCGCCGACGTCGCTGGTCAGGCGGCTCGTGATGTCGCCGGTCCGGGTGCGCGAGAAGAAGGCGAGGTCGAGGCGGACGAGGTGGTCGTAGAGACGGCGCCGGAGATCGGTCACGACGCGCTCGCCGGTCCACTCGATCAGGTAGCCGCCGAAGAAGCCGAGGAGCGCGGAGACGAGGAACAGGCCGAGCAGACCCGCCGCGATGGCGTCGAGGCGCGATCCGTTCTGGTCCTCGAAGACCGAGTCGAGCAGCGACCGCAGCCCGAGCGGCACGACGAGCCACACCGCCGATCCGGCGAGCGCGAGCACGAGGGCGAGGAGCAGGCGCGCGCGGTACGGGCGGGCGAGGGCGAGGAGGCGGCGCAGCGCAGGCAGCATCAGAGAAAGCGTCGGAGATCGGGCGTCGTCAACGGCGCATCGGAGATGGGGATGCGTGGGGCGTGCGGTGCGACGTGGCGGGATGGGGCGTGCGGCAGCGCCTGTCGGATCGCCGCACGGGGCTGCCGGGTACCGATGGGCCGCTGCGCCCGCCCTGCCCCGTTCCGCCCGTGTCGTCTCCCGATTCCTCGCCCGCTCCGCCGTCGCACTCGATTGTCAACACTGCCCGCTCGGCGTGGATATGGGGGTCCATCGGCGCCATCCTCGTGGGGGGACTGCCGCTCGTCGGCCTCACGCGGCTCTTCGACCGAGACCCGGCGCGCTACCGGACCGGGCGGATGTTTCGGCGCCTCGGGGCTGCGATGACGCGCGTCAACCCGGGGTGGGAGGTCGAGATCGAGGGCGCGATGCCCGACGATCCCCGCGCGCCGTACGTCGTCATCTGCAACCACCAGTCGAACGCCGACATCCCCGTCGTCTCGCGGCTGCCGTGGGAGATGAAGTGGGTCGGCAAGGCCGAACTCTTCCGCCTGCCCGTCGCCGGATGGCTGATGAAGATGGCGGGCGACATCCCCGTCGAGCGCGGAAATGCCCGCAGCCGCGCCTCGGTGATGATCCGCGGACGCGAGGTGCTCGGCCAGCGGTGCTCGGTGATCTTCTTCCCCGAGGGCACGCGCTCGCGCGACGGGCGCCTGCTGCCCTTCAACGACGGCGCCTTCCGCCTCGCCATCAAAGTGGGCGTGCCGATCCTCCCGCTCGCGCTCGACGGCACGATGGACGCGCTCCCCAAAGACGGCTGGCGCTTCGGCGCGCCCTCGCGCATCCGCCTCGCCGTCCTCGCCCCCATCGACACGACCGGCCTCGCCTCCGCCGACGCCCCCGCCCTGCGCGAGCGCACGCGCCACGCCATCGCCACCCACATCGCCGCATGGCGCGGCACCGACCCCACCTCCGTCCTCGGCCCGACCGACGACGACGCGGCGTGACACTCAAACGCCTGTCAGGTCGACCGAACCTGACAGGCGTTTCCTATTCCGACCGATCGGTCTCAGCCGCCGAGGAGGCGCTTGCGGACCTCCTCCGGCAGTGCGTCTGCGATGGTGTCGCCGCGCGGCGGGGCCGGACGCGGCGGGGCGTCGCTGCGGTCGGGCCGGTCGCCGCGGTCCGGGCGGTCGCGGCGCTCGCCGCGGTCGGGGCGCGGGCCGTCGAAGCGAGGGCCGTCGGGCCGGGGGCCGCGCTCGCCATCGTCGCGGCGCTGCGGGCGGTCGCCGCGGGGGCCGTCCGGGCGCGGGCCGTCGAAGCGAGGTCCGCGCGGGCGGTCGCCGCCGCCGTCCGGGCGCGGGCCACGCGGGCGGTCACCGCCGTCCGGACGCGGACCACGCGGGGCATCGGACGAGCCGGCTCCGGGGGCGTCGGTGCGGGAACGGTCGGGACGTGGGCCGTCGAAGCGGGGGCCGTCCGGGCGCGGGCCGTCGGGCCGTGGGCTGTCGCTGCGGGGGCCACGCGGGCGGTCGCTGTCGGCGCGGGGGGCGCCACCGTCCGGGCGCGGGGCACCGTCGTCGCGGCGGGGCCACGGGCGCGACTCGCCGCTGCGGCCCTCGCCGCGCGGCTCCCGGCGGTCGCCCCACTCCGGACGCGGCGGGCGCTCGGGCGCCGGAAGGGCGGCGATGCGCTCGCCGAGGTCGGGGGCGGCGAGGGCGTTGCGCAGGCTGCTGATGGCCCCGCCGAGCATCCCGCCGAGGCGCCGCGCGTCGTTGCGCCCGGCGACACTCTCCATCCGCCCACCGACGATGTCCTTGTGGAAGCGGTGCAGCAGGCGCGCCTCGGGCAGCAGGCGAAGGGCGACCGAGACCGCGCGTTCGCGCTGTCCGGCGCCCGTCCCCATCGCCTCCGCGATCCGTCCGACGACCGCCTCCCACGCCACGAGCACCGCCGCGGCGACGCGCCGGGCGCGCAGGTGGCGCATGGCGAGGGCGAAGAGCGCGCCGGTGTCGTCGTCGTGCCCGGCGATCTCGCGCGGTCCGTCGGCGAGGGCGTCGCGGACGAGGTCGAAGCCGATGTCTCCCTTCGGATGGGCGGCGAGCGCGTCGGCGAGGGCCGATGCGTCGGCGCGGAGGGTGGCCGAGGCGCTGCCCTGCGCGGCGAGGTCGTAGCGCGCGGCGGCGCGTTCGAGGTCGGAGTCCGGCGCGAACAGGCGCGTGGCTGCGGTGGCGTCGGCGGTGGCGCGGAAGCGGTCGGCGGCATCCGACCAGCGGACGAGGTCGGCGGCGGCGCCGAGATCCAGCATCCGCACGACTGGGCGGCCAGACGGCTCCTGCGAGACATCAGCGGTCGAATCCGACGCATCGGTCTCCATTGCTTCGACGTCCGGCCGTTCGGTCTCTGTCTCGGCAGAACCGGCCTCCGCGTTTTCCGACGGTTCGGTCTCGTCGCTGGATGTGTCCGGGATCGACGTGCCGCTGCCCATTTCCGCAGCGTCCGTCGTCATCCCGTCGCCTTCCGGCGCGGCTGCCGCGTCGTTCCCAGACGTCGCCTCATCCGTCGTCCCTTGCCCTGATGCGGTCGAAGAGTCGTCCATCGGAGCCGTCTCGCCCATCGCGATGACCTCCTCGGAGGACTCAGCGGGCGCGGTGGCCTGATCCGTCGTCCGTCGTCCATCGTTCGCCGTCCCGGCAACGCCGGAAAAGACCGAGCCGATGTCGAGGCGGTCGCGGAGCGTCGTTGCGTGGAGGAGGAGCGAGAAAAGGGCGACCGAGAGCGGCGCGTCGGCGTGTGTGATGTCGACCGAGAGGCGCCCGTCGGGCAGACCGATGCGGGCGAGCGTGGCGAGCGCCCCGGCGACATCGTCCGCCGCATCGGGCACGACGTGGCAGGCGACGCGCACACCGGTCCGCTTGGCGAGTGCATTTCCGACCGTCCCGACGCGGTCGGTGACGTTTCGGGCGCCGGGCATCAGGCGGGTTGCGAGCACGTCCCACGTGGCCCCGGCAGGCCCGACGATGTGGATCTGCGAGAAGCGCCCGGGATACAGACGCACGAGCGCATCGGCGGAGAACGCGGCCTCGACCGGCGCCTCGCCGGGCAGATCGCCCCGCTGGAACGCCGCCTCGGCGGGCGCCGTGGCCCCGAGAGCGACGACGAGCGTCTCCCGCGACTCGCGCGCGGCGTCACGGGCAGGTGCGGTGCGAGGACCGCGTTCGCGGGGAGCCGACGGCGGTTTCGGCTCGGCAGAGCGTTCGGCAGGCGCCTCCACCGACGGCGCGGCCGCAGGCGGCGCATCGTCGCCCTCGGCATCGACCGTTCCACCCTCGCGGGCGACGCGGTCGCGCTCGCGCTTGCGGCTGCGCTGCTGGCTGCGCTTGGAGGGCCGGGAGGCATCGGTCGCCTCAGGCGTGACGGTCGCCTCAGGCGTGACGGTCGCCTCAGGCGTGACGGTCGCCTCAGGCGTGACGGTCGCCTCAGGCGTGACGGTCGCCTCAGGCGTGACGGTCGCCTCAGGCGTGACGGTCGCCTCAGGCGTGACGGTCGCCTCAGGCGTGACGGTCGCCTCAGGCGTGACGGTCGCCTCAGGCGTGACGGTCGCCTCAGGCGTGACGGTCGCCAGGCGTGACGGTCGCCTCAGGCGTGACGGTCGCCTCAGGCGTGACGGTCGCCTCAGGCGTGACGGTCGCCTCAGGCGTGACGGTCGCCTCAGGCGTGACGGTCGCCAGGCGTGACGGTCGCCTCAGGCGTGACGGTCGCCTCAGGCGTGACGGTCGCCTCAGGCGTGGGCGTGGGATCAGCGGCGTCGGGCACGGGCGGGTGTCGGTCGGTGTGGAAGTAGAGAGGCAAGATCGGGCACGCGGCGCGCGCGCGGCACGTGAGGGGCGAGAACGCGGGAGAATGTCACCACATGTCCCCATCCGCGGCCCGCATCGGCGTCGATGTCAAGAACCCGCAAACGCGCGCGGCGGTCACCGGGCGAGCGGCCCGGCGCCGTACCTTTCGCGTCCTGCCACTGCCCTGTAGCTCAATTGGCAGAGCGCCTGATTCTGGATCAGGAGGTCGGAGGTTCGAACCCTCCCAGGGCAACACCGAGAAAACGGCCCGGAACGCCCCGTCAAGGTGGCTTCCGGGCCGTTTCCATTTCGTGGTAGATCTTCCCCCTTCCTCCGAATCGTTTCGGGGATGCAAATCGGCAGATGGAGGTCATGTGACATCGCGCTCCAGAGGATCGTAGAGTTCGTGACGCGAGAGAGAGACCGACGCGCAGGGCGCGGCGACTCTCGTCGCACGGTGCTGGCTGTGGTAGCGATGGAGAAGCGCATTCAGGCGTGGGCGAAGTGTGTATCGGCCCGACCGTGCACGCCGGACCGCCACCGCACACACCGTCACGCCGCACCGGCGCAGCAGCCGGGGCACCGGGCACGCGCGCGGCACGTTGGCGGCGGCGTGCCTCGCCCTGCCCCGTTCCCCGACCTCGCGTTCCCAACGCTTCCGCCGCGCCTCGCCATCGCCGTGCGGCGGCGCGCGGACGGCGGTGCCGAGGTGCTCGACGTGCTGCGGCGGCGCTACGTGGCCGCGACGCCCGAGGAGTGGGTGCGGCAGCACGTCGCCGCGTTCCTCGTCGCCCACCGCGGCGTGCCACCGGGCCTCATCGCTGTCGAGCAGGCGGTCGGCGGGGCGATGGCGCGGCGCTTCGACCTCGTCGTACGCGGGGCCGACGGGCGGGCGCGGCTGCTCGTCGAGTGCAAGGCGCCGCCGGTGGCCCTCACCGATGCGGTCTTCGCCCAGGCGGCGCGCTACAACCGGACCGTCGGCGCGGCGCTCGTGCTCGTCACCAACGGTCTCCGCCATGTCGCCTACCGCCCCGCCACGACGGAGGGCGAGGCCGCGACCTTCCTCGACGACCTGCCGCCCTTCGACGCGATGGCGTAAACCGCAGAGACCCGACGACCGCCGACGCGCCCCTGTCAGAATCTGTACACTGCCGCATCGGGGTCGTGCGCGCCTCGCCACCGTTTCGTCCCTTCTCAACCCCGTTCCTATCCCATGCGCCGTCTCCTGCTTCTGCTCGCCCTCCTCGCACCGCTCGCCGCGCGCGCGCAGTCCGTCTCCCCTCCCTCCGCGCTCGTGCTGCGCCCGGCGGCGGTCTTCGACGGTGTGGCGACGCACGCCGGGTGGATGGTGCGCGTCGAGGGCGGACGGATCGTCGCGGCGGGGCCGTCGGTCGAGGCCGCCGGGGCGCGCGTCGTCGAGTTGCCCGGCCTGACGCTCCTGCCGGGGATGATCGAGGGGCACGGGCACCTCTTCCTCCACCCGTACAACGAGACGCCGTGGGCCGACCAGGTCCTCCGCGAGCCGCTCGCAACCCGCACCGTGCGCGCCGTCGTCCACGCCGAGCGGACGCTCCGCGCGGGCGTGACCACGCTGCGCGACCTCGGCACCGAGGGCGCCGCCTACGCCGACGCGGGCCTCAAACGCGCCATCGACGAAGGCATCGTGCCGGGTCCGCGCCTGGTCATTGCCTCGAAAGCGCTCGTGGCGACCGGCTCCTACGGCCCCGTCCTCTCCCCCGAGGCAGAGGGCACGCCCCTCGGCGCCGAAGCCGCCGAGGCGAGGCCCTCGTGCGCGTCGTCCGCGACCAGATCGGGCACGGCGCCGATGTCGTCAAGGTCTACGCCGACTACCGGTGGGGCCCGCCGGGCAGGCCGCGCCGACGTACACGCTCGACGAGTTGCGGCGGATCGTCGAGGTCGCCGCGAGCGCCGGACGCCCGGTCGTCGCCCACGCGTCGACGGCGGAAGGGATGCGCCGGGCGACGCTCGCGGGCGTGCAGACGATCGAGCACGGCGACGGCGGCACGCCCGAGGTGTTCGCGCTCATGGCCGAGCGCGGCGTCGCGCTCTGCCCGACCGTCGCCGCCGGGGCCGCGATCCTCGCCTACGGCGGCTACCGCGCGGGCGTCGACGCGCTGCCCGAGCGCCTGCGGCAGAAGCGCGCGAGCGTCGCGGCGGCGCGGGCGGCGGGCGTCGAGATCGTCGTCGGCGGCGACGTCGGCGTCTTCGCGCACGGCGAGAACGCCCGCGAGGCCGAACTGCTCGTCGCCGACTACGGCTTCACGGCGCTCGAGGTGGCGCGCGGCGTCACGAGCGGCAACGCCCGCCTGCTCGCGCTCCCCGACCGCGGCCGCGTCGCCCCCGGCCTCCTCGCCGACCTCATCGCCGTCGACGGCGACCCCGCCCGCGACGTGAGCGCCCTCCGCCGCGTCCGCTGGGTGATGAAGGGGGGCACCGTCTTCCTCACCCCTGACGCGCGGTGAGAGGGCAGCCGCTCGCGCAAGCGCTCGTCCGACCGCGACACCCCGTCACCGGCAGCAGGGCCGTTATGTTCTGCATCCGCCCTCCCGTTGTGTCATTGCGAGGCCGTGGAAGGGCCGTGGCAATCCGGACCAAAGGCGCCCGTCGATCCAGATTGCCACGTCGCTGCGCTCCTCGCAATGACAGGCGTCGAAGAGCAAGACAGAACGTCACGCCCCCCGTCACCGGCAGGGCGTCTCCTTGACGAAGGCGGCGGTTTCGCGCCCGACGATGCGGCCGGGACGGCTCATCGTGAGGGCACCGACGGAGTGGGCGGGGGCGCCGAAGGTGCCGACGGGCGGGGTCTCGACGCCGACGCCGGCAAGGGCCGCGCGCAGGCGCTCGGCCTGCATCCGGAACGTGCGCTCCTCGCCGCTCGCGGTGAAGAAGCGGAACGGCGGCGCGGCGGCGGTCGCGTAGGTCGCGGGCGAGGCTCTCGCGCTGCCACGCGGCAGGCGTCGCGGGCATGGCCTCGGCGACGGCGGTGCCGGGGGGCGCGAAGCGGGCGGCGAAGTAGCGG
This sequence comes from Rhodothermales bacterium, assembly GCA_963726715.1. GTDB lineage: Bacteria > Bacteroidota > Rhodothermia > Rhodothermales > BA12 > CAVSDF01. The sequence goes on from CAVSDF010000010.1 coordinate 659,175, forward strand.
TAGTCGCCCTGGATCGAGGGCACGTCGGTGAGGTCGAGTGCGGCTCCGCTGACCATGACGGCGCCGCAGACGGAGCCGTCGGGGGCACCGGCGGCGCGCAGCCACGTCGGGTCGAGGGCGAGGCGGGCGGCGATCTGTCCGCCGGCCGAGTGGCCCATCACGAACAGCCGCTGCACGTCGGCGCCGTAGCGGGCGGCGTTGGCGCGCACCCACGCGGTCGCCGCCGCCACGTCTTCCACCTGCGCCGTCGGGCGTCACGCTCGACGCCTTCCGTCCCTCGCCCTTGGCCCCGGGGTCGATCAGGCGGTAGCCGACGAGCGCGACGCCGATGCCCTGGCTCGACAGCAGGCGCGCCATGTTGGCGTACGGCTCGAACCCGCCAACGGAGAGGTCCTTGTCGCCCGATGTCCATCCGCCGCCGTGGACGAAGACGACGACCGGCCACCGCGCCGCCGAGTCGCCGCGCGCCGCCGCCGAGGCCGCCGCGTAGGGCACGTAGAGGTCGAGGCGGTGCTTGGGGTTGCCGCTCGACCGGTACGGGATGTTGCGCTCGATGCGCACGCCGTCCGCCGAGGCGGTCTTGCTGAAGAACCGCGCGCCGACGCCGGTGAAGAACGAGCATCCGGAGGCGATGCACGCGAGGGCGACGAGGGGGACGGCGGCGAGCAGGAGACGGCGCATCGGGAGAGTGTCAGATCGGAGGGATGCACCCGCAACGCGCCGTCCGCGCCGGTGTCGCACCGCGCCGCGCGCCGCCGCCACAAATGGCGCCGTCCTCACATTGGCGGGCGGGGCGATGGGCCGTATACCTGTCAGGAGCGGGGACCTGACAGGTGGCGCACCGCTACACTCGACGCGCGCGATCCACCAACCCTCAACAACCAACGACCCACTTCACGCATCACATCGACTCGGGAGCGGAGACGCCGAGGAGGGCGAGGCCACCGGCGAGGACGTTCTTGGCGCCGACGAGGAGCGCGAGGCGCGGGTGCGCCACGTCCGGCGCCTCGCCGACGATGCGGCTGACGCCGTAGACCTGCGTGAAGGCGACGGCCACCTCGCGCAGGTACGTCGCCACGAGGTGCGGCTCCTTTGCCGCGGCGGCGCGGGCGACGACGCCGGGGAAGTGCAGGAGTGTCTTCACGAGCGCCTGCTCGGCCGGATGCGCGAGGCGCGTGAGGTCGGCGGTGCCCGAGAGCGCGGCGGGATCGACGGTCAGGCCGGTTTCGGCGGCCTTGCGCACGATCGAGGCGATGCGCGCGTGGGCGTACTGGAGGTAGAAGACGGGGTTCTTCTCCGACGCCTCGCGCGCGAGATCGAGGTCGAATTCGAGGTGCGTGCCGGGCGCGCGCATCAGGAAGAAGAAGCGCGTCACGTCGGCGCCGACATCGTCCATCAATTCGTCGAGGGTGACGTAGTTGGCCTTGCGCGTCGACATCTTGACCGGCGCGCCGCCACGCACGAGGGTCACGAACTGGTAGATCACCACGTCCACGTTGCCTGCATCGTAGCCGAGCACATTGAGCGCGCGCAGGACGTCGGGGTAGGTGGCGATGTGGTCGGCGCCGAAGACATCGACGGCGCGGTCGAAGCCGCGGTCGAACTTGTCGATGTGGTAGGCGATGTCGGGCAGGCGGTACGTCGGCTCGCCGGTCGACTTGACGAGGACGGTGTCGGCAGGCTCGCCGTCCTTGCCGGTCTTGCCGAGCTTCGAGGTCAGGAACCACGTGGCGCCCTCGCGCTCCTCGACGAAGCCCTTCGCGCGCAGCGCCTCGACGACGCGGCCGAGGGCGCCGTTTTCGTAGAACGTCCGCTCGTTGAAGTGCACGTCCATGTGCACGCCGAGGCGGGCGAGCGTCTGCGTGATGTCGGCGAAGATGGCCTCCTGCGCGGCCATGCGGAACGGGTCGAGGAGCGGGCCGTCGGTCAGCATCTCGCCGAGCGCGCCGCCCCCGACGAGCGCGTCGCCGTGCGCATCCACCATCGTCTGTGCAATGTCTGCGATGTACCCGCCCATGTACCCGCCGTCGGGGAAGGCGGCGGGGAGCGTGACCGTCTCGCCGGGCGCGGTCTCGACCTCCTTCGTCGGGCCGTCCGGGCGCACGATCCCGATGTAGCGCGCCCGTACGCTCTGCCCGAGAACGCGCATCTGCCGCCCGCCGTCGTTGAAGTAGTACTCGCGCGTCACGTCGTAGCCGGCGGCCTCCATCAGGCTGGCGACGGTATCGCCGAGGACGGCGTTGCGCCCGTGGCCCACGGTCAAGGGGCCGGTGGGGTTGGCCGAGACGAACTCGACGAGCACTTTTTCGCCCGTGCCAACGTCGGAGCGCCCGAAGTCCGGACCGGCGGCGAGCACGCGGCGCAGGCCGTCGTGGAGCACGGCGTCGGCGAAGCGGATGTTGACGAAGCCCGGCCCGGCCACTTCGACGGCCGCCACGACGCGCGGGTCGGCGGCCTCGCGCAGGCGGGCGGCGAGGTCGTCGGCGATGGCGCGCGGGTTCTTGCGCAGCGGACGGGCGAGGCGGAGCGCGACCGACGTGGCGAGGTCGCCGTGGTCGGCGTTGGCGGGCGTCTCGAACTCGGGCGCCGTGCCGCCTGGCGCGCCCATGTCGGCGAGGATCCGGGCGACGAGCGGGGCGAGGGTATCGGTCATAACAGCGGCGAAGGCGTGCGAACAGTCGGAAAACGACGTCCAAACTACCCCGGCGCCCGCGTGCCCGGCTGCGAATCCGGCGCGAACGGGCGGTCACGACGGCGGACGACGGCGGACGACCAGCGACCAGCGACCGACGTTACCCTGTCATGTCACCGCCGCCACGACGGCACCAGAGATGCCTCGGCGCTCCATCTCTACCTTGCGGCTCGATTCAACCCGTCCGTCCGATGCGCCGCCTCGCCGTTCTCGCCGCCCTCGCTCTTCCGCTCGCGCTCGCCGCGTGCACGCCCGATCCGCCGCCGCCGCCCGCGAGCGCCGACACGATGGGCGCGGTGGCGCCCACCGCCGCGCAACTCGCCCTCAGCGATACGACGATCACGCGCGACGACCAGACCCTCCGCCTCTCGCTGACCGTGCCCCGCGCGATGGGGCCGGGCGCCGAGGCGGTCAACGCGGCCTACGACACCACCGTCGCCCGCATCGTCGATGCCGCGACGGCCGACGCGCGCGAGATGGCGGGGGCGAACGCGGCGCTTCCCGAACCGCCGCCCGGCGGCGCGCAGAGCACGCTCGACGGCCGCACCGAGGCGCCGACGGTCACCGCGCGCGTCTTCTCGGCGCGCACCACCTACAGCCGCTTCTCGGCGGGCGCCGCGCACCCGAACACCGCCGCCTTCGTCGTCAACATCGACCGCCAGACGGGGCGGCCGCTTGCCCTCGCCACCCTCTTCGCCGACGGCGCCGCCTTCCTCGACACCCTCTCGGCCCGCACCCGCGCCGACGTGCGCGCGCAGATGATCGAGAAGTCGGGCGGGACGGAGATCCCCGAGGAGATGCTCCGCGACGGCACCGCGCCCGCCGCGGCGTCCTTCGCGCTCTTCACCCTCGCCGCCGACGGCCTGCACCTCTACTTCCCGCAGTACGCGGTCGCGCCCTACGTCTTCGGCGACTTCGAGACGGTCGTCCCGTGGAGCGCCCTCCGCCCGATGCTGCGCGAGGACGGCCCCGCGAGCGGCCTCTGACGGCGGCGCCCCCCGGACGCGCTCACACCGCCTGTCCGCGCGCCGCGTGGGAGGCGAGGACCGTGCCGGCGAGCGCGAGGACGGCGCCGGTGAGCCAGATGACAGGGGCGGGAGCGGCGCCGAGCGCGGCGGTGCCGAGCGACTGTCCGGCGGCCATCGCGGCGCTCGCGGCGAGGCTGTAGGCGCCGAGGTAGGCGCCGCGCTGCCCCTCGGGCGCGATCCCGACGACGAACGGCATCGCCGCGCCCATCGCGCACATCTCGCCGAAGGCCCCGACGACGACCCCGGCGGCAATCCCCGGAAGGGTGTCGAGGGCGAGGAGCGCGAGGCCTGCCGCCGTCAGCACGCCGCCCGCGGCGACGAGGCGCGCCGCCGAGAGCCGCGCGAGACGGGCGAGCATCGGCACCTCGCAGAGCACGATGAGGACGGTGTTGACGGCCACGAGCGCGCCGTAGACGCCGGTCGAGTAGCCGAGTCCACCGACGAGGTGCACCGACAGCGGTCCGAATTGCAGCGTGAAGGCGCCCCAGATGGCGCCGAAGCCGATGGCGAAGAGCGCGAGCCGCCGGTCGCGCCACGCCCCGACCATCGCCCCGAACCCCGGCCGCGCTGCCGGGGGCGACGGGGCACCCGCGGCCCCGACATCCGGCGCTCGCTCGGAGCCGGGGCGCTGGCGCAGGAGCAGCAGGTAGACGGCGACGCCTGCGGCAAGGGCGGTCGCGGCGTCGACGGCGAAAAGCGCGGTGAAGCTCCACGCCGCGAGCACGCCGCCGAGCGGCGGCCCGACGCTCATGCCGAGGTTGAGGGCGAGTCGGTAGGCGGCGGTCGAGCGGCGGTGCTCGCCGTCGGGCGTGAGGTCGGCGAGGAGCGCCATCCCCGACGGGCGCCCCGCCTCGGCGACGAGGCCCCACAGGAACGCCCCGGCGAGCACGACGGGGAGGCCGCGAAGGAACGGGAAGGCGAGCATCAGCACGCCACCGCCGACGAGCGCGCCGAGGAAGACGCGGGCCGCGCCGAAGCGGTCGGAGAGGCCGCCGCCGAGCGGCGCGCTCGCCGTCATCCCGATCCCGAAGGCGCCGACGAGAAGCCCCGCCGCGCCCTCGCCGAGGCCGAGCACGCGCGTGCCGTAGAGCGCGAGAAACGGCCCCGCCATCGACCCGAGGCGGTTCACGAACGTCGCCGCGCAGAGCACCCACACGTCGCGCGGCAGGCCCCGGAGGGAGGCGTAGGGGTTCACGGGCGGCGGGTCGAACGGGTCGGAGTGGATGGGGCGGGTGGAGGGCGAGTCGAAAACCTGTCAGGTGCGGGGACCTGACAGGTTGCGCTGCGGCGGCGGTCGGGGGCAACGACCAACCACCCCGATCAACTCCCCCTCAAAACGTGACGCGGGCGAGGGCGCCGCCACGACCGGCGACGAGGAAGGCGCCGCCGGGGAGGGCGGTGGCGGTCCAGTAGACGGTGTCGCTCAGGTGCTGCCACGTCTGGCCGCCGTCGCGCGAGGCGTCGAGGCCGCCGGGACCGACGGCGACGGCGTGGCGCCCGTTGGCGTCGAGGGCGAGGCCGTAGACGGCGTCGATGACGGTGCGCGGCGAGACGGTCCACGTGCGCCCGTCGTCGGTCGAGCGCAGCATCGTCTGGCCGTCGATGGCGCCGAGGCTTCCGGCGAGCATCAGCGGGCCGCCATGGGCGAGGGTCGAGAGGCCGCGCGAGCCGTCGGCGGAGCGGAAGGGTGTGTCGACGCTCTGCCACGTCCGCCCGGCGTCGGCGGTGCGGAGGACGCGGTCGGGTGCGGGCGCGCCCTCGGGGCCGCCGCCGTTGGTGACGATCCACGCCCGCTCGCCCCGCGCAATCGCGCACGTTCCGCTCGACGCGAATCCGCCCTCGCCCGCACGCGCCACGACGGGCACCGTCGGCGCCTGCCACGTCCGCCCGCCGTCGCCCGTGCTGATCATCGGCAGGCGCGTCCCGACGGCGTCGGAGACGGCGACGCCGCGGCGGGCGTCGTGGAAGGCGAGGCAGTCGTAGAAGGCGGTCGGCTCGGCGTTGACCCACGCGGTCGTCCACGTCGCGCCGCCGTCGTCGGTGCGGACGATGCGCGAGGCGGCGCCGTTTCCGATCGACAGCATCACCGCCTCGCGGTCGGAGAACGCTTCGACGTCGCGGAATTGCAGCGTATCGGCGCCCGGCACGCGCCCGGCGGACCACGTCGCCCCGCCGTCGGTCGAGCGGGAGAACGAGCCTCCGGCGCCACTCGTCCACACGGTCCGTCCATCGCCCGCGGCGCTGAGGCCGATGAGGAGCGCCGTCGTCCCGCTCGCCAGCGGTGTCACGGTGGGGACGGCGGTCGAGGCAGCCGGCATCGGCACCGGCGGACGCGCGGTGGAGCAGGCGGCGAGGACGAGCGGAAGGACGGGAGCGGGGCGAGGCGGCGGAGCATCGGATCGGGCGGAGAGACCGCGCGAAAGTAGAGACGCATCGGCGATGCGTCTCCCTCCGCGCCCCGAACCGGCGGCGATGGCCTGACAGACCTGACAGGTGCGGGGACCTGTCAGGTCGCGCCGGTGTCGTCCGTCGTCTCCCGTCCACCGTCTGCCCACTCCGACGGCGCGGTGCCGTAGCGCTCGCGGAAGACGCGGGCGAAGTGCGAGGCGTTGGCGAAGCCGGTCGCGGCGGCAACGTCGGAGACCGGGCCGTAGCGCTGCGCGAGCAGGTCGGCGGCGCGCGAGAGGCGCAGGCGGCGGATGAACTCCGCGGGCGCGAGGCCGGTGAGGGTGCGGAGCTTGCGTTCGAGCTGGCGTCGGCTGAGGGCGAGGTCGGCGGCGAGGAGGTCGGTGCCGAGTTGCAGGTCGGCGATGCGCGCCTCGACGGCGGCCTGCGCGGCAGACACGAAGGCCGCGTCGGCGCTCGTCACCTCGACCGGCGTGGCCGCGATGTCGCTCAGATCCGGCGCATCCACGGCCCCACCCAGGCGCCCGGCGGCTCCGCCGAAGTGGCGGCGCAGGCGCTCGGCGCGGGCGAAGGCGGCCTCGACGCGGGCGCGCAGTTCGGCCGGGCTGAACGGCTTGGCGAGGTAGTCGTCGACGCCCGAGGCGAGGCCGTCGAGGCGGCTCTCCTCGCCCGCCCGCGCGGTGAGCATCAGCACCGGCACGTGGGCCGTCGCCGCGTCGGCGCGGAGGGCGCGGACGAGCGCGTGGCCGTCGAGACCGGGCATCATCACGTCGGTGATGACGAGGTCGGGCACGATCGCGCGGGTGCGGGCGAGGCCGGTCTCGCCCTCCGGCGCTGTCTCGACGCGCGCGAGGTCGCCGAGGAGCCGGGCCACGAACGCGCGGATGTCGTCGTCGTCGTCCACCACGAGCACGAGCGGCCGGGCATCGCCTGCATCATCGTCGCCGCGGTCGCCCTCCGCAGTCCTCTCGTCCCCCGGACGATGTTCTGGCACCGGAACGGCCGCGTAGGCTTCGGGCAGGTGAAGCGGCGCTGCGGCAGGCGATGGATCGTCGTCCGTCGTCGTTCGTCCGTCGTCCGCCGTTTCCTGCGCCCGCGGGATCGTGAGGACGAAGCGGGCGCCCGGCCCCTCCGTCGGCGTCATCTCCACCTCGCCGCCGTGCAGCCGCGCCACTTCGCGGGCGAGGGCGAGGCCGAGGCCGGTGCCGCCGACGCGCTCGCCCGCGCGGCCCTGCCGGAAGCGCTCGAAGACATGCGCGGCCTCGTCCGGGGCCACGCCGGGGCCGGTGTCGGAGACGGCGATCCGCACCGACGCCTCGTCGGCGTCGAGGGCGATGCCGACGCGCCCGCCCGCCGGGGTGAACTTGACGGCGTTGGCGACGAGGTTCGCCGCGGCGGTTTGAAGGTGATGGGCGTCGAAATCGGCCCAGACGGGCGCGGCGGGCACGTCGAGCGCGAGCGCGACGCCCTTTGCCTCCGCGGCGGATGCGAAGGCGTCGGCGAGGTCGCGCGCGAACGCGGCGGCGTCGCGGCGCGCGGGTGCGAGGCGGACCTGCCCGGCGTCGATGCGGGCGAGGTCGAGGATCTCCCCGACGAGGCGGAGGAGGCGGTCGCCGCTGCGGGCGGCGGTGGCGAGGTCGGCGCGGGCCGCGTCGTCGAGGCGCGCGGTGTCGAGGACGTGCCGAAGCGGCGCAGTGACGAGCGTGAGCGGCGTCCGGAGTTCGTGCGAGACGGACGCGAAGAAGCGCTCGCGCACGCCGAGCAGGCGCAGGCTCTCGCGGCGCGCGGCGTCAAGGCGGCGGGCCTGCGCGAAGACGGTGCGGGCGGAGCGTTCGAGGCCGTACCCGGCGACCATCCCCAGCAGATTGCCCGCGACGAAGAAGAGGATCGTCCCGAAGAACCGCCCCGGCGGCAGGTCGCGCACGAGCAGCCCGACGGCCACGAACGCCGCCACGATGCTCCATCCGGCGACGCTCGCCAGCGTGAGGCGGAGCCGAAAGAGGACGTAGGCCGACAGGATGACGAGCACCGGCCCGTTGAAGCCGAATCCTGCCGACGGCGGCGCCGTGTCGATGGCGACGAGCCCGATCAGCCCGACGCCCGCCAGGCCGATGAGCGCGGCGACGAGCGGCTGCCAGTGCGCCCGGAACCATGCCGTGCGGGAGGCCGCGAAGAGCGCCATCCCGACCGCGAAGACGACGGCCCGCAGCGTCCACGCTTCGCGCAGCAGGTGTGGCGCGGCGAGCCAGTCGTTGACGGCGAAGACGGGGCCGTAGAGGAGCATCGCCACCAGAATCGCGCGGCGCACCGCGGGCAGGGCGTCGCGCGTGTACTGCCGCTCGAACGCCGCTTCGAGGCCCCGGTCGCGGAAGGCGAGCCGCCCGCGCCGGTGCGGCGGCTCGGCGGCAGGCGCCGCGGCGAGCACGGCGGCGGTCGGATCGGCAGGCGGGGGGGTCGTCATGCCGCCAAGGTAGAGACCGCGCGGCAATGCGTGGCGGGGACGTGGCGTGTGGAGGGCACCCTGACAGGGTAGCGCCGGGCCGCGCAGGCGGCCGGGGGTGTAGGGGCGCTGCGCAAACCTGTCAGGTGCGGGGACCTGACAGGTTGCCCGCCATCCCGATCTCCCATTCCCGATACCCCATCCCCCCCGCTCCGCGCGTTCCGGCCCCGGCGGTGCGTTCCTTGTGCCCTGCCCATCTTCGCCGCACGATGCTTCCGCGCCTGCCCCGCCTGCTGTTCGCCGCCGCGATTGGCGTCTTCGCCGCCACGCCCGCCACCGCACAGCGCGCGGGCGAACCGCCGCCGCCGCCCGAGGCCGCGCTCGTGAGGGCGCTGACGCGGATGCACGCCGCCGACCCTGCCGGAGCGGTGACGGCGCTGCGTCCGGCGCTCGACGGTGCCGCCGGGGCCGCGCTCGACGCACCTGCGCGCGCCGCGCTCCTCGGCGCGCTCGCCGACGCCACGCTCGCCCTCGGCGACCCGACGTCGGCACGCCTCCACGCCCGAGATGCGCTCGACGCCGACCCTGCGAGCGCCGACGCCGCGATCCGCCTCGCCCGTCTCGATGCCGCCGCCGGAGACGCCACCGCCGCACGCCGCACGCTCGACGCCGCCCTCGCCCGCGCCGTGACCGCCGCCGACCGCCGCCGCATCCTCGACGCCGACCTGCACCTCGCCCTCGCGTCCGGCGACACCGACCGCGCCCGGACCGCTGCCCGTGCCCTCGCGGCCACGCCCGACGGTCCCGCCGCGCTCGCGCCGCTTCTGCTCGACCCGGCGGTCCGCGCTCCGCTCCTCGCCGTCCTCGCCGACGCGCCATCGACCGACGCGACGCTCGACATCGCCCTCGCTGCCGCCCTCCGCGCCGATCCGTTCGACGCCGCGACGTGGGCCGTCCGCGCCCGCGCCGATGCCGCCGCCGGGCGCACCGCCGCCGCCGCGCAGGCCCGCCGCATCGCCGCGCGCCTCGACCCGGCCCGCTTCGGCGCCCTCGCCGCCGCGCCGTCTGAGCCTGCCCCGCCGCCGACAGCCGCGGCGCCGACGCCCGGACGCACCGCCGCGACATCCGCGCCCGTTTCGCTCTCCGAGGCGCGGGCCGCGTATGCCGCCGGACGCTTCGAGGCCGCCGCACCCGCCCTCGCCGCTGCCGTCGAGGCCGCCCCGACCGATGCGAGCGCGTGGCGCTTCGCCGCGATGGCCGCGCTCGAAACCGGCGACGGTGCCGCCGCCGCGCTCCTGCTCGACGACGCGCGCCTGATCTTCCCCGGCGACGCCGCCCTCCACATCGCGAGCGCCTACGCCGCCCTCGCCGCCCGCGACGCCGTCGCCGCCCGCCAGAGCCTCGCCGACGCCGACACCGCCCTCGCCGACGCGGCCTCCGATGTGGCCTCCGACGCCGCGCCGAGCGCCGATCCCGCACTCGTCCGCCGCGCCCTCGCCGCCGCCCGCGCCGCCGCCGACGGCAGCGCCGCCGCTCCCGACGCCGCCCTCGCCGCCGCCGCCCTCGCGCCGTTCCCCGGCGGACGCCTCGCCGGCGCCATCCGCCGCTGAGCACGACCTGCCTGTGTCGCGCCATCGTCACGTCCCGTTCGCTCACCGCCCGGCACGTCTGCGACGCAGGCGGGGTTGACGCCGCTCCTCATCCCCGACCCGATGCCCCGATCCCTTGCCCTCCCCAACGCCGCGCGCGCCCTCGCCGTGCTCGTCCTCGCCGCCGCCTCCGGATGCACCGGCGCGCGCCGGGCGGCAATCGACGACGGCGCCGTGGCGCTGCCTGCCGACTTCGGGCGCCACAGCGTCGCCGACGTGATCGCGCGGCTCGACCGGGCCGATTCGCTCGTCGGGGTGCGCGGCAAGGGACGGCTGCTGGTGACGAGTCCGCAGCAGAACGGCTCGTTCGACATGGACCTGCGCGGCGACCGCGGCGGCCACTTCTACCTCACCGTCTCCGCCCTCGGCATCGACGGCGCGCGGGCGCTCGTGCGGCCCGACAGCGTGTTTCTCTACAACCGGATCGACAACGAACTCACGCTCGGGCCGTCCGACCGCGCGAGCGCCCTGCTGCCGTTTCCCCTCGACGGCCCGACCGGCTTCCGCCTTCTCACCGGCACCATCCGCCCCGATCCGGCGACCGGCTACACCGTCGAGGCGAACCGCAGCGAGGGGCACTACCTGCTGCGCTCGGCGGACGGGCGGAGCATCCTCGCCGTCGATCCCGGTGCTCTGGCGCGTCGTGCGGGCGGTGCGCTACGACGCTGCGGGCGCGCTCGCCGAAGAGATCCTGATCGACCGCTACGACCCCGACGCCGCCGTGCCGCTGCCGGGCCGCGTGAGCGTCCGCCGCCCCGCCGACCGCCTCGCCGCCACCCTGCTCTTCGAGCGCCTCGACCCCTCGCCCGACCCCGACGTGCCGACGGAGTTGCGCGTGCCGTCGGGCGTCCGGCGGACGGCGTTGTAGTGAGGAGGATTGGAGATGGGGTATTGGGGGTCGGCGTTGGTTGTGGATGATGAGGGGCAACCTGTCAGCTCCCCGCACCTGACAGGTTTGCGCGGGCAATGTGGGCGCGACGGGCTTGACTCGGCGAGCGTGGGGGCCGATTCTCGGGGGGCGGGTTGACGTGCCCGTCCGCCCGTTTCTCCGATCTCGTTCGATGTCCGTCCGTGTCCTGCTGTTCGTTCTGACGCTCGCCGTGGCGGCGCTCGGCGGCGGCGCGGCGCGGGCGCAGACGCCGACGCAGGCGCGGCTCGATGCGCTCCGGCGGCAGATCGCGCTCGACGAGGACCGCCTCTCGCGTGCCCGCGAGGCCGAAGACGTGACGCTCACCACGCTCCGCGACGTCGAGCGCGAGATGGCCTCGCGCACGGCGCTCGCCGAGACCTATGCCCTGCGCGCGGGCGAGATCGCCGCCGTCCGCGACTCGCTCGCGCGCACGCTCGGCGCCCTCACGAACGACCTGCTGCGCCTTCGCGCCGACTACCGCGTCCGGGCGCGCGCGCTCTACCAGTACGGGCGCATCAACGCCGTCGCCCTCCTGTTCTCCGCCCGGTCGGTCAACGAGATGGTGGCGCGGGCGCGCTACCTGCGCCGCTTCGCCGCCGACCGACGGCGCCGCGCCGAGGCCATCGAGCGGGCCGCGGCGGCGCTCTCGCGGCGCCAGCAGCGACTCGGCGCCGCCGAGACCGAGGCCGCGCGGATGCGGCAGGACGCCGCATTCGAGGCCGAACGCCTCGGCACGTTGCAACGCCAGCGCGCCAGCGTCGTCGCCTCGCTCGCCGGGCAGCGGTCGGTGCTGGAGGCCGAGATCTCGCGCAAGAACGCCGCCGCCGCCGCCCTCGAGGCCGAGATGCGCAGCGTCAGTGCGTCGGTGGCGAGCGCGCCCGCCGGGGCGGCCGCCGCGCCGCGCGTGGCCGCCGAGGGCGCGCGCTTCACCGCCCTCCGTGGACGGCTGCCGTGGCCCGTGCCGGGCGTCGTCACCGAGCGCTTCGGCGTCGTCGTCAACCCCGACCTCGGCACGCGCACCTCGAACCCTGGCATCGTCATCGCCACCGCGCCGGGCACCGAGGTGCGCGCCGTCGCCGCCGGGCGCGTCGTGCGCGTGCAGACGATGAACGAGTACGGGCGCCTCGTCTTCGTGCGCCACGGCGAGTTCCTGACGCTCTACGCCAACCTGTCGAGCGCGAGCGTGCGCGTCGGCGACGAGGTGGCGGCAGGCGCGCCGCTCGGGCGCAGCGGCACGAGCGCCGAGCCGCGCGGCGCCGCCCTCTTCTTCGCCGTCTTCCGCGACGGCACCCCCGACGACCCGACGCGCTGGCTCACGCCCTAGACGCCGGGACGGGATAACGCCGCCGCGCCCGCGCGTTGACCGCCGCACCTCCTCCGTCCCCGCCCCGTGCCCCGAACGTCGTCCGCCTGTTCACGCGCGCCACCGCCCCCGACGCAGGGACGACGACCGCCGCGACGCCGTCCGAGCGGATGCGCGCCGTCTGGCCCCTGACGCTCGACGCGTGGGCGTTCCGCGACGCAGGCGCCGCCGCGCGGGGCGAACCCCTCCCCGCCGACCGTGAATCCCGACTTCAACGACATGTTGTCCGCGTTCTGCGAGGCGTTCGACCGTCGATTCCCTGAGCGCAGGGCGCTCAACACGTCGGCGTTCGTGGCCGCGTTGGTGCTCGGAAGCGTCGCGTGCCGGACTTCCGAAGTCGTGCGGTGCGGCGAGCCGGGCGATCCTCGCTGGGCGCCCACCCGTTTCGTCGTCGAGCAAACCGGGCACCGGGCGGATCCGTCCTACGGACTCATTGTCGGGCGCGTCACCTCTCGGGCATCTGGACGGGCCGTGACGACCGCGTCCCTGACCGTCCTGGGGATCGACGCTCCGGTCCGCCTGCTCGTGGCCTACGTCGATTCGCTTGGGACGGCAGCGTTCCGCGTTCCGCCAGGCACGTATCGCCTGCGCGCCTTCGAGTGGGACGAGGCATCGAGCGAGCCCCTCCGTGTCGCAGCCGGAGAGAGGGTCGATGTGCGTGTAGAGATCGGGGATGCGTGCGGCGACGGCGTTTCCTGCGCCGAGGTGTGCGCAGAGTTCTGACTCTGGCGGAGGCGAACCCTGGCCGGAAGGAGCATCGAACGGCCCGCTCGCACCGCCGACGTGGCGACTGGCACGGTAGGGCGGACGAACGGTGACGGACGTGTGACGGAGGGCGCCGGACGCGCCTATCTTCGCCCCGTCTCCGTACGTCTGCCGATGCTCCGCCGTCTCCGCCTTCGGGCACCGCTCGTCCTCGCCCTCACCGCCGCTGCCGCGCCCGCCGCATTCGCGCAGCAGCCCGACGCCGAGATTCCGCGCGCCTCGCGCACCTACGCCCTCACCAATGCCCGCGTCGTCGTCTCGCCCGGACGGGTGATCGAGCGCGCGACGGTCGTCGTCCGCGACGGCCTCATCGCCGACGTCGGCACGAACGTGCGCATCCCGTTCGACGCGCAGCGCATCGCGGGCGACTCGATGACGGTCTACGCGGGCTTCGTCGACGCGCTCGGGCAGGTCGGCTTCGCCAAGCCGGAGACGCCGCAGAACCTGCCGCGCGTGCCCAACCCCGACCAGCCGCCGCGCGACCGCTCCGGCCTGGAGCCCGACCGCCGCGCGAGCGCGATGCTCAAGGCCGACGACGGCTCGATCGAGGCGCACCGCAAAGCGGGCTTCGGCGCCGTCCACACCGTCCCCTACGGCGGTTTCCTGCCCGGCCAGGGCGCCCTCCTCCTGCTCTCCGGCGACGCCTCCGAGGCGCTCGTGCTGCGCGACCAGACCAGCCTCTTCGCCACCTTCCAGACGGCGCGCGGCGTCTACCCGTCGACGCCGATGGCGATCATGGCCCAGTGGCGGACGGTCGGCCGCGAGACGGTGCGCCGCAACGCGCAGCGCGACGCCTACGCCCGCAGCGCCGCCGGACGTGCCCGCCCCGCCTTCGACCCCGTCACCGACGCCCTCGCGCCCGTCGTGCGCGGCGAGACGCCGGTGTTCTTCCAGGCCCGCAGCGTGCTCGAAGCCCACCGCGCACTCCGCCTCAAAGACGAGCTCGGTCTCCGGATGGTGCTCGCGGGCGTGCCCGATGCCGCCGACATGATCGACGAGATCAAGGGCGCCCGCGTGCCGCTCCTGCTCACGCTCGACCTCCCGAAGGAGCCGGCCAGGGCCGATTCGACCGCCCGCGACTCGTCCGGCGTGCAGCCCGTCGGCGGGTACACGGCGGCGTTCCAGATCGGCACGTTCGCCAACCTCGCGGGCGAGAGGTCGAACCTCGAATCGCGCGTCCGCGCGACGGCGACGGCTTACACCGAGACCGCGGCGCGCCTCGACCGTGCGGGCGTGTCGTTCGCGTTCACGACGATCGGGATGAAGGCGTCGGACGTGCAGAAGAACGTCCGCCGGATGATCGCTGCCGGGTTGACCGAAGACGTGGCCCTCGCGGCCCTCACGACGCGCGCGGCGGAGATCGTCGGCGCGTCGGCGCAGCTCGGCACGGTCGAGCGGGGCAAGATCGCCAACCTCGTCGTCACGCGCGGCTCGTACTTCGACCCGAAGGGCGCCATCCGCCTCGTCTTCGTCGACGGGATGCCGTACCGCTACGAGGCCCCGGCGGCAACCGCGGCGGCCGGGCGGCGCGGCGGCGCGGGCGGTGGCGGCGCGGCGACCCCCGGCGTACGCGCTGCGGGCACGTGGTCGTACGAAGTCGACTCGCCGCAGGGCGTCGTCGGCGGCACGCTGACCATCACCGGCAGCGGCAACGACCTCGGCGGCACGATCACGAACAGCGCGCTCGGAGGGGGCCCCATCGCCCTCGACAACGTCGCCCTCACGGGCGACGCGCTCTCGTTCGGCCTGACCGCCCCGCAGATGGGCGCGCTCTCGGCGACGGTCACGATCTCCGGCGACACCTTTTCCGGCACCATCACCATCCCCGGCGCCGGGGCCGTCTCGATGACCGGCTCGCGCCGCCCGAACTGACGCCGCGCAACCCGCAGCCTCGCCGCTCGTCTGCGCCGTCCGAGGATGGGCGTCTGCCCCGTCCCCCCTTCTCCCCTGCCCCGATGCGCCTCCACACGCTCCTCAGCCTCGCCGCCGCCCTCGCCGCTCCCCCGCCGCCGTCGCCCAGACAGCGGCGACGCCCGCCGCGCCCGTCGCCGCCATCGCGATCACGACCGCGCCCTTCGACGGGACGTGGACGTACGCGATGGACACGCCGAACGGCCTCCTCACCGGCACCTTCGTCTTCGCCACCGCCGACGGCGGCGCCATCTCCGGCACGATGTCGAACCCGATGGGACCCGGCGGCTCTCCGCTCGGCTCGTTCGTGCGCGACGGGCAGACGCTCTCGTTCTCGTTCGACAGCGGCGACTACGGCGTCCTGCCAGTGCGCCTCGCCTTCAAGGACGGCGCCTACGAGGGCACGATGACCGTGATGGGAATGGCGATCGCGATCACCGGCGCCCGCAAGGCCGACGGATGACGCTGCTCGATCTGATGCCGATTCGCCCGATGCCGTCCGCCCGCCCGGTCCGCCGCCTGCTCCCCGTCCTCGGTGCTGCCCTCGCGCTCACCGCCTGCACGTCGAGTGGGCGCGCGGGTGCGGGTGCCGATGCAGGGATGGCGATGCCGACGGCCCGGGCGTCGCTCCGCGACCGCGATGCCTGCCGACACGCTTCTCACGCCCGCGCGTCTCATCGGGACGTGGCGCTACGCGCTCGACACGCCGGGCGGTGGTTCGGGCGGTTACTACGTCTTCCGCGCCTCCGGCGACAGCCTCACCGGCGAGGTCCGGCGGGCGCTGCCGGGCGAGCCGGGAGGCGAGGCGCCGCCGCGCGCGGTCCGCGAGATCCGGTTCGCCGGCGCAGGCGTCACCTTCGTCTACGACGCCGGGTCGTACGGCGCCCTCGCCGTCACCCTCCGCCGCCCGAGCGGCGACAGCGGCGGGGCCGCACGCGCCGACAGCCTCGCCGGACGCCTGTTCGTCGGCGACAGCGACCTGCCGCTCACCGTCGTCCGCGTCCGCTGACCCCCGCTCCGCCGGTTCCGCTCGGCGCCTGTTTTCTTCGTCCTCCGCCTCCTCCCCGATGCGCTCCTTCGCCCTCGCCGCCGCCCTCGCCGCGCTCGCCCCGGCCGCCGCCGTCGTTCCGGTGCGCCCTGCCGCCGCGCAGCCTGCCTACGACGCGCGCCTCCCGGCGGCCCCGACCGGCAGCGTCCTCATCACCGGCGCGACCGTGCTCACCGTCACCCGCGGCACGCTCACCGAAACCGACGTGCTGGTCCGCGACGGGCGCATCGCCGAGATCGGGCGCGGCCTCCGCGCGCCGTCGGGTGCCGAGGTCGTCGACGGGCGCGGGATGTACCTGATGCCCGGCATCATCGACGCGCACTCGCACATCGCCACGTCGAGCGTCAACGAGGCGACGAGCCCGGTCACGGCCGAGGTCGCGCAGGAAGACGTCATCGACCCGTTCGACGTCGGCATCTACCGCGCGCTCGCGGGCGGCGTGACGACGAGCCACATCATGCACGGGTCGGCGAATGCCATCGGCGGGCAGAACGAGACCATCAAGCACCGCTGGGGCCTGCGCAACCCCGATGCCCTCGCGTTCGCGGGCGCACCGAGGACCATCAAGTTCGCCCTCGGCGAGAACCCGACGCGCGTCCACGGGCGCGGCTACGGCGTGCGCCCGGCGACGCGGATGGGCGTCGAGGAGACGATCCGCCGCGCCTTCGAGGACGCCCGCCGCTACGCGAGCGCCAAAGACGCCGCCACGCGCGACCGCTCCGGCGAGACGCTCGCGCCGCCCTACGACCTGCGCATGGAGACGCTCGCCGACATCCTCGCCGGGCGCGTGCTCATCCACTGCCACAGCTACCGCGCCGACGAAATCCAGATGCTCATGAACGTGCTGCGCGACGAGGGCGTCCACCGCATCGTCTTCCAGCACGCCAACGAGGCCTTCAAGGTCGCCCCCGAGATCGCCCGCTTCGGCAACGACCCGACGCCCGCCGGGATGGCCGGCGACGGCATCGCGCCCGGCAAGGGCTTCGCGATGGCGAGCGTCTTCGCCGACTGGTGGGCCTACAAGATGGAGGTCTACTACTCGACCGCGTACAACGCGACCATCCTGACGCGCAACGGCGTCACAACGTCGATCAACTCCGACTCGAACGAGCTCAACCGCCACCTCTACCACGAGGCCGCCAAGACGCAGCGCTACGGCGATCTGAGCGACGACGAGGCGCTCGCGCTCATCACGATCCACCCCGCGCAGCAGCTCGGCATCGACGCGCGCGTCGGCTCGATCGAGGTCGGCAAGGACGGCGACCTCGCGCTCTTCCGCGGCCACCCGCTCTCCGTCTACGGCGTGCCGGTCGGCACGTGGGTCGACGGCGTCCGCCGCTTCGACCTCGCCCGCGACGGCGACGACGCCCGCCTCGCCGTCCGCCCCGACGAGAAGATCGACACCGTCACCCTCTCGACCGGCCACGACGCCGACCGCTGCCTCGAAGGCGTCGACCTGCTCGACTTCCTCGACCTCCGCGAGACCTCCGGGCGCTGAGCCTGCCCGCTCTCGCCCTGCCCGACCCCCGACCTTCGCCCTGCTCCCGATGCGCCTGCTTCCGACGCGCCCGCTCTCTGCCCTCGCTTCTCTTCGCCCTCGCCGCTCTCGTCGGCGCCGACGCGCGCGCCCAGTCGACCGGCGATCCGGTGGCGGTCGGGCGGCGCGGCAGCTACGCCATCGTCGGCGCGCGCGTGTTCACGATGGGGCCGCAGGGCACGATCGAGCGAGGCACGGTGGTCGTCGGGACGGACGGCAAGATCGCCGCCGTCGGCGCGAGCATCGCCGTGCCGAGCGGCGCCGAGGTCATCGACGGGACGGGGATGGAGGTCTACCCCGGCATGATCGACGGCGGATCGGGCCTCGGCCTGACCGAGATCGGATCGGTGCCGGAGACGCAGGACGGCGACGATCTCGGCGAGATCACGCCGCACCTGCAAGCGCTCACCGCAGTCAACCCGAACAGCGTCGTCATCCCCGTCACCCGCGTCGGCGGCGTGACATCGGTGGTCACGATGCCCGGCGGCGGCCTCTTCCCCGGCACCGCCGCGCTCATCCGCCTCCACGGCTACACGCCCGACCAGATGCTCGTCGCCCCGTCGGCGCGCTACGTCGTGCTGGAGTTTCCGCGCACCGGACGCCGCGGCGGCTTCGACCAGCGCACCGACGAGGACATCCAGAAGGCCGCCGACCGCGCCCTCGGACGCCTCAACGACACGTGGGACGCCGCGAGCGCCCACGCCCGCATCGACTCTGCGGCCCGCGTCTCGCCCGAAGCGGGTCGCATCCGGCCCTACGCCCCCGAACTCGACGCCCTCGCCGACGTCATCCGCGGCGACCGGATGCTCCTCATCCGCGTCGACGCCTCCGCCGACATCGTGAAGGCCATCGAGTGGGCGCAGGCGCGCCGCGTGCCGCGCGTCGTGCTCTCGGGCGCCATCGAAGGCTGGCGCGTCGCCGACAAGATCGCCGCCTCGGGATTCCCGGTGCTCGCCGGGCCGGTGCTCGCCGTGCCGACGCGCGGGTCGGACCGCTACGACCGTCCGTACGCCAACCCCGGCCTCCTCGCGCAGGCGGGCGTGCGCATCGGCATCCGCTCGGCGGAGACGGAAAACACGCGCAACCTGCCCTTCCACGCCGGATTCGCCGCCGCCTACGGCCTCGGACGCGACGCCGCCCTCCGCGCCGTCACCATCGACGCCGCCCGGATCCTCGGCGTCGACGACCGCATCGGCTCGCTCGAAGTCGGCAAGGTCGCCGACCTGTTCGTGGCGACCGGCGACCCGTTCGAGCCGCGCACGCACATCCGCCGCCTGTTCATGAACGGCTACGACATCCCGCTCGTCTCGCGCCACACGCGCCTGAACGAGGAGTTCCTGCGCCGCAACCCCGGCTACGTCGCGCCTGAGCGCTGACGCGGGGGGGTTAGTTGTTGGTCGTCGGTTGTTGATGGTGGGGCGTCGGCGCGGGCGTGGCGGGCGCTGGAACTGCCGCAGCCGACGACGCGGTGCCGTCTACCGGCCGCGCAGCAGGCCGTCTGCCACTGCTCGTTCACGACCAACTCCAACGTCGCTCAGCCGCCGATGGAGATGCCCGCCTGGCCGATGACGAGGTAGAAATCGCGTCCCTGCGCCTCGGCGGACACGTCCGGCTGGGCGGCGGGGACGAAGAGCAGGACCTTGTCGCGGAAGGCGGCGACGCGCGTCGCGCGCAGGCTGCGGATCTCGGTGCGCAGGCGGGCGCGCCCGGCCACGTCCCGCAGCCCCGACGGCCACGCGGACTCGGTCGACAGGCGCAGGATCTGCTGCCACTGCGCCGCCGAGACGCCCTCGGCACGCGCGGCCGCCTCGGCCTCGTCGTCGCCACGCAGGTCGTAGTCGGAAAAGATCTGCCCCGGATCGACGATGCGCACGGCCACCGCCGCGTCGGCGGTGCGGCGAGTGGGCGCGGACGCGCCCTCGCCCCCGGCGTTGATGACGGCGGGCGTGCAGCCCGGCAGCGCACCGGCGGCGAGCGTGAGAGCGAGGGCGGCGGAGGAGACGAGGCGGCGCATCGGGGAGGGGCGGGGGAGACTGCGGCGGAACGTACGCCGCGCGCGCGTTCGGGTCCAAAGGCAGACGCCAGGGAGCCCCCACCCTGTCAGGTGCGGGGACCCGACAGGGTGGGCATCTCACCGCGCCACCACGACGCGGGCCGTCTCGACGCGCCCATCCGCCGTCACCGCGCGCACGACGTACACGCCCGGCGCCGACGCCGACGCGTCCCACGAGAGCGCATCGCCCGGACCGTCGAGCCGCGCCACGACGCGCCCGAGCACGTCGTGAACCATCGCCGCCACCCGCTCCGGCGTGCCCGCGTCGATGCGCACGGCGCCCGAGGCCGGGTTCGGCCACAGGCGCAGCGGTGAGGCAGTGGCGAGCGCGGGGGACATCGCATCGGCGGCGACAGGCCATGCGGAGCGAAGGAGGCCGCCGTCAGGCGCAGCGGTGACGAGGCGACCGGTGACGTCGAAGGCGACGGGCCACGTCCAGCCGGGGACGGAGCTCGCGGGATGTCCGAAGCGCCATTCCAGCACGATCTCCCACGTCCGCCCATCGTCGCGCGAGACGTCGATGCCCCGACGAGTGGCGTAGAAGAGCCAGCCCGTGTGTGCTTCGGCTACGAGGCGACCGCCGTCCGAGTACCCGGTCTCCATTCCGGCGCCTCCGGTCTCGCGCCACGTCTGGCCCGCGTCGTCGCTGCGGAAGAGGCGGCGAGCGAAGGTGCCGGAGACTCGTGAGGTCAGGTAGAGCGTCTGCCTGCCGTCGCGCGCGGCGACATCGGCGACGGACGATACGGATGCGGGCGTCGGCAGGCGAACCCACGTACGTCCCGTGTCGGCGGAAGCCCAGAGGCGCGCAGTGGAGCCGGTGGCGGCGCCCCCGGCGGCGAAGAGGCGTCCGTCGGCGCGGCGGGTGAGCGCGTATGCGTTGCGGAGCGAGTCGACCGCCACGAACGAGCGCCCGCGGTTGGTGGAGCGGCGCAGGCCACCGGGGAAGGTTCGGGCGATCGTCACGACGACGCTGTCGCCGACCGCCACGATCCCGTTTCCTCCGCCGTCACCCGCCGTCACTCCGGACTCCGCCGCCGCATCGTCACGCATCGCGCCTGTCAGCACGGATGGAAAGCCGGTGCTCACGAAGGCGCGCCCCCACGGCGCAGCGGCGAGGCCGACGGCGATCGGAGTGACGTACCCGTACCCCGAAGTGGGGCCGAGCGTGTCGGACGGCACCAGCGCCCAGTCGTTCTCCTGCCCTTTCCAGACGCCGCCGGTCGTGGCAGCGGCGCGGGCATCGCCGGAGAGCGCGAGCACGAACGAGGTGGCCTCGCGCGGCCCGACGCGCACCCAGTCGGTGGCCCCGGCGGCGCGGCGGTAGAGGCCGCGTCCAAAGGGGCCGTACAGGTAATCGGACAGTCGAGGATGCCACGTACGCGGTGCCGTCGGAGGCGACGTCGAGCCCGCCAACCGGCACAGACCCCGGCCCGTCGGCGCGCCACGCATCGCCTTCCCGCACGAATGCCCCACGCGAGGTGCCTGCCCAGAGGCGCCCGTCCGGAGCCGCGCGCAGCGTGTGCGGCGTGCAGTTCGGACAGGGGAGATCGACCGCCTGCCACGTCCGTCCGCCATCGGAGGAGGCGTGCGCCCCGTCGCTCCCGTACCACTCCCGGTCTCCGGCGGAGAGAGCGAGGGCGTTCCCCGCCGCGTCGAAGGCGAACCCGGCGGAGCCGCCCGGCGCCCAGAGGCGCTGCGTCCAGCGGAGCGAGTCGGGTTGCCACTCGTAGATCTGCGAGACCGAGCTGTAGAGGTATTCGCCCGTATTGACCGCCGCGAACACGTCCCCAGCGGCGTTCGTGGTGAGGCGCGCGATCCCCGCCCGGCTGAAACTGCCGTTGCGAATCCCCGCCCGGACCGGCTGCCACGAGCGCCCTTCGTCGAGCGAACGGAGCACGAGCGAGGTATCGCCCGGCGTCGAGGCGAACCAGCCGTGGCGCGCCGAGCGAAACGCGAACGCGGCGCGCAGGTCGGTGCCGGTCACGTCCGTCCACGTCACGCCGCCGTCGGCGGAGCGCCAGACCGTCGCCGACGAACTGAGCACGTAGGCGGCCCCGTCGGCGCCACGCCGCAAGGTCAAGCGCTCGTATCGGAACGGCAGCGACGGCAGCACGCGCGCCCACGTCGTGCCCGCGTCAGCGGAGCGGAAGACGCGCCCGTCCTGCACGATCAGCACCGCGCCACCGTCGAGCGCGAGCACCGCATCGGCGCTGCCGCCGGGCGGGCCGCCCATCGGCACGAGCGGGATCGACTGCGCGTGCGCCGTGGCGATGAGGACGAGGCAGGCGGCGAGGGCGGCGAGGAGGCGCATCGGAATCAGGGGATGGCGACGTGCGCAGAATACGCCGGAGCATCGTCTCCGCCACCTGAGCGAGCGGTGGGCGGAGACGCGGAGGAGACCCTGTCAGGCCGAGCAGTTCACCGCGCCACCACGACGCGGGCCGTCTCGACGCGCCCATCCGCCGTCACCACGCGCACGACGTACACGCCCGGCGCCGACGCCGACGCGTCCCACGCCAGCGCATCGCCCGGACCGTCGAGCCGCGCCACGACGCGCCCGAGCACGTCGTAGACCGCCCCTGCCGCCTGCTCCGGCGTGCCCGCGTCGATGCGGACGGCAGACGCCGCCGGGTTCGGCCACACCCGCAGCGCTGAGGCGGCGGCCACAGGCACGCCGTCGGTGGCGAGGGGCGA
The DNA here is from genome assembly GCA_963726715.1 of Rhodothermales bacterium. GTDB lineage: Bacteria > Bacteroidota > Rhodothermia > Rhodothermales > BA12 > CAVSDF01. The sequence continues at coordinate 681,671 of CAVSDF010000010.1, forward strand.
GGCGGAGCGCAGGAGGCCACCAGTACGGGAGGCGGCAAGCATCCGACCGCTCGCGTCGAAGGCGATGGGCCATTGCGTCGTCGATGCGATGCCGAGGTCCGCCCATGTTCGCCCATCGTCTGATGATGCCAGAACAGCCCAAGGCGTTCCGGGAGTTGTTGACCGGGGCATCCGGAAGAGGCGACCCGACAGGGGCTCGATGCGGATGCGATCTCTCCGGTCATCGTTGTACGTGAACGTGCTACGCTGCTGCCATGTCCTTCCGTCGTCCTCGCTCACGTCGAGGCCGAAGGGTCCCTGTGAGGACCCGGGACGGGTGCCGATTTGGTAGAGGATCGGAAGGGTCGGGTGGGGCTGCACCCAGCTGTACCGGTCGTAGACGCGCGTCGTGTCGAACGGCACCCACGTCTGTCCCTGGTCGGACGAACGAAAAACACCAGGCCGGTTGGGGTTGCGATAAGCCGTCGAGTAGAGCCACCCTCCAGCGCCCGCGAACAGCCGACTGTGGTACCAGCCGACTCCAGCGCCGGTGCGAACGAAGAGGTGTCCGCCATCGGTCGAGCGCATCAGCACGGGCCACCCAGAGGCTCGCCCGGAGGGCGATGACAGCCTGGTCGACGGCGAGAACCGTCTGGTCGTTGAGAACGGCGATGCCGTCGCCAGTTCCGTTGGTCCCGGCGCACGCCGCCGTCGCCACGGCACGCTGCCGGTCCGGGCCGCCTGGCGAGTCGCCGGCGAGGCGAACGACGGCCGTGCCCCGTGCCGTGCCCGCGATGCCCACGGCTGCTCCGGGGCGAACCCCCACGGTATCTCCGTCGACGGAGTGCCACGTCTGCCCGTCGTAGCACCAGAGGCCGGTGGCGGTGGCGGCGAAGCGCCCATCGTCCGAAAGCGCCAGCACGGGCGACGTCACCAGGGAGGGCAGCACCTGCGTCCACGCCGTCGTGCCCGCCGGTCGGCGGTACAGCCCTTTCGCAGGGGAGGCGACGAACACCGTCCCCGAGGCAGAGACGGCCATCGAGGCGACGGGCACCCCGTTCAGCCCATCGCGCCGCCACGTGCCCTGCCCGTCCCACGAGACGACGCCACCGGACATCCCCACCAGAAAACGCCCGTCGGGGGTGGCCACGACAGCACCGGCCGCCTCCTCGGCTCCGACGACGGCAGGGTCCGCCAAGGCCCACGTGGTCCCTCCATCCACCGTCGCACGCACGCCCCCGCTCCATCCCGTGACGTAGACAAAGATGTTGGAAGATCGGCGGCTCAGCACCACCCCCCTCCCGTTGGGGCCGGCGGCGCTTCCGGCGAAAGAGCCTGGCACGGTGATTCCCGGCTCCCAGGTCCCAGCCGACGCATTCCAGCGGGAAAGCCGGTGTTCTTCGTACCTGCTGTCCATCTGGTACCTCGAATCCGTATTGCCCCAGACGTCTCCATCAGGCCCGATGAAGGCACGTCGCCCGACCACTGTGGAGCCGGGCGTACCGGAGAGACTCGGCGAGGAAAGCACCCAGTTCGATACTCCGTCGGTGGACCAAAGAAGCACACCCCAGTAGGTATTGTCAGGCGCCTGGAGAGACGATTGCGTGGCAAACCACCCCGCTGACGGATGACGGAGGGCCAGCGATGTGCGCAGCTCTGCCTCCGAAAGCGCGGCCCACGTCCGTCCTGCATCCTTGGAGGCCACGAACGAGAACGGGACGAAGCTCGGGTCGATCCGAGCCGACGCCACGACCGTTCCGCTGCTTCCCTTTGCGAGGTAGGGGAAGGGGTAGTCCCTCGTCGGAGCCATCACGCGCACCCACGTCTCGCCGTCATCGTCCGAGCGAAACACGTTTCCGTTCTGAGACAGGAGAACGCTCCCTCCGTCCAACGTCAGCACCGAGGTGGCACTTCCCCCCAGCGGCGATTCCATCGGCTGAAGCGTGACGTACTGCGCCGAGGCCGGGAGAACGGCGGCGAGCAGCAGGACACAGGCGAGAACGAGGCGGTACATGGCATCGGGGGAAAGTCATGCGCACGTTACGACGAGCAGCCGCCACGATCAAGCCCGGCAGGTGCCGAAACGGCGCGTCGCCTCGTCACCGCCCGACGAACAGCGCCCCTTCGATGGTCAGGCCGGGGCCGAAGGCCATCGCGATGCCGGCGGTTTCGCCCGGCTGCGCCCGCTTCGACAGCCGCGCGGTGGCGGTCGAGGACGCGCTGGAGGACGAAGAGGATCGTCGGCGAGGACATGTTGCCGTAGTCGCGGAGGACGGCGAGGCTGTCGTCGGTGGCGCCGTCGGGGAGGGCGAGGGCGGCGGCGGCGTGCTCGACGATGGCGCGGCCGCCGGGGTGGATCGCCCAGAACGTCAGGTCGCCGGGCGTGAGGCCACCGGCGGCGGTGAGGTCGCGGACGTACGTCGGCGCGTGGCGGGCGACGACGCGAGGCACGCGCGACGAGAGCGTCATGGCGAACCCGGTGTCGCCGATGTCCCACGTCATGTCGCCGAGCGAGTCGTCGTCGAGGAGGGCGTGCGTGGCGGTCAGTTCGAGCGTGCCCGGTGCGGCGCGGCCCGAGACGACGGCGGCGGCGCATCCGTCGGCGAAGAGGCTGTTGACGACGGCCTCCTCCAGCGTCCCCTCGCTCTGGAAGTGGAGCGTGCAGAGTTCGGCGCAGACGACGAGCACGACCGCGCCCGGATCCCCATGCACAAACCCCTCGGCGACGCGGAGGCCGTTGAAGGCGGCGTAGCAGCCCATGAAGCCGACGAGCGTGCGCTTGGTCGTCGGCGGCAGGCCGAGCGCGCGCACGAGCAGGATGTCGGGGCCGGGGGTGAAGAAGCCGGTGCAGGAGACGAAGACGACGTGCGTCACCTCGCCCGGCGCGCGTCCGGCGGCGGCGAGGGCGCCCTCGGCGGCGGAGACGGCGAGCGGGACGACGGCCTCGCGGTAGCGGGCGTTGCGCGCGGCGGTCGTCGGCGCGGGCTGGAGCGACCAGTCGGGCGGGAAGAAGGTGAACTTCGAGGCGTCGTCGTGCGCGTAGTCGGCGACGACGCTGTGGCGGCGGTCGATGGACGAGCGGTCGTAGAGCGCCGGGATGCGGCTCCGGAGCGCCTCGGGAAGCGTCGTCACGCGCTGCATGAACGCCGCCGCCTCGGCCTGCGGGCGGACGTGCTCGGGAACGGCGGTGGCGATGGCTTCGAGGACGACGGGCACGGGCAGGGCGCAGAGCGCGGAGAGGCAGGCCGTTGCGAACAGCCCGCGCGCCCGGCCGGTTGCCCCGCCAACCGGCCGGGCGTTGTCACGATCTCCCGGACGACAGACAACGGACGGCCCCCATCCACGGCGGTTGCCGGATCCGGAATCGGCGATCCGGTTGTGCATTCGAACGGCGGGTCGGCGCCCGCGATCGCGCGGACGACGGCGTGCCTATCGGGATCTTGTGGGCCGTCGTGATGAGCGCGGACGCGCCGCAGGCGAGCGGCGAGTTGACGGCGCGGCCCCCGCGAAAGCGGGGACCCGGTGTGCAGAACGCGCGTCGCTAGCGGACATCGTCGCGCCACCACCGGACGCCGCCGCCGTGCGCATCCCACGCCCATCGCACCCCGTGACGCCACGCCGTCACCCGCGCGGTCGTAGGCTTTGGCTCGACCGATGCCGGACCGTAGGCACCTGCGCCGCGTTGCCCCGTCCGAACCTTCCTGCCCGCCGTGCCCCGCCTCGTTCCCGTCTCCGCCCCCGATCCCGACGCCCCGGAGGCGCCCGCCGCGCCGCGCCGCGCCGCGCGCGCGTCCACGCCCTACGACACCGAGCCCCGCGCCGACGTGCCTTCATCGGCCGACACCCCCGTGCCCGCGAACGACGCGCCCTTCGACCGCCACGACAGCGGCGCCGACGACGCCGCGCACGAGGCGCTCCGGCGCGTCTTCGGCTTCCACGCCTTCCGCGGCGCGCAGGAGGCCGTCATCGACCGCGTCGTCGGCGGCGGCGACGCGATGTGCGTCATGCCGACGGGCGGCGGCAAGAGCCTCTGCTACCAGATCCCGGCGCTCGTCCGGCGCGGCGTCGGCATCGTGGTCAGCCCGCTCATCGCGCTCATGCAGGACCAGGTGGCGGCGCTCCGGCAGCTCGATGTGCGGGCCGAGTTTCTCAACTCGTCTCTTGGTGAAGTGGAGGCGCGGCGCGTGCTCTCGGACCTCCACAATGGCCGCCTCGACCTGCTCTACGTCGCCCCCGAGCGGCTGATGATGCCGGGATTCCTCGACCGGTTCAACGAGATCGACGTCGCGCTCCTCGCCATCGACGAGGCGCACTGCATCTCGCAGTGGGGCCACGACTTCCGCCCCGAGTACCGGATGCTCGGCGAGGTCCGCCGCCGCCTCGCCCACGTCCCCTGCCTCGCCGTCACCGCCACCGCCGACGCGCCGACGCAGCGCGACGTGCTCGCGCAGCTCGGCATGGACGACGACGCGCTCTTCGTGACCGGCTTCGACCGGCCCAACATCCGCTACCGCGTCGACGTCTCGAACGAGCCCAAGCGCCAGCTCCTCACCTTCCTCGACGGCCACAAGGGCGAGGCGGGCATCGTCTACTGCCTCTCCCGCGCGTCGGTCGAGAAGGCCGCCACGATGCTCTGCGCCGAAGGCATCGACGCCCTGCCCTACCACGCGGGGCTCGCGCAAAACGTCCGCGAGGCCAACCAGACGCGGTTTCTGCGCGAGGAAGGCGTCGTGATGTGCGCGACCATCGCCTTCGGCATGGGCATCGACAAGCCGAACGTGCGCTTCGTGGTGCACATGGACGTGCCGAAATCGGTCGAGGCCTACTACCAGGAAACCGGGCGCGCCGGGCGCGACGGCGAGCCGAGCGAGGCGTACCTGCTCTACTCGATGGCCTCGGTCGTGCAGCAGCGCCGCATGATGGACGACGGCGGCGACGCGGCGCACGCGTGGGTCGGGCGCCACAAGCTCGACGCCATCGTCGGCTTCTGCGAGACGGCCCGCTGCCGCCGGGCCGTCCTGCTCGGCTACTTCGGCCAGAACCCGCCGGAGCACTGCGGCAACTGCGACACCTGCATCACCCCGCTGGAGACGTGGGACGCGACCGTCGCCGCGCAGAAGCTGATGAGCGCCGTCCACCGCACCGGGCAGCGCTTCGGCGGCGGCCACGTCGTCGATGTCGTGCGCGGCGAGTCGACGGAAAAGGTGACGAAGTACGGCCACGACCGTCTGCCGACGTTCGGCGTCGGCAGCGACCTGGAGGCGACGGAGTGGCGGAGCGTGCTGCGGCAGCTCGTCGCCGCCGGCTACCTCGCCATCGAGGCCGACAACTACGGGCGCCTGGTGCTCACCGAGCGCGCGACGCCGGTGCTGCGCGGCCAGGAGACCGTCGAGCTCCGCCGCGACCCGACGCCTGCCCCCAAGGCCCGCCGCCGCCGCGCGGCCGCCGCCGCGCCCATCGAGACGACGACCGAAGGCGAGCGCCGCTTCCAGATGCTCCGCACGCTGCGCCTCGAGCTCGCCCGCGACCAGGCCGTGCCGCCGTACGTCATCTTCTCCGATAAGACCCTCCGCGAGATGGCCGAGCGCGCCCCGACGACCGAGGCCGGCCTGCGCGAGGTCTCCGGCGTCGGCGAGGCCAAGATGCAGCGCTACGGCGAGGCCTTCCTGAACGCGCTGCTCAACGCGGGGTGAGGGGCGCGGGTGGCTGCGCCGCACCGCCCCCCTCCCCTCCGTCCCTTCGGGACACCTCCCCCGCGGGGTCGCGGGGGAGGACCGCCGCGGAGGCCGTGCAGCGCGGAGCGGCAGGAGGGGGCTCACCCCCGCCGCACCGTCCACACGCGCGGGACGATGCGGGCGTCGGCGACGGCGGCGGCGAGGGCGTCGTTGCTCTCGAACGTCAACGCGGGCAGGTGGTAGGCTTCCGCCGAGACGTCGAACGAGGCCACGTCGTACGGCCACGGCTCGACACAGATCGACTCGTCGGCGCGGCGGAAGGCGAAGTAGCGGACGCCGCCGACGGTCTCGATCTCGATGCGGCGGTCGGCCATCAGGTCGAGGCGGCGCAGGCAGAGCGTGAGCGAGAGCGTATCAGCGAAGCGCAGGTACTCGTAGTGGGCCTTGACGTCCTGGGCGGACACGTCCAGCACGCGGCGGTATTTGGCGGCCTCGGCGGTCTGGCGGCGCAGCATCGCCTGCGTGTCGGCATCCTCAGAGGCGGCGTAGAGGGTGCGGAAGTGCTCGATGAGGAGCAGGCCCGCGAACAGGCTCGCGTGGCGGACGCGCCCGAGGGCCATCTCGGACTGGCGGACGATGTCGGCGTCGGTCGTCTCCTCGAAGTGGCGCGGCGTGCCGAGAGCGGTGAGGTGGTCGCCCGGCTCCCACTCCTGCCAGCCGTTGTCGTGCTGCGCGGCGGCGTAGAGCACCTCGCCCCATCGGCCGGGGCTGCCTCCGGGTCGGTCGGGGGCGCGCCAGTGGCGCAGCAGCTCCATCGCCACGACACCGTGGGCGTTCTGGTAGACGAGTTCCCAGCCGTCTTCGCGGCGGTTGCAGATCATCGGGGGCGTGGGGGTGGATCGGGGAGGAAACGTCAGCTCCGTACGCCGGAGCATGCCCCTGTGTCTCCCCCCACGGCGCCACCCGAACGCATCGTCCGCGCGCCGTCACCGCGGCGTTCGGAGGCGCGAGACGCCCTCCGCGTCGGGCGGGGCGGGGAGGCCGAGCCACGCGGCGACGGTCGGGGCGGCGTCGGTGATGCGGACCTGGCCGAGGGACGACGGCAGGCGCGGCGACGCCGGGGCGTCGAGGCAGAAGGCGGTCTGCATGTCGGGGGCCGTCGAGAGGTAGCCGTGGCCGGCGCCCGCGCGCGTCGAGGCGAGAGCCGCCGGGGCGGCCGTCGCGCGCGACCACGAGTAGCCCGCCGCGGTCTCGAAGTACACGTCGCCGCCCGCCGGACCGCCCGCGCCGAGGCTGTCCACCTCCGCCGATGCCCACGCGCCGGTGAGCGCCGCCTGCCCGTCGGGGCCGCGGACGGCGAGGAGGGCCGCCTTGACACGCGCCACGACGGCGGCGCGCTCGGCCGGGGCCACGGTGCCGCCCGCGTGGTCGGTCGTGTTGACGACGACGAAGTAGCCGTTCGGCGAGTACGCCTGCGTCCGCGCGAGGTCGGGCGCGCCGGAGGGCGTGAGCGCGAGCAGGCCCGCCGCGGCGAGGGCGGCGTTCGGACGAAACTCGCGCCACGTCGGCCGCATCCCGTGATCGCCCGAGACCACGAGGAGCGTGCCGGGCGACTCGCGGGCGAGGCGGCGCAGGAGGGCCAGTTTGCGGTCGGCGAGGCCCCAGACGCGGGCGCGGATGTCGTTCAGGCGCGGCGCGAGGGCCGCGTCGTAGAGCGGCGATTCGGGGCGCTGCGTGCCGTAGTAGGCGTGATCGACCTCGTCGCCGAGGGCGAAATAGTCGAGCATCAGGTCCGGTGCTTGCCGCCACGCCCACTCGCTGCCCTGCATCGAGGTCATCGCGGCGAGTTCGGCGGTTTCGGCGTAGCGGTACTCGGCCTCGCCATCTCCGCCATCGACCATCGCCGCGACCAAACCCGCGCTGGATGACGTAGCCAGCACCGTTGCCGCGCCACCCGGGCACCGCCGCGGCGTAGTCGTCGGCGACATCGGCGCGGTTGGCCTCGACGACCTGCATCGCGACGGCGTAGAGGTTCAGGCGCGATGCGTCGGGCGCGATCTCGAACAGGCGGATGCGGAGCGTCACCCGGCTGCCGTCGGCGAGGCGGTGCGCGAGCGGGGCGGAGAAGTAGCGCGCGAGCGGACGGTCGGCGCCACCGTCCGCGACCGGACGGCCAGCGACAGGGACCATGAGCGGCGCGCGGTCGGCGGCGTGGACATCGGCGCAGGTGGCTCCGGCGAGATCGCGCGAGAATCCGGCGCAGGCACGCGTGTAGGCGCCGCCCTCGCCGGTGAGGAGCGTGAAGACCGAGTCCTCGCCCGCCGCCCACGCCACCTCGCGCGGCGCCGGTGCCGACGCGGGCAGGCGGTCGAGGCCGCGCCACCGGGTCGCCGGGCGGACGCCGTCGCGCTCGGTGACGACGCGCTCGGGCGCAGCGGTGCGGTTGTAGCCGTTGACAATCCGCGCGTTCGGGCGCGCGAGCACCTCGGCAGCCTCGGCGCGGCGCGCGGCGCTGCGGGCGCTGTCGGCGCGCATCGCCGGCGGGTAGCCGGGCACGCCGGGCGCCTGCGTCACGTGGTGCCCGACGACGACGCGGCCCGCGCGGGCGGCGGTGATCCAGATCGGCTCGGCGCTCAGGGCGTCGGACGAGTAGCCGGAGAGGGTCTCCGTGATGGCGTTCGCGTCGCGCGGCAGGTCCAGCACCTCGTTGGCCGAGACGCCGGAGACGTGGCCATAGGCGCCGGTCCAGAGCGCCGCGTGGCCGGGCGCGGTGACGGACGGGAAGTTGGGCCGGGCGCCGGGCATGGCGCAGACGGCCTCGCGGGCGAGCGCGCGGAACGTCGGGATGGCGCCGTCGGGGAGGGACTCGGTGAGCCGGTCGAGGTTGATCGAGTCGAACGAGACGAGGATCGCGCGCGGACGCGGCGCGGGGACGGCGGCGGGTCGCGTGGCGGCGCAGCCGGTGAGGGCGAGCGCGGCGGCGAGGGGGGCGAAGGCGAGGAGGCGCATCGGCAGAGGGATCGGACCGCCGCAAGATCGTCGATTCGCGCGCCCGGTCGGCACAGGTTGTTGAACGGTGACGCGGAGGCAACCGGGGATTCGGCGGAGGCCAGGCGTCCGGTGGAGGCGGGTCGGAGACCCGCCCCTACGTCGCCCCGCCACCGCACATCCCCCAACGCTCCCCGTGACTGCCCGGATGGACGCGCTCCGCCGCCCAGACCCGCCGCCACAACCAACCATCAACAACCAACCCCATCCCCCATCCTCTCCCCGCGGCACGCGACGCCCCGCCCCGCGTACGTTCGTCCTGTATGCCCTCTCCGCCCCCGATGCGCCGTTCCGTTCTGCCCGCGCTCGCGGCCCTGCTCCTGATCGCCGCCGCGGCCACTCCCGCCAACGCCCAGCCGCCCGACCCGTCGCGGCGCCTGCCGCTCCCCGAGGCCGCCGACACGACCGACGCCGCGCGCTTCCGCGCCGCCGACGCCGCCCTCCGCGCCGGACAGGTCGAGGAGGCCACCGTCGTCTTGCAGGCGCTCTACCTGAGCCGCCCCGACGTGCCCGCCTACCGGATCAAGCTCGTCGAGGCGTACCGGCAGGGGGGGCGCTACGGGAGCGGCGTCAGCGTCCTCACCCGCCACCTCGCCGCGACGCCGGGCGACGCCGCCGCTGCCGCCGAACGCGCTGCGCTCCGGCTCCTCGATGGCGACTCGACCGCGGCGATGGCAGAGTGGACGCAGATCGCGGGCGACGGGCGCGACGCCGTCCGCCTGCGCCTCGTCGTCGATGCGATGGACGGCGCCGGACGCCCGGACGACGCCCTCGCGCTCCTCGACCGCGTCCGCGCCGGGGATGCCCTCGGCGACGTGCGCCCGCGCCTGCTCGTCGCCGCCGGGCGCATCGACGAGGCCGCCGACGCCTACCTCGGCCTCGTCGCCGACGACCCGCGGCAGGCGACGCTCGCGCGCGACCGCCTCGCCCCGCTCGTGGACGTCGAGGGCGCCCTTCCCGGCCTCGTCGCCGCCGCCGCGCGCCGCGCCCGACGCCACCCGACGAACCGTCCGCTGCGCGAGATCTACGCGTGGCTGGCCCTCGAAAACGGCGACGCCGCCCGCGCGCTCGACGAGGCCCGCGCCGTCGACCGCTTCGACCGGCAGGAGGGGCGCGTGCTCCTCACCTTCGCCCGCACCGCCACCGACGCCGGGGCCTACGCGAGCGCCGAAGGCGCCTACGACGACGTCCTCCGCCGCTACGCCGACGCCCCGACCGCCGCCGACGCGCGCCTCGGCCTCGGCCTCCTCCACGAGCGCTGGGCCGACGCCGCGCGCGAGCGCACCTTCTCCGACTCGACCCACGGCGCCCGCGCCCTCGCCGCCCTGCGCGGATTCGTGGCGAGCGCCCCCGGCCACCCCGACGTGCCCGACGCCCGCGCCCGCATCGGGCGGATCCTCCTCGACATCGCCGGGCAGCCGACGCGGCGCCGTCGCCGCCCTCGACAGCGTCCTCGCCGAGCACCCCCGCACCGCCGCCGCCGACGCCGCGGCCCTCACGCGCGGGCGCGCCCTCGTGGCGAGTGGCGACCTCGACGCCGCCACGCGCGCCTTCGCGGGCATCGACGAGACGCTTCGCACCGGCGACATCGCCGACCGCGCGCGCTACGAACTCGCCCTCCTCGACCTCTACCGCGGCAACCTCGACGCCGCCACCGACCGCGCCGACGTGCTCGCCGAAGACGCCTCCGCCGACGTGGCGAACGACGCCATCGAACTCAAACTCCTGCTCGTCGAGAACCGCCGCGACTCGCTCGACGTCGGCCTCGCCCGCTACACCCGCGCCGCGCTCCTCGTGCGACAGCAGCGGCTGGGCGAGGCGCTCGACTCGCTCGGCGTGCTCATCAACGACCTCGCCGCGCGCAGCGCGCCGCTTCTCGACGACGCCCGGATGCTCCGCGCCGACGCCCTCCGCGAGGCCGGACGCGCCGCCGAGGCCGCCGACGCCCTCCGCGAGGTCGCCGAGAAACACCCCGACAGCTACGTCGCCGACCGCGCGCTCTCCGACCTCGCCGACGTCGAAGCCTACGCCCTCAACCGTCCGCTCGACGGCGCCGCGACGCTCGACCGCCTCGCCGGCCGCTACCCCGGCTCGCTCCTGATCCCCGACGCCCGCCGCCGCCAGCGCCAGTGGCGCCCGGTGCCGGTGGAGGCGCCTGTGAACTGACGGCCCGAACCTGTTGCCGTTTACGAATCGCCCTTGTAGGGATGGGAGAGCGACACCGCTACACGGAGAGGCGAACGGAGACCGATGCCGCGGTAGGGTGGCGGAACGGGTGGGTACCGAAGGAGCATCAGGCTGTCTCGCAGCCGGTCGAACGTAGAGGCAGCGATCATCGGGCGTGATGGCAGTTCTCGAAACTGGTCGTCCCGCTCCTCGATGTAGCCCATCGAAATGCACTTGCGTAACGCGCCCATCATCGTCTACGGAGATTTCAGAGCCGAGCCAGTAGAGACGGCCTCCAAGCCCGTCCGCCGTCAGGATGTCAAACGAACAGGCGTAATCGTCGCCCGAATAACCGTCTCCCCGACAGGCGGAGCCCCATCGCCCGGACGGCCGCCCTGGTGTTGGCACGGCAAGGCTTCGCAGGCCCATTCCCTCGTCCCACGTGTTCAGTACGAGATCCCGGCTGGCGCCGAGGCGGCGAAGCGTGACCTCGAAATAGCCCCGGATGTACCCCGTCTCCTCGGCCCAATTAGCGCTTCGAATCTCGAAGTGAACAGCCTTTCCCGTTCGGTGACGGAGCAGCGCGAGCGCCGGGTCGAACACAGGCATATAGGGATGGTACACCAACGGCATCGAGTGACTGCTAGGGGTCTCCCCGTAGAGGATCCGAGGGATGGAGTCTCGCTCGGCAGCAGCACGTCCCTCCAACCGTCCGCGGCGAAACTCCTCGCTGTTGATGCCTGTCGGCCACCCGGTGATCTCCAGGCCCCTTGGCCGGAGTTCGAAGTATCGGCTATCGCTCAACCGCTTTTCTTCCCTTGCGTGGCGAAGGGTCTGCTCCCCGATTGAACCCACCACGAGGGCGATCAGCAGCAGCGGGGCGAGGAGACGGCGCATGGATCGGCGGGGGACGCACAGACGATACGACGCAGGCAGCGATGGACGCGAGTGAGGCAGTCCGTCCCTGAATCTGTCGAACGGCGAGCGCGGGCGCACCGGCCCCGCCGGGGCATTTCTGCGTCCGCGTGTTACTTCACAGACGCGGCGTGCGGCATTCCGGGAAATCCCCGCTCCCGATGCGCCGCCCTGCCCTGCTCCTCGCTCCTCGCCGCGCCCCTGCTCGGCGGCTGCACGCTCACCTTCGGCCTCACCGGCGCGACCATCGACAACGTGTCGGCGAGGAGGCCGACGGTGGCGTACACGCTCGACGAGCCGCCGCCGCTCGACACGCCGGTCGAGAGTCGTGACGCGCGACGGGCGCGACTCGTACGGGCGGTGGGCGCGGGATGGAGGGCGCGGGCGCCGGATCGACTCGGAGCGTGGTCGTGCTCCAGCAGCCGCGGCGGCGGCCGCACCGAGCTTCACGAGGACCAGGTCGTGCGGATCCGCAGCCGCCCTCGCGCACGCACGCTTTCGGGCCGATGCTCCTCGCCGGCCTCGTCATCGACGGCCTCATCGTGCAAGCGGGTCTATCCACGGGATCACACGTGCTGCGCTTGGGGGCTGCGGTGGTGGGTTACTGACGCCACCGGCACTCCCATCCACACGCCCGTCTCTCTGCCCGATGCCCCGGCCCCGCCTTCCCTCACTCGTCCTCGTCCTCGTTTTCGGCGATGGTGCTCAGCGGCTGCACGTTCGTCTTCCCGATGCTGACCTCATCGGGCAACGCCTCGCAGGCGCGCATCGCCGATGCGCAACGCTACACGCTCGCCAGCACGCCACCCGACCGCGCGCCGGTGCTCGTCATCCTCGACGACGGCTCCGACGTGGCCGGCCTCTGGCGTGGCACCGGTCCGGACGGACGGCTCCAGATCGGGACGCCCGACAGCCTGCGCGCCGTCGATCCGGCGCGCGTCGTGCAGATTCGCGGCGCGGCGGGGAGAGGCAGCAGTGTACTGCGCCGCTTTCGCGGCAGGCCTCCTCGCCGACGCGATCATCATTGCTGACCCTCGTCCGGCCCGGCGGCTGAGCCCCGGGTGCCGCCGGGGCACGATCCGTTCGCGCGCGGCGTTTCTCCAGCGTCGTCTTCCCCGCCCCCGATGCGCCGTTTCCTCGCCGTCCTCGCCGCTGTTCTCGCCGTCGCCCTCACGCGCTCGTGCCGGGCGTGCGGGCGCAGGACCTGCTCGTGGCGATGGACGCCGGGCAGACGAACCACCTGCGCGCCTACGGCGTCGTCTACTGGGCGCTGACGGCCGATCTCGAGGTCGAGTGGCTGCTCAACTACCGCGGCGGCGCGTTCCTCCTCCCGCTCGACGGCGAGGTCGAGGCCAAACTCCGCGAGGCGGGCGTCTCCTACGAACGCCTGAGCGGCGCCGAGACGGCGGGCGTGCTCGGAAGCGTCGAGGACCCCGCCAACAACCAGGCGACGATCCGCCTCGAAAAAGCGCCGCGCGTCGCCGTCTACGCGCCGACGCAGAGCCTGCCGTGGGACGATGCCGTGCTCATGGCCCTCGAATACGCCAAAATCCCCTACGAGAAGATCTACGACGACGACGTCCTCGACGGGCGCCTCGCCGACTTCGACTGGCTGCACCTGCACCACGAGGACTTCACCGGCCAGTTCGGCAAGTTCTACCAGTTCCGCAACCAGCCGTGGTACAAGCAGCAGAAGTCGGAAGCGGAAGCCGACGCCGCCCGGCGCGGCTACGACAAGGTCAGCGGCCTGAAACTCTCCGTCGCCGCCGCGATCCGCGGATGGGTCGACAAGGGCGGATTCCTGTTCGCGATGTGCTCCGGCACCGACACCTTCGACATCGCCCTCGCCGCCCACGACGCCGACATCGTCCCCGCCGAGTACGACGGCGACGGCGTCTCGCCGGGTGCCGCCGCGCCGCTCGACTACGCGCAGACGCTCGCCTTCACCGGCTTCACGCCCTCGCTCAACCCCTACGAGTACGAGCACAGCGACATCGACGCGGGCGCGCCGCCGCCCGAGATGCGCACCGCCGCCCTCGACTTCTTCACCCTCTACGACTTCCGCGCCAAGACCGACCCCGTGCCGACGATGCTCACGCAGAACCACGTGGCGAGCGTGAAAGGCTTCCTCGGGCAGGCGACGATCTTCGCGCGCGACCGCATCAAGCCATCCGTCACCATCCTCGCCGAGGCGCCGGGGCGGAACGCCGTCAAGTACCTCACCGGCACGCTCGGGCAGGGGACGTTCACGTTCTACGCGGGCCACGACCCGGAAGACTACCAGCATTTCGTCGGCGACCCCGCGACCGATCTCGACCTCTACCGCTCCTCGCCCGGCTACCGCCTCATCCTCAACAACGTCCTCTTCCCCGCCGCCCGCAAGAAGCCGCAGAAGACGTGACGTGGGGGAGGATTGGGGATGGGAGATTGGAGGGGTGAATGTGCCCCTGGAGATGGTTTGGGGCGCAGCGGGCGGGTCGGGGACCCGCCCCTACTTGCCGCCGGTGTCGGGCGTGATGGTGCCGCGGCGAGCGAAGGAGACCTGCTGATTTTCGTCGGTCGTGAAGCCGAGGAGGTCGTTGGAGATGGCGACCGAGCCGCTCCACCGCACCGCACGCGACGGGTAGACGAGGTCGAGGGCGATGGCGAAGCCGTCGAAGCTGCCCTTCACGGTGGCGTTTTCGAGCGCGCGGGGCGGCGTGATCGGACGGTTGTCGGTGCGGCGCGTGGTGAGGGTGCCGGTGAGGGCGCCATTCGCGCCGCTGAGCACGAGCACCTGCTCGAAGACGACGTACTGCGTCCCCGACTGCGTGGCGACGCCAAGCGAGTCGCGGCGGTCCCACGTGCCCTGCGGCTTCAGATCGGGAAACGGCGACCCGCCCCCGCCGCTGTCGCACCCGGCGACGAGGGCGCCCGCGGCAATCACGGAGGCGAGGGCAAGGGGCGCGGCGAGGCGTGCAGCAGAAATCAGGCGCATCAAAACGTCGAAAGGGGCGGAGTCCCGGCAGGAACGCGCGGACGGCGCAAGGTAGCGCCGGAGCGATACCGACACGGGCGGGGCACCTACACGGGCGGGGCCCGGCGCGACACGACGTGGGGGCACGATCTATCGTGCCCTTACCGCCACCGCCGCCCGGTACGGCCCCTGCGCCCCACCCTCCCCGCACGCTGCATCCACCCTCACATGCCCGGCCACGCATCCTCCATCACCAGCACGTCGGCCTCGGGCACGAAGACCGTCGCGGTTCGGGTGGCGCCGGTGTCGCGGCCGTTCTCCAGCTTCAGCACGCCGCGCGGGCACACCGTCGCGCAGACGCCGCAGCCGACGCACCCGGCGCGGACGACGTTCTGGCCGCGCTGCGCGTAGTGCCGCACGTCGATGCCCATCTCGCAGTGCGTCGAGCACTGGCCGCACGAAATGCACTGCCCGCCGTTCGTCGTGATGCGGAAACGCGAGAAGAAGCGCTGCTGCAGGCCGAGGATCGCCGCCATCGGGCAGCCGAAGCGGCACCACACGCGGGCCCCCATGAGCGGGTAGAAGCCGACACCGACGACGCCCGAGAACGCCGCGCCGATCCAGAATCCGTACCCCTTCGCCAGCACGTCGCCCGCCCCGCCCAGTTGCCCGGTGAGCGCGTGAATCCACAGCAGGACGGTCGTGACGATGATGAGCGCGAGCACGCTGTGGATCATCCAGCGCTCGATCTGCCACGCACGGACGCTGTTGTCGGAGAGGTGGCGGTACGGGTCGCCCGCGGTTTCGGCGAGGCCGCCGCAGCCGCACACCCACGCGCAGTACCAGCGCTTGCCGAAGAAGTACGTCAGAAGGGGCGTGGCGACGGTCAGCAGGACGACGCTCCAGAGCAGCGCCGCCCACCCGAGCGCCGCCCGCGCCCTGCAGATTGGCGACGGTCGAGGGCCAGAAGCCGTCGTAGTCGAGCGGCCACGTGTAGTGGAAGTAGAGTTCGGGCTTCGAGAGGCGGATGAACAGCGACGGCAGCGTCCACGCGAAGAAGACCTGGAAGAACCCGACCGAGACCGTCCGCGCGACGTGGTACGGCGTCTTCCAGCGCCGCGCCGCGCGGGCGCCCATCACGACGACGGCGAACGTGTAGAAGCTGCCGTAGACGAACCACTGCGTGGCGTCCTGCCCGCGCACGGCCTGCGCGAGCGGGTCGAAGGCGCGCACGAGGCCGTCGAGGAGGCCGGGGTACCAGTACGTGGCGACGTAGTAGGCGGTGAGGAGCGCGGCGAGCGCCCACGCGGTCACGCCGCGCCGGGTGCCGTCGCGGTGCCACGTCCCGGCGGCATCGCCCGCGCCGTCGTGGTGCGCCGCGTGGCCGTCGCCGTCGCGCCCGGCCGAGCCGACCCACCCGAGCCGCAGCGCCGCGCCGGCGACGAGGAGGCCGGTGCCGAGGGCGAACGTCCCCCACCCCGGCAGCCGAAGCCCGGCGGCGGCGGCGAGCCAGACGGCGAGCGAGGCGAGGAGCAGCGCCGTGCCGACGCGCGCGAGCGCCGTCGGCGTCGGGAGCGGAATCGTGAGCGCGAGCGACCGGTCGAGCGCGTCGAGCGTCGGCGTGCCGCGAGGGGCGTCGGGGAAGGCGAGTGTGGAGGGCATGAGATCAAGTGGTAAACGTCGAAATGTCGCAGGGGCGGGTCTCGACCCGCCCCCCACCGCCGCCCCGCCTCCCCCCAGCGCCCCATCCCCAATCCTCAAACCCCCACGAACCGCCGCGCGTCGAACTCGGCATCAAACGCAATCTCCGCGAGCCGCGTCCGCACGTCGTCGGCGCGGCGTCCGTCGGCGATCCACGCGCGGACGGTCTCGCCGCGCAGGCGCGCGCCCATCACCGAGACGGCGACCACGCGCCCGTCCTCGCCTGCGACGACGCGCAGGAGAGCGCCGCGGCGGGCGTCGGCGAAGCGGTGCGTCGTCCATCCCGCCGCCGCCGCGTCGGTGTCGTAGGCGCCGTAGGCCTGCCACTCGGTGTCGAAGACCTTGGCGGAGTTGAAGGGCACGCCCGGCGCGTAAGCGCGCGGCGATCCGGCGAGGCCGTGGGCGGCGACGGCGCCCTGCGCCCGTGCGCTGTACCAGAGCTGCTCGATGCGACCGCCGCGTCCGTCGCCGGTGTCGGTCGCGGCGAGTTCGGCGCAGTCGCCCGCCGCATAAACGGCGCCCTCCGCACCACCCGACGCGAGCGCCGCATCGACGCGCACGCCGCGCCCCATCTCCAGGCCCGATCCATCGAGCCACGCCACGTCCGGCGCCACGCCGACGGTCACGCCGACGACGCGGCAGTCCATCGTCCCGCCCTTCTTGAAGGTCACGCCCGCGACGCGGCCCGTCGCCGCATCCGCGTCGATCGACGCGACTTCCGTCTCGAACCGCACCTCGATGCCGCCCTGCCCGAGCGCCGCGAGGGCGCGGTCCGACTCCTCCGGCGCGAGCGCGCGGCCCATCAGCCGGTCCTCGCGCACGACGAGCGTGACCCGGAGGCCGAGGTACGAGAGGCACTCGCAGAGTTCGATCCCCGAGAGACCGCCGCCGATGACGACCGCCCGCGCCGCCTCGCCCGCTTCCGCAGCCGCGTCCTTCGCCGCATCGGCCGCGCGGACGATGGGCGCGAGGTCGTGGACGCCCCAGAACTGCACGACGCCGGTGAGGTCTTCGCCGGGCACGCCGAGCCGCCGCGCCGCCGAGCCGGTGGCGACGAGCAAGCGGTCGAAATCGAGCGCCTCGCCCCGAGCGAGCGTCACGCGCCGGGCGCCGACGTCGAGCGACGTCGCACGGTCGGCGACGAGGTTCACGCCGAGCGAGCGCCAGACGGCGTCGCTGTGGAGGGCCGTCTCGCGCGGGCGGACGTGGCCCATGAGCGCGTACATCAGCGCCGGGCGGCTGTACGGCGGCAACCCCTCGCCGCAGAGCATCGTGACGGCCCCGGTGTGCCCGAGCCGCCGAAGCGTCTGCGCCGCCGTCGCCGCGGCCATTCCCCCTCCGACGAGGACGATGCGGGAAGAAGCGTCGGGCACAGGAGCGAGGAAAGGTGTTTGACCAAACTACTGCCCGCGCCTCGATCGTGCGCGTTTCGTGGGAGAGATATGCGGAATGGGACGAGGGGGAATTCGGAGGAGCGCGCGATGGCGCGTGGTGGGCCTGCGCCGGTTCCGACGTGCGGTGGCGGCGCGGTGATGCACGGCAACGGCGGCGCCCGGTAGAGACGCATCGGCGATGCGTCTCTACGCCCCCGGCTGGTGATGCGGATACGACGCCCCCGGCTGGCCCGGCGGGCACGGGACCGCCCCCATGCGCCGCCCTGCGGATCGCCCGCCGCCCGCCGCCCCGCGTACCTTGCCGCCGCCCTCGCCCCCTGCCCTGCCATGACCCTCGGCCTGACCGGCAACCCCGACAAAGACGCCCTCTGGACGCCTCTCGCGCGCCTCGTCGCGCAGTTGCGGGCCGACGGGGAGACGTTCGTCCTCGATCCGCGCCTCGCCGAGGGCCTCGCCGCGCGCGACCTCGTCGGTAGCGCCGGACCGCTCGACCCGTACGTCGCCGATCTCCCGACCGCCGCTACGCGCCCCGTCGGCGATTCCGGGCGTCCGGATGTCGTCCTCTCGTTCGGCGGCGACGGGACGATGCTGCGCACCGCGCACGCGCTCGGGCGGGCCGAAACGCCCATCCTCGGCGTCAACATCGGGCGGTTGGGATTTCTCGCCGACATCGAGACCGGCGAACTCGACGCCGTCGTGGCGCGCCTGCGCGCGGGCGACTACCGCGTCGAGCCGCGCGCCGTCCTGGAAGCCGCCGTCGTCGACGCGACCGTCCTGCCCTCCCCGCGTGGCGAGCGCGGCCCAACGCTCCCCGACACGACCCTCGGCAAGCCCGCCGACGCGGCCACGTCAGCCCCCGGCGACGCGCCCATTCCGCCACGCATCTCGCCGTGGGCGCTCAACGAGTTCGCCATCGAACGCGCCGGACGTGCGGGCCTGCTCGCCATCCGCGTCCATGTCAGCGGCGTCTTCCTGAACACCTACTGGGGCGACGGCCTGATCGTCGCCACCCCGACCGGCTCGACGGCCTACTCGCTCTCCGTCGGCGGCCCGATCCTCGCGCCCGAGGCGGGCGTCGTCGTGCTCTCGCCGATCGCGCCCCACACCCTCACCGTCCGCCCGATCGTCCTCTCCGACGACGTGACCCTCGACATCGCCGTCCGCACCCGCGACGCCTTCGTCGTCGCCGCCGACGGGTCGACGACGCTCCTCGGCGGCTCCGCGCGTCTGCGCATCGCCCGCGCGGCGCACCGCGTCCACCTCGTCAAGCTGCCCGAGCGCCCCTTCTTCGCCACGCTTCGCAGCAAGCTTCTCTGGGGCCGCGGCGCCAAGGACGGCTGAGCACGCCGAACCGGGCCCCGGTCGCCGACGGGTCGAAGCCCACGTGAAGCCGCGACGGCGCGGCGCGCGGCGGGCGCGGCGCCGTATCTTGCGCGTCCGGCCCGTCGTGGCCTGTGCGGCTCGGTAGCTCAGTTGGTAGAGCAATGGACTGAAAATCCATGTGTCGGCGGTTCAAGTCCGTCCCGAGCCACTCAAAGGCGCCCTTCCTGATGTCAGGAAGGGCGCCTTTGATTATGAGGCCCGCGTCTTCCATTCATCCGCGTGAAGCGGACTGCACAAGACGGGTCAGGCCCAGTAGCACGCCCCCGCTCGATCGTCGCCGGGTCTGGCGAGGGGGCGTTCCGGGCGCCGACGTCCTCGCCGGGCGGCGTCCGGGCGGCGACCTCCTCCCACCGCGTCTGCGGGGGCGTT
Source organism: Rhodothermales bacterium (assembly GCA_963726715.1). Classification (GTDB taxonomy): domain Bacteria; phylum Bacteroidota; class Rhodothermia; order Rhodothermales; family BA12; genus CAVSDF01. Next base: position 701,257 of record CAVSDF010000010.1, read on the forward strand.
TCGAGCGACTCCACAGCGGGGCTGCGCCTCGGTTGCAGAACCGCCGCCCGTCCGCTGGAGGTACAGCCCGGGGATGGGGTGGTGCGTACCTTGGCTCCTGCCTCCGAGGAAACAGCGCTGCCTGCCGTACCCTGTAGGCGTCTTCCGACCGCGCCGCCATGCCTCCTCGTCCGAATCCGACCGACATTCTGCGCCGCAACAACGTGCGGATCTTCGGGCGCGGCACCCAGCCGATGGTGTTCGCCCACGGCTTCGGCTGCGACCAGAACATGTGGCGCTTCCTCACGCCCGCCTTCGAGGACGCCTACCGCATCGTCCTCTTCGACTACGTCGGCTCGGGCAGGTCGGACCTCAGCGCCTACCACGCCGACCGCTACGCCGACCTCAACGGCTACGCCGAGGACGTGCTGGAGGTCTGCGCCGCGCTCGACCTCCACGACATCGTGTTCGTCGGCCACAGCGTGAGCAGCATGATCGGCGTGCTCGCGTCCATCAAGGAGCCCGAGCGGTTCGCGCGGCTCGTGCTCGTCGGCCCCTCGCCGCGCTACATCAACGAGGCGCCCGACTACGTCGGCGGCTTCGAGCGGGCCGACATCGAGGACTCTGCTGTCGACGATGGAGAAGAACTACATCGGCTGGGCCAACTTCCTCGCGCCCGCCATCATGAAGAACCCCGAGCATCCGGAGCTCGGAGAGGAGCTCACCGAGAGCTTCTGCTCGACCGACCCGACGATCGCCCGGCAGTTCGCCAAGGCCACGTTCTTCTCCGACAACCGCCGCGACCTCGCCAAGGTCACCGTGCCGTCGCTCATTCTGCAGTGCTCGGACGACCTCATCGCGCCCCTCGACGTCGGCCACTACCTCCACCGCGAGATGCCGCAGAGCACGCTCCGCATCCTCCGCGCCACCGGCCACTGCCCCCACATGAGCGCCCCCGCCGAGACGATCGACGCGATTCAGCAGTACCTCAGCGGCGCGCTGACGAACTGACGCGGCCCCGGAGCCGTCGCCACGCGTCTCCCGACCGCTGCGCCCCGCCACACGAGGCGTTCTTCGGCCCGCCCGGCCCCGCATCCCCTTCCCCGCCATGGACGACCTGCTCGATGCGGCGCCGTGCGGCTACGTGGCCTTCACCGACGCGGGCACCGTCACGGCCGTCAATGCGACGCTCGCGGAGATGCTCGGCTACGACCGGGCGGAGATCGTCGGCGGGCATGTCGAGCGGCTGCTCACGGTGGCCGGGCGCATCTTCTACCAGACGCACCTCTTCCCGCTGCTGACCCTTCATGGCAAGGCCGAGGAGATCTTCCTGACGCTCCGCCGCAAGGACGGCGAGGGCGTGCCGGTGCTGGCCAACGCGGTCCGCTCGGCGGAGGGCGACGACGGCCGCAGCGCCTGCGTGGTGATTCCCGTCTACCAGCGGCGCAAGTACGAGGACGAGATCCTGGCCGCCAGGCGCGTCGCCGAGGAGGCGGTGCAGAGCAGCGCCGAACTCACGCGCACCCGCACCGAACTCGAGCGGAACGCCCGCGAGCTCGACCGCAAGGTGAGCCGCCTCGAACAGCGCAACACCGAACTCACGCGCTTCAGCGTCATCCTCTCGCACGACCTCCGCGAGCCGATCCGCAAGCTGTCGGTCTTCGCCGGTCTCCTCGGTGGCGAAGACCGCGCGGCCCTCACCCCGATGGGCCTCCGCGCCGTCGACGTCCTTCAGACCGAGTGCGCCCGCCTCGACGCCCTCGTGCGCGGCCTGCAGGAGTACGTGGCCCTCGACGCCTCGACGGAGCCGTTCGAGGCCGTCGATCTCGGCGACGCCGCGCGCGCCGCGCGCGAGACCGTCGCACGGCGCCGTGGCCTGCCGGAGTTCGACGTGTCCATCGGCCCGCTGCCGACGGTGCAGGGCGCGCGGCGGCAGATCGAGGCGCTCTTCGTCCACCTGCTCGACAACGCCGTCACGTTCTCCGCGCCCGGGGTGGCGCCGCGCGTGGTGCTGCGCGGGCACGAGGTGCAGGAGAACAGCTTCCGCGCCACCGAAGGCCGCTACCGCTACGTCGACCACGCCCGGGTGGTGGTCGAGGACAACGGGACCGGCTTCGACGCGCGCTACAGCGACTACATCTTCGAGGCCCTGCGCAAGCTCGACCCGGCCAGCCCGGGCCTCGGCCTCGGCCTCGCCGTCTGCCGGAAGGTGGCCGAGAACCACTTCGGCTCCATCAAGGCCGCACCGGTGGTCGGCGGCGGAAGCCGCTTCACGGTGCTGCTTCCGCTCCAGCCATAGCGCGTCGGCGGAGGCGTCCGCGCGCCCGTGCTACGTGATCGGCGGAAGGGCGGGCGGCGGCAGAGCCGTCGGCGGAAGGGCTGCGATGTGGAGGTAGAAGTCCGACAACGTCCGGCACGACTCGGTCAGTCCGCCGAAGCTCATCGGCTTGGTCACGAAGGCGCTCGCGCCGAGATCGTAGCTCCGCTCGACATCCTCGGGCGCCTGCGACGTCGTGAAGACGACCACCGGCACGCGGCGCAGCGCCGGATCGGCCTTGATCTCCGCCAGCGCCTGCAGGCCGCTCAGCCGGGGCATGTTGAGGTCGAGCAGGATCATGCCCGGGAAGGGGGCGTCGGCGTCGCTGCCGCTGCGACGCAGGTACGCCATCAACTCGGCGCCGTCGTGGACGAAGCGCAGATCGACATCGTCGATGGCATGACGGAGCGCCATCCCGGTGAGATGGCAGTCTTCGAGGTCGTCATCGGCCATGAGAAGGGTGACGGGGGACAGCGGCATACGACATTGCTGGATGGAGGACGGCGGCCCTCCCGGGGCCCTGGCGCCGCGGGAGAGGAAGATCGCGGCGAGCGCTGCACCCCGGCAGGCACCGGATCGGCGGAATGACTCTCGAAACGCGGCAAGGCGCCGGAAGGTCGCGAAGGCGACCTCTTGCAAGCGACCTGCTTCGCCGCCGGGCGCGCGGCCTCACGGCGATCCGCAGGCGGATGCCTGCCCGCGGACGAGGCGGCCAGCGGACTCGTCCTCCTTCGGCGGCTCGGCGCCGAGGAGGTGGCGGGTGAAGCAGTTCCCAGCGGCGGCGGATCATGCAGGCCCCTGCCGCGCCGAGCGAGGCCGAGGGCTCCGAGGCCGCCGCGACGTGTCGGCCACTGCGCTGCTGCAACCGCTGAGCGCGCTTACACAGGTGCATGTCCAGCATGGACCCACGCGCTTCAGCCGCGGCGCACTGCGGGCCTGTCCCGAGGCTCACTCCCTCTCAACCGTACAAACTGCCCGGGCGAATACTCGGCGGAGTTCCGGGAGCGGCAGACAAGTTCACACCAGCGTTCGTTACGCAAGAGTAACTTTTTTCTACCGGCACCTAACTTCCCTAACGGTAAGCACCACCCGGCCGATACTCAAGCGGTCCCGTCCTCCCTCGAGCGGGCCCCTCTCCATGATGCACAACCGGTTTCTCGGCCTCTCCGACGACGCTCTGACCTTTCGTTTCACGAGTGCCCTGTTCGTCGGGAGTGTCGATCGGGCATGGCGAGACCAGGCGCGTGCGGTCGTCGATGCTCTTGCCGAGACCGGCATCGAGGGCAGCCCCCAGGCCGCGCGGGCGACCGACGCCTCTCTGCCAACCGCCCTTCCGGACCTCGTCTGCGCAGTCGGCACCGACGGCTGCATCCACGAGATGACCCGCGAGGCCGCGGCCCTCTTCGGCAACCTCCTCCCCGCCTCGCGCCCCGGCAGCCTGCTCGACCTCGTCCACAGGGACGACCGCGCCCGGATGCGCACCGCTCTCGCCGACGTCCGGCCAGAGACGCCCATCGCTCGGATCGAGACGCGGTTCGCGTCCGCCGACGCGCCCGAGCGCGTGCTGGAATGGACCCTCGCCTGGTCCGACGCTCGCTCCGGCCTCCCGCCCACGAACGCCGACCCGCACGCCAGCGCCTGCATCGTCGCCGGTGCCCGCGACGTGACCGATGTGCGCCGGGCAGCGCAGGACACGCCCGCTCGTCGCGAGCGCGCCGACGCCAGCGAGCGCCGGTTTCATGCCCTCGTCGAATCCTCGGCCCTCATCGTCTGGACGGCCGATGCCACCGGGTTCGTCACCGAGCAGAGCCAGGCGTGGGAGCGCTTCACCGGCCAGACGCCCGAGCAGAGCAGCGGCTGGGGATGGACGCACGCGATCCACCCGGACGACCTGCCGCGCATCGCGCCGCTCTGGAGAACCGCACTCGCGCACCAGACGTCCATCGACCTCGAGTACCGACTGCGGCGCCTCGACGGTGTCTACCGCTGGTTCTCCATTCACTGCGTGCCCGTCTTCGACGCCGCCGGTGCGTTCGTGGAATGGGTCGGATCGAGCACCGACATCGAGGACCGGAAGCAGGCCGAGGCCGCCCGCCGCACCAGTGACCTCCACTACGCGACTCTGCTCGACCACCTTCCCACCGCCGCCTACACCTGCGACGCCGAAGGCCACATCGCCTACTTCAACGAGCACGCAGCGACCCTCTGGGGACGTGCCCCGCGCCTCCACGACGACGCCGACCGGTTCTGCGGCTCCCTGCGCCTCTACACCGCCGAGGGCGCGCCGCTGCCGCACGCGGACAGCGTCATGGCCCGCTGCCTGCGCGATGGACACGAGTACGCCGGTGAGGAGAAGATCGTCGAGCGCCCCGACGGGACGCGGCGGACGGTTCTCGCCAGCGCCACGCCGCTGCGGGACGAGACCGGCGCCGTCACCGGCGCCGTCAACGTGCTCATGGACATCACCGAGCGCACGGCCCACGGGCGGGCCCTGCGCCAGAGCGAAGAGCGGTACCATCTGGTCGGGCAGGCCACCCACGACGCCATCTGGGACTACGACATCGCCGCGGACCGCGTTCGGTGGACTCCCGCCATCGCCGACCACTTCGGCTGGACCGAGGCCCTCGCCGGCACCACCTACCAGTGGTGGCTCGACCGCGTCCACCCCGACGACCGCGCGGCCGTGACGACATCGGTCGAGCGCGAAGCCGCTGGCGAAGGCTCTCACTGGAGCAACCAGTACCGCTTCCTGCGCGCCGACGGCACCTACGCCGACGTGCTCGACCGCGGCTACCTCCTCACCGACGGCACCGGGACGCCCCTGCGCATGGCCGGCGCCATGTTCGACGCAACCGAGATGCGTCGCACCGACAGAGCGCTCCGGCAGAGCGAGGAGCACCTCCGCATCGCCCTCGAATCGGCGAGCATGGGCGCCTGGAGCCGGGACGTCATCGGCGACCTCATGGAGTTCTCCGATCCCGCCTGCGAAATCTTCGGCGTGCCCGTCGGCAGCCTCAACGGCCCCTCCGATCTGTACATGGCCCTCGTCCACCCCGACGATCTGCGCCATATCTACGCGGGCCGTGCCCGCGCCCGGGAGAGCAACGGCGTCTTCGACGCCGAATACCGCATTGCGCGTCCAGATGGCGCCATTCGCTGGCTGCACTCGAGGGGTCACATGTACCAGAACGACGCCGGCGAACCCGTCCGCATGGCCGGGACCATCGCCGACGTGACCGAGCGCAAGGAGCGGGAGCTGCAGCGCCGCCTGCTCGAGGCCGCCGTCAAGGACGCGACCGAATCGGTGCTCATCACCGACACGGCGCTCGACGCGCCCGGTCCTCGCATCGTCTACGTCAACGCCGCCTTCGAGCGCATGACCGGCTACGCCGCCGCGGACGTGATCGGCCAGACCCCGCGCATCCTCCAAGGCCCCCTCACCGACGCGGCCCTCATGACCCGCCTGCGCGAGGACCTCGAACACGGACGCCCGTTCCAGGGGCAGACGGTCAACTACCGCAAGGACGGGACGCCCTTCGAGATCGAGTGGTCGATCAGCCCGGTCGCCAACGAGCACGGCGAGACGACGCACTTCGTGGCTGTGCAGCGCGACATCACCGCGCGCAAGCAGGCCGAGCGGGATCTGCGCGTGGCCAAGGAGCGGGCCGAGGAGATGTCGCGCCTCAAGGACTCGTTCCTCTCGAACATGAGCCACGAGATCCGCACGCCGCTCACGGGAATCCTGGGCTTCGCCGAGATCCTCGCCGAGCACGTCGACGCGGACGGGCGCGAATTCCTCGATGTGATCCACGCCAACGGCCAGCGGCTCATGGACACCCTGGAGGCGATTCTCCACCTCGCACAACTCGAAAGCGACTCGGTGGAACTGACGCCGAGCCGCTTCGACGCTGCCGCTGAGGTCCGGCGCCTCGTGCGCACCTTCGAGGCGCGCGCGCACGCCAAGGGGCTGGAGCTCACCGTCTCCGCGCCTCCCGGCGAGGTGCCCGTGACCACCGACCGCTCGGCGCTCCTGCGCCTTCTCTCGAACCTGGTCTCCAACGCCCTCAAGTTCACCCGAGAGGGCCGCATCGACGTTCGGGTGACGGCGACCGAGACGGGCGTCGAGGTGGCCGTGTCCGACACCGGCATCGGCATCGGCCCCGACTTCCTGCCCCACCTCTTCGACGACTTCGCGCAGGAATCGGGCGGCCTCTCGCGCATGTTCGAGGGCAACGGGATCGGCCTGGCCATCAACCGCCACCTCGCCCGGCTCCTGAGCGCGGAGATCACGGTCGAGAGCGAACAAGGCCAGGGAAGCTCCTTCACGGTTCACCTCCCCGAAAGCCTGCCCACCTCCGAAGGTCCACCCGCGTGGAGCGCCCCCATGCCAGAGCCGTCCAACACCGCTGTCCCGGTCGCAAGCCTGCCCCTGCCGCTGAAACGGGTCCCTCGCATCCTCGTGATCGAGGACAACAAGGAGACGCAGATGCTGCTTCGCCTCTTCCTCGAGAACCAGTACGAGGTCGACATCGCGCCCTCGTACGATGCGGCGGTCTCGCAGGCGCAGGCGCACCGGTACGACGCGCTGATCGTCGACATCACGCTCGAAGGCTCCAAGACCGGCGTCGACGTCCTTGGAAAGCTGCGCTCGATGGAGATCTACCGGCACGCCCCCGCCATCGCGTGCACCGCCTACGCACTGCCGACCGACCGCGAGCGGTTCCTCGGCCACGGCTTCGACGACTACATCAGCAAGCCCTTCCGGCGCAAGACGGTCGAAGACTCGCTCCTGCGTGCGCTGAGCGGCGACGGCTCCAGCGCGCCTCCCCAGGAGCCCGCCCCCTGACCTCCTTTCCCGAACCGAGCGCCCGGTGAGACGGCCCGGGAAACACCGACCGCACGCCGCCCGTGCCCGGTTGGCCTCTCCCTCTCCGATCGTTCATGACGCACGCCCCCACCCCGGACCTCCTCGGGCTTCTCTTCGCCCGCTCCGCCGTCGAGATGGGGCTGGTCGACCTCGCCGGTGACGAGATCGTCCACGTCTGCTCCAACCGTGCGCCGCACGAGGCCGCGGTGGACATCGAGGGCCTCCGCGCGCCCGGCCCCGACGGCACTGGCGCGGCCGGGCGCGCGCTGTGGATCGCGGCCTGCCAGCGCTGCCTCGACACCGGCGCCGCCACCGAGTTCGAGTCCCGTCGCTCGGCCCCCGGCGAACCGGTCGTCGTGGCGCTGAGCGCCGCCGGCGTGTCGCCCGGCGGACAGCCGCGCTTCGCCTACGTCACGGCCCTGTCCAGCCGCGCAGGCACCGACGCCGAACTGGCCGCGGCGCGCCGCGTGGCCGACGAGTCGCAGCGCATCGCCGAAGCCGCGCAGCACCGGGCCGAAGTGGCCCAGCGGACCGCCGAGGAAGCCCAGCGCATCGCCGAAGAAGCGCAGCGCGTCGCCGAAGACGCCGACCGCGCCAAGAGCGCCTTCGTGGCCAACATGAGCCACGAGATCCGGACGCCGATGAACGGTGTCATCGGCATGACCGAACTGCTGCTCCAGACCGATCTGACCGAAAAGCAGCGGCAGTTCGCCGACATCGTCCACCGCAGCAGCGAGACGCTCCTCTCGCTCATCAACGACATCCTCGATTTCTCGAAGATCGAAGCCGGTCTCTTCGAGCCCGAGAGCATCCCCTTCGACCTGCGCGCCTGCATCGAAGGCACGCTCGATGTCGTTGCGCTCAGCGCTGCCACGAAGAACATCGACCTCGTCTTCGAGGTCGATTTCGACGTGCCCCACCGCATCCTCGGAGACGAAGGCCGGGTGCGGCAGATCATCCTGAACCTGCTCAGCAATGCCATCAAGTTCACCGACAGAGGCGACATCCTCGTCACCGCCCGCGCCTCTCCGGTCGAAGACGACACCTTCGAGATTCAGGTGGCCGTGCGGGACACCGGCTCGGGGATCCCGATGGATCAGCTCGACCATCTCTTCGAACGCTTCGTGCAGCTCGACACCTCGACCACGCGCAAGCACGGCGGCACCGGCCTCGGCCTGGCCATCTCGCGCCGCCTCGCCGAACTCATGGGCGGGCGGATGTGGTCCGAGAGCACGGTCGGCGAAGGCTCGACGTTCTCGTTCAGCTTCCTCGCCCGGTCCACCAACGCCGATCTCCCCGATCACTACCGGGGCGACTGGCCGACGCTGATCGACCGGCGCATCCTGATCGTCGACGACAACGAGACGAACCGGCGCATCCTCCTCGCCCAGGTCAGCCACTGGGGAATGGCGCCGACGACGGCGGGATCGGCGAAGGAAGCCCTCGCGCTGCTCGACGCGGGCGCGGCGTTCGACCTCGCAATCCTCGACTACAACATGCCCGAGATGGACGGCGTCGAACTGGCCCGACGCTTCAAGCGGCAGGACGGCGCCCCCGGCGTGCCGCTCGTGCTGCTCAGCTCGATCAGCGACCACGTCCGCTTCGCCCCCGAGGACGAGCACCTGTTCGCCGTTCGCCTTACCAAGCCGGTGAAGATGGCGCTGCTCTTCCGCACGCTCCAGACGTCTCTGGTCTCAGCCGCCCCCCACCCGAGCGGCGCCGAGGCGGCGTCCTTCGACGCGGCCGAGATGCACGCGCTTCGGATTCTCGTCGCCGAGGACAACGAGATGAACCAGATGGTCGCACTCGCTCTGCTGGAGCGCCTCGGCGCCTCCGCGGAGATCGCGCGCAACGGCGCCGTGGCCCTCGACCGCGTCGCCGAGGGCGCCTTCGACGTCGTCTTCATGGATGTCGAGATGCCGGAGATGGACGGCATCGAGTGCACGCGGCGCATCCGGCACGACCTGCCGACCGACCGGCAGCCCTGGATCATCGGCCTCACCGCGAACGCCCTCGTTGGCGCGCGCGAGCGCGTGATCGCCGCCGGCATGGACGACTACCTCTCCAAGCCGATCACCCTGACGGCCCTCCAGGGCGCCCTCGACCACGCCACCGCTGCTCTCCGCGACCGGGCCGCCCACGCCGCGTCTGGCCCGGACGACGTGGCCCTGCTCAACGCCGATACCCTGCGCGGGCTGCTCGAGGACCTGGGGGCGCAGGAGATCCTCAACACCCTCCTGCTCCGCTTCCTCGACAGCGCACCCGGATACGTGGACCACTTCGAGCAGGGCCTGGAGAACGTCGGCACCGGCGAGGCCCGCCGGGCCGCGCACACGCTGAAGTCGATGGCCGCCATGATCGGCGCCGACCGGCTCTCCGCGCGCGCCGCCCATGCAGAGGCGCACGCCCAGCAGGCCGACACACAGGCCATGCGCGAGGTGCTGCGCCATCTCCGCGCCGACCTCGAGCACGCCCGGCAGGCCATACGGACGGTCCTCGAAGACGGTCTCCCGCGGTCGATGGACCGGTAGGCACGCCGGGCGGCTCGACGGCCGCCGCGACGCGGCATCACCGCACCGGCGAGAGGCGGCCGAACTCGTACTCCTTCGGCGGCTCGGCGCCGAGGAGGTGGCGCGTGAAGTAGTCCCAGCGGCGGCGCATCATGTAGGTGCTCGCCGAGCCGTAGCCGTGGCGCGCGTTCGGGAAGAGGACGAGGTCGAAGTCCTTGTTGGCCTTGATGAGCGCCTCGGCGACGAGCATCGTGTTCGAGGGCGGCACGTTGTCGTCCATCATGCCGTGGGCCAGCATCAGGTGGCCACGCAGGTTGGCGGCGTACGTCTGGTTGGCCTCCACGTCGTAGCTGTCGGTCGGGCCGGTGCGCGCGACGAGGCCCTGGTAGCGCTCGCCCCAGTCGTCCTCGTAGTTGCGCTGGTCGTGGTTGCCGGACTCGGCGATGCCGACGTCGAAGAAGCCGGGGTGCCGCAGGAGCGCCGCCGCCGCCGCAAATCCGCCGCCCGAGTGGCCCCAGATGCCGACGCGGCTCGTGTCGATGTACGGGTAGCGCGTCGCGAGTTCGCGGATGCCGGCGATCTGGTCCGGCAGCGTGTTGTCGCCCATCCGCCCGTAATACGCGTCGTGGAAGGCCTTCGAGCGGCCCGGCGTGCCCATCCCGTCGATGGCGACGACGACGAAGCCGAGTTCGGCGAGCGCCTGGTTGTCGCCGCGCGCCGCCGAGAAGCTGCGCGAGCCGACGCTGCCCGACTGCGGACCGGGGTAGATGTAGTCGATGACCGGGTAGCGGCGCGACGGGTCGAGGGCCGTCGGGGTGAACATGAGGCCGTAGATGTCGGTCACGCCGTCGCGGCCCTTCATCCGCACCGGGGTCGGCGGGCGCCAGCCGGTCGCGGTCAGGCGCGAGATGTCGGCCCGCTCGACCGTTTGCAGGAGGGCGCCGCGCAGGTCGCGCACGACGGTCACGGGCGCCGTGTCGGGCGTCGAGTAGGTGTCGAGGAAGGCGTTGGTGCCCTCGGGGGCGAGGGTGACGACGTGGTTGGCGTCCTCGGGCGTCAGGAGCGTCAGGCCGCGTCCGTCGAAGCCGACGCGGTAGAGGTGGCGGAAGTACGGGTCGCGCCCGGCCTCGCGCCCGACGCCCATGAAGTAGACGACGCGCGCGGCCTCATCGACCCGCACGACCTCGTCGACGTTGCCGTCGCCGGTCGTGATGGCGTTCTTGACGCGGCCCGTCGCCAAATCCACGAGCGACAGGTGCACCCATCCGGCGCGCTGCGACCACCAGATCATCTCGTTCGTGGCCCCGAGCACGCGCCAGAGGTCTTCGCTCAGCGAGGCGTCGCCGATCTGCGTGGCGGAGGTCTCCTCCAGCACGGTCCGCACGGCGCCCGTCGCGGCGTCGGCGACGCGGACGGTCGCCGTCTTGTGGTCGCGGCCCGAGGAGACGAAGACGAGGCGCTGCCCGTCGGCGGTCCACTGGGCGTCGCAGAGCGTGCCGCCGGAGCAGGCGATGTGGTCGCTGACGGTCGAGCGGTGGAAGTCCGGCGCCATCTGCAGGCGCGTGACGCGCGGCGCGGCGCCTCCCATCCCCAGATCGACGATCACGCGCGAGATGCGGAAGACGGCGCTGTCGCCGGGCAGCGGGTAGGCCCACGTCTCGGCGCGGGGCGTGCCGACGTTGGTGCTGACGAGGTGCATCTTGCCGACGCCGCGGCCGTCGTGCTGGAAGGTGGCGATGCGGCGGCTGTCGGGGCTCCACGTGAGGATGGCGCGGTCGGAGTGCGTCCAGCCCGCGTTGTCGGTCGCGTAGCCGAAATCTTCGACGCCGTCGGTGGTGAGCGCGGTTTCGCGGCCCGTTGCCACGTCGCGCGCCCAGAGGTTGTGGTCGCGGATGAAGACGTCGGTCTTGCCGTCGGGCGAGCGGCTCGCGTTGCGCACCGGCGGGGCGGTCGCGGCAGTCGCAGCGGCGGGCGTGCACGTGTCGGCGCGGCAGGTCCAGCGGCGGCCACCGGCGGAGACGGTCACGGCGTCGCCGTCGAGCTCGATGGCGCCGAAGGGCAGGCGCTCGGCGTCGACCGGCGTGCCCGAGGCGGCAGACAGAGCGCGGGCGAGGCGGGCGTGGTCGAAGGCGGGTTCGCGCGTGCGCTTGGCGGGATCGACGACGTAGAACATCCCCGAGCGCGCATCGCCGCCGCGGTACCAGAAGCGCCCGCCGGACATCCACCCCGGTCGCACGCTCGTCCCGCTCACGAGCGGAAACGTCGACGGCGCCAGCATCCGCTCGGCGCGGGCGTAGTCGGCGGCGGTGAGCGCGGGCTGCGCGAGAACAGGAGCGGCGGCGAGGCCGAGCAGCAGGACGGCCGACGAGACGGCCCGGAGCCGCGGTGCGGCGCGAAGGAGGCGCATGGGAGACGGGGTGTGGTGGAGAGCGTGGATGTCCCGATGGTACCACCGAAGCGCCCACGCGCCAAGCTCCGCCGCGCCGTGCGGCCCTCCGGTGTTTCGGGCAGGGCGTGGGGTGGGGCGTTCGTCGTGGGGTGGGGGGCGTGGGTCGATTGCAGGCGAGGCGGCTGCGCGGGGCGGGCCGGCCGCTTCCGTGGCCCGGCGCTGCCCTGACAGGATGCCCTCGAAGCGCCGCGCACCCGCACGCGGCGCCACCCCACGCGGCGGGATGTGAGGCGGGCGCAACGAGTCTGGCGAGGCCCCGTATCTTGATGCTCGCCCTTCGCAGCCGCCGCGCTGCGCCCTCCTGCCGCCGTGGGCCTCTCCGACCCCGACCCCTCCTCGCACGCACTTCGCTCGGTCGCCATCTGGCTGTCGATGGGCGTGGTCGGGCTGCTCGCGTGGCTCTGGCTGCTGCCGGGCAACCTCCCCGAGGACGCCTTCGCGTGGCAGAACGAGGCGACCGTCGAGGCGCAGGCGCGCGGCGTGCTCGATGCCCTCGGCGCGGCCCCGCTCGCCAGTACGAAGGCCAGCGTCGACGCCGTCCGCGATCCCCTGCTGCTCGACTCGATGCAGGCGCGCTGGGGCCGCCACGCCACCGTCGAGCGCCTGAGCGCCGACGCCGACGCCGCGCCTGCGCACCTCTGGCGCGTCCGGTGGGCCACGCGCCCGGCCCTCCGCGCCGAGCGCACCCTCGACGCCGCGCCCCGCACCGTCTGGCTCGACCGCCGCGGCCGCATCGCCGGGCTCGACCTCGTCGGCATCGCCCCCGACTCCATCCGCCGCGACACCCTCGCCCTCCGCGCCGCCCTCGGCTTTGCTCCCCTCGCGGCGCCCACCGACGGCGGCACCGCCGCCCGCCTCGCCGCGCGCGGACCGCCGGGCACGACGCCGGGCGCCGCACTCGGACGGCTGCCCGCCGACTCCATCCTGCGCCCGGCGAGATTCGACCTTGCGGACGACGCCCCGCCCGTCCCCGAGACCGCACCTGCCGTCACGGCGCGGGCCGTCCCGGCGCCGGCCGCTGCGGAGGTGGCCGTGCGCTTCGACGCCGATGCGGCGGCGCGGATGGCCGTCTCGCACCTCGCCCGCAGCGCCTACGCCTCGCTCGACTTCGCCACCGACTCGGTGCGCCTCTCCGACCGCCCCGGCACCGGCGCTGCCCGCGTCTACCTGAGCAGCCGCGGCGGCGACGCGGTCTCGCAGTGGGCGCGCGTCGAGGTGACGCCGGGCGGCGCGCTCATCGGCCTCGCTGTCGCCGCGCGGCCCCACGACGGGCCCAAGACGGCCTTCACCGCCTCGGACATCCGCGGCTACGTGGCGATCGGATCGGTCGTGCTGCTCGCGCTCGTGCTCGTCGCCCTGTTCGTCCGGCGCCTCGCCGCGCGGCAGGTGGACGTGCGCGGGTCGATGCGCGACGGCCTGCTCGGCGCCCTCCTCGGCGGCGGATGGTTCTTCTGCACCGCCAGCCTGCCGATCCTCGACGCCTCGCCATCGACGTTCTCGGGCGTGCTCGTCGTGGCGATCAACGTGCTGCTCACCTCGCTCGTCCTCGGCGTCGTCGTGATGTCGGCGTCGGGGGTGAGCGAGCGGCTGAGCCGTCCGCGCTTCCCGGAGAAGTTCACCGCCCTCGCGCTGCTCCGGCGCGGCGCCCTCCACGACGTGCGCGTGAGCCGGGCGCTCCTGCGCGGCACGTGCGCGGCGCTGCTGTTCCTCGGGATGTTCGCGGTGCTCTTGCAGGGCCTGCCAGACGTGCGCATCGGCGTGCCCTCGTCCGACGAACCGCGGTTCGCGCACGCGCTCTACGTGTCGGTGATCGGCGCGGCGACGACGCTGCCGCTCGTGCTGGGCTTCTTCGTCGTCCTCGGCGCCATCGTGCCCATCGCCGCGTCGGCGCACCGGCGCGAGGTGTGGCGCTGGCCTGCGTACATCGCCGCGACGCTCGTCTCAGCGCTCGTGATGAGCAGCTTCTCCGAGCTGAGCGAGCCGTACGGCGCCCTCGCGGCGCTTGCCCTCGCGGCCACCGCCGTGTGGCTCTTCGCCCGCCACGACGCGCTCACCGCCGTCACCGCGCTCGCGGTCGTGCACATGCTCTGGCTGCTCCACGAGACGTGGGTCGTGCGCGGCATCCCGTCGTTCTTCGACGGGATGATCGGCTTCGGGATCGTCGGCGTCCTCCTGCTCGTCGGCGTCGCGGGCACGGTGTGGGCGCGCGAGGTGGCGAGCGAGGCGGCCCTCGTGCCCGAGTACCTGCGCGAGCGCGAACGCGAGGCGCGCGACCGCCGCGAACTCGAAATCGCCCGCAACGTGCAGACGCACTTCCTGCCCGCGCGGATGCCGCAGGTGCCGGGCGTCGAGTTCGGCGCGACGTGCGTGCCCGCGCAGGACGTCGGCGGCGACCTCTACGACTTCATCCCGCTCGACGACGGACGCATCGGCATCGTCGTCGGCGACGTGTCGGGCAAGGGCATCCAGGCGGCGTTCGTGATGACGCTGGTGAAGGGGTTCCTGCAGGCGCTCGGGCGCGAGCACGCCTCGCCGAAGGCCCTTCTCGCCCGCCTGAACGGCCTCTTCCGGGCGAACGTGCCCCGCGGCGCCTTCATCACCCTCGTCTACGGCCTCCTCGATGCCGAGGCGGGCACCTTCACGTTCGGGCGCGCCGGGCACACGCCCCTCCTCGTGCGCAGCCGCGACGGCAAGACGCGCCTGATCCAGCCGCCCGGCCCGGCCATCGGCCTCGCCCCGGACGCCATCTTCGCCGGCGCGCTCGTCGAGGAGACGCTCGTCCTCGCCGACGGCGACACCCTCGTCTTCTACACCGACGGCTTCTCGGAGGCGATGAACCCGCGCCACGACCTCTACGGCGACGACCGCCTCTGCGAGCAGGTCGCCGCCCTCGACACCGTCGCCTCTGCCGACGCCCTCATCGCCACCCTCGTCGCCGACGTGCGGCTGTTCGCGGGCGAGGCCGAGCAGCACGACGACATGACGATGGTCGTCGTGCGGTACCGCGCGGGCGCCGCGACGACGACCGCCACCGTCTCAGGCGCGGGGACCTGACAGGTCTGGACGACAGACGGCAGACGATGGACGACCGGCGATGCCTGTGGGGCGGCGCGGTGCCCCCGCCCCGCGGCCCGGCGCGTATTTTGGCGCATTCCCCGCCTCCGATGCCCGACGCCGCGCCCGCCTCCCCGTCCCCCGACCTCGCCGCCGCACTCGACGTGATCCGCGCGCGCGTGCCGTCCGAGATCGCCGCGCCGCAGGTGGCGCTCGTGCTCGGCTCGGGCCTCGGCGTGCTCGCGGGCGCCGCCGAAGACGCCGTGCGCATCCCGACGGGCGACATCCCCGGATATCCCGCCTCGACCGTCGCCGGGCACGCGGGCGAACTCGTCTTCGGACGGTTTGCGGGCCTGCCGGTCGTCTTCGTCAACGGGCGCGTGCACCTCTACGAAGGCCACGACGGCCGCGCGGTGACGTTTCCGGTGCGCCTCGCCCACGCCCTCGGCGCGCGCCGCCTGCTGCTCACGAACGCCGCCGGGGGCATCCGCCGGTCGTTCGAGCCGGGGACGCTGATGCTCCTCGACGACCACATCAACCTGTCGTTCACCTCGCCGCTCGCCGGTCCGGTCGACGATGGCGCGCCGCGCTTCCCCGACCTCAGCAGCCCCTACGACGCCGCGTGGCGCGCCCACGCCCGCGCCGCCGCCCTCGGCCTCGGCATCGCCCTCGAAGAAGGCACGTACGCGTGGGTGAGCGGCCCGAGCTACGAAACGAAGGCCGAAATCCGGATGCTCGCCCACCTCGGCGCCGACGCGGTCGGGATGAGCACCGTCCCCGAAACGCTCCAAGCCGTCGCCCTCGGGATGCGCGTGCTCGGCATCTCGACGATCACCAACAAGGCCGCCGGCCTCGGCCACGAGCGCCTCGAACACGAAGACGTCCTCGCCGTCGGCCACCGGATGCGCGGCGACCTCGAACGCCTCGTCCGCGCCTGCCTCGATGGGGTTGACGGTTAGTCGTTGGTTGTGGATCGTCGGCGCAGGCGTGGCGTGCGGCGGCTCGGGATGGCGGTGGGGACGCCTCTGATTGCACCGCGGGGCCCGGCCTTGCATCCGGTCTTTTGTAGGGGACGTGCTTGCACGTCCCTACGGTGGATTGCCGATGCGTGGCGTTGGGGATGTCGCCGGGTCGGGGCGGCCGGGATGCGCCGTGCAGGCCTGCGGGACGTGCAAGCACGTCCCCTACGAGCCAACCCGATCCGCTCAGTTCAGCAGCGCCCGCACCCGCGCCGCCGCCGCCGGAGGGGCGAGGGTGCGCGAGGCGACGATGAGGCCGAGGCTGCCGCCTGAGCGGTCGATGCGGACGACGGCGCTCGCGGCGGTGTCGTAGTGCTCGCAGGCGTCGACGAGCCACGTATCGAGGGCGTCTGGACCGGCCGCGCGGAGGGCAGGATGCGGGCGGGCGGCGAAGGGGCTGGCGGCGAGGCCGTGCGCGGGGACGTAGCCGAGGCGCGGCGGCAGCATCAGGAGGGGCGGCGTGTCGGCGACGACGGCCCACGGCACGCGCACGAGCCCCGCGCCGAGCGTCCGGCAGCCCTCGTGCGCGAGCGCGGCGACGACCGGCCACGCATCGGCGAGGAAGTCGGCGATGTCGTCGCTCACCGTCCCCGCGTGCGGCGCCGCAGTGAGCGCGCCGCCCTCGAACGGGATGCGGCGCGGCACGGGCGGAACGGGGGCGGAGCGGCGGAGCCAGAACATCGGAGAAGGCAGATTGCGACGGCGGATGACGAGCGGCAGGTGTGACGAGACGGGTCGGATGCGGCGACGGGTGGCGGGCGGGCTTGCGCGCCGACGCGCGTGGGCGATCTTTGCGCGGAACGCGGGAGGCACTCGTCCACCCGTCGCGGCGTGTCCGGCACGCGCGGAGGACCGCCGGTTGCCCGCCCTCACTTCCTTCGTCCACGTTTCCCATCGTCCAAATGCGCGTCGCGGCCATCGATGTCGGCACCAACACCGCCAAAATGGTCGTTGCTGAGCGGCGCGGCGACGCGCTGCGGCCGGTCTTCGAAGACCGCGTGTTCATCCGCCTCGGCGAGGGCGTCGATGCCGGGCGGCGTGTCTCCGAAGCGGCCCTCGTCCGCCTCTGCGACGCCCTCGTGCGGTTGCAGGACGGCGCCCGCGCCCACGGCGCCACGACGATCCTCGCGGGCGGAACGAGCGCCACGCGCGACGCCGCCAACCGCGACGAGATCATCGCCCGCGTCCGCGCCGCCACCGGCCTCGACTTCGCCGTCGTCTCGGGCCTCGACGAGGCCGCGCTCTCCTACCTCGGCGCCACGAGCGCCCTGCCCGGCCTCACCGGTCCCTGCACCGTCATCGACATCGGCGGCGGCTCGACCGAACTCGTCGGCGGTACCCGCGCGCCCGATGCAGCGCCGGAGACGGGGACTGACGCCCTCGCATTCGACTACCGCGCGAGCCTCGACGTCGGGTCGGTGCGGCTGACGGAGCGCTTCTTCTCGTCGCAACCGCCCGCGCCGGGCGAGGCGGATGCGGCGGCGGAGATGGTGCGCTCGGCGCTCGGCGCGAGCGATGTTCCGCACGATCCAACGCGTCCGCTCGTCGGGGCCGCGGGCACGACCGGCGCCCTCGCGCGCCTGCACGTCGGGTTTCGCAAGTGGAAAGACGTTCGCAACGTCGACCTTCGCCTGACCCGCGCCGAGGTCACCGCGTGGCGCGAGCGCCTTGCTCAGTTGACCTTCGACGAGACCCTCGCCCTCGCGCCCGACGTGATGCACGGGCGCGCCGACATTTTCCTCGCGGGCCTCGTCATCCTCGACGAAGCGATGGCCCACCTCGGCGTCTCCGACATCCAGATCTCGCCCCGCGGCCTCCGCCACGGCGTGGCG
Organism: Rhodothermales bacterium; assembly: GCA_963726715.1. Taxonomy (GTDB): domain Bacteria; phylum Bacteroidota; class Rhodothermia; order Rhodothermales; family BA12; genus CAVSDF01. The sequence goes on from CAVSDF010000010.1 coordinate 719,284, forward strand.
ATGCGCGCGCTCGGGCTCGCGTGAGGCGCGCCCCGATGGGTCGGATGCACATTCGGGGCGCCAGTCCGACGTGGCACGGGTCCGGGCGTCGGCGATACGGGTCGTGAGGATGCGCCGGGACGGAGCGGGGATGACCTGCCAGGTCTCCGCACCTGACAGGTCCGGGGCGCAGACGATCCGGCGGGCGGAGGGGGGCGGGTCTGAGACCCGCCCCTACATTGCGTTTTTTCCGGTCGTCCCATGGTTCTCGAACACGTCGGCATCGCCGCCGCCGACCTCGCCGCCACGCTCGGCACGTACCGACGACTGCTCGGGCTCGACGTCTACAAGACCGAGACGGTCGAGCGCGAGGGCGTGCGGACGCACTTCCTCGACACCGGCGCGCGCCTCGAACTCCTCGAAGCGCTCTCGCCCGAGTCGCCCGTCGCGCGGCACATCGAGCGGCGCGGCGCGGGCGTCCACCACCTCGCCTTCCGCGTGCCCGACGTCGATGCCGCCGCCGCGCGCCTGGCTGCCGCAGGCGTGCCGCTCCTCAGCGAGACGCCCAAGACCGGCGCCGACGGCAAGCGCATCGTCTTCCTCCACCCGAAAGCCACGCACGGCGTCCTCGTCGAACTCCTCTCCGACGATCCCGACGCCCTCCCCACGCCCGAGTGGGCCGACACGCCCGCCGGACGCCTCGCCGCCTACCGCTTCGGCGCCCGCCACGACGCCGACGGCAACGCGCGCCCGGCGATCCTCGTCCTCCACGGCGCCGCCGGGTCGACGCGCCTCGAAACGCTGCTGCTCGCCCGCCTCCTCGAACCGACCGGCCACGTCGTCGCGCTCGACCTGCCCGGCCACGGTCAGAGTTCGAGCAAGTGGGCGATGGTGAGATCACGTTCGAGGGCACGATGGGCGCGGTCGTCGGGGCGATGGACGCGCTCGGCATCGCGCGGGCGCACGTCGCCGGGTACAGCTTCGGCGGCGCGGTCGGCGCTCTTCCTCGCGGCCCTGCACCCGGAGCGCGTCGGGCGCGTCGCCGTCCATGCGACGAACCTCGTCTGGGACGATGCGACCGTCGCGGCGATGACGCGGCGCCTCAACCCCGCCGTCCTCGCGCGGCGCTTCCCCGACGTGTGGGCGCGCTTCGAGGCCGCCCACGGTGGGCGCTCATCGGACCTCTTCGCGCGCGTCGGCGCCTTCACCGCCACCATCCCCGCCTTCGCCGCCGACGCGCACGCCCTCGCCGCCCGCATCGCCGCCCCCGTGCTCGTGACGGCGGGCGACCGCGACGAACTGTTCTCCATCGACCGCACCCTCGCCCTCCGCGACGCCCTCCCGTCGGCCGCGCTCGGCATCCTCCCCGGCCACCGCCACGCCCTCACGCCCGAGGCGACGAGGGCCGTGGCGCCGCTCGTGGCGGCGCATCTGGCGGGGTGAGGTTGGGGAGGGTCGTTCGTCGTTTGTAGTTGGTGGTGGGCGGAGGAGGTGGCGAGCGGATGGCGGCGGGCCGATCTCAGCCGAGCCATGGAGCGCACGACGCACCACCACCAACTCACCACCCACCACCACCAACCTCACTCCCCCCGCGGCAGCGCCATCGGCAGGTCGGCGACGACGTAGGCCATGATGGCCATCGCGGCGGCGCAGCGGGCGAGTTCGGTCGGATCGATCTTGTCCATCGTGTCCGCCTCGGTGTGGTGGTAGTGGAAGTAGCGCGTGCCGTCGACCGAGAGCGACATCTGCGGGACGCCGAAGGGCCGCATCGGCGAGATGTCGGCGCCGCCGCCGCCGCGCGTGATCGCGGCCGCGCCAATCGAGGCGAGGAGCGGGCCGACCTGCTCGACGATGGCGAAGGCCTCGTGGCGCCCGGTGAAGCCGAAGCCGGTCGGCTGGAACGTGCCGCCGTCGGACTCGATGGCGAGGATGTGGCGCTCCATGTCGGCGCGGTAATCGCGCGCGTACGCGTTGCCGCCGCGCAGGCCGTTCTCCTCGTTCGTCCACCCGACGACGCGGATCGTGCGCCGCGGGCGCAGGCCGAGCGACTTGAGCACGCGCACCGCCTCCCACGCCGCGACGACACCGCCGCCGTCGTCCATCGCGCCCTGCCCGACGTCCCACGAGTCGATGTGGCCGCCCATGACGACGACCTCGTCGGGGAATTCCTGCCGCGGATCTCGGCCATCACGTTGCGCGAGACGCGGTCGGGGAGCGTGTGGGCTTCCATCTGCAGGCGCACGCGGAGCGTCTGCCCGCGCGCGGCCATCCGGCCCATCCGCATCGCGTCCTCGACGGTGATCGCGGCGGCGGGGATTTGCGGCACGCCATCGGCGTAGGCCATCCCGCCCGTGTGCGGCGTCGCCATCGTGCCCGACGCGACCGAGCGGACGAGGCTGGCGACGGCGCCGCAGCGCGCGGCGAGGACGGCGCCCTGCCCGCGGTACTTGACGGTCTGCCCGTACGTCGTGAAGGGCACGTTCCAGAGCACGATTTTGCCGGATGCGTCGGCGCAGCGCGCGTTCAGGCCGTCCTCGCCGTCCACGACCAGCACGTCGGCCTCGATTCCGCCGACGGGCGTGGCGATCGAGCCGCCGAGGCCGAGCATCGGCAGGCGGTCGGCGAAGGGCGCGGTGAGGTCGGCGCGCTCCTCGCCGCGAATCCAGACGGGCACGCGGACGGTGTCGGTGTGGACGCGGTCGAGACCGTCGCGGCGCATCTCGGCGGCCACCCAGTCGATGGCGCGCTCGAGGTTGTCGGAGCCGGAGATGCGCGGGCCGAAGGTGTCGGTGAGTTCGGCGAGGCGGTTCCAGGCGGCGCTGTCGGCGGTCGCGGCGGCGATGATGCGCGCGGCGGTGGCGGCGTAGTCGGCGGGCGCGGGCCGGCTGCGCGGCGGCAGGCGCGGCGGCGAGGACAGCGAGGAGGGCAGCGGAGGCGAGGCGGCGCATCGGGCAGGGGCGTGTGGATGGGATGCGCGCAAGGTACGCGGGCGCCCCGCTCCCTACTTCTGCTTGAACACGATCGTCAGCGGCACGCCCTCGAAGCCGAAGGCCTCGCGGAACCGGTTGCTGAGGAAGCGGACGTAGCTCTCGTGGACGCCCTTCGGGTGGTTGGCGAAGAAGGCGATGACCGGCGGATTCGCGCGCACCTGCGTGCCGAACTTGAGCTTCACCGACGCCCCGCGCCACGGCGGCGGCGCGTGCGCGGCGGTCGCCTGTTCGAGGAACTCGTTGATCTTGGAGGTCGAAATCCGCTTCCCACGCTCGTCGCCGATCTGCACGGCGGCCTCCAGCACCTTGCCGACGCGCTGCTTCGTGAGGGCGCTCACGAACACGACGGGCACGTACGAGAGCGTCTGCAGGCGGTCGTGGATGCGGCGCGTGTAGTCGCGCGCGGTGTTGGTCTCCTTCTCGACGAGGTCCCACTTGTTGACCACGATCAGCAGGCCCTTCTTCTGCGACTCGGCCTCCTTGAGCACGGCGATGTCCTGCGCTTGCAGGCCCTCGGTGGCATCGAGGAGGAGCGCGCAGACGTGGGCGGATTCGATCGCGCGCTGCGTGCGGAGCGTCGCGTAGAATTCGACGTTCTCGGCCACCTTCGAGCGCCGCCGCAGACCGGCGGTGTCGACGAGCACGAGGTCGCGCCCGAAGTGCTTGAACGGCGTGTCGAGCTGGTCGCGCGTGGTGCCGGGGATCTCGGTCACGATGGCGCGCTCCTCGCCGAGAAGCGCGTTCGTGAGCGACGATTTGCCGACGTTCGGGCGCCCGATGAAGGCGATCCGCAGGCGCTCGTCCTCCTCCGACTCGTCGGCGTGCGGAAGCGCGGCCACAAGGGCGTCGAGGAGTTCGCCGGTCCCCGAGCCGCTCAGCGACGAGATCGGATACAGGTGCTCGCCGAGGCCGAGGGCGTAAAACTCCGATGCGTCGAGGCGCCGCCCTTCGTTGTCGGACTTGTTGACGGCGACGAAGACCGGCGTCGTGCCCTTGCGCAGGATCGCGGCCATCTCGCCGTCGAGGTCGGTGACGCCCGTCGTGACATCGACGACGAAGACGACGGCGTCGGCCTCGGCGAGGGCGATCTCGACCTGTTCGCGGATGGCCGCTTCGAAGCGATCTGCGGAGCGGGGCACGTACCCGCCGGTGTCGACGAGCGCGAAGGCGGCGCCGTTCCAGAGGGCCTCGCCGTAGATGCGGTCGCGCGTGACGCCGGGTTCGTCGTAGACGATGGCGTCGCGGGTCTCGGTGAGGCGGTTGAAGAACGTCGATTTGCCCACGTTGGGGCGGCCGACAATGGCGACGAGAGGCACGGGAGCGTCTGGGATAGGCAAACCCGTTCGATGCCGACCGCCCCTCCGCCGTTCCGCCCGCTCGTGCAAGACGCCGCCAATACCGCCGCGCGTGCACCCCGCCGGCCGACAATCGCGATCCGAGCCAACGCCTCCCTTGAGGGCGGTGGCCCACCGCGGAGCGGCGCAGGCTCCGGGCCGGAGGGTGTGGGGCGGTCCTTGAGCCTCCGAGGTTGCTTCGCCGCCCCACACCCCCACCCCGCCTCGGCGGGGAGCCCCCTCAAGGGGGCGGTTTGGTCGTTCACAGGCGGAGAATCACCGGAGCCGTCCGCTTCACCTCACCCGCGCTCCTTCACCTCCAAGAACAGCGCCCGGAAGAGCATGAAGGAGGCCTCGGCGACCTCGTTCGTGAACCAGTAATTGACGCCCGCGCCGACGGCGGCGCCCGCGATCGGAATGGCCTGGAAGACCTTGCGCGAGATGAGTGCCTTGGCGATCTCGCGGGGCATCTGGCGGCTCTGGTCGCGCAGCGTCCCCGACGTGCGCCCGCGGTACGGCACGTCGCGCGCGAAGGCAGCGGCGGCGACCGAGATTTCGCGCATCGCTTCGAGCTTCGACTCGCGCGAGCCGGCGGCGGCGACGTTGTAGATCGAGACGACGAGCGGGCGGTGGTCGGGCCCGTTCACCTCGAAGCCGTAGACGGCGCCGAGTTGCTGCACGAGCCGCAGGTTGACGGCGAAGAGGAGCGGGATGTCGGCGAGCATCAGGAGCGCCCCGCCGAGGCCGGTGCCGCCTCCGGTGAGCGCGGCGGCGACGGCGTTCTCGTTGAAGAGCGTCCGCGCGTACGGGTCGAGGATGTCGAGCGGCGCGTTGCGCAGGTCGGCGATGGTCTCGGCTTCGACGCCTTTGGCGCGGAGGTCCTTGAGGATCTGCGAGGGGTCGTAGGTCCACGCCGTGGCGCTCGCCAGCGTTTCGAGGCCGCCCTCGACGGCATCGCCGGCCTTGTCCATCATCTCCGCCGGAACGACCTTTTCGAGCGCCCAGTCGACGGGCTTCATCGCCCAGTTGACGGCCTGCATGAGCACGCTCGGCTCGCGTCGCTGCCATGCGTCGAGGTCGCGCTGGACGGTGCGTTCGTGGTCGGTGAGCCGCATGCGGGGTGGGGAATCGGGGAGGACGGAGAGGAAGGCGAACACGGTGGGGCGCGGAGGCGAGGCAGGTACGCCCGGCGCTACGGGCCGGTCCCCGGCGCGGTTGCGGAGGGGGCGATGGCGTTCCCCATCCGGCCACAGCGGCAGGAGGGGGCCGCGCAACGCTTCCGCGACGACGCACACCGCCGCGGCACCTCGCCGCCCTCGCCGCCGTGTGCACAGGGACTTCCAACACGCCCGATTTCCCGATGCTCGCCGCCCTCCTCGTCGACCTCGACGGCACGCTCGTCGCCACCAACGCCCTCCACGCCCGCGCCTTCGTCGATGCGTTTGCCGAAGCGGGGGTCGTCGTGCCCGTCTCGGCGGTGATGCCGCACATCGGGCTCGGCGCCGACCGGCTCGTCGGGGCGATTCTCGGGCCGGATACGCCGGACGGGCAGGCGGAGGCGCTCGCCGCGCGGCACACGGCGATCTACATCGACCGCTACGCCGCCCGCGCCACGCTCCGGGCCGGGGCGCTCGACCTGCTCGCCGCCGCCCGACGCGCGGGCCTCAACCTCGCCCTCGCCACGGCGTCCAAACAAGACGAACTCGACGCCGTCGCCCGCGCCGCCGGTCTCGATCTCGACGCCTTCGACGCCGTCCTCACCGCCGACGATGTCGAGAACGCCAAGCCGTCGCCCGATGTCATCGCTGCCGCCTGCAAGAAACTCGGGGTCGATGCGGCCGCGACGGCGCTCGTCGGCGACACGCCCTTCGACGCCCTCGCCGCGCGGCGCGGCGGGTCGGTGCTGCTCGGCGTCGAGAACGGCACCCACACGCGAGAGGTGGTGCGATGTGCCGGTGCGCGCGGCGTGTGGAGCGGTCCCGGCGACCTCGCGCGCGCGTTCGAGCAGGCGATGCGGCTCGCCTCGCCCGGCCCGCACGTCCTCACCGCCGCCACGCTCGACGCGCTGATGGACGCCGCGCTCGACGTGGCCGAGGCGACGCTCGGCGACGGCGGCGTGCCCTTCGGCGCCGTCGTCGCCCGGCCCGACGGCACCGTCGTCGCCCGCGCGGGAAACCGGGGCCACACGACCGGCAGCCCCATCGCCCACGCCGAGAGCGAGGCGCTGCGCCAGGCGGGCGCGCGCCTGAGTGAGCACGACGACCTCGTGCTCGTCGCCACTGTCGAGCCGTGCGCGATGTGCTTCGGCGCCGCCCTCGCCGCCCGCATCGACACCGTCGCCTACGCCCTCGCCGCGCCCGAGAACGGCGCCACCGCCCGCCTCGACGGCCCGACGCGCGGCCCGGCGGTGCTGCCGCGCACGACGCACCGCGCCCACGGACGCGACCGCAGCCGCGACCTGTTCGTCCGCTACGCCGCCCTCCACCCCGGCAACGCCTTCGTCGCCCGCCTCCTCGCCGACACCGCGTGATCCGTCTCGGTCCCCGGCCGAGGCCCGCGCCCGCGGCGTATCCTGCGGCAGTCTTCCCCTCCATCCTCCCGATGCACGACCGCCCCGATCCGTCCGAATACGCTGCGTTCTACGGGCGCTATGTCGCACTCGTCCCCGCCGGTGACCTCCTCGACCTCTTCGACGCGCAGGCCGACGACCTCGCCGTGTGCGCCGTCGGGGTGCGCGAGGCGCGGGCGGCGCACCGGTACGCCGAGGGCAAGTGGACGGTGCGCGAAGTGTTCGGCCATGTCGCCGACACCGAGCGCGTGTTCGCCGACCGGATCCTGCGCATCGGACGCGGCGACGCGACGCCGCTGCCGGGCTTCGACGAGAACGCCTACGCGGCCCACGCCGGGTTCGAGGCGCGTCCGATGGCGAGCGTCGCGGACGAGTTCGCGGCTGTGCGGGCGTCCACGATTGCCCTGTTGCGCGGATTGCCGACCGAGGCGTGGACGCGCATCGGAACGGCGAGCGGCCACGGCGTGAGCGTTCGCGCGCTCGCCTGCATCGCCTACGGCCACGCGGCGCACCACCGCGCGATCCTCGCCGAGCGCTACGGGATCGTCTGAACCGCAGTCTGGTGGCGGGCGACGCCGACGGCGACGATGAGCGCGCCGACGGCCGAGACGGCGAACGGGAGCGCCGGGCCGCGCGACCAGACGGCGCCGGTGAGGGTCGAGGCGGCGAGGGCTCCGACGCTGCCGAGCGCGCCGAACAGCCCGAGTCCGCGCCCGCGCATCGCGTCCGGGAGGGCGTCGGAGAGCCACGCTTTGGCGACGCCTTCGGTGAGCGCGGCGTAGGCGCCGTAGAGCGCGAAGAGGGCCGCAAAGGCGCCGATGCCGTGCGCGAGCGCCATCCCGGCGTAGACGGCGGCGAAGAGCGCGAGGCCCGCCGCGAGCGTCACGCCGCGTCCGGCGCGGTCGGCGAGGGCGCCTGCCGGGTAGGCGAGGGCCGCGTAGACGAGGTTGTAGAGCACGTACGCCCCGAGCGCCGCCGTCTCGCCAGAGACGGCCCACGGACCGAGCGCAACGCCCGCCCCGACGCCGTCGCGGACGCGCAGCAGCAGGAAGACGTCGGAGGCGTTGACGAGCGCGAAGGCGACGAGCCACCCGGCGCGGCGGCGGTACTCGGGCGGCGCCACGCGCCAGAACGCGCGCATCGACGTCGACGACGGCGCATCTCCCACGACGGGCGCGGGCGGACGGCGCTCGGCGACGAGCCGGGTGAGGGCGACGCCGATGAAGGCGGGAATGGCGGCGGCGAGGAAGAGGGCCTGGTAGGCGCCGGGGCGCGCGGCGAGCCACACGAGCGCAATCGTCGGGCCGACGGCGGCGCCGAGGGTGTCGAGGGCGCGGTGGAGGCCGAAGGCGCGGCCGCGCATCGCCGCCGGGACGCTCGCGGCGAGGAGGGCGTCGCGCGGGCCGGTGCGGATGCCCTTGCCGACGCGGTCGAGCACGCGCGCGCCGGTCACCATCGCCCACGTCGGGACGAGGCCCGGCAGCGGCTTGGAGAGCGCCGAGAGCGCGTAGCCGAGCGTCACGAAGACGCGGCGGCGCCGGAAGCGGTCGCTCAGGCCGCCGAAGTAGCCCTTCGAGATCCCGGCCGTGATCTCGGCGAGGCCCTCGGTGAGGCCGATGAGCGCGAAGGGCGTGCCGAGGGCCGCGAGGAAGAGCGGCAGCACCGGGTAGAGCAGCTCGCTCGACACGTCGACGAAGAACGACACGAACCCGAGCGTCCAGACGGCGCGCGGCAGCCGCGTCGGCGCGTCGTCTCCAACCGAAACGTCTCCCCTTCGACCCTCATTCGCCGGGTCGTCCGTCGGCACCACGGGCGCGCTCACCAGTCGACCCGGCCCTGCGCGGGCGCGGTGGTGTCGCGGGTGACGGGGCGCGGCGGACGGTTCTCGCGGTCGACCTGCCGGGCGTCGGGGAAGTCGGTCGCGGGCATGGCCTCGAGGAAGCGGTCGAGCGTCACGTCGGGGAAGCGGACGTCGGCGTCGAGGGCGACACCGTCGCGCTGGCCCTTCGGCCCTTGGAGGCGGACGAGGAAGTCACGCGTCAGGAACATCGCGTTGTGGGCGCCCTGTCCCCACCACGTCGAGCGGAAGGCGATGCGGCGGTCGTTGAAGCCGACCCACGAGCCGACGACGAGGTTCGGGTGCATCACCATGAACCAGCCGTCGGCGTTGCCCTGCGTCGTGCCCGTCTTGGCGGCGAGGTCGAGCGTGCCGACGCCGGGCGCCGACTTCATCCGCACCGCCGTGCCGTACTCGATGGCGCCGCGCATCATGTCGACGACCGTGAAGGCCGTCTCCTCCGAGAGGGCCTCCTTCGGCGCCGCCTCGCTCTGGTAGAGCACGTTGCCGTAGCGGTCCTCGATGCGCGTCACGAGCGTCGGCGCGTTGTAGAGGCCGCCGTTGGCGAGCGTCGCGTAGGCCGACGAGAGTTCGTAGAGGGTGACGTCGGAGGTGCCGAGCGCGAGCGACATGTAGCACTCGGGGCGCACGTCGGGGTGCTCCTTGAAGAGGTCGGTCTGGATGCCCATCCGCTGCGCGTAGAGGGCGACGGTGCGCGGGTTGACCTCCGTCATCAGGCGCCCGGTGACGTAGTTGTCGGACGTGGCGAGGGCACGGCGGAGCGTCTTGTTGCCCCCTCCGCCCATGTTCGACGGGCTCCAGACGACGCCCGCGCACGAGCCCGTCCCGCGCCACGTGAACGGCCCGCCGCCGATGCCCTGGTCGGGGCTGTATCCGTTGTCGATGGCGACGGTGTAGACGAAGGGCTTGAAGGTCGAGCCGGGCTGGCGCTTGGCGCTGGCGATGTGGTCGTACCAGTCGGTCTTGATGTCGCGCCCGCCGACCCACACGCGCACGTGCCCGGTCTGCGGCTCGATGGCGACGAGGCCCGCCTCCAGCCGCGTCTTGCGGGCGCGGAGGCTGTCCTGGAAGGCGCGGTCGGCGCTCAGGCGTTCGAGCGCCTTGGCCTCCGTCATCCCGTCCTCGACAAGCCCGCGAAAGCTCTGCGTGCCGCGCATGTACTCGGAGACGAGCGCCGGATTCGACGTCCAGAAGTAGCCGAACGGCGTCACGCCGCCCGCCTGCATCGCCCGCAGGTAGGGCGCCGTGTCCTGCCCGAGCGAGAAGCCGCTCGCCTTGCCCCACTCGTGGTCGACGACGGCCTGCAGGGCCACCATCTCGGTATCGACCGCGGCCTGCGCGAAGCGCTGCATCCGGCTGTCGAGCGTCGTGGTCACGATCAGACCGTCCTGGTAGATGTCGTGGTTGGTGCGCCGTCCCCACTCCTTGAGCCACGCCTGCACGGCCATCGCGTAGTACGGGGCGAGGGATTTGGTGATCTCCGACGAGCGGAAGCGCGTGGCGATGGGCTGCTCTTTCAGGCGGTCGAAGTCCTCGCGGGAGAGCTTGCCCTCCTGCATCATCAGCGAGAGGACGATGTTGCGGCGCCGCTGCGAGCGCTCGGGGTTGCGGATCGGGTTGAAGCGGCTGACCGCTTGCAGCATCCCGACGAGCGTCGCCGATTCGCTCACGTCGAGGTCGGCGGCGGATTTCGAGAAGAAGGTCTGCGCGGCAGTTTCGATGCCGAAGGCGTTGCCGCCGAACTCGACCGTGTTGAGGTACATCTCGATGACCTCGCGCTTGGTGTAGCGCCGTTCGATCTGCACGGCCGTCATCATCTCGCGGATCTTGCGCGTCGGCGAGCGCGAGAACTGCCCGTCGGCGCCGCGCTCGATGTTGTAGAGGTTGCGCGCGAGCTGCATCGTGATCGTCGATCCGCCCTGCGGGTTGCCGCTGATGATGTGCACCGGAGCCGCCAGAATCCGCTGCATGTCGATGCCCCAGTGGTCGTAGAACCGCTTGTCCTCGGTCGAGACGAGCGCATCGACGACCGACGTGGCGATGGAGTCATACGGCGCCCAGAGGCGGTTCTCGCCCGCGTAGTAGCGCGCGAGTTCGGCGCCATCGGACGTGTAGGCCGTCGTCGCGCGCGAGAGGTCGGGCCGCTCGATGGCGCTCAGCGGCGGGAGGGTGAACGCGAACGCCACGAGCGCCGCGATGCCGACGGCGATGAGGAGGCCGAGGCCGAGCACGACGCGCGTGAGCATCCGCACGGCATCCTCCTTCTTGGTCCGCGTCGGCGCCCCACCACCGCCCCCGGCCCCGTCGCCACCGGATGCGCGCGACGTGTCGCCACGGGCGCTGCCGGGCGCGCGGTCGGTCGTACCGGCGCGGGCGGCGGCGCGGCGCGCGGCGGGGTTGCCGAAGTAGCGCTCGACTTCTTCGTCGCTGTAAGGCTGGGACATCGGGTGGGGAGGGGAAATCGGTCGGAGCGGAGCGGAGGCCAGGAAACGCACGTCCGGCCGGGTGCGGTATGCGCGGCGCCGCCGGGGGTTCGGACGGGACGACGGACGGCGGACGGCGGACGACCGCCACGACCCACCCATCACCCCCACGCCTCGCGCGCGACGACGTCCGCGCCCGCATCGGTCCACCGGGCGAGCGTCAGGCCGTCGGCGTCGGCGGTGACGAGGCCGTGGCCGCCGTACCACGCGCCCGCGTTGGCGTAGAGGCCGCCGGGCATTCGCCGGAGGTCGGCGCGGTGCGTGTGGCCGTAGACGACGCCGTCGACCGGATCGCGGCGGTCGGCGAGGCGCGCGGTGGCGTCGGCGATGACGAACGATTCGTCGCCCGGACGCGACGTGTCGTGGCGCATCGCGTCGGCGACGCGGCGCGCGAGGGCGAGGCCCGCGTCGGCGGGCAGGAGCGTCTGGTAGAGCGCGACCGGCACGCGGTGGCGCAGGATCGGGCGGAGATGGCGGTACAGGCCGCTCGGCGCGAGGCCGTCGCCGTGGAACGCGTAGACGCGCCGCGCGGGCGAGGCGCCACCGCCGCCTGAGACCGTCTCGACGCATCCGTCGAAGACGACCTCGGCGCCGAGTTCGTCGCGCAGGTAGGAGCGGTGCCACGGGTCGTGGTTTCCGGCGTGGACGACGAGGCGCCGTCCGGCGTCGGTCCACGCGGCGAGGGCGCCGAAGAGCCGCGCGGGCGGGCGGGGGACGTAGTGGCGGTGCTCGATCCACGCGTCGAAGAGGTCGCCGACGATGGAGAGCGCGGCAGCGTCCGCGTGGGCGTCGAGCAGGCGAACGAGCGCGGCGCCGTCGGCGCGGGCGTCGCCGCCGGGGCGCCCGAGGTGGAGGTCGGAGACGAAGAGGTGCATGGGCGGCAAGATCGCGCATCGCGCGGCCCGCCGATCCGCATTCGCCTCCTCCGTCGTCCCCTACTTTGGCGCTGTCATTTCCCGACGGGCCTGCCCGTCCCCCGCCTCCGTGAACACGATCCTCACCCCCGAACAGGACGCCCGCTACGCCGACCCGGCCCTCATCCAGCGCGTCATGCGCGATGCGAAGACGGTCGCCGTCGTCGGCCTCTCGAAAGACCCGCAGAAGGCCAGCCATTTCGTGGCGACGTACCTGCAGGCGCACGGCTACCGCGTCGTCCCCGTCAACCCGACGCTGAGCGGCACGCTTCTCGGCGAGACCGTCTACCCGACGCTCGACGCCATCCCGAGCGACGTGAAGATCGACCTCGTCGACGTCTTCCGCGGCGCGAACCACACGCCCGAGATCGCCCGGCAGGCCGTGGCCATCGGCGCCCGCGCGCTCTGGCTCCAGCTCCGCATCGTCAGCGACGAGGCGGCGCGAGATCGCCGAATCCGCCGGTCTCGACGTGGTCATGGACCGCTGCATCAAGATGGAGCACGGGCGCTACGCGGGCAGCCTGCACTGGGTGGGGATGAACACCGGCCTCCTCACGGCGCGACGGGCCCGGCGCTGAGCGCGCGTGGGCTTGTCGCCTGTATTGCGGACATCGGGAATTGCCCGCGCAGCCCGGACCAACCAACCTTCGTTTTTGCCTATTCCCCCTTCCACTTGACACTCTTCACCCGCCGTCGCATACTGCATTACACGCGGATTTGGTCCGTTTAATAACTCGTTACGCTCCTTGATGTACCGTCGGCTCACCCTCCACACTGACCACAATCGATACGAAGTTGAACAGCGCCTGCTTGCTTCCGTGGATGCCTCGGATGGGCTTTGGGCTGAACTGGCGTCCGAGTTCGCAGGCAAGGCCCCACGCTATGCCGCCACTTCGGTGACGTACTACACGTTCGAGCTTGAGCCTATTGTCGAAGGACGGCGTGAGGGAGCGCCCGCGTTCATTCGAGGGGAGTACGCGTCCGACTGACACCGGCACAGCCGTACATCTGCGGGTGCTACTGAAACCAGTTTACACCGTGATGAGCCTCTGTGTGCTGCTAGTCGCCGGGGCGTGGCTTGTCCTTTCACTTCGTGCTGGAGACATCTCGTGGCTCTTGGCGGTGCCTCTGCTGGGCGTCTTCCTTGCAATTGTCGTTCCTCGGTCGATCCTATCGGGGGAATCCGATTCGGCATCAGCATTCGTCTGCAAAGCATTGAGGTTCGACCCCAGCAGAGCTGTGTAACCCATCACTTCAGCCGACGCGCGCCATCGCTGCGGCTGCAATGGCCCCGAAGTCCGCCGGTTTGAGGCTCGCCCCGCCGACGAGGCCGCCGTCGATGTCGGCGCAGGCGAGGAGGTCGGCGGCGTTGGCGGCGTTCATCGAGCCGCCGTAGAGGATGCGTCGCGGAAGCGGCGAGGTCGGGGCCGAAGCGGCCCGCGAGCCACGCGCGGATGTGGGCGTGCATCGCCTGCGCCTGCTCGGGCGTCGCGGTCTCGCCGGTGCCGATGGCCCAGACGGGTTCGTAGGCGACGACGACGCGCGCGGCATCGCCGCCGAGACGTCCGCGAGGGCGCCGCCGAGTTGCGCCGACACGACTGCCTCGCCTCGCGGCCCGCGCGGCGCTCGTCGAGCGTCTCGCCGACGCAGAGGATCGGGCGTCAGGCCTGCGCGAGCGCGCGTCCGAGTTTGGCGGCGACGAGCGCGTCGGTCCTCGCCGTGGTCCGCGCGGCGCTCCGAGTGGCCGACGAGCACGTACGCCGCGCCCGACCGACGCGAGCATCGCCGCCGACACCTCGCCCGTGTGCGCCCCGCTCCTCGTGCGCGCTCACGTCCTGCGCCCCGACCGCCACGCCCGTGCCATCGAGCGCGCGGGCGACAGCATCGACCGACACGAACGGCGGGCACACGGCGACGCGCACGCCCGAGGCGACGGCGTCGGCAGTAGCCTCGGCGATGGCGCGGGCGAGGGCGACGGCTTCGTCGCGGGTCGTGTGGAGCTTCCAGTTGCCGGCGATCAGGCGGGTGCGCATTGCGGTCGGGGATGCGGTGGAGTGGCGAAGGTCAGCGCGTGGCCGCAGGCGCGGATGCGGCGGCGATGGGCGGCGCGGCGCTTCCGAGCAGGCGGCGGGCGTCGAGCAGGACGCGCTCGACGGGCGTGGCGACGTACTTCGCCACGATCTTGCCGTCGGCGCCGACGAGGTAGTACGTGTCGGGCACGCGCACGTTGTAGGCCTCGGCAAGCACGCCCTCGCTGCGCGCGATGACCGTCGAGGCAGGCGCCCGGACGTCGCGGAGGAGGCGGTGCATGGCCGCCGAGTCGGGCGCAACGACGACCGGGATCATCGGCATCATCGGCCCGAGGAGGTCACGCGCGGCGGCGACGCGGGCGGTGAGCGAGGCGACGAGATCGGCGTCGGGGCCGTGGAAGGCGAGCAGGTACGGCCGCCCGGCGAGCGTGGCCGTGGCGACGGTCGGTGCCGCCGAGGGTGCGCGTGGCGAAGGCGGGGGCGGGCTTGCCGGGGAGGAGCGTGCGGGCTTCGTAGGCGGCGCGCTCGGCCCACCGTGCCCACGGCGTGCCCGCGTGGTCGCGGCGGAGGCGGTCGGCGGCGGCGGCGGCGTCCTCGCCGCGCGCGCTGTCGAGGTAGGCCGTCACGAGCGACGCCTGGATCTGCGCCTTCGTGTCGGCGCGGGGCGCGGCGGCGGCCATCGTTTCGAGGAGCGTCACGGCGGCGGGGAGGCCGCGCAGGCGGGCCTCGGCGCGGCGCGCGGCCTCGGCGGTCTCGGCGTACCCGGCCTCCGTCGGCGCGACGGCGCGGGCGTGGGCGACGGCCAGGCTGTCGTTCTGCCCGACGAGGAGCGCGACGGCTTCGGCGCTCGCCATCTCCGACGCGACCGTGCCCGCGTACGTCTCGCGCAGGCTCCACAGGACCGTCGCCGTTTGGAGGGCGGCCATCCGGAAGCGGTCCTCGGCGCCCGTCCCGGCGGCGATGGCCGCGCGGACAGCGCTCGCCCGTGCCGCGCGGGCGTTGCGGTAGCCCGTCCATGCGTCGTTCTCGCGCGAGCGGATGCGCAGGTAGCGCTGGCCGAGCGGCATCCGGACGTCGAGGCGCGCGCTGTCGCCGTCGACGACGACGAGATCGGCGATGCGGAGCACTTGTCCGTTGCGCTCGACGAGGAGCGGATAGACGCCGCGCGCAGGCGCTGTCACCTGCATCGAGTACGCGCCGCTCGCGTCGGCCATCGCGTACCCGAGCGTGTCGATGCCGTCGGCGTCCTCATGCCCGACGATGAGTTCGTACGGCCCGGCGAGCGAGTCGGGGGCGGTGATGGTGCCCGAGAGGCGGCTCGTGACGCGCACCGGCGCATCGTCGGCCCCGCTGCGGCACCCGCCGACGCTGGCGGCAACGAGGGCGCTGAGGACGAGCGCGCGGACGGCGCGAAGGGCAGCAGAGGGACGGACGAGCATCGGCGGAGCGCGGCGGAACGCAGACGGCCGCAGGGCACGTCCGGTCCGGGTGGGAGGGGCGCCGAAGATAGCCCCGCCGCGCATCCTGCCCCCGGACGCTGCCGCCCGGCGACGCCGTCTCCGCACCGAATTGCCCCGAGCACGGCTTCAACGGACGCCCGGCGCTCCGCCCGCCGCGACGCTCAGGCCACGCTCACGGAGTCGATCCGTCGGGGCGCGCGGTGTCGGCGTTGAAGCCCTTTCCCTCGGCATCGGCGTCGCGGGCGGCGTCCTTGTCGATCGTGATGCGCCCGGCGTCCTCCGCCTGATCCGGCCCGCCGACGGGGTCCTGCCCCATCCCCGACTCGCGCTCGGGCGGGGAGATGTGCTCGGGCGGGTCGAGGTTGACGGGGAGGGGGAACGGCGTCGTTCTCGGTCGAGGGGGTCAGGCGGTCCATCGGGATCGGGGGTGTGAATCGGGTTCTCCGTCCGCACGCCCGGCGCCCGGCGCGGTGCCCCGAGGCGCCGTAACGAAGCCGTCGGTGTTGCGCGGACGGTGGGGAGAGCCTACACTTCCACACCCTCTGCACGCTGCCGTCCGCCCGCGGCAGTTCGTTCCTCGGCATCACCTTCATAGCTATGCTCGTCTCTCCCATTCCGGCGCTGTCATCACCAAGATTCCGCACGTCGCCAATTTCCGTGCGTGGCGCAAGGGTCTCACAGACGCACAGTACGAGGCGATTGCAGACGAACTCGACCGGCGCATCGACGGGAACGAGGTGCACACGTCGAGTTGGATGCCGGGCTCGGACTGGACCGGCACCGTCTTCTACCCGATTTACGAGGACGCCTGCCACCGCGATCAATCCGCAGCAGCGCGCTTCTTCGGCCTGATTCTCTGGGACGTCATGATGCGCCGTCCGGAGACATGGGCGTTCGGGCGCTACGAGGCGAACGGGGCATCCATCGAAGGGCTCACATATTTTCGCGTTGACCGCCCGGCGGCCTCGGCCTGACGCGACCGCCGCCCGCGCGGCGCCCGACGCACCGGAGTTCTCATAACACCCATACGCCTCCTCGTCACCACGCCCGGTACTCGCCGACCGCAGGGGCCGGGCGGGAGATGAGGGCGATGTACTCGCGGCCCTTCTGCGAGAGCTGGTAGTCGTCGCCGCGGCGCGTGAGGTAGCCGTTGACGGGCGCGCTCTGGTAGCGGACGAGCGGCGAGACCTGCATCACGAACGGCGTGCCCGTGCCGACATCGCGGGCGCTGACGCGGAGCGGGAAGCCGGCGCCGGTGAAGGAGATCTCGTACGACGGCGGCGGCGCCGCACCGCGCCGCGCCTCGGGCATCAGCCACGGGTAGCGCTGCACGAGGTCGAGCACCGCGCCGCCCGGCACGGCGACGGAGAACGCCACCGCCTGATGGTCGGCGAGGTACTCGCCGAGGTCGAGGCGAGGGTCGGAGGCGAGGGCGCGGTAGAGGCCGACGATGTCGAAGGCGGCGAGGTTTTGCCCGTTCCAGCGCCCGTGCTCGTTGACGCTGCGCGGGCGGTACATCCCGAACCACTCGTCGAAGCCTTCGCTCAGGAGGACGTTGAACTCGACGTGTACATGCGCCCGCCGCCGGTCGATGCCGGTGCCGGTGTAGCCGAGGCGTCCGATGGGCGCGCCGCGCCGCAGGTACTGGCTCGGGTAGACGAAGGGCGCGTCGAGGTGGGCGTAGAGCGCGTAGTACAGGCTCCCCTGCCACCGGTGCTCGACGACGACGTAACGCCCATAGTTCGAGGCCCGCGCGTCGCTGTTGACGAACACGACCCGCCCATCGTCGACGCTGACGACGGTGTCGAGCGGTTCGCCGCGGTCGTCGCGGTAGAGCGGGCGCACGTCCATCCCCTCGTGAAAGCGCGTGTGGACGAGGCCCGACGAGGTGCGGACCGCGTTGCGCACGAACCCGTACGCGCCGCCCTGCCACGGCTCTTCGCGGAGGCCGTCGTCGGGTTTGTCGGTCGGCACGAAATAGCCCGCCGGATTGCCGAAGAGCGCGCGGTTCGACGTCGGCAGAAGGAGCCCGAGGCGCTGCACCGGCTGCGCGCGGCTGCAACTCACCACGACGCAGGCCAGCAGGCACCCGGCCACGCCCCGCAGCGCGCGCGTCAGGCGCGGCCCGAGACGTCGCCCGCCGCGCACCGGGCGCCCTCCAATCAAACAGCGTACGTTTTCCATCACCCCTCTCGTCACCGCTCGACCGTGGCTTCGCGCAGGCGGTAGTACATCCCCATCGGGTCGTCGGCGAGCAGTTCGAGCGTGCCGACGAGCGTGACCGGGTCGTAGGAGAAGTCGGCGGAACGGGTCGCGCGGACCTCGATCATCGACTCTGGCCCGCCGGGCATGCAGTAGAAGCAGTTGGCGACCGGGGCGGCGCTGAGCACGAAGTGCTGCTGGGCGCCGCTGCCTTCGCTCAGCGGAAGCATGAAGCCCTGCACGCGCACGCGCTGGCCGTTGAGGCGCTGCACGGTCGGCTCGAAGCGCGGCTCGAAGCGGGCGCCGTCGCGCACGAGACGGACCTGCGCGAGCGTCTCCCACGAGACCATCGACTGGGCGGTGGCGGGCGCCGCGGCGGCCAGGACGGCGGCGCCGAGGGCGAGGGAGGTGAGCGAGCGGAGCATGGGAGTCGGGTGGGTCTGCGAGGACAGCAACGCCGTCTGAACGCCCCTTCGTACCTCGCCCGTTCCCCCACCGCCCGTTCGGCGGCGCAGCGTTGGCGATTGTGGCGCCGTTCGTACGTACGCGTTAGTGTGCCTCGTCGAAGCGCACACGTCACCTGGCCTCCGCCCTGCCGCGCTACCCTGTCAGGGTCCCTGATGCTGAGGACCCGTTTATCGAGTTCGTCATCCCCGCGAACCGAGGGTCCGCGGAGCGGAACGTGGGGACCCCATGTGCAGAACGCTGCGTGTGACCCGCTCTGGATTCCCGCTTTCGCGGGAAAGACGGATCTGGGAAGGCGTTGGCGCTACTTCACAAGCAGTTTCTGAGCGCTCTCGAACAGCGGCGCGTTGCGAGCGAAGCGTGGCAATCTGGGCGTCACGAGCGCTGCCAGGTCACGCACAGACTGACCGGACTGCCACGTCGCTTCGCGCCTGGCAAGGACACGCGGAGGGATTCGAGTCAGAAGCGACCGGCCCCGGCGTTGAAGGGGCCAGCGGACGACCGCAGGGCGGACCCTGTCGCGCCGGGGGACCTGACAGGGGGGCGGCCCTCCTCGCCATTCACAATCCACAGCCGCGCGGGATCGCGGGTGCGGGGGGCGGCGTGAGACGCGGTTTCCGGCGGATTCGCCCGACTCTATCCCCCTGCGTCTCCTATGCTGATCGACACGCCCGCCGAGCTTTCCGATGTCGTCGACCGCCTGCGCGGCGAGGCCCGCGTGGCCGTCGATACCGAGTTCTTCTGGGAGCGGACGTTCTACCCGCGACTGGGACTCGTGCAACTCGGCACGGCGGCAGGCGAGACGTTCCTCGTCGATCCCCTCGCGCTCGACCTCGCGCCGCTCGGGCGCCTGATGGCCGACCCGAACGTGCAGAAGGTGCTCCACGACGCCGGGCAGGACCTCACGATCCTCCGCCGCGCCACCGGAGTCGTCGCCGAGAACATCCTCGACACGCGCCTCGCCTCCGGGTTCGCGGGCCTCTCGTCGACGCTCTCGCTGCGCCGCGTGCTCGTCGAGACCGTCGGCGTGTCGCTCGCCAAGACCGAGAGCCGGTCCGACTGGCTGCGCCGCCCGCTCTCCGACGCGCAGATCGCCTACGCCCACGACGACGTCCGCTACCTCGTGCCCGCCGCCGAGGAACTGCTGCGCCGCATCGAGGCCGCCGGGCGCCTCGCGTGGCTGTCGGAGGAACTGGCGGTGCTCGACGTTCCCGACACGACCGGCGAGTCGGACCCCGAAACCGCGTACGCGCGCCTCAAAGGCCAGGGCCGGTTGCATCCGAAGGAGCGCGCCGTCCTGAAGCGCCTCGCCGCGTGGCGCGAGCACGAGGCGCGGACGCGCGACCAGCCGCGCGGGCACGTCGTGAGCGACGATGCGCTCGTCGCGGTGGCGCAGCGCAAGGTGCAGGACGCCTCCGGCGCCGAGCGCGCGGGCGTGCCGAAGCGCCACATCGCCGCCGTGATCGAGGCGGTGAAGGCCGGACTGAACGACGAGCCGATCCGCGTCGCCGAGCCGCCGCCCGAAGACGAGACGCTCGGCGCGCGCGTCGACCTGCTCTTCGCCTTCGTCAAGGGCCGCGGCGTCGCCGACGGCGTCGACCCGGCGCTCGTCGCCAACCGCGCCGACATCGTCGCCCTCGCCGCCGACCGCGCGCCCTCGGCCGAGACGCACGAGATTCTCGCCGGATGGCGCGGCGTCTTCGTCGGCGCCGACCTCGTGCGCCTGCTCCGCGGCGAGATCCGCCTCCGCCTCGACCCCGAACGCGGCCTGCCGGTCGTCGAGGAGGCGTGAGGCGGCGTGGCAATCAACAGAGCAGACGTGTCACGCTCTCCCGAGGACCAACCGGAAGAAGCATGCTGTTAGGTCACTTCATCCTCTGCAGTGGAGTGATTTGTGGTCCACATACCATGCAGTCGCCCATACGAACAGGGACATGATCACAGAGATAATGCAGCACAGGACCCACACGAAGGCATACCCGATACCGATACCGATACTCGGATCGTAGTCCAAGAAAACGGGGATGACGACCATCATGTAGATGGTCGTTGCGACGCCCACCGTCCAGGCGAGCCTCACGGGCATTTTGCGCGCGAAGTATGCCTCGCAAAATCCGATGGCACCCCAGACAATGAGTACAGGAATAGTCGCCAACCCTCCCAGCCCGCTGTCCTCCGTGCCCGACGACGGAACGGCACCAAACCGATGTGGCCATTCGCCGACGACGATGAGAACGACGACGGCGATACCGAGAGCGATGTGAAGCGAGCGAGTGAGCATCAGTGCAGAAGCGGTCGGATGAGTTCTGAAGTTCGTTGAAGGCAGCCCCCCCTTCGCCGGCGCCCTTGGCCGAGCGTCCTGACCTATTGGCTGTCAGCGGGCGACCGGCGCGTCCACGCGAGATGCATCGCCGAACGCGCCCGTGCGCAGGAAGGCGGCGGTGAGGCGCTGGACCTCGCGCGAGCGCATCAGCCACGTGTGCGTGCCGCGGACGACGCGGTGCGCCCGGACGCCGTCGAGGCGCGTTTCGGTGACCCAGACCTTGCCGTCGGCGTCGCCCGCGAGGATGGCGACCTCGACGCTGTCGGGCGGCGCGGGCAGGGCGGCGACGGTGCCGCCGCGGGCGGTCGTGCGGAGCTGGCGCATCGGCGTCTGCCAGCGCCCGAGCGTCGCGGCGTAGCGGTCGGCGGCGTGCGATCCCTGGTTCGGCGGGGCGATGAGGACGACGCGTCCGACGTTCGCGGGCGGGTCGTGGGCGAGCATCCAGCGGATGGCGATCGCGCCGAGGCTGTGGCCGACGAGGTGGACGCGCGGCGCCGCCTGCCGGTCCGTCTCGGCGCGCACCGCCCGCGCCACGTCGGCCCCGGCGCTCTCGATCGTCGCCCCGCGCGTCGAGCGGTAGCCGACGGTGAGCGTCCGGAATCCCGCCTGCCGCAGCGCCCGCGCGAGCGGTGCCATCGACGCGCGCGTGCGGCCCATCCCGTGGACGAGCACGACGAGATCGGCACCGTCGGGCGGTGGCGGGGGCGTGCGGACGGGGGCGACGGCGGCGGCGATGCACCCGGCGGTGGCGGCGGCGAGGAGGACGACGGCGAGCGCGGCGGATCGTGACGTGAGGCATTCTGGCGGCGGGGGAGTCGGTGCGGTTCCAACGGCCCCGGCCCTGCGCGGGTGCATCGGCGGCGGCGGTGGATGCGCCACGCGCGGTGCCCGTTGCGACGGGGATGCGCGGGCGGGCGATGCGGCGGTCTGGAAGCCTGTCAGGTGCGGGGGCCTGACAGCTTGGCCTCCTTCTCTCTCCGCACTCCGCACCCGCCACCCGGTGCGCCCGCACGTCTCCCGCTGCTCCCCGCTGCCGTCCTACCTTCCTCCATCCCGCCCCGCCCGATGCCCCCTGCCCCGTTCCGCGCCGAAATCACCCGCACCGACGATGCGTTCATGCAGATGCACGCCGTCGTCGTGCCGCCCGACGTGGCGGCGGCGGTGCTCGGCGCCGGGTCGCGGCGCGTGCTCGTGACCATCGCGGGCGAGACGCTGCGGCGCGCCCTGCAAACGCGGATCGACGAGGACGGCGGGCGCAGCCACCTCGTGATGATCAGCGCCGCCGTGCTGCACGACTTCGGGTTGCGGGAGGGCGTCTTCCTGACGCTATCCGTCGCACCCGATCCCGACCCCGACCGCATCGACATCCCCGACGAACTCCTCGTCGCGCTCGACCTCGACCCCGAGGCCTCCGCGCGCTTCGAGACCTTCACGCCCGGTCGTCAGCGCTCGATGGCGCACTACGTCTCGTCGGCCAAGCGCCCCGAGACGCGGGAGAAACGTGCCCTCGACCTCGCCACCAAACTCCGCACGTACACCCTCTACGGCGACACCCGCACGGGCGGCTGAGAGGGCATCGGCGCCCCGGTCGAGCATCTGCCGGTTGGGCACCCGTCGGACTCGTAGGGGAGGTGCTCGCACGTCCCGGCCCGGCCTCCGATACCCGTCGCAGCGAATGCCTCGCCGCAACGGATCGGCAACGGACACCCCATCGTGGCCGGTCCACCGGGGACGGCGGGACGGGTGGCGGGGCGCACGCCCGGTTCGTCAGCGCAACGGGACGGGACGTGCGAGCACGTCCCCTACTGCTCCTCTGCCTCGACGCCGAGCACGGCGCGGCCGCCGACCTGCCGGACGGCGGAGAGGATGCGGACGACGTTGCCGTGGCGCGCGGCGGTGTCGGCGCGGACGACGACGGGGACGGGCGCGCGCAGCGAGTCGGCGACGAGCGAGTCGCCGGAGAGGGCGCTCTGGCGGGCGAGGAGCGGGCCGAGGCGGAAGACGAGCGAGTCGAACGGCACCTCGGCATCCTCGATGTAGAGGCGGCGCGCGCCGTCGAGCGAGACGGTGATCGCCTCGGGGGCGCCTCGTCGGGCGTCGCGGCGTCGGGCACGGCGACCGGCAGCGAGCGCGAGACGAGCGCGGGCGTCGCCACCATGAAGACGAGCAGGAGCACGAAGACGACGTCGGTGAGCGGCGTGATGTTGATCTCGCTCAGCTCGCGGTCCTCAAACGAAGTTCGGCGCATGGGGGGCAGGCGAGGCGGTGGGAGCGGCAGACATCGCCGCCGCCGACGGGCGCGCGGACGGCATCCGGGCGTCGAGTTCGGCGCAGAGGACCGCGATGCCCTGCTCGCCGATCATCCGCTCGCGGCGCAAACGGCGCGAGAGCAGGTTGTAGAAGACGACCGCCGGCACGGCGACGATGAGGCCCGCCGCCGTCGCCACGAGCGACTCTGCGATGCCCGCCATCACCGGCGCGAGGCCGCCCGCGCCCGCCACGCTGCCGTCGGCGCCGAGGGCATCGAAGGCGCGGATGACGCCGACGACGGTGCCGAAGAGGCCGATGAACGGGGCGACGCTCGCGAGCGTGGCGAACCAGCCGAGGCCGCGCTCCTGCCGCATCGTTTCGCGGTCGAGCCGGGCGAGCGACGCCTCCCGGAGTCCGGCCCCGGCGGCGCCGCGCCATTCGAGGACGCTCCGGAAGACGCGCGCGAGCGGCACCACCGACGCGTCGGCGCCCGAGGCGGCGTCGAGGGCCGCGCGGAAGTCGCCGCGCGAGGCCGCCTCCTGCACCCGGTCGGCCAGCCGCTCCGACGCCTTCCCGCCGACGCCGCGGAGTTCGTAGAGCTTGACGAGGGCGAGGGCGAGCGAGGCGACCGAGAGCGCGAGCAGCAGCCACGTGGCGACGCCGCCCTGCTCGATGAGGCCGAGGAACGAGGTGGAAGGAAGCATCGGCAGAAACGAGGGATCGGAAGGTCGGATCGGAGAGGCGGCAGCGCCCCGCGGCCAAGATCGGGACGCTGCCCCGCCCAACGCACCCGCCCCCGGCGAATCGTGCGCGCGAACCCGGCATCTCTACCGATTCCGTCGTCGGGCGACGGGCGCGAGCTTGCCGCGATGCGACCAACCCAATCCCTCCCTTCGAGGAACCGAAGGTCCGCGCAGCGGAAGGTGGCCTGAAAGGCCGGAGGGTGTGGGGCGGCCCAACCATCTGTGGCCTCTGAACCGCCCCACACCCCCACCCCGCCGATGGCGGGGAGCCCCTCGCAGGGGGCGGTGGGTTCGTCCGCATCTCCCGCTCCCGTCCCCCTGCTTCACTGCCCTCAATCCCCACGCGCCACCCCACCAACTCACCATCCCACTCCCATCACCGCCCCGCCGCCAGCACGCCGACGTTGTAGAGGCTGTGCGTGGCCGCCCAGGCATCCGGATCGGAGAGGCGGAGCCAGCGCGCGAACTGCGACGGCGTCCAGAAATTGATGTGCTCGGGGTCGGGCGAGACGCCCATCGCCATCCCCATCGCCAGAAGCGTGCGGAAGACCGGCTCGCGCGGGACGGTCACGACGACGCCGACGCGGGCCACGCGCCGCAGTTCGGCGAGGGCGCGGTCGGGCGCGGCGAGGTGTTCGAGCACCTCGGTGCAGACGACGACATCGACGGAGGCGTCCTCGAACGGAAGCGCGTCGAGGCTCGCCACGCCGTACGCGACAGACGAGCGGCTGCGCGCGGCCGCGAACGCGATGGCCGCCGGATCGACATCGACGGCGCGGATCGAGACGCCGGGCATCCGCGCCGCGAGCGCCTCGGCGACGAACCCTTCGCCGCAGCCCGCATCGAGCACCGACGAGGGATCGAAGGCCGCCACGCGCCGGGCGATGAGATCGAAGAAGCGCCGCTGATGAGTGCGCGAGACGAGGCCGCGGCGCGCGTACTTGGCGAGGTTCGGCGAGTCGTGCGCCGCGGCCTCTCCACCCGAAACCGACGCGCTCACGGGTCGATGACGACGGGCGTGCCGACGGTCACGTAGCCCCACATCGCGTCCATGTGCGCGTCGCGGACGGCCACGCAGCCCTGCGTCCAGTTGACGCCGGCGCCCGTTCCGCTGCCGTGGATCTCGATCATCCCGCCCATCGCCGTGTTCATCGGCGGCTCGGTGAAGGTGCGCTCGGCCTCGGCGATGGCCTCGTAGTCGCGCGCCGAGATGAGGCCGCGGTCGAGGGCGCGGCGGGCGTGGACGGTCGAGGGATAGCTGAGCACGAAGGCGCGGTAGAACTGCGAGCGCGGGTGCAGGCGGGCGACGTAGAAGACGCCCTCGGGCGTGCGCCAGTGGTCGGGGTCGGCCATCGAGCCGCGCTGCTCCTTGTCGGACGTCATGTTGTAGCCAAAATCGGCGGGGACGCTCACGCGGGACGTTGTGCCCTCATAAAGGGTGATCGTACGGCGGCTTTTGGAGACGTAGATCCAGACGTTCGAGAGCGGCGCGCCGCGCAGGAATCCCTCGCGCCCATCGTCGGTGCGGACGTGCGTCCAGCCACCCTCCTGCCCGATCCGGTGGAGCGAGGCGCGGCGGACGAGGCGGGCGATCGGGCGGAGAGAGTCGGCGGTGCGGAAGAGCGTCGCCTCGTCGGCCGAGAGGTAGTAGAGGTCGGCGTCGGGGTCGGCGGCGAGCAGGCGGCGCACGGGCGCATCGCCGTCGGCGGCCTGCGCAGACGCGGGGCGCGGCGCGGCGGCGGACGCGGCGAGGACGGTCAGGAGAGCGGCGAGGCGAAACAGGCGCGGCATCGGGGCAGGCGGATCGGGCGCGGAAAACAGCGCGGTGCAGGCGCGGAGGGTGTCGGCGAGACACGTCCGTTACAACGCCACGGAGTCAAGGTTCGTGCCGGGAGTGCGGTGGGACTCGGCGGAGGGCGGACGTTTGGAGGACACGCTGCCAGGGTGCGGAGGCCGCAGAGATGCTGCGTGCTCCGCTGCGGCGGGTCGCACCTCCGGTGGCAGCACGAGGCGGGAGCGGGGCCGCGGGGCCGTGGACCAGGCGACGCCCCGGCGATCGCTCCTGATGCGCAGGGCTGTGTCGTGCCACCACAAGGCCTTGTCCCACCCAACGAGGCGCGAGGCGGCGGTTCGCCTGCCTCAGCGGATGGTGGCCTGACCCGTGATGCGCGTCATCGTGTAGGTGTCGAGGCGCTCGTCGGCGGAGAGGTTCTCGCCCTCGAACTGCTCCGTCGGACTGGTGAAGCGGACGTGGCCCGGCGCCGTGACGCGGCGCGCGGCTTCGTCCCAGATCACGCGCTCGGCGCTCAGCGTCTTTCCCCGCTCGCCTCGATCCGCACGCCCCCGTCGGCGACGAAGCGCCGCCGCGATTCGAGGTAGGCGACGCGCGGCGCGGTGAGCGTGGCGAGCGGCTGCCCGGCCTCGTCGAAGAGTTGGACGGTGACGAGCGGCGCGCCCGTGTCCGCCGGACCGTCTCCCGCCCTGCCCGTCCCGGCGCCGGTGAGGAGCGTGTAGGTGCTGTCGCCCTCGTAGGCGGCAAGGTGCGCGGCCTCGATGCGCGCGCGCGTGCGCCCGCCTTCCTGCACGGCAAAGCGCACGTTCCACGCCTCCCGCACGGGCGGCTTCTCGGTGGACACAGACGACGCCTCCCGCTCGGTCGCACGGGAGCACGCGGTTAGCCCGGTGAGGGCCGCAGCGGCGAACAGGACGAGACAGGCGCAGCGGAGCATCGGCGGCGTTGGGGACACAGCGACATCCACGCCCCACCCGGCGCCTCGGGTCCGGCTCCTCCGGTCCGGCAGACGCGCGCGCCCGAACGACGGCGCGCGCCGCGGGTATCGCCGTCATTCCCATCTCCGCCGCCGTGCCTCCTCCTTCCGATCCCAGCCCGTGGGCGCCCCGCCCGTCCGGCACACCCGCTCCCGATGCCGCGCCCGTCAGCCCGTGGGCGCCCCCCGCCGACGGCTCCGCTGCGCCCGCGCCCGAGACGTCCGCGCCCCGCGCATCCGCATCCCCCACGTCCTCGCCCGAGACGCCGACGGCCGGCGCGCCTGCATCGGAGACGCGGCGGCGGCGGTGGCCCCTCGTGGTGGCCCTGCTGATCGGCGTGCTCGGGATCGGCGTGACGACGGTGTGGGAGGGGCTGCGGGCGATGATTCCGCGCATCACCGAGGAAGACGTGCGCGTCGCCGTCACGACAACGGTCGAGCGCGAGGCGCCCGCGTCGTTCCTCGTCACCGGCACCCTCGACGCCACCGCGACGGCGCGCGTCGCCAACCGGCAGACGTTCCTGCCCGGCCTCCTCGACCTCGACCTCGGCACGTCGGAGGCGACGGTGCGCGTGCCGGGGCGCATCGCCTACGGCTTCGACGTGCGCACGCTCACGCCCGACCGCATCCGCCTGCTCGACGACGGCACGGTCGAGGTGACGCTCCCCGCCCTCACGGTCTTCTCCGTCGAACCCGACCTCGGGCGCCTCGACGTGCAGACGCGCCGCGGCTGGGCGCGAACCGCGGAGAGCGCCGACGCCCTCGAAGGCGACGCCCTGCGCCGCGTGACCGGGGCGCTGCGGCAGCAGGGGCAGGCCGTGCTCGCCTCCGGCGCCCTCACCGCGCGCCAGAACACCGCCACCGCCCTCGCCGCGATGCTCCGCCCGGCCCTCGTCGCCGCTGGCATCCCCGAACCTCGCTTCCGCTTCCGCCTCAGCCCGACCGTCGTGCAGGATGTCGGGTGAGTTGGGTTGTTGATCGGTTTTGGGAATGGATGATGGGGGATGGGAGGATGTGGAGCGCCCGATGGCCCTCTTGTGGCATCGACCCGGACAGCGGCGCCCCTACGATCCGCTCGCAGGCACACCCGAACGCCCGCCATCCAATTCCCCTACCCGATCCCCACTCCCCATTCCCCAACCCCACTTTCATTTTTTTCCGAAACTCCCGTCCCTCGGGCTCCGTTGCCGCGGCGATGCCCGACGACCCTCTACCTCATTCGCCACGGCGAGACCGACGCCAACCGTGCCCGCCGCGTGCAGGGACGGGGCCTCGACCTGCCGCTCAACGCCACCGGCGCCGCGCAGGCCGAATGCCTCGGCGAGCGCTTCGAGAGCGTGCCGCTCGACGCCGTCCACGCCAGCCCGCTCGTGCGTGCCCGTCAGACCGCCGACGCCATCGCCGCGCGCCACGGCCTGCCCGTCGGCACCGACGCCGATCTGGAGGAGATCGGATGGGGCGTGCTCGAAGGCAAAGACGCCACCGAGGCCACGAACGAGGCGTTCGCGGGCCTCTACCGCGCGTGGAATGCGGGCGATTTCGACGCGCGCCTCGACGGCGGCGAGAGCGTCCGCGAGGTCCAGACGCGCGTCGTGGCCGCGTGGCGCCGCATCGTCGGTGAGAGGGCGGATGCCGACCGGCACATCGCCGTCGTCTCACACGGGCGGACGATCCGCGTGCTCCTCGCCTCGCTCCTGCGCGCCGACGCGCCCGAGGCGCTCGCCCATATGCACGACTACCAGCACGCCAACACGTCGGTCAACGTGCTCGAGGTGGAGATCGACGGACGTGTGCGCGCCGTGCACCTCAACTGCACCGCGCACCTTCCCGCCGCCCTCCGCACGCTCCCAGCGACGACCGGCCGCGCCGGGAGCTTCGACCGTGCCACCGCTGTCACCGCTGCCGAGGTACGCCTGTGAACGACGCCCGGCCCTCCTCGCGCCCCGCCGCGCCTTCGGGTGCGCCCGCCATCGTGCTGCCGCAGACGGCGGCCGAGCATCTGCACCGCGAGGTCGCCCGCGTGCTCGCGCGTCCGGTCCGCGACGCCTACGTGCGCGTCGAGGTCGAGGCCGATGCGGGCGCGCATCCGCTCGCGTGGCTCGCCGCGCAGACGGCCACGCCGCGCCTCTACTGGCACGGACGGCGGCAGGCCGAGCGCGTCGCCGGAGCCGGGGCGGCGGTCTCGGTCGTCGACGATGCCGGTGCGCTGCGGCGCGTTCTCGACCGCCTCGGCCCCGATGCCCGGTTCTACGGCGGCACCCGCTTCGACGCCGCGCGCCCGCACGAGGCCACCGCGTGGCGCACCGACGAGCGCTTCCGCCTCACCCTCCCGCGCCTCACCCTCACCGAACGCGCCGACGGGGCGACCGTCCTCGCCTGCCACCTCGTCCTCCCGCGCGACGCCGCGCGCCGCGGCAACGTCCTGCGCGCGATCGACCGCCTCGCCCCCGCCGTGGCGCTCAGCGGCGCCCTGCCGCTCCCGCACGCCCGCACCGACCTGCCCGAGCGCACCGCGTGGCGCGCGAGCGTCGCCGCCGCCCTCGACGCGTTCGCCGCCGGGGAGGCCGAGAAGATCGTCCTCGCGCGGCGCGTGACCTTCGCCTTCGGCGAGGCCCTCGACCCGTTCGCGCTCCTCGCCCGCCTGGAGGCCGCCACGCCGACCGCCTTCCACTTCCTCACCTCCCACGCCGACGGCGCCGCGTTCGTCGGCGCCTCGCCGGAGCGCCTGTTCCGGCAGGACGGGCGGCAGGTGTGGACCGAAGCCGTCGCCGGGACGCGTCCGCGGGGCGAGACGCCGGGCGAGGACGCCGCCTTCGAGGCCGACCTGCTCGAGAGCGAGAAGGAGAGCCGCGAGCACGGCTACGTCCGCGATTTCCTCGCCGCCCGCCTCGCGCCCCTCGCCACCGAACTCCGCGTCGACGATGCGCCCGAGGCGATGGCGCAGGCGCACGTGCAGCACCTGCGCACGCGCATCGAGGCCACCCTCCGCGCCAGCGTCACCCCGCTCGACGTGCTCGCGGCCCTCCACCCGACGCCCGCCGTCGGGGGTACGCCAACGGGGGCCGCGCTGGCATTTTTGCGCCAGCACGAACCCTTCGACCGCGGGCGCTACGCCGCGCCGGTCGGGTGGATGAGCCGCGACGCCGCCGAGTTCGCCGTCGGCATCCGCGCGGGGCGCGTCGAGGGGCGCCGCCTCGCGCTCTACTCGGGCGCGGGCATCGTCGAAGGCAGCGACGCCGACGGGGAGTGGGCAGAGATCGAGAGCAAGATCGCCGACTTCGCCGCCGCCCTCGGCCTCGACGCGCGCCGCTGACGCCACCGGACGAAACGGCACGACCACAGAGGGACGTACGGAGATTTTTTCCGCTTTCGCTCGGCATCGTCACATGTCTGGCACACGCACGGGTAGGGATGGGGGGCACGGGGCGGTAGGTTCAGGGAGCGTCCCTCTGTTCGTGTTCGCCCCCCCATGCAGTACCTCTCCGTCTTCGTCCGCTGGACGCTCCTGAGCCTGATCGGCTGGGGCGGCTACGCGCTCCTCCCCCTCCCCGGCGCCGACGCGCTCACACCGGTCGTCGTGGCCCTGCTCAGCGTGCTGACACCGGTGAGCTACATCGTCCTCGGCTGGCCCCTCATACGCGCGCTATCGTCTGCAGAAGACGCTGCGACGGAGGGCTGAGAAGCGCGGCACGCACTCGTCCGAACCTGACACGCCCCCCGGCCTGCCGGTTTTCTCGCGTGTGCACGTTTCTGGATCGACGTTGGAGAAATCGGGCCAGGCGGACGCCAACGTGGCGTCCCGTCCTCCCTTCTCCCACGTCCGATGCGTTTCACCGCCCGTTCCCTCACCCCGCGTCGCCTCGCCGCCGTCGCCCTCGTCGCACTCACCGCCACGCTGCCCGCCTGCTCGGTGCTCGGCAAGAAAGACGGCGGCAGCCCACCCGAGACGATGCAGGTGCGCAACGCGTCGGGCGAGACGGTTTTCTACCTCTACGCCCGTCCCTCGGGCACGTCGGAGTGGGGGAGCGACCTGCTCTCTGGCGATTCCTACACGATGTCCGACGGCAAGACGGGCACGGTCACGCTGCCGCGCTCGCGTTCGTGCATGTACGACTTCCGCGGCACCAACCTGCGGGCGGAGAAGCAGGTGGTCGTCCCGAACGTCAACGTGTGCCGTACGCCCACGGTCGTGGTTCCGGCCATGCGCTGACCGGGGTACCCGATGCGGCCGCGCTGGGTGCGGCTGTCCACGCCTGCCGGGTCGTCTCGATCTGGCAGGCGTTTCCATTCACGCCGCGTCGTCCTCGCCCGGCGGGCGCACGTCGACGAGGCGGCCGAGGGCGCGGAGTTGCGGCCATCTCGCCCACGTCCCGGCGACGACGCCGAGCGTCAGGATGCCGCCGACGACGACCGCGCGCGTCGCGCCGAGCCAGCGCCGCGGTGACGCCCGACTCGAACTCGCCGATCTCGTTGCTCGTGCCGATGAAGATGGCATTCACCGCCGCCACGCGCCCGCGCATCGCGTCCGGCGTGAGCAGTTGGACGAGCGTCCCGCGGACGACCACCGACACGTTGTCGGCGGCGCCGAGGGCGAAGAGGGCGGCGAGCGAGACGGCGAAGCTGCGCGAGAGGCCGAAGACGACGGTGGCGATGCCGAAGGCCGCGACGCTCACGAGGAGCGTCCGCCCGGCGCGGCGCATCGGCGGCCCGGCGGCGAGGAACGCGCCCATCGCGAACGCCCCGAGCGACGGCATCGCCCGCATCCACCCGAAGCCCACCGCGCCGACGTGGAGCACGTCGCGCGCGAAGATCGGCAGGAGGGCCGTCGCGCCGCCGAAGAGCACGGCGGCCATGTCGAGCGAGATCGTCGAGAGGATGAGCGGTTGGGCGCGGACGAAGCGCACGCCCTCGGCGAGCGACGCCCACGACCCCGGCACCGGGGTGCCGTCCACAGGCGCCGCGCGCACGACCGGACGCGGACGCGTCTGCGCAAGGCATCCGATGAAAACGAGCGCCGCGATGGCGTCGACGATGTAGAGGAGTGTCCCCGAGCCGGTGCGGGCGATGACCACCCCGGCGACGAGCGGTCCGGCGGTCGCCGCCGCCTGCCAGTAGAGGCTTCGCCACGTGGCCGCGTTGGCGAAGTCGCGCGCGGGCACGAGCCCGGCGACGAGCGCCTGCGACGCGGGCCAGCCGAGCGCCCGGCTCGCCGCCGTCGCCACGAGGAGCGCGTAGACGACCGAGAGCGGCGCGTGCGTGTGGGCGGCCCACGCGAGCCCGGCCCCGCTGATCGCCGTGCCGATCTGGCCGAGCATCAGGATCGTCCGCCGCGGGTAACGGTCGGCGAGGGCGCCCGCCGGGAGCGCGAGCAGGATGACCGGGAGGGCGAGCGCGAGCCCGACGGTGCCGAGCGCGAGGGCCGAGCCGGTGCGGGCGTAGATGTCCCACCCGACGGCGACGGTGCGCACCTGCGAGCCGAGCGCGCTCACGAGGCCGCCGACGAAGAACCACCGGAACGACACGTGCCGGAGCGCGGCGTACGGGTCGTGCGGAGCGTCGGGGCGAAGGCGTGGCGTCGGGCATGGGCGGGAAGGTCGGGGCGCGCGGGCACGGGGCGACGTGACGATGCCGTGCGCCACGGTCTCTTCGCGGACGAGGGGCGGAGATGGCGGGTTGGGCGGGTTGGTGAGAGGGCAGCGCGGGACGGCGGATGGCGGACGCGGCGGTGGGAAGCGCCACAGCTTTCCGCGCCCTTTTCGCACCGGTGCGCCCGTGCGCGTCCGACCTTCCGGGCACCGCCGCCGACGCCCTTCCCCGATGACGCCCGACCTGTCCGCCTCCGCCGACCTGCCCGCCGACGACCCGACGACCCACCTGCCCGCCGCCACGCCGACAGTCGCCCTCCCCGACCCCGAGGCGCCGTCGACGGCGTACTCGCCGGCGGCCATCGAGGCCAAGTGGTACGGCTACTGGGAGGCGAGCGGGTGCTTCCGCGCCGACGAGGCCTCGCCGAAGCCGGCGTTTGTCGTCATGATGCCCCCGCCCAACGTCACCGGGCGCCTGCACATGGGCCACGCCCTCCAGGACACCGTGCAGGACGCCCTCACCCGCCTCCACCGGATGCGCGGCTACGAGGCGCTCTGGATGCCCGGCCTCGACCACGCGGGCATCGCCACGCAGAACGTCGTCGAGAAGACGCTCAAGGAGACCACCGGGCAGTCGCGCCACGACCTCGGGCGCGAGGCGTTTCTGGAGCGCGTCTGGGCGTGGAAGGCCGAGTACGGCGACATCATCCTCCAGCAGAAGCGCCGGATGGGCGTGAGCGCGGACTGGGAGCGCACGCGCTTCACGATGGACGACGGCTTCTCGCGCGCCGTGCAGGACGTCTTCGTCCGCCTCCACGCCGAGGGCCTCGTCTACCGCGGCGCCTACCTCGTCAACTGGTGCCCGGTCGACCAGACGGCCCTCTCCGACGAAGAGGTCGACAACGTCGAGCGCGACGGCTTCCTCTGGCACGTCCGGTATCCGCTCGTGGGGGATGGGGTGGATGGCGGCGCGGGGGCGGGTGCGGAGGCGGGCGGGTCTGAGACCCGCCCCTACGGGGGGGCGTACCTGACCATTGCGACGACACGCCCGGAGACGATCCTCGGCGATACGGCGCTTGCGGTGCATCCGGACGATGCGCGCTACGCCGACCTCGTCGGTAAGATGGCCGTCGTGCCGTTCCTCGGGCGCGAGATTCCGGTCATCGCCGACGCCTATGTGAAGCAGGACTTCGGCTCGGGCGCGCTCAAGATCACGCCGGGCCACGACAAGAACGACTTCGAGATCGGGCAGCGCCACGGCCTGCCCGTCGTCTCGATCATGGAGAAGGACGGCACGCTCTCCGACACCGCCGGGCCGTACGCCGGGCTCGACCGCTTCGAGGCGCGCAAGAAGATCGTCGCCGACCTCGATGCCGCCGGGATGCTCGAGAAGGTCGAGCCGTACCGCGTGCAGGTGCCGGTCTCGTCGCGCTCCAAGGCCGTCATCGAGCCGCTCGTCTCGCGGCAGTGGTTCGTGCGGATGGCGCCGCTCGCTGCGCCCGGCCATCGAGGCAGTCAGGGACGGCGACGTCGCCTTCCACCCGGCGCGCTGGGAGAACGAGTACATGCGCTGGATGGAGGGCATCCGCGACTGGACGATCTCGCGGCAGCTCTGGTGGGGCCACCGCATCCCCGTCTGGTATTTTACGGATGCCGACGGGCAGCGCGACGAGACGCGCCCGTTCGTCGTCTCCACCGACCGTCCGCCCGACGACACCGACGGCACGATGGTGCAGGACGAGGACGTGCTCGACACGTGGTTCTCGTCGTGGCTCTGGCCGTTTGCCACGCTCGGCTGGCCCGACCAGACGACCGCGCTCACGCGCTTCCACCCCGGCTCGGTGCTCGTCTCCGGCTACGACATCCTGTTCTTCTGGATCGCGCGCATGGTGATGGCGAGCCTCCACCTCACCGGCCAGATCCCGTTCGCCGACGTGTTCATCACCGGCATGGTCAAGGACAAGCAGGGCCGGTGGATGTCGAAGAGCCTCGGCAACGGCATCGACCCGCTCGACATGATCGAGCAGTACGGCGCCGACGCGGTGCGCTACTCGCTCACCATCCTGTGCGCGCAGGGGCAGGACATCAAGCTCGAGCCGACGAAGTTCGAGATGGGCCGCAACTTCGCCAACAAGATCTGGAACGCCGCCAACGTCTTCTGGCGCTTCGTCGAGACCGGCGACCGACGGGCGCGCGGCGCGCTCGCACGTGCGGCAGCGGCCCTTCGAGGCGCTCGCGCTCCACGAGCAGTGGCTCCTCACCCGCCTCCACGACACCATCGTGGCGACCGACGAGGCGCTCGCGCGCTACCGCGTCAACGAGGCGCTCGCGCACGTCTACGACCTCGTCTGGCGCGACTACTGCGACTGGTACCTCGAACTCGCCAAGCCCGCGCCGGGCGAAACGTCGATGGATGACGAGACGCTCGCGCTCTCGATCGAGGTCTACGAGCAGATGATGGCGCTCCTGCACCCGTTCATGCCCTTCATCACCGAGGAGATGTGGCAGCGCCTGCGCCCGGTCGGCGCCGGGCGTGGCGACGGCCTGACGCTCGCGCGCGCCGCGTGGCCCGCCGCGAGCGGCGCCGAGCGCGATGGCGACGCCCTCCGCACCTTCGGCCTCGTGCAGGACATCGTCGGCGCCCTCCGGAGCGTCCGCGCCGACTACAACGTCGCCCCGTCGATCGACATCGAGGCCGTCGTCAACGTCCCCGCCGGCGATCCGGCGCTCGTGGCCGCCCTCCGCGCCAACGCCGCCACCATCGCCCGCCTCGCCCGCGCGCCCGGCGTGACGATCGGCACCGGCCAGCCGAAGCCGCCCGCGAGCGCCGCCGTCGTCGTCGGGCGGGCCGAGGTCTTCGTGCCCCTCGCCGGCATCATCGACCTCGCCGCCGAGCGCGCGCGTCTGGAGAAGGAGATCGCCCGCAAAGCCGCCTTCCGCGACGCCATCGACAAGAAGCTCGCGAGCGCGGCCTTCGCCGAGCGCGCCCCCGCCGACGTCGTGGCCAAGGAGCGCCAGAAGCGCGCCGACGCCGAGGCCGAGATCGCGCTGTTGCAGGCGAACGTGGCCGATCTGGGGTGAGGCCCCGCCCCCTCCGTCCCTTCAGGACACCTCCCCCGCGACCGCGGAGGAGGACCGCCGCGGAGCGCGTTCCCCTTCGGGGACCTTCGGTTCAGCGCGCAGCGGCAGGTGGGGGCCCTCGCCGGTTTTTGCGCCCAGCATCTTGCGAGGCACTGGTACAACATGCACGCTCGCAGCCTCCTTAATCCCCGGAGGTCCTGCCATGAACGACCGCATCGACGCCACGCTCTCGCCCGCCGATCTCAACGTCCTTCTGGCCGCCGTCGAGACGATCACGAGCAAGCTCCCCTTCCTCGGCGACCTCTCTTCCGACGACCGGCAGGCCCTCCCCGAGTTCGGCGACAAGAGCCTCGCCTTCGTCCAGCGCGCCCACGACGTCGCCCGGCAGGACGACTCCTTCCTGCCCCGCTCGTCTGAGGTTCGCGCCTCTGCCTTCGATTTAGTCAGCCTCTGAATGCTCTCAGGCGGTCGTGGACGCTGTCCCCCTGCACCCACATCCCACCACCTCACAACCCCACCCCTCGCACACGCCCCTCCCTTCGCCGTCTCTCCACGCCCCCTTGCCGCCCCCTTCGGCGGGGCGTCCGTACCATCGCCGTTTCCACAGCCCGCCGCCGCTTCCCGTGCCCGTCTCGCCCGACGCCCTGCTCTTCGTCAACGCCGATGTCTTCGCGCCTGAACCGCTCGGACGGCGCGCGGTGCTCGCGCTCGGCGGGCGCATCGTCGGGGTCTACGACCGGATTCCGATGCTCGACGAGGCCCTGGCCGTCGAGACGATCGACCTCGACGGCGCCGCGCTCGTGCCGGGCTTCATCGACGCGCACGTGCACATCACCGGCGGCGGTGGCGAGGCGGGGTTCGCCTCGTCGGTGCCGCCGGTGCCGCTCTCGCACTTCACGACCGCAGGCGTGACGACGGTCGTCGGGCTGCTCGGCACGGACGACGTGACGCGCTCGGTCGAGAATCTCGTCGCCCGCGTCTACGCGCTGCGCCAGGAGGGGCTGAGCGCGTGGTGCTGGACGGGCGGCTACCACACGCCCCCGCCGACGCTGACCGGCGATCTGCGCCGTGACATCGTCTTCCTCGACCCGGTCGTCGGGGTCGCCGAGACGGCCATCTCCGACCACCGCTCGTCGCAGCCGACGGTCGACGAGATCGCGCGCATCGCCGCCGAGTGCCACGTCGCCGGGATGATCGCGGGCAAGGCCGGCTGCCTGCACCTGCACGTCGGCGACGGGCCGCGCGGGTTGGAGATCCTGCGCCGCATCCTCGACGAGACCGAGATCCCGGCGCGCGCCCTCTGGCCGACCCACGTCAACCGCCAGCCCGCGCTCCTCGACGAGGCCATCGCCCTCGCCCGACGCGGTGCAACCGTCGACGTGACCGCCTTCCCCGAAGACGACCTCGGCGCCGCCCTCTCCGCCGCCGACGCGCTCGAAATGGCGTGGGAGGCAGGCGTTGGCGACCGCGTGTCGATGACGAGCGATGCGGGCGGCTCGCTGCCGGTCTTCCACGCCGACGGCACGCTCGACCGCATGGGCGTCGCCCGTCCGGACGCGCTCCTCGCCACCGTGCGCACGCTCGCCGCGCGCGGCCACAGCCTCGGGCGCATCCTGCCCGCCATCACCACCATCCCCGCCCGCCAGCTCCGCCTCGCCCGCAAGGGCCGCATCGACGCCGGGATGGACGCCGATTTCGTCGTCCTCGACCCGTCCGACGGCCTCGCGGTCCGGCACGTCGTCGCAAATGGCGCGCTTCACGTCCGCGACGGCGCGCTCGTGCGGCGCGGGACGTTCGAATGACGGCAGGACGGGCGGGTGGGAGACCCGCCCCTACGAGAGGGCGCCGGTGCGTGCTGACGTGCCTCTCCGATGCTGCCGTGATGTCTACCTTCCTCGCTCCCTGACACCCCGCCTGATGCCCTCCCCCGCCCAGCCCGGCAAGAAGCGCGGCACCGTGATCCCGATCGGCGGCGCCGAGGACAAGGTCCACGCGCGCGTCATCCTCGAACGCTTCGTCCGGCTCTGCGGGCACAAGAAAGCGCGCATCGTCGTCGTCCCGACGGCCTCGCGCCTCAAGGACACCGGCGAGCGCTACGTCGAGATCTTCCGCGCGCTCGGCGCCGGAGAGGCCGTGCAGCTCCCCATCCTCCGGCGCTCCGACTGCGAGCGGCCCGAGGCGATGAACGAGATCGAATCCGCAACCGGCGTCTTCCTGACCGGCGGCAACCAGCTTCGCCTGACGACCATCATCGGCGGGACGAGCTTCGCGCGGGCGCTGCGGCACCGCAACGCGGCGGGCGTCCACGTGGCCGGGACGAGCGCGGGCGCGGGATTCCTCTGCGAGCACATGATCGCGGGCGGCGCCAGCGGCGCCACGCCGACGCAGAGCGGCGTCATCCTCGCCCCCGGCCTCGGCCTGACCAACGACGTCGTCATCGACCAGCACTTCCGGCAGCGCGACCGCCTCGGGCGCCTGCTCACCGCGCTCAGCTACAACCCGTTTGCTACGGGAATCGGCCTCGACGAAGACACAGCGGCCTTCATCCACGCGAACGGCGTCTTCGAGGTCGTCGGCAACGGCGCGGTGACCGTCGTCGACCCGTCGCACCTCGAATACTCGTCGATGGCGCAGTCGCTGCCGGGCCAGCCGGTCAGCCTCGTCGGCCTGCGCCTGCACCTGCTCACCCACGGCGCCCGCTTCGACACGGTCTCGCGCGAGGCGAAGGTGTGAGCCGCGCCGCGCGGGCAGCGGGGGATGGCGACGGCCCCGTCAACGTCGCGCCGGTCAACGTTGCGCCGGTCAACGTCGCGCAGGTGCCGCAGCGGAGTCCGTTCCGCTATGCCGGGGGCAAGACGTGGTTCGTGCCGCACGCGCGGGCGTGGCTGCGGCACCGGGCGGAGGCCAGCGGGCCGGTCGGGTGTCTCGTCGAGCCGTTCGCGGGAGGTGGCATCGTCGGTCTGACGGCGGCGTTCGAGAACCTCGCTGCGCGCGTCGTGCTCTGCGAACGCGACGCCGATGTCGCCGCCGTCTGGCAGGCGATTACGGGTGGGGATGCGGACGCGCTCGCGGCGCGCATCGAGGCGTTCGACCTCACCGAGGCGACAGTCAATGACCTTCTCGCCACGCCCGCCGGTGACACGCTCGGACGCGCGTTCCAGACCATCGTCCGCAACCGCGTCAACCGCGGCGGCATCCTCGCGCCGGGCGCCGGGCGCCACAAGACGGGCGAGAACGGACGTGGCCTCGCCTCGCGCTGGTACCCGGCGACGCTCGCGCGCCGCATCCGCGCCATCGGCGCCCTTCCCGCCGGACGCATCGTGGCCGTCGAGGGCGACGCGCTCGACGCGCTCCGCGATTCCGGCGATGCGCCCGACGCCGCCGCGTTCATCGACCCGCCGTACACCGCGGGCGGCAAGCGGGCCGGGGCGCGCCTCTACCGCCACCACGCGCTCGACCACGCCAGCCTCTTCGCCACCGCCGCGGCGCTCGCGGGCGACGTGCTGATGACCTACGACGACGCCCCCGAGGTGCGGGAATTGGCCGCGCAGCACGGCTTCGCCGTCGCCACGGTGCCGATGAAGAGCACCCACCACGCCCGCCACGCCGAGCTGGTCATCGGGCGCGACCTGGGGTGGCGGTAGGCCTCCGCCTCACTCGAACCGCAACGCCTCGATCGGATCGAGCCGAGCCGCCTTCCACGCCGGATACACGCCGAAGAAGACGCCGAAGAGCGTCACGCCGCCGAACGCGATGCCCACCCACACCCACGGCACCGTCGGCGGGGTGTCGAAGACGAGCGCGAGGATGTTGGCGACGCCGACGCCGAGCGCCACGCCGATGACCGCGCCGATCTGGCAGAGCACGACGGCCTCGACGAGGAACTGCATCAGGATCGACCGGCGCTGGGCGCCGAGGGCCTTGCGGATGCCGATCTCGCGCGTCCGCTCGGTCACGCTCACCAGCATGATGTTCATGATGCCGATGCCCGCCGCGAGCAGCGTCAGCAGGCCGATGCCCGCGCCGCCCGCCTGCACGCCCGCCGAGAGCGTCTTGAACTCCCCGAGCGACGATTCGCTCGTCTCGACCTCGAACGTGTTCTCCTCGCCCGGCTTCACGCGCCGGATGACGCGCATCGCGCCGATGGTCTGGTCGACGACGGAGGGCACGAGCTGCGCCGATGGAGAGCGGACCTTGACGCTGAGGTCGCGGTCGGCGCGTCCGTAGGCCGTGAACAACCGCGTGATGGGCACGAGAGCGATGAGGTCGGGGTCCTGCCCGCCGAGGCCGGTCGTGCCCTTGGCCGTCAGCACGCCGACGACCGCGTAGCGCCCGCGGTCGGCGGCGACCTCCTGCCCGACGGGGTTGCGGCCGGGGAAGAGCTTCGTGGCGAGCGAGGCGCCGAGCACCACCATCGGGCGGGCGAAGCGCACGTCGGCGTCGGTGAGGGCGCGGCCGCGGGCGAGGTCGTAGCCGTTGGCGGCGAGCCAGTCGTCGGTGACGCCGAGGAGGCCGACATTGGGGTCGGTGACGACCGATCCGGCGCGGAAACGCACCGTCTCCGACGCCTCCGGTGCGATGCCTGCCGCCCGCGTGATGCGCTCCTGCATCTGCTCGGCCTGCTCGTAGGTCAGGTTCTCGTAGCGGATGCGCTTGCGCGAGCCGCCGCTGCGGTCGAACGCCGGGCGGCTCGTGACCGTCACGCTCGTGGCCCCGAACGCGCTCACCGTGTTGGTGATGGCGTTCTCGATCACCTTCACCGCCGTCACCGAAACGATGATCGCAAACACGCCGATCACCATCCCGAGCAGCGTCAGCGACGAGCGCAGGAGCGACCCACGAAGCGCACCGAGCGCCATTCCAACGAGGTCACGAAAGGGCATGGCGAGGGGGGGAGATTGTGTGTTTGTGGGTTGGTGGGGGGTGACGCCGGAGAGGGACGGGGCTCGGGGAAGGAATCGGACGCCAGGACAGCTGCCGTGACCGTCAGGAATCCGCCGTGCAACGCGCTCCCTCACCACCCCACCCCTCACCCACTCCCCATCACTCGTACCGCAGCGAGTCGATCGCGTTGGCCCGCGCGGCGCGCCACGCGGGGATGATGCCGAAGATGAGGCCGACGAGGACGCAGAGCGCAAACGCCAGCACGACGATCCCCGGCGAGAGCACGGCGGTGAACACGGTGTTGATGAGGAACGTCACGCCGATCGAGATCACCACGCCGACGACGCCGCCGATGAGCGTCACCACGATGGCTTCGAGCAGGAATTGCAGCAGGATCGCCCGCCGGGGCGCGCCGAGGGCCTTGCGGATGCCGATCTCGCGCGTCCGCTCCTTGACCGACACGAACATGATGTTCATCACCCCGATGCCGCCGACGATGAGCGCGAGGGCGGTCAGGAAGAGGCCGACGCCGTAGATCGTCGCCTTCGTCGCCGCCACGAGCTCGCGGAGTGCGTCGATGCGGACGATCGAGAAGTTGTCGTCCTCGCGCGCGTCGAGCCCGCGGGCGCCGCGCCCGATGCCGACGAGTTCGTCCTCGGCGAGCGACATCACCTCGGCGCTGCGGGCGCGCACCTGCACCGCGTAGCCGTCGTCGCCGAAGAAGCGGATGAAGGTGCCGAGCGGGATCTGCACCTGCCGGTCGAACGATTCGAGGCCGAGGAATTTGCCCTGCTTGGCCAGCACACCGATCACGGTGTAGCGCTGCCCCTTGATGGTGAGCGTCTTGCCGATCGGGTTCTCGACGGGAAACAGCTCGTCGCGCACGTCCTGCCCGATGACGACGACGGGGCGCGCGTTGCGGTCGTCGTCGGCGGAGTAGAAGCGCCCGGCGTCGAGGTCGATGTTCGAGACGCGCGTGATGTCCTCGGTCGAGGCGCGCAGGAAGACGCCGCTGAGCGAGGTGCCGTTGGCGCGGAGCGTCGCCCCGGTGCCGCTGATGACCGCCGCGGCCTCGACGTAGCGCCCGCGCGTGTTGGCCTCCTCGGCGATGCGCACCGCCTCCGGGCGCGAGATCTCCGGGCGCCGCGCGTACTTCCACCACTCCGACGGCGGCGAGAATCCGGGCGTCCGCTGCACGTAGAGCGCGTTGGTGCCGAGCATCGCCAGGCTCTTGTCGA
This sequence comes from Rhodothermales bacterium, assembly GCA_963726715.1. Taxonomy (GTDB): domain Bacteria; phylum Bacteroidota; class Rhodothermia; order Rhodothermales; family BA12; genus CAVSDF01. Next base: position 760,440 of record CAVSDF010000010.1, read on the forward strand.
AGGCCCGCTCCATCCCGTTGATCGTGGTGAACGTGCTCGTCACCATGACGATGCCGATGACGATGCCGAGGGTGGTCAGGAGCGAGCGCAGGCGGTTCTGCGTGACCGCGCCGATGGCTGTGCGCAGGCCCTCGAAGAACTGGGAGAAGAAGGTCACGCGGCGCGGAGGATGGATCGCCTCGGGCTACGGCGCCGCCCGCGATGGGTTGCGGACGACGGACGACCGGCGGCGGACGACCGGTGGCAGCGCCACGCCCGGCGCCCCGGCCCCCTCGCTCCATCGTCGTCCCGGCGAAAGCAGGGACCCAGCCCTCCGCCCCTACACGCTGGTCTCCGCGTGCGCAGGACTGTTTGGAGCAAGCGTCCACTCTTCCAGCCCTGTCATTGCGAGGAGCGACGCGGGAATCTGGATCGATGGGTGCCGTCGACCCGGATTGCCGCGGCCCCTCCGGGGCCTCGCAACGACACAGCCCTTTGGAGGGTGCGGATTCGGAACCGAACGGCCTCCAACAGCCTCCCCCGCGGCCAACGACAAACCACCCACTCCCCCCGTACCTTCCCGCCAAACCTCCCCCCGATGGCCAGCATCGTCCGTGAGTTCTGGGCCTTCCTGCGCACGCGCAAGAAGTTCTGGCTCGCCCCCATCCTCATCGTCCTCGTGCTGCTCAGCGTCCTCATCGTCGCCACGGCCGGGAGCGCGCTCGCGCCGTTCATCTACGCGCTGTTCTGAGCCGAGGGCTCGGGATGCGACGGTTCGGAGACCGCGGCGGTGCGGGTTGGCGGGACGTGGGCCGTGGGCTATCATCGGCGGGAGCTTCCGTCACCGCGCAATGTCCCCTTCGCCCGACGACGTGACCCGGCTGCTCGAGGCGGCCCGCGCCGGGACGACCGGTGCCGGCGTCGCGCTCGCCGCCGTCGTCTACGACGAACTCCGCGCCCTCGCGCGCGCGCAGCGGCGCCGCCACGGCGCCTCCGACACGCTCAACACGACCGCGCTCCTCCACGAGGCCTACCTGCGCCTCGCCTCCAGCGACGACGCCGCGTGGGACGACCGCGGCCACTTCTTCCGCACCGCCGCGCGCGTGATGCGCCACGTGATGGTCGACGAGGCACGCCGCCGACGCGCTGCCAAGCGCGGCTCTGGCGCCACGGCCGTCCCGCTCGACGAGGCGTGGATGCGGCCGCTCCCCGAGAGCGTCGACCCCGATGCCCTCGACGAAGCGCTCGTCCGCCTCGCCGCCCTCGACGCCCGGCAGGCCGAGATCGTCGACCTGCGCTTCTTCGTCGGGCCTGACCATCGACGAGACGGCCGACGTGATGGACCTCTCGCCCGCCACCGTCAAGCGCGACTGGACCGTCGCCCGCGCGTGGCTCTACGACGCGATGAAGCCCTGACCCCGCAGGGCGGCGCCTGACCCCGCAGGGCGGCGTGCGGGCTGCGCCGTTTCGGGCGATTTCCGCGCCTTGTGCCAGACCCACGCCTCCGCCCGCGATGACCGACCCCGCCCGCACCGACCACGACCTCACCGCCGATCTCCTGATCGCCGCCCTCGACCGCCCGCCCGAGACGCGGCGCGCGTGGCTGGCCGGGGCCGTCGCCGACGCCGGGATGCGCACGCGCGTGCTCGCCCTCCTCGACGCCCACGACGCCGACGGCCCGCTCGACACCCCGCTTCTCGTGCGCGAGTTGCACGACAGCGGCGGCCAGCGCGTCGGGCCGTGGCGGCTCGTCGACCGGCTCGGCGAGGGGGGGATGGGGACGGTCTGGCGCGCCGAACGCGCCGACGGCACCTACGACCGCGCCGTCGCCCTCAAACTGCTCCGCACCGACGGCGGCAGCAGCGGCGGCGGCAGCGACGCGCTCGCGGTCCGGCTCGCCGCCGAGCGGCAGATCCTCGCGCGCCTCGAACATCCCCGCATCGCCCGCCTCTACGACGGCGGCGTGACCGACGACGGGCGCCCGTACCTCGTCCTCGAACGCGTCGACGGGCAGCCGATCACTGCGCACGCCGACGCGCGCGGCCTCGGCGTGCCCGAGCGGCTGCGGCTGTTCCTGCAGGTGTGCGACGCCGTCGCGTACGCGCACCAGAACCTCGTCGTCCACCGCGACCTCAAGCCCTCCAACGTCTTCGTGACCGACGCGGGCGAGGTGAAGCTGCTCGACTTCGGCATCGCCAAGCTCCTCGAAGACCCCGGCGTTCTCGGGGGCGACGACGCCCTCACCCGATCGCAGATCGCCCTGACGCCCTCGTACGCCGCCCCCGAGCAGCTCCGCCGCGCGCCCGTCACGACCGCGACCGACGTGTACGCGCTCGGCGTGATGCTCTACGAACTGCTCAGCGGCGCCCGCCCGTACGCCCTCACCGGCCTCACGCCCGCCGACGCCGAGCGGCTCGTGTGCGAGACCGACCCGCCACCGCCGTCGTCGGTGGCGCCGCCCGCGCGTGCCCGAGCGGTCCGCGGCGACCTCGACACCATCGTCGCCCGCGCCCTCGCCAAGGAGCCGCTGCGCCGCTACGCCTCCGCCGACGCCCTCGCCGCCGACATCCAGCGCCACCTCGACGGCGTACCCGTCGTCGCCCGTCCGCCGACGATGCGCTACCGCGCGGGACGCTTCGTGCGGCGCAACCGCGTGGGCGTGGCCGCAGGTGCTGCCGTGGCGGTCGCCCTCGTCGCCGGGATGGGGGGGACGGCGTGGCAGGCCCGCAAGGCCGAAGCCGAGGCCCGAAAAGCCGAAGCCGTCAACGATTTCCTCGTCGGGATGCTCGGCGCGCCCGACCCCACCGAGGAAGGCCGCGATGTGCGCGTGGCGACGCTCCTCGACCGCGCCGGGGCCAGCGTCGATTCGGCCTTCGCAGATCAGCCCGACGTGGCCGCGTCGATGCACCGCACGCTCGGCATCGTCTACCGCGAACTCGGCCTCTACGCCGACGCCCATCCGCACCTGCGCGCCGCCCTCGACCTGCGGCAACGCGGCGCGGCCCGCGAGCGCCTGCAATCGGCCAACGACTTCGGAGAGCTTCTGTACCTGCAAGACAGCCTCGCCGCCGCCGACGCCCTCCTGACGCCGCTTCTCGGTCCGGCGCGCGCCCTGCCACCCGGCGACGACCTGCGCGCGGCGGTCCTCGGCAACCTCGGGTACGTCCGCTTCTTCCAGCGAGACCTCGTCGGGTCGCGCGCGATGCACGAGGAGGCGCTCGCCGTCCTCGAAGCCCAGAGCCTCCCCGACAGCGTCGAGATGGCCTCACAGATGGGCAACGTGGCCGTCGTGCGCACCAACCTCGGCGAGCACGCCGCCGCCGCCGCCATCCTGGAGCGGCAGGTGGCCATCTACCGCGCGCGCCTCGGCCCCGGCAACGTCCGCGTGGCACGGGCGCTCAACAACCTCGGCTCGGCGTATTACGCCGCCGAACAGCCCGGCAAGGCGCTCGCCGCCGCCACCGAGGCCGTCGCCGTGTTCCGAAGCACCGTGCCTGCGGGCAGCCCCGAACTCGCGGGCGCCCTCAGCAACCTCGCCCCGATCCTGCTGGCCCTCGACCGCCCCGCCGACGCCGAGTCGGCGCTGCGCGAGGCGATCGCCGGGTTCGAGCCAGCCCTCGGGCGCGACCACGTGCGCACCCTCGCCGCGCGCATCAAACTCGGGCAGGTGCTGATCGCGCAGGACCGCCCCACCGACGCCGAGCCTCTGCTGCGCGCCGCCCTCCTCACCGCCGACGCGAAGACGCCGGAGAGCCATCCGCTTCGCGCGAACACGCGCGTGGCCCTCGCCGCCGTGCTCGTCGCCACCGGCCGACCAGCGGGTGCCGTGTCCCTCCTGCGCGAGGCCGTCGCGCTGCGCGAGGCGACGCTCCCCGACGGCCACGCCGACCGCGCGGTCGCCCTCAGCCTCCTCGGCGACGCCCTCCGCCGCGCCGGTCGCGCCGCCGAGGCCGCGCCCCTCCTCCGCGAGAGCCACGCCGCCCTCGCCCGCACCCTCGGCCCCGCGCACCGCCTCACCCGCGACGCCGCCGACCGCCTCGCCGCTCTCCAAGCACCGTAGGAGAGGCGCTCGCCCGTCCGCCTCCTGCCCCTCGACACTCGTCCACTTCGGCAGGCGCGCTCGGATGTGAGGTCGATGCCGCACCCGCACCGGCGCGGAGCAGGCGGCCCGCCAACCGCCCTGCCCTTCGCGCGTCAGCGCACGACGACGAGGCGCTGCGTGCGGCGTCTCGCGTCCGGCGGCGAGGCGCACCACGATAGACGCCCGGCGCGAGGCGTCGGCGTCGAGCACGACGCCTCGTGGCGCCCCGCCGCGCGCGTCTCGTCCACCAGCACCGCCACCTCGCGCCCGAGCAGGTCGTAGACGCTCACGCGCACCGCCTCGGCCGTGGGCAGCGCGAAGACCAGCGAGGCGCGCTCCGAGGCCGGGTTGGGCGCGGGCGGCGAGAGCGTCACCGCGCCGACGGCGGGCGCGGCGGGTGCGGCGCCCGCCGTCGCGACCGGCGTGGCGGCGAGGAAGGTGCGCGGGCGCGACCACGGCCCCACGCCCACTTCGCTGCGCGCGCGCACCCGCCACGCGTACCGCTGCCCGTCGGCCAGGCCGCTCAGCCGCAGCGAGTCGGCGCGCACGGCGCTGTGCTCCTGCACGAGCGTGGCGAAGAGCGTGTCGCGGGCGAGCTGCACGTCGTAGGTGCTCGCCGGGGCCAGCATCGCCCAGCGCAGGAGGGGGCGCGACGTGGCGGCGGCGCTGTCGTAGGGCGCAAAGGGCAGCGGGCGCTCGGGCACGCCCACGGCGCGGCGGGCCACCACGTGGAGACGCTCCCCGGCGGCGTGGCTGTGGCGCAGCGGCGTGGTCAGGCGCACGGTCTGGCCCTGCACGTCGCGCACCTGCACGACTTCGGCGGTGGGCAGTCCGGCGCCGAGCGTCACGATGTCACCCGCCGCAAGCGGACCGGCAGCGGTGCCGGTTCGGTGGCCGTCGCTTCGGTGCCCTCAGTGCCTTCCAGTGGCTCGTCCGCGCGGGGCGGCGGGGCGGTGGCGCTGATCTGCGTGTCGCCCGCATTGGCCGCAGCGCTCGTCTGCGGCCGGGTCTGGAGCAGCGAGGCCTCCTGCAGCCACAGACGCGCGTCGTATCCCGCCGCCACCAGCTTCGTCTCGCCGCCGATGGTCACGTACAGCCCGTAGGTGCTCTTCTCCGTCTGCGCCAGGTCGGTCGTCAGGTCGGCGAGGGCCGAGACCTCGACGATCTTGACTTCGACGTTCTGGCCCCGCAGCAGGTCGAGCGGCGAGAGCTGCGACGAGGCCGGGTTGGCCTGCGCGAGCGCCGTGAGTGCGTCGCTCACGAAGGGCGTGACGTCGTCGCGCACCTGCACGAAGGGCGGGGCGAACTTCTTGTCGATCTTCGCCAGCCCGATGCCCGGCAGCTGCGTGCTCTCGAGCATCCACACGAGCGGCACGAGTTCGGCGAACGGCTTGCCGAGCGTGAGCACGGACGGGAAGGGCACGCCTGGCAGCTTGCCGCAGCCCCAGTCGAGCGCGTCGGCGGGCAGGTCGCCGAGGAACGAGAGGTCGACGACCGGGCGGACCGCGGCCCCTGCCGGCCGGGCCGAGGGTGGTGCCGATGGCCTTGCAGAAGGTGGCGGGCAGTTCGGCGAGCTTCTGGGCGCCGTCGGAGAAGCCGCGAACGGCGAGCGCGGCCATGAGCGCGCGCGAGGTCGCGTCGTTGATGGCGATCGTCGTCTCGCGCACGACGTTGGGCTGGACGGTGAGCGTCTCTCGGCGCTGCCGACGGCGTCGCGGATCCTTCGGCTTGGCGGTGAGCGTGACGGGCACGTCGGAGACGACGCCGGGCGTCAGGTAGACGCTTCGGATGCGGCCCTCGTCGTCGGTGAGGCCGTTCGAGCGTGGCGCCGCAGCGCGTGCCGTCGCCCGCGGGTCGGGGTCGCAGAACGTGCCCGGTCTGCCCCGGCGTGACGGCCCCGAAGCCTGGCGTGATGGCTACCGCAGGCGGCGGAGAGCGCCACCTCGAAGTTCTTGGCGGGCTGCCCCTGCTCGTCCTTCACCGTCACCTCGACCTCGACGCATCCGCTGCGGCAGACGCGCTCGGAGAGGTCGGCGGTGCGGATGCGGTGGCGCGCCACGACGGCGAGCGCCCCGCTCGGCCCGGCGATGAGGCCCGACGGTACGGCAGAGACTTCGCTGTGCCGCGAGGCCGGTGGCGGAGGCGGCACGCAGCTTCATGGTGAAGGTGTAGACGGGCGGGGCGACCTTCCACGTCGTGCCGCACGGCGCGACGCCGCACTTCTGCTTCACGTCCACGGCCTTGCCCGCGGCGTCCTTGCCCGTGACGCCCCCAGGAACGCATGGCCCGTGACGGCGGTGGCGACGGAGACCGAGGCGGGCGTGTAACTGCCGTAGTCGGTGACGCTGTAGGACTGGATGACCTCGGCGCTCTCGCCGGGCGCGAGCGAGGCGATGGTCGTGTCGGTGCGCGTCTTGCGAGCTCTCGCGCGTGTACGCCGGAGCCGACTTGTAGAGGACCGCCGCGACGTTTTCGGGGTAGGCAGCACCGCAAGCCCACTTGCAGTGGCACGCGGATGTCGGTGATCGCGGCGTCGGAGCGGTTCTCGATGTGGCTCACGACGAAGAGCGTGTCGCCCTTGCGGTACGTCCGGCCGGCCTCCAGCGCCTCGGCCCACACGACGAGGCCGGGCTTCTTCACGTCCACGTAGCGGGTGGCCGTGTTCTTCTGCGCCGTCGTCGTCGGTCACTTCGAGCGGTGACGAGGTAGCGGCCTTCCTCGGCGTAGGTGTGCGAGGGCGTATCGCCAGTGCCCGTCGCGCCGTCGCCGAAGGCCCAGCGGTAGGAGGCGACGGGGACCTTGTTGCCCGGCGCGGTGGCGTCGGTTTCGTGGGACTGCTTGCTGGCGAAGCTCCCGTCGAAGGCGATCGTCAGCGGCTGGGCGTCTTTCCACTCGAAGAGGGCGACGGGCAGGCCGCTCGGGAGCGTGAAGACGGCGTACCAGTCGTTGATGCGGAACGGGGCGCCGTTGAGGATTCCCAGGCCTCCTCCGCCCGCCGCCGCCGCCGCGGCCTGGGCGCGGAACGTGGCGCACTCGGCGTAGCCGCTGGCGGGGCCGGCGAGGCTGGTCTGGAGTTGCGGGTTATGGCCGACGAAGCCCTCGGGCACGACGATGCCGGCGGCGGCGTTGGTCTTCGCCTCACCGTAGCCGCTGGGGACGTAGTCCGCCGACGTGCCGCCCAGAGAGACCTTGCTGTACCTCCCGTAGCCTCCCGAGAGGCCGAGTTGGACCAGTATGTCGGGCCAGATGGCCACGACGCCTGCGCCGCACTGCGTGCCACCGGCCTCGTGTGTCTCCCACGAATACACCGAGCGCGTCATCTTGACGCTGTCGCGCACGGTGGCGCGGGTGGCCTGCGCGCCGCTCACCTGCGCGGCGAGCGGCCGCGGCGTGGCGACGAGGAGGGTCCCGGCCAGAAGGCCGAGGACGAGCGAGATGCGTTTCATGGACCTGGGGAATACCTCTTGGTCTGAGAAGGCGCAGTTCTCCCCGCGATGGGCTCACGTGGCGCAAATTTTTCGCCCGGCAAACGCGACAGCCAGCCGGGATATGCCGCGCCTCATCGCCTCTCGGTCACCAGCGCACGCCGTCGACGACCAGGGCCCGGTGGTCGGAGAGCGTGTCGACGGGCACGGACGCGCGGGCGCAGCCGACCGCGCCAGTGGTGAACCAGAGGACGTCGATGCGCTTCACCGGGCGGCGCGCGGGAAACGTCAGCCCCGCCGAGCCGTCGCCGCAGGCCGTCCACGCATCGGTCCATCCCGCCGCGCGGGCGAGGCTGTCGACGCCGCTGCCCGGTTCGGAGTTGACGTCGCCGCCGACGAGCAGGCGCCGGTGCCCGGCGCGGCGCAGCGAGTCGACGACGGCGGTGAGCGTCGCCATCTCCTGCCGCCGGTAGCGGTCGCTCGTCGCGTCGAGGTGCGTGTTGACGACGGTGATGCGCCCGGTCGGCGCCGCGACCTCGGCAATCAGAGCGCCGCGCGGCTCCGTCGATCCACCCGCGCGGGCCTGCGGCGGGTCGATGGGCAGGTGGCGCAGCGCGTGCCGCGCGATGGGCCAGCGCGAGAGGATGGCGATGCCGTACTGCCCGCCCTGGTAATCGAGCGTCTTGCCGAAGGCGGCGTGGTAGCCGGTCAGGCGTTCGAGCACGGCGGGCTGGTCGACGCCGCCCGAGCGCGTCGTCCCCACATCCACCTCCTGCAAGAGCACGACGTCGGGCCGCTCGCGCCGCACGAAGTCCGCGAGCCGCTCCAGGTTGTCGCCGCCGACGGCGTCCTTGCCCGCGTGAATGTTGACGCTCACCACCCGCAGCGGCGCCGTCTCGGACGTCCGCGCACCCGCGCATCCGGAGAGGGCGACGAGGCCGAGAATCAGACGAAGCGAAGCGCGCATCAGAGCGGAGGTGAGACCGCCCGCGCAACGCCCACGCCGTCTGGCGGTCCCGGCCCGATGCGCCGTAGAGGACGTGCTCGAACGTCCCGCCGCCCGTCCATCAACCGCCAAGCCTCCTACTTCGCGATTTCCCGATCGGCAAGCCGTGCATCCCACGCGCCGCGCCCCCCACACCTGCGCCCGGCGCCCGGCATCGCGTCACGCGCCGCGCGCGATGGCGCGCGAGGCCATCGCATCGAGGGCGTCGTGGAGGCGTTGGAGGGGCGTGTCGGGCAGAGAGGTGCCGAGGGGGACGTGCCACGTCACGCGGCGGGCGGTTCCGTTGGCGGTGACGCTGAGGCTGTAGCCGGGCGTGAGGATGTCCTGCCCGCCCGTCTCCATCCCGTCGGCGGCGCGGATGCGGGCCCAGACGGCGCGGACGCTGTCGGGCGCGAGGCGTCCGCGAGCCTGTACGGTCTCTTCTGGATAGCGGCCCTCCCAGCGGAGCACAGAGCCGTCGGCGCGGATCGAGTGGCCCTGCACGCGCCCGCCGCCGGTCGCCCGTCCGACGAGGACGACGAGGTCCGCAGGCGGCGCTTCGTTCGCAGCGACGGTCCTGTGGCGGTGCGCCGAGTTCGCGCAGGCGCCGAGGGCGAGCAGCACGGCGAAGGCGCAGGCCGTGACGGCGGATCGGTGGGTCGGCATCGGGGGGCGGAGATGGGGGAGCGGCATCGCGGGTTGTGTCAGCGGACGAGGACCATCGAGCGCGTCCGCACGGTCGTGGCGGCGCCGCGGCGCACGTCGAGGCGGTAGAGGTACAGGCCGCTGGCGAGGGGCGAGCCGTCCCCGCCGCGTCCGTTCCAGAGCACCGCGTACGCACCGGGCGACTTCGCGCCCGCGTCGAGGGTGGCGACGAGGCGCCCGGTGATGTCGTAGACGCTCAGCGACACCTCGGCGGGGGCGGCGAGGGTGTAGCGGATCGTCGTCTCGCCGGTGACCGGGTTCGGGGCGTTCTGCGCGAGGCGGATGCCGCTCGCCTCGGCCTCGTCATCGACCCCGACGGTCGGGCTGACGGTCACCTCGACCGGGATCGTGAGACCGGCAGCGTTTCCGGCCACGACGATCTCGCCGCGCTGCGTGCTCTCGCCGAGGCCCGTCGCGTCGAACGTGACGGTGACCGACTGCGCGGCGCCGGGCGCGAGCGTGCCCTGCGTCGGGGCGACGGTCAGGCGCGAGGTGCCGGTCGCGGTGACGGTGACCGTCCCCGAGGCCTGCCCGGTCGCGCCGCCGTTGTCGGTGACGGTCAGTGTGGCGGTGTACGTGCCTGCCGCCGCGTAGGCGTGCGTGGCGAGAGCCTGCGTGCTCGACACGCCATCGCCAAACGTCCACCGGTAGCCGACGATCTGGCCGTCGGCGTCGGTCGAGCCGGAGCCGTCGAACGTGACCGTCTCGCCGGTCGCGGCCTGCGACTTCGAGACGCTCGCGCGGGCCACCGGCGGTGTGTTGCCCCCGCCGCCACCGCTGACGGTGATCGGCGCCGAGATCTGCCCGGTCGCGCCCTGGTTGTCGGTGACGGTGAGCGTGATGGTGTACGTGCCCGCGGCGGCGTACGCGTGCGTCGCCACGGCCTGCGTGCTGGTTACGCCGTCGCCAAACGCCCATCGGTAGCCGACGATCTGGCCGTCGGCGTCGGACGAGGTCGAGGCGTCGAAGGTGACGGTCTGGCCCGCCTGCGGCTGGCCGGGCGAGATCGAGCCGCGCGCGACGGGCGGCTGGTTCGCGCTGCCCACGTTCTCACCGACGGCGCGGATCAGGAGCGCGGCATTCTGGAAGCCCTGGATCGTGTTGATGTTGACGTACCGGCCCGCGTTGCCGTCGAAGTAGAAGCTCTTGCCCGCCACGCGCGCATCGGTGTCGGTGCCCGCCGGGAAGGCGTAGAAGCCGATCATCGCCACCTCGACGTAGAACGTGTCGCGCGCGGCGAAGGTGAGCGGGGTGGTGAGCGCCACGTCGAAGAAGCGTCCGCCCGGCGAGGTCGGCAGGCTCCGCCCGACCGATTGCAGCGCGTTGCCGCTGCGGTCGTAGACGGTCACGACGACATCGTTGGTCGTCGAGTTTTCGGTGCGCATGTGGAATTGCACGCGGTCGAGGCGGTAGCCGGTCGTGAGGTCGAACTCGTTGAGCGCCTGCACGAGGGTGCCGTCGCCGAAGCCGATGAACGTATCCGCCGTCTCGTCGCCGTCGTCGAGGTAGAGCACGCCCGCCGGGGGCGGCTGCGAGGCGGAGGCGCCTGCGGCAGGAGCGGAGGCAGAGGGCATCCCGGCGCCGCGCATCTTCGGGACATCGGCGGCGGTCCACGCCGGGACCGTCGGCGGGAACGTGAGGCCGCCGCCTTCGGGAAAGCGGTGCGCCACGCCCGGCGTCTGGCGGGCGGTGAGGGTGTAGTTCAGGGCGGCGGTGCCGGTGTTGCGGAGCGTGAAGGTGCCCCTCCCGACCGTCCCCGGCAGCACGCCGAAGCGCAGCTGCTGCACGTCCGCCGAGGCGACCGCCGCGCCGCCCGCGCCGACCTTCGCGCTGTACACGCCGCGTCCATGCGTCGCCGCGACGATGAGGCCATCCGACGGCCGCGCCACGATCATGTCGGTGACGACGTTGCCGATGAGGCCGGGGGCTTCCTGCGCCCACGCGGTCGCGGCGCCGCTGAGCTGCGTCGCCGAGTAGACGCCGGTGCTGGTGCCGAGGAGGTAGAGCGTCCCGCTCGCCGTCGGCACGATGGCCGCCGAGCGTACCGACGGGCCGTCGTTGCCGCTGAGCGTGCCCTCGATGTTCGTCCACGACGTGCCTCCGTTGGCCGAGTGCCAGACGCTGACCACGTTGTAGTTCGAGAACGTGGCGATGATCTCGTCGGCGTTGGCCGGGTGGATGGCGATCGACGACGGGTAGGCGCCAGCGGTCAGGCCGGGCGGCGTGATGACCACGCCCGCCGGGTTCGCCGCCGGATTGTCGACGCGCTTCAGCACCGTCTCGTTCTGCGAGTTGGTCGCGCCGAAGTAGAGGCGGTTCGCCGGGGCCGTCGAGACGGCGAGCGTCGTCACGCGGTGCGTCGTCGCCGCGCCGACGGCGCTGCCGGTGAGCTTCGTCCAGTTCGTCGCCGTCGGCTGCTGGTTGCCGACGGCGATGCCGTCGAGGTTCGAGTTGCGCCAGACGGTGTTGCCGCCCGCGAGGTACATCACGCGGGCGTCGTTGGGGTCGAGCAGGTAGGGCGTGATGAACTGGAAGTTGGTCTCGCCGGCGGGCTTGACGAGGCTGTACGCCGCCTGCCCGTTCTGCTGGCTGATGCGCACGACGTTGCCATTCTGCGACGACACGTAGAGCGGAAACCCGCCCGGCGCCACTGCCGCGAATCCGCCATCGCCGGTGAGCACGTCCTGCCAGAGCTGCGTCGGCGAGGCGGCCTCGGTGATCCACGAGCCGTTGTCCTGCAAGCCGCCCGCGATCAGGTCGCCGCCGCGCGGGTCGACGGCGACGGCGTAGAACTGCGTCGTCAGGTAGCCATTGTTGAGGAACGTCCACTGCTGCGGCTGCTGCAAGGCGTTGGCGGCCTTCGAGATGCCGCCGTCGTGGCCGGAGAGGAGGGCGTTCGGGTTGTTCGGGAAGAAGACGACCGCGTGCTGATCGGGGTGGTGGTTCGGGTACTGGCCCGTCCGGCTGTTCGGGTCGGTCGCGTAGCCGGCGACGCGCGTGAAGGCCGCGCCGCCGTCGGTCGAGCGGTAGAGGTTGGTGCCGCCGACCCAGATCGTGTTCGGATCGTCGGGCTTGACGCGCACGAGCATGTCGTAGCCGCCCTGCGTCGAGAACTCGCCGCCGAAGCCGGTCTCGTTCTTGAGGCCCGGCGAGCGGTCGGTCCACGTGTTCGCGCCTGCGTTGTAGCGGAGCAGTTGGTGATCCTCCGGCTTGTCCGCCGTCTGGTTCTTCTGGACGAACACATAGACGGTGTTGGCGTCCGATGGCGCGGTGCCGAGGACCATGCGGTACGGGTCGGCGGTGAGCGTCGGCGGCGAGACGCTGGTCCACGAGACGCCGTCGTTGGTCGAGCGGTAGACGCCGAATTCGGCGAAGCCGCCGCCGTTGCGGCTGAGGGTCGCGTAGATGCTGCCGTCGGCGGCGATGGCGACATCGGTCATCTGGCTGTAGGGCGACTGCGTGCGCCCGAGCGTCTGCTGCCACGAGGCGCCGCCGTCGGCCGAGCGCATGATGCCCGCGTAGGTCGCCGCGAAAACGGTCCGCGTCTGCGGATGGACGGCGACGTTCCAGACGATGTCGAAGAAGGCGTCGAAGGTGTTGCGCGAGCCGGGCGCGGTCGCCGGGAGTTGCGCCCACGTGACGCCGCCGTCGGTCGATTTGAAGAGGCCCTGCCCGGCGTAGAGCGTGCTGCCGCCGCCAGCGGAGTTGCCGCTGAACTCGCCGGTGCCGTGGTACCAGACGGCGCGGCTCGACGGGTCCTGCGCAATCGCCGTCACGCTCGCGAACTGCGCGAGCGACGAGGCGAGGCGCCACGTGGCCCCGTCGTCGTCGGAGACGAAGACGCCGCCCGAGATACCGCCCGCGAGGATGCGGCGGTTGGTGGTGCCGTTGTAGCCCAGGTCGATGGCGAGTGCGCGCGTGCGCCCCCCGACGTTGACCGGCCCGCGCGGCGTCCACGTGTCGATCTGCGCGCCTCCGTTCTTGCCCGCGAGGGCGGCGCGTTGGCGAAGGCGAGTTCGCGCACGCGGATGCCCTCGGGGACGGCGCCGGTGCGCGGGTCGGCGAGGCGGCGGCGCTCGAACTCGGACCGCAGCCCGACCTCGGCGCGGCGCTCGTCCACGTCGCCCTCCTCGTCCTCTTTCTCATACGGCAGCGTAGCGAGGCGCGCCGCCGTGAACGCAGCCGATCCGGGCACGGCGTCGGCGGGGGCGTAGTGCGCGACCCACGGCCCGAGCGCGTCGACGGCGGTGCGGAAGGCGGCGAGGCGCGCGTCGCACCCATCCGCGGGCGCCCCGCCGTCGCGTCCCTCGACGTGCCACGAGGCGAATCCGACGTGCCCGGCGGGGAGGGTGGCGGCGGCGGGAAGTCCGTAGCTGGCGACGTGCGCGCCGCCGTCCGGGTAGCGGTAGCGCCGCGCATCGGCGCGCCCGAGCACGTCGGCGTGCGAGGCGACGAGCGTGAACGCGCATGTCCGCACCGACCGCCCGTCGGCGCCTGCGGCGGTCGCGTACGCCGTCTGGATCGTCCGCGTGACGGCGACGGAGTCGTGCGCGGCGGAGCGGGCCAGCGGACTGGTCAGCGGTCTGGGCGGCGGTGGAGGATGGGCCGGCGAAGAGGGCGAGGGCGGCCAGAACAGGGGCGGAAACGAATCGGAGCATGGCAGGCAATGAGGTCGGACATCTGCTCAGGCGCATTCCCGTCCCCAACCGGCTCACGCGGCCCGGCTTTTCTTTGCGCCGCCCGCCGCGGCGCATCCACCGACACCTGTCCGGTCGGGGACCAGAGAGGTGATCCCCGGCCCCGCACCGCGCAACCTGTCAGGTCCCCGCACCGGACAGGATTTCCCCCACTCCCACCGCAGCCCCGCTCCGCTCAGCGGCCTACGACGACGAGCCGCTGGCTCTCGGTGCGCCCGCCCGAGGTGGCGCGGGCGATGTAGAGGCCGGGCGCGAGGGCGGAGGCGTCGAGGGCGACGGCGGTTTCGCCTGCGGGAAGCGTGCCGCGGAAGGCGACGCCGGTCTCGCGTCCGAGGGCGTCGTAGACCTGAACCGCGACCCCCGCTTCGGCAGGCAGCCGCACCGCACCGACGTCGCGCCGCGCGTCGGCGACGGGCCGGGGGCGCCGATGGCGAAGGCGGACGGCACCAGCACGACCTCGACCGATGCCGAGAGCGTCGCCGCGCCGTCGAGGTCGACCTGCCGCAGGCGGACGCGGCGGTAGGCGCCGGGCGCGAGGCCATCGAGGCGGCGCGTGTAGCTCTGCCACTCGCTCGTCGTGCCAGGTCAGGGGGCGAAGGCGCGCTCGGTCCACGTGTTCGAGGACTGCACGCCGACGGTCTGCGTCTCCACGTAGAAGCCGGCGTTGTTCGTCTCGCTCGTTGTCTCCCAGCGCACGACGACCGCGCGCCGTCGCTCACCGCGGTCGCCGCTTACACCGACCTTCTCGGACGCTTCGACCACGCCCTCGACCTCGCGCCCGACGACCGCCCCGCCTTCGCCGATGCGCAGACCAATCTGGGCGCCGATGCCCGCGCCGAACTCGCCGCCCTCGTCGCGTCCACCACTGCCGATGAGGCTGCGGAGGAGACAGACGAGGAAACGACCTCCGCGCCCATCCCACCGCGCGCCCCGTCCTGCGCACCGCCCTCCTCGCTCTCGCCCCGCCCGACAGCGCCGGGGCCGCCGAAGCCGACAGCGTGCTGGCGCTGCGGTGACAGGCGCCGCGGCGCGTTGGATTGGCGGGGACTTCGCGCGGGCGCTGCCGGGCCTACGCCGTGCCGCGCGTTCTTGGAGGCGTCAGACCTTTCCGATCCGTGCCGGACCTCTCCACATCCTCCGCCGCGGTTCAGAGTGCCGAGGTCAAGAGCGAGTTGCAGGACTACCTGCACGTCCGGCAGGCGCGGCGGACGCTGTTTCCCCGCGCGCTGCTCGTCGGGATTCTCTCGGGCGCCGTGGCGGTCGCGTTTCGGATCGCGCTCTCGGCGGGCGAGGCGGCGCGCGGGCGGCTCATCGGGTGGTCGCACGGGTTCGGGCTGCCGGGCATCGTCTGGCCGGTGCTCTGGGGCGCCGTCGGGGCCGGACTGGCCGTGTGGATGACGCGCCGCTACGCCCCTGAGGCCGCCGGAAGCGGGATTCCGCACCTCGAAGCCGTTCTCCACCGCCTGCGCGAGATGAACTGGAGGCGCCTCGTGCCCGTCAAGTTCGCCGCCGGTGTGCTCGCGCTCGGCAGCGGCCTCGCCCTCGGACGCGAAGGCCCGACCGTCCAACTCGGCGGCGGCGTCGGCGCGGCGGTCTCCGACCTCCTCAAGGTGCCGCAGCAGGACCGGCAGACGCTCATCGCCGCGGGCGCCGGTGCGGGCCTCGCCGCCGCCTTCAACGCGCCGCTCTCGGGCCTCGTCTTCGTGCTCGAGGAAGTGCAGCGCGACTTCCGCCCGATGGTCTTCGGCGCCGCCTTCCTCGCCTCCGCCGCCGCGAGCGTCCTCGCGCGCGCCGTCTCCGGCCAGTTCCCCGTCTTCGAGGTGCCCGCCTACCCGGTGCAGGACCTCACCCTCCTTCCTGCTTTCGCCCTCGTCGGCGTGGCGACGGGCGCCATCGGGGCGGCCTTCAACCGCGGGCTGCTGTGGACGATGGATCGCTACGAATCGGTCGCCCCGAGCCGCCGGACGCTTGCCGCCGCGCTCACCGGGGCGGTCATCGGGGCCGTCGCGTTCGCCGCGCCGGGGGCCGTCGGCGGCGGGCACGACCTCGCCGAGGAGATCCTGACCGGGCGGATGCTCCTCACCGCCATCCCGCTCTGGCTGGCCCTCCGCTTCATCCTCACGCTCGGCAGCTACGGCACCGGCGCGCCGGGCGGCGTCTTCGCCCCGCTCCTCGTGCTCGGCGCCCTCGGCGGCCTCGCCGTCGGCATCGTCACCGGACGCCTGTTCCCCGGCAGCGTGCCCGATCCGGGCGCCTTCGCGGTCGTGGGGATGGGGGCGTGCTTCGCGGCCATCGTGCAGGCGCCATTGACCGGCATCGTGCTGATCCTGGAGATGACGGGCAACTACGCGCAGATGTTGCCGCTGCTCGTGGCGTGCTTCGTGGCCTACATCGTCGCGGAGTGGCTCGGGGCCTCGCCGCTCTACGAGGCCCTGTTGCAGCGCGACCTCGCGCGGCGCGGCGTGTCGCTCCACGCGGCCGAGCCGGTCGTCGTCGAGGTCGAGGTGCGCGAGGGCGCGCCGTTCGCCTTCCGCCGCGTCCGCGACCTCGGCCTGCCACCGGGCACCGTCCTCGTCCGCTGCCGCGAGGGCGAGCGCGAGTGGATTCCGACCGCCGAGACCGTGCTCACGCCCCACGTCCGCATCACCGCCGTCATTGCCCCGGATTCCGACGGCGGCCTCGCGGCTCTCCACGACGGGTGTGGGGAGGAGGTGGGGTGAGGGGGGTGAGTTTGTGTGGAGTGAGTTGGTGAGGAGCGCTCTGGCAGCGCGGCCCCGGTCGGGTCAGGCCGCCCCACCCTCTCACAACCTCACCACCCGAACCGGCGCGCAGCGCCGTCTCCCCCCGCCTTCACCGCCCGGCGCCCGGTGCGCGGGGGCGCGCGTGGTAGCTTGGCCCGAACCCACCGGAGCGATCCACGGAGCGATGCCCACCCTTCTCGACGGCACCGCCGTCGCCGCCACGATCCGCGCCGAGCTGCGCGGCGAGGTCGCCGCCTTCGCTGCTGCGCACGGACGCGCGCCCGCCCTCCGCGTCGTGCTCGTCGGCGACCACCCGGCGTCGGCGTCGTACGTGCGCGCCAAGACCCGCGCCGCCGCCGAGATCGGCCTCGACGCCGAGACGATCGCTCTCCCCGACACGGCGACCGGGGCCGAGCTTCTCGCCCTCGTCGAGCGCCTCAACGCCGACGGCGCCGTCGATGGCATCCTCGTGCAGCTTCCGCTTCCGGCGCACGTGAGCGAGCGCGAGATCGTCGCCGCGGTGCGCCCGGACAAAGACGTCGACGGCTTCCACCCGGCCAACGCGGGCGTCGTCGTGACGACAACCGGCGGCCTCGCACCCTGCACACCGTCGGGCGTGATCGAGCTTTTGCGGCGCTACGGCGTCGAGACGCGCGGGCGCCACGCGGTCGTCATCGGGCGCTCGAACGTCGTCGGGAGGCCGATGGCGTGGCTGCTGACGCGCCCGCCGCAGAACGCGACCGTCACCGTCTGCCACCGCCACACGCCCGATCTCGGCCACTTCACCCGCATGGCCGACCTGCTCGTCGTGGCCGTCGGCCAGCCGGGCCTCATCACGGCAGACATGGTGAAAGACGGCGCGGCGGTCGTCGATGTCGGCATCAACCGAGTCGAGGACGCGAGCGCGGCGCGCGGCTATCGCCTCGTCGGCGACGTCGACTTCGCATCGGTCGCCCCCAAGACCTCGTTCATCACCCCGGTGCCCGGCGGCGTCGGCCCGATGACGATTGCGATGCTCCTGCGCAACACCATCGACGCGGCGCGGGCACGCGTGGAGTAAAAGACGGCGGACGACGGACGGCCCAGCGGGGGGCGTAGAGTCGCATCGGCAGGGCCGTTACGTTCTGCATCCGCCTTCCCGTTGTGTCAGTGCGAGGCCCTGGAAGGGCCTGGCAATCCGGACCGAAGGCGTCCGTCGATCCAGAGTGCCATGTCGCCCTGCGGCGGGGCAGGCTGTCGCTGCGCTCCTCGCAATGACAGGCGTCGAAGATCAAGACAGAACGGAACGAGCCTGGAGACGCATCGGGGGTGCGTCTCCAGAGGGCGCTGCCGCAGGCGCGGAGGCGCATTCTCTGCCGACTGGACTGGGAAGGATCGGCGGAGCGCAGCCCGGTCGGACACGTCCAGGCTGCTGGTTCCATCCAGCGTGAAACAGCGAGAGGTTTTCGGTGAAAAAGGATTGACAATCTGGTGACGAAACCATTAGGTTCAGATACGGAAACGCTGTTCCACATGCAAAACGAACTCGACATCGACGACGCAGGCCCCGCGGTAGCAGGGACGGTGCCGTCGCCGTCGTACGTCATCCCCTCGGTCGACCGCGCCTTCGAGATTCTCGACTGCCTCGCCGACATCCCCGACGGGCTGGGCCTCGCCGACCTCGCCCGCGCGACCGGCATCCCCAAATCGACGGCCTTCCGCATCCTCGCCACGCTCGAACCGCGCGGCCTCGTCCTCCTCGACGCCGCCACGCGCACCTACCGCCTCGGGCCGCACCTCTGGCTCTACGGCCACCGATTCGTGGAACGGCTCGACCTCTACCAGGCCGCCCGCGAGGCCATGCAGAAGCTCGCCGAAGCGGCGGGCGAGACCGTCTTCCTCGGCAACCTCGAAGGCTCCGAGGTGATCTACCTCCACCGCATCGAAAGCCCGCGCTCGGTCGCCATCGTCAAGAAACTCGGCGAGCGCGCGCCGGCCTACTGCACCGCGACCGGCACCGCCATCCTCGCCTTCCTGCCGCCTGCCGAGCGCGACGCCATCCTCGGCGAGCTGCCGCTCTCGGCCCACACCGACGTGACGATCGTCGACCCGGCGGTGCTGCGGGCGAGACTCTCCGAGACGCGGGCGCAGGGCTACGTGATCGTCAACGGCGAGTACAACCGCGAGCTGATGTGCATCTCGGCGCCCGTCTTCGACCACACCGGGCGGTGCCGCGCCTCGCTCACCGTCGCGATGCCCGCCGCGCACCGCGCGAGCGACGCCCGGCAGCACCAGGTGGGCGCCCTCGTGCGCGCCGCCGCCCACGGCCTCTCCGAGCGCCTCGGCGCCACCGACCTGCCGCCGCCGCCGCCGCGCCCGAACGGGCTGCGCCGCTGAGCGCATCGCCCGCCGCCTCTCCGCGGCCCGTTTTTCCACCTCCCGTCGTCCCGGCCTCCCTGCCGCCGTCAGAGGCTCCGCCGCTCCCGCGGCGTCCTCCGCCCCTCACCTCCTCAACCCCCCGAGGCGCATGAATCGCCTACGCTTCGCGGCCGTCGTAGCCGCACTGACCTTGGAAGCGCTTTGCGGCTCCGCCGCCCTCGCGCAGTCCGCCAAACTCACCGGACGCGTCACCGACGCGACCAATCGCGAGACGCTCCCCGGCGCCTCGGTCCTCCTCGTCGGCACCGCCCTCGGGGCAACCGCCAACGGCGACGGTGTCTACACCGTCATCGGCATCGTGCCGGGCGTCTACACGGTGCGCTTCTCGTACATCGGCTACACGAGCCGGGACGTCGAGATTCGCCTCGTCTCCGACCGCACGACCGACCTCGACCAGGCGCTCCGGCCCACCGACGCCGAAGGCAGCGAGGTCGTCGTCGAGACGTCTCGGCCCGTCGTCGACCAGAACCAGACGACCTCGCGCGCCATCGTGACGGGCGAAGAGATGAGCCGACTGCCCATCACCTCGCTCCAGGACGCCATCTCCCGCACCGCGAACGCCTACGACGGCTTCGTGCGCGGCTCGCGGCGCTACGAGACGCGCACGGTCCTCGAAGGCATCGACGTGTCGGACGCGCTCACGCAGATCGCCCCGAACGGGCAGGGCACCGCGTATGCGGGCCTCGTCTACGACAACACGAACCGGTCGAGCCAGACCAACACGAGCCTCTTCACCATCAACCCCGAAGGTGTCGAGGAAGTGACCGTCAACACGGGCGCCACCGAAGCGCGCAACGGCGCGGCCTCGGGCGGCGTCGTCGCGATCACGCTCGCCGAAGGGCGCGGCCCGCTCCGCGGCACCTTCAGCTACCGCACGGCGCCGACGATCCGGCAGCCCGGCCCGGACTCGCTCCAGTTCTACGGCCCCGACGGCGATCGGTACCTCGCCGAGCGCCAGACGCTCGTCGCCGCCGGCACCCCGGCGAGCACCGCCCGCGCGGCCAACTACGTCTGGACCGCCGACAAGTACCAGATGAACGCCGAGCCCGAGACCGACGCCCGCCTCACCCTCGGCGGCTCGCCGTGGCGCGCGGTCAGCTTCTTCGGCACCGGGCAGTTCTTCCGCACCAACGGATACCAGCCCAACACCTTCCAGAAGCGCCTCTCCGGCCAGCTCAAGACCACGATCACGCCCTTCAAGGGCACCCGCCTGACGCTCCTCGGCATCGCCGAAGACCGCGGCCTCTGGGGCAACTGGAATAACACCGCCTACAACGACTACTGGCGCTTCTACCTCGAAGGCGTCGCCCAGAACGACGGCGGCTCGACGCTCGGCTCGGCCAAGATCACGCAGGTGCTCTCCGACCGCGTCTACGTCGAGGCGCAGGTCTACCAGACCTACCAGCGCTCGCGCTACGGCTACGTCGACGACGACGGCGACGGCTTCACGCAGACCGGCGAGAACGGCAAGTTCCTCGACTTCACCGACCCCGCCGTTGCCGACAAGTACATCGGGCGGGCGGCGGACAACACGAAGATGTTCAACGAGAACGCCACCAACACCGAGTTCAACACGACCCTCGCCACCACGGCGGGCACGTTCTACAAGGTCGGGCGCCCGACGCCGTACTCCGAAGACGCCCGGCAGCGCACCCGCGGCTGGCGCGTCGATGTCGGCGCGCAGGCGACGGACAACCACTTCATCCAGGCGGGCCTGTCCTCGCGCCTGCGCCGCTTCGACTACCAGCAGGTGGCCGGCGTCGACGGCTCGGCGGCCAAGATCAACAACACGATCGAGCCCTTCCAGCTCCAGGAGTGGACGCGCAAGCCGACCGAGTTCAGCCTCTACGGCTCCGACCGCATGGAATTCGGCGGCCTCGTCATCAACGCGGGCCTGCGCATCGACGTCGTCAACCGCGACATGGAGAAGATCAACGACCTGTTCCGCCCGTTCCGGCGCGACACCGTCGTCATCGGCGCGGGCACGGCCCTTGAGCGCCGCGCCCCGCGCAACGTCTTCGACCGCGGCGAGGAAGTCGCCCTCGACGCCTTCTACAACCCGTCGATCGGCGTCTCGCACCCGATCGGCACGAAGGGGTCGATGTACTTCTCCTACGCCCGCGCCCAGCAGCTGCTGCCCTACACGACGCTCTACCAGTTCTACGACGGCAACAACTCGAACAACCAGTTCTACACCTACCAGGACCCCGAGCAGAAGGCCATCACGTCGAACAACTACGAGATCGGCGTTCAGTGGGAGTTCCTGCGCGGCTGGGGCCTCGACGTGAACGCCTACACGCGCTCGATCGACAACTACGGGCAGGCGGTGCTGACGGCCAACAACCGCAACCGCCCCGGCCAGAACACCATCGGCAGCCTGCCGACCTACGCCTACGCCACGACGGCGGGCTACGCCGACGTGCGCGGCATCGAGGTCGTGCTGCGCCGGGCGACGCTGCGCCTGCGCCGCGGCGTCGCGCTCGGGCTGACGACGAGCTACACGTTCTCGTCGATCGAGATCGCCAACTACGCCGGCTCGAACGTCACCAACTTCACCAACACGGGCGGCGGCACGACCGTCGGCGGCACCGCGATTCCGCTCGTGACGACGCTGCCGTTCGACAACGTCGACGAGTTCAAGAACTTCCCCCAGAACGTGCGCGGCGGCAACTCGACGCTCACCGCGGGCTACGACCGCACGCACCGCGTGGTCGTCCGCGGCATCGCCACGCTCCCGTACCTGGTGCAGATCGGCCTCAACGGAAGCATCGAGAGCGGCTTCCTCTACCCGCCCGTCCTCGGCGTGGACCCGCGCGACCGCGCGCTCCTCACCGCCCCGACGAACGCGCGCCTCGACGCCCGCGTCGAGAAGAAGTTCAACCTCAACCGGCGCTTCGGCCTCGACGTGTACCTCGACGTGACCAACGTCCTCGACCGCGCCAACATCGTCGCCTACGAGAGCTTCACGCCCTACGGGCAGGCGCTCTTCCAGGAGACGCAGAACCCCGGCACGCGCCTCGTCCTCAAGGACGGCACGGCCACCTACGGCCCTTCGCGGACGATCTACTTCGGCACCCGCGTGCGCTTCTGAGGCACCGGCCTCCGGCGCGGCGCGAGCCGCCGCCGGAGGCGCCCGCCCCTGTCCGCCGCGCGCCGCCTGCCCCCCGCGCTGCTCCCCCTCCTGCCCTGCCGCCTCGCCTTCGAGGCCCTCTCCCATGCCGCGACACACCTTCGCCCCCTTCGCCGCCCGCGGCGCCGCCTGCGCCGCCGCGCTCGTCGGGCTTGCCGCGCTCGCCCCCGGCGCCGCCGCGCAGCCCGGCCGCGCGCCCTCGCCCCGCCTCAACCTCCTCGGCCCCCAGGCCGAGACGACCGGCGACGGCTACCTGACCGGCGGTGACCTCTGGAACACCCTCAAGCCCTCCAACACCGACGAAGTGACGCGGCTCGGCTCGCCGCTCGCCAACGTCGGCGGCGGCACGGTCAACCGCATGCTCTTCGGCTCGCGCGCCAACTGGCAGGAGCCGGGCGGGCAGTGGCCGAGCGGCTACCCGTACACCAACACGTTCCGCAACTCGCACTTCATCCTCTTCCCCGCCTTCAAGGCGACCGGCTGGCCCGGCTTCAACGCCTCCAACCCGCTCCGCACGCCCGACGGCTCGAAGGACACCAAGGGCGCGGGCGGCACGAGCCGTTTCATGTTCGCCTCGTACAGCCCGCGCGTGCCCGGCGCCACCGACGCCGCGCGCAACTACAAGCGCCCCGCCCGCTACACCGACGCGAGCCGCACGCACCTCGTCTACGAGGCCGGATGGCCGACGACGACCGGCATCGACTTCAAGGTCCGCGCCCACCAGTTCACGCCCAACGAGCAGAACCTCAACGACTTCACCGTCCTCGAGATCACGCTCACCAACACCGGCGTCGTCGACTCCAACGCCGACGGCACGGCCGAGGCGACCGGCAACGTCGTCGATGGCGTGGCGATGATGCTCGACGCGACCGCCTCGCCGTCGATCGAGATCAACGTCGCCGGCGACCGCGGCTGCAACTGCATCGCCGCCGGGCGCACGTTCGGCTACATCGCAAGCCCGGACGCCGCGGGCGCCCCGCTCAACCTCTGGGCGTGGTACGCCAACGTGCCCACGACGCAGACGACCAACCGCGCCAACCCGGGTCCCGGCACGCGCTCGTTCGGCATCGACAACCGCAACCTGCTCCTCGGCTACTCCGACATCTGGAACGCCTGGCAGTTCATGGGGGTCAAGCGCGGCTCGATCGACGCGGCCAACATCGGCGCCATCCGCTCCACGACGCCCGACAAGACGACGATCTTCGGCACCCACCCCGTCGGCACGGGCGCGCGGCGCGGCTGGTACACGTCGAGCCAGTGGCAGAGCGGCCTCTACAGCCTCACCGCCTCCGACCTCGCCTTCCGCAACGCCACCGCCACCTGGTACGCCGACTACGGACGCACCACCAACGGCACCTCCCTGCCCGCCAACCTCGCCCCCAACGCCCGCGTCTTCTCCGCCGCCGGCACCGCCGACGACATGACGACGTGGACGGTCTCGGACGCCAACGCCCGCCCGAACGGCGACTTCAAGTACGCCTCGGAGGACGTCTCGAAGGCCGCCGGCATCACGCAGCCCATCTGGGAGCCGGCGTGGAACACCACCGCCACGGGCGGCAACTACTACGACGGCGCCGTCGGCTTCAACAAGGAGTACTCCTTCGGCGAGGCCCTCACGCAGGGCGCCGGGCCGTTCAACCTCGCCGTCGGCGAGTCGATCACGTTCGTGTGGTCGGCCCTCGCGGGCTACCGCATGGAAGGCGTCGTCGATGCCTCCCGCGCGGCACAGTGGGCGTGGGAGCGCGGCTGGAACATCGGCACCGACCTTCCCGTGCCCGCCGCGCCCGAGATGAACGTCGAGAGCACGACCGACGGCACCGCGCGGGTGCGCTGGACCGACGTGGCCGGCACCGCCGGGCGCGCGATCTCCGGCTACAAGATCTGGCGCTCGTCGCAGTACAAGCGCACCGCCTACCTCGACCGCGGCATGCGCGCCGTCGACCGCTACCAGGAGCAGCACACCGTCGGCACGCCGCCCGCCGCGCTCCTCGACGACGTCAACCCCATCTTCGACGGGAAGTCGCTCTTCAAGGGCGACATCCAGGGCACCTACCAGCCCGCCGAGTGGGGCTCCTACGACCTCGTCGCCAAGATCCCCGTCTCGGCCCTCGGCACCTACGCGAGCGCCTCGAACGGCTACGCCTACGCCTACGAAGACAAGGACGCCATCACCGGCTTCACCTACTGGTACTACGTCGCCGCCTACCGCGACGGCAGCTTCACCGGCCCGCTCGGGCGCACGACCGACCACGTCGAGTCGGCGAGCCTGAACCGCAACGGCCGCAACGGGCGCACCGCCGCCCCGGCGACGATCTCGCTCGACACGCCGTGGGGAGGAACGTACCCGTACGCGAAGTCGAATGCGCTCTATCCGAAGCTCGGCACGGCCGGGTACAAGAACATCGGCGCGGCCTTCACCGTCACGCCGCCCGTGGCCGCGAACGACCAGGCGGCGTCGCTGATCACGGTCTCGCCGAACCCGTACAAGACGACCGGCCTCAACGACGTGCGCAACGATCCGGCGAGCCACTCGATCAACTTCCTGAACATGCCGGCCAGCTACACGCTCACCATCTTCGACGTGAGCGGGCAGGTCATCTACCAGCAGAAAACCGAGAACGCCGTCAACGGCCGCGCCGAGTGGGACATGTTCTCCAAGGACGGGGTCGAGGTGGCGAGTGGCCTCTACATCTACCACGTCGCCTTCGACGGGCGCGAGGTGGTGGGCCGCTTCGCCATCCTGCGCTGACCCCGCTCCGGCCCCCTCGCGCCCGACCCCACCGGGCGCGTCGGGGGTCGCCGCGGTGCCACCGCCCCCCCTCTGCTCTTCGCCCCGCCGCCGTGCCCGGCGCCCCGCTCCCCCTGTCTCCGCGGCCCCCGGCCGCCTCGCCGCCCATGACCACTCCCTCCACCGGCCGCCGCCGGGCCGCCTCCCGCGCGGCCCTCGCCCTGGCGGCCCTCGCCACCGGCGCCGCCGTGCTCCCCGTCCCCGCCGCCCACGCGCAGGCGAAGGCCGGGCGCAACGGCGCCAAGTTCCTCGACATCGGCGTCGGCGCGCGCGAGATCGCCCTCGGCTCCGCCTCGACGACACTCACCGGCGACGCCAACCAGGTCTTCTGGAACCCCGCCGGCTCGGCCCTCGCCGACGACCAGAAGATCTCCGCCTCGTTCTTCTACGGCGACTGGTTCGCGGGCCTCCAGCACAGCGCCGCCGCCATCGGCTACAACCTCGGCGCCGCAGGCACGGTCACCCTCGGCGTCCAGACCTTCGGCGTCTCCGACATCGCCGCCAACCGCCAGAACGGCTTCGAGGACCCCTTCCTCTCCGCCCTCGAAACCGACAAGAGCACGTCGGACACCTACAACTACCTCGACGTCAGCGCGAGCCTCACCTACGCGCGCCAGATCACCGACCGCCTCGCGCTCGGCGCGACCGCCAAGTACGTCGGCGAGACCATCGACGGCGTCGGCGCGAACGCGGTCGCCTTCGACTTCGGCTCGGTCTACGACATGGGCATGGCCGGATGGAAGCTCGGCGCCCGGCTGAGCCACCTCGGCACCGACATGAGCTTCTACAACCAGGACAACCCCCTCCCGCTCACCTTCTCGATCGGCACGTCGTTCTACCCCGTCAACACGAACGCGGCCCGGCTGATGGTGACGACCGACCTCTCGAAGCCGCAGGACGCCAACCAGCGCGTCAACGTCGGCGGGGAGGCGAGCTTCTACGACCTGCTCTTCCTGCGCGGCGGCTACAAGCTCAACTACTCCGGGCAGCGCGACGAGGGTACCTCGCTGCGCCCGCGCATCGAGAACACGCTCGAAGGCGCCTCGCTCGGCGGCGGCGTGCAGTACCGCGTCAGCGGCTACGACCTGGCACTCGACTATGCCTACACGCAGATGAAGCTCGTCGACAACACCCACCGCTTCACCCTCCGCATCCGGCGCTGACGGCCCCTGTTTTCCCCCCTCGCCGTGATCCAGATCCAGTCGTCCTCGGGCCGGTGGGCGCCCCTCGTGGCGCGCATCGAGGCCTTCCTCGCCGCCGACACCATCGCCCTGCACGTCGGCGGGCATGCCGTGACGCGGCTTCCGCAGCCCCGACTCGCCCGCGCTCTGGATCCGTGACCACGCCGACATCCTGCGCGGCGGCGTCTACACGACCGCCGACGTGTGGAGCGCCGCCGAGGCCTTCGCGCGGGTGCAGGGCCGTGACGGGCGCATCTTCGATTTCGTCACGACGCAGCCGACGCCGACGGCCCGCGAAAACTGGGAGACGTGGGTGCGCGTGCCCGTCGAGGCCGACGTCGAGTACCGGTTCGTGCAGGCCGTCTTCCTCGCCTGGCGCGCCTCCGCCGACACCGCGCGCATGGCGACGCTGCTGCCCGCCCTCGACGCCGCGCTCGCCTACACGACCACCGACCCCGAGCGCTGGTGCGCCGACGAGGGCCTGGTGATGCGCGCCTACACGATCGACACGTGGGATTTCGACTACACGGCCCACCGCGCGCCGTGGCTCAACTTCCAGATCACCGACGACACCTTCTGGGGGATCTCGCACGCCGACAACTCCGGCCTCTTCGAGGCCATGCACCGCCTCGCCCGCCTCTACGACGCCGCCCGCGAGAGCGGTGACGTCTACGCCAGCAACGCCCGCGCCCGCGCGGACCACTGGCGCGCCGCCGCCGACGCGCTGCGCGCCCGCGCCACCGCCCGCCTCTGGAACGGGCGCTTCTACACGCACTTCGTGCCGCTCACGCCGGGCACCGAGATCGACGGCGTCGACGCCGCGCGGCAGCTCAGCCTGAGCACGCCGATGGCCGTCAACCGCGGCCTCGCCGACGCCGCGATGGGCCGCGCCATCGCCGACGAGTACGCCGCCCGCGGAGCGGCCCCGAGCACCGCAGCGGGATTCGAGGGCGCGCCGCCGTTCGCGCCGTGGTTCAGCATCGACCCGGCCTTCCCGACCGGCACCTTCGGCGACGACAAGCTCGTGCCCGGCGCCTACGTCAACGGCGGCATCCTGCCGCTCGTCGGCGGCGAACTCGCGCTCGCGGCCCTCACCTGCGGACGCGAAACCTTCGGCGTGGCCCAGCTCGACACGTACGCACGGCTCGTCGCCGAGACCGGCGCGTCGTACCTCTGGTACTTCCCCGACGGCACGCCGTCGAGCGTGGAGACGAGCACGAGCCCCGACGCGCTCCCGACCGACGGCTGGGGATCGGCGGCGATGCTCCACGCGCTCGCAACCGGCCTCGCAGGCGTCGACGACACCGGCGCCGGCTTCGCGCACGTCCGCCTCACCCCACGCTGGGCCGCTGCGGGCGAGGACGCCGCCGACGTGCGCCTCGCCTACGCCGCCTCGGGCGCCGCGCTCGCCTACGCCTACCGCCACGACGCGGCCGCGGGCACCGTCACGCTCGACGTGACCGAGGCTCCCGGCACCCTCGACGTGCGCCTGCTGCTCCCGGCGGGCGCCACCTCCGCCACCGACGCCGCCACGGGCGCCGTGCTCGCCACCGAGCGCGTCGACGCAAGCGTGTACGCGCACCTCCCGCTCATCCGCGCGGGATCGGCGGCGGTGCGCTACACGATGGCGACCGGAGGCGACCGTGGCTGATGCGCTCCCCACGACCGCCACGCCTGCCGCGCTTCGTCCGCTGCGGCGGCGCTTCGACGCGGAGGCGCGGGCCGCGTACACGATGCTCGCGCCGGTCATCGTGCTCTTCGCCGTCTTCCAGTACTACCCGATCCTCAAGAGCCTCGTGCTCTCGTTCTTCGAGTACGGCCTGCTGCGCCGCACGACGCCCTTCGTCGGCCTCGCCAACTACACGCGCTCGTTCCAGGACCCGCTCTTTCTCTCGGCCCTCGGCAACACCCTCGTCTTCGTCGCCGGAACGGTCGTCGTCGGGGTCGTGCTGGCCCTTGCGCTCGCGGTGCTCGTGGAGCGGACGGGGCGGTGGGCGCACCTGTACCGGACGCTCTACTTCATCCCCGTCGTCACCTCGCTCATGGCGAGCGCGATGGTGTGGCGGTGGCTCTACGCCTCGAACGGCCTCTTCAACTTCGTGCTCGGCCTCGTCGGCGTGGGGCCGCAGCCGTGGCTGCTCGGCGAAGGCCTCGCGCTCGCCTCGCTCATGGGGCTGACGGTGTGGAAGAGCCTCGGCTTCGACCTCGTGCTCTTCTCGGCGGCCCTGCAGGGCATCCCCGAAGACCTCTACGAAGCCGCCCACCTCGACGGCGCCTCGCGCTGGCAGGACTTCTGGCACATCACCCTCCCGCAGCTGCGGCCCATCGTGCTCCTCGTCTGCGTGACCGCGGTCATCCGCTCGTTCCAGGTCTTCACCATCATCCTCGCCATGACGCAGGGCGGGCCGGTCAACGCGACGCGCTCGCTCGTCTACCACCTCTACGAGCAGGGCATCCAGTACGACGAGATGGGCTACGCGAGCGCCGCCGCCGTCGTGCTCCTCGTGCTCATCGGCGGCGTGACGTTCGCGCAGATGCGCCTCGCCAAACGCTTCGCCTGAGCGCGCAACGACGGACGACGGACGACAAACCACCCACAACCCACCACCCACCATGCCCGCCTCCCCCGCCTCCTTCGCCGCCGACGGTGCCACGCGCCGCCGCGTGCTGCAGGCGCTTGCGGCGTGCGCGGTCGGGCTGCCGCTCGCCCCCACGCTCCTCGGCGCCGGGCGCGGCGCGGGGCGTGACGTGGACGCCGATGCCTCGCCGCCGCCCGCCCTGCCCCGCCTCCGCGCCGACGATCCGGGCGACGACGCCTTCTGGGCGCTCGTGCGCGCGCAGTACCCGCTCACGCGCGAGCGCGTCTACCTGAACACCGGCGGCCTCGGCCCGGCGCCCTACGCCGTCCTCGACGCCGCCGCGCGGACGACGATGGAGCTCCAGCGCGTCTCCGAAACCGGCCACGAGCGCATCGCCGCCGCCCGCGCGCCCGTCGCCGCGTTCTTCGGCTGCGCGCCCGAGGAGATCGCCTTCATGCGCAACGCCACCGAGGCCAACTCGACCGTCGCGGCGGGCCTCGCCACGCTTCGGCCCGGCGACGAGGTGCTCCTCGACACGCACGCGCACCCCGGCGGCGCCGTCCCGTGGATCGCCCGCGCCCGCGCCGACGGCATCCGCCTCGCCACCTTCGACCCCGACGCCCCGACCGCCGACGCGCTCCTGGCCCGCATCGAGCGCGCGATCACGCCGCGCACGCGCGCCCTCCAGATCTCGCACGTCACCGCGCCGACCGGCATCCACATCCCCGCCGCGCGCGTCGCCGAGATCGCGCGCCGCCGCGGGCTGTGGTTCCACATCGACGGCGCGCAGTCGGCGGGCATGATGCCGGTCGATGTGCGGGCGCTCGGGTGCGACTCGTACGCGACGAGCGGCCACAAGTGGATGGGCGCGCCGCACGGCACCGGCCTCCTCTACGTGCGCCGCGAGCGCCTCGGCGACGTCGTGCCGACCGAGACCGGCGCCTACACCGCGAGCGGCTACACGCTTCCGGCGCCCGTCGGCGGCGGCGCGGCGGCGATTCCGGTGGGCACGACGAGCCCGACGCCCGGCACCCTCGCCTTCGCCGACAGCGCCGAGCGCTACGAGCCCGGCACGCGCGACGCGGCGGGGATCGTGGGGATGGCCGCTGCCGTCGACTTCCTGAGCGGCATCGGCATGGCGCGCATCGCCGCCCACGGCCACGGCCTCGCCCGCCGCGCCGCCGACGCGCTCCGCGCCGCCCCCGGCGTGACCGTCCTCACGCCCGCCGACCCGGCGCTCGCCGCCTCGATCGTCACCTTCCGCGTCGACGGCGTGCGCTACGACGCGCTCTACAGCGCCCTCCTGCGCGACCACAAGATGCGCTGCCGCATCGTGACCGAGCAGAACCTCGACGCCGTCCGCGCGAGCCTGCACCTCTTCCACGGCACCGCCGAAGCCGACCGCCTCGCGGCCGCCGTCGCCAGTATCGCAGACGCCGCCCGCCGATGACCGGGCCTCGTTCGACCTCCGGCGCGGTGTCCACCACCGCCGTGCCCGCTGCCGCCGTGCCCATCGCCGGGGCGCCGACGCTGGTGCAAGCGGCGGTGCCGCGCGCCGCGCCGCCGGCCGCGCGGTCGCCGACGCATTCGTCCGGTGCAGGTGCTCGTCCACGCCGTCCTCATCGCCGGGGCGGTGGCGATGATCGGGCCGCTCGTGTGGATGGTGCTCTCGTCGCTCAAGACCAACGCCGAGGCGGCGCGCTTCTTCACGACGCCGCACGAGATCGGCGCCATCGCCCGCGCCCTCTGGCCCGACACGCCGACGCTCGACAACTACCGCGCCGTCTTCACCGAGCGCCCGATGCTGCGCTACTTCCTCAACTCGGCGATCTACACCGCCGCGCGGATGCTGCCGTCGCTGCTGCTCTGCGCGATCGGCGGCTACGCGTTCGCCAAGCTGCGCTTTCCGGGCCGAAACTGGCTCTTCGGCGCGGTGCTCGTGACGCTCATGGTGCCGCTGCAGGTCAAGATCCTGACGCTCTACGAGATGATCGTGCGCTTCGGATGGGTGGACTCCTACTCGCCGTCATCATCGTCGGCATCGCCGAGCCGTTCGGGCTCTTCCTCTTCCGGCAGACCATCTCCGACATCCCGGACGAACTTCTCGAAGCGGCCCGGCTCGACGGCGCGGGCTTCTTCCGGACCTTCTTCAGCGTCGTGCTGCCGCTCATCAAGCCGACGCTCGCGGCCTATGCCATCTTCCTCTTCATGTGGTCGTGGAGCGATTTCCTGTGGCCGCTCGTGGCCATCAACAGCGAGTCGCTCAAGCCGGTCGAGGTCGGCATCCTCGGCTTCGTCGACGTGAACAACCCCGATTACGTCAAGATGATGGCCGCCGCGACGGTCGCCGTGGCCCCCGTGCTCGCCTTCTTCCTGGCGATGCAGCGGCAGTTCATCAAGGGCGTCACGATGACGGGATTGAAGGGCTGACCCGCCGCCCCCGCCTCGACCTCGCTCCCCTCCCTTCCCCCGTCCTCCGATGCGCCGTTTCGCCCTCGCCGCTGTTCTGCTCGCCGCCGCCCTCACCGGGTGCCGGGGCGGCGAGGCGGCCGAGCGTCCGGGCGTGCGGACGGTCCGGCTCTTCATCCTCTTCCTCTCGCCCTCGCAGGCCGATTTCTACCGGTGGGCGGAGCAGACGTACGAGGCGCGGCATCCGGGTGTGGACATCGTCGTCGAGCAGTTTCCCGGCGCGAGCCTGAAGGACTTCGAGATCAAGCTGCGCCTGCGCTTCGCCGCGCGCCGCGAGCCGGACCTCGTCATGGCCAACGCCAACGTCCTCGCCCCGCTCGCCGAACTCGGCCTCCTCGACCCCACCCCGGAGCGCCTCGTGCGCCACGTCGAGACGAACTCCGTCAACGAACTCGTCCGCACGTCCTGCTACACCGGCGGCGTCTGCTACGGCGTACCGACCGACGCCGCGTGGCAGGCGATGTACTACAACAAGGCGATGTTTCGCCGCGCCGGCCTCGACCCCGAGCGCCCGCCGCAGACGTGGGACGAACTGCTCGCCATGGCCGACCGCCTGACCGTCCGCAGCCCGAGCGGCGCCCCGACGGTCGCCGGGTTCTCGCTGCGCAAGACCGGGTTCAAGCCCGGCACCGCCGAGAAGTGGTTCACCTTCCTCCTCTCCGCGGGCGGCGCCCCGTTCAGCCCCGACGGCACACGCGCGACGCTCGACACGCCCGCCGCGCGCGAGGCGCTCGCCTTCTACCGCGCCGTCCTCGACCGCCGCATCGACGCGCTCACGCTCGAAGGCGACCAGGGCGGCTTCGGCGAAGGGCAGGTGGCGATCCTCTTCCGCGAGGCGCACATGATCCGCTGGCTGCGCGAGACCCACCCGGAGATCGAGTTCGGCGTCGCCCCGCTCCCGAAAGGACCGGACGGCAAGCCCGGCGTGTCGTCGGGCGGGTCGTACCTGATGGCCGTCTCCGACGCCTCGCGGTACAAGGCCGATGCGTGGGGCTTCACCGAGTTCCTCGTCTCCGACAGCGCCTACGCGCGCTACATCGGCATCGGCGGCGTCGTGCCCGTCGTGAAGAGCGTCGCGGCGCTGCCCGAGTTGCGGCGCGACCCGGCGCTCGCGGTCTTCCTCGACCAGCCCGCCGTGTCGATCGGCCACTTCCCGCTCGTCCAGCGCGCGAGCGAGATCACCGGCGCCTACCTCGAACGCTACCTCTACGGCCTCATCCCCGCCGACGAGATGCTCACCCGCGCCAACCGCGACGCCAACGCCGTCCTCGACGCCAACCGCGACGTGGCGGCCGTGGACGACAGACGACAGACGACGGACGACGGACGACCAACGACCGACGACCAACGACCGACCACGGCGGCGGCGCAGACGCGGAGGGAGCCATGACGACACCCGAGATCGCCGTCGTCACCGACGAGGTCGCCGACACGCTCGGCGGCGCGCTCGCGTTCGTGCGGCGCCACGGGCTCACGCGCGTCGAACTGCGCGAGGAGTGGGGCGTCGGGCGCTTCCCGTTCTTCTCCGACGCCGCCTTCGCCGCCCTCGCCGACGCCCGTGCCGACGGCATCGCCGCGACCGCCGTCTCGCCCGGCGTCTTCAAAGGCCCGATTGCCGACACCGCGCGCCTCGCCCGCGACCTCCACGAGACCCTCCCGCGCACCCTCGACGCCGCCGTGCGCGTCGGCGCCGCAACCGTCGTCGTCTTCGGCTTCGAGCGCCCCGCGTCCGGCGCCGATGGCCGACGTACCGACGCCGCCGACCGCGCCCGCGCCGCCGACGTCCTGCGCGCCGCCGCCGCGATGGCCGCCGCCGCGGGCCTGACCGTCGCCGTCGAGAACGAGCCGGGCTTCTGGATCGACACGCCCGCCGAGAGCGCCGCGCTCGTCGCCGAGATCGGGCATCCGGCGCTGCGCCTCAACTGGGACCCCGCCAACCTCCACTGGGGCGGCCTCACCCCGACCCCCGCCGATGTGGCGACCCTCGCCCCGCACCTCGGCGGCCTCCACGTCAAGGACTTCTACCCCGCCGACCCCGGCGCCCCGTGGCGCGCCCTCGGCGACGGCGTGACGCCCTGGCCGCCGCTCCTGCGCGCCGTCGCCGCCCTCGGCACGCTCCCGCACGTGACCCTCGAAACGCACACCCTCCCCCGCGCCGCCGCCTCCGAGCGCAGCCTCGCCGTCCTCCGCCGCTGGCTCGCCGACGCCTGACCGCTCGCCTGTCGTCGGTCGTCCTGCCTGCCCTGAGCCTGCCTGTGCTGAGCGAAGCCGAAGCGTCGAAGGGTCGTCCCCCACTCCACCCCGCCCCCATGTCCACCGCCGCCCCCACCTCCCCCGTGCGCCTCGCGCTCGTCGGCCTCGGCGGGCACGGGCGGACGATCCAGCACGCGGCGGACGCAGCGCCGGGCGTGGCGGTCGTTGGCGTGTACGATCCGGACGAGGCCGAGGCGGCGCTCGCGGCGGAGCGGTTCGGCGTCGATGCAGCCGTCTCGTACGAGGCGCTTCTGGCGACGCCCGGCCTCGACGCGGTCGCGCTCACGACGCCGAACGCCCTGCACCGCGCGCAGGCCGAGGCCGCCTTCGCGCGCGGCCTCGACGTGTTCGTCGAGAAGCCCATCGCCCACACCCTCGCCGACGGCGCGGCCATGATCGCCGCCGCCGACGCGGCCGGGCGCGTGCTCTTCGTCGGGCACAACATGCGCTACGGCGCCCCCGCCGCCGCCGCCCGCGCCGCCCTCGCCGACGGCCGCATCGGCACGCTCGTCTCGTTCGAGGTCCACTTCTCGTCCGACACCGGCACGCGCCTCGCGCCCGGTTCGTGGCGCCTCCGCGCCGCCGACGCGCCGCTACTGCCCGTGGCCCAGCTCGGCATCCACGGCCTCGACCTCGTCCACGCCCTTCTCGGCCCGACCGCGAGCGTCGGCGCCCGCGCCCGCGCCGTCGGCCTGCCCGCCGGGGCGCCGGGCGATGTGGTGGACTCGGTCGTCGCGCTCGTCGCCCTCGATGGCGGCGTGCTCGGCACCCTCGTGAGCCACTACTGCACGCCGGTGCGCTTCGCGTGGACGATCACCGGCACGTCCGGCGCCCTCGACGGCACGCCGCACACGCTCGTCGTCACCTCCTGCGATGCCGCGCCCGAGACGCTCGTCGATGTCCGCGGCGACGGCTACGAGAGCTACGTCGCCGAGATGGCCGCCTTCGCCGACGCCGTCCGCACGCGCCGCACGCCCGAGAGCGACGGGCGGAGCGGCCTCCTCGCCCTCGCCGTCGTCGACGCGATGCGCACCTCCGTCGCTTCGGGCGGAATGCCGGTGACGGTCGATGTGGGACGGACGACGAACGATGGACGACGAACGATGGGGGCGGATGCGCACGATGGCGCAGGGGCGCGGGGCGGTCCCACGCGCGGGCGGGTCTGAGACCCGCCCCTACGGTGCCTTGCGCACCTCGTCCTTTCGATTCACCACCTACGAACTCCCGAACTCCATGCGCCCGCTCCTCGTCCTTCTCGGCCTCGCCGCCGCGACTGTGCTCGCGCCGACCGCGCAGGCGCAGGCGCTCGTGACGCCGCAGCGCGCCACGGCGGGCACGCCGCCGCTCGTGCTCTACGCCGGTCTGAACAAGTCGCGCGGCTACGTCGTCGGCTCCAAACTGTCCGAGAGCGGACTGCACCGCTTCATGGGCGACGCGGCGCGCCCCGACGCACACCGCGACACGCTCTGGCAACACCTCGGGTGGAGCACGCCGCGCATCTCCGGCGTCGCCGTCGACCCGTCGGACCCGTCGCGGCGCTACCTCGCCGGTGGCAACGGCGCCTTTGTGAGCACGACGGGGGGCGCTGCGTGGCGCATCCCGACCGACTGGCGCGTCACCGAGGTCCAGGACGTCGCCGCCGATGCCGCCGGGCGCGTCGTCATCGGCACCGCCTACGGCGCCGTGGCGCTCGACCGACCGCGGCGTGACGTGGGCCGAGGCCGTCGGCGGCATCCCGCTCATGGACCGCTACACGCAGGACGTCGAGATAGACCTGCGCACCGCCGGGCGCGTCGTCGCCGCCACCGACGGCGGCGTCTACGTCTCCGACGACGGCGCCGCCTCGTGGCGCCGCGCCAGCCCCACGCTGAGCGTGCAGGACGTGGCGCAGAGCGCGTCGGCGCCCGACACGTGGTACGCCGCCACGCGCGGACGCGGCCTCTGGCGCTCGCAGGATGGCGCGCGGACGTGGACGCAGACCGCGACCGCCTTCCGCGACAGCACCTTCTACGGCGTCGCCGTCGATCCCTACGACGCCCGCCGCGTCGCCGCCGCGTCGTGGAACGCGGGCGTCGTCGTGAGCGCCGACGGCGGGCGGACGTGGACGGCCCGCACGCGCGGCCTGCCCGTCGCCCGTCTCTACTGCGTCCTCTTCGACGCCAACCGCGCCGGGCGTCTGTGGGCGGCGACCGTCGAGCACGGCATCTACCGATCCGACGACATGGGGCGGACGTGGCACTACGCCGGCATGGCCGGCACCCTCGTCTTCGACCTCGTCTTCCTCCCCGACGCCCCCGGCGCCGCCTTCGCCACCCCCGACGCCTCGGCCCGATGACCCGATTCTCGACGCCCCGGCGCTTCCTCGCCTGCGCAGTTCTCGTGCTGTGGGCCACTGCGGCCCTCGCGCCCACCGCGCAGGCGCAGCGGACGCCGCAGGCCGCCTGGCGCGCGCCGTACGTGCAGCCCGACGAGTCCGCACGCCTCGCCGCCTTCCACGCGCGCGGCGACTCGCTCATCGACCTCCTCGCCCGGCAGGTGCCGCCGACCGACCGGAGCGCGGGTGGCTACATCAACATCGCCGCCGACCTCTACCGCGGCACCGACATCGACTGGTGCGCCGCCCGCATCGACTCGCTCCTCGCCGATCCCCGCGGCGACATGTTCTGGATGTACCCGGTCACCGTCGTCATGTACGCCGGGCGCGACCGCCTTCCGCCCGCCACCCGCGCCCGCCTGCGCGACGCGTGGCGCACCTACATGCCCTACCGCGGCGACACCGAGAACCACTGGGCGATGTACTACGCCTCCATGTACCTCGTCGCCGAGATGTACCCGATGGATGGGCCCGAGACGTGGTTCAACGGCAAATCGTCGCGGGAAAACATGGACGAGGCGCGCGACTACCTGCGCCACTGGATCGACCTCACGACGACGCGCGGGCAGGGCGAGTACGACAGCCCCGGCTACATGAGCTTCTACGTTGCCCCGATGGCGATGCTCGCGGGCTTCGCCGCAGACCCCGAGATGCGGCAGCGCGGCCACATGATGCTCGATTACCTGCTGGCGGATTACTACGCCGAAACGTTCGACGGCGTCCATGTCGGCGCGGCGGCGCGCATCTACCCGGCGCCCCTGTTCCGGCGCTGGACCGAGAACGGCTCCGGCCACGCGTGGCTGCTCTTCGGCAACACCCCGTTCCTGCTGCGCGGCGAAGCGGCGATCCTCGCGATGTCGGGCTACGAGCCGCCCGCCGTCCTCCACGCCATCGCCACCGACCGCTCGGCGACGCATCTCGAGCGCGAACTCAAGCGCACCCGCCACCGGATGCGCAACTCCGAGATTCGCAACGAGAACGTCTACAAGCAGACGTACATGACGCCGACGTACGCCGTCGGGAGCACGCAGGGCGGCAGCCTCCAGCCGATCCAGCAGCACACGTGGGAGGTCGCGTGGCGGCAGGCCGATCCGCGCGTCGGGCGCAACGTGATGTTCTCGGTGAACCCGTCGAGCAGCCCGCGCGAGGGCACGATGTACTTCGCCGAGCCGTGGGACATGGTGACCGACCTCATCGCGCGCTCGAAGACCGAGTACGACAGCCCGACGAAGTGG
Source organism: Rhodothermales bacterium (assembly GCA_963726715.1). GTDB lineage: Bacteria > Bacteroidota > Rhodothermia > Rhodothermales > BA12 > CAVSDF01. Next base: position 797,480 of record CAVSDF010000010.1, read on the forward strand.
ACCGGCGGCAGCCCGTACGAGCAGGTCGCGCAGTCCGACGACGCCATCGTCGCGCTCTACGACATCCCCTCTGGCGAGCGCTTCGGCCACGTCTCCGGCTACTTCTCGAAACTGCTCGTGGACATGGCCGACGAGAGCCGCGGCGGCCCCGGCGGTGGGGATGCGAGCGGCTGGATCTTCGCCCGCGGCGGCGAGGCGCTGCTCGCCTACCGCCCGCTCGCGCCGTTCGAATGGCGCACCGAGGCCGACTCGTCGCGCCGCCTCCACAGCCCGCACCTCAAGAACGGCACCGTCGTGCAGGCCGCCGCCGCGAGCGAGTGGCCCTCGTTCGACGCCTTCAAGGCCGCCGTCCGCGCCCTGCCGCTCGTGGCGGACCTGAACGCGCCGGGCGGCCCGCGCGTGCGCTTCACCACGCTCCGCGGCGTCCCCATCGACGCCGCCTTCGGCCAGACGCCGCGCATCGGCGGCGCGCCGGTGGATCTGCGCCGCGTGGCCGCTCTTCGACGGCCCGTTCCTGCGCGCCGCCGTGGAGAGCCGCCGCCTCGAACTGCGCCACGGGACCATGCGCCGCACCCTCGACTTCGCCACCCTCACCGTCACCGACACCGTCGCCGACGACTGACGCGGGTGCCCCCACCTGCCGCTGCGGCCTGGACGGCCTCCGCGGCGGTCCTCCCCCGCGAGCGGGGGAGGTGCCCGAAGGGCGGAGGGGGCCGGTGCCCGAACCGCCACAGGCGGAGGGGACACCGCCACCGCCCACACCCACATCTCCACACCCCATCCCCGCCATGGAAGCTCCTGCTCCTTTCCAGACGCCCTACCCCATCACCGACGACCAGATCGCCGCATACGCGCGCGACGGCTACGTCCGCCTCGACGGCGTCCTCAGCGCCGACGAGACCGCCCTCGTGCGCGACGCCCTCGAGAGCGCCATGGCCGCCCGCGCAGGCTTCAACCGCGACCTCGCCGGGGGCGGCGACAAGATTCTGCAGATGCTCAACCTCTGGGAGCACGACGAAACCCTCAAGGCCTACGCGACGAGCCCGCGCCTCGCCGGCATCGCCCGCGCGCTCACCGGCTCCGACGGCGTGCGCCTCTTCCACGACCAGGCGCTCGTCAAGAAGCCCGGCCCGTCGGCGCCCTCGCCGTGGCACCAGGACCAGCCGTACTGGCCGAGCAAGGAAGCCGGGATGCTCTCGTGCTGGATGGCGCTCGACGTCGTCACGCGCGAGCGCGGCGCGATGCAGTTCGTGCCCGGCTCGCACACATGGGGCGAGTTCGCGCCCGTCTCCTTCGCGGGCGATGGCGATGGCCTGATGGACATGGTTTCGGATGCGCAGCGCGAGGCGTGGACGGCGGTCGTCGAGGAACTCGAACCCGGCTCGTGCACGTGGCACCACGGCCTCACCGCCCACTTCACCGAGCCGAACACGACCGAGCACACCCGCCGCGCCCTCGTGACCATCTACATCCCCGACGGCGTCACCTTCGCCGACGACGAGAAGATGCAGCACCCGCTCTCCGACACCATCACCTCGAAGAAGGGCGAGCCCCTGCGCGGCGCCAAGTTCCTCGAACTCGCCTGAGCCGACCGCCCTCCCCCGCCCCCCCCGGCCCCCTGCGCCCAGCCCCCTCCGGCCTTCGGCCACCTCCCCCGCGAGCGGGGGAGGACCGCTCCGGAGCGCGTTCCCCTTCGGGGACCTTCGGTTCAGCGCGCAGGAGCAGGTGGGGGCCGCCCGCCCCGATCCACACCCCGATGTTCACCCCCGACGCCACGCTCACCGCCGCCGACCTCGCGCCCGCGATCACGCGGATGTGGGCGCTCTCCGCCGACAAGGTCCGCGCCATCGACGCCCGCCACGACCCGGCGAGCGGCGCCCCCGTCTTCACCGCCGACGGGCGCTACACGGCGCGCGGCTGGACCGAGTGGACCGAAGGCTTCTTCTACGGCGCCGCCCTCCTCCAGTACGACGCCACCGGCGACGCCGCGATGCTCGACCTCGGGCGGCGCCGCACGCGCGAGCGGATGCACACGCACGTCACCCACTTCGGCGTCCACGACCACGGCTTCAACAACGTCTCCACCTACGGCGCCCTCCACCGCCTCGGGCGCGAAGGCCGCCTCGACGGCGACGGCGGCACCGACGGCGACGAGCGGTTCTACCGGATGGCCCTCCTCGCCTCCGGCGCCGTGCAGGCGCGGCGGTGGACGGATCTCGGGCGCGACGCCGCCGGGCGTCCGGCAGGCTACGTCTACTCGTTCAACGGACCGCAGTCGCTCTTCGTCGACACCGTCCGCTCGATGCGGTCGCTCGCGCTCGCGCACACGCTCGGCGGGCGCCTCGGCGGCGAGCACGACGAACCGGTCTCGCTCCTCGACCGCCTCGCCGCCCACGTCCGCGCCACGTGTGCGTACAGCGTCTACTACGGAGAAGGCCGCGACGGGTACGACGACGCGCCCGGCCGGACCGTCCACGAGGCCATCTTCAACCTCAACGACGGCCACTTCCGCTGCCCGTCGACGCAGCAGGGCTACTCGCCCTTCACCACGTGGACGCGCGGCCTCGCGTGGGCGCTCCTCGGATGCGCCGAAGAACTCGAGTGGTGGGCCACGCGCCCGGCCGACGAACACGCGCGCCACGACGACCTCGGCGGCCTCCTGCTGCGCGCCGCGACGGCCACCGCCGACTTCTACCTCGCCCACACGCCGACCTGCGGCGTGCCCTACTGGGACACCGGCGCCCCTGGCCTCGTCGCCCTCGGCGACGTCCTCGACCGCCCCGCCGACCCGTACAACGACCGCGAACCCGTCGACTCGTCCGCCGCCGCCATCGCCGCGCAGGGGTTTCTGCGGCTCGGGCGCGTGACCGGCGAGGGCCGCTACACGCAGGCGGGCCTCACCATCCTGCGGACGCTCCTCGGCGCGCCCTACCTCTCCAACGACCCGGCGCACGAGGGCCTGCTCCTCCACGCCGTCTACCACTGGCCCAACCGCTGGGACCACGTGCCCGAGGGGCGCCGCGTGGCCTCGGGCGAGGCGTGCGCGTGGGGCGACTACCACCTGCGCGAGGCCGCCCTCCTCGCCGGGCGCATCGCCGCCGAGGGCACGTCCGGCGCGCCGCCGTATTACACGTTCTTCGGCGGCGCCTCCGGCCCGCCGCACGAACGGGACTGAGACCCGAGACCCGATCCGCCTCTTCCGAAGGCACCCCTGCGGCCCAACCCGCCCCCGACCTCCCCGACGCCATGCAGATTCTCGACCTCAACGCCACCGACGGACGCCCCTTCCCCGCGCGCCGCCGCACCAAGAACGTGGTCGGCGGCACCTCGCCGGTGCAGCACGACGGCTTCTCGCTCGGCCTCGTCGAGCTGGCGCCGGAGGGCGGGCAGGTGCCGTGGCACAACCATTCGCAGGAGGAGGTCTACCTCGTCATCGAGGGCGAGGGCGAGATCTGCGTCGCGGGCGAGCGGCGGCGCATCGGGGCGGGCGAGGCCGTCCACATCCCCCCCTTCGCCTTCCACCAGCTCACCAACACCGGCGCCGCGCCGCTGCGCATGATCTACGCCTTCGCGCCCGCGGGCGAGGTCGCGCACTGGCGGCAGGAACTCGACGGCACGCTGCCCCGCGCGGGTGAGGGCGGCATCCCGCCCCTCCCCGACGGCGCCTGGCCGCAGCACACCGACATCGCGCCGGCGATCGTCTCGCCGCGTCCGCCGGGATACACGCCGCCGGATTGACGGGGGCGCATGGGCGATCGCGGGCGATGACGCGCGATGGGGGCGATGCGCGGGCGGGTCGAGACCCGCCCCTACGACCCCGCCCGATCGGCACACGCCCCACCGGTCCACGCCGCCATCGACTCACGGCCCATCGACCACAACCAACTACCCACAACCCACCCCAAATGCAACACCGCATCGGCATTCTCATGAACGGCGTCACCGGGCGCATGGGCACCAACCAGCACCTGATGCGCTCGATCGTGGCGATCCGCGCGCAGGGCGGCGTGCCGGTGCCGGGGACGCAGGACACGATCCTCCCCGACCCCATCCTCATCGGGCGCAACGCCGACAAGCTCGCCGCCCTCGCCGAACGCGCCGGCGGCCTGCGCTGGACGACCGACCTCGAAAGCGCCCTCGCCGACCCCGCCGACACCGTCTACTTCGACGCCCAGACCACCGACCGCCGCGTCGCCGACGTCATGCGCGCCATCGACGCGGGCAAGCACGTCTACTGCGAGAAGCCCGTCGCCACCACGACCGACGATGCGCTCGCGCTCTACCGGCGCGCCGAGGCGGCCGGCGTCAAGCACGGCGTCGTGCAGGACAAGCTGTGGCTGCCGGGGATGCAGAAGCTGCGCCTGCTCAAGGACACCGGCTTCTTCGGGCGGATTCTCTCCGTGCGCGGCGAATTCGGCTACTGGGTCTTCGAAGGCGACACGACGCCCGCGCAGCGCCCCTCGTGGAACTACCGCGAGGCCGACGGCGGCGGCATCATCGTCGACATGCTCTGCCACTGGCGCTACGTCCTCGACGGTCTCTTCGGCAAGGTGAAGGCCGTCTCCTGCCTCGGCGCCACCCACATCCCCGAGCGCTGGGACGAGGCCGGGCAGCGCTACGAGGCCACCGCCGACGACTCGGCCTACGCGACGTTCGAACTGGAGAACGGCATCGTCGCCCACTTCAACTCGTCGTGGGCGGTGCGCGTGCGCCGCGACGACCTCCTCACCGTCCAGGTCGACGGCACGCGCGGCTCGGCCGTCGCCGGGCCTGCGCGAGTGCTGGACGCAGGCGTACGGCAACACGCCCAAGCCGACGTGGAACCCGGACGTGCCGCAGCCCATCCCGTTCTTCGACGGATGGAGCCAGATGCCCGACCAGGTGGCCTACGACAACGCCTTCAAGGTGCAGTGGGAGGACTTCCTGCGCCACGTCGTCCTCGACACGCCCTACGACAAGACGCTCCTGGAGGGCGCCAAGGGCGTGCAGCTTGCCGAACTCGGCCTCCGCTCGTGGAAGGAGCGCCGCTGGCTCGACGTGCCCGACCTCGTCGTCTGATCCAGCATCGGCGACAGCCCGAGCCCAGACCTGTTATGTCCGCCGCGCGCGGCCCCTCCGGAGCGCTGCGTCGTGGCCGCCTGAATCGCCGTTCGTGGCGAGGTGGGGAGAGGTATCGGCGCACGTGCAGAGCACGTCCCCTACGCTTCTTTCGACCATGGACCCTTCCTCGTCTCCTGCCGCGCTCGTCACCGGCGGCGCCTCCGGCATCGGCCTCGGCATCTCGCGGTGCCTGGCCGCGCGCGGCGTTCGCGTGGCCGTCTGCGGGCGGCGCGCGGAAGCCGACGTGTCCGACGCCCTCGACGCGATCCGCGCCGCCGGAGCGCCCGATGTGCTCTACGTCCGCGCCGATGTCGCCGATGTCGCCGGGCACGCGGCGCTTCTCGGGGCCGTCCGCGCGCGCTTCGGACGCCTCGACGTGCTCGTCAACAACGCGGGCATCGCTCCGGCGGAGCGGCGCGACCTGCTGGAGGCAACGCCGGAGAGCTTCGACCACGTGCTCGGCGTCAACCTGCGCGGGCCGTACTTCCTCACGCAGGCGGCGGCGCGGTGGATGGCCGAGACGCCCGGCGACCCGCGCGAGCCGTCGCGCAGCGTCGTCTTCGTGACGAGCATCTCGGCGACCGTCGCCAGCATCAACCGCGGCGAGTACTGCCTCTCGAAGGCGGGCCTGGCGATGGCGGCCAGCCTGTGGGCGGTGCGCCTCGCGCCCCTCGGCATCGGCGTCTACGAGGTGCGGCCGGGCGTCGTCGAGAGCGACATGACGGCGGGCGTGAAGGACAAGTACGACGCCCTCATCGGCGATGGCCTCGCCCTCACACCCCGCTGGGGCCGCCCGGACGATGTCGGGCGCGTCGTCGCCGCCGTCGCGCTCGGCGAGATGCCGTACTCGACCGGCGCCGTCGTGATGGTCGATGGCGGATTGACGGTGGGGCGGTTGTGACGATGGACGGCGGGCGATGGGGCACCGGCGAATCCCGCCACCGCGCCGCCGTCGCGCCACCACCGCACATCGCCACCGCGCCGCCGTCGCGCATCACCCGGCACCCCGGCCCCACCGCCTCGTCCCGCTCCACACCCTCGCTTCTCCTCCACCCGATCTCAATGGAAACACCCGACTCCACGCACACCGGCCCCCTCACGCCCGAGCAGGTTGCGCAGTACCGGCGCGACGGCTACCTCGTCGTCGATGGCCTCTTCACGGCCGACGAGGTCGCGCGCTTCGTCGCCTACGAGCAGCAGCCCAAGCCCGACGGGTGGAACGAGGACCTGCGCCGCCACACGCACGACGCGCTCTGGGCTGCCTCTGCCGCCAACCCCCGCATCGCCGCCGTCCTGCGGCAGATCGAGGGCGCCGAGCCGCTCGCCATCCAGTCGATGTACCTCGAAAAGGCGCCTGCGCCGCCGGGCACACCCGCCGGTGGCGCCGGGATCGCTCTCCACCAGGACCTCCACTACCTGCCGACCGACACCGGCCGCCTCGTCGCCTGCTGGTGCGCGATGTCGGACACCGACGCCGAGAACGGCGGCCTGTGCGTCGTGCCGGGGTCGCACCACCGCGGTCTCTACAAGACGCAGAAGGCGCACGACACGGCCGAGCACGACGCCTGGGAGACGACCTACGTGATGCGCGAGCGCGACGGGCGCGAGTGGGAGCAGGCCTTCTACTCGTTCGAGATCGAAGGCCTCGACCCCGCGACGGTCGTCCGCCTCGACGTGCCCGCTGGCTCCGGCGTCGTCTTCGACGGGCAGACGATCCACGGCTCGTTCGCCAACCGCAGCCCGACGCGCTACCGCCGCGCCCTCGCCTTCCACTACGTCCCCGAAGGCACCTGGGTGCTCCGCTCCGACGTCCAGCCCCCGACGCCCCTCACCGGCACCCTTGGCTGACGACCGACGACGGACGACCGACGACGGTCCACTATAAACGATCAACCACCAACCACTCCCCTTCATGCCCCAGATCCAGACCACCGTCGTCGGCTCGTACCCCGTGCCCGAGTGGCTCGTCGCCGCGCCGTCGCGGCAGGCGCTCACCGACGCCACCGCCGTCGTCCTCGCCACGCAGGAACGCGCCGGCATCGACCTCATCGCCGACGGCGAACTGTACCGGTTCGACATCAACCACCCCGAGACGAACGGCATGATCGAGTACTTCGTCCGCCCGCTCTCGGGCGTGCGCTCGACGGTCGGGCGCGACGATGTGGCCGATTTCGCCGCCAAGCGCGGGATGGGCTTCCGGACGGTCCCGGCGGCGGTCGTCGAGGGCGAGATCGGCGCGGGCACGCTCGACCTCGTCGGCGACTACCGGCGCGTGCGGGCGCTCACGTCGCACCGGCTCAAGTTCACCGCGACCGGGCCGCACATGCTCGCCAAGACCCTCCTCGACCACCACTACGCCGACCTGCCCGCCCTCGCGCACGCGCTCGCCGAGGCGATGGCGCCGCAGGTGCGCGAGATCGACGCCGACGTGATGCAGTTCGACGAGGCCAACCTCCCCGGCGCCCCCGAGGAGGCCGGGTGGGCCGCGAGCGCCCTCAACGTCCTCCTCGACGCCGTCCCGACGACCCCCGCCGTCCACCTCTGCTTCGGCAACTACGGCGGGCAGAGCATTCAGAAGGGCACGTGGGCGGCGCTCATCGACTACATGAACGCCCTCCACACCGACCACCTCGTGCTCGAGTTCGCGTTTCGCGGCTACGACGAGCTGCGGTACCTGAAGGAGCTTCGCCCGGAGATCGGCATCGGCGTCGGCGTCATCGACGTCAAGAGCACGGTCGTCGAGAGCGCCGAGACCGTCGCGCGGCGCCTCGAAACGGCGGCGTCGATCGTCGGCGCCGACCGCATCGCCTACGCGCACCCCGACTGCGGCTTCTGGATGCTCAAGCGCTCCATCGCCGACGGCAAGATGCGCGCGCTCGTGGCCGGGCGCGACCTCTTCGAGGGCCGCACGACCGAGTTCGTGCCCGAGGCGCAGGGCCACGGCTGAACCCGGACGATGGATGGCAGACGACGGACGACCTGCCACCGCCGCCCCACTACCAACAACCAACCCCCCGTCACGGCACGAACAGGCGCACGTCGCCGAAGCGGAGGTCGAGCGTGTGCGTGGTGCGGGGCGGGCCGCCGGTCTCGTCGCGCAGCGCGAAGGGGAAGGTGACGGTGAGCGGTCCGAAAGCTCCGCCGACCGGCGCCGACGAGCCGACGCCCACCACGGGCGGACCGTCCTGACCGACCACCATCGCCCCGGCGCGCGAGGCGGTCACGACGGCGGCGCGGTTGGTCCATGGCGCGGCGCCAGCGTCGGTGGCGAGGCGGCGCAGCACGGACGTTGGGAGGGGCGCGGTGCCCGCGTAGATGCTCGTCCACCCGTCCATGGCGCGGCGGGCGAAGGCGATCTGCTCGCTGCCGGCCCAGTAGCCGAGCGTCTCGACGCCGCTGCCCACACTGCTGCCGGAGCCGCCGCGCACGGCAAAGCGCGGGGCGTAGAGGAGGGGACTCCGGATGCCGAACGGTTTGCGCGCGCCGTCGGCGTCGAGCGCGTCGATCATGAGCGCGCCGGGGGCGTCGAGTTCCTCGAAGGCGAAGCCGGTCAGGCGCGCCATTTGCGCCGGGTCCACGCGGTCGGGCTGGAGCAGGCCGGGGGCGTAGGTCCAGATCACCGTGCAGCCGGAGCCGCGCAGGTCGGCGTGGAAGGCGTCCACCTCCTCCGGGCGCAGCAGGAACGTGTTGGGGATGAGGACGAGCCGGTAGCGGCGGAAGTCCTCGGCGCGCAGATCGGTGCGGTAGAGCAGGTCGTGCGGCGCGCCGATGCGGTTGACCGCGCGGGCCTGCGCGTTCAAGAACCAGTGGTTGAAGAAGTCGGTGTAGCGGATGCCCTGGCCGGGCCACGGGCGCTCGGCCTGCCAGTGCCGCGTCACGAAGAAGGTCTCCACGTCGCCCGCGACCGCGATCTTCGCCACCGAGCCGATGTCGGTGCGGAGACGCGCCTGCATCATCTCCACGACGGGGCGGCAGGCCGCGATGATCGGCGGATCGCCGTACCAGCCCTGCGGCACGTCGTGGACCGGCCCGAAGTCGTAGAGCCATCCCCCCACGCCCGCCGCCATGACGTTGCCGAGGTCGCGCCGGAGGATCGCGAGCGTGCCCTCGCGCGTCTCGTGGCCGGAGCCGCCGATGATGCGCCAGCGGTTGTCGGCGTCGAGGTAGGTGCTCGGGTCGATCTCGGAGATGTAGAGCTTGCCGCGCCGCTGGTAGGATTCCACCGCCGCGCGAAACGCACCGTCGCCGCCGATGCCGCGCCCGCGTCCGAGCCACGTGTCGGCGCCGTCGTAGAGGTCGCTCTCCATGCGGTCCACCGACGGGTCGTTGGTCGCCATGTACGTGTACGGGCACGCCACGCAGTCGATGTCGGGGCTCTCCAGGACGGCGGTGGGCGCGAGGTGGCCGCTCTCCTGGATGCGCGGCGTCTCCATGAGGTAGCCGAAGAACGTCCCCACGAGCACGCGGCGGTGCATGGCGGCCTTGATCGTGGCCGCAAGCTGCACGATGGTCTCGGCCCGCGCGGCGTGGAAGGCGCGGTAGAAGGCGAGCACGTTGCCCTCCTTCGCCGGGTCGCGCAGCAGGCCGTAGCCCGAGAACACCCGCTCGCGCACGGACGGGACCGGCCCGGCCACGCGCTGCATCGGGGGGCTGTAATCCGGCATGAAGTCGTCGCCCCAGATGTTCCACTCCTCCGTGTTGCCGTGGACGGGGAAGTAGCCCATCATGCGCGCCGCGAGCGGACTCTGCTCGATGAACGCCACGAAGGCGCGAAGCATCGCCGCCGTGTCGCGCCGCCAGGCCTCGGAGGCATAGGAGGCTTCCTTCGACTCGATCAGCGGCGCGTAGCGCTTGTTGCCTTCGCCGGGCGGAAAGCCCTCGCGCTTGATCACGTCCCACGTCCGTCCCGGATCGCCCATGCCGAGCACGCCGATCTCGTCCGGGTGCGAATCCTTCCACCAGATGGGCGTGATGAGGTGCATCCGGGGGAAGAGGAAGGCGTCCGGGGCGCGCACGAGCAGGCGCGCCATGTAGTCTTCGAGGGCGGTGAAGTCGTACTGCCCCGGCCCGGTCCACGAGTCCGTCATGCCGAGGTTGGGCTGGATGAGCTGGATGCCCATGCCCGAAAAGGTGGCGAGCGGCCCGGTGAGCAGCGCCGTGCTGAGGCCCCAGAACGGCACCCGCTCCGCCCCGTTGACGAACAGCCGGGGGCCGCCGCGCTCCACGCGCACCTCCGAGCGGCACGGCGCCTCATCGCGGAGCGCATCGAGCGCCGCGCGGAGGTCGCCGGAGGAGATGCCTGCGAGCGCTTCGGTGCCGGGAGAGAGCAGATCGGCGGGCGCGAGCGCGGCCGCCCCGGCGGCGAGGCCCATGCGGTGGACGAAGGAGCGGCGGTTCATGGGCAAGGGGAGGCAGGGGCGCGCGTGGAGGACCGGGAGACGGCGCTCGTGCCCGAGGCGCCGGGCCACGGGTGAGCGGCGGGGTTGGGCAGACGATCCCCCGTCAGGGCACGAACAGGCGCACGTCGCCGAAGCGGAGGTCGAGCGTGTGCGCGGTGCGGGGCGGGCCGCCGGTCTCGTCGCGCAGCGGGAAGGGGAAGGTGACGGTCAGCGGCGGCGGCGCCGGGCGCTCGGTGTCGCCGGTCGGGGCGCCGAAGGGGGTTTCGGGGTCGGTGCAGACGACCATCGCCCCGGCGCGCGAGGCGTTGACGACGGCCGGGCGGTCGGTCCACGGCGGCGCTCCGGCCTCACGGGCGAATCGCCGGAGCGCCTCCGCCGGGAGCGGCGGCGCGCCGACGTACACGCTCGTCCACCCGTCCATCGCCCGGCGGGCGACGGCGCAGCGGCGGTCGCCCGGCCGCACCGTCTCGGCCATCGTCCACGTGCCGAGCCGCTCGACCGTGACGCCATCGGCCGCCTGGTCTTCGACGGCAAAGCGCGGCGACAGATAGTCGGGGCTGCGGATGCCGAAGCGCTGCGCGAGGGCGGGTTCGGTGGCGGTGGCGGGCATCGCGAGGTCGATGGTCATCGGACCCGGGTCGTCGAGTTCGGCGAAGCGGAAGCCGGTCAGGCGCTCCATCTGCGCGCGGTCCACGCCGCCCGGCACGCCCGGCGCTGCGCGGCGCAGCAGACCCGGCGCGTAGAACCAGACGACCGTCGCGCCCGAGCCGCGCAGGCGCGCGTGGAGGGCGTCGACCTCGCCGGGGGCCATCAGGAAGGCGTTGGGGACGAGCACCAGGCGGTAGCGCGCGAAATCCTCGGCGGTGAGGTCGGCGCGGTAGAGGAGGTCGACGGGCTGGCCGCCGCGGTAGAGCGCGCGGGCCTGCGCGTTGAAGAACCAGTGGTTGACGAGGTCGGTGTAGCGGATGCCCTGCCCCGGCCACGGGCGCTCGTGGAGCCAGTGGCGCGAGGCGAAGAAGCCCTCCGGATCGCCCGCGACGACGATCCGCGCGACCGAGCCGATGTCGCTCGTCAGCCGCGCCCGCATCATCCGCACGACCGCCCCGACGGCGTCGATGATGTCGGCGCCGCCGTACCAGCCGCCCGGCGTCGTCGGCTCGTCGAGGCCCCAGTCGGAGAAGTTGTAGGGACCGAAGTCGTAGAGCCATCCCCCCGACGCGGCGGCGAGGACGTTGCCGAAGTCGCGCCGCAGGATCGTCGTGGTGCCCTCCGGCGTCGTCGATCCCGAGCCGCCGATCTCCTTCCAGATGCGCGCCTGGTGGCGGTAGGAGCCGGGGTCGATCTCGGAGACGTAGAGCTTGCCGCGCCGCCGGTAGCTCTCCACCATCGAGCGGAACGCGCCGTCGCCGCCGACGCCGCGCGAGCGCCCGAGCCAGCCGCCCTCGCCGTCGTAGAGGTCGCTCTCCCAGCGCGCCTTGGCCGGGTCGTTGGTGGCGACGTACGTGTACGGGCAGGCGATGAGGTCGAGGTGCGGGCTCTCGAGCACCGCCGACGGCGCGAGGTGGCCGCTCTCCTGGATGCGCGGCGTCTCCATGAGGTAGCCGAAGAAGGTGCCCGCGACGACCGGCCGCGACGATGCCTCCTTGATCGAGCGCGCGAGGTGGGCGATGGTGTCGGCGCGGACCTCGTGGAAGCGGCGGTAGAAGTCGATCACGTCGGTCTCGCGCGCCGGGTCGCGCAGGAGGCCGTAGCCCGCGTCGAGGCGGCGGCGCGGCTCCGGCACCGGCCCGCCGAGCGCGCGCTCCATCGGCGCCTCGTAGCCGGGCCACCAGTTGTCGCCGCCGACGTTCCACTCCTCCGTGTTGCCGTGGACGAAGAAGTAGCCCATCACCCGCGCCGCGAGCGGGCTGCCGTCGACGAAGCGGACGAGCGCGGCGAGCATCTCGCCGGTGTCGCGGCGCCAGCGCTCCGAGGCGTACGAGGCCTCCCACGCCTCGCCGTAGAAGTTGGTGAAGTGGTGGTCGCCCTCGCGGAGCGGGTTCTCCGACGGGCGCGTGCGCCAGCCGTCCCAGTAGCGCGCGGGCACGTCGGCGCCGAAGCGCTGCGTCTCGCCGGGGTGCGCCTCCTTCCACCACGGCGGCGTGAGCAGCTGGACGCGCGGAAACAGGTAGGCGTCGGGCGCGAGGGTGAGGATGCGGAGCAGGTAGTCTTCGAGGGCGCGGAAGTCGTACTGCCCCGGCCCCGTCCACGCGCTCATCATGCCCATCTGCGGCTGGAGCATCGGCATCCCCATCGCCACGAAGTTGGCGGCGGTCTCGGTGAGCGAGATGCTGAGGCCCCAGACCGGCAGCGTTTCGGCGCCGTCGATGAACAGGCGCGGGCCGCCGCGCTCGCTGCGGACCTCGGCGCGGCAGGGCGAGGCGGCGGCGAGGCGGGCGCGGGTGCGCCGCACGGCGGCGGCGGAGACGGCGGCGAGCGCGGCCGGGTCGGTGCCCGGCAGCACGACCGACGGCAGCACCGACGGCGCGAGGGCGGCGGCACCGGCGGCGGTGCCCATCTGGCGGAGGAAGCGGCGGCGGTGCATCGGGCGCGGACGGGATCGGGCGAGAGGGCCGAACGGCGCGCGTTCTCGATCTGAAACAGGGTTTCACATCCGGCGCGCGGTGCAGGATATTGCCACCGTGCCTGCCGTGCCGGACCGTTTCACTGCTGGAACTCCGCCCCTGCGGCGCCCCCGCGCCGATGCCCCCGCCCGCCTCCCGCGCCGTGCCCCTCACGCTCCCCGACGGCGCCGTCGCGCGCGCCAACGCGCCCCTCGCCGCCGCCCACGCCGACGACTTCGACGCCCTCGGCGCCCGCCTCGCCCGCCGCGGCGTCGACATCGGCGCCATCGCCGACGCCGTCGCTGCCTTCGAGGTGGCCGTCCCGTCGTGGGCCTTCGGCACCGGCGGCACGCGCTTCGGACGCTTCCCGGGCGCCGGCGAGCCGCGTCACCGTCCTCGACAAACTCGACGACGCCGCCGCCGTCCACGCCCTCACCGGCGCCGCGCCGCGCGTCTCGCTCCACCTCCCGTGGGACGCCCCGACCGACGCCACCGGGGGCGCCGCCGGGCTGCGCGAGCACGCCGCCGCGCGCGGACTCGGCTTCGACGCCGTCAACTCGAACACCTTCCAGGACCAGGCCGGGCAGGCGCGCTCGTACAAGTTCGGCTCGCTCGCCCACACCGACGCGGGCGTCCGGCGGCAGGCCATCGACCACAACCTCGCCGTCATCGAGACCGGCGCGGCCCTCGGCTCGACCGCCCTCACCGTCTGGCTCGCCGACGGCACGAGCTTTCCCGGACAGGCGTCGCTGCGCGGGCAGTTCGCGCGCGTCGAGGCCGCCCTCGGCGAGATCTACGCCGGGCTGCCCGGCGGCTGGCGCCTCTTCACCGAGCACAAGCCGTACGAACCCGCCTTCTACGCGACCGTCGTCCAGGACTGGGGCGCGTCGCTGATGCTCGCCCAGGCGCTCGGGCCGCGCGCCGCCTGCCTCGTCGACCTCGGCCACCACCTGCCGAACACCAACGTCGAACTCGTCGTCGCGCGGCTGCTGCACGCCGGGCGCCTCGGCGGCTTCCACTTCAACGACTCCGCCTACGGCGACGACGACCTGACGACCGGGCTCGCTGCGCCCGTACCGCCTCTTCCTCGTCTTCCACGAACTCGCGCAGGCCGCCCGCGACGCCCTCCCCGGCTTCGACCCGGCCTACATGATCGACCAGAGCCACAACCTCAAAGACCCCATCGAGGACCTGCTCCAGACCATCGACGCCCTGCAGACGGCCTACGCGCAGGCGCTTCTCGTGGATGCCGACGCGCTCGCGGCGGCGCAGGACGCCAACGATGTCGTGATGGCCGAGCGGTGCCTGCAGACGGCCTTCCGCACCGACGTGGCGCCGCTCGTCGCCGAGGCCCGGCGGCGGCGCGGCGCGGCGCTCGACCCGGTCGGCGCCTTCCGCGCGTCCGGCTACCGCGCGGCGGCCGCGCAGGCCGCGCGGGCGGGGCGTACGCGCCCCCGCAGGCGCTGTGAGGTGGGGAGATGGTGTGGTGGTGAGTTGGTGAGAGGACGCCCCACCCCCACCACAAGCGAGCGCAGCGAGCGACACCCCTCACCAACCCACTCCCCACCAACAAGCGAGCGCAGCGAGCGACCCCCCCTCCCCCATGTCCACCCATCTCGCCCTCGACCTCGGCGCCTCGTCCGGGCGCGCGGTGCTCGGCACGCTCTCGGGCGGCGGAGCGATGGCGATGGACGAGATCGCGCGCTTCGAGACGCCGATGCGCACCCACGCCGACGGGCACGTGACGTGGGACATCGACGCGCCTCGCCGCCTCCGTCGACGCTGCCGTTGCCCGCGCGCTCGCGGCGGCGCCCGACCTCCGCAGCGTGTCGGTCGATGCGTGGGGCGTCGATTACGTGCCGCTGGGCGCCGACGGGGCCGGTCTGCGCGACCCGTACGCCTACCGCGACCCGCGCACCGCGCCCGCCATCGAGGCCGCGCACGCGCGGATGCCGTTCGCCGACCTGTACCGCGAGACCGGCATCCAGCACCTGCCCTTCAACACCGTCTACCAGGTCCTCGCCGACGCCCCCGACGAGCGCGCCCGCACCGCGACGCGCCTCTTCATCGCCGACGCCCTCAACCACCGCCTCGGCGGCCGCGCGGTGACCGACGCGACGATTGCGAGCACATCGGGACTGCTCGACGTGCGCACCGGCGCGTGGTCGGCGGCGGTGCTCGGACGGCTCGGACTGGGGATGGACGGGTGGCCGGAGATCGTCGCCGCCCGGCACCGTCACCGGGCGGCTGCGCGGCGCGGCGCACGTCGCCGTCGTCGCCTCGTGCGGGCACGACACCGCCTGCGCCGTCGCCGCCGTCCCCGCCGACGAGGGCGCCGGGCCGTGGGCGTACGCGAGCCTCGGCACGTGGTCGCTCGTCGGCGTCGAGCGCGCGTCGCCACGTGCGAGCGAGGCCGCGCGCATGGCGGGCGTGACGAACGAACGCGGCTTCGGCGGCCCGGACGGGCACGGCACCATCCGCCTGCTCCGCAACGTGACCGGCCTGTGGCTCCTCAGCGAATGCCTGCGGGCGTGGACCGGCGCGGGCCTCCACACCGGCCTCGACGCCCTCCTCGCCGCTGCCGCCGCCTCGGCCTACGCGGGCACCTTCGACCCCGACGACGCGGCCCTCGCCGCGCCCAACGACAACGCCGGACCGATGCCCGCCCGCATCGTCGACGCCCTCGCGCGCGCCGGTGCCGCGCCGCCCGAGACCGACAGCGACCTCGTCCGCGCCATCCTGAAGAGCCTCGCCCGTGCCCACGCCGACCGCCTCGGCACCATCGCCATGCTCACCGGCGAGGCCCCGCGCGTCGTCCACGCCGTCGGCGGCGGCAGCCGCAACGCCCTGCTCTGCCAGTGGACGGCCGATGCGTGCGGCGTGCCCGTCGTCGCCGGTCCGGCGGAGGCGACGGCCCTCGGCAACCTCCTCGTCCAGGCCCACGCGACCGGCGACCTGCGCGCGATCGACCCCGCCCTCACCGTCCGCGCCGCCGCCCGCGCGTCCGCGCAGACCGTCACTTATTCCCCCGTCTTGGCGTGATCCGCGCCTCCGTCCTTCCCCGCATTCCATCCCTACGCCTGTGTTCACCGACTTCACCGACCCGTTCCCGTCCCGCTGGGACGACGCCCACGCGGCCACGCTCGACGGCCTCGGGCGCCTCGTCTACCGCTCGCGCCTGCTCGGCGACGACCCGCGCATCACCAACACCGGCGGCGGCAACACGTCGAGCAAGCTCACCGAGACCGACCCGCTCACCGGCGACCCGGTGACGGTCCTCTGGGTCAAAGGCTCCGGCGGCGACCTGCGCACCGCCGACCGCGGCCTCTTCGCCTCGCTCTACCAGGACAAGCTGATGGGCCTGCAGGACGTCTACGCCCGCGCGGGCGACGGCGCGCGGCGTGAAGACCGAGGCCGAGGACGCGATGGTCGGCCTGTTCGCGCAGTGCACCTTCAACCTGAACCCGCGCGCCCCGTCGATCGACACGCCGCTCCACGGCTTCGTGCCCTTCGCGCACGTCGACCACACGCACCCGGTGCCCGTCATCGCGATCGCCACCGCCGCCGACGGACCGGCGCTGACCCGCGAGGTCTACGGCGACGAAGTCGTCTGGCTCGACTGGCAGCGCCCCGGCTTCGAACTCGGCCTCGCCCTGCAGGCCGTCTGCCGCGACCACCCCGAGGCCCGAGGCGCCGTCATGGGCGGCCACGGCCTCATCAACTGGTCCGACGACGACCGCGACTGCTACGAGCTCTCGCTCCGCCTCATCGCCCGCGCCGCCGACTTCCTCGCCGCCCGCGACCGGAAGGGCGACACCTTCGGCGGACGCCGCCAC
The DNA here is from genome assembly GCA_963726715.1 of Rhodothermales bacterium. Classification (GTDB taxonomy): domain Bacteria; phylum Bacteroidota; class Rhodothermia; order Rhodothermales; family BA12; genus CAVSDF01. The sequence goes on from CAVSDF010000010.1 coordinate 814,418, forward strand.
GGCGCGGACCTCTCCGACACCGACCGCGACGCCCTCCTCGCCGACGTGCTGCCGTGGCTGCGCGGACGCGTCGGGAGCGAGCGCCGGATGATCGCCACCGTCCACGCCGACGAGGCGACGCGCGACTTCGCCGCCTCGCACGACGCCGCGCGCCTCGCCTGCGTCGGCACCTCGTGCCCGGACCACTTCCTCCGCACCAAAGTCGAGCCGCTCTACGCCGACTGGTCGCCGACGCCGGGCGATGCCGACGGCCTCAAAGCCGCCCTCGACGCCGCCCTCGGCCCCTACCGCGAGCGCTACGCCGCCTACTACGACGCCCACCGCCACGCCGACTCGCCCGCGATGCGCGGCACCGACCCGACGGTCGTCGTCATCCCCGGCGTCGGGCTCGTCGCGTGGGGCAAGACCAAATCGGAGAGCCGGACGACGGCGGAGTTCTACCGCGCCGCCATCGGCGTCATGCGCGGCGCCGAGGCGGTGAGCACCTACACGCCGATCGCGCGTCAGGAGGCCTTCGACATCGAGTACTGGCGACTGGAAGAGGCCAAACTGAAGCGGATGCCGCCGGAGCAGGAGATGTCGCGCCGCATCGTCGCCGTCGTCGGCGCCGGGTCGGGGATCGGGCGCGAACTCGTCGGGCGGCTGCTGCGCGAGGGCGCGACCGTCGCCGTCCTCGACCGCGACGCCGACGCGGCCCGCACCGTTGCCGAGGCGCACCTCGAACGGCGCGGCATGGGCATCGGCGTCGCCGGAACGGGCGTGAGCGGCGGCGGCGACGTGACGCACGCCGCCTGCGACGTCACCGACCGCGCGTCGGTGCGCGCGGCCCTCGACCACGTCGTCCTCGCCTACGGCGGCCTCGACGCCGTCGCCTCGACGGTCGGCCTCTACGCCTCGCCGGACACGAGCGGCCGGGTCGCCGACGCGATGTGGGACGCCTCGTTCGCCGTCAACGTCACCGGCGCCTACCTCGTCGCCGACGAAGCCGCGCGCGTGATGCGGGCGCAGGGCCTCTCCGGCTGCGCGATCGCCCTCACGACGAGCGTCAACGCCGCCGTCGCCAAGAAGGGCAGCCTCGCCTACGACACGTCGAAGGCCGCCGCGAACCACCTGATCCGCGAGTTGGCCGTCGAGTTGGCGCCGCTCATCCGCGTCGGCGGCGTGGCCCCGGCGACGGTCGTCGAGGGCTCGTCGATGTTTCCGCGCGACCGCGTCGTCGCGAGCCTCGCCAAGTACGGCCTCCCCCACGACGACACCGACGACGAGGACGTGCTGCGCGGACGCCTCGCCGGGTTCTACGCCGAGCGGACGCTCCTCAAGCAGCCGATCACCCCGGCGGACCAGGCCGAGGCGCTGTTCCTGCTCGTCTCCGACCGCCTCTCCAAGACCACCGGCCAGATCCTGACCGTCGACGGCGGCCTCGACGGGGCGTTCTTGCGGTGAGCGGGATGGTGGGTGTGTGAGATGGTGGGTTGGTGGTGGGATTCGCGGTGGTGACGCGATGTGGAGGAGGGACGTTGGGGCGTGGTGGCGGTGGTGGCGCGACGTGGAGACGCCCGTCAGGGGCGTCTCTACCGGGGGGCGTCCGTGCGCCATCCCCCCATCACTGCCCGGCGTTTCAGCGCCGTTCGCCCGTGCCCCGACCGACGACAAACGCACCCCACCCCTCACCAACTCACAATCTCTCCACCCCACCCATGCACGCCGATCCCCTCGCCGCCGCGCGCGCGCATCCGCCGCCGCCCTCGCCCGACCCGCCCGCCACCGCCGATGTCGTCGTCGCGGGCGGCGGCATCGTGGGGCTGGCGACGGCCTACCGGATGCTCCTGCGCACGCCCGGCGCGCGCGTCGTCGTGCTCGACAAGGAGCCCGCGCCGGGCCTCCACCAGACGGGCCACAACTCGGGCGTGCTCCACACCGGCCTCTACTACGCGCCCGGATCGCTCAAGGCGACGCTCTGCCGCACGGGCAAGGCGGCGATGGAGGCGTTCTGCGAAGCGCACGGTGTCGCCGTTCGAGCGCTGCGGCAAGGTCGTCGTGGCGACGCGCGCCGACGAGATTCCGGCGCTCGACCGCATCGCCGCGCGGGCCGAGGCCAACGGCGTCACGGCGCACCGCATCGGACCCGAGCGCCTCGCCGAGATCGAACCGCACGCGCGGGGGGTCGCCGCGCTCCACGTCCCCGAGGCAGGCATCGTCGACTACGGCGCGGTCGTGCGGGCGCTGCGGGCGGCGGTCGAGGCGGCGGGCGGGAGCGTCGTGACGGGCGCCGCGGTGTCGTCGCTGCGCGAGGTCGGGCGGCGAGGTCGTGGCCGAGACGAGCCGGGGCGCGGTGCGGGCGCGGGTCGGCGTGGCATGCGCGGGGCTGCAATCGGACCGCCTCGCGCGGGCCTCTCGAGGGCGATCCGGGCGTGCAGATCGTGCCGTTCCGCGGCGAGTACTACGCGCTCACGCCGGAGGCCGAGCGCCTGTGCCGCCACCTGATCTATCCCGTCCCGGACCCCAGTTTCCCGTTCCTCGGCGTCCATTTCACGCGCATGATCGGCGGCGGCGTCGAGTGCGGGCCGAACGCCGTGCTGGCGTTCGCGCGCGAGGGCTACACGCGGACCACGGTGGATCTGCGCGACCTGTGGGAGACGCTGTCGTTCCCCGGCTTCCGGCGCCTCGCGCGGCGTCACCTGCGCGCCGGAGCGGGCGAGATGTGGCGGTCGGTGTCGAAGGCGGCGTTCGTGCGCGCGCTGCAGCACCTCGTGCCCGAGATCCGCGCCGAGCACCTCGTCGCGGCCCCGGCAGGCGTCCGCGCCCAGGCCGTGCGGCCGCGACGGCGCCCTCGTCGACGACTTCGCCTTCGCCGCGCGCGGCCGCGTCCTCCACGTCCTCAACGCCCCCTCGCCCGCCGCGACGGCCAGCCTCGCCATCGGCGGACGCCATCGCCGACCGGGTCGACGCGATGGCGTGACGGGGACGGTGAGTGCGGTCGTTTGTCGTTGATGGTGGGTCGAGGTCTCTTCGCGCCGGGTGGTGCGGTGACCGACGAGCGGCGAACACCGCGACGGAACTCCTCCACGCGGGGCCGTCTCCCCATCGCACCGCGCCTGTCCCAGCCACCCACGACAAACCACAAACTACCCCATGCCCGACACCTCCGACGCCACGCGCTTCGCGCCCGACCGCCTGCACGAGTTCTGCATCCGCGTCTTCGCCTCCTTCGGCGTGCCCGACGCCGACGCCCGGCAGGCCGCCGATGTGCTGGCGCTCGCCGACCTCCGCGGCATCGACTCGCACGGCGTCGCCCGGCTCAAGACCTACGCCGACATGCTCGCCGCGGGCCGCATCAACCCGCACGCCCGGCCCACGCATCGTCCGCGAACGCCCGGGCACGGCGACCGTCGACGGCGACAACGGCCTCGGGCTCGTCGTCGGGCCGTTCGCCAACCGCGTGGCGATGGACAAGGCCGAGGCGGTCGGGTCGCGGCTGGGTGTCGGTGCGCGGCACGAACCACTTCGGGATTGCGAGCTACTACGTGCTCGAAGCGCTCGAGCGCGGCCTGATCGGGTTCGCGATGACCAACTCGACCAAGCTCGTCGCGCCGCTCTGGGGCGGCGAGCGGATGCTCGGCACCAACCCCATCGCCACCGCCTTCCCGGTCGCCGGTGGGCCGCCGGTCGTCGTCGACCTCGCCACCAGCGCGGCGGCGTACGGCAAGATCGAGATCGCCGCCCGCGCATCGGCGCCGATCCCCGAAGGCTGGGCCATCGGCCCCGACGGCGCCGCGACGACCGATCCCGCGGCGATGGTCGGCGGCGGCGCGCTCCTGCCGCTCGGCTCCGACCGCGAGCGCGGCGGCCACAAGGGCTACGCGCTCGCGGCAATGGTCGATGTGCTCAGCGCCGTCCTGCCGGGCGCCAACTGGGGACCGTTCGCGCCGCCGTTCGCGCTCCGCCAGGAGATCCCCACGCGCAGCGTCGGCGCGGGCATCGGCCACTGCTTCGGCGCCCTCGCCATCGACGGCTTCGAGGACCCGGACGTCTTCGAGGAGCGCATGGCCGACTGGGTGCGCACCTTCCGCGCGACGCGCCCGGCGCCCGGCACGACCGGCGTGCAGATCCCCGGCGACCCCGAGCACGCCGCCGAACTCGACCGCGGCGCCCACGGCATCCCCGTCGTCGACGCCGTCGTGGCCGACCTCCGCACCGTCGCCGCGATGACCGGCGTGGCCGTTCGACTGAGGCGGTGGGGCGTGCGCTGCAAGAAACGAGCGTTCCGCGATGCACGCACTGCCGCCGCCGCTGCCTCGATTGACGTCCGCGACGTCTGACGGCGCCTCGCGCCATCACAGACGTTTATGACCAAACGTCAGACGACGTCGATGTCCAGAACGCCAGCTATTCTTGATCACCGGTCTGCGCGTGGGCGTGTCGTTGCTCCGGGCGGCGTTCACGCGCATGCTATCCGGTGGCGTCTCGCGCCGTGTGACGCTCAGTGCCCTCGCCTTCTGCATCGGGCCGGTGCGCTGCTGGTTCGAGCCGGACATCGGCTCGGCGATCTGGGGCGCCTGCACGGCCATCGCGTTCGTGCTCGCCGGCGTGTTTCGTGGCCCCGGACGTGCCCGCACGAGTCACAGCGGTCGGCGCGCTCGGCGCGGGCTGTCGGCACGCACGTACTGGGTACTGTGCGACTTCCAGGCGCGTGAATTCCCCGGAGGCCACCGCTCGCGCCTACGGAGACTTGATGGCCCGGCGGCCGTTCGGTAACGATCGTCGGAGCGCATCGTCGTAGCGTCGCTGCCGTCTGAGGGTGGGTGGCGCTGGCGGCATGCCGGGCAGGTCGGGCCCTGCGACGGCGCGAGCCTGTGTCGTTTACGGCCGGCTACGGCGGCGCCCCACCGTTCGAGGGCGAGGCCGACGACGGCGAACTGGTCGGTGAGGAGGCCTTCGTAGCCGCACGGGCGGCCGTCGTGGTAGCGCCAGTCGAGGCCCGAGCGGACGCCGCCGTAGACGCGCGCGTCGGCGAGGCCCGCGCAGAGGCGTTCGAGGAGGGCGTCGGCCTCCGCCGTCATCCCCACCGCGTAGAGGCCGCCGACGTAGTGGCGCGCCTGGGCGTGCGTGAGGCCGCCGTTCTGGTAGTAGCCGAGCGGGTAGCCCTGCAGGATGTCGGCGCGGTCGGCGTCGGGGAGGGGCCAGAGCATTCCGGGGAGGCCGAGGGCGGCGTCGGGGAGCGGCGTGCGGCGGTGCTCGGCGTGCAGGCGCGCCATCACGTCGCGCGCGAGATCGGCGTCGAGGAGGCCGCCGGTGACCGCGGCGCCGCTCGACGCAGAGGAACGCGTGGTCGTGGAGGTGCCCGTCGGCGCAGCGCCAGCCCGCGATCCAGCCCGTCTCGGGGTTGAGGAACGCCGGCGCGTAGCTCCGCCGCAGGCGCGCGGCCCAGTCGGCGAGGGTGTCGCCGCCCGCGTCGTCGATGCCCGTCAGCGTGGCGAGGTCGGGGGCGCCGAGATCGCGCACGAGGGCGTCGAGGCGGACGAGCGCGGGGTGCAGGAGGGCGTTCGAGAAGGCGTCTTTGTAGCCGAAGGAGATCACGTCGAACCAGTTCGTCGACCACTGCCCGGTGCCGCTCACGCCGGTTCGGTAGGGACTCTCGACGAGGCCGTCGCCGTCGAGGTCGCGGGCGTGCATCGCGGCGAGGGCGGCGGCGACGGGGCGCGCGTGGGCGGCGAGCCATGCGCGGGCGCCGGACGGATCGCGGGCGGCGCGGGCATCGAGATAGTCGGCGAGGCCGAGGAGGGCGGCGGCGCCGGTCATCAGGTACTCGTCCTCGACGGCGTGGCGGCGTCCGCCGCGCACGAGGGTGCCGCTCGCGTAGCCGGGCGCGCCGTGGAGCCAGCGTTCGAGCGAGGTGCGGACGACATCGAGCGCGTCGAACGCAGGCTCACCTTCGCCCGGTGGCAGGCCGAGGACGGACGGCAGGCGCGTGGCGGTCGCCGTCCACGCATCCATCGACAGCGGGCAGTGCATCGAGGCCCCGTTGTTGGTCAGCGTCGCGGTGTCGGGGCGGTAGGTGAGGGCGGTGAGGGCGCAGCGCGCGACGGCGGCGCGGACGGCCTCGGGGGCGGCGCCGCCGAGCGGAACGTCGAGCGTGGCGAGGCGGAAGGTGACGGTCGCCTCGAAGCGTCCGGCGGGGAGGACGTAGTCGCCTTCGGGCTGCGGACGCTCGCCGACCTTGATCTCCAGCGTCGTCCGGTCGCCGGGCCGGTCGACGTCGCAGCGCGCGAGCACGTCGCCACTCGCGGTGACGCGGAGGCGGCCCATGCGCGGCACGTCGAGCCAGAACGGCGCCACCACGAGGCCCGTCTCGGCGCACCGTGCGCGCGCGAGTCCGTCCCCATCCACCTCCGACCACAGCGCGCCGACGACGTGCGCAGGCGTGACGCGCGGGTCGAGGGCGAGCGTCCACGCGCTCGACACGTGGGCGCGCATCTCGGCCTCGGCCTCGCGGACGGCGTGGAGCGTGAGGTCGCCGTCCTCGCCGAGCGTCCACGTCAGCGTGTAGCGCTGCCCGGCGGCCTCGACGGCGTAGCGGACGCCGCCCGGAACGGCCTCGGCGGTGCCGTCGGCGGCCCAGCGGAGCGCGGTGGCGAGCACCGGCGCGGCCCCGACGGGCGCGAGCGTCGGCCCCTGAAAAACGACGCCGGGGGCGGTGCGGAGCAGGTTCGGCGCCGGACCGCCCTCCCGTCCGGCAGCGCCACCGAAGCGTCCGTCGGCGTCGAGAGCGAGGTGGGTCAGGGCCGCCCGCGAGCGCGCGAAGGCGACGGCAATGCCGGGCGCGTCGGCGCGGATCTCTCCGTCCTCCATCCCATCGCCCACGTCCCCGACGAACCGCAGCAGCCGCTCGTCGCGCGGCGCAGTCACAGGCTCGCCGGAGGCGGCGTGGAGTGTGAGCGCGCCGCTCACCAGGTTCCACGACGGCCACCACCCGTCGCCGCCGCACCGCCGCACCTCGACGGCGACAGCGCTCGCGCGGCGCGGCGGCAGGTCGAACCACACCGTCTCGTCGCCCGGATCGGGCGCGTCCGTCACCGTCAGCACCGTCTCCCACGCGCGCCCGTCCCAGACGCGCACGTCGAAGGCGGTCACGAAATCGAGGTCGGCGAGGCTGCCGCACGTGTGGTAGCCCCGCGCGCGGCGCAGCCCGAGGCGCGCGATGTCGGCGGTCGCGTGGAGTTGGAGGACGCGGGCATGGACGATCCGCCGCGGTGGGGCGCCGTCTTCATCGGCGCGGGCGGCGGTCCAGAGCGCCCGCGTCGTGGCGAGCGCGGGACGCGTCGCCGTGTCGCCCATCGGCGGTTCGAGGTCGCGCAGGGCGAAGAGATCGGTCATGGGGTGGAGACGTGGCGGAAGACGTGGAGACACTGCGGGCGGCGTTTCCGCTGCGGCCCCACCCGCCCCGTCACGCGGCCTCGAAGTCGCGCGCGTGGGTGGCGGCGGCGCGGGCGTGGGCGACGGACGAGAAGGACGGCGCGGCGGCGGCGGCGAGGGCGGCGGCGAGTTGCGCGGGCGAGGCGGCGCCGGAGAGGGCGAGCGACACGCCGCGGTCGTCGAGCACCCACCGGAAGGCGGCCTCGGGAAGAGACGCCGGGTCGGCGGCGGGGCCGAGCAGCGCGGCGGCGTAGGCAGCGGCGGCGGCGGCGCGGTCGGCGACGGCGGCGCGGTCGTAGCGGGCGTTGAGGGTGCCGGGCGCGAAGACGGTGTCGGCGGTGACGGCGCCGGAGAGGAAGCCGTTGGCGAGCACCTCGCGGGCCACGACGCCGACGCCCTCGGCGGCGAGATCGGCGATGAGGGCCGTCGCCTCGCGGTTCATGAGGCTGTAGACGACCTGCACGGCGCCGATCCGGCGCTCGGCGGCCCACGTCCGTGCCATCGACTGCGTCTCGGCGAACTTCGAGATCGAGTGGCCGATGACGCGCACCTTGCCCTCGTCGCGCAGGCGCCCGAGCTCGTCCCACACGTCGTCGTGGATGTCGGCGGCGCCGAAGGGCGAGTGGAAGAAGAGGACGTCGAGGTGCCCGCGCCCGAGGCGCCGCAGGCTGCCCTCGACCGATTCGCGCGCCCGCGCCGCGTGGAAGTTCGGCGCCGCGCCATCGGTGGCGTAGCGCCCGAACTTCGACATCACGACGACGCGGTCGCGGTCGGCGCCGAGCGCCTCGCCGAGCGCCGTCTCCGCGATGCCGTCGGTCTCGGGCGAGCCGTAGAGCGGCGCGGTGTCGAAGACGGTGACGCCGCCGTCGAGGGCGGCGCGGACGGTCGCGCGCGCGGCCTCGGGCGATACGTCGCCGTAGACCTGCGCCGCGAGCGCCCACGTGCCGAGGCCGATGATGGAGACGTCGAGGCCGGTGCGGCCGAGCGGGCGGGTGTGCATGAGAAACGGGGAAAGCGGTTTACGAGAGCGATGGGCCGAGCGCGGCGAGGTCGGCCCGGACGTCGGCGCTCACGCGGTCGACGAAGAGGCGGAGCATCGCCGCACCCTCGTCGGCGGACGCGCCGCGCGGGTCGTCGCCCCAGACGCCATCGCCGTCGAGCGTCGGGGCGGGACCGTCGGGGATGGCGCCGAGGTCGACGTCGGCGGGGGCGAAGAGGAGTTGGAACGACACTTCGCCCCGCGCCGCGTGGTTCGGCGCGTGCGCGTCGGCGATGGGCGAGAACGAGGTGACGAGGCGCGCGGCGACATCGGGCTGGCGAGCCGTGAACGCCGCCACGGCCCGCGCGAGCGCGTCGGTGTGGCCGCCGCCCGCGTGGCCGGTCACGACGACCACGACCCGCCATCCGTCGGCGGCGAGGGCATCGAGAAGCTCCGACGCGAGCGCCTCGACGGTCGTGGCGGCGTGCTCGAACGAGTGCGGAAAGCCCTTGAACGGCCCGATCGTGTCGGTGCCCGCGTAGACGACCGGGAGCACGACGCCGCCCGTCTCGCGCGCGAGCGCCCGGCACTGCCCGTCGGCCTGCATCCCGTCGAGCCCGACCGGCGCGTGGACGCCGTGCCACTCGATGGCGCCCCACGGCACATACGCGACCGGCGCGGCGGCGCGAATGGCCGCAATCTGCGCGGGCCGAAGGTGGACGAGGATGCCGGAGGGACGGAGCATGGGGGATTGGGAATGGGGGGCGACGGGCGATGATTATGGTGTTTCACATCGCAAACGACCATCGTTCCACATTGAAAACAACGGTTTTCCATTGAAACAACGCAAACTACATTGATCGACCGCCTTCCGCGCGCATCGCTGCAAAACGGCGAGCGGAGAGGGCGACGCGGCGGATCGTCGCCTGCCCCGCGTCGCCCGAACCACCGCCCCGTCGTCCGCCGTCCGTCGTCCGCCGTATCGCCTCCCTCGTCTCCCACCCCCACCGCCCGATGCCCGCACCCCTGCCCCGCCCCGCCGCCCTGCGCCTGGCGCCCGACGCCCCCGAGGTCGTCCGCCTCGCCGCCGCTGTCCTCGCGCCCGGCGTGCCGGTTCTGGACGGCGGCGCGTCCGGAGGGGCGGATGGCGGCGCATCCGGCGGCGTGCTCACCGTCCGCGCGGGCGGTGCGCGTCCCGACGGATCGGCCGATGCGCCCGGCGACACCTCCGGCGACGCGCCGTGGCTGTACGCCCGCATCGACACCGACGGGTCGGGCGAGGTGGCGGCGTGCGATGGCGCGCGGCTCTACGCGTTCGCGCACCTGCTCGCGAGCGGCGAGACGACCGACGCGCAGCGCGAGGCGCTTGGCAGCACCGGCGGCCTGCACCTCACGCCGACGCTGCGGATGCACCGTCCGCTCTTCGACCTCACGCTCACGCAGTACTGCCGCTCGGCGCGCGGCATGGACGCCGACGCCTACTGCGAGGCGCTCGCGCGAAGCGGCTTCACGCACGTCGAGGTCAACGCCCTCGCCACGCCGTTGGCCTTCGAGCCGGGCGTGCAGAGCGAGTACTACGACGAGTTCTACACCTACGGCGCGGGCCTCGCGCAGTTCGTCGACAGCCCGCTCACGCGCGGCCTCTACCCGCACGAGTACCTCGCGGCCAACCTCAACCGCGTCCGCAAGCTCGCCGCCGCCGGGCGCCGCTACGGCCTCGCCCCCGGCATGTGCGCGTTCGAGCCGCGGACGCTCCCCGAGGCCTTCTTCACGAAGTACCCGACGCTCCGCGGCGCCCGCGTCGACCATCCGTTCCGCTCGCACCTGCCGCGCTACACGCTCGCGCAGGACCACCCGGCCACCCGCGCCCACGTCGCCGCGATGGTGCGCGCGCTCATGGCCGCCGTGCCCGACCTCGCCTACCTCTCCGTGTGGACGAACGACTCGGGCGCGGGCTTCGAGCACACCGCCTCGCTCTACGTCGGGCGCAACGGCGGGCCGTACCTGATCCGCGAGTGGCGCTCGCACGCCAAGATCGCCGAGGCCGCCGCCGAGAGCGCCGTCCGCTGGCTCGAACACGTGCAATCGACCGCCGCCGAGACGAACCCCGCCTTCGAGGTCGTCCTTCGCGTCGAACCCTTCAAGGTCGAACACGACGCCCTGACCGCCGGAATGGCGCGCGCGGGAGACGACGGACGACGGACGACGGACGACGCGACGACCGACGACGGAGCGGCATTCGCCTCCGCCTCCGCAACCGGCGGCCTCACCATCGAGGCGCCGTCGCTGCTCGTGCGCGGCTACGAGTTGCCGTACCGCCACCCGCACTACCCGGAGCAGGGCAGCGTCGCGGGCACCATCTTCCACGACGCCCTCGACGATGCCGAAGCCGAGCGCCTCGCCGCCTACCGCGCCCTCGGCATCGAGCCGAAGATCACGTACTCCGCCGCGACGGGCATGAACGCCGAGCCGCTCCTCGGCATCCCCTTCCCGCGCCGCCTGCACCGCAAGCTCACCGCCCTCCACGCCCTCGGCGTGACCGCCGCGAGCGCCATCGGCGGCCTGCTTCACCCGCAGCGGACGCCGTACTGGCCGCACCCCGACATCCTCCGCGCCGCCACGCTCAACCCCGCGATCTCCGCCGACGCCGTCCTCCACGGATGCGCCGCGCGGTGGGTCGGCGAGGGCCACGCCGCCGCGCTCGTCGGCCTCTGGGACGAGGTCGAGGCCGCCGTCGAGCGGATGCCGCTCGTGCCGCTCTACTCGCACTTCGGCTTCGTCTGGCTGCGCACGTGGGTGCGCCCGCTCGTGCCGGACATCGAGGCCATCCCGCGCGAGGACCGCCTCTACTACGAGCGCTTCATGGTGAGCACCTTCAACAACCCGAACATCAACGACCTCGGGCGCGACGTGCTCTTCGACCTCATCACGCAGGCCGACGGCGTGTGGATGACCGACGGCTTCGACCGCCACGTCCGCCCCCGCCTCGCCGCCGCCCACGCCGCCGCCGACGCCCTCGCCACATCGGCGAACGGTCCTGCATCCGCCGTCTTCGCCGACCTGCGCGACCGCATCCGCGCCCTCGACTGCTGGGCGACGACGCAGCGCAACACGTGCGCATGGGTGCGCGACGTGTACGGCTACCTCGCCACCGACGACGCCGACGAACGCGCCGCCCTGCGCGCCACCCTCGACGCCACCCTCGACCTCGACGTCGAGAACACCGAACGCCTGCTCGCGCTCTCCGAGACGGCGACGTGCGAGTGGATGCTCGTCTCCGACGTCTCCGAAACGTCGTTCATCTACGGCGAGAACTTCCCCGACCTGCTCCGCCGCAAGCTCGCGCTCACCGCGCAGTACCGCGACCGCGCGCCGCGCATCGACCGCGACATCCTCTGGCGCCTCGGGCCGGAGGGCTGACCGGACGACGGACGACGGACGACGGACGGCGGGGGCCGTAGAGACGCATCGCCGATGCGTCTCTACCGGGCATCGCGCCAACCCCGTCGGCCGTTCCCCCTCTGCGGCAGGAGCGGGAAGGCCACCCGCGGCACGAGGCGGCAGGTCGGGGCGTTCCGTACGGACGCGCCCCCCGATTCCTGCCGATGCCCCAGACGCCCCCACCGCCCACCGTCCTCGCCGACTCGCTCCGGAGCGTGCGCCTCGACAGCTTCCGCGCGGCCTCCGACTCCGTCCGCGCCGCCGCCGACTCGCTGCGCGACACGACGGGCGTGCTCGCCCGCGCCGCCGAGGATGTCGGGCAGGCCAGCGAGATGCTCGTGCAGGGGCGCTGGCAGCTCTTCGCCTCGCACATGGGCCAGAGTCTGGAGCGGATGGCCACGGAGTTCCTGCCCAACCTCGTCAAGGCGATCGTCGTCTTCCTGCTGCTCTACGGCCTCTACCGGCTCGTCAGCACCGTTGCCGAGCGCGTGCTGACGTCGAGCGAGCGCGTCGACGATGGCCTGCGCGGGCTGCTGCTCCGGAGCCTGCGCATCGCCGCCGTTCTGCTGATCACGGTGATGGTGCTCGCGCAGTTCGGCATCGACCTCACGGTGCTCATCGGCGGCCTCTCGATCGCCGGTCTCGCCATCGGCTTCGCGGCCAAGGACACGCTGGAGAACTTCATCTCCGGCATCGCCATCCTGCTCGACCGGCCCTTCCGCGTCGGCGATCAGGTGGTCATCGACGGCACCTACGGGACGGTCGTCGACATCTCGCTGCGCTCGACGCGGCTCCGGACGCTCGCCAACGAGATCCTGGTGATGCCGAACTTCCAGATGATCAACCAGCCCCTCCTCAACCACGCGATGCTCGGCGCCGTGCGCGTCGGCGTGCCCTTCTCGGTCGCCTACGCGCACCGCCCCGACGAGGCCCGCCGCGCCGTGCTCGCCCTCCCCGACACCGACGACCGCATCGCCGCCGACCCGCCGCCGCACGTCGTCGTGACGCGCCTCGCCGACTCGGGCGTCGAGATGGAGCTGCGCTTCTTCCTGACCGATCCGGCCCTCGAAGTGCCCGTGCGATCCGAGTACCTCGAACGCGTCATGAACGCCCTGGTCGATGCCGACGTGACGATCCCCTTCCCCCAGCTCGACGTCCACTTCGACCCCACGGCCGCGCGCACGCCGCCGCGCCCGCGCGCACCGCGTCCCGCCGCAGGCGCCCCTCCCGACCAGAGCGGGCAGGACGCCGCGCCGCTCGTCGACGTCGCCGGCGCCGCGCCCGACGACACCGCTGCCGACATCGCCCGCCGCCTCGACGCCGAGGGCCTCGCGGGTCCGAACGCGCCCGCCCGCCCGAGCCGACGCATCCGCCCGCGCGGTCCCGGCCGTGCTGGCCGCGATGGCGGGGGGGCGCAACCGGCATCGTAACGCGGCCCCGCGACCCCCGCGTGTATCTTGGCGATGTCGCCTTTCCCGCGCCCGATGCCCCGCCTCTCTCCGAGCGCCGCCGGTGCGCTCGCCGCCTGCCTGACGGCTGCTGGCCTCGTCGCCGGATGCCGCGACACGACCCCGCCGCCCACGCCGCCGCCGACCACCGCCGTGCCCGACAGCGGCACCTTCGCCACCGCCGACACCCTCGGCGCAGGCGTGGACACCCGGACCGCCACGATGCGCGTCGAGGGCATCGACCGGCCCGTCGCGCTCACCGCCTTCGACGCCGACGGCGTGCCCTTCACGACGTTCCTGCCGCGCGGCGAGTTCGAGACGCGCACCACGACCGGCAGCGACGGACGCGCCGAGGTCACGTTCGCGTGGGCCGCCGAGCGCGGTCCGAGCGGTGAGCCGCGCGCGACCGTCACCGTCGCCCCGTCCGGCGTGTCGCCCGACAGCCTCCTCGCCGCCTTCGTGCGCGAGGGCGCCGGGCAAGGCCGCACCGTCGCCGACGCGGGCGCCTCGCCGTGCCTCTGGGCCGTCGAGGGCCACGCCTTCACCGACGAGGTGAGCGGGATGACCGGCATCGTCTGCGTCGGCACGCACCGCGGACGCGCCTTCCGCCTCACCACCGAGGCCGACCCCGAGCGCGCCGACGGCTTCGCCGCCCGCCTCGACGTGCTCCTGCGCGAGTGGCGCTGGCGCGACACCGGCCTCGGCCTCGAAGACGGCCCGGCCCTCTGAGCCGTGCCCTGACGGAGTGCTCTGACCGCCGCCCCCCGGCGCACCCTTTCCCCGACTTCCACACATCCGACGATCCCCCGATGGACACCCCCTTCGCCGACGGCGAGCCGCCCGCACAGCCTGAAACGCCCCACGCCGCCCCGCCGCTCGCCACCGGCGAGATCACCGCGCCGCCGCCGATGACCGAGACGCCGATGACGCTCGGGATGGTCGGGCTCGGCAAGATGGGCCTCAACATGGCCGCGCGCTTGGTGATGGGCGGCCACCGCGTCGTCGGCTTCGACCTCAACGACGACAACGTCCGCGTGCTCGAAGAACAGGGCGGCGAAGGCGCGGCATCGGTCGACGACCTCATCGGCAAGCTCGGCGCGCCGGGCGAGCGGGCGGTCTGGGTGATGGTGCCGGCCGGCAAGATCACCGAATCGGTCGTCGCCGATCTCGCGGGGCGCCTCAGCAAGGGCGACACGATCCTCGACGGCGGCAACTCGAAGTACACCGGCTCGGTCGAGCGCGGCGAGCGGCTCGCGGAAAGCGGGATCCACTTCGTCGACGTCGGCACGTCGGGCGGCATCTGGGGCCTCCGCGAGGGCTACTCGATGATGATCGGCGGCGACGCGGCAGCGGTCGAGCGCCTCCGCCCCCTCTTCGAGGTGCTCGCTCCCTCGCCGACGACCGGCTGGGGCCGCGTCGGGCCGACGGGCGCCGGGCACTACACGAAGATGGTCCACAACGGCATCGAGTACGGCATGATGCAGGCCTTCGCCGAGGGCTTCCACGTGCTGGAGGCCAAAACGGACTTCGCGCTCGACCTGCACCAGGTGGCCGAGATCTGGCGCACCGGCTCGGTCGTCCGCTCGTGGCTGCTCGACCTCTGCGCCAAGGCGCTCGCGCACAACCCCGACCTCAGCGGCATCGCGGCCTACGTCTCCGACAGCGGCGAGGGCCGCTGGACCATCGAGGCGGCGACCGAGCTCAACGTGCCCACCCCGGTCATCACCGCCGCGCTCTACGAACGCCTGCGCTCGCGCCTCGACAACTCCTACACCGACCGGATGCTCGCCGCCCTCCGCAACGAGTTCGGCGGCCACGGCTTCGTCAAGCAGACGCCCGACGCCCTCCCCGCCAACCCGATCGAAGGCGGCGACGCGCCCGCCCCGCCCGCTCCGCCCGCCAAGACGGCGTAGAGGCCCCGCTTCCCGCTGCACACGCTCCGCCCCCCTCCTGCCGCTGCGGCCTGAACGGCCTCCGCGGCGGTCCTCCCCCACACGTGGGGGAGGTGTCCCGAAGGGACGGAGGGGGCTCCACCACCATCCCGCCCCATGGACCCCCACGTCTTCGTCCTCTTCGGCGCCACCGGCGACCTCTCCAAGCGCCTCATCCTGCCCGCGCTCGTCGATCTGACGCGCTCGAACCCGGACCTCAAGATGCGCGTCCTCGGCGTCAGCCGCACCGAGTACGGCGATGAGGAGTTCCGCGCCGACGCCATCGACGGCCTCGTCAGCGTCGGCGGGCTCAAGCGCGGCGAGGCGACGGCGTGGGTCGAGGCGCACATCTTCTACCAGAGCCTGGATGGCGACCCGACGCCCGACGACTACGAGCGCGTCCGCCTCCGCGCCGACGAGATCGCGCACCGCTTCGACCTCGGCCCGAGCCGCGTGCTCTACCTCGCCCTGCCTCCGTCGGCCTTCGAAATGACCGCCGACTGGCTCGGGCGCGTCGGCATGAACCGTCCGAACGACGACGGCGGCGGCGACGCGGGATGGGTGCGGCTCGTCGTCGAGAAGCCGTTCGGGCACAGCCTCGCCTCGGCGCGGCACCTGAACGAGGTGCTGCACCGGCACTTCGACGAGTCACAGATCTACCGGATCGACCATTATCTGGGGAAGGAGACCGTCCAGAACCTGCTCGTCTTCCGCCTCGCCAACCCGATCTTCGAGCGGCTCTGGAATCGCGACGCCATCGAGCGCGTCGAGATCTATGTGAGCGAGGACCTCGACGTCGGCACGCGCGGGGCGTACTACGACCGCGCCGGGGCGATGCGCGACATGATCCAGAACCACCTGACGCAGCTCTTCACGCTCGTCGCGATGGAGGTGCCGTCGAGCCCCGGCGCCGAGGCGATCCGCAGCGAGAAGGTCAAAGTGCTGCGCTCGGTCGCGCCGCTCTCGGGCAAAGACGTCGTGCTCGGGCAGTACACCGGCGGGCGCCTGGGCGGGCGGAGCGTCGAGCCGTACACCGACCTCAAGGGCGTCGCGCCGGACTCCACCACCGAGACCTTCGCCGCCGTCCGCCTCTCCGTCAACAACTGGCGCTGGCAGGGCGTGCCGTTCATCCTGCGCACCGGCAAGGTGATGACGAAGCGGACGACCGAGGTGCGCGTCGTCTTCCGCCCGCCCCCCGTCGCCTTCTTCCGCGACCTGGAAGGCTGCGAGCTCAAGTCGAACCTGCTCCGCATCGAGCTTCAACCCGACGAAGGCTTCTCGCTGACCTTCGGCGTCAAGCGCCCCGGCGACGGCTTCGTCGTCGAGCCGCAGCGGTTCCACTTCGACTACGCCGAGGCCTTCGGCGAGCCACCGTCGGCCTACCGGACACTCGTCGAGGACCTGATCCGCGGCGACCAGACGCTCTTCGTCCACGGCGACGAGGTCGAGGCGTCGTGGGCGCTCTACGACCCGATCATCAAGCGCCACCGCAAGGTCTACCCCTACGCCCCCGGCTCGTGGGGACCGGAGGAAGCCGACGCCCTTTGAGCGAAGGGTTGATCGTGGGTGGTGTGCCGTTCTTTGATCGCACGTTGAGGCCCCACGTCTGCCGACACCCACCCATGAACGACCCACGACCCACGACGAACGCCCGGCGCCACGTCCTCCCCACCGCCGCCGAGGCCGCCGTTTTCGGCGCCGATCTCGTCGCCGACGCGCTCATCGCGGCCGATGCGGCAGGCGCGGTGCCGATCCTCGGCGTCTCCGGCGGCTCGACGCCGGTGCCCCTCTACCGCGCCCTCGCCACCCGCGCCGACGTGCCCTGGCCGCACGTCCACATCGTCTGGGTCGACGAGCGGATGGTGCCGCCGGACGACGAGCGCTCGAACGAACGCCTCGTCCGCGGCGCCCTCCTCGACCACGTCCCCGTCGCCCCGACGCACGTCCACCCGGTCGCCACGACTGCTGGCGCGCCCGGCGCCGTGGCGGGCGCCTACGACGCGCTCCTCGCTGCCCTCGTCGGGCGGGGCGCGTCGGCGGTGGGTCTGACGGCGGCGGTGATGGGCGTCGGCGAAGATGGGCATACGGCATCGCTCTTCCCCGGCGCCGCGCCGTCGTGGCCGGTCGGCGCCCTCGCCGCGCACACCGTCGCGCCCGCGACCTCGCCCGTCGCCGACCGCATCACGCTCACGCCCGCGCTCCTCGACCGCACCGGTCTCGCCGTCGTCCTCGTGACCGGCGCCGCCAAGACAACCATCGCTGCCCGCGCCCTCGGCGGCGAGACTGCGCTCCCGGCAGCCCGCATCCGCGCCCGCGGCGAGGTGGCGTGGGTGATGGACGCGGCGGCGGCGGGGCGATGACGACGGCGCGGGTACTCGGTCGTCGGTGGTGGTGACGACGCCCGGTAGGAGCACGATAGATCGTCCCCCTACGTCCAGCTGGCACAAATGGCGCGACGGCACACGTGACCCTTTACGCGCGCATCCTGCCGCGTCTGAACCGCACGCCCTGCCCCAGCACGCCACCGCGTATCTTGGCGCCCTGCCCTCTGAGTCTTCCGCGTGGACCCTGCCCTACCCGTCTCCGACTGGATTCTCGCCGCCGAGATCGTGCTCGCCCTCGCGCTCGTCGGCGTTTCCGCGGTCGTCTCCGCCGCCGAGGCCGCGCTCTTCAGCCTGCCGCCCGACGTCCGCGCGCGCCTCGCCGATGCCGCCTCGCCCGACGCGCGGCGCCTCGGACGGCTGACCGTGCATCCACGCGCGGTGCTGCTCTCGATGCGCCTCGTCGACACGCTCTCCAACGTCGGCGCCATCGTGCTCGCCACCCACGCCGCCGGGCACGTGCGGGCCGCGCGGGTCGTGGACGCCGCCGCAGGGGGCACCGAGGCGTCGTGGACGGCGATGTGGGGGCCGATTGCGATCGCCTTCGTCGCCACCGTGCTCGTGCTCCTCGTCGTCGGCGAGGCGCTGCCGCGGCTCATCGGCGCCCGCGCGCCCGAGGCGGTGATCCGGCGCGTCGGGCGCATCGTCGCCCTCTTGCACCGGATGGCGGGGCCGCTCACGCGCCCCCTCGCGCGGTGGAGCAACCGCGTCGAACAGCGGCTCGGGGAGGCGGAGCCGCTCAGCGCCGACGACCTGAAGGTGATGGCCGAGATCGCCGAATCCGAAGGCACGCTCGACGGCGACGAACGCTCGCTCATCGAGGCCGTCGTCGATTTCGGCGAGACGACCGTCCGCGAGATCATGACCGCCCGCGCCGATGTCGTCTCCCTCCCGATGACCGCCTCGTTCGCCGACGCCGCCGCGCTCGTGCGCGAGTCGGGCCACAGCCGGTTGCCGGTCGTCGACGGGACGCTCGACCGCGTCGTCGGCCTGCTCGTCGCCAAAGACCTGCTCGCCGTCGCCGGGCGAGAGGACGGGCCGGACGGGGCGCCCTTCCCGCACGTCGTCTCCTTCCCCGACCGCGCCGACCTCCCCGACGCCGCGCACGTCGTGCCCGCCGACGAAGATGCCGCTGCCGTCTCCCCGCTCGCGCCCTTCCTACGGACGCCGTTCTTCGTGCCCGACAGCCTGCGCCTCGACGACCTGATGGAGGAGTTCCGCACGCGCCGCACGCATGTCGCCCTGGTCGTCGACGAGTACGGCGAGACGGCGGGCCTCGTGACGATGGAGGACCTCCTCGAAGAGGTCGTCGGCGAGATCCGCGACGAGCGCGACACCGACGAGCGCCCCGACCTCGCCCACCTCCCCGACGGCACCTACCGCCTCGACGCCCGCGTCAACCTCGACGACCTCAGCGACGAGCTCGCCCTCGACCTCCCGCTCGCCGAGTACGACTTCGATACCGTCGCCGGCCTCATCCTCCACCTCTGCGGGCGGATGCCAACCGTCGGCGAGACCGTCGAAGACGGCCGCCTCCGCCTCACCGTCGAGTCGATGGACGGCCTCCGCATCGGCGCCGTCCACCTCGCCCTCGTCGACCCCGACCCGCCCCTGGACGCGGCAGACCCGGCAGGGTGAGCCGCGTCGAAGGCAGAGGATGCCGCGTCAAAGGGGCGGGATGCCGCGTCCAACACCGGGTGCGCCGCGTCGAAGGCGACTTGAGCGGTTCTGAACCTGTCAGGTCTCCCGGACCTGACAGGTTTAACGCTCTCTCAGCGCCCATCGGGCGGGCCGAGGGCGGCGCGGATGAGGTCGTAGGAGAAGCCGCTGCGGGCGTAGGTGCGGAAGAGGTCCGGCTCGCCCGCGTTGCTCAGGATCACGAGCGCGAGATCGTCGGCGGGCGCGAGCACGTTGAGCGCGCGGTAGCCGCCGATGTAGCCCTGACGTTCGACGAGATCGGCGGGAGCGCCCCGCCCGACATCGAGCGTATAGCGCCACACGCCGAGGGCGACGAAGCCGAGGGCCGGGTCGGCGGCGGTGAGGGTGTCGAAGAGCGCGGGCGGGAGGAGTCGGCTCGAGAGGAGCGCGTCGTCGAAGCGGAGGAGGTCGTCGGCGGTGCCGGCGAGCGCCCCGGCGGCGCCGTAGAGCGGGAGTCGCTCGGCAGGCGCGACGCGCACCGGGTCGCCCGCCGCGCCCGTCCCCACGTACCCCGTCGGCACGCGCGGCTCGACGCGGTCGTCGCGCAGCAGGTCGGTCGCAGTCATCCCGGCGGGCACGAGGATGCGCGCGCGCAGGACGTCGGCGAACGGTTGCCCGGTGACCGCCTCGATGACGCGCGCGAGCACGAGCGTCTCGGTGTTCGAATACCGGAAGGTGGCGCCCGGCTCGGTGTCGAGGTCGGCGGCGAGGACGGCGTCGGTGGCCGCTGTGGCGGCGCTGTCGGAGGCGAGGACGGTGGTGGGCGCGATGCGGTCGACGTCGGCGAGGCCCGACGTGTGGGCGAGGAGCTGGCGCAGGGTCACGCGCCCGGCGGCGTCCGCGCGCAGTCCGGGCAGGTGGCGGTCGAGGCGGTCGGAGAAGCGGAGGCGCCCGTCCCCCACGAGTTGCGCCGCGAGTACCGATGTCACCTGCTTCGTCACCGACGCCCACGGGAAGCGCGTCTCGAACGAGTTGGCGATGCCCCACGAGCGGTCGGCGAGGCCGAGGGCGCGGCGGTAGGCGACGGCCCGCCCGCGCCGCACGAGCACGACGCCGTCGAACGTCCCCGCCGCGTGCGCCGCGTCGAGCACCGCATCCATCCGCGCCGCGAGCGCCGCGTCGGGGTGCTCGGCAAGCGGCGCCGTCTGCGCCACACCCACCGGCGCAGGCGGCAGGCCGGGCTGCGCCCGCGACGGCGCGGCGGTGAGCAGGAGGACGAGGAGGGCGGATCGAAACATCGGAGGAGGACAGGTTTGGACGACAGACGACAGACGACAGACGACAGACGACAGACGCCTCATGTGGATCACCCCACCGCCACACGCGGCACGCGGGCGCCGAGGCGGGCGAGGATTTCGTAGGGGATGGTGCCGCACATCCGCGCGATCTCCCACGCCGACGGCCCGGCCCCGCCGATGGCCTCGGCGATGTCGCCGGGCGCGACGGCGTCTCCCGCGCCGCCGGGCGGGCCGAGGTCGAGCATCGTGAGGTCCATGCAGACGACGCCGGCGATGGGGAAGCGGCGTCCGCGGACGGCCATCGAGCCTCGATTGGAGAGCGCGCGCGGGAGGCCGTCGGCGTAGCCGAGCGCGACCGTGGCGATGCGCGTCGTGCGCGGCGCCGTCCACGTCCGCCCGTACGAGACCGTCTCGCCCGCCGCGAGCGTCCGCACCTGCAGGACGCGCGCGCCGAGGGTGAGGACGGGGCGCAGAGCGGCGTCGAAGGGCGCGGAACCGTCTTCCTCGCCGTCGCCGCGCGGATCGACGCCGTAGAGGGCGAGGCCCGCGCGGACCCACGCCTCGCCGGGCACCGGCCCCCACTCCGGGTCGTCGCGCTCGGTCAGGCGCCCGTCGCCGCTCAGCAGGGCGCCGGAGTTGGCGACGTGGCGCGGCACGGCGGGCACCTCGTTGGCGAGGGCGCCGAGCCGGTCGGCCTGTTCGCGCGCGAAGGCGTCGCCTGAGGTGGCGAGGTGCGTCCAGACGCCCATCACCGGCACTTCGGCGTGGCGCAGGTGGGCGACGACGCGCGGAACGTCGGCGGGGGCGAAGCCGAGCCGGTGCATCCCGGTGTCGGCCTTGACGTGGACGTCGATGCGCGGGCCCTCCAGCGGCGCGGTGGGCGAGGACGGCGTCGAGGGAGCGGTGGCGTCGAGACGGCGGCGTCGAGGCCGTGGGCGGCGTAGGCATCGAGCCAGTCGGCCTCGGGCGGCGCGAAGACGAGGACGCGTCCGCGGACGCCGGCGGCGCGGAGCGCGAGCGCCTCGGGGAGCGTGGCGACGGCGAAGGCGTCGACGTCCTCGGTTTCGAGCGCGCGGGCGACGGCCACCGCGCCGTGGCCGTAGGCGTCGGCCTTGACGACGGCCATCAGCCGCGCGGGCGCGGCACGGGCGGCGAGGTGGCGCGCGTTGGCGCGGAGGGCGCCGAGGTCGATGCGCACGGCGGCGTGCGAGAGGCGCGCGGAAGCGGGATCGGAGGACACGGGCCGGGGGATGGACGGCGGCAATATCGGGACGCGGTGCGGGCGAACGGCGGCGGGTGTTGTGCCAGAGATCACCGTCTGGGGGCGTAGAGACGCATCGGCGATGCGTCTCTACCACAGCCCGGCACCTCACGCCAGACGGACACGCCGCCCCCCGCTCCGTTATCTTGCGCCAGACCCACGCCCCGCCTCCGATGCTCCGCCCCGCCCGCTTCGCCCTCGCCGCGTCCCTCACCCTCCTCGCCGCCGCGCCTCCCGACGCCACCGCGCAGTCGCGGCGCCTGACCCTCCCCGACGTCGCCGCCTCGAACGTCTACAGCGGCGCCTTTTTTTCAGGCGGACGCTTCGCCCCCGACGGCGCCGTCGTCCGCTACGTCGAGACGCGCGACGACGGCACGACCGACCTCGCTTCGCTCGACCTCGAATCCGGCGCCCGCGCCGTCTTCCTGAGCGGCGCCGACCTCACCGCCGCCGACGTCAACCGGCGCATCGGCATCGAGGACTACGCCGAGTCCGCCGACGGGCAGCGGCTGCTGCTCTACACCGACTCTCGCCCGTGTGGCGCGAGAACACGCAGGGATTCTACTACGTCTACGACCGCGCGAGCCGCCGCCTCCGCCCGTCGGCACGCGCGATGCAGGCACGCAGCTCTTCGCCAAGCTCTCGCCCGACGGCCCAAGGTCGGCTTCGTGCGCGGGCGCAACCTCTACGTGCGCGACGTCGAGACCGGCGCCGAGCGCGCGATCACGACCGACGGCGCCGACGGCGGGCTCATCCACGGCACCACCGACTGGGTCTACGAGGAAGAATTCGGCCTCCGCGACGCCTGGCAGTGGTCGCCCGACGGAAGCCGGATCGCGTTCCTGACGCTCGACGAGTCCGCCGAGCAGACGTTCACGATGCAGGACCTGCGCACCTTCTACCCGACCTCTACCACCTTCCGCTATCCCAAGGCGGGCACCCCGAACGCCGAAATCCAGCTCGGCATCGCCGACGTGGCGACGGGCGCCGTCCGCTATTTCGACACCGACACGTGGCGCGAGGGCGGAAATGCGACCGAGTACCTGCCGCGCTTCGGCTGGGTGCCGGCGGCGAGCGGGATGGCGCCGACGGTGTGGATGTTTCGGATGAACCGCGACCAGACGACGCTCGACCTTCTGTACGGCGATGCCCAGACGATGAACGTCCGCACCGTCCTCACCGAGCGCGCGAGCGCGTGGATCGAGACCGAGACCGGCTTCTCCGACCTCGTCGGCGGCACGCTCACCTACCTCGCCGACGGGCGGCACTTCGTCTGGATCTCCGAGCGCGACGGCCACCGCCACCTCTACCTCTACCGCACCGCCGACGGCGCGCTCGTGCGGCAGCTCACGAGCGGACGCTACGACGTGACCGGCTTCCTCGGCGCCGACGAACCGCGCGGCCTCGTCTACTTCAACGCCGCCCTGCCCTCGCCAACCGAGCGCAACGTCATGCGCCAGCGCGTCTCCTTCGCCGACGCCGACACGCCTGCGCCCCAGACGCAGCGACAGACCCGTGGGCGCACTCGCGGACGCGCCCCGCAGATTGCCACCGTCGGCGTCTCGCAGGCGCCCGAGCGCATCACGACCGCGCCGGGCTGGCACGACGCCGAACTCTCGCGCGACCGCCGCTTCCTCATCGTCACCCACTCGACGCTCACGCAGCCGCCCGTCGTCACCCTCCGCCGCGTCGACGGCACCGTCGTGCGCACCCTGGAGGCCAACGCCGACCTCATCGCCCGCCTCGCCGACACGCGCCTGCCCGTCGGTCCGCTTCACGACCGTCCCCGGCGCCGCCGGCGACACGCTCAACGCGTGGGTGATGACGCCGACCAGGCTTCGACGCGACCAAGAAGCACCCCGTCCTGATGTACGTCTACGGCGGCCCCGGCTCGCAGACCGTCATGAACGCGTGGGGCGGCAGCCGCGCGATGTGGCACATGTACCTCGCCGAAGAACTCGGCGTCGTCGTCGTCTCGGTCGATGGACGCGGGACGGGCGCGCGCGGCTACGCCTTCAAGACGGCGACGTACGGCAAACTCGGCGTTCTCGAAGCCGACGACCAGATCGCGGCGGCGCAGTACATCGGGCGCCAGCCGTGGGCCGACGCGTCGCGCATCGGCATCTGGGGATGGAGCTACGGCGGCTTCCTGACGCTCAACAGCCTGCTCATGGGCGAGGGGCCGCAGACGTTCAAGGTGGGGATGTCGGTCGCCCCCGTCACCGACTGGAAGCAGTACGACACCATCTACACCGAGCGCTTCCTCCGCACGCCGCAGGAGAACGCGGCAGGCTACGCCGTCGGCTCGCCGCAGACCTACGCCGACCGCCTCGCGCCCACTCAGAAGCTCTTCATCGCCCACGGCGACCTCGACGACAACGTCCACCTCCAGAACACGACGCAGATGGTCGACCGCCTGCAGGCCGCCGGCAAGCGCTTCGACCTGATGCTCTACCCCGGCAAGAACCACTCGATCGGCGGGCGGGCCACGCGCCTCCACCTCTTCGGCACCCTCACCGACTACGTCCGCGAGAACCTGATCGGCGACGAGGTGCGATGAGAGCGGGGACGACGTGACGATGTGGCGACGCCGTGACGGTACGTGCGGATGGAGTGCGCGCGGTGCTTACGAGTCGTGCGAATGAACGGGCAGCAGCGTTTCTTCGTCATACCAATCATTCCGCCCCCGACGCACCGATGACCCGCACCGAATTCCTCCGCCGCTTCACCGCCGTTGGCGCGGCGCCCTTCATCGCCACGTTTGCGGGCACCTCGCTCATCGCCGCCGCCTGCAAGTCGCCCGCGGGCGCCGCTGTTGCGTCCGACTCGATGGGCACTGCCGCCGCTGTGACCGGGCGCGGCACCATCGCCGACGTGCCGGTTGCCGATGCGTCGATTCAGCCGCTCGTCAAGACCGATGCCGAGTGGCGGCGCATCCTCCCCGAGGACGCGTACCAGGTGCTGCGCCACGAGGCGACCGAGCGCCCCGGCTCCAGCCCGCTCAACGAGGAGAAGCGCGCCGGAACGTTCGTCTGCGCGGGCTGCTACCTGCCGCTCTTCGAGAGCACGGCCAAATTCGACAGCGGGACGGGCTGGCCGAGCTTCTTCCGTCCCATCGCGGGCAACATCGACAACAAGGTCGACCGCGCGCTCTCGTACGAGGTGCGCACCGAGTACCACTGCACGCGCTGCCGCGGCCACCACGGGCACATCTTCGAGGACGGTCCGCGCCCGACGGGCCTGCGCTACTGCAACAACGGCGTCTCGCTCCGCTTCGTCCCGCAGGGCGAGGCCATGCCTGCGCTGCGCACCTGATCTGACCGCCGCGCGCTGCGCCGTCACGGAACGTGAGGCGCGGGCTGTGGAGGAGACGCGCCCGAGCCACGTCTCCACGAACCGATTCCTGCTGATTTTTCCTGACGATGACGACGATCCGACTTCCCCGATTCCGCGCGGCCGCGTTCGCCACCGCCGCCGC
Organism: Rhodothermales bacterium; assembly: GCA_963726715.1. Lineage (GTDB taxonomy): Bacteria > Bacteroidota > Rhodothermia > Rhodothermales > BA12 > CAVSDF01. The sequence continues at coordinate 839,686 of CAVSDF010000010.1, forward strand.
CCTCGCCCTCGGCGCCGCCGCCTGCGGGTCGAGCGGCACCACCGCCACCGCCCGCACCGTCGGGCCGGAGGGCACGACCGCCGCCACCGAGCGCCGCGGCGGCACCGACTCCGTCTCGACGGCCACGCCGTTTCAGGACCGCTCCGGCAAGACGCTCGAACGCGCCGCCTTCGCCACCGGCTGCTTCTGGTGCACCGAATCGGACTTCGACAAGCTCCCCGGCGTCGTCTCGACGACGAGCGGCTACACCGGCGGCACCGAGCTTCGCCCGAGCTACGACGATGTCGGCGGCCACCGGACCAGCCACGTCGAGGCCGTGCAGGTCGTCTTCGACCCGGCGGTCGTGAGCTACGACAAACTCCTCGACTACTTCTGGACGACGACCGACCCGACCGACGACGGCGGTCAGTTCTGCGACCGCGGCTCCCCCTACCGCTCGGCCATCTTCGCCTACACCGATGCGCAGCGCACGGCCGCCGAGGCGTCGAAGGCGGGCATCGAGCGCACGAAGACCTTTCCGGCCTCCATCGTGACGGCGATCCGCGACGGCGGCGCCTTCTGGGCCGCCGAGGGCTACCACCAGAACTTCCACGTCACCACCCCCGACCGCTACCAGAGCTACCGCCTCGGCTGCGGCCGCGATGCCCGCCTGCGCCAGCTCTGGGGCGCCGCCGCATCGCACTGACCGTTCGTCGTTTGTTGGTGGTGGATCGGGGGCACGTGCTCGAACCCGGCCGGTCCCCCGTTGTCGTTGCGAGGCCCTGCAAGGACCGCGGCACTCCGGGTCGAAGGCCTTCGAACCGCCCGACCGGCCACCCTTTGCACTTCCCCCGTCTTTCCAGACGGATCTACACCTGACAGGTCTCCCGACCTGTCAGGTGTATCTGCATCGGCCTCCAACCATTCGCCGCGTGCTCACTCGTCCCATCAGCGCCGCCCTCGACCCACGACAAACCACCAACGCCCAACGAGATGCCCATCGCCCTCCCCGACGACGCCCGCCGCGCCGCCCTCGACGCCCTGCAAGCCTATTTCCGCGACGAGCGCGACGAGGACATCGGGACGCTTCAGGCCGGATTCCTGCTGGACTTCGTGCTCGCCGAGATCGCGCCGTCCGTCTACAACCAGGCCGTCCGCGACGCCCGCGACCGTCTCGCCGCCACCGTCGCCGACCTCGACGCCGACCTGCACGTCCCCGAGTTCGCCAGCCGGTCCCGCCCCCGCGCGCGGCGCTGACGCGTGGGGGTGTGCGTGTGGTGCCCATCGGGCCATCCGGGGACCGTTCGGGGGCGTAGAGACGCATCGGCGATGCGTCTCTACAAGGTGCCTCGACCGCCGGCCCATCCCCCGTCACCCCGCGAGCGCCCGCAGCAGCAGCACCGCCGGGTGCTGGGCGCTCCGCCCGCCGAGGTGGCCGATCTGCTCGCGGCACGACGTGCCCGGCGCGGCGACGTGCGTCGCGGCGTCGGCGGCGCGGACGGCGGGGAGCAGGCGGCGCTCGGCCATGGCGCGGCTCGCGTCCTGGTGCTCGGCCTCGTAGCCGAAACTGCCCGCCATCCCGCAGCACGACGTGTCGAGGACCGTCACGTCGTAGCCCGCGAGCCGCAGCGCGGCGGCGCTTCCGGTGGTGCCGACGAGGGCCTTCTGGTGGCAGTGGCCGTGCAGGATGACCGCCTCGCCGCCGCCGGACCACGCGAGGTCGTCGAGGCGTCCGGCGGCGGCTTCCTGGGCGACGAAGTCCTCGAACATCATCGACTGCCGCGCGAGCGCGTCGACGCGGGGGTCGCCGGGGAGGAGGCTGCGGAATTCGTCGCCGAAGGTGAGGATGCACGACGGCTCCAGCCCCACGATCCACCGTCCGGCGGCGACGTGGGGGGCGAGGAGCGCGACGGCCTTCTCGGCTTCGGCCTTCGCGGCGGTCAGGAATCCCTTCGACAGCATCGGGCGTCCGCAGCACGCCTTCTCGCTCGATGCGAGCACGCGGTATCCCGCGCGGTGCAGCCACGTGGCCGCCGCAATTGCGATCTCGGGGTGGCTGTGGTTGGTGAAGGTGTCGGCGAAGACGACGACCTCGCCCTTGCCGGGCTCGCGACGCCGGGCGCCACGACTGCCGCGCGTGCCACTCGGTGAACGTCACGAGGGCGATCGGCGGCAGCGGACGCTCGGGCGCGAACCCGATCGCCTTCATCGCGCGCGTGCGCATCGCCGTCTGCGCCATTCCCCACGCAGCGACGCGGCGCATGGCGCGCGGCAGGCGGCGCATCGCGCGCGGCTGGCTCGCCACGACGCGGGCGCGCAGGCCCGGACGCTTCGTCTTGTAGGTCTGCGCCAGCCACTCGGCCTTCATCTTGCCCATGTCGACGTTCGACGGGCACTCGGTCTTGCACGCCTTGCACGAGACGCAGAGGTCCATCGCGGCGGCGAGTTCGGGGGCGTCGAGGCCGCCGGGGATCTCGCCCGCGAGGGCGAGGCGGAGGATGTTGGCGCGCCCGCGCGTCGAGTCCTGCTCCTCGCGCGTGGCCATGAACGACGGGCACATGACGCCCGCGTCGAGCTTGCGGCAGGCGCCGTTGCCGTTGCACTGCTCGACCGCCGCGGCGAGGCCGCCCTCGGCGCGCCAGTCGAAGTCGGTCTCGACGGACATCATCCGCGTCTCGGGACCGGTGCGCAGCGGCCCGGTCATCGGCCCGGCCTCGACGACGTTGCCGGGGTTGAGGCGTCCTTCGGGGTCGAAGATCTGCTTCACGCGCACGTTGGCGTCGTAGAGGGCGGCGCCGAGGAGGCCGGGGTTGAGCCACGACCGCGCGCGTCCGTCGGCGTGCTCGCTCGACACCGTCCCGCCGAACTGCCGCACGAGGTGCATCGAGCCCTCGGCGATGCGCGCCATCTTGGCCACGTCGGCCGCGTCGCGCGTGTTGATGAACGGGCGCACGTGCAGGCATCCGGCGCTCGCGTGGGCGTAGAGGGCGACGGGCGTGTTCGTCTCCTCGAGCATCTTGAGGAGCGCCGCGATGTAGTCGGCGAGGTGCTCGGGCGGCACGCTCGCGTCCTCGATGAAGGCGATGGGCTTGAGGTCGCCCCGCGCCGACATGATGATGCCGAGTCCTTCCTTGCGGACGCTCCACACGCGCGCGATCTCGGCGGTGTCGGTGGCGCGGACGAGCGTGTAGAAGCCGGACGCCTCTGCGGCCAGTCGGCGGTCGAGCGTGTCGAGGCGGCTTTCGAGTTCGCGGGCGTCGTCGCCTTCGTACTCGGTGATGAGGATGGCGCCGGGCTCGCCGCTCACGAACGCCATGCGCGGCGCCGAAGCCGGGGCTGTTGCGCGCGGCGCGGATCGCGTAGTCGTCGAAGAGTTCGATGGCCGCCGGGCGCGTCTCCAGCATCGCGGGCACGCTGCGGAGGGCGGCGTCGAGGCTGGTGAAGTGCGCGATGCCGAGGACGGTCCGCTTCGGACGTTCCACCAGGCGCATCTCGATCCCAGTCGTGATGCCGAGCGTCCCCTCGCTGCCCGCGAACAACCGCGCGAGGTTGCGGCTGCCCGCCGCGAGGCCCGCGCCGACGCCGCCGCCGGGCTCTCCCGCGAACGGCGCCGCGGCGGCGCCCGCGAGCAGGTGTTCGAGGCGGTAGCCGGAGTTGCGCCGCCAGTGCCGCGCGGTGTCGCGCCGCACGATCTCGCTCGACGACGCCATGAGCGCCGCCAGCCCCCGCGCAATGTCGCCGACGCGCCCAGCTTTGCCGCTGCATCGCCATCCACCCGTCCTCGTCTACCGCCCCGAACGTCGCCGCCGTGCCGTCGTCGAGGACGACGTCGAGCGCGTCGATGTGGTGGATCGTGTTGCCGTGCACGAGCGAGTGCGTGCCCGTCGCGTTGTTGCCGACCATTCCGCCGAGCGTCGCGCGCGACGAGGAGGCGGGGTCCGGGCCGACCATCAGCCCCATCGGGGCGATCCGCGCGGTCAGCGTGTCGAGGACGACGCCGGGCTCGACGCGCGCCGTGCGGGCCTCGGCATCGACGGCGAGGATGCGGTTCATGTGCCGCGAGAAGTCGACGACGACGGCCTCGTTGACGGTCTGCCCGGCGAGCGACGAGCCGCCGCCGCGCGGCAGGATCGGCAGGCCGAGGCGGCGCGCGTGCGTGGCGAGCGCGGCGACATCGTCGGCGTGGCGCGGGAAGTAGACGCCGAGCGGCATCCGCTGGTACATCGACCCGTCGGTGGCGTAGAGGCCGCGCGTGAGCGTGTCGAGGCGGAGGTCGCCGGTCGTGGAGCGGAGGGCGGCCTGAAGGTCGCGGAGGGCGTCGGGAGATTCCACGGAGGGCGCTGCGGTTCGGTCGGAAAGGCCCCGGCAAGGTACGGCGGCAGCGGTGGCCACCCCCTCCGCCCTTCGGGCACCTCCCCCTGGGGCCGCGGGGGAAGACCGCCGCGGAGGCCGTTCCGCTACGCGGACCTTCGGTTCAGGCCGCAGCGGCAGGAGGGGGCCAGCAGCGACCCAGCGCGCAGCAGCAGGGGCGACCACCGCCACCCGCAACCAACCATCAACAACCCCCCCTCCATCACACCTCCACGACCTCGCCCTGCGTCGGGCGCACGACGCGCGTGCCGGGGTACAGGCGCAGGATCTCGGCCTCCATCCAGTCCTTGGCGTCGGGGTCGCCGTGGACGAGCACGACGGTCTTCGGCTGCAACCGCTCGACCATCCCGATCAGGTCCTGCCGGTGCGCGTGGCCTGAGAACCGGAAGCGCTCGACGCGGCACGCCACGTCCTGCGGCCCCGTCTGCGGGTCGAGCGTCACCGTCCCCTCCTCCTGCTCGGCCGCGGCGAGGAGCATCCCGCCCGGCGAGTCCTCTTTGGCGTAGCCGACGAGGAAGATGCCGTGCTTCTCCTGGTCGACGAGGTACTGCGCGAGGTCGTTCGAGGCGGTGCGCTGGAACAGCATTCCGGACGCGAGGACGTAGATCGACGGCGTGCGGAGGGCGTTGATGACGGCGTTCTCCGAGCGCGGGTAGCGCACCTGCGGGATGTCGCCGAGGGTGAAGTCGGGGTCGAGGCGCGGCGTCGTCATCCGCGTCTTGTCGGTGATCTCGGCGAGCGCGCGCATCGAGCCGGCGGTGAAGACGGGCGTGTCGTTGGGGATGAGGCCGCGCCGCTTGTAGCGGTCGATGAGCGCGAGCACCTCCTGCGCCCGCCCGAGCGCGAAAACCGGCACGAGCACCGACCCGCCGCCCGCGATGACGTCGGCGATGGCCTGCCCGAAGCGCGCCTCCTCGCCCTTTCGCGGGATCGTTTCGGCGACCGGATCGGCGCCGAGCGTCGACTCCAGCAGCAGCACATCGACCGGCCCCTCGGGCAGATCGGCGGCGGGCGTGAGCACCTGGTTGCCCATGTGCACGTCGCCCGTGTAGACGACGCGGCGCTCGCGCCCATTCTCCGTCATCGTGATGTCGACGATGGCGGCGCCGAGGACGTGGCCCGCGTGGCGGAACGTCGCCCGCACCGGCGCCCCGCCGCGCACGCCAGACACGTTGAACGAGGTGTCGAGGTCGTGGGCGAGGTAGAGGTACTCGTAGAACTCGAGCTCGTCGATGGTGAAGAGCGGCTCCTCGGTCGACGAGCCTTCGCGGATGCGGCGCTTCTGCAGGCGGGCGCTCGCGCGGAGCAGGAATTCGGCGAGCTCGCGCGTCGCCTTCGTCAGGTGGACGAGCGCGTGCGGGAAGCGCTGCAAGACGACCGGGAGCGCGCCCATGTGGTCGTGGTGCGCGTGCGTCACGAGCACGTGATCGACGTGGAAGTCGGGGCGGTGCTGGATCATGTCGAGGCGCGGAAGGCTGTCCGGGCCGTCGGCGTCCGGGTCGACGCCCGCGTCGAGCATGAGGCCGGTGCCGTCGGCGAGGAGCAGGTGGCAGGAGCCACCGATGTCGTCGGTCTTGCCGAGGGCGACGTAGCGCATGGAATCATCTGAAGTCGAAGTAAGGGCCAACAGGGCCGCCCGACCCCGGTTTCGGGGATTCGGGGCGAAGCGCCCACCCGCCGCCGCGGGTGGGCGCCGTAGGGGCGGGTCTCGACCCGCCCTCCGTCGTCCCGCCCCAAAGCCCTGCCCCCTTCGATCCCCCGCCCCCGCCCACCAGACGTTGCCCGACGGTCACAGCGCGCTCTTCCTCCACGTCAGACCTTTGCGGCTCACCAATCCCCTACGGCCATGAGCCTCAGCAAGCAGGACGACCCCATGAAGGGCGACGACAAGGAGCGGCAGGACGAAGGCGGCGGCGCCCGCCAGACCTCGGGCGGCGGGTCGTCGACGGGCCAGCCGCACCACGCCACCTCGCGCGACGGCGGCGCCGACAAGCAGCACCGCGACGAGCAGGGCGGCGGCGGCGGAAACGCGGGCGGGGGCGGCGGCAAGAAGGGCGGCGGCGGGCAGGAGTAATCCGCGCCGCGCCGACGGCGAGCGTCCGTCCTCACCTGTCAGGTCCACGCGCCCTGGCAGGTGTTTCCGTTTGGAGCCGTCCTCAGTCGTCGCGTCCGAGGCGGGCCGCCTGCCGGGCGCGGCTCCGGGCCAGCAGCGCGTCGAAGAGCGCCTGCACGTCGGCGGCGCTGAGGCCGAGCGGGGCGCCGGCAGCGACGCGCGCGGCGACGAGCGACGCCTCGCGGGCGGGGTCGCGCACCGGTCCGCCCGTGCGGGCCTTGACGTCGGCGACGGCGTCGGCGAGGCGCTGACGCGCGGCGAAGGCGCCGAGCAGGAGCGCATCGACCGAGTCGAGGCGGGCGCGCAGCCGAGCGAGATCGGCGGGCGGGGCCATGGCGACCGCGGTCGGCGCAGGCACGGCGGCCGGGCGCGGGGCGCTGCACGCCGCGAGGGACAGAGCCGCGACGGCGACGGCGCAGATGAGCACGGATCTCCGCATCACGACTCGCCCGGCTGGACATCGACCGCAGGCGTCCGGCGGGCGTAGTAGGCGAAGACCGGCAGGCCCGCCGCGATGAGCGCGAGGCCGATGAACGACTGCGCGGGCGCCGTGTAGAGCGTGTTCAGGATCAGGAACGTCGCCACGCCGAGGAAGAGCACCGGCACGACCGGGTAGCCCCACGCGCGGTACGGGCGGTGCACGTCGGGCCACTTCTTCCGCAGCACGAACACGGCCACGACGGCGAGGGCGTAGAAGAGCCACGCGCCGAAGACGACGAGGTCGGAGAGCGCGTCGTACGAGCCGGAGAGCGCGAGCACCGACGCCCACGCGCCCGAGACGACGACGCTCCAGATCGGAATCCGCGTCCGCGGCGACACCTCGGCGAGCTTCTTCGGCAGCAGCCCGTCGGCGGCGAGCGCGTACGGCACCCGCGAGCCGGAGAGGATCGACGAGTGGAGCGTCGCGAAGCTCGACACCATGAGCGCGAACGCCATCAGCGAGGCGCCCCCCGCGCCGACGATGCGCCGAACGACTTCGGTGCCGACGCGCGAGGTCTCCGGAAGGCTCGCCACGTCGAGCGGCGAGAGGACGTAGAAGTAGGCGATGTTGATGAACACGTACATCACCATGACCGAGAAGGTGGCGATGAAGAGGCCGCGCGGCAGGTTGCGCTGCGGGTTCTTGACCTCGCCCCCGACGAGCGCGAGGTTGTTCCAGCCGTCGTAGCCCCAGAGCGCCGCCAGCATCGCCGCGCCAAACCCCGCGACGCCGAGCTTGGCCGTCTCCGAGACGCCCTCGCACGTGCCCGCCGCGCCGCTCGCGCCGCCGCCCGTCCACCCCGACCCGCTGAACGTATAGGCGAGCACGCCGACGCCGACGACGAGCGCGACTTTCAGCATCGTCAGCACCGTCGCCATGCGCCCGCCCGCCTCGACCGACGCGAAGTTGAGCACGGTCACGGCGACGATGAGCGCGACGGCGATGAGCTGCGGCGCGCGCAGGTCCCACGGCCCGACCGACGAGCAGCGTCTGCCCGAGTTGCCCGCCGATGAGGTCGTTCAGGCTGTCGGCGAAGAAGATGGCGACGGCGGCCTGGCTCGCGCTCTTGCCCACCAGCAGCTGCATCCAGCCGTAGAGAAAGCCCCAGCGGCGCCCGTAGGCGGCGGTCAGGTAGTTGACCTCGCCGCCCGCCTTCGGCATCATGGCCGCGAGTTCGCCGTAGCTGAGCGCGCCCGCGAGCGAGAGCAGTCCGGCGACGACCCAGACGACGATCACCATCTCGGGCGTGCCGACGTTGCACGTCATGACGCGCGCCTTGGCGAAAACGCCCGTCCCGACGACGTTGGCGATGATGACGGCGACGGCGGCCGCGAGCGTCAGCCCGCGGACGAGGCCGGGCGGCACGCGCGGCGGCACCGCGGGAGAGGGCATGGCGAGCACAGGCGCATCGGTGAAGGACCGGCGCAGGATACGACGGGAGGTTGAGATGGTGGGATGGTGAGGGGTGGGGTAGTGAGGTTGCGAGGACGAATCTCCTTCCGCACCCTCCCACAAACACACCATCTCCCCACGCCCCACCAACCCAAAGCGTCGCGCCGACGCCTTGCCCTGCGCGGCCTCGATTCCGTAAATCCCCCCAACGACTTTCCCGCATCCGATGCCCACCACGCCCGACACCGATCCCGCCGCCGGCGCCCTCAGCACCCGCATCCAGGCCCTCGGGCGGATGCTCGGGCGCGTCATCGTCGAGCAGGAGGGCGCGGCGGCGCTCGATCTCGTCGAGGAGATCCGCGCGCTCGCCAAGGCGCACCGCGCGGGCGACGACGACGCCGGAGAGCGCCTGCACGACCGCGTCGCCGCGATGGCGCCGGACGAGGCGCGGACGGTGACGCAGGCGTTCTCGACGTACTTCCAGCTCGTCAATCTCGCCGAGGAGGCCGCGCGCGTCGATGCCCTCCGGCGCCGGGCCACGCGCGCCGAATCGGCGGGCGAGGCGATGCCCGAGTCGTTCGAGGCCGCGTGGCAGGCGCTTGCCGATGCGGGCGTCTCGCGCGACGAGGCGTGGGCGATGCTCGACGGACTCGCGGTGACGCCCGTCTTCACCGCCCATCCAACCGAAGCCAAGCGGCGGACCGTCCTCGCCAAGCTGCGCCGCCTCGCGCAGGCGCTCCACCGCCTCGACACGCGCACCCACACGCCCGGCGAACGGGGCGCGCTCTGGCGCGAGATGACCGAGGAGACGACGGCGCTCTGGCAGACCGACGAGACGCGGCCCGCCCGCCCGAGCGTCCTCGACGAGGTCCGCGGCGGCCTGTTCTTCGTCGAGGCCACCCTCTTCGACACCGTCCCGCGCCTCTACCGCGACATGGCTACCGCCTTCGCCGCTGCCTACGGCGACGACGGACGACCGACGACCGACGACGGCACAGCGCCGAGCGACCCACGACCCACGACCCACCCCCCACAACTCACCCCTCACCACCTCCCAACCTTCCTCCGCTTCGGCTCGTGGATCGGCGGCGACCGCGACGGCAACCCGCACGTCACGCCCGAGGTGACCGAGGAGACGCTCCGCGAGCACAAGACGATGGCCCTCCGCCTCTACCGGCGCGGCCTCGACCGGATGCGCGGACACCTGAGCGTCGCCGAGCGCCACGGCATCTCGGACGATCTCGCCGCCCGCCTCGATGCCTACCGCGCCCTCTTCCCCGACACCGCCGAAGACGCCGCGGCGCGCTACGCGGGGCAGCCGTACCGCCAGTTCTTCGCCCTCGTCTACCGCCGCTTGGAGGCCACCGAGGCCGCCGCGCGGCGCCCGTGGCGCGCCGACCACCGTCCGGACGCGCTCGCCTACGCCGGGGAGGGCGGTGGCGCGGCGGAGTTCCGCGCCGACCTCGGCCTCGTCGGCGAGAGCCTGCGCGGGCGCGCGGGCGCCCGCCTCGCCGACGGACGCCTCGCCGACCTCGCCTGCCAGGCCCGCGTCTTCGGCTTCCACCTGATGACGCTCGACATCCGCCAGCACAGCGCCCGCCACCTCGCCGCGCTCGACGAGGTCCTCGGGCGCTACGGTCTGCCGCTGCCGTCGACGCTCGGCGAGGACGACCGCGCCGACCTGTACGCCCGCGAACTCGGCGCCTTCCGTCCGCTCACGCCACACGAGCCGGACTTCTCCGAGCCGACCAACGAGACCGTCGAGGCCTTCCGCGTCGTGCGCCGCGCCCACGCCCGCAACGGAGCCGAGGCCGTCGAGGCCGTCGTGATCTCGATGACAACCGGCGCCTCCGACGTCCTCGCCGCCCTCCTCCTCGCCCGCGACGCCGCCGCCGACGCGGCCCTCGACATCGTCCCGCTCTTCGAGACCGTCGCCGATCTCCACGCCGCGCCGGGTGTCCTGACGCGTTTGTTCGCCACGCCCGTCTACGCCGAGCACCTCGCCCGTCGAGGGATGCGGCAGACGGTGATGATCGGCTACTCGGACTCGAACAAGGACGGCGGCTACCTGACGGCCAACTGGGAGCTGCACCGCGCGCAGCGCGCCATCGCCGCCGCCTGCGACCGCGCGGGCGTCACCCTGACCCTGTTCCACGGACGCGGCGGCTCGATCGGGCGCGGCGGCGGTCCGGCCGGGCGCGCGATCCGCGCGCAGCCGCCCGAATCGGTGCGCGGGCGCTTCCGCGTGACCGAGCAGGGCGAGACGATCACCGCGCGCTACGACCACCCCGAGGTCGCCGCGCGCCACCTGACGCAGCTCACCCACGCCGTCCTCACGAGCGCCCTCCCGTCCGTCGCCCGCGCCGCCGCGCCCGACGCTGCCCGAGATGCCGCGATGCAGACGCTCTCCGAGCGAGCCGAGACGGCGTACCGCGCGCTCGTCCACGACAGCCCCGACCTCGTCGCCTACTTCCAGGCCGCGACGCCGGTCGAGGCCATCGGGCGCCTCAACATCGGCAGCCGGCCCGCGCGGCGCGGCGGAGGCCTCGCGCTCTCGGATTTGCGCGCCATCCCGTGGGTGTTCTCGTGGATGCAGAGCCGCGTCGCCCTGCCCGGCTGGTACGGGATGGGGCAGGCGCTGACCGAGTGGGCAGGCGATGAATCGGCGACCGGCGACCGCTGGGCGATGCTCACCGACTGGTACCGGACGTGGCCCTTCTTCACCACCGTCGTCGACAATGCGCAGGTCGCCCTCCGCAAGGCCGACACCGTCATCGCCGAGGTCTACGCGACCCTCGCGGGCGACGATCTCCGCAACGCCGTCTTCCCACGCCTCGTCCGCGCCTTCGAGGAGACCGAGGCCGCCGTCCTCCGCATCACCGGGCAATCCGCGCTGCTCGACAACGAACCGTGGCTCCAGCGCTCGATCCGCCTGCGCAACCCCTACGTCGACCCGATGAGCCACGTGCAGGTCGCCCTCCTGCGCCGCCTCCGCACCCTCCCCGACGACGGCAGCGGCGCCCAAACCGCCGACACCGAGGGCAGCGCCGAGACCGACGTTCTGCGCGGCGTCCTCCTCGCCAGCATCAACGGCGTTGCCGCGGGCTTGCAGGGCACCGGCTGAGGCAACGGGACCGCCGGAACGCCTCTCGCACCGTCCTGTATGAAGGCCCCGAGAACGCGCGCCCCTTTGCTTCGCAATCGCCATGCCCTTCGACTACACTTTCTCCGACACCCCGCCCAGAACGGTCGTCACGTTCCACGGCGCCGTCGTCGATGGCGAACTCGGCGACGCGGTCCGCGCGGTCTACACCGACCCGGCATGGCGCGGCGGCGACGCGGTCTGGGATTTCACCGCCGTCGGAAACCGCGTCGTGCTCCTGCCCGAGGATATCGCGCACCTGACCGCGTCCGCTGACGATGTCGGTGCGGCGGAGTCGCCGGGGCACACCATCCTCGTCGTCACCGGGCAGGACGCCGAGATGGTCGCGCGCCTCTACCGCCACCTCCGCCGGGCGCGCCACGCGACGGTTCTCCATCGTCCACTCGCGCGAGGAGGCCGACACGCTCCTCGCCGCGCCGGATGCGGGCGATGCGGATGCCTGACGGAGCAGCATCGCCCGTGCGCTCCGCCTCGACGCCGGGACACTGGAGGAAACGGGCGCGAATCCGAGGGCGGCGGCAACCGCGGCACGCGGGGGCGTAAAAGGCGACGTGACACGCCCGACGATCCAGCCCCCGTGAAGACCCTGCCCCCGACACCTGCCGCGCCGCCTGCACCGGGCGTGGCACCGCGCCCGCGCATCGTGCTCGGCATCGAGACGGCGGGCGAGACGTGCGCGGTCGCTCTGGCCGAGGTCTACGGGCCGAACGGCGCCGCGCGCGTCGTCGCCGAGGCCACGCTGCGGCGCGCGAACCAGCACGGGATGCGCCTTGCGCCGCTCGTGGCGATGGTGCTCGAGATGGGCGGCGCGGTCGCGTCGGATGTGGCGGCGGTGGCGGTGAGCGCCGGTCCGGGGTCGTACACCGGGCTGCGGATCGGGGCGAGTCTCGCCAAAGGTTTCTGCGAGGCGACCGGCGCCGCGCTCGTCGCCGTTTCCTCACTCGACGCCCTCGCCGAGGCTGCGCGACCGGCGGTGCTTGCGGGCGAGCGGTTGCTCGCGGCCTTTCCGTCGCGCCGCGGCGAGGTCTACGCCGCCCTCTACCTCCGCAACGAATCCGACCTCGGCAGCCGTCCAGACATCGACCTCGCCCACGCCCGCGCCGCCGCCGTGCCGGTTTTCGCCCCCGTTGCCGACGCCGACGAGCCGTTCGACATCGAGAGGGCCACGCTCCTCTTCGACGCGCTCCCCGGCTACGACCTCCTGCGCCGCGCCACGCCCCTCGCCATCGACGACGCGGCAGGCTGGGCCGATGAGGGCCGCGGACCGCTCGTGCTCGTCGGCGACGGTGCGCCGCGGTTGGTGGCCGCCCTCGGCCCCGACGCCCTCCTCAGCGAAGCCGTCGCCGCGCCGTCGGCCGCCGTTGTCGCGCGGATGGGCGCGCGCCGCTGGGCGGCCGGGCTGGTGGAAGACGTCGGCGCGTGGGCGCCGCTGTACCTGAAGGCGTGGGGCGGGGGGTGAGGGTTGGGGATGGAGAATTGGAGTGCGGATGCAGGCTGAAGCAGGCACCGTCTCTCCCCGCCTCCCCTCCCCAATCACCCATACACAATCCCCCATACCCAATCCTCCGTCCCTACCTTCGCCTCTCCCCCGCCTGACCCCTGTGCCGATGCCTGCATGGTTCCGCCGCACCCAAGCCGGTATCCTCACCGACCCCTCTGAGCAGAACGACGTGCCCGACGGGCAGTGGATCAAGGACCCGACGACGGGCGACATCCTCTCGCGCCGCGAACTCGACGAGCACGCGTGGGTCGCGCCCAAGAGCGGCCACCACTTCGCGCTCTCCGCCGAGGGCTACTTCCGCCTGCTCTTCGACGCCGGAGACGACGGGCAGCCCGCCTACACCGAGCACGACACCGACCTCGTGAGCGGCGACCCGCTCCAGTTCCGCGACACAAAGGCCTACACCGACCGCCTCCGCGCCGCCCAGGCCAAGACCGGCCTCCGCGACGCCGCGCGCGCCGCGACCGGCACCGTCGGCGGGCACCGGCTCAGCGTGGCGGCGATGGACTTCGGCTTCATCGGCGGCTCGATGGGCTCGGTCGTCGGCGAGATCATCGCGCGGGCGCTGCGCCGCGCCTACGACGAGCGGATTCCGGCGCTCGTGATCTCGCAGTCGGGCGGCGCGCGGATGATGGAGGGCGCGCTCTCGCTCATGCAGATGGCCAAGACGAGCGCCCACATCGGGCGCCTCCGCGAGGCGGGCGTGCCGTACATCAGCCTGATGACGAACCCGACGACGGGCGGGGTCACGGCGTCGTTTGCGATGCTCGGCGACCTCAACCTCGCCGAGCCGAAGGCGCTGATCGGGTTCGCCGGGCCGCGCGTGATCCGCGAGACCATCGGCGCCGACCTGCCCGAGGGCTTCCAGCGCGCCGAGTTCCTCGTCGACCACGGCTTCGTCGACCGCATCGTCGACCGCCGCGAACTGCGCACGACCCTCGCCCACCTCCTCGGCCTGTTCGCGGGGTGACGGGGGATCGGATGGCGCCCGCCGGGCCTTCCGGGGGCGTAGAGACGCATCGCCGATGCGTCTCTACCGGACATCGCCCCGACCACCGCGCATCACCGCACGCCGCCCGTCCCGCCCTCCGGCCCCCGCACGACGAGCCACACCACAAGCCCGAGCGGCCACGCGGCGACGGCGACGAGGACCGCCACGAGCGCGCCGCTCTGCCCCCGCCGCTCGGCGTCGCGGTACGCCCAGACGAGGCTCCAGACGAAGAGCGCGAGCAGCGGAATCGTCAGGCACGTGGCAGCGAGCGTGATGGTCGAGAGGGTCGGAATGATCTCCACGGCGCGCTTGGTCGGATGTGACCGCAAGATAGCACGCCTGCTCCTCCCCACCCGCCGCAGGCAACGGACAGATCGGTGGCGCGTACGAACACCGTTTTCCTGCCCCCTCCGATGTTCGACTCCATTCGCCAGCGCTCGCGCGCGCTCTCCGCCGCGCTCGCCGCTGTGGCTCTGTTCGCTGCCCTGCCCGCGGCGGCGCAGACGGACCACACCACGTGGAGCCGCAACGAGACGATCTACGAAGTCAACGTCCGCCAGTACACCGCCGAGGGGACGATCCGGGCCTTCGCCACGCACCTGCCGCGGCTCGACTCGCTCGGCGCGACGACGCTCTGGCTCATGCCCATCCACCCGATCGGGCAGCAGAACCGCCTCGGCAGCCTCGGAAGCCCGTACGCCGTCCGCGACTACCGCGCCGTCAATCCCGCCTTTGGGACCCTCGCCGACGTCAAGGCCCTCGTCGACAGCGCACACGCGCGCGGGATGCATGTGCTGCTCGACTGGGTCGCCAACCACACCGCCTGGGACAACGGCCTCACGAGCGCCCACCCCGACTGGTACGTCCGCGACGGCAGCGGGCGCTTCATCGCGCCGCCCGGCACGAACTGGTCGGACGTGATCGAACTCGACTACAACCGCCCCGAGCTGCGCCGCTACATGATCGACGCGATGCGGTTCTGGGTGACCGAGACCGGCATCGACGGCTTCCGCTTCGACGCGGCCGCGATGGTGCCGACGGACTTCTGGCGGCAGGCGAGCGCCGAGCTTCTCGCCCTGCGCCCCGACCTCTTCCTCCTCGCCGAGGACGGCGGCACGCAGTGGGCGAGCGCCGGGATGCACGCGAGCTACGGGTGGAGCCTCTACGGCTTCGGCGGCGGCCTGCTGCCCGGCATCGTGCGTGGGACGAAGAGCGCCTACGACCTCCAGACCCTCGTCGCCACCGAGGCCGCGGCCGTGCCGCGGAGCAGTTACCGCCTCTACTTCACATCCAACCACGACGAGAACAGCTGGCAGGGCACGCCGACCGAACTCTTCGGCGCCGCCGCTCCCGCCTTCGCCGTGCTCACCGCCACCCTCGGCGGGATGCCGCTCGTCTACGGTGGGCAGGAGGCCGGTCTCGACCGGCGCCTCGCGTTCTTCGACAAGGACCGGATCACGTGGCGGGCGCACGCGAACGCACGCCTCTACGAGCGACTGCTGCACCTCAAAGCGCGCAACGAGGCGATGTGGAACGGCGCGGCGGGCGGCGCGGTGCAGCGCCTCGCCTCGTCGAACGACTCGTACGTCTTCGCCTTCGCCCGCGAGAAGAACGGCGCCCGCGTCGTCGTCGCCCTCAACCTGTCGTCGACGCCGCAGCGCGCGACGCTGGGCGGGGGCGACCTCGCCACGCCGTACGTCGGCACCTACCGCGACGTGCTCACGGGCGCGACGCTCGCCGAGGCGTCCACGGTGACGCTCAGCGCGGGCGCCGAACTCGTCCTTCCGGCGTGGGGATACGTCGTCTACGAGGCGACCGGCCCCGCCACCGCCGCCGACGCCTCCCCGGTCCTCCCCGCCGCCGCGTCGCTCGACGCCGTCGCCCCGAACCCGGTGCGCGCCGACGCGCAGGTGCGCTACACGCTCGCCGCCCCGGCCACCGTCCGCCTCGTCGTTACCGACGCGCTCGGGCGCGAGGTGCTCCGCCTCGACGACGGCCTGCGCGGCGCCGGGCCGCACGCGGTCGCCCTCGACGGCACCGGCCTCGCCGACGGCGTCTACCTCGTCACGCTGAGCGCGAGCGCCGCCCCCGGCGCCGCGCCGGTCCGCCTCACGCGCCGCTTCGTGCGCGTCCACTGACGCCCGCGTTCTCCTTCCCATCCCCCTCGATGTCCACCCAGACCGTCCCCGCCACGCCCTCCCCCGCCGCCGCGCGCCGCGTGACCACGCAGACGCTGCAGGAGATGAAGGCGGCGGGCACGCCGATCGCCATGCTGACGGCCTACGACTACACGATGGCCCGCCTGGTCGATGCCGCCGGGGCCGACGTGCTGCTCGTCGGCGACTCGGCCTCCAACGTCATGGCGGGCCACGAGACGACGCTGCCGATCACGCTCGACCAGATGATCTACCATGCGCAGTCGGTCGTGCGCGGCGCGGCGCGGGCGCTCATCGTCGTCGATCTGCCGTTCGGGTCGTACCAGGGCAACACCAAAGTGGCCCTCGAATCGGCGATCCGCGTGATGAAGGAGTCGGGCGCCCACGCGGTGAAGGTCGAGGGCGGGCGCTCGGTCGTCGACTCGATCCGCCGCATCATCGACGCCGGGATTCCGGTGATGGGCCACCTCGGCCTCACCCCGCAGTCGATCTACAAGTTCGGCACCTACAAGGTGCGCGCCCGCGAAGACGAGGAGGCCGACGCCCTCCGCGACGACGCCCTGCGCCTGGAGGAAGCGGGATGCTTCGCCCTCGTGCTCAAGAAAATCCCCGCCGACCTCGGCGCCGAGGTTTCGTCGAGCCTCACGATCCCGACGATCGGCATCGGCGCGGGCGCGGGCTGCGACGGGCAGGTGCTCGTCACCCACGACGCCCTCGGCCTGACGGTCGACTTCCACCCGCGCTTCGTCCGCCGCTACGCCTCGCTCGGCGAGACCATCGGCACCGCCGTGCGTCAGTACGTCGACGATGTGCGCGCGCGCGACTTCCCGAACGACAGCGAGAGCTACTGACGGAGGCGAGGCCTCTTCAGGCCTCTTCGCTGTCACCGGCGGACGCGGCGCTCCAAGATGGCGCGGGTCTCGTCGGTGGCGAGGTGGGCGAGGAAGGCGCGGCCTTCGCGTTGGAGCGCCTCGTCGAGGGCGGCGGCGTGGGGGGCGCGCAGGAGGGCGCGCGAGTCGCGGACGGCGCTCGGGGGGAGCGCGGCGAGGGCGGATGCGGCGGCGAAGGCGGTGGCATCGACGGCGTCTCGGGCGGCGAGGCGGGTGACGAGGCCGCGGGCGTGGGCCTCCTCGCCGGTCATCGAACCGCCAAGGAGCAGCATCTCGGCGGCGCGGGCGTGGCCGATGCGCATCGGAAGGAGCAGGCTCGACCCGGCCTCTGGGACGAGTCCGAGCGCGGCGAACGGCACCATGAGCCGCGCGTCGGGCGTGGCGACGACCACGTCGCAGTGCAGCAGCAGGGTCGTGCCGATGCCGACGGCGGCGCCGTGGACGGCGGCGACGATGGGGCGGGTGCCGCGCGCGAGGGCGGCGAGGAAACGGAAGACCGGGCTGTCTTCGCCCGTCGGCGGGCGGTCGAGGAAGTCGGCGAGGTCGTTGCCGGCCGTGAAGGCATCGCCCGCAGCGGTGAGGACGATCACGCGGATGGCGTCGTCGCGCTCGGCGCCCTCCATCGCATCGGCAAGGGCGGCGTACATCTCGACCGTCAGGGCGTTCTTCTTGCGCGGGCGGTCGAGGCGCAGGTGCAGCACGGCGCCGCCGTCGCGGCGCTCGGCCAGCACGCCGTCGGCAAGGGCGGTGAACGAGTCGTCGGCAGGCGTGGTATCGGGCATCGGGGCAGGCGGAAACGGGCAGGCAGGCCTCCCCAACGCACGACCGCCCCGGCCGTCTCCCCTCCATCCGCCCCATTCCCAATCCCCTACTCAACACCTTCCTCAATCACCCCTTCCAATCCGGCGACAACCGCGGCCCGGCGGGGGGCGGGAGAACGGCGGCGCCGTCGTAGTGCGAGGTGTCGTTGAAGAGGCGCAGCCGCGCGCGCCCGGCGCGGACATCGACGACGTTGAGGGCGGCGGGCAGCTGGTCGAGGGTGTCGCGGTAGCGGCGCGGGTCGAAGCCGAGCAGCAGCGAGAGCACGAGGCGGATCGTCGCCTTGTGCGAGACGACGAGCACGGTTCCTCCGGCGTGCGCGTCGGCGAGGTCGAGGATCGCGGGGAGCGCGCGCGCGGTGACGCACAGGCCCGACTCGCCGCCCGGCGGGGCGTACGTGAACGGGTCGTGGTCCCACGCGTCGGCCTCGCGCGGGAAGCGCGCCTCGACCTCATCGCGCGTCAGGCCCTCCCAGTGGCCGTGAGCGATCTCACAGAGCCGCGCGTCGGTGGCGACGGACTGCCCGTGCGGGGCGGCGAGAATCTGCGCCGTCTCGCGCGCCCGTCCGAGCGTCGAGGCGACGATGGCGGCGATGGGCACGCTGCTCAGACGCCCGGCGAGGGCGGCGGCCTGCGCCCGCCCGGTGTCGGAGAGCGGCACGTCGGTCGACCCGGCGAAGCGGTCTTCGTCGGTCAGCACCGTCGCGCCGTGGCGGACGAGCAGCAGGCGGGTCGCGGGGGACGTGGGGGTCGGGGGCGGCATCTTGGAGGCGGAATCAGGCGGAGTCGTCGCGCCCGGTCATCGTGCTCGAGAACGTCCCGGCGGCGTGGCGCATGGCCGAGAGGATGCGCGAGAAGAGCGCGGGGATGTCTTCGGTGAGCGCGTCCATATCCCCGAAGAAGCACTCGTAGGCGATGCACACGTTGCCGCCGTCCTCGCGCACGAACACCTTGGCGCCCTTGCAGACGCGGGTCGCGTGGCTGGCCGCGTGGAACGCTGAGGCGCGCTCGGCCTCCGACTCGATCACCCAGAAGTTGGGGTAGAGCACCCGCAGGTAGCCCGGGTCGTCCTCGATGGCGTAGATGAGGTACGTGCCGCCCTCGAAGCGGAAGAGGACGTCGCCGTCGTCGTCGAGGGTCGGGCGGTAGCCGTCGGTGGAGAGGAAATCGACGTAGAACTCGGCCTTGGTCATGGCAGGTGCGGGGCGGAAATCGGTGGAATCAGAGGAGATCGTCGTCGGTGCGCGACGTGCCGTCGGGGTCGGACCAGTCGGGGTCGGAGCCATCGGAATCGTCATCGCTCGCGGCGTCGTCCTCGGCGGCGGCGGCGCGCATCTCGTCGCGGAACTGCCCGGCGGCGTACTGCAAGGCGCTCATCATGCGCGGGAAGACGTACTCGAAGAACTCGGGGCCGGGGAGGAAGCCCTCCATGCTGGCGCAGACGTTGTCTTCGTCCTCGCGGAGCCACACCTTGGCGCCCTTCGACCGGCGCGAGGCGCGCGAGGCGGCCCGGTAGGCGCGGACGCGCTCCTCGTCGTCGTCGACCGACCAGAAGTTGGGGAAGAGGATGCGGATGTACGGCTCGTCCTCGGGATCGGCGAAGACGATGTAGGAGCCGCCTTCGTAGCGCAGGGTCAGGTCGCCGTCGTCGTCGATCTCGGGGAAGAGGCCCTCGCGTTCGAGGGCGGCGGTGACGTGCTCGGCTTTGGTCATCGGGGAGAGGGAGGGCGGATCGGGGAGGGAGGGGCCGGGGAGGCCGCCGGTCGCCGCGTGCAACGAGCGCGCACGGCGGGCGG
Source organism: Rhodothermales bacterium (assembly GCA_963726715.1). GTDB lineage: Bacteria > Bacteroidota > Rhodothermia > Rhodothermales > BA12 > CAVSDF01. Next base: position 859,337 of record CAVSDF010000010.1, read on the forward strand.
TCCCGGGGCGTTGGTCGTTGGTTGTTGGTCGTGCAGGGGCGATGGCGCGGCGGAGACGGCGCGGTCGGCGGGGACGGCGGGCGACGGGCGGGGACGGCGGACGGGGATCGTAGGGGCGGGTCTCGACCCGCCCCCCACCGACGCCTCCCCAACCTCTGAACCGCGGCGGTCGGCGGGCAATGACGCGCGACGCCGACGATGTGTTCGGTGGCGGCGGCGTGCGGTGGCGCATCGTCCCCCCGTGAAAACCCCGGCCCGCCGCCGCCAGGGAGGTTACGCGCGGCGCTTCCCGGTATCTTAGACGGCGACGCCCCGCCCGATGCCCCGCAACTTCGCTCTCGACCCCGACGGCACGCCCCGTCCCATCACCCCCGCCGACCGCATCGCCGCGCAGGTCGCCGCGGCGCACCCCGACGCGCCCGCGTCCGGCGCCCGCGCCGCCGGTCGACCCGCCGGACGTGCCGCGGGCCGCTCGTCCGCGCCGCGCCCGAACGACCTGTTTGCCGACGGCCCCTCGGCCAGCGCCTCGTCCGCCGACGCGCACTCCGCCGACGCATCGCCGTCCGGACCCATCTCCGACATCCCGCACAGCGCCGACGACCCCGGCGCCGACGCGCGTCACGCGCCCGCGCGCGCCCTGCCCGGCCTCGACGCCGAGGCCATCGTGGCGGGCCTCAACGCCGACGCAGCGCGCGGCCGCGACGCGCTCGACGGGCCGGTGCTCATCATCGCCGGGCCGGGCTCCGGCAAGACGCGCACGCTCACCCACCGCATCGCCTACCTGCTCGCCACCGGCCGCGCCCGCCCGTGGCAGGTGCTCGCGCTGACCTTCACCAACAAGGCCGCCCGCGAGATGCAGGAGCGCATCCGCACGCTCGTGGGCGAGCACGCGCGCGCGCGGCATCACGATGGGCACCTTCCACAGCGTCTTCGCCCGCCTGCTGCGCGTGGAGGCCACGCCGCTCGGCATCTCGAAGGACTTCTCGATCTACGACCCCGACGACACCGAGCGGCTCATGCAAGGCGCTCATGGAGCGCCTCGCGCATCGACCCGAAGCTCTACCCGGTGCGCGGCCTGCGCGAGCCTCATCTCGTCGGCGCCAAGAACGCCGATGGTGGGGCCGCAGGAGTACGGCGCGCTATCGTGGCGAGCGGACAGCCAGGAGAAGGCCGCGCTCCTCTACGCGCCCTACGAGCAGGCGCTGCGCGAGCCAACGCGATGGACTTCGACGACCTGCTGCTCGAGCCGCATCCGCTCTTCGAGCAGCACCCGGACGTGCTCGCGCAAGTACCAGGAGAAGTGGCGGTTCGTCCACATCGACGAGTACCAGGACACCAACAAGGCGCAGTACCTCGTCGCCCGGATCTCGCCGCGCGCGCACCACAACCTGTGCGTCGTCGGCGACGATGCGCAGAGCATCTACGCCTTCCGCGGCGCCGACATCGGCAACATCCTCTCGTTCCAGCGCGACTACCCCACGGCGACCACGGTGCGCCTGGAGCAGAACTACCGCTCCACCGGGCGCATCCTGCGGCTCGCGCAGTCCATCATCGCCCACAACAAGGAGCAGCTCAAGAAAGACCTCCGCACCGACAACCGCGAGGGCGACTTCGTCTACGTCGTCGAGGCGCCGTCGGACCGCGACGAGGCGACGAAGGTCGAGCGCACGCATCCGCGACCTGATGATGCGCGAGGGGCGGCCGCTACAAGCGAGTTCGCGGTGCTCTACCGCACCAACGCGCAGAGCGCACGGTCGAGGAGAGCGCTGCGCCGCGCGGGCGATGCCGTACCGTCTGGTCGGCGGCGTGTCGTTCTACGCGCGCAAGGAGATCAAGGACGCGCTCGCCTACCTGCGCCTGCTCGTCAACCCCAACGACGCGGCGAGCCTGCGCCGCGTCATCAACTACCCGCGCGCGGCATCGGCGACACGACGCGTCGACCGCATCACCGCCTACGCCGACGCGCGCGGCCTCTCGCTCTGGCAGGCGCTCGAAAAGGACGAACTCGCGAGGCGGGCCTCGCCGGGCGCGCGGGGACGGCGGTCGAGAAGTTCCGCTTCCTCGATCGCCCAGGCCACGCCACGATGCTGGCCTCGCAGGACGCCGACGAGCGTCGCGCGGAGCGCTGCTCGAGGGCGCGGGGCTGTTCACCGAGTTCCGCACCGAGAACACGCCCGAGGCGCAGGCGCGCGCCGAGAACGTCGAGGAGCTCGCTGAACGCGCTCGCCGAGCACGTGCAGGCGGGCGAGGGCCGCAGCCTCGCCACGTTCCTGCAGGACGTGACGCCTCCTCACCGACGCCGACGCCGAAGACGACCGAGCGCGACAACAAGGTGACGCTCATGACGCTCCACGCGCTCGAAGGGCCTCGAATTCCCGGTCGTGTTCGTCGTCGGCCTGGAGGAGAACCTGTTTCCGATGGCGAAGGCCGCGCAGGACGCCAAGGACCTGGAGGAGGAGCGGCGCCTGTTCTACGTCGGCGCCACGCGCGGCGAAGGAGCGCCTCTACCTCACGTACGCGCGCAGCCGCTTCCGCTACGGCAAGGTCGGAGCCGAGCCGTGCGCAGCCGCTTCCTCGACGAACTCGACGAGACGGTCGTGCGCACCGAGACGGGCGGCGCGTTCCAGGCGCGTCCGGACCGCTTCCGAGCCGGGCGGCGACGGCGCGGCGGGCGCACCGTCGTCCGCGACGAGTACAGCCAGGAGTCCGCCGACCCCGCCGAGCGCGTCTACCAGCGCGGCGGCGAGCGCCCGCAGGCGACACGGCCACGGCGGCATCAACTACGCCGAACTCGACCCGCACTACTACCGGCAGAGCCTCCGCGCGACGGCGGCACCGGCGCCGAAGCGCAGACCGCCCCGCGTCCGGCCCCGACGCGCACCGACGCCTCCGGCAACCCGAGCGCTCGTCGCGCCCGGCGACACGCGCGTCGAGTACGACGACGGCGGCGCCGCCGCGGCGAGCCTCGTGCCCGGCGCCCGCGTCGCGCACGCGCAGCTTCGGCGAGCGGCAAGGTGCTCGCCCTGGAGGGCCGCGGCGACCAGGCCAACGTGACCGTGCACTTCAAGGACGTCGGCACGAAGAAGCTCAAGCTCAAGTTCGCCAAGCTCACCGTCATCGGCTGAGCGGCGCAATGGCCATGATCCCTACCCTCTTCGACGCCTTTCCCGAGGCCGCCAGCGCCCGCCCGAGCGGCCTCGCGGCGGCCGTCGATGCGTACGCGGAGGCTCAGGACGACGCGCGCGGCGCCGTCTACACGCGCCCCGAGGTCGTCCGCGCGATCCTCGACCTCGCCGGGTACACGTCCGACCGCCCCCTCGACACGCTGCGCCTGCTCGAACCGTCGGCAGGAGGAGGTGAGTTTGTCGAGGAAGTCGTGCATCGTCTGCTCACATCGACGCGGGCGCAGACGGGCACGCTCGACGGTGCCGCAGAGCGGCTTTCGGGTGCTCTCTGCGCGGTCGAACTCTCGGCATCGGCGGCGATCGCGACGCGTGCGCGCCTTGCCGCCGTCCTCGCCGAGCACGGTGTGCCTGTCGCGGACGTCGACGCAATCCTCGACGCGTGGATCATCCGCGACGATTTCCTGCTCCGCGCCTTCTCCGATGCCTCGTTCGATTTCGTCGTCGGCAACCCGCCGTACGTGCGGCAGGAGCGGATTCCGGCGCCGCTTCTCGCCGCCTACCGCGCGCGCTACGAAACGCTCTACGACCGCGCCGACCTCTACGTCCCGTTCGTCGAGCGCGGCATCTCGCTCCTCAAACCGGGCGGGCGCCTTGCGTTCGTCTGTTCGGACCGGTGGACCAAAAACCGCTACGGCGGCCCCCTCCGCGCCCTCGTCGCGCGCACCTGCGCCCTTGAGCACTACCTCGACCTGACGGGCGTGCAGGCCTTCGACCGCGACGTCGTCGCCTACCCGTCGGTGTTCGTGCTTCGGCGAACGGCGCCGGACGATGACGCCGGAGACGTGACGGCGGTGGGAGACAGCGCACACCGTCCCGTGGAGTCGCTGCCCGATCTCGCCCGCGCGATGCGGCGCGCACGCGCCGTGTCGACGGCCACCGAAGGCGACGGCGCGCACGTTGCGGCAGCCGTCGATGGCCCAGCGCCTGCGAAACGCCCGGTCCGCCTCGTCGCTGGGGCTGTCGCGGGCTCGGCCCCGTGGTTGATGGACTCGGGCGATGTGCTTGCGCTCGCCCGGCGCCTCGAGGCGACGCTCCCGACGCTCGAGGAGACCGGGTGCCGCGTCGGAATTGGCGTCGCCAGCGGTCTCGACCGCGTGTACGTGCGGTTGCAGGCCGATCTGCCGGTCGAGCCGGAGCGCATGTTGCCGCTCGTCATGGCAGGCGATCTTCACGAGGCGGCGCTGCGCTGGGGGGGGCGCGTCGTGCTCAATCCGTTCGAGGAGGACGGCTCGCTCGCACCGCTCACGGCCTTCCCGCGCTTCGCCGCCTACCTGCGCGCCCACGAGACCGCGATCCGTGCCCGGCAGGTCGCCCGGCGCTCCCCTGCCGACCGCTGGTACCGCACGATCGACCGCATTACGCCGTCGCTCGCCGCCCGCCCGAAACTCCTCATTCCGGACATCAAAGGCGCATCGACCGTCGTCTACGACGAGGGCCACTTCTACCCGCACCACAATCTCTACCACGTCACGACGGCGGGCGAGGACGCATGGGACCTCCGAGCACTCCAGACGGTCCTGCGATCGCGCATCGGCGAGTTCTTCGTGGCGCTCTACTGCGTCAAGATGCAGGGTGGATTCCGGCGGTTCCAGGCGCAGTATGTCCGCCGGGTGCGTCTCCCCAACTGGACCGACGTGGCCCCCACCGACCGCGCCGCGCTCGTCGCGGCAGCGATGGCGCCGCGCGACGAGTGCGACCGAGCCGCCGCCGCTCTCTACGGACTCAGCGCAGACGAGATGACGCGCATCGCCTCGTACCTCGACGCTTCCCGCACGCGCTGACACGCCCTGCAATGCCCCTCGACCTCGCCGATTTCGACGCGCTCGCTCAAGCTGCGACCGCTCACTTCTGGACAGCCCGCCGGAGCGCCCGGCAGCGCCAGCAGGCCCGCGGCACGTCCGACGCAGGCACACGCGCCGATGTGACCGACGGGAAGGCGATGGACGGATTCGGGCGGCTGCTTCAGGCCCTCACCGTCGCCAATGGCCTGCCCGCTTCAGCCGTCCACACCTGCACCGAGCCCGAAGGCCAGCGCCACACGACCCTGCCGGGCTACTACCGCCCGGTCAAGGACTGGGACCTCGTGGTAGTGCACCACGGGCGCCTCATTGCCGCCGTCGAGTTCAAAAGTCAGGTCGGCCCGTCGTTCGGCAACAACTTCAACAACCGGTGCGAGGAAGCCATCGGGATGGGCGAGGATCTGCGCGTCGCGATCCGCGAGGGGCGATTCGGCGGAGGTCAGCGGCCGTTCATCGGATACCTTCTTCTGCTCGAGGACACCGCGCGTTCGACGACGCCGGTCTCGGGAGCCTCCCGTCATTTCGGAGTCGACCCCGTATTCTCCGGCCTGTCCTACGCGGCGCGGTACGATGTGCTGTGCCGACGCCTCGTATCGGAAGGACTTTACGACGCCGCCACGCTTCTGCTCACACCGACTTCAGTCGAGGATAGCCCGGCCACGGGATACCGCGAGTGGTCGCCGGAGACCGCCCTGCGTCCGTTCGTCGCCGCCTTTGCATCGCACATCGCAGCGGCGGCGGCTCTTTGAGCGGCGCGCATTCCGCTGAACCCGTCCACGCAAACCTGTCAGGTCGGGAGACCTGACGGGTTGATCTTCGCTCTGCCGATGCCGTCGCCGCTCTCTCCCCTTGTTGCCGCTGCCTGCGTCGCGCTCGGCGGCGCTGCGGGGGCGCTCGGGCGGTGGGGCGTGGGGATGTGGACGGTGCAGGCGTGGCCGAACGCGCGGTGGCCGTTCGCGACGATCGCGGTCAACCTCGTCGGGTCGTTCGCAATCGGGATCCTCGCGCCGCTGCTGCTGCGCCACGAGGCGATGCGGCTGCTCGTGGTGACGGGACTGCTCGGCGGCTTCACGACGTTCTCGGCGTTCTCGCTCGACACGCTCGCGCTCGCGCAGGCCGGACGGTGGGGGGCGGCGGCGCTCGTCGCGGGCCTCAGCGTCGGCGGGGGCGTGGCGCTGTGCGCGCTCGGCTGGCGGGTGGCGACGGCGCTCGGGGCGTCGTACTCCATGGCTCACGGCGCGTCGAAGCCTTCGCGGAAGAAGGCGAGGTGGACGGGGAGCGCGCGCGTCCAGTACGCCCACGCGTGGCCGCCGGGGCGCTCGGCGTAGTCGTGCGCGATGCCGCGCTCGGTGAGCGGCGCGTGCAGGGCGCGGTTGAGGGCAGGAAGAAATCGTCGGTGCCGACGTCGACCATCAGCGCGCGGCAGCGCGGTCGGGTGCCGGACGGTGGCGGCGAGGCGGAAGACGGAGTGCGCGTGCCAGCCGGGCGTGTCGGCGGCGCACGCGCCGAGGTGGCGCGACCTTGCCCCAGCGCTCGGGGAACGGCGGCCAGGTCGACGCCGCCGCGAGCATCGAGGCCGCCGCCGAGCACGCCGGGTGGCGCAGCGCCACAGAGCGCGCCGTGGCCGCCCATCGACAGGCCGGTGATGGCGCGTCCGGCGCGGTCGGTGCGCGCGGGCAGGTGGCGCGGCCACGACGGCGGGAAGCTCGATCGCGAGGAACGTCTCCATCCGCACCGACGAGTCGCGCGGGCTGTCGAGGTACCACGAGTCGGCGCCGCCGTCGGGGCAGGCGAGGACGGGCCGAAGCGGGCGGCGAGGGCTTCGAGGCCGCCATCGCCCAGGCGCCGCGCCCAGTTCGCCGCGTCACCGCCGTGGCCGTGCAGGAGCGTCACGCTCGGCCACGGCCCGCGCCCGCCCGGCGTCGCCACGACGACGCGCACCGCGCGCCCCATCGACGGACTCGGGATGTCGAGCGAGTCGACGCGCGGCGCGGTGGCGGTGTCGGCGCGGACGCTCCCCGGCACATGCGGTCCGCCCGATCCGGCATCCGGCGCCGAGCACGAGCAGCACGCCGAGCGCGAGGGTGGCGGCAGCGAGCGGACGCGCGGCGCGGCGTCACCAGCGCGACGGCGTGTAGCCGGCGGGCTCTTCGTCGGCCTCCACACCGTCGTCGAGCGGGTCGCCCATCGCGCGGCCGACGACGAGGTAGGCGAGCGGTCCGACGAACGGCAGCGCCATCACCACGAGCGCCCACACCGATGCGGTGGCCGTTCCGGCGGCGCGCGGCGGCGAGGTGCGCGAGCGCGACGAGCGCGAGCACGACGGCGGCGAGGACGTAGAGGCCGAGGGCGGTGGGCGAGCGCAGCACGGGCGAGGGGCGCGGAGGGGCCGAAAACGAAGCGGGGCGAGGCGCCAAGATAGCGCCCCGCCCCGCCGGGTTCCGGTCGCCGGAGGCTCCGGCGGGCGGCTCACTTGCGGCCCATCAGGTAGTAGAGGATCAGGCCGACGAGCGGCAGGAAGAAGATCACGAGCGTCCAGACGAGCTTCGAGCCCGTGTCGCGGCTGCTCTGCCAGACCTGCAGGATGGCGAGCACGTCGAGGACGAGGATGATTAGCCCGACAATGCCGAAGCTGCCGCTGAAGCCTTGCCCCATGTTGTCGAAGCCGAGCGAACACCCGGCGAGGGCAACGGAGGCGAGGAGGGCGGCGAAGACGCCGAGCGTGCGGGTCGAGAGGGTGGTGAGGCGGTTCATGGATGCGGGGCGGTTGGGTGAGGGCGTCGCGGGTCGGGGTGACCTGTGCGAACGTACGGAGAAGGGGCCTACGGCGCTGTGAGAGCCGGGTTACACTCGCGCTCTGGGATGCTGGCCGCGCCAACGGTTGCGCCTCCGTCGCACCCCCCGTGTGCCAGTCCGGTTGGGGCGCCCCGGTGGGCCGCTCCGAGCGCCGCTGCGCGTCGGCGGGTTGGACCTCAGCGCAGACGCATCGCCGATGCGTCTCTACGGGTCCCGTTCGATCTTCTCTTCCGCGAGAAAGGGGCCGAACGGCGGCGCACGCCGACGCGCGCGGGATCCTCCGAACCCGCCCTCCGCCCCCCGCGTTGCCGCGCCCATGCAGATCGCCCACCTCGACCTCGGACACCGCGCCGCTCCTCCTCGCCCCGATGGAGGACGTCACCGACCCGCCGTTCCGCCTGCTCTGCAAGCGCCTCGGCGCCGACCTCGTCTACACCGAGTTCGTCTCCGCGGGCGGCATCGTCCACGAGGCGACGTCCAGCCTGCAAAAGCTCGACATGTACGACGAGGAGCGCCCGTCGCCATCCAGATCTTCGGCGGGCGCGAGGACGAGCTGCGCGCGGCCGTGCCGTATCGTCGAACCTGCGCGCAGCCGGACCTCGTCGACATCAACTTCGGGTGCCCCGTCAAGAAGGTCGTCTGCCACGACGGCGGCGCGGGCATCCTGCGCAACCTCGACAAGATGGAGGCGCTCACGGCCGCGGTGATCGAAGGCACGCCGCCGCCCGGTGACGGTCAAGACGCGCCTCGGCTGGAACGACGAGACGATCAACGTGCTCGACGTGGTGCGGATGCTGGAGCGGCTCGGCGTGGCGGCGGTGACCATCCACGCGCGCACGCGGGCGCAGATGTACACCGGCGAGGCGCGGTGGGCGTGGCTGCGGCGCATCCAGGACGAGGCCGGCCTGTCGATCCCGCTCGTCGGCAACGGCGACGCCGACAGCCCGGAGCGCGTCAAGGCGATGTTCGACGAGACGGGCGTGGACGGCGTGATGATCGGCCGCGCGGCGATCGGCAACCCGTGGATCTTCCGCGAGACGAAGCATTTCCTGGCGACCGGCGAGCACCTGCCCGGCCCCACGTGGGACGAGCGCGATGCGGACGGTCGCCGAGCACGCCACGCTCAAGGCCGAATGGCTCGGCGAGCGCAAGGGCATGCTGGAGATGCGGCGGATGTACGGCGGCTACTTCAAGGGCTTCGCGGGCGCCGAGCCGCCTCCGCGGCCTCGTCATCCAGGAGCCGACGCTCGACGGCGTCATCGAGCGCCTCCTCAACTTCTCCGAAGCCGACCTTGCCCTGGCCGCCGGAGACGCCGCCCTCGTCGCCACGGCCCCGCGCGCCACCATCCCCGCCGCCGTCGGCTTCGCCCACCTCCCCACGCCGACGCGGATGCAGAGCGCCGACGCGGTGACGGGCTGAGGATTGGGACGGCGGACGGCGGACGACCGACGACGAGCGCAGCCGCAACCTGTCAGGTCCCCGCACCTGACAGGTTTGCCACGGGGCACGGCGGTGTTTTTGCGTCGCGCGGAGGGAGACGCCCCAAGAGGCGTCTCTACATTGCGGCGCACCGAACCCCGACGCCGATGACCGCCTCCGAATTCCGCTCCTCGCCGTGGGCGCTCGTGGCCGTGATGGTCGTGCTCGCCGTCCTCGTGCTCGTCATCCGCACGTCGACGGGAATGTGAGGTCGCCGCGTCAGCGCACCACCAGGCGCGCGCGGGCGTCGCCGACGCGGACGATGTAGACGCCGGGCGCCACGTCGCCGAGGGCGACCGGCAGAAGGCCGCCGCCGACGGGCACGGCGAACGTCGCCACGCGGCGGCCCAGGAGGTCGTAGACCTCGCCGGCGGGCACGTTCGCAGCGGTCGCCATCTCGGGCGTCACCTCGACGGTCGCGCCGGTGCGGGCCGGGTTGGGGTAGACGCGGAGGGCGGGCGCGGCGGCGCGCTCCGCGCGGTCGGTGGAGGTGGCGATGCGCGTCAGGCGCAGGCCGTCGGTGACGACGAAGGCGCTCGACGGGGGCAGCGCGTCATCGCTGACGACGACCGAGTCGCCGGGCGAGAGCGTGAAGCGCCCGATGGGGTTCCACTTGCCGAGTCCCGCCGCTGCCGCCTGATCGACGCGCGTCGTGGTGCCGACGCCGTTGTGGTAGACGGTGAAGGGCGTCGACGTCGACCGGTTGCCCGACGGCACCCACCACGCCGACACGTCGTAGAGGCCGGCCGGCATCCCGCTGAGGGTGAACACGCCGCGGTCGCCGCCTGCATCGGCGGTGTTGAGGCGCGACTTGGTGGTGCTGTGGAAGGGCGTGTTGCTGCTCTCGATCCACGTCCCGCGCTCGCGGTAGACGGCGGGCTTCGACGGATCGGCGTCGAACTCGTACGTCTCCTCGGCGGGCGGGGCGACGGCTTTGGGACCGAGGATCGCCGCGGAGGCGAGGCTACGCCCGTCGCCGTTGTAGACGAGCGTCGACTGCACGCGGAGCTGCGACGAGCCGCCGCCGTCGAGGTTCATCGCTTCGGCGGCGCCGAGTTGGAGGAAGAGATCGGCGAGTTCGGCGATCGTCGTGCCCTGGCTCGCCGCCGAGCGCCCGTCGGCGACGATCATCAGGATCTCGCCCGCGCTCGTGTAGCCGATGGCGGTGCGGTTGGCAACGCCGCTCGTGCCCGAGTCGGCGATGCCGGAGCCGAAGAACACCTCCTCCTCGAACGTCACGCGCTTGGCGCCGCCCTCGACGAGCACCGGCCCGCCGCCGAGCCCCTCGCGCACCGGCCACGGCGCGCCCCCGGCGGGGAAGGTGGCCGTCGGCACCGGCTGCGGGGCGCCCTGCGCGTTCGGCGAGGGGACCGGGTAGCGGTAGACCGTGCCCGCGACGTTGTAGATCCACGCGACGTCGAAGGCGCCACCGGCGAGCTGCCCGAAGGCCGAGCGGGTCGGGTAAAACGTACTTGTGCCACGTGTGAGCGCGCCGATGTTCTGCGCCTTCACGACGCCCGCCTCGGCGACGAGGCTAACCGACGAGGTTCCGCCGAAGTAGCCGCCGTTCATCGCCACGAGCACGCCGTCGGTGACGAACGCGGAGAGCGGTTGCAGGCCGGATGGCGAAAGGCGGGCGCCGAAGCTCCACGTTGCCTTGTTCGTGTCGGCGCGCACGAGCCACGCGCGGAACGGCATGTCGAAGCCGCCGCGGCGGATCGGGGTGTTCGTCTCGAAGACGCGGATGCCGCTCGGGAGGGTGGCGTTGAGGTCGGCGCGGGGCGTCCACACGACCGTCACCTGCGCCGAGGCGGCGGGAGCGGCGACGGCGGCGAGCGCGAGAGACAGGGCGTGGCGAAGACGCATCGGGCGGGGGGAAGAATCGAGGACCAGGAATCGGAAGCCGGAGGCGTGCGTCCCCCGTCCCCCCAAAATACGCAGCCGACTCGCCGCGCACCCGCGTCCCCTGCCCCGGCAGCCGACGAACGGCGCCGGACGGGCACCGCGTCGGGGCGAAGCGACTCCCCGACCGGCGCGACGGGCATTCCGGGCGGCGCGAGAGGCTCCCCGGACATGGCCGGCGGCGGTAGGGGCACGATCCATCGTGCCCTTGCGTCCCGAATGCCACCAACGTTTCCCGAACGCCGCCGCCTCCCCGGCATCCCGACGGCCCGATCCATCGAACCGTCCATCCCTCAAACGACAGCACCTGTCAGGTCGGGGGACCTGACAGGTGCGTGCGAGGGCGACGGCGGGGCCGTCAGTCCATGTCGTACGTCGTCACGTAGGCTTCGGCGGCGTAGAATTCGGGGAGGCCGAGGCGGTTGAGGGCGTCGGCGGTGCCGGTGTTGCGGTCGCGGGCGCGCTGCCAGAACTCGCGCTCGTCGTAGGCGCCGGGGAACATGGCGCGGTCCTTCTGCGACTCGTGCTTGTGGATCGCCATGATCTTGCGGTCGAGATCGGCGCGGCTCATCGGCAGGAACATGTCGGAGCGGTGGATCTCCCACTCCTGCCACGCGCCGCGGTAGAGCCAGATGAGCGGCTGCACGTGCGCGGCCGGGGCCGCGTCAGAGGCGGCACCATCGCCGGTCGAGGCGCCGTCGTCTGCCGCTCCGTCGTCGGTCGTCTCAGCCGCCTTCTTCTTGCGGCCGCGCGTCGGGGCCTCGACGAGTTCGGGGACGCCGCCGTTGTAGCGGGCGAGGGCGTCGCGGATGGCGACGTAGCACATCTGGTGCGTGCCGTGCGGGTCGGAGAGGTCGCCGGCCACGAGCACGTGGTCGGGCTGGATCTCGCGCAGGAGCGCGAGCACGACCTCGACATCGGCCTCGCCGACGGGGTTCTTGCGGACCGTGCCCGTCTGGTAGAACGGCATGTCGAGGAAGCGCGCGTTGGCCTCCGTCAGTCCCATCACCTCGATGCCGGCCACGGCCTCCGAGTAGCGGATGCGGGCCTTGATCTCCTGCACCTGCGGCGTGTCGGTCTGGCCGGGCGCCTTGCTGGCGAGGAACGTCTCGATCTCGCTCCGGCGCTCGGCGACGGCGGCGCGGGCGGTCTGGGGCACGCCGAGGGCGTCGAGGCTCATCCCGGCGAACATCAGGTGGCGCCGCACGTCCTCGTCGAAGACGGCGACCGAGCCGTTCGTCATGTAGGCGACGGTGAGGTCGTTCTTGTTCTGGACGAGCTTGTCGAGGATGCCGCCCGCCGAGATGACGTCGTCGTCGGGGTGGGGCGAGAAGAGGATGACCTTCTGCCCGGCGGGGAGGCGCTCGCGGTAGGCGATGCGCCCGCGGAGGTCCTCGAAGACCTGCTGGCAGAGTTCGTCGGCGCTCCCGAAGGCGAGGACCAGGCTGCCGAGGTGGTGGCGGAAGAAGTCGCCGCGGTCGAGGCGCAGGATGGCCTTGTCGAGGACGCCGGAGAGCCAGATGACGGCGCGCTTGGCCATCGGGGGCGTCCAGTCGACGCCGCGTGACGAGCCACGGCGTATCGACGCGGGTCAGGCGGCTCGCGCTCGCGCGGTCGACGTAGAAGGCGGCGTTGCGGTGGTACTGCAGGAAGGAGGCGGTGACGTCGAGCGTCGGCTCTTCCTCGACGGCGCGGCGCACGACGGGCGCCTTGTGCTCGCCGGTGGCCATCAGGATCACCTCGCGCGCGTCGAGGATCGTCCCGACGCCCATCGTGATGGCCGTGCGCGGCACGTTGTCTTCCGCGAAGAAGTCGCTGGCCGCGTCCTTGATCGTGATCTCGTCGAGCGCGATGAGGCGCGTGCGCGTCGTGCGCGTGGAGCCCGGTTCGTTGAAGCCGATGTGGCCCGATGCGGCCGATGCCGAGGATCAGGAGGTCGATGCCGCCGGCCTTCTGGATCTGGTGCTCGTACGTCATGCAGTGCGTCTCCACGTCCTCGGGCGCGATGTCGCCGCGGGGGATGTGGATGTTCTCCTTGCGGATGTTGACGTGGTCGAAGAAGTTCTCGCACATGAACCGGTGGTAGCTCTGCAAGCTGTCCGGCGCCATCGGGTAGTACTCGTCGAGGTTGAACGTGACGACGTTCGAGAGGTCGAGCCCGTGGTCGCGGTGGAGGCCGATGAGGCGGCGGTAGACGCCGATCGGCGTCGAGCCGGTCGGGAGGCCGAGCACGAGCTTCTGCCCGAGCGCGCGGCGCTCGACGGCCATGTTGGCGATGCGGCGCGCGACCTGCGAGGCGAGGTCTGCGGACGTCTCGAAGATGAGCACCGGCAGGCGCTCGCGCTGGGCGCCCTCGCCGACGGGAAGCGTGGTCGGGGACGGGGAGTCGAGGACGTCGGTCGTCATCGGGTCGGGGAGTAAGTGAGCGGAGGTGGAGGGGGCTGCGCGCGCGGGCGGCCCGTCTCACAGACGTGGCGGCGGGCGAACCCCGCCGCCGGAATGATCAGCGGACGACGACCAGGGAGGCCGTCGCGGCGGCCGTGCCTGCGCTGGCGCGGACGACGTAGACGCCGGGGGCCACGTCGGCCTCCCAGACGGTCTGGCGTTCGCCTCCAGCCTCAGCGGCGAGGCTGGCGACGCGGCGCCCGAGTGTGTCGTAGATCTCGACGCGCGCCTCGCCACTGCCCGCGGGCAGGCGGTAGCGGATCGTCACGGAACCGCGCGCAGGCGACGGGCTGGCGGTCACGGCGGCGTCGGTGGCGGCGGCAAGGTCGGCCCCGCCCGCGGCGACGGGGAAGGACGTGTTCGAGGGCGCGCTCTCGTTCCAGTTGTCGTCGTAGGCGAAGACGACGAAGCGGTCGCCGGGCGCCGCCGCGCCGGTGTATGCGATCGACGTCTGGCTCGCGCCGACGAGGGCGACGATCTGCGCGCCGGTCGTCACGTCGAGCGTGGCGCCGACGGGGAGGCGCTGCACGGCGTACCACCGCGCGCGGTCGCCATCGGCGGCCGGGGCACCGGCGGCCCACGTGACGGTGACGCTGCCGGGGGCGCCGGTCTGGATCACCGAGAACGGCGCGGTCGGGGGTGCGGTGTCGCCCTTCCACGGCATCACGAGCGGAAGCGCCGGGATGGCTTGCCGCGAGCCGATGAGGCGGGCGCGCTCGGGAATGAGCGTGTAGGCGCGGAAGATGCTGTGGCCGCCGAGGCCGTAGGCGACGCGGTTCGAGTCGATCTGCCGCCCGACTTCGTTCGTCGACGTGATGAGGCCGGGGTAGAGGTGGCGCGGCGTCGTCGGCAGCGGCACCGTCGTGGAGGTCGGGGTCATCTTGCTCTTCCACCACGGGGCGAGCTTCGCGTAGTCCTGCCCGCCGCCGAATTTCCAGTAGAGCTGCGGGGTCAGGTAGTCGAGCCAGCCCTGCTCCATCCACACGACCGCGTCGGCGAAGATGGCGTCGGCGCCCGACATCCCGGTGACGCCGCTCGGCGTGCCGCTCTTCCAGATGCCGAACGGGCTGATGCCGAAGCGCACCGCCGGGCGGATGCTGTTGATGCGCGCCTGCACCTCCAGCACGAGGAGGTGGACGCTGTACTGCCGGAAGGCGGAGATCGCCATCCCGGAGGGCCGGTTCGCCACCCACGTCGCGTTGTCCTCGCTCTTCATCCCCGTGAAGCTGCCCTCGGGATACGGGTAGAAGTAATCGTCGAAGTGGATGCCATCGACATCGTAGTTGCGAACGACCTCATCGACGACATCGACGACGTAGTTGCGGACGGCGGGGATGCCGGGGTCGAGGACGCGCTTGTTGGGCAGCGTCGGGAGGTTGAGCACCCACTCCGGGTGGCGCTTCGTGACGTGGGTCGCGGCGATGTCGTCGCCTGAGGCGACGGAGGCGTCGGCGCGGTACGGGTTGAGCCACGCGTGGAGTTCGAGGCCGCGCTTGTGCGCTTCGGCGACGGCGACCGCGAGGGGGTCGAAGCCGGGGTCACGGCCCTGCACACCGGTCAGGAACTGCGACCACGGCTCGGTCGCCGAGCGGTAGAAGGCGTCGCCTTCGGTGCGGACCTGGAAGTAGACCGTGTTGAAGCCCGCCGCCTTGATGCCGTCGAGCAGGAGCAGGAGTGAAGCCGTCTGATCGGCCGCGCCGGTGCCGCGCGACGTGGGCCAGTCGAGGTTCGAGACCGTCGCCACCCACACGCCGCGGTGCTCGCGGCGCATCGCCGGGGCCTCCTGCGCGCGCGCGGGTGCGGCGGCGAGGAGCGGCGCGGCGACGACGGCGAGAAACACGGCCACACGGCCGGCGACGAGCGAGAGAGACGGGCGATGCATGGCGGACGGCGTATTTCTGAAACCGTTGCAAGATACGGCCTCCTTCCGGGCGCGTCCGGAGCGAAGCACTGCCGACCGGGCGAACGGGCACCCGGCCCCGCGAAGCGTCGGCGAAAGGGGGTGGGCGGGCCTCATCGGATGCGTCCGCCCCGGTCGAAACGCTCGTCCCGATGTTGCCTGAACCGCACCGTCGCCCTCCGCGCCTCTGGCCGATCGATGACTGGCGCCATCCTCCACGGCGGGTCGGCGAGAACGCCGCGAGGGCGGCCCTCTCCGGGCAGGCAGGCGCGCACCGGGCGCGTCTGCGAACGATCACGCAGGGGCTCTGACGACGGCCCGCAGGCGCCTGCGGGTCAGCGGGCGACGACGAGGCGCGTGGTGGCGCTCGCCGAGCCTGCACTCGCACGGACGATGTAGACGCCGGGGGCCACGTCGGCCTCCCAGACGGTCTGACGCTCGCCACCGGCTTCGGCGGCGAAGGCGGCGACGCGGCGCCCGAGGGCGTCGTAGATCTCGACGCGCGCCTCGCCGCTGTTCGCGGGCAGGCGGTAGTGCACGGTGACCGCGCCGCGCGCCGGCGACGGGGTGACGGACACGGCGGCGTCGGAGGCCGGGGCCGCGGCGTCGCGCACGGCATCGGTCGAGACGGCGGCGGTGGAGGGAGCGCTCTCGTTCCAGTTCGCGTCGAGCGCGGTGAGGACGTAGTGGTACGACACGCCGGAGGTCCGGGGCGCGTCGTCCGTGTACGTCGTCAGGCTTCCGCCGAAGACGGCGACCAGGTTCTCCGCCGTCTCGGGCGCGGCGGTGCCGGTCGGGGGCGCCGTGAAGCGGTAGAGCGCGTAAAAGCGCGCCGTATCGCCGTCGGCGGCGGGGGCCGGGGCCGTCCACGCCAGCGTGACCCGCGTGCCCGACGCTGCCCCGCTCTGCCGGAGGGCCGTGGGCGCGTTGGGCGCGGTCGTTTCCTTCCACGACATCACGGGCGGAAAGGCGGGCGGCGCCCAGTAGCGCCGCAGCGTGTCGGCGACGCCGTCCCGACCGTTCGTGCCCGACACCACGCTCGTGGCGTTGTACATCACGCTGCCGCGGACGTTGGCGCGGGCGCGGTTGAAGCGGATCTGCTGCCCGATGTCGGCGGCCGTGTAGAGGTGGTTCAGCGTCGTGGCGTCCTCGCGCGTGCCGATTTTGTACGACGGGTGGCCGACGTAGAAGTGCCGCTCCGTCGCCACCGACGCCCACCACGGCACGACGGCTGCGTAGTCGGCGGCGGGCTTGCCGATGTACCAGTAGACCTGCGGCACGATGTAGTCGATGGTCTTCGCCGTGAGCCACGCGAGCCCATCGGCGTAGATCTGCGAGTACGACTCGAAGCCGCGCGTGTTGGCGTCCGCGTTGCGGCGGATACCGGAGGGCGAGATGCCGAACTTCACCCGGGGTTTGATGACGCGAATCGAGTCGTTCACCTGCGCGACGAGCCGGTTGACGTTGTCGCGGCGCCAGTCGGCGATCGCCATGCCACCTCCGTACTGCTGAAACTGCGCCGCGTCCTCGTTCGCGATTCCCTCGAAGTAGAAATAGTCGTCGAAGTGGACGGCGTCGATGTCGTAGCGCCGCACGACATCCGAGACGACGCGCGCCACGTAGTCGCGCACCTCGGGGCGTCCGGGATTGAGGGTGCGGAGGTTGCCTTTGGCGAGCACCCAGTCGGGGTGCTGCCGCGAGACGTGGTTGGCGGCGGTCGTGTAGCGCCCCGAGAGCTGCTCGGTGCGGTAGGGGTTCATCCACGCGTGGAGCTCCATGCCGCGTTTGTGCGCCTCGTCGATGGCGAACGCGAGCGGGTCGAAGCCCGGATCGCGGCCCTGCGTGCCCGTGAGCCAGTACGACCACGGCTCGATGTCCGAGCGGTAGAGCGCGTCGGACTCGGGGCGCACCTGAAACATGACCGCGTTGGTGCCCGCTGCCTTCAAGCGGTCGAGGATCGTCACCAGCCCCGCCTTCTGCGCCGCCGCACCGACCCCGAGCACGGGCCAGTCGATGTTGGTGACAGTGGCGATCCACGCGCCGCGGAACTCGCGCTTGGTCGGCGCCTCCTGAGCCTGTACAGGTGCCGCAGCGAGGGCTGGAAGGACAGCGACGCCCAGGAGAGCGGCGACACGACCGGCCAGATGGACAAACGAAGAACGGCGCATGGGTGGGGTGAGCTTTCTGAGATCGCTGCAAGGTAGGGGCTGCCCGGCATCGCGTCTGGCATCGCGGTCGATGCAGCGTCCGGCCCCACGACGCGTCGGCGAGAAGGGCTGCCTCGGGGACGTGCGCGGCATCGCCGGGCGGCGGCGCGTGAAATCGCACGGCCACGCCTTGACGCACGGCCCCTGTCCCGCGTATCCTCGTCACATACCCCGCACATAATGGCGCCGCGCCCTGCCTCGCATCCCGCGCTGCACTCCGCTCCGCCTGCCGAACCGGCACCTCCCTGCCCTCCGATGACCCGTCGCCACCTGACCCAGAAGCAGTACGAGTTCCTGCGCTACCTGACCGACTACGTGCGCCGCAACCGCGGCACGTGGCCGACCTACCGCGAACTCGTCGACACGTTCGGCTACCGCTCGCCGAACTCGGTCACGCAGAACCTGCAAGCGCTCGTGCGCAAGGGCTTCCTGGAGCGCTCGGACGATGGCACGTACTCGGTGCCCGAGCTCGACGGCGAGCGCGGCATCCCCATCCGCGGCATCATCACCGCGGGGCGCTTGCAGGAGGCCGTCGAGGCCAACCTCGGCTCGATCACGATGGAGACGCTCTTCCCGACGCGCCTGAACCGCATCTTCGCCCTCCGCGTCGCCGGTCACTCGATGACCGGCACCGACATCCACGACGGCGACTACGTGCTCCTCGTCGACGAGGACATCCCGCAGGGCGGCATCGGCGCGGTGCTCTACGACGGCGAGACGAGCCTCAAGCGCATCTTCATGGAGGACGGCGGCCTGCGCCTCGAACCCGCCAACGACGAGTACGACACGATCCACATCGCACCCGACATCTTCGAGGAGGTCCGCATCCTCGGCCGCTACGTCGGCCACGTCAACCGCACCGGCCTGCGCCGCACGGCGTAGCCTCCCTTCCGTCCCTGCCGGGACCCTCCCCCGCGCCGGTCCGGGCCCCCTCCGTCCCTTCGGGACACCTCCCCCGCGTCGCGGGGGCAGGATCGTTCGCAGAGCGCCGTTCCGCTTCGCGGACCTTCGGTTCAGGTCGCAGCGGCAGGAGGGGGCGCGCGGTGGCGGCGCGTCCAGCAGGCAGACGCGGGGGAGTGCCCTCACCCGATGTCCCAGACCGCGTCGGCGCGGTTGCGCTCGCGGGCGCGGCGCATGAGGCGGTCCTGGTAGCCGAGCGCGTCGGCCTCGGCGGGGACGGTGGGTGTGTAGACGCCGTCGGGGCCGAGCAGCCACGACTGCCGCTCGTCGGCGAGCGAGAGGGTCAGGAGATTGATGAGCCGCTGCCGCGCGTCGGCGTCCTCACCTCCACGATCACCTCGACGCGGTCGTCGAGGTTGCGGCGCTGCCAGTCGGCCGAGCCGGTGAAGACGCGCGGCGCGCCGCCGTTGCCGAAGAGGTAGACGCGGCTGTGCTCGAGGAAACGCCCGATGATCGAGCGCACGCGTGATGTTCTCCGAGAACCGCTCCAGGCCCGGCCGCAGGCGGCAGTGCCCGCGCACGACGAGTTCGATCTTGACGCCCGCCGCCGACGCCTTGTAGAGTTCCTGGATCATGTCCACGTCGTCGAGCGCGTTCATCTTGGCGACGATGTGGCCGGTCCCGTGCTTCTTCTGGAGCGCGACCTCGTGGCGGATCAGCTCGACGAAGGTGCGGCGCATGTCGCGCGGGGCCACGAGCAGGCGCCGGTAGTGCTGCTCGGGCGCGTAGCCGGTGAGGTAGTGGAAGAGGTTGACGAGGTCGCTGCCGATCTCCTCGTCGCACGTGAAGAGGCCAAGATCCGTGTAGAAGCGCGCCGTCTTGGGGTGGTAGTTGCCGGTGCCGAAGTGGCAGTACGTGCGCAGCCCGGTCGGCTCCTCGCGCACGACGAGGGTGACCTTCGAGTGCGTCTTCAGCCCCACGAGGCCGTACGTCACGTGCACGCCCGCCTCTTCGAGCCGCTCGCCCCATTCGAGGTTGCGCTCCTCGTCGAAGCGCGCCTTGACCTCGATGAGCACGGCGACCTGCTTGCCCGCCTCGGCGGCCTTGATGAGCGCCTTGACGATGGGGCTTTCGTCGGACGTGCGGTAGAGCGTCTGCTTGATCGCCACCACGTTCTCGTCGGCGGCGGCCTCCTCGACGAAGCGCTGGACGCTCGCGCGGAAGCTCTCGTAGGGGTGGTGGACGAGCAGGTCGCGCTCGCGGATGACGCCGAAGATGCCGTCGGAGAGGTCGCGCCGGGCGAGGCGCTCGGGCACGACCGGCTCCCACGGCCCGAAGGCGTGGTCGGCGGAGACAACGTCGGCGAGGGCGCTGCAATCGGCGAAGTCGATCATCCCCGAGGCCTCGTAGACGATCGTCCGGGCGCAGGTGGAGCTCTTTGAGAAGCAGGGCGCGGGCCACCTCGGGCATCGCCGCCTCCACTTCGAGGCGCACGACGGGCGCGAACCGCCGCTCGCGCAGCTCCTCCTCGATCATCTCGACGAGGTCGTCGGTCTCCTCGTCGTCGCGCTTCGGCTCGACGTTGCGGGTGATGCGGAACAGGTGCGCCGACACGATCTCCATCCCGCGGAACAGCTCGGGCAGGTTGTGGCGGATGACCTCCTCGACGGGCACGTACTGCCGCTTCTCGCGCACGGCGAGCCACCGCCCGCGCAGCGTCGGCACCTTGAGGCGCGCGAAGTGCTCGGTGCCGCGCGCCGGGTGGCGCAGGATGATGGCGAAGGAGAGGCTGAGGTCGGAGATGAAGGGGAACGGGTGGCCGGGATCGACGGCGAGGGGCGTGAGGACGGGGAAGATGTGCGAGAGGAAGTACTCGCGCAGGGTCTCGCGCTCGTCGTCGTCGATGTCGCTCCAGCCCTTGATGCGCACGTCGGCGTCGGTGCCGAGGCGGGGGCGGAGGGTGTCGTGCCACGTCTCGCCGAGGGCGGCGTACATCTCGAGGGCGCTCTGGCGGATGAGTGCGAGCTGCTCGGCAGGCGTGCGCCCGTCGGGCGTCAGCGTGGCGACGCGCGCGGCGACCTGCCGCTTGAGGCCGCCGACGCGCTTGCGGAAGAGTTCGTCGAGGTTCGACGAGGCGATGCAGAGGTAGCGCACGCGCTCCATCAGCGGCACGCGCTCGTCGAGGGCCTGCGCGAGGACGCGCCAGTTGAAGTCGAGCCACGAGAGTTCGCGGTTGAAATACAGGCTCGGATGGCTGTACGGCGCGCGCTTCGGCACCTGCGACGGGCACGTCGCGTGCGGCACCGACGGCGGCACGAACGGCCCGGCATCGCGCGTGCGCGCCGACGGCGCCGCCGACGACGGCGTGACGATGGGCGCCTCGGCCCCGTCGCCGGTGGCCGCGTCGGTAGTGGAGGGGGAGGGGGAGGACATCGGGGAAGAGACGTTCAGGACAGACATTTTCAGGACGCGCTGCCACGCCCGAAGGGGGCGCGCGGTTCGGCGCGGCGGCGCCCCTCCTGCCGCTGCGGCCTGAACCGAAGGTCCGCGAAGCGGAACGGCCTCCGCGGCGGTCCTCCCCCGCGACCCCGCGGGGGAGTTGGCCCGGCAGGGCCGGAGGGGGCTGCCACCCGGTCGCGCACACGCTCCACACGCCCCTACCCCGCCAGAAACTCCCCCGCCGCGATTCGCCGCCGCAGATCCAGCAGGCCCATGTGGCGGCGCTGCGCGGCCTCGACGGCGGTCGAATCGACGAGACGGGCCTGTTCGCGGACGCTCGTCTCGATGGCCTCGTCGATGCGGGCGAGCTTGAGGAGCGTCATCGAACTCGCCGCCGTCTCGAAGGCGTCGATGTCCACGATCACGCTGCGCTCCCCCCAGCCCGCCGACAGCGTCTCGCGCTCGGCGAGGACGTGGGCCGCGAGGCGCTGGAGCGTCTCGCCGTGCTGGCCGCTCAGGAACGGCGACGCGCTCACCTCGCCCGACTCGAACTGCGCGAGCACGAGCGCGGCCAGATCACGCGGCGGGCCGTCGGTGAACTCGGTGAGCGCCATCCGCCCGAGCACGTACTCGACCATCGGCGCGCCCTCGCGCAGCATCAGCGACAGCAGCAGGCCCTCCTCCGGACGCAGCGACGGCGCCGACGGCAGCGGCACATCGTCGTCGTCGACGTCGCGGTGATAGGCGTCGTCGCCGGGCGGCGGGGCGTCGTAGGGCGGCGGACCGCTGGAGTAGCCGCCGTCGCGGCCGGCGTCACGGCCCGAGTCTCCGCGCGCGGCGGGCGGGCGGCCCGTCGAGGCGCTGCGGCGGGGTTCGGTGCGCGGACGGGCGGCGGCCTGGATCTGCGAGAGGCGCTCGGCGAGGGCGGGCGTCGGCACGTCGAGCACCTCGGCGGCGCGGCGCAGGTAGGTCTGCTGCAAGAGGGGCGAGGGCAGGCGCGAGACGGTCTGCACGATCTCCTCCAGCACCTCGGCGGCGCCGTCGGGCGTGGCGAGGCGGCCATTGCGGCGCGCGATCTCGGCGGCGAATCCGACGAAGTCCTGCCGGTGCTGCGCGAGGTAGCGCTCGAAGCCCTCGCGTCCGTGGACGCGGACGTACGAGTCGGGGTCGTCGCCGGGCGGGAGGGCGACCATGTAGACGATGAGGCCGCGCGCGAGCACGCCCGCCACGCCGCCGTCCCACGTCGCCTTTTCCTCCGCCGGGTCGAGGCGCCAGTTCTCGACCGCCGTCTCGGCCCCCTTGAGCGCCGCCGCGACGCCCGCGCCGTCGCCGTCGTAGAGCATCACGATGCGCTTGGCGTAGCGCCCGGCGAGCGCCACCTGGTCGGGCGTCAGGCTCGTCCCGCACGTGGCGACGGCGTTCGTGTAGCCCGCCTGGTGGAGCGCGAGCACGTCCATGTAGCCCTCGACGAGGATCGCCTCTTCCTGCTTTCGCACCTCCTGACGGCCCTGATAGAGGCCGTAGAGCACGCGGCTCTTGTCGTAGACGAGCGTCTGCGGCGAGTTGATGTACTTCGGCGCCTTCGGGTCGTCGGCCTTGGCGGCGAGGATGCGCCCGCCGAAGCCGACGACCCGCCCGGTGTGGGCGAAGATGGGGAAGACGACGCGCCCGCGGTACCGGTCGTAGACGCCGCCCGAGCGACCGCCGCCTTCGCGCCGCCCGACGAGGCCGGCATCGACGAAGTCGTCGAGGCGCAGGCCCGCGTCTTCGGCGGCGCGCGCGAGGCCGTCCCAGCGGTCGGGCGCGTAGCCGAGACCGTACGTGCGGATGGTGTCGGCGCTCATTCCGCGCGTCGTCAGGTAGTCGAGCGCCGCGGCGCCTTCGTCGGTCTGCGTGAGGACGTGGTAGAACCACCGCCCGGCGAACCGGAGCGCGTGGTAGATGGCCTCCTGCCGCGAGGCGCGCTCGGCATCGCCCTCGCTCGCGTTCTCGTCGGGGAGCGGCACGTTGAAGCGCTCGGCGAGCGTCCGCACCGCATCGGTGAACCCGACGCCTTCCACCTGGCGCACGAACGAGAACACATCGCCTCCCGCATGGCATCCAAAGCAGTAATACAATCTGTTGACCGAATCAACAGAGAACGACGGCGACTTCTCCTTGTGGAAGGGGCAGAGGCCGACGTAGCGGGTGCCCTGGCGCTTGAGCTTGACGTGCTCGCCGACGACCTCGACGATGTCGGCGGCCTGCCGGACCTCTTCGAGCTTGTCGTCGGGGATGCGCATCGTCGGGCGTGTCGGAGAGCGGGCGGGAGCCGGTCCGTACGCCTGCGCGGGCGCCCGTGTTCAGGCGCGGCGCCCTCCGATGGCGCGGCGGGACGTCACTCGCCCGCGTCTTCGACCGGGGCCATGTGGGGCTTCTCGTCGCACTGGCAGGCAGGGAGCGCGAGGGCGAGGAAGAGGGCGAGGGCGACGAGCAGGCGCGGCATGGGCGGGGGCCGGTGGGGCGGGAGGCGGTGGGCGTGGCGGCAAACTACGACGCCGCGCCAGGCACTCGTTGCGCGGTGCCGGGTGCTTGGTGGGTTGGCGAGGGTGTGAGTGGCGGGTGGTCGGCGGAGGCAACCCTGTCAGGTGCGGGGACCTGACAGGTTCGGCGGATGCCCTACCAGCCCCACCGCCCACAGCCAAACGCGACGACCTCGCCACCGCCGACGCGCGGCGCGGGCACACCGGGCGGGCGCGCTACCTTGGCAGACGCATCCATCCCATCTATTCCTCTCCCCATGCAGCGACTCGGCATCGACATCGGCGGCTCCGGCATCAAGGGCGCCCTCGTGGACACCACGACCGGCACGACCGTCACCGAGCGCATCCGCGTCGAGACGCCGCAGCCCGCCACGCCCGAGGCGGTCGCGGAGGCGGTGCGCGACCTCGTGCGCGAGATCGGGGGCGAGGGGCCGGTCGGCGTCGCGTTTCCGGCCCGCGTGCGGCGTGGCGTGGCGCTGACGGCGTCGAACATCGACAAGGCCTTCATCGGCTGCGACATCGACGCGCTCTTCACCGAGGCCACCGGGCGACCCGTCTCCGTCCTCAACGACGCCGACGCGGCGGGCCTCGCCGAAGTCCGTTCGGGCGCCGCCAAAGGCGCCGATGGCGTCGTGCTGATGCTGACGTTCGGCACGGGGATTGGCTCGGCGCTCTTCGTCGACGGGCGCCTCGTTCCGAACACCGAACTCGGCCACATCGTGCTGCCGTCGGGCCTCGTCGCCGAGCCGTACGCCGCCGAGCGCGTTCGCAAGGCCGACGGCCTCTCGTGGGCCAAGTGGGGGGCGCGCGTGCAGGAGGTGCTCGCGTACATGGAGTTCCTCTTCGCACCCGACCTCATCGTCGTCGGCGGCGGCGTGTCGAAGGCCGAGCGGTGGGCCAAGTTCAGCCCGCACCTCACGACCGGCGCGCGCCTCGTGCCCGCCGCCCTCCGCAACGAAGCCGGCATCGTCGGCGCCGCCGCGTGGGCCGCTGCGAACGGCGAGGACTGAGGGAGTTGGTCGTTGCTTGTTGATCGTCCGCGCGTGAGCGGACCGTGGCGGAGTCGCCCGACCACCCTCCGCTAACTACCAACAACGATCCACCAACCATCCACTGCGTTCTCAGGCGTCGATCTTGACGCCGAGGTAGGTGGCGAAGCGCTGGATGAAGGCGACTTCGCCGGGGTGCAGGACGCCGTCGGCGTGCGCGAGGTCGGCGAGGTCGTTGAGGAGGCCGATGTGCTCGCCTTTTTTCAGGCTCTGCCGGACCGTCTCGACGGCCGTCTGCACCATCGCCCCGCGCTCCTCGCTCATGTAGACGCGCATCGTCTCCTCGGCGAGGCAGGCCAGGTCGTCGTTGCAGATCTTCGGAAACCACGCGCGCAGGTGCCGCAGCGACGCCTGAGACTCGGTTTCGTCGAGGTGTGCGTCGGCGCCGTGGGTGAGCGAGAGGTAGACGAGGGCGACATCGTGCGCGAGCGTCCAGCCGCCGGGAGCAGCGGTGTGGCGCGCCGAGCGGGCGGGGGCGGACGTGGACACGGAGGGCGGTGCGGAGCAGGGAATGCCGCACGTTACCGCGCGCGACGCCGCCGGGCAAGTCGCGGCGCCGTGCGCGCGGGCGCTCTCACAGCCGTGTTACCGGATGCGGATCCGGTGCGCCGCCCCTGCGCCCTCTCATCGTCCTCGACCGCACTCTATCACCCCCGCATCGCGGCCTGCTCCAGCACATCGTCGAAGGCGGCGACATGGACGGGCCAGTCGAGGTGCGCGCTGACGCCTTTCAGCGTTCCCGTCGGGAGCGGGCGCGACTCGCCGCGCAGCAGCCGGGCGGCGATGTGGAAGAGGTCGTCGTCGTCGTCGTAGAGCACCGGGGTGTGCAGGAGCGGACGGTGGAGCGCCTCGGGGATCAGTTCGGGGTAGGCGAGGCGGTTCGGGAGCAGCGGGTGGCAGCCGCAGTGAATCGCCTCCAGCATCGCCACGCCGAAGAACTCGTGACGCGACGTGCTCACGACCACATCGGCGCGGTGGAGCAGGCGCGCGTAGTCGTCGAAGTCCTCGGCGTAGCCGTAATGCTCGATCCGCCCGGCGTAGCGCCGCATCGCCGCCTCGAAGCCGTCGGGCTGCCGCTCGAAGTGCTTGCCCGCGAGGATGAGCCGGAACGGTACGCCGATGTCGTCGAGGCGCCCGAGGAGGCGGAAGAAGGCCTCCGGGTTCTTGTCGTACTCCCAGCGGTGGTTCCAGAGGACGACCGGCGCCGCCATCCCCGGTCCCCACGCCGTCGCCACCCGGCCCCCGCTCGCCGCACCCGCCGCGTCGAGGCGCGAGAGCGGCAGGCCAAGGTGCAGGACGCTCGATTTGGCCTCGATCTCGGCGATCGTGTCGAAGTGCGTGTAGTCGGGGAAGGCGTGGAGGAGGACGGGGAGGGCGTCGAGGAACTCGCGGCGGTGGAAGCCGGAGTTGAAGACGACGCGGTCGGCGGCGAGCGCCGAGAGGTAGTGGACGTAGCCGTAGGCGAGGTCGCGGTCGGTGCCCGGCGGGAGCGGATACGTGAGCTGGTTCTCGTGCATCATCAGCACGAGCGGCACGCTGGCGAGCGTCCGCCGCCCGAGCGCGAGGAGCGCGGGCACGTTGACCATCGACGAGGCGAAGACGACATCGGGCGCGAACCCGCCGTCCGCGAGCGCCTGCGCCTTGCGCGCGAGCGTCACCGCGCCGCCGTGCATCCGCCACTTCCAGAACCGCGCCGCCATCGTCACCGCCTCGACGCGGTGCCGCGAGTGCGCGGCGAACCCGTCGAGGAAGCCGCGGTGCGAGCCGCCATACCAGGGTTCGAGCGCGAGGACGTTCACAGGTGGAGGCGGGCGAATAGGGATAAACCTGTCAGGCCTGGGAGACCTGACAGGTTTAGGCAGGCGCGTCAACGCAGTCACCCCCGGCGACGCTCAGGCGCCGGCGGCGGCTTCGTCGGCGAGGCGGGCGATGAGGACGGCTTCCTCGTCGGCTGTGCTCGGGCGCACGATGGAGACGGTGCGGATCTGCAGGTGCTCGCGCATCGACGCGTCGCGGACTTCGTCGGGCGTGACCGCCTCTTCGTCGCCGGGTTCGAGCGAGATGGTGCGCGTGTCGAGGATGAGTTCGACGGGGCGCTCGTGCGTGTTCTTGATCCACATTCCGCGGCGGGGACGGGACATTGGCGGGGGGCGTTGATTTCGTCCGTCGATGATACGGAACCTGCCACCGGGCTTCGGTTCTGTGTGGCCCTTTTCACACCCCGCTCGCCGCACCGTGTCCGACGCTCTCTCCGCCCCGCCGGACACACCTGCCGCTGAGGCTGAGGCAGACCTGCCCGGTCTCCCGGACCTGACAGGTTTGGAGGTCGGCGACACGCCCCGCCGGCCCATCGGGCGCCGCGTCCTCCGAGGTGCCTTCGCCGTCGTCCGCACCGCCGCGCGCGGCCTCGCCGCCGTCGCCTACCCGCCCGCCTGCGCGTCGTGCGGCACGCTCCTGCCCTCACCCGACGCCCTGCCCCTCTGCGCCGCCTGCGCGCTCGACCTCGACGACGCCGACGCGGACGCCCTCCTCGCGCACATTCTGGGTCCAGACGCCGCAGACGCAGACGCTCCGCCCGCCCTCGACGCCGCGTGGGCGCGGTGGCGCTACGACGCCGACGGCCCGCTCGCGCCGCTCCTCCACACGCTCAAATACGGCCACCGCCCGCGCATCGGACGGCAACTCGGCGCTGTCCTCGCCCCGGCGCGCGCGCTCGACCCGGCGGCGCTCCTCGTGCCGCTCCCGCTCACCCGGCAGCGCGAACTCGAGCGCGGCTACAACCAGGCAGAGGAGATCGCGCGCGGCCTCGCCTCCGAAACCGGCCTCACGGTCGCCTCTGCCCTGCTCGCGCGTGGACGCTTCATGCGCTCGCAGACGCACCTCGACCGCGCCGACCGCCGCGCCAACGTCGCCCACGCCTTCGCCGCTGCCGACGAGGTCGCCGGGCGGTCCGTCGTCCTCGTCGACGACATCGTGACGACCGGCGCCACCGCCCTCGCCGCCGCCCGTGCCCTCCGCGACGCCGGGGCCGCAAGCGTCACGCTGTGGGCCGTCGCATGGACGGAGTGACAGGCGCGCGGTGGGGCATCCCCCGCGACGGCCATCTTGGGCATCGCCTCAATGTTTGTGATTCGGCGCTCTAGAGGCCGCGGAGTTGCTCGACGTAGAGGTCGTGGAAGGTGCTCAACACGAGGTTTGGGCGCGGCTGGACGCAGCCGATGGCACGGGCGCCGCCGCAGCGAGGTCGCCACACCGAGCGCGCGTTGAACGCCTCGTTGTACGTGTGCGCTTCCGCGAACGGCGCCCGCCCGGTGGTGTGCGTACCGGCGATCCAAGCAGATTCCCAGACAGGCGCACCTCCTCCGCTCAGCCGACCGTCGTGGCGGTGTGGATCGGATAGTCGGCGGTGACGTCGCCCTTCGACATCGCACGGAGGCGGCGGCCGAGCATCTTGCGTTTGAAGGCGCTCAGGTGGTCGACGAAGAGGATGCCGTCGAGGTGGTCGAGTTCGTGCTGCACGACGCGCGCGAGCAGGCCGTCGAGGGCCGTGTCGCGTGGCTGCCCATCGAGGTCGGTCCACGTCATCCGCACGCGGTCGGGGCGGTAGACGGTGTCGCGGATGTCGGGGATGGAGAGGCAACCTTCCTCGAAGCCGCTCTCCTCGTCGCTCTCCCACGTGATCTCGGGGTTGACGAAGACCATCGGCTGCGGCGGGTAGGCGTCGAGCTCGCCCGCGCGGTCGGCCATCGGCGTGAGGTCGACGACGAACAGGCGCTCGGTGCGGCCGACCTGCGGCGCGGCGAGGCCGACGCCATCGGCACCGCGCATCGTCTCGATCATGTCGGCGGCGAGGCGGCGGATCTCGTCGGTGACGGCGGCGATGGGCGCCGCGTCGGCGCGGAGGACGGTGTCGCCGTAAACGTGAATGGGCAGGATCATGGGCGGATCGAACGGATCAGGGCCGAACGGTGGCGGAGCGGTGCAGTCAGGCGCGCCTGAACGCCACTGCGCGTGGCGCGATTCCATGCGACCGCCGGTGAACGCGCCGTCTTCGCAGGGGACGTGCGAGCACGCCCCGCCCTCCGCCCTTGCACGGGCTTCGACACCCTTCGACAGGCTCAGGGCGGGTGCTCGGCACCGGGCAAACCTCACCGTCGGGCCTCACCCCGCGTCCCGCTCCTCGATGTAGCGTTCGAGGATGAGGCAGGCCGCGGCGGCATCGACGAGACCGCGCGTGCGCTTCATCCGTGCAAACGCACCCGCATCGCGCAGCAGTTGCCGTCCCTCGCGCGTCGTGTGGCGCTCGTCGACCGCCACGACGGTCACGCCCGGCAGCGCCCGCCGCACCCGCCCGAGCCACGGCCGCACGCGCTCGACCTGCGCGCCTTCGACGCCGCCCGTTTCGAGCGGCCACCCGATGGCGACCGCCGAGAACGGCGTTTCGGCGTGGAGGCGCGCGAGCACGCGCATCGCCTCGTCGGGTGCGAACGTCCCGACCGGCGCTACGGCCACGCCCGCCGCGTCGGAAACCGCCACACCGACGCGGCGCGTGCCGACGTCGAGCGCAGCGAGGCGCGGCGGGGCGCTCAGCACGGGTGGGATCAGGCGAGCGCCTGCACCGACAGCGCGGGCGCCATGAGGGCAGCGCCGGGAGCGGCGGCGGCCACGAGCGGCGGCACGAGCGCAGCCACGGCGGCGGCATCGGCCTCGAACGAGGCGCCATCGCCGTCGTGGAGCGGGGCCTGAAGGACGGCCTTGAGGCGCTTCGACGGCTTGAAGTGCGTCTTGCGGCGGCTCGGGATGTAGACCGTCTCGTTGGTCTTCGGGTTGCGCGCCTTGGGCTTGGCCTTGGTCTTCTTGACCTCGAAGACGCCGAAGTCGCGCAGTTCGATGCGCACTTCGGGGGCGGCGTTCATCATCAGATCGCTCATCGCCTCGATGACCCGCGTCACCCACGGTTCGCAGCGGTAGATAGGCTCGCCGGCGAGTTCGGCGACGCGGCGGGCTACGTCTTTCTTGGTAAGGGTCGTCACGATGCGCGGCGGGGTCTGGAGAGGGTGGACAGGCGGGAGACGGCGTGGCGACTCCGTGACCGGGCCGCGACAGAACCGTCACATCCCCAAGTAAAACAAATGCTTCGCCCGAATGCAAGGCGCCGGCCCGATCTGCCGGGTGTTTTTTGCCCCGATGCCCGGTTTCCGTCCACTTCCGCTCCGATCTCGGCGGATTCGCCGCCTTATTCGCCGCCGAGGCCCTCGAGGCGGTAGACGCCGTGGATGCCGTCGACGCGGCGCAGGCGGTCCATCACGCGGCGGAGGTGGTCGAGATCGCCGACGTAGAGCGCGATGTACCCCTCGAAGATGCCGTCCTTGGAGTCGATCGTGATCGAGCGGATGTTGGTCTTGAGGTTCTTCGAGATCACCGTCGTCACGTCGCTCACGATGCCGACGCGGTCCTCGCCCATGACGCGCAGCGTGGTGGCGAAGTTGACGTCCTTGTGGCGGCTCCACGACACGCTGACCGACCGCTCGGGGTGGTTGGTGAGCAGGTCGAGGGCGTTGCGGCAGGTCGTCCGGTGGATCTTGATGACGCCCGTCTTGGAGACGTATCCGAAGATGTCGTCGCCGGGGAGGGGATGGCAGCAGGTCGCGTACTGCGTCGTGCACCCCCGCCTGCACGCTCGCCGTCGATGATGAGCGCGAGGTCGTCGTCCTTGTCGTTGGTGCCGAGGAACGCCGCGAACTGCTGCTGCAGCGCCGACGCCGACGGTGCCGCGCCGGTCTCGGGCGGCGGGGCGTTGCCCTTCACCACGAGCGCGACGAGTGCCTCGGCATCGTGGAGGCCCTGCCCGATCTCGGCGAACATGTCCTGCGGCGACTGGAATTTGAGCGCGCGCGACGGCCTTGCGCAGCGCCTGCTCGTCCATCTCGAGGCCGGCCTTCTTCGCCCGCTTCTCCCACACCTCGCGCCCGATCTCGACGGCCTGCCGCTTCTTCTCGTTCACCCACTGCCGCAGCCGCACCTTGGCCTTCTGCGTGACGACGAACTTGATCCAGTCCGGGTTCGGCGTCTGCTTCTTCGACGTCAGGATCTCGACCTGATCGCCCGAGTGCAGCTCGTACGAGAGCGGCACGATGCGCCCGTTGACCTTGGCGCCGATGCAGTGGTGGCCCACATCGGAGTGGACCATGTAAGCGAAATCGACCGGCGTCGCGCGCGTCGGGAGTGTGATCAGGTGGCCGCGCGGCGTGAAGCAGTAGATCTCGGCCTCGTAGAGCGAGAGGCGGAAGTCGCGCACGAACTCGCTCGCCTGGTCGTCGCGGGCATCGAGGAGGTCGCGCACCCAGACGAGGTACTGGTCGAGGTCGCCCGCGCCGTCACCGCCCGCCACGCCTTCCTTGTACTTCCAGTGCGCCGCGACGCCGCGCTCGGCCACCTCGTGCATCCGCACGGTGCGAATCTGCACCTCGACGCGCCGCCCGTCCGGCCCGATGACGGTCGTGTGGAGGCTCTGGTACCCGTTCGAGCGTGGCACCGAGACGTAGTCCTTGATGCGGTCGGGAAGCGGACGGTAGAGGCTCGTCACCGCCGAGTACGCGCGCCAGCACTCCTCCTTCTCCCGCGCCTCGCGGAGCTGCTCGATGCGCTTGGCGTCGGCGCCGTCGGGGACGTCCACGGGCGGGTTGTCGAGGACGATGCGGACCGCCATCAGGTCGTGGATGTCGTCGAAGTCCTTCCCCTCGCCCTGCATCTTGCGGTAGACCGAGTGGATGGTCTTCGGACGCCCGGAGAGCCGGTAATGGCCCGAGAGGCCTGCGTCGTCGAGGCGCTCGGGGAGGGGTTCGAGGAAGCGCGCGATGTAGACCTCACGCTCGGGCAGCGTCTCGGCGAGGCCGCGCTCGATGGCGGCGTAGCGCTCGGGGTCGAGGACGGCGAGGCTGCGGTTCTCGAGTTCGGTCTTGACGCGCGCGAGGCCAAACCGATGGGCGAGGGGCGCGAACAGGTCGAGCGTCTCGGCGGCGATCTTGGCCTGCTTCTGCGGCCTCAGGCCCGAGATCGTCCGCATGTTGTGCAGGCGGTCGGCGAACTTGACGAGGATGACGCGCACGTCCTGCGCCATCGAGAGCATCAGCTTGCGCACGTTCTCGGCCTGCCCCGACGCGATGCCCTTGCCGCCGCCCTCCCCCGCCCCGACGGCCGCCTTGACCGATCCGATCTTGGTGAGGCCGTCCACAAGCAGTGCGAGCGTGTCGCCGAAACTGTCGCGCAGGAACGAGAGCGACACCTCGGTATCCTCGATCACGTCGTGCAGAAGCGCCGCGGCGACCGATACGTCGTCCATCGCCATCTCCTCGGCGTAGATGCGGGCGACCTCGAGCGGATGCGTGATGTACGGCTCCCCGCTCGCGCGGACGACGCCCTCGTGCGCCCAGTACGCGACGCGGAAGGCGCGGCGCAGCATCTCCTCGTCGACCGCGCCGAGCGTGCGGCGGCAGGTGGCGAGAAGCGCCTCGAACTGCGCCTCGATCTCGGGCGCCACCGCCACCTCGGACGGCTCGACGGACGACTGGATCATGGTGGCGCGGCAGGGCTGAACGACAGGGAACACCCCTCAACGCACCGCCGCCCGCGCGGTTGAGCCCGTCTTTCGATTTACACCTCCCACATGCCCCGGATGCACATCCCGACAGCAACGCAGGCGCGCACTCCTCGCGTTGAAGAGCGCACAGCGTCACCCCACCCCAAACGCAGCGCGGGCGCCCCTCCGGTGTGGAGAGGCGCCCGCGCGTGCGATGTGCGAATGTTCGCAAGGCTCAGGCCTGGTTGGCCGCCGCTTCGCCGCCGGGGGCGGTCTCGCGGGTTCGCAGGCGGGGCCGCCCGCCGTCGCCTCGGGGGCGTCGAGGGGCGTGCCGGGGGCCTGCGCGTTCGCGTCGGAGGTGACTTCGGGCGAGGTGGCCTCGGCGGCGTCCTTCGAGCGGGCGCTGCCGGGCTTGGTCTGCGGCGTCGTCGGTCGCGTCGTCGCCCTTCTTGGCGGTCGCGCCGGTCGAGCGGCGGGTGCGGCGGCGGCTGGCCTTCTTCGGCGCATCCCCCGTCGTGTTGTAGTCGACGAGTTCGATGATCGCCATCTCGGTGCCGTCGCCGACGCGCTGGCCGATCTTGACGACGCGCGTGTAGCCGCCGGGGCGGTCGGCGATGAGCGGCGCGATCACGTCGAAGAGCTCCTTGATCGACTCCTTGTTCTGGAGGTGGCGGAAGACCTGGCGGCGGTTGGCCGTCGTGTCCTCCTTCGACCGCGTGAGCAGGGGTTCGATGTAGGTGCGGAGCGCCTTCGCCTTGACGAAGGTCGTCTGGATGCGCTTGTGCTGGATGAGCGCCTCGGACATGGCCGAGAGGGTCGCGCGGCGGTGGGCCGCGGTGCGCCCGAGCTTCTTGACGGTTTTCTGGTGACGCATGATGCAGTCGGGGGATTGACGACAGCCTGCCGTCGGCGGTCCGGCCTCGTCCGTCAGCACAGGGCTGCGGGCGAGGGGGCGCCGGGTACGGGCTGCCGGGTCTTGGGGAAGGCCCGGCGGACGCGCGTTTGGAGCGCGCCGCCGTGGAGATCAGGAGCCGGTCAGGACTCCTGCAGGTACTTGTCGACGTCCATGCCGAAGAACAGGCCGCGCTCTTCGAGAACCTCGATGAGTTCCTGAAGCGACTTGCGCCCGAAGTTGCGGAACTTGAGCATCTCGCCCTCGTCGCGCCGCACGAGGTCGCCGATGTTCTTGATGTTGGCCGCCTTGAGGCAGTTGTGGGCGCGGACGCTGAGGTCGAGTTCGTCGACCGTCTGCGAGAGGAGCTCGCGGATGCGCTGCACTTCGGCATCGACTTCCTTGCGCTCCTCCGGCTTCTGCGGCTCGGCATCCATCGAGATGAAGAGCGTGATGTGGTCGCGGAGGATCTGCGCCGCCTCGGCGAGCGCGTCCTCGGGCGTGATCGAGCCATCGCTCATCACGTCGAGTTCGAGCTTCTCGAAGTCCACGCGCTGCCCGACGCGCGTCGGGGTGATCGTGTACTTGACGTTGACGATCGGCGTGAAGATGGCGTCGATGGCGATGACGCCAATCGGGTCGTCGGCGCGCTTGTTGTCGTCCGCCGGGACGTAGCCGCGGCCCTGCCCGACGCGAAGCTCGACGACGAGTTCGGCGCCCTCACCAAGCGTGGCGATGTGGTGCTCGGGGTTGAGGACCTCGTAGTCGTTGGTCGCGTCCTGGATGTCCTTGGCCGTCCACGTCGCGGGGCCGCGGAGCACGAGGCTCTGCACGTCGCCGTCGCCGAGGTCACGGCTCTTGAAGCGGACACCTTTGAGGTTCAGGATGATGTCCGAGACGTCTTCGGTGACGCCGGGAATCGTCGAGAACTCGTGCTGCACACCGTCCATCTTGATGGCGGTGATCGCGTAGCCGGGCAGCGACGAGAGGAGGACGCGGCGGAGCGCGTTGCCGATGGTGACGCCGTAGCCGCGTTCGAGCGGCTGGATCACGAACCGTCCCTGCGAGTCGGACTGCTGGGAGACGGCGACGCCCTCGGGCATCTGAATGAAATGGTTCGCCATGAAGTCTTGGTGCCGGTTGCAGCCCCGCCCGCGCGGGGCCGGGGACGAAAAATGCGCCGCCGGTGGCCTCCTCCTGGAAGCCACCGACGGCGTGCGCTTACTTCGAGTAGAGCTCGACGATGAGCTGCTCGCGGAACGTCTCGGGGATGTCCTCGCGGCTCGGCATCGTCAGAAACTTGCCGGTCATCATGCCCTTGTCGAGATCGAGCCACGGCAGCGGACGGCGGGCGCGCGAGAGCGCGTCCTTGATCGGCTCCATCGAGCGGCTCGCCGGGCGGATCGCGATCTGGTCGCCGTCCTTGAGCATCGCCGACGGGATGTCGAGCACGTGTCCGTTGACGAGCACGTGGCCGTGGGCGACGAGCTGCCGGGCCTGGCGGCGCGTGCGCGCGAAGCCGAGGCGGTAGACGGTGTTGTCGAGGCGCGCCTCGAGGAACTTGAGCAGGTTCTCACCGGTCAGGCCCTTCTTGCGAGACGCCTTCTCGAAGAGGTTGCGGAATTGGCGCTCGAGGAGGCCATAGGTGTACTTGACCTTCTGCTTCTCCTTGAGCTGGATCGAGTACTCGGACTCCTTGCTGCGGCGGCCGCGGCCGTGCTGGCCGGGTCCGTAAGGCTTGCGCTCGAGCGCTTTGTGGGGGCCGAAGATCGGCTCGCCGAAGCGGCGCGCGATCTTCTGCTTGGGGCCGCGGTAACGGGCCATCGTCGGTCAGGGGTTGAGATGGAGTCGATTCGGAATCGTCCGGGATGGACGAGCAAATCGGGACGGATCAGGCCGATGCCCCGGTCGAGCATCGGCCACCGGACTTCTGCCGCGGATGCGGCTGCCGGCTCCAGGGGGTGGGGTGTGCGCTGCAGCCCACGCAGGTGCGTGGGGCGGGCGCGGCACCGGCGCGCGTCAGACGCGGCGGCGCTTGGGCGGGCGGCAGCCGTTGTGCGGCACCGGGGTGATGTCGCGGATCGTCGCCACTTCGAGGCCGACGCCGGTAAGGGCGCGGATGGCGCTCTCGCGGCCAGAGCCCGGTCCCTTGATGAACACATCGACGCGGCGCAGGCCGAGGTCGTAAGCCTCCTTCGCCGCCGTCGTCGACGCCACCTGAGCGGCGTACGGCGTGTTCTTGCGGCTGCCCTTGAAGCCCATCTTGCCCGACGTGGCCCACGAGATCGTGTTGCCGTACGGGTCGGTGATGGTCACCTGGACGTTGTTGAAGGTGGCCTTGATGTGGGCCTGACCGTTCGCCTCGACGACGACGTTCTTCTTGCGGACGGTGCGCTGTCCGCCACGCTGGGTACGCTGCTGCTTGGCCATCTCTGCTGCTCTATGGAAATCGAAAGGGGGCGCGGCAGGCGCGGACACCGCGAATGGGTGCCCGGCCGGATCCGCGCAGGTGGGTTACTTGCGCGGTGCCTTCTTCTTGCCCGCGACGGTCTTCTTGCGGCCCTTGCGGGTGCGCGCGTTCGTCTTGGTGCGCTGTCCACGGACCGGCAGACCCTTGCGGTGGCGCAGGCCGCGGTAGCAGCCGATGTCCATCAGACGCTTGATGTTCATCTGCGTCTCGGTGCGCAGCGGACCCTCGACGACGTATTCGTCTTCGATCATCCGGCGCAGCACGCGCGTCTGCTCGTCGCTCCACGCGTCCGGGTGGACGTTGATGTCGACGCCCGCGCGGGCGAGGATCTGCTGGGCGCGCGCGCGCCCGATTCCGAAGATCGCCGTGAGGGCGACTTCGCTACGCTTGTGGTTGGGGAGGTCTACCCCGGCAATACGCGGCATTTCGCTGGTGCGGATGAGATGATCAACCCGTCACGCAAGCACGCAGGGGCTTCAGCCCTGACGCTGCTTGTGCTTCGGGTTCTTCTTGTTGATGATGTAGATGCGCCCGCCGCGGCGGACGACCTTGTCGTCGACGCTGCGCTTCTTGACGCTGGCACGAACCTTCATGGGGGTGTCCTGAAAGGAGAGAGAGTAAAACCGAGAGTTCGGAGGTAGCCGGGCAGTATACCCCGCTGTGGATCATCGGGCGAGTGCCCGAGCGGGCGAGCGGCGCAAGCTCACCCAAAGTTCGCCGCCAGTTGCCTCAGCGAGACAGCGGACGGCGTGCGTCTCGCTCACTTGTAGCGGTAGACGATGCGGCCCTTCGAGAGGTCGTAGGGCGAAAGTTCGACCTTGACCTTGTCGCCGGGGAGGATGCGGATGTAATACATGCGCATCTTGCCCGAGAGCAGGCCCAGGATCTCGTGGCCGTTTTCGAGGCGTACGCGAAACTGCGCGTTGGGGAGCGCTTCGACGACATTGCCGTCCTGCTCGATAACGTTCTTCTTGGCCATGTAGAGAGAGTGGGAGGCCTGCGCCTCGGGGTGTTCAGAGTCAGAGAGACAGAGAAGACGCATCCACCGCCGCGCGGTTCTCGCTGCCCACGTTCTCCGCATTCGCTCCGTCGCCCCTTCCCACAGCATCGCTCATCGCCTCCGGCCGCGTCGGGGCGGAGGCGTGCTGCTCGGCGAACTCGAACGTGGTGAGAATCTCCGGACGTCCCTTGCGCACGACGACCATGTGCTCGTAATGCGCCGCCGGGCTGCCATCGGCGGTCAGCACCGTCCACTTGTCGTCGGCGTGGGTGACGCGGTGCGTGCCGCCCGAGATCATCGGCTCGATGCAGATGACGAGGCCCTCGGTGAGCTTGCGCCCGTTGCCGCGCTGCCCGAAGTTGGCGACCGACGGGCTTTCGTGGAGCTTGCGCCCGATGCCGTGCCCGACGAGTTCGCGGACGACGCCGTACCCCGCCCCCTCGCAGTGCCGCTGAACCGCGTAGCCGATGTCGCCGACGCGCCGCCCGGCGATGGCCTCGCGCGTGCCGAGCATGAGCGACTCGTACGTCACCCGGAGCAGCCGCCGCGTCTCGTCGTCGATCTCGCCGACGGTAAAGGTGTAGGCGGTGTCGCCGAACCAGCCATTGATCTCACAGCCGACGTCAACCGTCACGATGTCGCCGTCCTTCAGCCGGTAGCCCCCCGGCACACCGTGGACGACGGCGTCGTTGACGGAGATGCAGCAGGTGCCGGGGAACGGACCGCCGCCCCAGCCGGGATCGTAGCCCTTGAAGGCCGGACGGGCGCCGTTCTCGCGCAGGAAGGCTTCGGCGGCCTCATCGATCTCCAACGTCGTCACTCCCGCCCGCACGTGGGGTGCGACGGCGCCGAGGCAGCGGCTCACGAGGTCCGCGCTCACGCGCAGGCGCTCGATGTCGCGGTCGGATTTGGCGTTGGAGAGCATTCGTCGCACGCGGTCAGACGCGCCGCCCGCGAACGCGGCCGGTCTTCATGAACCCGTCGTAGTGACGCATCAGGAGGTGACTCTCCACCTGCTGGAGCGTGTCGAGGGTCACACCGACCAAAATCAGGAGGCTCGTGCCGCCGAAGAAGGCTGCGAACTCGTTCGTCACGCCCGAGCGCACCGCGAAGGTGGGCAGGATGGAGACGAGGCCGAGGAAGAAGGCCCCCGGCAGCGTGATGCGCGTCAGGATGTTGTCGACGAAGTCCGACGTCTGCTTGCCCGGCTTGACGCCGGGGATGAAGCCGTTCTGCCGCTTCAGCGTGTCCGACATGTCCTTCGGGTTGACCGCGATGGCCGTGTAGAAGTACGTGAAGAAGACGACGATGGTGAAGAAGACAGCTGCGTGGGCCAGGCTCGAGATGTCGGTGAACCACGTGCCGATGTTCTGCGCCGCCGCCGAATCGGGCAGGAACGAGGCGAAGGTGGCCGGGATGAACATGATCGACTGCGCGAAGATGATCGGCATGACGCCCGCCGCATTCACGCGGAGCGGCAGGTACTGCGTCGTGCCGCCGTAGACCTTCCGCCCGACGACGCGCTTGGCGTACTGCACCGGAATCCGGCGCGTGCCCTGCGTCATGAACACGACCGAGGCCGTGACGAGCGCGAGGATGGCGATCTCGACGAGGAAGATGAAGGCGTTGGCCTTGAGCGAGAACTCGTTGAAGAGCGCCACCGGCAGGTGCGCGAGGATGCCGACCAGGATGATCAGCGAGATGCCGTTGCCGATCCCGTCTTCGGTGATGCGCTCGCCAAGCCACATGACGAACATCGTGCCCGCAGTGAGCACGATGACGGTCGAGACCATGAAGGCTGCGTACGGCACCACGATGGCGTCGCCAACGGTGAACTTGAGGTTCACCACGTAGCCGACGGCCTGCACGAGCGTGATGACGACCGTCAGGTAGCGCCCGAGCTGCGTCAGCTTGCGGCGTCCGTCCTCGCCTTCGCGCTGCATCTTCTGGAACGACGGCACCACGGCTCCGAGGAGCTGAATGATGATCGAGCCGGTGATGTACGGCATGATGCCGAGGGCGAAGATGCCCGCACGGCTGAAGGCGCCCCCGACGAAGAGGTCGAGGAAACCGAAGAGGTTGTTCTGGTTCGGGTTGGCGTTCACCGCTTGGGCGAGCGCCGCCGGATCGACGCCGGGGAGCGTTACGTACGCGCCGAGCCGGTAGACGGCGAGGAGCGCGAGCGTGTAGAGGATGCGCGTGCGCAGCTCGTCGATCTTCCAGATGTTGCGGAAGCTGTCAGCAAAACCGGCCATGGTCCGGGGTCAGGTCGAGGAGAGGAGGGAGGAAGCGAATCGGGCCGAACGGCCCCACAGGTGATCATCACCCGGGGAGCCGCTGCCGCTCAGAGAGCGGTCGCCGAGCCACCGGCCTTCTCGATGGCCTCACGCGCCGTGGCCGAGAAGCCGTGCGCGTGCACCGTCAGCGCCGAGGTCAGCTCGCCGCCACCGAGAATCTTGACCTTCTCGTTCTTGCCGACGACCGAGACACGCACGAGCACTTCGGGCGTCACCGCCTCGGAGGCGTCGATGGCGCCGGCGTCGATGAGCTGCTGGAGGCGGCTCAGGTTGACGCCGCGGTACTCGACGCGGAACGGGTTCGTGAAGCCGAACTTCGGCAGGCGCCGCTGAAGGGGCATCTGGCCGCCTTCGAACCACGCCGGGATGTTGCCGTGGGCCTTCTGGCCCTTGTTGCCGCGCGTCGAGGAGTGGCCGCCGAGGCCGGAGCCGACGCCGCGTCCGAGGCGGCGCTTGGTCTTCGTCGATCCGGCGGCGGGCTTGAGGTTGTGGAGCTTCATGGCTGTCTGGCTAAAACGCCCGCCCCCGCGCGTGCGGCCGAAGGGCCGTCGAATGCGGGGGCAGACTCGCGGGAGAATGGGGAGAGGGTCAGCCTTCGCTGACCTGAATGAGGTGCTGCACTTTGGCGACCATCCCACGAACTGTGGGCGTGTCGTCGTGCTCGACGGTCTGATGCATCCGGCGAAGGCCGAGGGCCTTCATCGTGAGCTTCTGCGTCTCGGGGCGTCGGATGACCGAGCGCACCTGCGTGATGTTGAGCTTCATCGGAGTTGAAATCTGGGACGCCTCGCGGGGAAACGTCGGAAGGGCGTACCGCTCAGGAGCGCGAGCCGAGGAAGACGGTGCGGAGCGTGCGCCCGCGGCGCTTGGCGACATCGGCGGCGTCCTCGAGCTGGCCGAGGGCCTCCATCGTGGCCGCAACCTGGTTGTGCGGGTTCGACGACCCGAGCGACTTCGAGAGGATGTCGGTGATGCCTGCGCATTCGAGTACCGCGCGCACACCGCCACCGGCGATGACGCCCGTGCCCGGCGCGGCAGGCTTGAGCAGCACGCTGCCCGCGTCCTGCCGACCGACGACGCGGTGGGGGATGGTCGAGTTGTTGTCGTGGCGCTTGAGCGGCACCATGATCATGCTCTTCTTGGCGTCATCGGTCGCCTTCGTGATCGCGTCGGAGACCTCGTTGGCCTTGCCGAGACCGGCACCGACGCGCCCCGCCCCATCGCCAACGACGACGACAGCGTTGAACGAGAAGCGGCGACCGCCCTTGACGACCTTCGACACGCGGTTCACGGTGACGGTCTTTTCGATGAAGTCGCTCTGCGCGGCATCTCTGCTCCCTTCGCGGCGGGATGAACGTTCCTTTGCCATAATGATATCGATTCGGGGTTAGAACGTCAGGCCGCCGGTGCGGGCGCCGTCGGCGAGCGCCTTGACGCGCCCGTGGTACTTGTAGCCGTTGCGGTCGAAGACGACGGACTCGATGCCTGCCTCGCGGGCGCGCTCGGCGAGGCGCTGGCCAGCGGCCATGCTCTGCTCGACGCCGCTGCCGGTGCCCTTGATGCCCTCCTCGGCCGTCGAGACGGCGGCGAGGGTGTGGCCGTTCACGTCGTCGATGATCTGCGCGTACGTGTACTGGTTGGAGCGGTAGACGCTCACGCGCGGGCGCTCGGCGCTGCCGCTGAGTTTGCCGCGGATGGAGCGCTTGACGCGCTGTCGACGCTCGGTGTTGGTCTTTGCCATGAGGATCAGGTGCGCAGCGGGAAGATGTCCGACCCTCCCGCAGGGGCGCACGCAAAAAGAGAGAGGATCAGCGACCGGCGGTCTTGCCAGCCTTGCGGCGCACGTATTCGCCCGTGTAGCGAACACCCTTGCCCTTGTACGGCTCGGGCGGACGCAGAGCGCGAACCTTGGCGGCCACCTGGCCGACCATCTGCTTGTCGACGCCTTCGATGACCACGATGATCTGCTTGCCACGGGTGGGCGTCGAGAACGTGATGCCCTCGGGCGCCATGAAGAAGATCGGGTGCGAGAAGCCGAGCGAGAGCTCGAGCAGGCTGCCCGTCGCCGTCGCGCGGTAGCCGACGCCGATCAGTTCCAGCTCACGCGAGTAGCCATCGGAGACGCCCGTGATCATGTTGGCGACGAGCGAGCGGTACAGGCCGTGCATGGCACGGTGCCGCTTCTGGTCGGTCGGGCGGCCCACGTTGACGACGCCGTCCTCGATCTCGACCGAGATGTCCGGGTCGAGGGTGAGGTGCAGTTCGCCCTTGGGGCCTTTGACGGTGACGTCGTTGCGGTCCGTCACCTGGACGCTGACCCCGGAGGGCAGCGGAATCGGAAGCTTGCCGATACGCGACATGGTTTCGATGGGGTTAAGGTGAGGGACTCAGTAGATGTAGGCGAGCACTTCGCCGCCGATGTGCAGGCGCCGCGCTTCCTTGTCCGTCATCACACCCTGCGAGGTCGAGATGATGGCGATGCCGAGGCCGTCGACGACGCGCGGGAGCGAGTCGGAATCGACGTAGCGGCGAAGGCCCGGGCTCGACACGCGGCGCAGCATCTTGATGATGCCAGGCCCCTTGCCGTTCTTCTGGTACTTGAGGTAGATGCGGAGAAGCCCCTGCTTGCCGTCGTCGACGTTCAGGTAGCGCTCGATGTAGCCCTTGTCCTGAAGAATCTGCGTGATGGCGCGCTTGAGCTTGCTCGCGGGCACGTCGAGGTGACGGTGCCGCGCCTGCTGCGCATTTCGGACGCGCGTGAGATAGTCCGCGACCGGATCGGTGATGGCGCTCATAGAAGCGTCGGTGTCTCTGGCCGGTTCGCCAGCCCCGACCTGTGGGGCTGCAGCGCCTGTCCAAATGGAAAGGAAGGTGGGCGGCGATGCGCTGCCGCCCGTGCCCTTCACGCTCCTCAAACCGGGGCGATCAGGCACCGGCCCCGAAGGGCCGCGTGCTCAGTGCGAGCTCACCACGACGACTTGCGGACGCCGGGGATGAGGCCGTCGTGCGCCATCTCGCGGAAGATGATACGGGCGAGGCCGAAGCGCCGGATGAACCCGCGCGAGCGGCCCGACAGCGGACAGCGGTTGTGGAGGCGCACCGGCGAGGCGTTGCGCGGCAGCTTCTGCAGGCCCTCGTAGTCGCCTGCCTTCTTCATCGCGGCGCGCCGCTCGGCGTACTTGGCGACGGTGGCGCGCTTCTTCTTCTCGCGGGCGATCCAGCTCTTCTTGGCCATGGTCTCGGAAAGGAATGTGTCGTTAGGAAAGCGTCAGTTCTCGACCGCGTCCCGGCGCACGAAGGGCATTCCCATCGCGCGGAGGAGCGCCTGCGCCTCCTCATCGGTCTTGGCCGTCGTCACGAACGAGATGTCGAAGCCGGAAATGCGCTCGACCTTCTCGATGTTGATCTCGGGAAAGATGATCTGCTCCTTGACGCCGAGCGTGTAGTTGCCGCGTCCGTCGAAGCTGCGGTCGGAGACGCCTTTGAAGTCGCGGACGCGCGGAAGCGCGAGCGTGACGAGGCGGTCGAGGAACTCCCACATCCGCGTGCCGCGCATCGTCACATGGACGCCGACGGGCATGCCCTCGCGGAGCTTGAAGTTCGAGACGCTCTTGCGGGCGCGCGAGGCCACCGGGTGCTGCCCGGTGACGGTGCGGACCTCGTTGATCGCGTCGTCGAGGATCTTCTTGTTCTGCGATGCTTCGCCGACACCCTTGTTGAGGGAGATCTTGACGAGGCGCGGCACCTGCATGACGTTGGCGTAGCCGAACTGCTCCATGAGCTTCGGCACGACCTCGTCGCGGTAGCGCTGCTTGGCGCGTGGGGTGTACGTGGTTTCCATCTTGGATCGTGGGTTCGCCCCACGATGTTGCGCGGGGCAGTCGAATGGAATCGAATGGGAAAATGCAGGTTTCCACCGCGTCAAGCCTTCACGCCATCCTCCGCTCGGGAGCATCGGCGCAAGCGGCCCTCAGCGGAGGCTGCAAACAGGACGACAGCGGAACGGTCGAAACCGATCAGTCGAGATCAATGCCGGTCGTGCGGGCGACGCGGACCCAGAGGCCCTTGTCGTTGTCGTAACGCCGCCCGATGCGCGTCGGAGCGCCGTTGCCGTCGACGGGCTGGACGTTCGAGACGTGGATCGGCATCTCGCGCTCCAGAATGGCGCCCTGCGGATGGGCCTCATTCGGCTTCGTGTGGCGCTTGCGAACGTTGACACCTTCGACGACGACGCGGCCCTTGGCCGGGAAGACGCGGAGGATGCGGCCGCTGGTACCGCGAGCGTTGCCCGCGATCACGCGCACCGTGTCGCCCTTTTTGACGTGCAGCTTGGGCTGCTGGTTCTTCGTGCGAGGCATGGCGATCAGAGAACTTCGGGAGCGAGGGACACGATGCGCATGTAGCTCTTCTCGCGCAACTCGCGCGCGACGGGGCCGAAGATGCGCGTGCCCCGCGGCTCGCCCTGAGGGTTGAGGAGCACCGCCGCGTTCTCGTCGAAGCGGATGTAGGTCCCGTCCTTGCGGCGGTATTCCTTCTTGGTGCGAACGACGACGGCCTTCGAGACCTCGCCCTTCTTGATGTTGCCACCGGGGATGGCGCTCTTGACCGTAACGACGATCTGGTCGCCAAGCGACGCGTAGCGACGACGGGTGCCGCCGAGCACGCGGATCACGAGCACTTCCTTGGCCCCGCTGTTGTCGGCTACGGAGAGACGGGATTCCTGCTGAACCATGGGTCTGTCTGATTAAACGTGAGCGGGATTACTTGGCGCGCTCGACAACCTCGACGAGGCGCCAGCGCTTGTTCTTCGACAGCGGTCGCGTCTCCATGACGCGCACCACGTCGCCCTCGCGGGCGTCGTTGGTCTCATCGTGCACCATCAGCTTGGTGGTGCGCTTGATGAACTTGCCGTAGATGGGGTGCTTCACCTGGCGCTCGATTGCGATCGTGATCGTCTTGGCCATCTTGGCCGAGACCACCTTGCCGACGCGCTCCTTGCGGGCGTTGCGCTCGGACGCCTCGGGGGCGTCGCTCTGGGGCGTTTCCATTTGTGTGGAGATATGGGCTTGGTGAGCCGTGAGTCCGTTGCCTCACCAACTACCCGGTGGGTCCCGCACGGGCACTGAGAAGCGCCAGGGCGGGGAAAGTCAGGCGCGCTCCTTCTCGGTGATGAGCGTGTGGAGGCGAGCGATCATCCGGCGCTTCTCACCCAGGATGCCCGGGCTTTCGAGGCGCGTGACCGCATGCTTGAAGCGAAGCTCCGTCAGGTCGCGCTGCTCCTCGGCGAGCCGCTCCTGCAGCTC
The DNA here is from genome assembly GCA_963726715.1 of Rhodothermales bacterium. Classification (GTDB taxonomy): domain Bacteria; phylum Bacteroidota; class Rhodothermia; order Rhodothermales; family BA12; genus CAVSDF01. Next base: position 903,502 of record CAVSDF010000010.1, read on the forward strand.
GGCGACGGACATCGCGCGGAGGTCCTTGGTCTGAGACGTCATCGGTCAGGGGGGATCAGAGGCGGACGGGGGTCTCGGGCGCGACGTAGTCGGGGCGCACGAGGAATTTGGAAGTCATCGGCAGCTTGGCCATGGCGAGCGCCATTGCCTCGCGGGCCAGGTCGAGCGGCACGCCGCCGCCGATCTCGAAGAGCACGCGGCCCGGCTTGATCACCGCCACCCAGTAGTCGGGCGAGCCTTTGCCACCGCCCATTCGGGTTTCAGCAGGCTTGCTCGTGATCGGCTTGTCCGGGAAGACGCGGATCCACACCTTGCCGACGCGCTTGATGCGGCGCGTCATCGCGATACGTGCGGCCTCGATCTGACGGCTTGTGAGGCGCCCGGATTCGAGCGCCTTGATCCCGAAGTCGCCGAACGAAATCGTCGATCCCCGGTGGGCGAGGCCCGTGTTCCGGCCCTTCTGTACGCGACGGAACTTGGTCCGTTTGGGCATCAACATGTCAGTACCCGTTCGATGGAAATGTGTCGTTGAAAACTGTCAGTCGGCCTGGTTTGGCGCACCGCGCCATCCGCGTGCCGCTGCAAGATGATCAGGGGGGACTCTGCAAGGAGCCGCCCCTGTCGGGGTCGCATCAGCGGCGCCCGCCACGCGGCGCACCGCCACGGCCACCGGCCGCGCCGCCACGTCCGCCCGGTCCACCGCGTCCGCCCGGACCGCCACGGCCACCGGCAGCGCCACCCGCGCCACCGCCACCCGCTCCGCCACGGTCGCCGCCGCGACCGCCACGGTCACCGCCACGTCCGCCGCGGTCGCCATCGTCGTCGCGGCGACGGCGCTCGGCCAACGGGGCCTGGAGCTGCTGGCGCTGCGCCTGAACGTTGGGGTTGAGTTCGGGGCGACCGATGATCTCGCCGCGCGAGATCCACACCTTGACACCCGAGGTGCCATAGACGGTGAAGGCGGTCGCCTCGGCATAGTCGATGTCGGCGCGCAGCGTGTGGAGCGGCACGCGTCCTTCGAGGTACTGCTCGGTGCGGCTCATTTCGGCGCCACCGAGGCGGCCCGAGAGCTTGATGCGGATGCCGTCGGCGCCCATGCGCATCGTCGCCTGAAGCGCCTGCTTCATCGCGCGGCGGAAGGACACGCGCCCTTCGAGCTGCTGCGCAACGTTCTGCGCGACGAGCACCGCGTCGAGTTCCGGACGCTTGATCTCCGAGATGTTGATCTGGATGTCCTTGTCGGTCAGCTTGCGGATTTCCTCACGCAGCTTCTCGACCTCGGTGCCACCGCGTCCGATGACGACACCCGGACGGCTCGTGTGGAGCGTCAGGATGATGCGCTTCGGCGTGCGCTCGATGACGATGCGGGCGAGGCCTGCGCGCTTGAGGCGGTTGCCGATGTAGCGGCGAATCTTGTCGTCTTCGAGGATCTTCTCCGGCATGTCCTTCTCGGCATACCAGGAGGAGTCCCAGCCGCGGATGACGCCGAGGCGAAGACCGACGGGGTTGATTTTCTGTCCCATAAGAGTACTCTGCTTAGGCGTCGGCGCGGTCGGAGACGACGACGGTGATGTGGCTCGTGCGCTTGAGGATCGGCAGCGCACGCCCGCGCGGGGCGGGCTGAAAGCGCTTGAACATCGGTCCTTCGTCGACGCGGATCTCGCTCACGACGAGCGTGTCCTCGCCGGGGCGGCTCTCGCCGGCCTGAACGAGCAGGTTGTGATAGGCCGACGTGATCGTCTGGGCGATCGGCGTCGTGGCGGCGTGGGGGAGGAACTGAAGGATGTTCAGCGCTTCCGGCACGCGCTTGCCGCGCACGAGGTTGGCGAGCGTCCGCATCTTGATGGCGGAGCCGCGAACGTGCTTGCGAATGGCTTTTGCTTCCATGGGGGCGTCAGGAGTTAGAGCGGGCAGGATCAGCGCTTGCCGCGCTTGTCCTTCTTGTCGCCCGAATGGCCGCGGAACGTGCGCGTCGGCGAGAACTCCCCGAGCTTGTGTCCCACCATGTTTTCGGTGACGTAGACGGGGATGAACTGCTTGCCGTTGTGGACGGCGAACGTGTGGCCGACGAACTCGGGAAGGATCATCGAGCCGCGGCTCCACGTCTTGACGACCTTCTTCTTGTTCTCCTTGTTCAGGACATCCACCTTCTCCATGAGGGAGTGCTGGACGTAGGGGCCTTTTTTGAGCGAGCGAGGCATAGGGGTAGTCTCCTTGGATTACTTCTTGCCGCGGCGGCGGACGATGAACTTGTTCGACGCCTTGTTCTTCTTGCGCGTGCGAAGTCCCTTGGCGATCTGGCCCCACGGGCTTCTCGGGTGACCACCGGAGGCCTTGCCCTCGCCGCCACCCATCGGGTGGTCGACCGGGTTCATGACGACACCGCGGACCTTCGGACGGATGCCGCGCCAGCGGTTGCGGCCAGCCTTGCCCTGCTCGATGTTCATGTGGTCCGGGTTCGACGTCGTGCCGATCGTGGCCACACACGTCGCGGGCACCATGCGCATCTCCTTCGAGGGCAGCATGAGCGTCACCATCTTCTCGCCCTTGGCGACGAGCTGCGCGTACGTTCCCGCCGAGCGGGCCATCTGCGCGCCCTTGCCGGGCTTCATCTCGATCGCGTGAACGAACGTGCCGAGCGGCACGCGGATGAGCGGCAGGCAGTTGCCAGGATCGGGAGCCGCCGTGGCGCTCGCGATAACCGTCTGCCCGACCTTGACCTCGTTCGGCGCGATGATGTAGCGCTTCTCGCCGTCCGCGTAGTTCAGAAGCGCGATGCGGGCCGAGCGGTTCGGGTCGTACTCGATGGACGCGACCTTGGCCGGGATGTCCTTCTTGTCACGCTTGAAGTCGATGATGCGGTAGCGGCGCTTGTGGCCGCCACCCTGGTGGCGCGTGGTGATGCGCCCGTTCCCGTTGCGACCGCCCTTGCGGGTGAGCGGTGCGAGCAGGCTGCGCTCAGGCGTCGTCTTGGTGATCTCCTCGAACGAGGCGACCGACCGCTGACGCATGCCCGGCGTAACCGGCTTGAGGCTGCGAATGGCCATGGGTGTGGGGAGGGATAAAGGGGCTTACCTGCGAGCCATCGCGGCCCGCTTTGCGCCCCACCGCCCGCCACGCCAGATCGGCGCGCCGGGCGGCGTGGAGTTAGACTTCTTCGTAGAACGAGATGGCGTCGCTGCCCGCGGCGAGCGTGACGACGGCCTTCTTGTAACCCGCCCGGCGACCGGCGACGGCCCCCTTCTTGGTCATCTGGCGGCGGCGCTTGCCGCGCACCACCATCGTCCGCACGTCCGCGACGACCACGCCGGGATAGTGCGCCTCGACGGCTTTGCGGATCTCGATCTTGTTGGCCGACTTGTCGACGACGAAGGCGTAATGCCCCTCGTCCATCTGGCCGGCCGACTTCTCCGTCACGAAGGGACGGACGAGCACGTTGTTCATGGCTGCGAAAGGATTGAGGGGGAGATTACTTGGACGCGAGCGCCGCCGTCAGCGCGTCGAGCGCGGCTTCCGGCATGAGCACGACGTGCGCCTTCATGATGTCGAGGGTCGACGCCTGCGTGGCGGGCATGATCTCGATGCCGGGCACGTTGCGGCCGGACTTGTAGAGCACCGGCGTGAGCGCCTCGGTGAGCACGAGCACGCGGCGACCGGCGATGCCGTGGGCGCGGAGCATCGAGACGAACGAGCGCGTCGAGGGCGCCTCCATCGACGCGATCGCGTCGATGATGCGGAGGCTGCCGTCTTCGCGGGCCTTGTAGGTCAGCGCCGAGCGGCGGGCGACGAGCTTCGTCTTCTTGTTCACATCCTGCGAGTAGTCGCGCGGACGGGGACCGAAGATCGTGCCGCCGCCCCTGCGGATCGGGCTCTTGGCCGAGCCGGCGCGGGCGCCGCCCGTGCCCTTCTGGCGGTAGAGCTTGCGGGTCGAGTGCGAGTTTTCGCCGCGGTCCTTGACCTTGTGCGTGCCCTGGCGCGCGTTGGCCTGAATGGCCTTCACGTCGAGCCAGATGGCGTGGTCGTTCGGCTTGACGCCGAAAATGCTGTCGTCGAGCGTAACGGTTCGCGCCGTCTCGGCCCCGTCCAGCGAGTACACCTTCAGTTCCATCGGTTCTGGGATCGTCTAACGGGTGAGATCAGGCGGCTTTCTTCAAGATCTCCACGTAGGAGCCCTTGGCGCCGGGGATCGCCCCTTTGATGAGAATGAGGTTCGAGTCGGCGAGAATCCGAACGACCATGAGGTTCTGCGTCTTGACGCGGTCGCCGCCCGTGCGGCCACCCATGCGCATGCCCTTGAAGACACGCGAGGGGTCCGACGAGGCGCCGATCGAGCCGGGCGCGCGCTGGCGGTTGTGCTGGCCGTGCGTACGCCCACCGACACCGCTGAAGCCGTGCCGCTTGACAACGCCCTGAAAGCCTTTGCCTTTCGACACGCCGACGACGTCGATCTTCTCGCCTTCGACGAACACATCGGCGAGGCCGACGGTCGAGCCGAGTTCGACATCGAGCCCGAAGTCCCGGAACTCGCGCGTCTTGCGCGCGGCGGTATCCGAGCCCGCGGCCTTGAAGTGGCCGGCCTGAGCCTTTGTGGTGCGCGACGCCTTGCGCTCCCCGACGGAGAGCTGCACGGCGTTGTAGCCGTCCTTTCCGTCGGACGACTTCACCTGTGAAACGAGGTTCGGTGTGGCCTCGATGACGGTGCAGACGATGTTGCGTCCTGCTTCGTCGAAGATGCTCGTCATGCCGAGCTTCTTTCCGATCAATCCGCTCATTGTAATCCGGGATGAGGGCCTGCGAGATCCAGAAACTGGATACACGCAAGCGGATTAAGTTAAGCGTCCCCTATGTAGAAGGAACGTTGCGACCGGGGTGCCAGCGAGGGACGGCTGGTCCGGTCTCACGGGCGACGCGCGGGGCGTCGCCTCTCTCTCACGAGGTCGCCCGAAGGCGACCGGAAGGGGTGTCAGGAATCTGACGAGCCAGCGAGCTGGCTTACTTGATCTCGACGTCGACGCCCGAGGGCAGTTCGAGCTTGAGGAGCGCGTCGACCGTCTTGGGCGAGGGCGAGAGGATGTCGATGAGGCGCTTGTGCGAGCGCGTCTCGAACTGCTCCCGGCTCTTCTTGTCGACGTGCGGCCCGCGAAGGACCGTGATGATGTGCTTGTTCGTGGGCAGCGGAATCGGTCCGCTGACGACGGCACCCGTCGACTTGACGGTCTTGATGATCTTCTCCGCGCTCTTGTCGATCAGGCTGTGATCAAACGACTTGAGCTTGATGCGGATGCGGGTGTTGGAGGCGGCCATGGGAAGCGGAGTGCGTGTCGCCGGAGTCCGGCGGAGCGAGACGCCACGAGGGCGTCTCCAAAGAACAGAGACAGAGGCGGTGACAGAAAAGCTCTCACGCGCTCAGGCGCGGCGGGGATTCCTGCACTTCGGGGATTCGCGTGACCTTCGCGTTGCACCGGAAATCGACTCCGGAAAGCATCGTGCCACGCCTCGTCACGCGGCGGGGCGGCGACCAGCGTCGTGGCCACCGCCCCGTGCGTGCGTTGGGATCAGTCGAGGATTTTGGCGACGACACCGGCGCCGACGGTGCGCCCGCCCTCGCGGATGGCGAAGCGCAGACCCTCCTCCATCGCGATCGGCTGAATCAGCGTCACCTCGAAGCGCGTGTTCTCGCCCGGCATCACCATCTCGACGCCCTCCTGAAGCTCGATGTCACCCGTCACGTCCGTCGTCCGGAAGTAGAACTGCGGGCGGTACCCCTTCAAAAACGGCGTGTGGCGACCACCCTCCTCCTTCGATCAGGACGTAGACCTCCGCCTCAAACTTCTTGTGCGGCTTCACCGAGTTCGGCTTGCACACCACCATGCCGCGCTCGACCGAGTCCTTGTCGACGCCGCGAAGCAGAAGGCCCACGTTGTCGCCCGCCTGACCCTGGTCGAGAAGCTTGCGGAACATCTCCACGCCAGTGACCACGCTCATCTGCTTCTCCTCGCGGATGCCGATGATCTCGACGGCCTCCTGAACCTTCACGATCCCGCGCTCGATGCGGCCCGTGACCACCGTGCCGCGGCCCGTGATCGAGAACACGTCTTCGACGGGCATCAGGAACGGCTTGTCCGTCGCGCGCTCGGGCGTCGGGATGAACGTGTCGACCGCGTCCATGAGCTCCATGACCGAGGCCTCCCACTTCTCGTCGCCGTTGAGCGCCCCGAGAGCGGATCCCTTGATGATCGGCGTGTCGTCGCCGGGGAACTCGTACTTGTCGAGGAGCTCGCGCACCTCCATCTCGACGAGCTCGACGAGCTCCTCGTCGTCGACGAGATCGACCTTGTTCATGAACACGACGATGTGCGGCACGCCGACCTGGCGGGCGAGCAGGATGTGCTCGCGCGTCTGCGGCATCGGCCCGTCGGTGGCGGCGACGACGAGGATGGCGCCGTCCATCTGCGCGGCTCCCGTGACCATGTTCTTGACGTAGTCGGCGTGGCCGGGGCAGTCGACGTGGGCGTAGTGGCGCGCCTCGGTCTCGTACTCGACGTGCGCGGTGGCGATGGTGATGCCACGCTCGCGCTCTTCGGGCGCGTTGTCGATCGAGTCGAAGGAGCGGACGGTGCCGCCGCTTTTCTTGGCGAGCACCGTCGTGATGGCGGCGGTGAGGGTGGTCTTGCCGTGGTCGACGTGACCGATCGTGCCCACGTTCACGTGGGGCTTGTTCCGCTGGAATGTCTCCTTTGCCATGGCAGAAGAAAGGTAGGGGTGTGTTGAAAAGAGAGGCGGTACCGGGCACCGTCAGTGACGCGCCCGGCCCGTGATGTCAGCCCTTGCTGACGGCGGCGATGATCACCTCGGATACCGACTTCGGCACCTCGGCGTAGTGGTCGAACACCATCGAGTAGACGGCGCGGCCCTGCGTGATCGAACGCATATCGGTCGAGTAGCCAAACATCTCGGAGAGCGGCACCTGCGCCGTGATCACCTGGACGTCGTTGCGCTGGCCCATGTTCTGGATCTTGCCACGGCGGCTGTTCAGGTCGCCGATGACTTCGCCCATGTACTCGTCCGGCGTCACGACCTCGACGGCCATGATCGGCTCCATGATCATCGGCTTGGCCTTGCGGCTCGCCTCGCGGAAGGCCATGCGGCCCGCGATCTCGAACGAGAGCTGGTCGGAGTCGACGTTGTGGTACTTGCCGTCGTAGAGGCGGGCGCGGATGCCCTCGATGGGATAGCCCGCGAGCGGACCCTGCGTGAGCGCGGACTCGAGGCCCTTCTGGACCGGCCCGATGAACTCGCGCGGGATGGAGCCGCCCACGATGCCGTTCTCGAACTCGAAGCCGACACCGGACTCGTTCGGGCCCGATCTCGACGTGGATTTCGGCGAACTGGCCCTTGCCGCCCGTCTGCTTCTTGTGCGTGTAGATGTGCTGGACGGTGTCGCGGATGGCCTCGCGGTACGCAACCTGCGGCTTGCCGACGTTGGCCTCGACCTTGAACTCGCGCTTGAGGCGGTCGACGAGGATTTCGAGGTGCAGCTCGCCCATGCCGGCGATGATCGTCTGGCCGGTCTCTTCGTCCGTGTTCACCTTGAACGTCGGGTCTTCCTCGGCGAGCTTGGAGAGGCCGAGGCCGAGCTTGTCGAGGTCGGCCTTGGTCTTCGGCTCGATGGCGATGCGGATGACCGGGTCCGGGAAGTCCATCTTCTCGAGGACGATCGGGTGGTCGGGGTCGCAGATCGTGTCGCCCGTCTTGACGTCCTTGAGACCGACGGCGGCGGCGATGTCGCCCGCGCGCACCTGATCGACATCCTCACGCGAGTTGGCGTGCATGAAGAGCAGGCGTCCGACGCGCTCCTTCTTCTCCGTCGTCGCGTTGAGCACCGACGTGCCCTTCGAGAGCGTGCCCGAGTAGACGCGGAAGAAGGTGAGCTTGCCGACGTACGGGTCGGTGGCGATCTTGAAGGCGACGCCCGCGAACGGCTCGTTCACGCTCGGCGCGCGCTCCTGGTGCTCGTCCGTGCGCGGCACGTGGCCGACGACGGGCGCAATGTCGGTCGGCGCGGGCAGGTAGTCGATGACCGCGTCGAGCAGGCGCTGGACGCCCTTGTTCTTGAAGGACGAGCCGCAGAGAACCGGGGTGATGTCCATCGAGATGACCGCCTTGCGGACGGTCGTCTTGATCTCCTCCTCCGTGATCTCCTCGCCGTCGAGGTACTTCATCAGCAGCTCGTCGTTGTGCTCGGCGACGGCTTCGAGGAGGTTGATGCGCCAGTGGCGCGCCTCGGCCTCGAGGTCCGCCGGGATCTCGAACTCGTCCCACGTGCTGCCCTGCGTGTTCTCGTGCCACACGATGGCCTTGTTGAGCACGAGGTCGATGATGCCCTTGAACGTCTCGCCCTCGCCGATCGGCAGGTGGAGCGGGACGGCGTTGGCCTTCAGGCGGTCCTTCATCATCTGGACGGCCTTCAGGAAGTCCGCGCCCGTGCGGTCCATCTTGTTGACGAACGCGATGCGCGGAACGTTGTACTTGTCCATCTGCCGCCAGACGGTCTCCGACTGCGGTTCGACGCCGCCGACCGAGCAGAAGAGCGCGATGGCGCCGTCGAGCACGCGGAGCGAGCGCTCCACCTCGACGGTGAAGTCGACGTGGCCCGGCGTGTCGATGATGTTGATGCGGTGGCCGTTCCAGAAAGCGGTCGTCGCGGCGGACGTGATCGTGATGCCGCGCTCCTTCTCCTGCTCCATCCAGTCCATCGTGGCGCCGCCCTCATGGACTTCGCCCATGCGGTGGAGGCGTCCCGTGTAGTACAGGATGCGCTCGGTCGTCGTCGTCTTGCCCGCGTCGATGTGGGCCGAGATGCCGATGTTGCGCGTCTGCTCGAGGGTGACGATAGGGTTGTCTGCCATGGGAAGAAAGGGGGAGCCGCGGAAGCGAGGGGCGGGCGCCTCAGGTGAGACGCCCGCCCCGGCGACGGCTCGTCGGGGGAATCAGAATCGGAAGTGCGAGAAGGCCTTGTTCGCCTCCGCCATGCGGTGCGTGTCGTCCTTCTTCTTGACGGCGCCGCCTTCGCCCTTGGCGGCGGCGACGATCTCGCTCGCGAGGCGCGTCGACATGGACTTGTCGTTGCGCTGGCGGGCGTACTGCATCAGCCAGCGGAAGGCGAGCGCGATGCGGCGGTCCGGACGGACCTCGATCGGCACCTGGTAGGTGGCGCCGCCGACGCGGCGGCTACGGACTTCGAGGAGCGGGGCCACGTTGTTGATGGCCCGCTTGAACAGTTCGAGGCCCTCTTCGCCGCCGCGCTCCTGCGCGGACTCGATGGCCGTGTAGACGACGTGCTGGGCGGTGGACTTCTTGCCGTCCTGCATCACCGTGTTGACGAAGCGCGAGACCAGGATGTCGTTGTAGACCGGGTCGGGCGTGGGGAGGCGGCGTTCAGCTTTCTTGCGACGCATGGGAATGTGCGGAGTCTGGAATCGTGTCGGGGTGGACGGTCGGTGGAGCGATGCGCGCAGACGTGCAGCGCAGGTACCCCGGAGGACCGTCTTACTTCTTCTTGCCGGTCGGCGCGGGCTGGCCGGGCTTCGGGCGCTTGGCGCCGTACTTGGAGCGCGACTTCTTGCGGCCGTTGACGCCCGCCGAGTCGAGCGCACCGCGCACGATGTGATACTTGACGCCGGGAAGGTCCTTGGCGCCGCCGCCGCGGACGAGCACGATCGAGTGCTCCTGCAGGTTGTGCCCCTCGCCGGGGATGTAGGCGATGATCTCGAACCCGTTGGTCAGCCGGACCTTGGCGACCTTGCGAAGCGCCGAGTTCGGCTTCTTCGGGGTCGTCGTGTAGACGCGCGTGCAGACCCCGCGACGCTGCGGGTTCTCCTGGAGCGCGCGGCTGGTGGGTTGTTTCTGCTTGGGGTGACGTCCCTTGCGGACGAGCTGCTGGATAGTGGGCACGGGGTCTCCGGCTAGGGGTGAAGGTTCAGGTGATCGCGGCAGGCGCCGCCGGGGGTAGCAAAGCCTCGTAATGTACGCCCTTAGCCCCTGCCCGCCCCCGGCACCGGGCGAAGAGTCGGCGAAGCACCGGACGTGCCGCGCAGCGGTGCTGCAAGACGAATTCCACTCCCCGTGTTGCCGAACGCCGGAGAGGCAATTCAGGTGAGAGGGCTTGCAGAAGAATCAATGTTTCCGCATCTTCACGCCCCGCCACCTGACTCCTCCCGTCAGCGCCGCGCCTTCTTTACCCCCAACTCAGGGCTTCATGAAACAACTCGCTACGGCACTCGGCATCACCGCCGTGCTCCTCACCCCTCTGGCCGCGAACGCCCAGTACGCGTACAGCGCCGGATACAACGTGCTCGATGTCGCCAACGACAACACAGGCGGCGTCACCTCGGTGACGAGTGCCAACTACGGCAACACGACCGGTCAGGAGCGAGGCATCGCCTATCGCCCGGCTCTCGGTGGAGGCCCGGCCATCGTCTACATCGCTCGCGGCGGCACCACGACCGGCGACGGGCGCACTGCCGGCGTCGTTGGCCTCGCCGCCATCAAGCTGACGCCCTTCGGCGCGTCGAACTACACCGACACCGGCCTCATCACAAGCGGCGGCAGCCCGGGCAACTTCAGCTTCATCCAAGACATCGCCTACGAGCCGGTCTGCGACAAGGTCTGGGCCATCGACGGCGCCTCGGCGACGGCGCGGGCGTGGTACTTCGACGGCGGCGCCGTTGGTGGATCGCCGAACGGCGGCGGAATCGCGGCGGTGGCGCCGGCAACCGGCATCGCCTCACCGTTCCAGGCCAGCAACGCCTCTGCCCTGGGCGGCACCGGGCGCGGCATCGCCGTGCAGGTGAGTGGCACGGGCTCGTGCGCCACGGCGCGCACGATCACCGTCGCGTTCGCGATGGGCACGCACCTCGAAGTCTGGCGCAGCACGACCGGCCTGACCGGCACCTGGGCGCTGCTGTTCGAGAGCGGCGCCAACCCGGACGGCGCCGGTACCGGCGTCGGCAACTTCTCCGCGACCGGCGTCCGCGACGTCGCCTTCGACGAGACCGGCGACATCTGGGTGCCCAACTCGGGCATCACCGGCGCGGGCGCTGGAGAGACGAACAGCAACTCCCGCTACCTGCACCGCTTCCCGGGCAACAGCGCTGGAACCGGCGTCCTCGCGAGCGAGACCATCGCGGCCCCCGTCGGAAACGTGGCGTGGGACGGGATCGGTACGGGCGCGGCCTTCAACTCTCTTGAGACCTACCGTGAAGCCGGCCAGACCTACTTCATCGGCAGCGTGCGCAGCGCGAGCGGTGCCGTGAGCGGCATCGTCCGCTACCGCCGCACCGGCGCCGCCGGAGCGTACGGATTTGCTGCCATCGACGGCTTCGGGCAGGGCATCACGAACACCGGCAACGCCTACTCGGACGCCATCCTCGCCACGAACCAGTACAAGGCGACCAACGTCACCATCCCCTCGGGCGCCACGCAGGCGCTCATGTACCTCTCGCTCCCGCTCTCGAGCACGGGTGACATGACACTCGCCTCGCGCACGCTCTACGTCAACGGCTTTGTCACCGACGCTGGGAAGGGCCAAGCGAAGCCATCCAGCGCGGTCGTTGCTGCGGCGCTCCCGCCGAACGTGACCATCACCCGCTACTTCGACGGGTCGAACGGCTTCTTCGCCGCCGGTTCGAGCGACAACCCGCTCCTCGGCCTCACGGCCACGACCGACCGCGCCACGGCCACCGTCTCCTCGGTCACCGTCCGCCGCACCGCCGGCTCGACGTCCACCGATGGTGAGATCAGCGACCTCAAGCTCTGGGACGACGCCGACGGCAACGGCATGGTCAACGGTGGCGAGGCGCTCCTCGGAACGACGACGTTCACCGCTGGCGTCGCCACCTTCTCGGGCCTCACCACGACCGCGACGACGACGGGCCGCAAGCTGCTCGTCACCGTCAGCACTGCCGCGTCGCCTCCGGGCACGAACCGGATGGGCGGAAAGGGCAGCGCGGCAGAGGCGACCTTCGCGGGGACAATCGCCCTCGAGATCCTTGCGGGCGACATCGTCACCACAGGCGCCTCGACCGTTGGAGGCTCGGGCACCCTCGTGAGCAACGACAACGCGCAGCCGCTGCCGGTCGAGCTCTCGAACTTCCGCGCCGTCGGCACCGGGCGCGGCCTCGCCGTCTCCTGGACGACCGAGAGCGAGACCAACAACGCGGGCTTCGGCATCGAAATCGCCGCCTTCGGGCGCACCGATTTCCGCGAGGTGGCCTTCGTCACCGGGCGTGGCACGACGAGCGAGCGCGCGAGCTACAGCCGCGAGATCGCAGAGCCTTCCCGCCGGACGCTACATCGTCCGCCTGCGCCAGATGGACCTCGACGGCACCGCGCACTACCCGGCCAACGTCGAGGCGACGATTGCCCTCGACGCGCCCTTCGCGCTCACCGAGGCCCAGCCGAACCCCGCCGCGAACGCGACGCGCCTGACGCTCACCGTCCGCGACCGCCAGACGCTCCGCGCCGACGTCTACGACGTCACCGGGCGCCGCGTGGCCGCCATCTTCGCCGGTGAGGCCGACGCGCTCACGCCGGTCGACCTTCAGATCGATGCAGCGGCCCTCGCTTCGGGCACGTACGTCGTCCGCGTGACCGGCGAGCGCTTCAACGCGACCCGCCGCATCGTCGTCGCGCACTGATCCGCCGCTGAAACCGGCATATACCTCGCCCCGGTGGCCCTCGTGGCTGCCGGGGCGAGGTGCATAATGGGCGGCCAGTAAAAGGTCCGCGCAAGGCGTGCGCAGGACATTCGGTGGGGGATGGCGGACTCGGATAGCCCCTTTCCCACGTCTCCCCCCGAGAATGACTTGCACGGCGCCCCATGCGGCCGCATCTTGTCGCGTCGGCACGGCGTCTTCCTTTACGGGAAGCGCTTTGCAGTTTCCCACCCCTTCCCCTACCTCTCCATGACCCGTCTGGCTACCACCCTCGGTGCCGCCGCGCTTCTGCTCTCGCCCCTCGCGGCGCAGGCGCAGACCACGTTCGCCGCCACCTGGCAGATGAGCGACTCGACCGGCACCAAACCGTCGTACTTCGGCGCCAACCTCGAACGCGGCTTCGGCGTCGGCACCTACGCCGGCACGCCCTCCGCCATCGTCCTCAGCCGCAACGGCGGCAACTTCTTCCGGCAGCACGATGCGGCTACGGGCACGCTGCTCGCCTCATTCAGCGGCACCGGCGCCGGGCAGTCCTTCGACGCATCGGTCGTGACGGGCGGCACGTTCACGGTCAACGACATCGCCGTCACCAGCGCCGGGTCGGTCATCGGATGTAACCTCCAGACGAACGTCAAGACGGCAGCCTTCAAATGCTACCGCTGGACCAACCTCGCCGCAGCACCGACGAACGTCATCAACTTCATCGACCCGACCGCACTTGTCGTTGGCACTGCGACGCCCCGCGTCGGCGACACCTTCACGCTGAGTGAGAATGGGGGCACAATGACCCTCTGGGCAGGCGTCTCCGGTGCCTCAAGCATCTCCGACCGTGTCTACAAGTGGATCTCGACCGACGACGGCGTCACCTTCACGCCCGTGACGGTCACCCTCTCCGCGCCCCTCGCGGTCATCTCCGTTCCCTCGGTCGGGCCTCTGCCCGACGGCTCGTTCTACCTCAAGGGCGCGGGCATCGGCGTGCGCTACTACACGGCGGCGGGCGTCTTCGTGAGCGAGGTGCCGACGACCCTCGTGCCGAGCTCATCCTCCACGGTTCGCTACTTCACGGTCAACGGGCAGCAGTTCTTTACGCTCTACCAGTACTCGCCGAACTCCAGCATCCTCGTCTATCGCGCCACGCCGGGCCAGACGAGCGCCTCGCTCGTCGGCAGCTTCAAGATCGGCAATTCGACGAACACCAACGGCACCGGCGATGTCGTGGTCTCGGTAACCGGTGAGACGGCGACGATCACCGGCATGGGCACCAACAACGGCCTCTCGCGCTTCACCAACGTCAACAGCCTCACCGAGGACGATGTGGTGATCAACGAGGCCTTCCTCAACCCGCCGAGTGACCCGCTGGGCGGGCGTGAGTACGTCGAGCTGCTCGTCGTCGCCGCCACGGCCGACCTGCGCGGCTGGACGCTCTCCGACGTGAGCACGCGCGTCAACACGACGGGCGCCACCGAGGGCGACATCACGCTCCCGAGCGACGGTTACCTGGCCGCTGTCCCGCGTGGCACGTACATCGTCATCGAGATGGCAACGCCCGTCGCCAACGCCTCGACGCTCACCGAGGACCTCTCGCTCACCGACGGCACGCCGCGCACGCTCGTCATCAAGCCGACGACATCGGGCGTCGTGAACGGCGGCACGCTCGACCTCTCGACGAACGAGAACCTGCAGCTCTACGCCGGATCGCGCGCGACGGGCACGCTCGTCGACCAGGTGCAGTGGGGCACCAACTCGTCGTACATCGCGGGCGTCACCTGGGGCGACGACAACGGCGCCACGACCGCCGACAACATCAACGGCGGGGTCGGTCTCGGCTCGGACGTCAACCTGTCGTTCGTGCCGACGACGCAGAACGCCGTCCTCGGCTTCCGCGCCAACGACACCGGCTCGGTCTTCGCCGTGCAGACGGGTGTCTCGCCTGCGCTTCCGGCCAACAACACGCCGGGCACGCAGAACACCGGCGTCAACGACCAGGCCGGTGCCCTGCCCGTCGAGTTGAGCGCCTTCACCGCCGCCGCCGACGGCCAGAGCGCCGTGCTCCGCTGGACGACCGAGAGCGAGACCAACAACAGCGGCTTCGCCATCGAGACCCTCCGCGGCAATGCATGGACCGAACTCGCCTTCGTCGCCGGGCGCGGCACCACGAGCGAGCGCATGAGCTACGAGCAGCGCATCGACGGACTCGGCGCCGGTACGCACCAGTTCCGCCTCGTCCAGCGCGACCTCGACGGCACCGCCCACATCGCGGGCACCGTCGAGGTGGCCATCGGGATGGGCGCGGCGATCGTCGCCGAGGGCCGTGGCGCGTCGGTGCGCTTCGGCGCCCGCGAGGCCGGTACGATCACGGCGGAGGCCTTCGACGTGACCGGACGCCGCGTCGCGGTGCTCTTCGCCGGATCGGTCGAGGGTGGCGAAGTGCGTGAGGCCGAGCTTTCGGGCGTGGCCGCGGGCGTGTACTTCGTGCGCGTTTAGCGGCCGCCTCGGCGCCGAGACTGCGCGCGTGGTCGTGCGCTGATCGCTCAGACGACGGACTGCTTCGGCGGTCGCTCGCGCCCCCGGTGCCCGTTGCGGTGCCGGGGGCGCGGTGCGTTCGGGGGGATGCCGGATCGCGGGCGCCCTGTCAGGATCCAAGACCCTCACAGGGTAGCGACGGGCCACGGCAGCACAGGCGCCACCGCACTCCCCCGCCGCACCTCCAGGACCAGGACCGTGGGGGTCATCGTTTGCCAACATCGACGTGCGATCTTTGACGCCGTCTCCACCCATCCCCGCCCACGATGCGCCGTCCGCTACGCCTCCTCCTCACCGCCGTGTCCCTCGCCGCGCCGGTCGCCCTTCCCGCCGCCCGCGCGCAGACGCTCACCGACGTCACCGTGCCGCGCTTCATCGAAGGCATCAACGGCACCAACGCGAACCGCGTGCCGTACGCCTACCGCGTCACCCTCGACGGCCTCACGCCGTCGGCGACGTACCGGTACACCAACCAGGTCGTCATCGCCACCGACGCGGCGACGACGAGCGGCGCGGGCAACGTCATTTATGCCACGCCCGGCGGATTCGTCCGCACGTCGAGCCCGAGCCTGTCGAGCGCGGGCAACTACGGCGAGTTCACGACCGACGGCGGGGGCAGCTACACCGGCTGGTTCGTGACCGAGCCGACCGGCAACGCATCGCGCTTCGCGCCGGGCACCGAGGTCTTCTTCCGCATCGCCCTCAACAACGGCGCAGGTGGCACTGCGGTCGTCACGCGCCTGACGACGACGGCGAGCGCGACGGTCGCCAGTTTCGGCACCACCACCACCGACGGCACGGCGTTCTACAGCGATGCCGAGGCCACGCCGCGCAACTTCGTCGTGCTCTACGACAACGTCGCGGGCACCGGGCGGCCCATCGCGGCGACGTTCGCCGAGGACGATGGATCGCCGAACACGACCGCCAACTCGTACGCGGCCTTCTACGCGACGAGCGTCGATGGCGTCGCGGGCGCGTGGGGCGTGCTGATCCCGAACACGCTCCCGGCGGGCATCCGCCGCATCGAACAGCGCACCGCGTCCGGCGCGCTCGCGGGCGCAGGCACCGCAGGCGTCGCCACCGACGCCGATGGCGTCTGGCCCGGCGCCGACGGCATCGCAGGCACCGCCGACGACGTCAACACCGTCAACCCGTCCGGCGGCACCGCCACGCCCCTCGTCCTCCCGAGCGCCAACGCCCCGCTCCCGGTCGAGTTGAGCGCCTTCACCGCCGCCGCCGACGGCCAGAGCGCCGTGCTCCGCTGGACGACCGAGAGCGAGACCAACAACAGCGGCTTCGCCATCGAGACCCTCCGCGGCAATGCATGGACCGAACTCGCCTTCGTCGCCGGGCGCGGCACCACGAGCGAGCGCATGAGCTACGAGCAGCGCATCGGCGGACCTCGCCGCCGGTACGCACCAGTTCCGCCTCGTCCAGCGCGACCTCGACGGCACCGCCCACATCGCGGGCACCGTCGAGGTGGCCATCGGGATGGGCGCCGCGCTCGCGCTCGACGTGCGCGGCAACGCGACCGCCGCCCCGGTGCTCGGCATCGCCGCGCGCGAACCGGGTACCGCCGTCGCCGACGTGTACGACGTGCGCGGGCAGCGCATCGCCCGATACGCCGTCACGCTCGACGCCGGATCGCGGCAGAGCGTCGCCCTTTCGGGCCTCGCCTCGGGCGTCTATGTCGTCCGCGTCGGGCGCGACGATGGAACTGGCGAATCCGCCACCGCGCGCATCGTCGTCGCCCGCTGAACGACGGATGTGCGATGATGCCCGGTAGGGGCGGGTTTCAAACCCGCCCCCTGCACCCCCCGCCCCTCGTCCCAGCGCCGCGACTTTACACCGGGCTGTGACGGCGTCTCGGAGCGGCTCGGGACCGTTGGGCGGGATTTCGACGCGGCGGCGCCGCGACGGTCGTTTCTTGGCGGGCGCTCCTCCTCCGCCCGATGCCCGCTCTCCGCCCGCCCCGCCGCTCCGCCGGCCTCGCCGCCGCCGTCCTCCTCGCCCTCGGCGCCGCCGCGTGCAGCCCGTCGCGCCCGGCCGCACGTCCGGCGGCATCCGCGACGGCGGCCACGTGCCGCGCGCAGCCCGACGAGATCCGCGCCGTCTGGCTCACCAATGTCGATTCGGACGTGATGCAGAGCCGCGCCCGCATGATCGGCGCGCTCGACTCGCTCAAGGCGCGCGGCTTCAACGTCATCTTCCCCGTCGTCTGGAACAAGGGATGGACGCTCCATCCGTCCGACGTGATGGCGCGGACGTTCGGCGACTACGCCCGGCAGGACACGTTCTACACGAGCCGCGCCCGGCCCGGCCAGGCGCCCTTCGACCCCGTCGCGGCGATCATCGAGGAAGGGCACGCGCGCGGGTTCCTCGTCATCCCCTGGTTCGAGTTCGGCTTCGCGACGTCGTTTCGCGCGAACGGCGGCCACATCCTCGCCCGCAAGCCCGGCTGGGCGGCGCGCGACCGCACGGGCGGCCTCCTCACCAAGAACGGCTTCGAGTGGATGAACGCCTTCGACCCCGAGGTGCAAGCGTTCATGCTCGACGTCGTCGGCGAGGTCGTCGCGCGCTACGATGTCGATGGCATCCAGGGCGACGACCGCCTGCCCGCGTCGCCGTCGGAAGGCGGATACGACCCCTACACGCGGGGCCTCTACGCCCGCACGCACGGCGGCGCGGCCGTGCCCGACGACCCGCGCGACTCGTCGTTCGTGGCGTGGAAGGCGCGGCTGCTGACGGACTTCGGCGGGCGCCTCTTTCGCCGCGTCAAGGAGACGAAGCCGTGCGCCATCGTCAGCCTGAGCCCGAGCGTGTACCCGTGGAGCCGCGACGAGTACCTGCAAGACTGGCCCGCGTGGATCGAGGCCGGGCAGGTCGACTGGCTGCATCCGCAGAACTACCGCTACGAGATCGAGCGCTACGCGACGACGCTCGACGAGGTCGTGGCCGCGTGGCGCGGCGCCCGCGGCCACGAGCGCGTGCGGATGGCGCCCGGGATTCTGATCAAGGCCGGACCGCGGTACAACGGTCCGGCGTACGTCCGCGAGGCCCTGCGTCTGCACCGCGCTGCCGGTCTCGACGGCGAGGCGTTCTTCTTCTACGAGGGCCTCTTCGCCCGCAACCAGAACCTCGCCGACACCCTCCGCGCCACCTACTACCGCTGACGGCTGCGGGCGCTGGGCGGCGCTGAGCGCTGGGGTGTACCGGCTCTGTGGCCCGTGCCCTCTCCGCCCTTCGGGCACCTCCCCCGCGTGCTGGGGAGGACCGCCGCGGAGGCCGTTCCGCTTCGCGGACCTTCGGTTCAGGCCGCAGTGGCAGGTGGGGGCGCCGCCCCCACCCACGTTTCAACTTCCGATGTACCCCACGACGATGTCCCGACTCCTCCTCCTGCTCGCCACCGCGCTCCTCGCCGTCGTCCCGCTCGCCCGCGCGCAGCCCGCCTGCCCGGCGGCCGGGTGCCCGACGGGGATGCGCGGCGTCTGGATCACCAACGTCGATTCCGACGTGCTGACCACGCGCGCCAAGATCGCCGAGGCGATGGACCACCTCGTCTCGCGCGGCTTCAACACCGTCTTCCCGGTCGTCTACAACGGCGGCTACACGCTCCACCCGTCCGACGTGATGGCGGCGACGTTCGGCGAGAACCGGCGCACGCACCCGTCCTTCGGCGGACGCGACGTGCTCGACGAGCTCATCGTCGAGGGCCACCGTGCCGGTCTCGAAGTGATTCCGTGGTTCGAGTACGGCTTCGTCTCGTCGTTCGGCAGTCCGGGGCACATCCTCACGGCAAAGCCGCAGTGGGCGGCGATCGGCGCGAACGGGCAGCAAGTCGTCAAGAACGGCTTCTACTGGATGGACGCGCTCAACCCCGAGGTGCAGGACTTCATGAGCAGCCTCGTGCTCGAAGTGGCCACCCGCTACGACGTCGATGGCATCCAGGGCGACGACCGGATGCCCGCCATGGCCGTCGAGGGCGGATACACGACCGTCGACCGCGCGCTCTACGCCGCCGACTTCAACGGCGCCAGCCCGCCGTCCTTCCCCACCGAGCAGAACTTCGTGCGCTGGAAGGCCGGCAAGCTCACCAACTACCTCGGGCGCCTCTACCGCGGCGTCAAGGCCGTCGACCGCAACCTGATCGTCTCGATGTCGCCCTCGCCCTATTCGTTCGGCTACGACGAGTACCTGCAGGACCTCCCGCGCTGGCTCGACTCGTCGTACGTCGACCTCGTCCACCCGCAGCTCTACCGCTACGACATCGGGAGCTACCGCTTCGAGGCCAACAAGGCCATCTCGTTCACGCGGCCGGTCGACCTGCCGAAGCTCGCGCCCGGCATCCTGCTCAAGGCAGGCGGGCAACTCAACGGCCCCTCCTACGCCGTCGATGCGGTGCTCTACAACCGCTCGCGCGGCGTCTCCGGCGAGGTGTTCTTCTTCTACGAGGGCCTGCGGCAGCGCAACCAGTTCGTGAGCGACAGCCTGCGCAAGTACGTCTACCAGACGCCCGCGCTCGTGCCCGGACGCACCGGCCGCTGGCGCCCGCCCGCACCGCTGCTGACGGAGATTCCGGCGACGGCGGGCAACCCGGCGTGGGTGGAAGCCTGCCTCGCGCCCGGCCTCTGCCCGACCGACGGCCTCGGAGGATCGTCGATGCGGACCGCCACGGCAGCCTCGAAGGCGCGCGCGACGTACCGCACCGCCGTCCCGGCCGGCGCCACCTACGACGTGTATGCGTGGACGCCCGGTTTCAGCCGCAACCGCCCGAACGCGACGAATGCCGCGCGCTACGTCCTCAGGAGCCGCACGCGCACCGGCCTCGCGCTCGACTCGACCGTCGTCTCGGTCGATCAGTCGTCGACCGGCCAGACGACCGGATGGCGCCGCATCGGCCGCATCGCCGTCCCCGACGGCGCCGACGCCGAGGTGGTGCTCGACGCCGGAGGCGGCTGCCGATGGCCGCGAGTCCTTCGCCGATGCGGTGATGTTCGTGATCAACCGCCGCCTCTCACCCGGCGCATTCGTCTCGCCGACCGCCTCGGCGCGCGCCGACCGCCCGGCGCCGCGCCTCGCGGTGACCGTGGCGCCGTCGGTCGTCGGGCGCAGTGGCGAGGTGAAGGTGAGCGTGGCCCTGCCCGCCGCCGCCGATGTGACGGTGCGGCTCTACGACACGCTCGGGCGCGAAGTCGGACGCGCCGATGTCACCTCGGCGTCGGTTCGTGCGGATGTCGTCGTCTCGACGCGCGGCCTCGCGCCGGGCCTCTACCTCGTCCGCGTGACGACCGGCGCCGATGGCGCGGCGGGTCAGGCGCGTCTCGTCGTC
This sequence comes from Rhodothermales bacterium, assembly GCA_963726715.1. GTDB lineage: Bacteria > Bacteroidota > Rhodothermia > Rhodothermales > BA12 > CAVSDF01. The sequence continues at coordinate 924,070 of CAVSDF010000010.1, forward strand.
CGATGACATCCTGAACCTGTCGGGTTGCGAGACCTGTCAGGTTGGCCCTCCAGTCTACACTGCTCCGATGCGCCGTCCCCTCGCCTGCCTCGTCCTCGCCTGCCTCGCTGTCTCCGCATCGGCGCAGCCGCGGGGCGACACGCTGGCCGTCGTCATCCGCATCGACGACATCCAGTCGCGCTCGACGATCACGCCGCGTGGACTCGCGCCGGTCGATGCCGTCGCCAATGCGCGGGGGGCGAAGATCACGTGGCTGGTGATTCCGGGACGGCTCGAAGAGACGCAGAACCGCGACGGCGTCCTCGAATCGGAGTTGCGCGCGTCGGCGCTGCGGGGCCACGAGATCGCCATGCATGGCTATACGCACATCTGCCCGCGCTGCGGGCAGAGCGACCACGAGCTCTACTGCGCCCGCGACAAGGTCTCGCACGCCGACACGACGCAGCGGCGGATGCTCGACCGCGAGCCTCGTCCTCCTCCGCGACCGCCTCGGCGTGACGCCCACGACGTGGGTCGCCCCCGGCCACAGCGCCGACGCGACCACGCACCGCCTGCTCGCCGAGCGCAGCGTCCGCGTCGTCTCGACGTACGCCGGCGTCGGAGGGCACCCTCGACGCCTCGCAGCGCAACCTGCGCACGTCCGACGACTACGCGTGGAGCCTCACCGAGGGCACGTACGCGTCGAAGCGCACGGCGGCGCTCCGCGACGCCCGGACGCGAGGGCGGCAGCAGGGCTACTACGTCCTCCTGCTCCACGACCCGTTCACGCGGCCCGGTTACGGCGGTGGAATTACGCTGCGCTGGATGGGCGAGGTGCTCGACTCGCTGCGCGCCCAGCAGCCCGTCCGCTTCCTGACGATGGCCGAGACCGCCGCGTGGCTCGCCCGCCCGGTCTCGACCGATGCGCCCGCGGCACCGTCCGCCCAGGCGCTCGCCGTCACGGCTGCGCCCTCGCCCGCGCGCGGCGCCGTCACCCTCCGCGCCACGCTCGCCGACCGGACTGGATCCGTCCACGCCGCCGTCTACGACCTCCTCGGCCGCCGCGTGGCGACGCTGCCGGACGGTCCCGCCGAGGATCCGGTGTGGACGTGGGATGCGTCGTCGGTGCCGCCGGGCGTCTACACCGTCCGCGTGGAAACCGGCGGAGCCTTCGCTACCACCCGCATCGTCGTGGCGCGCTGACGGCGCGATACGCGCGGATGATGCACTCCGAAAACCTGTCAGGTCCCCCGACCTGACAGGTTTCCCCTTGACGTGTTCACCGGACCGTCTTCCCCACCCCGAATCCCCACCCGATGACCGGCTTCGTCGTTTCGCACACGCACTGGGACCGCGCCTGGTACCTGCCCTTCGAGCGATTCCGCGTGCGCCTCGTGCGCCTCGTCGAGCGCCTCTGCGACCTCCTCGACGCCGATCCGGCCTTCGCCGCCTTCACCCTCGACGGGCAGACCGTGCTCCTCGACGACGTGTTCGACGTGCGCCCCGACCTGCGCCCGCGCGTCGAGCGGCTCGTGCGCGCGCGGCGGCTCGTCGTCGGGCCGTTCTACATCCTCCCCGACCTGTTCCTCGTCTCCTTCGAGAGCCTCGCGCGCAACCTGAGCCGCGGCCTGGCGATGCGCGCCGCGATGGGAGCGCCAGACGGCGACGTGCCCGTCGGCTACGTGCCGGACCCGTTCGGGCAGCCCGCCGCGATGCCGACGCTGCTTCGCGGGTTTGGGATCGAGACGTTCTTCTTCTCGCGCGGCCTCGGACCGGAGCACGGCACCGACGACCCGCTCGCGCGCACGCCGCCGCGCGCCGCGTTCTGGTGGGACGGCCCCGGCAGTGATGGCACGGGCAGCGCCCGCGTGCTCGCGCTCTACGGACGCGACGGCTACTTCAACGCCGCGGCCCTCGGCCACGCCGACGACTACGGACGCTACGACGGTGCCACGCCCGACGCCGCCCGCGCTGCCGCGCAGATCGAGGCCACCGCCGCGCGCTTCGCGGGCCTGCTGCCGCCGGGCGCGCCGATGCTGCTGCTCAACGGCTTCGATCATATGCCCGAGCAGCCCGGCCTGCCCGCGCTGCTCGGCACCGTCGCCCGTGACCGGCCCGACTGGACGCTCCGCCACGCCTCGCTCGATGCCTACGCCGCCGCCTTCCGCGCCGCGCTCGATGCGAGCGGAGAGGCGCTGCCGGTCGTGCGCGGCGACCTGCTCGGCAACGTCCACCACCCCATTCTGTCGTCCGTCTGGTCGACGCGGCTCTACCTCAAGCGCGCCCACGACGCCGCCGAGCGCTTCCTCGTCGATGTCGCCGAGCCGCTCGCGGCCATGCTTCCCGGTCCGGATTCGCGCCCGTTCCTCGGCCTCGCGTGGCGCCACCTGCTGCGCGCGCAGCCCCACGACGATCTGTGCGGCTGTTCGCTCGACGCCGTCCACGAGGACACCGAGGCCGAGATCCGTCACGCCGCCGAAACCGCCCTCGAAGCCACGCGCGAGCGCCTCGATGCCCTCGTGATGGCCGGAATCGCGCCCGCAACGCGCCCCGACGGCACGCCCGCGCCCGACGGCGCCGATGTCATCGTCGTCCACCCGCATCCCCACGCCGCGCGCGTGACGGTGGATGCCGACGTGTGGATGGCGAACGACGGCGGTGAGTTCGGGACGACGCCCCCGGCCCGGCGCCTCGCGGCGGTCGATGGCGAGGGCCACCCTGTCGAAGTCGTCGTCCTCGAGACCGCCGCCCCGGTCCTCCGCAGCGCCTACCTCTCGGCCACGTGGGGCCGCCGCTACCGCGTCCGCCTGACGCTCGACGCGCCGCCGTGCGGCTACACGCTCGTGCGCGTCTTCGAGGACGACGGACGACCGACGACGGACGACGAACGACCAACAACCAACGACCAACAACCAACGACGGACGCCATCGCGCGGCGGTTGCGCGTCGAGTGGGAGCGCGATGCGGGCGATACGTACTCGTTCTCGCCCGTCCTCGAATCGCCGGACGATGCCGCGCCGCGCGTCTGGACGGCCACGCTCGACGCGACCGCGCCGCACCCGTCCGACCCCGCCGCCATCGTCGCCACGTGGACCATCGAGGTGCCCGCGCGCCTCAACGACGACCCGACCGGCCTCTCGCTCCGTCCCGACACGTCCATCGAGACCGTGCGGATGACGCTCCGCGCCGACCTGCGCGACGAGGGCGCGGCGGGCGTGTCGGTGCGCGTCGCCTTCGACAACCGCGCCTCAGACGGGCGCCTGCGCATCGTCCTCCCCACGACCTGCGGCGAGGGCGCGGCGCTCCGCACCGGCACGCACCTCGGCCTCGCGCCACGCGTCCGCATCGCCGCTGCGACGCCCGAGACGGCGCCCGAGCGTCACACCGCCTTCCCCGGCGAACTCGACTACGCGACGCACCCGATGCGCGAATTTGCGCTCGTGGACGATGCCGAGCGCCGGGCGTGGATCGCCTCGCGCGGCCTGCCCGAGATCGAGATGCACGCCGACGATGGCGAAACGTGGATCGCGGTCACGCTCTGCCGATCCGTCGGATGGCTCTCGCGCAAGGGCGGACGCATCCGCCGCGTCGCCGCCGGACCGCAGCTTCCGACGCCCGGCGCGCAGTGCCTCCGCGAGATGACCGGCGCCCTTCTCATCGGCAGCGCCGACGCGGGCGCCATCTCCGACGCCGCGGCGATCCGCCACGCACGGGCGTTCGCACGTCCGGCGTGGGCGCTCGAACTGCCCGTGCTGCCCGACGCCGCGCCGCCGTCGGGGCCGCCCGCACCGCGCGTCGCCTCGTGGCTGGCGGTGGACGACGATGCGGTCTGGGCGCTCTCGGTTCACCCGGAGGCCGGCGAATCCGGCCGCGTCATCCGCCTCGTCAACCCGACCGACGCGCCGCGCACCGCCACCCTCACCCTCGGCGCCGACGAACGCGCCGCGCGCCGCACCGACCTCCGCGAGGTCTGGGCCGACGGCGCCGATGTGCCAGTGGAGGACGGGCGCGCGCGCGTGGCGATGGCGCCGGGCGAGGTGGTGACGCTGGTGGTGCGGGGTGATCGGAGGGCTGCCTGACACGTCCCTCCTTGTCATTGCGAGGCCCTGCAAGGGCCGCGGCAATCTGGATCGAAGGCGACCGTCGATCCAGATTGCCACGTCGGCCTCCGGCCTCCTCGCACTGACAGGTTCGTCAGGCGGGGCGAACCCGACAGGTCAACGACCTGTCCGATTTAATCTCTCCACGCCCTCGAACTCGCTCGAATCCCCGCGCCGGGTGCGCTTTCGTGGCGGCGGCGTTTTGCGTGCCGGGCGCCGGGCGCGATCTTGCGGGCGTGCGGCCCCCGAACCGCGCAGGCCCGAATCCGCGGCGCCTGCTTTTCTCCCGGCCCGCCTCCGATGCTGATCCGCTCGACGAACGTCTACCTCGGCCCCAACCTGTACGCCCTCTTCCCGGTCATCCGGCACGTCGTCGATCTCGGGCCGCTCGAACAGTGGCCGACCGGGCGCCTCGGCGCCGGTTTCGTCGATGGCGTGCTCGCGGCGGTGCCGACGCTCTCCCAGCACGGCTGCTCGTACCGCGCGCCCGGCGGCCTCGTCCGGCGGATGCGCGAGGGCGAGGGCACGTGGCTCGGGCACGTCTACGAGCACATCGCCCTCGAACTCCAGAACATCGCCGGGGCGCGGGTGACGTTCGGCAAGACGCGCGGCGTCAAGGGCGACGACGGCGTCTACAACGTCGTCTACGAGTACGAGCAGAAAGACGTCGGGCTGGAAGCCGGGCGCCTCGCCCTCGACCTCGTCCTCTCGCACCTCCCCGCCGAGGCGGCGGCCGAGGTCGCGGCGCACTTCGGCGCGACGGTCGAGATGCCGGGCGCGGACTTCGACTTCGCAGCCAACCTCGAACGCTTCATCCGCTTTGCGCAGCGCCTGGAGTTCGGCCCGTCGACGCGGTCGCTCATCGAAGCGGCGCGGCGGCGCGACATCCCGTGGATTCGCCTGAACAAGCAATCGCTCGTGCAATTCGGGCACGGCAAGTTCCAGAAACGCATCCAGGCGACGATCACGAGCGAGACGCGCCACATCGCCACCGAAATCGCGTCCGACAAGGAGGAGACGCACAACCTCCTCAAAGACCTCGGCCTGCCGGTGCCGAAGCAGGAGATGGTCTACTCCGTCTCCGACGCGCAGCGCGGCGCCCGCCGCATCGGCTTCCCGGTCGTCGTCAAGCCGCTCGACGCCAACCACGGGCGCGGCGTGTCGATCAACCTGACGACCGACGAGCAGATCGAGACCGCGTTCGCCAAGGCCCGCGAGGAGGGCAAGAGCCGCGCGGTGCTCGTCGAGCAGTTCGTGACCGGCTTCGACCACCGGCTCCTCGTTGTGGACGGAAAGCTCGTCGCCGCCGCCAAGCGCGTGCCCGGCCACGTGACCGGCGACGGCACATCGACGGTCGCGCAGCTCGTCGAGGCCGTCAACGAGGACCCACGGCGCGGCATCGGTCACGAAAAGGTGCTCACGCGCCTCGAACTCGACCACCAGGCCGACCGCCTGCTCGACGAGGCGGGCCTCGCCGCCGACAGCGTCCTCGAGATCGGGCGCGTCTTCTACCTCCGCTCGACGGCCAACCTGTCGACCGGCGGCACCTCGATCGACGTCACCGACATCATCCACCCCGACAACCGCGAAATGGCCGAGCGCGCCGTCAAGGCCATCGGTCTCGACGTCGGCGGCGTCGATTTCCTGTCGGCGGACATCGCGCACTCGTACCGCGAGGTCGGCGGCGCCATCGTGGAAGTCAACGCTGCGCCCGGATTCCGCATGCATGTCGCGCCGAGCGAAGGCACCGCGCGCGACGTGGCCGCGCCGGTCATGGACATGCTCTTCCCGCCCGGCACGCCGGTGCGCATCCCGATCGCCGCCATCACCGGCACCAACGGCAAGACGACGACGACGCGGATGGTGGCGCACATCATGAAGAGCGCGGGCCACATCGTGGGCATGACCACCACCGACGGCGTCTACATCGACGGGCGCCTGACGGTGCGCGGCGACATGACCGGCTCGGTGTCGGCGCAGATGGTGCTGCGCGACCCGTCGGTCGACTGCGCGATTCTGGAAACGGCGCGCGGCGGCCTCGTGCGGGCGGGGATGGGATTTCGCAAGGCCGACGTCGGGGCGGTGCTGAACGTGCAGGCCGACCACCTCGGCCTCAAAGGCATCGACACGCTCGACGACCTCGCCGATGTCAAGCAGATCGTCGTCGAGATCGCGCAGGACACCGCCGTCCTCAACGCCGACGATGAGCGCTGCCTGCGAATGGCGCGCCACACGTCCGCTCGGCACCTCTGCTACGTCACGCTCAACCCCGAGCACGAACTCGTCCGCGCGCACGTCGAGGCGGGCGGGCGGGCCGTCGTGCTCGAACGCGGCGCGGGCGGCGACATGATCACGCTCTACGACAAAGGCCTCCACGTGCCGGTGATGTGGACGCATCAGGTGCCCGCGACGCTCGACGGCAAGGCCCGCTTCAACGTGCAGAACGCGTGCTTCGCCGTCGCCATCGCCTACGCGCTCGGCAAGTCCATCGAAGACGTGCGGCACGGCCTCTCGACCTTCTCGACCTCGTTCTTCCAGGCGCCGGGGCGGATGAACGTCTACGACGAGCTGCCCTTCCGCGTCATCCTCGACTACGCGCACAACCCGGCGGCCATCGACGCCGTCTCGCGCACGGTCCAGCGCATCTCGATCAAGGGCCGCAAGATCGGCGTCCTCGCCGCCCCCGGCGACCGCCGCGACGAGGACATCCGCGACGTCGCGCGCCTGGCCGCCCCGGCCTTCGACCATTTCGTCCTCAAGACCGACGACAACCCGCGTGGCCGCACCCGCGAGAACATCCTCGGCCTGCTCCGCGACGGCCTCACCGCCGCCGGCGTCACCGACGACCGCATCGAGGCCATCGAGCGCGAGAGCGACGCCGTCGAGCGGGCGTTGCGGATGGCCGAGCGCGGCGACCTCGTCGTCGTCTTCGCCGACAACACCGACCGCACGTGGGGGCAAATCACCGCCTTCAAGGCCGAAGCCGACGCCGCCGCCCCGCCGCCCACGCCGACCGACCACGAGACGCCGCCCTTCACGCTCTCGTCGGGCCAGAAGCTCGTCCGCGAAGCCCGCGGCGTGCGGCTGGCCTGAGCCGAGCGGCAGCGTCTGCGGTTCGCTCCGCGGTCCCCTCTGGGGTTCGGGCACCGGCCCCCTCCGCCCTTCGGGCACCTCCCCCGCTCGCGGGGGAGGACCGCCGCGGAGCGCGTTCTGCTACGCAGACCTTCGGTTCACCGCGAAGCGCCAGGTGGGGGTCCGCGCCCCTCTCACCCCTCCACCTCTCACCAACTCCCTCCCCGTGCCCGTCCCCGAGCGCTCCCGCATCGCCGACAGCCGCCGCGTGCCGGGCGCGTCGATGTGGAACGACGGCCCCGCCGTCCTCCTCGACCTCGTCTGCTCCGACCCCGAGCGCGGCGTCTGGGCGTGGCACCGCGCCCTCGACTCGCTCCTCACCGCCTGCCCCGTGCCGGCCATCGGGCAGCGCTGCGTTCGGATCTACAAAGGCGGCGCGACCGTCGGGTTCGAGGCGCCGTCGTCCGTCCTCTACGACGCCGTCGATCTGAACCGGCTCGCCGCCGAGGTTGCCCTGCTCCTGCGTCCGCTCGCCGACGCCACCGCCCGCGCCCGCGCGCTCGCGCCCGTCCTCGCCGCCGCCCACGACCCGGTCCTCGGCGCCCGCCTCGTCGGCGCCCACATCCACGGCGTCAACGCCCTCATCGGCGAAGGCCGGTTGGTGCTCGGCAGCGGCACCGGCGCCACCGTCGTCCCGCTCGACGATGTAGGCGACGTGCCCGCGTGGGACGGCATCTCCGACGTGCCGATCGCGCTCGTGACCGGCACCAACGGCAAGACGACCACGACGCGCCTCGTCGCCCGGATGCTCGCGCTCGCCGGGCACACCGTCGGCTACGCGTCGACCGAAGGCGCGTACGTCGGCGGCGAGGCGCTCGTCGATGGGGATTTCGCCGGGCCGGAGGGCGCGCGCCGGGTGCTGCGCGACGCCCGCGTCACCGCCGCCGTCCTCGAAACCTCGCGCGGCGGCCTCCTGCGCCGCGGCCTGACGCTGCAACGGGCCCGCGTCGCCGCCGTCACCAACATCGGCCCCGACCATTTCGGCGAGTACGGCATCCTGAGCGTCGCCGACATCGCCGAGGGCAAACTGGCCATCCGCAAGGCCCTCTCCGACGGCGCGCCCCTCGTCGTCAACGCCGACGACCCCGTCCTCTGGGCCGCCGCCGTCGCCACCGGCCACACGCCGCTCTGGCCCTTCTCGCTCGATGCGAACACAGAGGCCGTTCAGGCGGCGGCGATGCGCGCGCGCACCGCCTACGTCCACGACGGCGAGGTGCGCCTTGCCGGATACGGGGGGGAGCAGGTGCTCTGCCGCGTAGATCAGATGCCCCTGGCGTTCGGCGGCGCGGCGCGCTACAACGTCCAGAACGCCCTCGCTGCCGCGCTCATCGCCACCGCGCTCGGCGTGCCGGTCGAGGCGATGACCGAGGCCCTCCGCACCTTCGGCACGGATCCGGCCGACAACCCGGCCGGATGGCCGTCCACAGAATCCCCGTCGAGGGTGGCGAGGCGACGGTTGTCGTCGATTACGGGCACAACGACGCCGGCATCCGCGCGGTGAGCGCGGCCGTCGCCACGCTCGGCGGGCAGCGGCGGCGCGTGCTCATCTCGCAGGCGGGCGACCGCTCCGACGCCGACAACGCCCGGATGGCCGCCGAAATCGTCGCCCTCGGCCCCGACGACGTCGCCATCACCGAGCTTCCCGGCTACGAACGCGGCCGGGCCGTCGGGGAGACGTCGGAGAGCCTCGCGCGCGGGTTCGAGGCACACGGCATCGTGCGCGCGCGGCTGAGGTTTCACGCGCGTCCGTTCGACGGCGCCGCCGCCCTCGTCGGCGAGCTTCGCGCGGGCGACACCGTCGTCCTCTTCCTCCACGACGACCGCTCCGAGGTCGAGGCCTTGCTTCGAAATCGCGCCTGAGAGAGCGTGAAAGGCGATCCGGCGGACATCCTCAACTAAATGTGCACGCGGCGGGCGGGCGAGCGCAAATCCGGCGCGAGCGACCGTACTCTTTTCTCATAGCCCCTCTTCCCATCCGTTCCGCACCTCCTGCTTCCGAATGGAACCTGTAGACGACCACCTTCTATCGGCCTTCATCGCCGGCACGGTCACGCCCGAGCAGCGCGCCCAGGTCTTGCGCCACATCGCCGACGACGCCGACGCGCGCGAGATCGTCGGGATGGCCCGTCAGGCGATGGGCGCCGTCGATGCCGACCCGCGCGCGCCGACCCGTGCCCGCCGCCTGCGCCGCTCGCCGCTGCTCGTCCGCTGCGCCCTCGGTGCGCTCGCCGTGCTCACCGGCGGCGTCGCCCTTCGCATCGCCACGCAGACGACGCCCGTCGACACCGACCGCCTTCGCGCGCAGACCGAGAGCGCGCCGCTCACCGTCGGCCTCGACGGCGACCGCTTCACGTGGACCGCCGTGCCCGACGCCGCGCGCTACGAGGTCGTCGTGTGGGACGCCGTCACCGCCGCCGTCACTGCGCGCACCGTCTCCGAGACGACCGCCACCGACGACGCCTTCGCCGCCACGCTCCGCGGCATCCGCGCGAGTGCCGCGCCGCAGCAGGTGCGCGTCGACGCGTTCGACATCGAGAACCGCCTCCTCGCCTCCTCTGCCCTCACCGCCGTCGCCCGCTGACGGCGTCCGTTCTGAATGCACACGCGCCTGCCCGGTCCATCGACCCGGCAGGCGCGGCTGTGTTGGGGATGGGCGCCGAGGATCGGGCGTGGCGCGCGTCCGGGCGGGACGTGGGGAATCGAGCGCCGGGTCGTGGGTCGGCGCTCGGACGGGAGCGCGGGACGTGCATCCACGTCCCCTGCGGATGCCCGCGCGGTTACTGGGCGTCGTCGGCGCGGAAGGTGTGGCGGGCGTTGCGTCCGAGCATCGGCCAGCGGCCCACCCCTGCGCCGGTGACGCCGGTGTAGAGGCCGCGGACGGTCGATCCGGTGGCGCCGTAGTACGTCCCGCGCGGCGAGACGATGGCGGCGACGGACGAGGCGCCGGTGGCATAGCGCGTCACGACGGCACCCGTCGAGGCGGTGACGACGGCCGCGTCGGCGCCGGTCGGCACGAAGATGCGGCCGTCGGCGTCGAACGAGGGCGAGGCGCCGGTGGTCACGGGCGTCGTCCAGAGGCTGCGCAGGGTGCCTCCGGCGGCTTCGTCGTAGGCAGTGAGGGTGGTCGTGGTGAGGGCGACGACCGTTCCGGACGGGCCGACGATGGGCGCAGCGCGGGGCGATCCGTCGAGGATGGCGCTGCCGAGGACGATGCCGGTGCCGCCGCTGAGGGCCGCGAGGCGACCACCCGAGTTGACGACGTAGACGGTCGTAAGCGCGTTCGATGGGAAGCCGCCGCCGGTGGCGACATCGGAGAGGACCGGGCCGAAGACGAGCGCGCCGAAGTTCTCCGCCGACGTCCAGCGTTTGAGGCCGTTCGAGCCCATCAGCGTCACCACGCCATTGTCCGACGTGACGGCGATGTCGCCGCTGCGAAGGACCGCGACGGGCGTCGTGATGGCCGCCGTCGAGACGGTCGCCGGGAAGCCCGGCGAGGCGAGGCCGGAGACGATGCCGACGACGTGGAGGCGTCCGCGTGCGTCGCCGAAGGTGACCTGCCCGGCGGGCGTGAGCGCGAGGCCGCCGGTGACGGCCGCGCCCGCGTCGTACGTCCACGCATCGACCCCTGCGGCGGTGATCGCGGTGACGCGCCCGGCCTCGTCGGCGACGTAGACGCTGCCGTCGGTGCCGACGAGCGGGGCGAGGCGTGACGCCGCGGCGAGCGCGCGCGTCCAGCGGACGGCGCCCTGCGGGGTCCACGACAGAACGCTCGGGGCGGTCGTGACCGCATAGACGTTGCCCGCGGCGTCGGCGGCGAGGGGCGCGGCGAGGGGCGCAGGGGCCGTCGCGGCGAACCGCGCGCAGCCCGCGAGGGCGCAGTTCGGGTCAAACGTGGACGGCGGCGGCGGTGGCGGCGGGTCGATGGGGCCGCCCCCTCCACGCCGCCCGTCGTGGTGTCGGTGACGGTGACGCGCACGGCGTTGGTGAGCGAGGAGACGCCGCCGTCGTAGGCGCGGCCTTGCAGGACGTGCTCGCCGATGCCCTCGAAGCGCGAGGGCCAGAGCCACTCGTAGGGCGCGACCGAGTCGGTGAAGGCCGTCAGACCATCGACGAGGAAGTCGACGCGGGTGACGAGCGCGCCCGCGTTGGGCGCCACGACAACGCGCACATCGCCCGCGACACGCGCGCCGTCGAGTGGCTCGGTCAGGCGGGCGAGCGGTCCGGCGGAGCCGTTGACGACGCGCAGGCGCACCGGCTCGGTCGTGCCGCGTGCGCCGAAGCGGTCGAACGCGACGGCTTCGAGGCGGTAATCGCCGTCGGGCACGGCGCGCAGGTCGATGCGGGCGGTGTAGGTGTAGACGAAGAAGCCCGCCGTGTTCTTGACCGGCGTGCCGACCACCGTCGCCGTCGATACCCGCGCGTTGTTGAGCAGGATGCCGACCTCCGAGACACCGTTGTTGTCGCCGCGCGGGGTGATCTGAACCGAGACGAGCAGGTCGCCGCCGACCGTCGTGGCGAGCGCCGCCGGACGCGTCGGGCGGGTGAGGGTGACGAGCGGCGCGCGCGTGTCGCTCGTCGTGTCGAGGAGGCCGCATCCGGCGGCGGCGCACACGAGGGCGAGGGCCGCGGCGGGGCGCAGCAGGCGCCGGAGGGAGACGGTCATCACGGGAGGAAGTCGGAGAAACACGGCGGAGGGAAGCGTCCGCCCCTCGCTCAAACATTGGGCCAAGGCGCGCGATCCATTTCCACGCTGCCCAATCGTCCCGGAGCGGGACAGCGCCCGCGCACCGTCCTCGCACGCCCGCGCGCGGGAGAAGACGTTCCGAAGACGGGGACAGGCCGTAATTTGGCGCGTTCAGAGGTCTCTGCCGCACCGCGGCGCAGGCGCCGCCCGTGGCCGCATCTGCGCCGCGCGCGCCGCTCCTCCCCCTCGCGCCGATTTCCTTCGCGCCGGGCCTCGCGCCCGCGCCCCTCCCCTCCGCATGGCCATCGACCCGCAGCTCCCCGACTCCCCCGACCTCCCGGACGACGACCGCCCCGACGGCGCCGCGTCCGACAGCGCATCCGGCGATACCCCGGCCCTGCCCGTCGACGATCCCGGCCTCTCCGCGACCGGCGATGACATGGACGGCGACGCGGACCCCGTGGCGCCTGCCGAGCGCGTGATCGACGACGAGACGCTCAACGTGGTCCGCCCGTCGGGGATGCCGTCGATCGGGATCGAGACCTCTGGTGATGGGTCGTCGCGGATCCTGCCGATCAACATCGAGGACGAACTCAAGTCGAGCTACATCGACTACTCGATGTCGGTGATCGTCGGGCGCGCGCTCCCCGACGTGCGCGACGGCCTCAAGCCGGTGCACCGCCGCGTGCTCTTCGGCATGAGCGACCTGGGAATCTCGCCGAGCAGCGCCCACAAGAAGTCGGCGCGTATCGTCGGCGAGGTGCTCGGCAAGTACCACCCGCACGGCGACTCGTCGGTCTACGACACGCTCGTGCGCATGGCGCAGGACTTCTCGCTGCGCTACCCGCTCGTCGACGGGCAGGGCAACTTCGGCTCCATCGACGGCGACTCGGCCGCCGCGATGCGCTACACCGAGGCCCGCATGACGCGCCTCGCCGACGAGATGCTGCAAGGACATCGGCAAGGACACCGTCGACTTCTCGAACAACTTCGACGGCTCGCTGCAGGAGCCCGACGTGCTGCCGGCGGCCTTCCCCAACCTGCTCGTCAACGGGTCCGACGGCATCGCGGTCGGCATGGCCACCAAGATCGCCCCGCACAACCTCACCGAGGTCATCGACGCGATGATCGCCTACATCGACGACCCGGAGATCACGGTCGAGGGGCTGATGGAGCACATGCCGGCGCCGGACTTCCCGACGGGCGGCATCATCTACGGCACGACGGCGTGCGCGAGGCCTACCAGACGGGCGCGGCCGCGTCGTCATGCGCGCCAAGATGACCGAGGAAGAGGTGCCGCCCGGGCCGCTCGGCGCTCATCGTCACCGAGATCCCGTACCAGGTCAACAAGAGCGACGCTGCTGGAGAAGATCGCCGCCCTCGCGCGCGACAAGAAGATCGACGGCCTCGCGGATTTGCGCGACGAGTCGGACCGCGAGGGCATGCGCATCGTGATCGAGCTCAAGCGCGACGCGGCGCCGAACGTGGTCATGAACCACCTCTACAAGCTCACCCCGCTCCAGCAGACGTTCGGCATCAACACCGTCGTGCCTCGTCCACGGGCGCCCGCGCACGCTCAGCCTGCGCGAGATGGTGCACCACTACGTCGAGCACCGCGTCGACGTCGTCACGCGGCGGACGCAGTACGACCTGCGCCGCGCCGAGGAGCGCGCGCACATTTTGGAGGGCCTGACGATCGCGCTCGACCACCTCGACGTCGGTCATCGCCATCATCCGCCACAGCGCCGACACCGACGCCGCCCGCGCCAACCTGATGCGCGGCGCCTACCCCGAGCGCCTCACGGCCGCGCAGCGCGAGCGCCTCGGCCTGCCCGACGCCGTGGAGGGCGCGTTCGTGCTCTCCGACATGCAGGCCGACGCCATCCTCGCGCTCCGCCTGCGCCGCCTGACCGGCATGGAGCGGCAGAAGATCGAGGACGAGTACGCCGACGTGCTCACGCGAGATCGAGCGCCTGCCGCCGTGCTCGATCTCGCGCGCCGCTGCTCATGTCCGTCATCCGCGCCGAACTCAGGAGATGCAAGGAGAAGTACGGCGACGCGCGCGCGCACGCGAGATCGACCCGATGGGCGGCGGCGACTTCACGATGGAGGACCTGATCGAGGACGAGCAGGTCATCGTCTCCGTCACCCACGCGGGCCTCATCAAGCGCACCTGCGCTCGGCGAGTACCGCATGCAGGACCGCGGCGGCGTCGGGCAGAAGGGCACCGGGCACGCGCGAGGAGGACTACGTCGAGCACCTCTTCACGTGCTCCAACCACGACTACCTGCTCTTCTTCACCGACCACGGCCGCTGCTACTGGCTGCGCGTCTACTCCTCCCCGAGGGCTCGCGCACCGGCAAGGGCCGCAGCGTGCGCAACCTCATCGCCGATCGAGCAGGAGGACCGCATCCGCGCCGTGCTCTCCGTCAAGAAGGCCGACTTCGAGGACAAGGACCTACCTCGGCGGCCACTACGTGATGATGGCCACGCGCCGCGGCGACGTCAACAAGACGCCGCTCGAAGCCTTCTCGCGTCCGCGCACGGCGGGCGTGATCGCCATCAACATCCTCGACGGCGACGAACTGCTCGGGGCGGAACTCACCGACGGCACGAGCGAGGTGCTGCTCGGCTGCAACGCCGGGCGCTCGATCCGCTTCCCCGAGACCGACGTGCGGCCCACCGGGCGCGGCACGACGGGCGTGCGCGGCATGGACCTGCAAGACGGCGAGGAGATCATCGGCATGGTGGCGCTGCGGCAGGACGACGAGCGCGAGGTGCTCGCCATCTCGAAGAACGGCTTCGGCAAGCGCACCGACCTCGGCGAGTACCGCCAGCAGGGGCGCGGCGGCAAGGGCATCAAGACGCTCAACGTCACGACAAGACCGGCGGCCTCGTGTCCATCCAGGCGGTCACCGACGCCGACGACCTGATGATCGTCACGACCAGCGGCATCATGATCCGGATGGAGGTCGAGACGATCCGCGCCACGGGCCGCAACGCGCAGGGCGTGCGCCTCATCCAGCTGCGCAACGACGACGCCATCGCCGACGTGACGCGCCTCGTCGCCGACGACGAAGACGGCCGCCCGCCGACGCGGCCGCCGATCCGGCCCCCGTCACCGCCAACGCCTGAGCGCGTTCAGGACGATGCCTCACGTGCCGCCGCCGGGTCCGCTCCGGTGGCGGCGCATGCGTTCGGGGCGAAGGAGCTCAGAGCCACCGCAGAACAATGTCGTCGCCAAACTCGCTCGCTTCAGGCATGGCAGAAATGCGGTATAACAACAAAGCTCAGCCGCGCCCCCACGAGCAGCGACGAGTGCGGAGAAGGCACACGTTGGCGTGAACAGGACGAGCGGGACGGCGGGCGTCAACTGCAGTGTTGGGTTGGGCGGCCTACTTCAGCGCGCACTCCCCTCCTTCCTTGATTTCGTTACTGTCATACTTGGCTCGTACCCCACTCTCCAGCGCCTTGTAAAGCGTTTTGTACTCACTCGCTTTCCAGAATCCTGCGATGTCGGATAGCTCTGCTCCGACGCGCTCGGCAGATGCCCAGACCTCCAAGTGGGTATTGCTCTCGGATCCCTCCCACGATGGATACACTTCAGACGAATACCGGGAAGGCATAAACCCCGCAGCAGAAGCTGCTCCGCTGACGAGACGCTTGAAATCTTCGGCCGTATGCTCGGACCTGATCGGGACGCTGATACAGTCGGTGTACAGCACGTCACACCCAGACAACGCGCAGCCAATGGCGACGAGGGAGAGTGTATAAGGTTTGAGCATGCCGCCTAACATTTGCCTGCTTAGCTGCCGAGGCTGACGGCACGACGGGTGGACGAGCAAAAGTAGGCGCCGGCGCTCGGGCGAGCCAACGACACTGGCGCCCCCAGTCGGCCTACAGCGGCGAGTTACACCGCCCGGTGATCAGCTCCGGCGAGGCTATGTCAACCGTAGTCCATCAGCGCTCCGCCGACCGCGCCAGCGCGCTGAGCACGTGGACAGCCTCGTCCGCCCGATCCGCTGGTACGAACACGTGGTCGTGATAGTACGCGGCAACGACGTTCGCGCTGATCCCGTGCTCGGTCAGGGCAGCGGCGACGGCGGCCGTCAGGCCGACTGCGGCGAGACTGGAGTGGACGCGGAGCGTGATCATCCTAAACACACCGTCGTAAGGCTCGGCGAAGGCGTCGGCGTGGACCCTCGGAACGACGAGCGTAAGCCCCTCGTCCTCGGCGACGGCCGCGACCGGCGACAGTTCCTCCCCGGCCCCGTAGGACGCGCCGGGCCGGGAGACGAAGACGAACTCACCGGCGCCGAGCGTCGGTCTCATCGAGGAGACGAGAAGAGCGAGGTCGGTAATGCCACTCACGATCGACGGCGGTAGGGCAGTTTAACCACTGATTGAGCTGCGTGGACGGTGTGTTGCGCGGCGGCTCGGACGCACAATCACCGAAGTCTACGATGCACACGCCTGCGTCGCAAGGGCGTCGTGATGCGGCGCGGGGACGTGGAACTGCTCGGGAGCGGGAGGTATGCCGCCACACGGAGCACGAGCGCCAGGCCTTGAGGTCCGCTCTGCCGGTTGCGAAACAGGTCACCTTGTGCGAGGCGCAGGCCTCCGGGAGCCACAGGGAAGGGCTGCCTCCCTGCCAGCACGCCCGAAGCCCGTACCGGTCGCGGGGAGGGCGCGGCACGAACCCCGAGGCGGGGGCGGGCGTGAAAGGCGGTCCCTTTTGCTCGCGGCCTGCCGTTCGCCCGTCCTCTCCTCCCGCCGATGCGCCTCGCCGACCGTCTCCACCAGACCCGTTTCGCCTCGGCGGCCAACGAGGCGATGCTCAACGTGCTCGTCACCGCGTCGTGGCTCTCGGGCGAGATCTCGCAGGCGCTCAGCGAGCACGGCCTCACGATGGCGCAGTACAACGCCCTCCGCATCCTGCGCGGCAGCCACCCCGAGCGCCTCACCTGCACCACCGTCGGCGATCGCCTGCTCGACCGCACGCCCGACGTCACGCGCCTGCTCGACCGACTGGAGCGCGCCGGACTCGCCGAGCGCGTCCGCGCCGAGCACGACCGCCGCGTCGTCCACGTCGGCATCACGCCGCAGGGGCTGCGCCTGCTCGGGGCCGCGCAGCCCGCGATGGCCGCGATGGAGGCCCGCCTCGCCGCCATCGCCACGCCCGACGAGTTCGCCACCCTCAGCGCCCTCCTCGAACGGATGCGCGATGCGGAGGCGCAGCCTGCGGGGTGAGATGTTGAGGTGGTGAGGGGTGAGTTCGTGGGAGGTGATGCGGCGCCGCATCTCTACCTGAGCGCCCATATTCCCTCACCAACCCACACTCCCTCCAACCCTCCCCAACCGGCGCAGGGTGTCGCGGAGTGGGTCGCGGGCGCGCGTGGCGGCGCGTACCTTCGAGGCGCTTCCTCCCGCTCTCCCGCATGGCCGACGGTTACGTCTCCGGCGCCTCGCCGCCTGCCTCATCGACCGCCGGCGGCCACGTCCGGGCGCCGTTCCGGCTCTCGCGTCCGCAGCGGCTCTTCGTCGTGCTCGCGGCCATCTTCCTGACGGCCCTCGTCGTCGCCGAGGCGACGGCGTCGAAGTTCTTCTCGGCCTTCACGCTTCCGTTCACGTTCTCGCTCTGGGGCTTCGAGACGACGACGGTGGTGATGACGACGGGCGTGATCGCCTTCCCGGTGACCTTCATCGTCACCGACCTGCTCAACGAGTACTACGGGCGCGCGGGCATCCGCTTCCTCTCGTACGTCGGGGCGGCGATGATCGTCTTCGAGTTCGTGCTCGTGCGCATCGGGATGGCGCTTCCCACCGCCGACGGATCGCCGGTCTCGGGCGCGGCCTTCGACATGGTCTTCGGCGCCTCGCAGCGCGTCATCTTCGGAAGCCTGACCGCGTTCATGCTCGGGCAGCTGCTCGACATCGCCCTGTTCTTCCGACTTCGGCAGCTCACCAGGGGGCGTCACCTGTGGCTCCGCGCGACCGGCTCGACGCTCGGCTCGCAGCTCTTCGACACCGCCATCGTGCTCTCGATCGCCTTCTGGGGGCAGATCCCCGCCGGGCAGATCGCTGCGATCACGCTCTTCAACTACGGATACAAAGTCGCCATCGCCATCGCCATCACGCCGCTCATCTACGCTGGCCATCGGCTGATGGACCGCTACCTCGGCGACCACCTCGCCGAGCAGATGCTCGACGCCGCCGACGATGCCTGACGCCTCCATCCCCGCCCGCGCCCTCCGACTCATGCCCCGTCGCTCCGCCCGCTCCCTGCGTCCCGCCCGCGCCGCGCTCGCCGCCGGTGTCGTCGGCGGTGCTCTGTTCGGCAGTGCGCTGCTCGCGCAATCGGCTCTCGCGCAGGCCGTCGAGCATCCGTTCTCGTTCTCGCTCCTGCCCGGCCAGGTGCCGCCGCTCGTGCTGCCACGGTTTGCGTGGGGGGATGTGGACGGCGACGGCGACCTCGACATCGTCGCCATCGGATTGCGGAGCGTGGGGACGGCGCCGACGCCCTACGCGGCCGTCCTGCGCAACGACGGACGCGCGCCCGACCCGCTCGCACCCGGTGGCGTGACGGTCCGCCTGACCGCCGTGCCTCTGCCGCTCGCCCTCGCCTACGGCGACGTGGCCCTCGGCGACATCGACCGCGACGGTGACCTCGACCTCCTCGTCACCGGATCGCTCGACGCGGCCGCGCCGCACCGCCCGCGCGCGGTCCTCTACCGCAACGACGGACGCGGCGGCTTCACCGACAGCGGCGTCGCCCTCCCGCAGGTCTTCGGCGGATCGGCACGAATGGCCGATTTCGACGGCGACGGCGCCCTCGACCTCCTCCTCACCGGCACGAGCACGACCGGCGCGCCCTACCTGCCGACGACCGCGCTCCTGCGCCAGAGCGGCCCCTTCGCCTTCACCCCCGTCGCCGGGAGCGGCCTGCCGGGCCTCGCCTTCGGCGACGTGCGGATCGTCGATGCCGATGGCGACGGCGACCTCGACGCGTTCGTGAGCGGCATCGCCAGCGTGGGCGCGGCGCCGGGCGCGCCGCTCGGGGCGCTCTACCTCAACACCGGCGGACGCTTCGCCGCCAGCCCGCTCGCCGTCCCCGGCGGCGCCCTCGCGCGCATCGACGCGGTGCGGCGCGGCGGCGCCCTCGACCTCGCCGCCACCGCCGGACGTCCGTACCCGATGGGCCTCACCGGCAGCGTGCGCGTGAGCGTCGGCACGAACGCGGCGGGCACGGGCGGCGTGGCCCTTGCCCCCGATCCGCTCGTCGGCGGAACGGTGCTGTGGACCGACATCGAGAGCGACGGGCTGCCGGAGCTCGTCATCGGCGGGCAGACGCGCCCGCTCGGCACGATGGCGACGCGCCTCTACCGCGTGCGCCCGGTCGGCACGGGCGGCAGTGTGCGCCTCGACCTCGCCGGGCACCTCGAAGGCCTGCGGCACGGCGGCGCGGCCATCGGCGATCTCGACGGCGACGGCGACCTCGACATCGCCGCCTCGGGCATCACCCGCACCGGCACCGCGGCGGGCGTCGTCTACCGGAACGACAACTGGGGCCGCCCGACCGTCCCCACGCCCCCCATCGCCTTCGCCGCGACGCCCGACGGCGGCGGCCTGCGCCTCCGCTGGGACGCCGCCGAGGGCGCGGCGAGCTACGCCGTGCGCATCGGGACGGAAGCGGGGAGGAGCGACCTCGTGGCCGCCGACGCGGCGCCGTCGGGATGGCGGACGGTCGCGCAGCCGGGGCCGGTCGCCGAGCCGTCGCTGTGGCTCTCGCCCGCGCTCCTCGCGCGCGCGCCCGGCGGACGCGTTCACATCGGCGTGCAGGCGATCAGCGCCGCGCTCGTCGGCTCGCCCTTCGCCGAGATCGCCGCCGACGTCTCGACCGTGACGTCCGCCGCCGCGCCCGACCGCCCGACCGTCTGGGCCATCGGCGCCCCGGCCCCGCAGCCGCTGCGCGGCGCCGGGCACGTCCGCGTCTCCGTCCCCACCGCCACGCCGGGCGCGACGCTCGACCTCGTCGATGCGCTCGGGCGCACCGTCGCGCGGCTGCACGCCGGCCCCCTCGCGCCGGGCGTCCACGACGTGCCGCTCGACGGCGGATCGCTCGCGCCGGGCGTCTACATGCTGCGGCTCGCCACGCCCGGCGGCCTCGTCACCCGCCCGCTCGTCATCGCCCGCTGACCGGTCGTTGTGACACCGGCGGCCCCCGCCGCCCTTCCCTGCTCTTCGCGCCCGTCCTCGCGCCCGTCTCCGTGCTTCGACTTCCGATGTCCTTTGCTTCCCGCCGCGCCTCGCTCGCGGGCCTGCTCCTCGCCGCCGCCGCGCTCGGCCTCGCCGCGCCCGCCGCGACCGCGCAGCGCGTCTTCTACGACACCGTCGCTGTCGCGCCGCGGCTCGCGCTCACGCACAACCGCATCGCCGCCGGCGACCTCAACGGCGACGGCGCGCCCGACCTCTTCCTCGCGGGTCTCGGCCTCACCACCGGTCAGCCGACGACCAACATTCTCCGCTTCACCATCGCCAACCGCAGCAACCCGGCGCGCGGCGACACGACGTTCTCGGTGGCCTACAGCAGCAGCGTCAACCAGTTCGGCGCCGTCTGGGGCGGCGATGTGCTCGTCCACGACCTCGACGGCGACGGGCGCGCCGACATCGCCTTCACCGGGGCCAACGACTCGACGAGCACCGCCCGCCCGCTCAGCGGCGCCGCGCGGCAGACGCCCGGGCCGGTTAACACGCCGGCCACGCTCGTCAGCATCGCGCCGGCCAGCTTTCCGCTTCCCGCCCTCGTTCACGCGCGCCTCGCCGCGAGCGGGCGGATCGTCGCCGCGATGGGCCGGACTGCGAGTGGCACGCTCACGCTCACCGTCCTGCGCCGCAGCGCCGCGACCGGCATCGCCCACACCGCGACCGTCCTCTCGACCGGCCTCGAACTCGGCGCCCTCGCCTTCGGAGACTGCGACCGCGATGGCGACGACGACCTCTTCGCCACCGGCCTCGACGCCGCCGGGCGGCCCCGCGCCCTGCTCTACCGCAACGACGGCGGCGCCTTCACCGAGACCGACGCGGCCGGCGTGCCCGGCACCTTCAACGGCGACGCCCTGATGCGCGACCTCGACGGCGACGGCGACGCCGACCTCGCGCTCACCGGCAGCGCCTACGGTCCGGCGGGCACCGAGGGCGTGACCCGGGTGCTCCGCGCCGAGAATTGCGCCTTCACCCCCGTCGCGCTCGCCTCCGAGATCGAGCGCCTGGAGGGCACCGGCATCGCCACGGGCGACCTCGAAGGCGACGGCCGCGATCTCTTCGTGATGGGCCGTCTCGCCGAGCAGCCGACGCAGACGCTCATCGTCCCCATCGGCGCTCTCGCTGCCCCGCTTGCCATCCGCGAGCGCCTGAGCGGCGCCGACTACGGCAACCTCGTCGTGCTCGACTACGACGGCAACGGCGTCGACGACCTGCTCACCGTCGGCTCGCGCGAGCAGCTGATCAACGGCGCGGTGCAAGCCATTCGCCACGTCGTGCTCACCCGCGCCCGTTTCCGCCTGTAAGGATCGCGGCGGCGTCCGGTCCTGCGCCGGGCGGCTGGTTTCCGGGCGATTGTTGCGTGGGAGGCGTGCCTGCACGTCGCCGCTCGCATCGCGCATCGTCTCCGTCGTCCGTCGCCGCGGCACACTGAAGCGGCGACTCAACCGGCGGGTGGGCGTGGCGGCTGGTACCGGTTGAGGGGCGCGGAGGCGGTGCGGCGGCGGGACGTGCAAGCACGTCCCCTACCGAGGGTCGGTGAATCTCAGAGCACGAACCACGCGCGCACGTCCGGCAGCGGATCGGGGCCGAGGGAGACGTACTCGCCGCTGTGGCGGTCGAAGGCGTAGTCGTCGGCCCAGCGCGGCGCCATGCTCGGCGACCTGCGCGATGGCGTCGAGGACGACGGCGAGTTCGGCGTCGGTCATCGTCGGGTGGAGCGAGAGGCGCACCCAGCCGGGCTTGTCGGAGAGGTCGCCCGCCTCGACGGCGTCGGTGATGGCGCGGGAGCGGCTCGGATCGACGTGGAGGAGGTAGTGCCCGTACGTCCCCGCGCACGAGCATCCGCCGCGCACCTGCACGCCGAAGCGGTCGCTGAGCAGGCGGACGGCGAGGTTGAAGTGGACGCCTTCGATGTAAAACGAGACGATCCCCAGGCGGTCTTCGTGGGCATCGGCGAGGATGTGGAGACCGGGCATCCGGCGGAGCGCCGGGAGGGCCGTCGCCAGCAGTTCGGCCTCGCGGGCGCGGATCGCCGCCGTCCCCATCGCGTCCTTGACGCCGAGCGCGAGCGCCGCGCGGATGGTTTGCAGGAACGCAGGCGTGCCGCCGTCCTCGCGGGCCTCGATGTCGGCGTGGTAGCCGTGGCCGCCCCACGGGTTGGTGAACGTCACCGTGCCGCCGCCGGGGTTGTCGGGCACGCGGCAGTGGTAGAGGTGCCGGTCGAAGACGAGCACACCGGGCGTTCCCGGACCGCCGAGGCACTTGTGCGGCGAGAAGTAGACGGCATCGAGGCGCGCGCCGTCGTCGGGCTGCCCGTCCGGCCCGAGCGGGTGCATATCGATCGCGACATAGGGCGCGCTCGCGGCGTAGTCGGCGAAGCACAAACCGCCGGCCTCGTGCATCACGCGGGCAAGCTCGTGGATCGGCGCCTCGATGCCGGTCACGTTCGAGCAGGCGGTGAAGGCGCCGATGAGCGGCCGTCCGGCGTCGATGTGCGGCGCGAGGGCCGCGCGGAGGGCATCCGGACAGACGAGGCCGCGCTCGTTCGGCGGCACGACGACGACCTCGCCGGTCGTCTCGATCCACGATGTCTGGTTCGAGTGGTGCTCCATGTGCGTCACGAAGACGACCGGGCAGAGCGCCTCGGGCACGTTCACATACGGCGCGAGCACGTCGGGAATGCGCAGGCCGAGCATCCGCTGGAGCTTGTTGACAACCGTCGTCATCCCCGGCCCGGCGCAGACGATCACATCGCCCGGCCCGGCGCCGACGTGCGCCTTGATGCACGCCTGCGCGTGGTGGTAGGCGCGCGTCATCAGCGTCCCGCACGCCGAGGCCTCGGTGTGCGTGTTGCCGACGAACGGCCCGAACGTCTCCGCCATCGCCCGCTCAATCGGCCCGTACAGGCGCCCGGACGCGATCCAGTCGGCGTAGACGATCGGCACCGGCCCGTCCGCTGTCTCGACCACCGCGTCGATGCCGACGATGCCCGCGCGAAACGGCGCGAAGTGCGCTTCGAGATTCGACGGAATCGCCGTGTCGTCAGGCGCGGGGGCGAGGATTGGATCGGCGGTCATCGGGGCAGGCGGCGGGCACGTCGGGGAAGGTACGCGCGGGGGCGGCGGGGCGTTTGGCGTGGAGATGCATTCGCACCCCGTCGCCGCGTCCCGGTGAGTCGCCGCGTTTCGGCCTGCCTGAACCCTGAAGAAGCACCCGCGCGGCACGTGCAGACGAACGGCGCGGCTACCTTCGCGCGATGTCGTCCACGCTGCCCCCCGCCCCCATCGCCTCCGCGCTCCGCCCCGACCTGCGGCGCTACGCGTGGCTGTCGGTGGCGGCGGCGCTCGTCACGATCGCGGTCAAGACGGCGGCGTGGATGCTCACCGACTCGGTCGGACTGCTCTCGGACGCCCTCGAATCGCTCGTCAACCTCGGCGCGGCGTTTCTCGCGCTCGCGTCCGTCACCATCGCCGCGCGCCCGCCCGACGAGGACCACACCTTCGGCCACGACAAGGTCGAGTACCTCGCCGCCGCCGTCGAGGGCGTGCTCGTGCTCCTCGCCGCCATCGCCATCGGCGTCGCCGCCTCGATGCGACTCGTCGATCCCCGGATGCCGTCGCAGCCGCTCCTCGGCTCTGCCGTTGCGGGCGTGGCGTCGCTCGTCAACCTCGCCGTTGCGCGGGTGCTGCTGCGGGCGGGCGCGCGCCACCGCTCGCCGACGCTCTCCGCCGACGGCCACCACCTCATGACCGACGTGTGGAGCAGCGTGGGCGTGCTCGTGGGCGTCGCGCTCGTCGCCGCGACCGGGTGGGCGTGGCTCGACCCGCTCCTCGGCCTCGCCGTCGCCGTCATCATCGTGCGCGCGGGCGGGCGGCTCGTCTTCGGCGCCGCGGGCGGGCTGATGGACCGCGCCTTCGAAAGCGACGACCTCGCCACCGTCGAGGCCATCCTCGACCGTCACCGCGCTGCCGGTCTCGACTTCCACGCCGTCCGGACGCGGCAGGCGGGCGCGCGGCGCTTCATGAGTGTCCACGTCCTCGTTCCACCCGACTGGACCGTCACGCGCGGCCACGACGAGGCCGAAGGCATCGAGGCCGATCTGCGCGCCGCGATCCCCGGCCTCTCGGTGCTCACCCACCTCGAACCCCTCGGCGACCCGAGCGCCGACGCCGACATCGACCTCGACCGCTGAGGGCGGGTTGGGGCGTTTGTGGGTTGGTGAGGGGTGGGATGGTGAGAGCGCGGCGGCCGCAGGCGCCGAGGGGCGAACCGGATCGAAGGGGAGCCGATCTCGGATTCCGCCACCGATCTGCTCTCTCCCACAACCTCACAAGCGCGCCGTTCACAACCCTCACCAACTCACCCACTCGCCTCTCACCAACCCCCACGGTCGGTTCGCGGTGGGGGCGGATGCGTGGATGTCGGCGCTCCGGGGGCGCGGCGTATCATCGGATCGACCGTTTGCCCCCGCCGCCCTGCCGATGCCCGTCGATTCGACCGCCTCCGTCCTTGCTGTTCGTCCGGAGGCCGCGCGTGTCGCGCGCCGCGGGGCCGTGCTCGCGCTTCTGCTCGTCCTCTTCGCCGCCGCCGCGCCGCTCGCGCAGGCCCAGACCGCCTCGCTGCGCGGATTCGTGCGCGACGCGTCGAGCGGCGAGGCCCTCGAAGGCGCCACCGTCGTCCTCGTCGCCGAAGACGGACGCGTGACCGGCGGCACCGCCGACAGCGACGGCTTCTTCGCCGTGCTCCGCATCGCCGCCGGGGGCTACGGCGTGCGCGTGAGCTACCTCGGCTACGAGATGCGGCGCGACACGCTCGTCGTGCGAGCGGGCGAGGACATCACGCGCGTCTACGAACTGCGCCCGAGCGACCTCGAAGGGCAGGAGGTCACCGTCTCCGCGGAAGGCAACGGCGCGGCCTCGCTCGGCACCGTCGGCCTCGACGTCGTGCGCCCGGCGGACATCGAGCGCCTGCCGACGCCCGGCGTCTCCGCCGACCTCGTCGCCTACGTCTCGACGCAGCCCGGCGTCGTCGTGCAGGGCGACCGTGGCGGGCAGCTCTTCGTGCGCGGCGGCACGCCCTCGCAGAACCTCGTGCTCATCGACGGCATCCCCCTCCTCCAGCCCTTCCACCTCATCGGCTTCTACTCGGCGTTCCCGGCGGACATCCTCGCCAGCGCCGATTTCTACGCCGGTGGCTTCGGCGCGCGCTACGGCGGGCGCATCTCGTCGGTGCTCGACGTCAAGGCCCGAACCGGCAACAAGCGCCGCTACGAAGGGTCGGTGAGCGCCGGGCCGTTCCTCGTCACCGCCGCCCTCGAAGGGCCGATCGTGCCCGGCAAGGTGTCGTTCCTGCTGAGCGACCGCGAGTCGATCATCGAGGGCGTCGCGCCGCGCCTCTTCGACCGCAACCTGCCGTACCGCTTCTACGACCGCTTCGCCAAGGTCGCCGCCGACCTCGGCACGCGCACGACCGCGACGGCGACGCTGATGCAGACCTACGACCGCGGACGCCTCTCCGACCTGCAGAGCGGGCGCCCGGTCGGCACCGACGAGCCGGACGAGCACGTCGTCTGGCGAAACGGCGCCTACGGCGTGCGCCTGCTCCACCTGCCCGCGTCGGTGCCGGTCATCGCCGAGGTCATCGGCACGCTCACGCAGCACGAGAACCTCTACGGCGAACCCGGCGACGAAGCGAGGCAGTCGTCGGTGCAGTCGATCAACGTCGGCGGGTCGATCACGTGGCTCTACGGCGCCGACGAGGTCGAATTCGGCTTCGGCGTGCGCAACGTGCAGCTCGACTACGAACTCGGCGGCCAGTACGAGGGCGTCGCCTCGGACGTCGAGTACCTCACCGAGGGCACGCTCTACGCCGATGTCGCCCTGCCGCTTGGGGCCACGTACGGCCTCAAGCCCGGCGTTCGGCTCTCGGCCTTCCGCGGACGCTCGACGGTCGAGCCGCGCCTGCGCGCCTACTTCCGCCCGGGCGGGCGGAGCGCCAAACACCAGTTCACCGCCGCGTGGGGCATCTACCGGCAGGACTTAGAGGGCATCGCCGACCGCCGCGACGCGGGCGACGTGTTCACCGCGTGGATCGCGTCGGGCACCGGCGACGGCGTGCCGCGCGCGATGCACGTCATCGGCGGCTACGGATACAAGCCGGGGCGCCAGTTCTCGTTCGAGATCGAGGGCTACTGGAAGGAACTCGACAACCTGCTCGCGCCCGCCTTCTCCAGCGTCCCGCGATTCACGGCGCGTCTGCAGAAGACCGACGGACGCGTCCTCGGCGCCGACGTGAAGATGACCGCCGAGCGCGGGCCGGTCTTCGGCTCGCTCGCCTACGGCATCAGCCAGACGCGCTACCGCGCGCTCGATGCCCGGCGGCAGGCGCTCAACGGCGGCGAGCCGTACACGTACGCGCCCCCGCACGACCGCCCGCACCAGATCACCGCCGTCCTCGCCGTCGAGGTCAGGGGCTTCCAGCTCTCGACACAGATGCAGTTCGGCGCGGGCCTGCCGTTCACGCGCTCGTCGGGCTTCGACACCTTCGTCCTCCTCGACAGCCTGACCGACGTGCGCACCGAGCCGGGCACCTCGCGCGTGCTCTACGGCAGCCCCTACGACGCCCGCCTGCCGACGTACCACCGCCTCGACGTGTCGCTCGAACGCGTCTTCGAGATGACGCGCCGCACCGCCCTCACGCTGCAGGCAGGCGTGACGAACGCCTACGACCGCCGCAACCTCTTCTACCTCGACCTCTTCACGCTGCGCCGCATCGACCAGTTGCCGCTGATCCCGAGCGCCGGTCTGAAACTGGCCTTCAAGTAAAAAGGGGGCATGAGGGGATGCAGGGCTGAACGGGTCCAGCCTTCCTCTCGAAAATCGCCTGCCGTCTCCTGACATCCGTGCGGCGATTCACTGCCTCCGCTGCCCGCGCACCTGCGCCGCCCGTCTCTTCGCTCTCCTCCGTGCTCCGCCTCTCCGTGCCCCGCCTGCCCGCGCGCCGCCTCGCCGCCGTCCTCGCGTCTCTCGCGGCCCTCGCCACCGGCGCGGCCGTGTCGGGGTGTGAGGACGCCGTCAACCCGTTCCTCGACGAGCCGCGCTACTTCACCGTCTATGGCTTCCTCTCGACCGATGCCGACACGCAGGTGCTGCGCATCGAGGCCGTCCGCCGCACCGTCGAGTTGCCGCAGCCGGGGCCCCTCGACGCCGTCGTCACGACCACCGACGCGACGACGGGGACGGTGACGACGTGGCGCGACTCGCTCGTCGCCTTCCGCGACGGCACGCGCGGGCACGTGTTTTTCGCCGCCTTCCGCGCGCAGCACGGCCGCGCCTACCGCCTCGCGGTCACCCGCAGCGACGGCTCCGCCGCGACCGCCACGACCCGCGTGCCGCCGCGCATCGCCCCGGCCATCGGCGCCGAGCCGCGCCCGAACGATGCCACGGGCGGAAACGCCTCACAGGCCGTCGTCTTCGGCGGCGTCGCCAACCCGCCGCGCCAGGTGGCCGTCACCTACCGCTTCGCCCCGGCCCGCGTCGACTTCCCGTTTCGCGACATCCGCCTCGTCTACGAAGGCCCCGACATCGGCGCGCGCGTCGCGTCGGGGTGGCAGGTGCGGGCGATGTTCTCGCGCGACATCGACACGCTCAACCGCATCTTCCCCGCTGGAAAGCCCCCGCTGCTCTCCGTCGGCGTGCGGCTCGCGCAGGGCGACTCGGCGTGGGTGCCCCCCGGCGGCACGTTCGACTTCGAGACCCTCATCGAGCCCACCCAGCTCACCAACGTCACGGGCGGCTTCGGCTTCTTCGGCAGCGTGGGGATGCAGCGCGCCGAGTGGGGCCTCTCGGGCGCCCTCACGGCGGCCCTCGGCTACCCGCTCCCGTGATGCGGACGACCGACGAGCGACGACCGGCGACGGGGCGACCGGCGACGTGGCGACCGGCGACGGCGGTGGGGCGGACGGCGGGGCGCCGCCCGTTCGCATCGTCGTCGTGACGCCCGCCTTCAACGAAGCGCGCTCGATCGGCCTCGTCGCGGGGGACGTGCCGCGCGCGCCGTTTTCTGCGGACGGGATGGAGATGGAGCACGCGCGGCGCATGTCGTCGCCCACATCGTCGTCAACAACGCCTCGACCGACGAGACCGAGGCCAACGCCCGCGCCGCCGGGTGCGCCGTCGTGCGTGAGCCGCAGCGAGGCTACGGGCAGGCCTGCCTGACGGGCATCGCCGCCGCCGCCGCCTACGCGCCCGACATCGTCGTCTTCCTCGACGGCGACTACAGCGACCACCCGGACGAACTGCCGCGCGTCGTCGCCCCGATTCTGCGCGGCGAGGCCGTCTTCGTCGTCGGCTCGCGGATGCGCGGCGTGCGCGAGCCGGGGGCGATGCTGCCGCAGGCGCTCCTTGGCAACCGCCTCGCCTGCGCGCTCATGCGCTGGATCTGGGGCGTCCGCTGGACCGATCTGGGCCCCTTCCGCGCCATCACGTGGGGAGCGCTCGCCGGTCTGGGCATGGAGGACCGCACGTACGGCTGGACGGTCGAGATGCAGATCCGCGCCGCCGCCGCGGGCCTCGCCTGCGCCGAAGTGCCCGTCTCCTACCGCCGCCGCGTCGGCGTCTCGAAGATCACCGGCACCCTCGCGGGCACGGTCGGCGCCTCGTGGAAGATCCTGTCGACGATCGCGCGCTTCGCCGTCCGCGTTCCGCCGCGCCGGGCCGAGGTTCGGAAGGCGAAAGCATTCCCTGGCCTCTGAAACTTCGGGTGGAACCGCACCCGGATGCCGGGGGTCTCTGCCCGATACCTCCCCCCCGTTTCCGCGGCCCCGCGCCGCGCATCGCCCCGATCTGATGGATCAGCACGACATCTGGTTCAACGGCAAACTCGTTCCCTTCGAGAGCGCCACCGTCCACGTCCTCACGCACGCGCTCCACTACGGCTCGTCGGTCTTCGAAGGCATCCGCTGCTACGCCACCGACCGCGGCCCGGCGGTCCTGCGCCTGCGCGAGCACACGCGCCGCCTCGTCGATTCGGCCAAGATCTACCGGATGGAGATCCCCTACGACCTCGACACGATCGACGGCGCCGTCCTCGACACCATCGCCGCCTCGGGGATGGGCGCGTGCTACATCCGCCCGCTCGTCTACCGCGGGTTCGGGAAGATGGGCGTCAACCCGCTCCACAACCCCGTCGAGACCGCCATTGCCGTCTGGGACTGGGGCGGCCTACCTCGGCCCCGAGGCCCTCGAAAAGGGCGTCGACGTGCACGTCTCGTCGTGGCAGCGCTACGCGCCGAACACGATCCCGGCGCTCGCCAAGGCGGGCGGCAACTACCTCTCGTCGTCGCTCGCCAAGATGGACGCCGTGCTCGGCGGCTTCGCCGAGGGCATCATGCTCAACACCGACGGCTACGTGGCGGAAGGCTCGGGCGAGAACCTGTTCCTCGTGCGCGACGGCAAGATCGTGACGCCGCCTGCGGCGCTCTCGGTGCTCCCCGGCATCACGCGCGACCTCCGTCGTGCACGCTCGCGCGCGACGCGGGCTACGAGGTCGAGGAGGCGCTCATCCCGCGCGAGGCGCTCTACCTCGCCGACGAGCTGTTCTTCACCGGCACCGCCGCCGAGATCACGCCCGTCCGCACGGTCGACCACCACACCATCGGAACGGGCCGCCGCGGCCCGGTGACGGAGGCCTTGCAGAACGCCTTCAACGACATCATCCACCGCGGCAACGACCCCTACGGCTGGCTCACCTTCGTCGGCGACCGCACGACCGCGACCGGCGACGGCGCCGCGGTCGAAGCTGCCGGGGTGTGAAGCACCGGGACGTGCGTGCGTGGTTCGTTCGGTGAGACGGCGCAGGGCGGAGGGCATCCTGTCAGGGTCAAGAACGCTGACAGGGTAGCGCAGGCCGCGGTTGCAGCATCAGGCGGCGGGCCGCGGTGGCGGTGAGCGTTGCGAAACGGGACGGGCGGCGGCGGCGCGGGGGCGATATTGCGGATGTCCCCTTCCCCGCGCGCCGATGCCCTCCCCAACCGATGCCCGCCGACCGCTCGCCTCGCGGTCGAGTGCGTGGGCGCCGCGCGCTGCGAGCGCCCTTGCCCGCACCGGCGCAACGCCGAACCAGGTGTCCATCGCCAGCCTCGTGTTCGCGGCGGCGGGCGCCGCGCTCCTCGTCGTCGCCACCCCGCTCGCGCTCGTCGGGGCGGCGGTGATGGTGCAGGTGCGGCTTCTCTGCAACCTGCTCGATGGCCTGATCGCGGTCGAGGGCGGGAAGGCGACGCCTGCCGGGGCGCTCTACAACGAGGTGCCCGACCGCATCGCCGATTCGGCGCTTCTCGTCGCGCTCGGGTACGGGGCGGGGATGCCGTGGCTCGGGTGGGCAGCGGCGCTCGCGGCGGCCCTGACCGCCTACATCCGAACGCTCGGCGGGGCGCTCGGGCAACCGCAGGACTTCCGCGGGCCGATGGCCAAGCAGCAGCGGATGGCGGTGCTGACGCTCGCCTGCCTCGTCGGCGCCGCCGAGATCGCCCTCCACGCGACGACGTGGACGCTCGTCGCCGCCGCGGCCCTCATCGCCCTCGGAAGCGTCGTCACCTGCGCGACGCGCCTGCGCGCCATCGCCCGCCGCCTCGCGCCGTCCTACGACCCGTCGCCGCCGCGCCCGTCTGCCACCGAGTGGCGCGGACTGCGGTGATTGGTGGTGGTTGGTCGTTGATTGTTGGTTGTGATCGACCGCGTCCGCTCGTCTTCGGATGCTGTCTGGCAACTCCTCCCTTGAGGAACCGAAGGTCCGCGCAGCGGAAGGTGGCCCACCGCGAGGCGGCACAGGCTCCGGGCCGGAGGGTGGGGGCGGTTCAGAGACAATGGGACTGCCCCACACCCCCACCCCGCTGCGCGGGGAGCCCCCTCAAGGGGGCGGTTTCTTCAGTCCAACACCAAACAGCCGCTCACCAACCCACCCCTCACCAACTCACCACCCCTCCCCCCATGCTCGTCTCGCATCTGCTCATCGGCGTCGTGCGGCTGCTCGTCGGGGCGTCGGCGCGGTGGATCGGGTGCGGGCCGTCGCGGCGGCAGCGCGTCTACTTCGCCAACCACACGAGCCACGCCGACGCGCTCGCCATCTGGGCCGCCCTGCCGCGCGAGCTGCGGGCGTGACGCACCCCGTCGCCGCGCGCGACTACTGGGACCGCGGACGCCTCCGCCCGTGGCTCGCGCGGCGCGGCTTCAACGCCGTGCTGATCGACCGCGCGGCCCGACGGCGCACAAACCCGCGCCGCTCGCGCCCCTTCTCGACGACGCTCGCGGGCGGCGGTTCGCTGATCATTTTCCCCGAGGGAACGCGCGGTCAGACGCGGACGCCCCGGCGCCTTCAAGGCGGCCTCTACCGACTCGTCGAGGCCGCGCCCGACGCCGAGTTCGTGCCCGTCTACCTCGAAAACCTGAACCGGAGCATTCCGAAGGGCAGCTTCGTCCCGCTCCCGCTCGCTCTGCTCCGTCCGCTTCGGCACGCCCCTCGCCCGCATCGACGGCGAGACGCGCGACGCCTTCCTCGCCCGCGCCCGCGACGCCGTCATCGCCTCCGCCGCGACTCCCCGTGACGCTGACACGACGGCGACGCCGACCGCCGCCCTCCCGACCGCCTCCACCGACTCGCCCGCCGTGCACCGACCGCCCACCCGTTCCTCTGGCTCGCGGGCGGCATCGCCGCCGTCCTCGTCGTCGCCTCGCTCGCCGGGTGGCTCCTCGGGCAGCGCGCGACGACCGACGACGGCCGCGCGACCGTCGAGAACCTGAACGCCCGCGTGCGCGCGTGGTGGGTGATGGTCGGCGTCTTCGGCGCCGCCACCGCGCTCGGCATCCACGGCACGACGGTGCTCTTCGCGCTCGTCTCGTTCTTCGCCCTCCGCGAGTTCGTGACGCTCACGCCGACGCGCCCCGCCGACCGCTACGCCCTTTTCGCCTGCTTCTTCTTCGTGCTGCCGGCGCAGTACATCTTCGTCGGGCAGGCGTGGTACGGCATGTTCTCGATCTTCATCCCCGTCTACGGCTTCCTGCTGCTGCCGTCGGTGATCGGCGATCGTCGGGCGACACCGATGCCTTCCTGGAGCGCGTGGCGAAGGTGCAGTGGGGCGTCGTGATCGCCGTCTACTGCCATCAGCCATGCGCCCGCGCTGCTCACGCTCGACATCCCCGGCTACGGCGGACGGCACCGCTGCTGCTTCTTCTATCTCCTGGTCGTCGTGCAGATGAGCGACGTGTTCCAGTACGTCGTCGGCAAGATGATCGGGGAGCCACAAGATCGCGCCGACGGTCAGCCCGTCGAAGACGTGGAGGGATTCATCGGGGGCGGCTGCTGGCGACGGCGCTCGGCGCGGGCTGTGGTGGATCACGCCGTTCACGCCCGCGCAGTCCCGCGGCGATGGCGTTCGTGGTCGTGGCGATGGGCTTCCTCGGCGGCCTCTCGCTCTCGGCCGTCAAGCGCAGCCTCGGCGCCAAGGACTGGGGAGCGGCGATCGAGGGCCACGGCGGCTTCCTCGACCGCATGGACTCGGTCGTTTTCGCCGCGCCCGTCTTCTTCCACCTCACCCGCTACTTCTTCGCGCCTTAGAGGGAGGAACGACGGATGGTAGACGACGGACGACGCCGCAAAGGCCGTCCGGTGAGAGACAGCCTACAACGTCCGTCATCCCCGCGAACCGAAGGTCCGCGAAGCGGAACGGGGGCCCCAGAAGGACGGACGCCGTGCGCGGGAAAGACGAAGGAGGGAACCACGTCTCCAGTCGACCGACACCCCACGACCGACGCGTCCAAGGCCGCACCGCCACGCCGCACAGGCGTTCGGCGACACGGCGGGTGACGGAATGGTTACGCGGGCCGTACCATCGGGGGACGCCGTCGTCCCCACCCTTCTCCTCGATCCGCACCTGATGCGACTCTCTCCGATGCGCCCGTCTCCGCTTCGCGCCGCCCTTCTCGGCGCCGCCCTCGCCCTTCCCGCCGCCGTCGCGCCCGCCGCGCACGCCCAGGCGCCCGAGCCAGTCGACACCGCCGCCGTGCGCATCCTCCGCGCCGAAGGCATGGGCGCGCGCTCGCAGGTGATGGAGACGCTCTGGTGGATCACCGAGGCCAACGGCCCGCGCCTGACCGGCTCGGCGGGCCTCGACCGCGCCGTCGCGTGGGCCACGCGCCACCTGCGCGAGCAGGGCCTCGCCAACGTCCACACCGAGAACTGGGGACCGTTCGGGCGCGGCTGGACGCTCAACCGCTTCTCGGTCAACGCGTCGAGCGCGAACGGCGCCGCCAACTTCCCCGTCATCGCCGTCCCGCGCGCGTGGAGCCCATCGGTGCGCGGCACCGGCGAGGTGGTGATCCTGAGCGCCTCCACGCCTGAGGAGCTTGCCGCCTACCGCGGACGCCTGCGCGGCAAAGTCGTCTTCGTCGACGACGCCCGCGAGGTGAGCGAGCCGTTCGCGCCCATCGCCACGCGCCACACGACCGAATCGCTCCTCGCGCTCGCCAACTACGCCGTCGATCAGGCGCCGTCGGCGCCGGGTGGCGGCGGCAACGCGGCGTTCATGGGCCGCTTCCGCATCGCGTCGGCGCGCATGCAGATGCTCGCCGAGGAGCAGCCGCTCGTCATCGTCGACCGCGGGTCGAAGGGCGACTACGGGACGGTCTTCTCCGGCGGCGCGTCGGTGCCGGTGCCCGAGGGTGTCAGCGCCGCCGAGCGCCCGACGGCGTGGATGCCGCGCGGGCAGCGCGTGATCCCGCAGATGACGCTCGCCGTCGAGCACTACAACCGCATCCACCGCATGGTCTCGCGCGGAATGCCCGTCTCGCTCGCCCTCGACATGGACGCCACCTACGACGAGGCCGACCCGATGGAGCAGAACGTCCTCGCCGAGATCGCCGGCACCGACAAGGCCGACGAGCTCGTCATGCTCGGCGCCCACTTCGACTCGTGGCACGCGGGCACCGGCGTCACCGACAACGGCGCCGGATCGGCAGTGATGATGGAGGCGATGCGCCTGCTCCAGGAGACCTTCCGGCAGCGCGGCACGCAGCCCCGCCGCACCATCCGCCTGGGCCTGTGGACCGGCGAGGAGCAGGGCCTCTACGGCAGCCGCGCCTACGTCGCCCAGCACTTCGGCACGCGCGGCACCGACGGCACCTTCGCCCCGACGGCGGACAACGCCAAGGTGAGCGCGTACTTCAACATGGACAACGGCACCGGCACGGTCCGCGGCGTCTACCTGCAGGGCAACGAGGGCGTCGGGCCGGTCTTCCGCGCGTGGCTGCGCCCGTTCCACGACCTCGGCGCGGCGACGGTGACGATGCAGAACACCGGCGGCACCGACCACCTCGCCTTCGACGCCGTCGGCATCCCCGGCTTCCAGTTCATCCAGGAAGAGATGGCCTACTCGACGCGCACGCACCACTCCAACATGGACGTCTACGACCACGCCGTCGCCGCCGACCTCCAGCAGTCGGCGACGATCATCGCCGCCTTCGCCTACCACGCCGCCATGCGCGATGCGCCGCTTCCGCGCAAGGGCGGGCGCTGACCCGATGCGGGCCCACGGGCGCGACGGCCAGGGGCGCGATGACGCCCGGTAGAGACGCATCGGCGATGCGTCTCTACGTCGCACCGCCGCCGCACACGACCGCGCCGCGACACGATCTTGCCTCCACCGTCTCTTCGGGGACCTTCGGTTCCGCTGCGCGGACCTTCGGTTCAGGCCATAGAAGCCGGTGGGGGAGGTCAGCGGGGAATACACCAGCGGGGGCCGTGCTCCCGACACCTCTTTTGCTCTCCCGACCTCCATGCGGCGCTCCGCCCTGCTCCTTCTCGCGCTCGCCGCCCTTCCGGCCGCCGCGCAGCCTCTCGCGCAGCCCCGCGTCGTGGCGGTGCGGGCGGAGGTGGCGCCGCGCGTCGACGGATCGCTCGACGACGCCGTCTGGGCGACCGCGCCGGTCACGTCGGAGTTCCGGCAGCGCGCCCCGGTCGATCTCGGCGAGCCGAGCGAGCGCACCGAACTGCGCATCGCCTTCGACGCGACAACGCTCTACATCGCCGTCCACAGCTTCGACCGCGAGCCGTCGAAGATCCGCGCGGCCATCCTCGAGCGCGGCGGGCGCATCGACAAGGACGACAACGTCCGCATCGCCATCGACACGTTCTTCGATCACAAGAACGCCTACATCTTCGAGATCAACCCGCTCGGCACGCAGGACGACGCGCTCCTGACCGACGAGAAGACGACGAACTGGGACTGGAACGGCGTCTTCCGCTCCGAAGGCCGCATCACGCCCGATGGCTGGACGCTCGAAGTCGCCATCCCCTTCACCACGCTCCGCTTCCCCGACGGCGAGGCGCCGGTCATGGGCATCGCCGTGCAGCGGACGATCAACCGCAAGAACGAGGAGGTGCTCTTCCCCGGCATCGCGCGCGACTACCGGCAGGGCTTCTTCCAGGTCTCGCAGTACGCCCGCCTCGACGGGCTAAGCGGCATCCGGCGCGGGCGCGGCATCGAGGTCAAACCGTACGTGCTCGCGGGCGCCGCCGAAGCGCCGAGGGTCGCCGGAGAGCCGCGCGGGAGGTTCGAGCGGCAGATCGGCGGCGACGCCAAGGTGTCGCTCACGTCGAGTCTGCTCCTCGACCTGACGCTCAACACCGACTTTGCGCAGGTCGAGGCCGACGCGGCGCAGATCAACCTGACGCGCTTCAACCTCTTCTTCCCCGAGAAGCGCGAGTTCTTCCTCGAACGCGCGGGCCTCTTCCGCTTCGGCGACGAGGGCGAGACGGAGACGTTCTTCAGCCGCCGCATCGGCATCGCCAACCCGCTCGCGGGCGGGGCGCGGCTGACGGGGCAGGTCGGGCGCGTCGGCGTCGGGCTGCTCAACCTGCAGACGCGCGAGGCGCGCGAGGACGGCACGCCGGGCGCCAACTACAGCGTCGCGCGTGTGCAGACGGCGCTCGGACCGCGCGCGAGCGTCGGCGCCATCGCCACGAACGTCGAGGCGGCGCGCTCGGGCCTCTACAACCGCGCCGCCGGCGTCGACGGCATCGTGCGCTTCTGGGGCGCCTCGTCGGTGTCGGGATGGGTGACGGGCGTCGCCGCGCCGTCGGATTCGACGACCGGAGACCGGCAGAACCGCGCCGGGAGCGTGCAACTGAGCGTGGGGCGCGACATCTACAGCGCCGATCTCTCGCTCACCGACATCGGGCGCGGGTTCAGCCCCGGCATCGGCTTCGTCGAGCGCGACGACTACCGCCGCGTCGCGGGCGAGATCGGCTACCGCCCCATCGTCGGCGACGGACGCGGGTTCGTGCGGCGCCTCGTCTTCGACGTCGAGGGGCGCGTCTACACCGGGCACGACGACCGCTTGCAGACGCGCGAGGCCGAGGCCAACGCCATCGTGCAGTTCCGTGCCCGCGACCGCGTGAGCGTGGCCGCGAACCGCACCACCGAGGTTCTCGCCGAGCCCTTTTCGCTGCGCGGCGGCACCGTCGTCGTCGCGCCGGGCCGCTACACCGACGCGGGCGTCTCCCTGCGCGCCAAGACCGACGAGAGCCGCCGCGTCTACGCCCGCGCGGGCCTCGACCGCAAAGGCTTCTTCGGCGGCACGCAGACCGGCGGAAACGTGGCCGTCGGCGGGCAGGCGTCGCGCCACCTCAAGGGCGAGGCGTCGGCGCGGCTCTCCCGCATCGACCACCCGAGCGGCACCCTCGACGCCGCCGTCCTCGGCCTGCGCGTCGACGTGGCCGCCAACCGCGACCTCTTCGGCGCCGTCCTCGTGCAGTACGACAACTTCACCCGCCTCGTGCGCGCCAACGTGCGCCTGAACTGGATCCACACGCCGGGCAGCAACCTGTACGTCGTCTTCAACACCGCCTACGTCTTCGACCCCGAATCGACCGCGGGCGACCTGCTCTCGCCGACCGCCTACGCCCTCCGCGACCGCACCGGCATCGCCAAGCTCACCTACCGCATCGCCTTCTGAGGCGGCGCGGGTGTGCCGTCACCCGTCGATGGCGCCGCCGCAGCCGGAGCCGGAGCCGGCGGTGCAGCCGTAGCAGTGGCGCTCGGTGCGGATGGCGTGCGTCTGCCAGCGGGCGAGGTCGAAGTCGTGGACGCTCATCTGTCCGCCGTCCTCGAAGGCCATGTCCATTTCGAGCTGCTGGTTGAAGTCGCAGTCGAAGAGGCGCCCGTCGTAGCCGACCGAGAGCGTGGTCCGGCACATCAGCCCCGCGATGGTCGCCGGGTTGAAGGCGCTCACCAAACGCTCGGTGTAGGCCTCGGTCATCCCCTTCTGCAAGAGCCACTCCAGATACCGGCTGATCGGCATGTTGTTGAGCGCGAGCAGGCGGTCGAAGCGCAGGCCGTGGTGCGCGAGCAGCGCCTCCTTCCACTCGCGTTCGAGACTGGCCTGGTTGCCCGCGAGGAACGCGCCGACGGGGTTGGTGACGAGCGTCAGCACGAGCGATGCACCGTCCGCATCCGGCCCCATCCCGTAGCCGACGTCGTTGAGCATCTTGAGCGCGCGGAGGCTCTTCTCGTACGTCCCGTCGCCGCGCTGCGCGTCGGTGCCGCTCTTGCGGTAGTGCGGGAGCGAGCAGACGACCTCGACGCCGTGGGCGGCGAAGAACGCCGGCAGGTGCCGGAAGCGCGGCACGGTGAGGATCGTCAGGTTGCAGCGGTCGATGACGTGCATCCCCATCGCCCGCGCCTCGGTGATGAGGTACTCGAAGTGCGGGTTGAGTTCCGGCGCGCCCCCTGTCAGGTCGAGCACCGACGCGCCCGAGGCGCGCATCGCCGCGACGCAGGCCTCGGCCGTCTCGCGGTCCATGTTGGCGTCGGTGCGGTCGGGCCCGCTGTCCACGTGGCAGTGGCGGCAGGTCATGTTGCAGAGCTTGCCGACGTTGATCTGGAAGATGTCGAGCGTGGCCGGGCGGAGGGCGCCCTCCCACCCGGACGCGGCGAGGTCGCGCCAGAAGACGCCGGTGCCGGTCGGGCCGCCCGTGAGCGCGAGCGCGTCGAGTTCGGCGAGTCTGCCGCTCGGGCGAGACGAGCGGGTCGCGGCGGACGTGGAGGCTCGTCGTCGTGCGCGGCCCGTCGAGCAGCGCCACGTCGTCGACGGAGACGAAATCGGACATCGGGGGGAAGGAAGGAGTCTGCTGTGGACGGTGGCGGGAGGCGCGCGCGTTCCGCGGGGGCACGGTGAGACGCCGCCGCGTCACATCGACTTGCCCTTGACGTGCTCCATCATCTGCATCCCGTGCACGAGGCTCGCGCCGCCGCGAATGGCGCAGGCCACGTGGACGGCCTCGGTCATCTGCTCCATGTCCGCCCCCTTTTCGAGCGCATCGGTCGAGTAGGCGTCGATGCAGTACGGGCACTGCACGGCGTGGGCGACGGCGAGGGCGATCAGGCTCTTCTCGCGGGCCGAGAGGGCGCCGTCGGCGAACACCTGTCCGTAGTAGTCGAAGAAGGCCTTGCCGAGCGCGGGCGCGCCCTCGGAGATGGTGCCGAAGGCGGCGAGGTGCTCGGGCTTGTAGTAGGTGTCGGCGGATGCCATCGGTCGGAGGGAGGCTGGGGATAGAGGCGGCGCCGACGGTGTGCGGCGCGTGTAGCGACGGTGAAGCCGCGGCCGGGCACGCCTGTTTCCCCGCGTCGGTGCTCGCCTTGTGGCCACGCGGGTGCCGGTACCGCACGCGTGAGCCAGTCGGGCCGGGTGCGCGCCGCCGAGGGCACTGCGGAGTTTGCCTGTACCTCTGCCTGTACCCCCGAGCGCCACGTGCCCGGGTTTCCCAAACAACGAGCGCCAGCCCCCATCACTGGAGGCTGGCGCTGGTAGTCGGTACGGGACTCGAACCCGTGTTGTCGCTGTGAAAAAGCGAAGTCCTAACCCCTAGACGAACCGACCGTCGTCGCCCGGCGCGGGGCCGGGGGGGAGAGTGATGGGGTTCGAACCCACGACCTCCAGAGTCACAATCTGGCGCTCTAACCGGCTGAGCTACACCCTCCATCGGGAGGACGGGCAAGATACCACGACGCCCCGCCCGTCCGGAATGAAGAATCGGCAACGGGGGGGAGGACGGTTGGTGGGTTGGTGAGAGATTGAGCTGGTGAGGGTGAGCACACGCTCAGGCCGTCTCCGCTCCCGACGCCGCCCGTCACCCTCCCACAACCTCACCGACCCACCCCTCACAAACTCCCCCACTCACCGGATCACCGCGACGCGCCCCGTCGCCGCCCCGCCGCCGCCGACGGCGACGATGAGGTAGACGCCCGAGGGCACGAGGTCGCCGCGGTCGTCGCGGGCGTCCCAGTCGAGGCTACCGCCTCGGCCCGAGAGGCGTCGCACGAGGCGCCCGTCGGGGGCGAGGATGCGCACATCGGTGTCGGCGACGAGCGTGCGGACGGTCACGCGCTCGGCATCGCCATCCCCAAGACGGAGCGGGTTCGGGAAGACGCTCAGCGCCTGCGGACGCGCGGACGCGGGCACGGGGGCGCCTTCGTAGATCGCGAGGCCGCCCTCGGTGCCGACGTACAGGTGCCCGGTCAGCGGCGAGACCGCGAGCGCGGTGACGCGGTTCGACGGGAGCGGGCTGTTGAGGGTCGTCAGGCGCGCCGTCTCCGTGAAGCCGTCGCCGCGGTCCTCGATGCGGATCAGCCCCTCGTCGGTGCCCACCCAGAGCGCGTCGGCGGCGTCGATGGTGAGGGCGCGCACGCGCAGGCCGAGGAGGACGTAGCCGCGCGTCCCGTCGG
Source organism: Rhodothermales bacterium (assembly GCA_963726715.1). Taxonomy (GTDB): domain Bacteria; phylum Bacteroidota; class Rhodothermia; order Rhodothermales; family BA12; genus CAVSDF01. The sequence goes on from CAVSDF010000010.1 coordinate 964,001, forward strand.
CGAAGGGCTGCGTGGTCGGCCAGACGAAGCCGCTCGTGGCGTCGCGGGCGACGACCGAGGAGTTCGGCAAATAGGCGAGGCCCTTGTCGGTGCCGACCCAGAGGCGCCCGCGCCGGTCTTCGGTGACGGCGGCGATGACCTCGCTCGCACCCGCCGACGAGGCCGGGAATCCGCGCCCTTCCGCCCCGCCCATCGGGAAGAAGCGGATCGCGTCGTCGGTCGTCTCCGCCAGGCGGGCGCCGGGGTCGTAGAGGAGCAGGCCGCGGTTGATCTTGAAGTCGCCCTCGCTCTGAACGGAGATCCAGAGGTGGTTGAAGGCGTCGAGGAAGGTCCGCGAGAGCGCCGTGAAGGTCGGCGAGTAGCCGCCCGTCGCCGGCAGCGGCAGGGCCGTCCACGCAGTGCCAACGCGCACGTGCAGGGGCGTCGAGGCGATCTTGTTGGCCGCCCAGACCGTCGATCCGTCGCGCGTCGCCGAGACGCCGTCGACGATGACGAAGGGCGGGTTCGAGGGGATGGAGGGCAGGAGCGACGAGTTGGTCGTCGAGTAGACGGTCACCTCGCCCGCTGCGTCGATGCGCGCGAGGCCGCCGCCGCCGCTGCCGACCCACGCGCCGCCGTCGGACGTTGCCGAAACGGCCGTCGCGCCGCCGGGGAAGCCCGGTCGCAGCGCCTGCGTGTAGTTGGCCCACGTGTCGCCGTCGGGGGCGAGGCGGAAGGCGCCGCTGCCGATGCCCGTCGGGGTGCCGGTGGCCCAGAGCGTGCCGTCGGTGGTGGCGCTGAGGGTGGTGAAGACGTCGGCGGCGGGACCGGGCGGCGCGATGCGGCGGTCGAGCGCGAGCGCGCCATCGCCTCCGACGCGGGCGAGGGAGAGGCCGCGCACCGAGTCGGCGAGGACGACGAGGCTGCCTGCGACGGCGGCATCCTGGGCGGCGAGGGCGGCGGTGCGGGTCGCGGTGCCGGTGGCGGCGATGCGGGCGGCGCCGTTCTCGGCGAGGGCGGCGATGAGGTCCGGGCCGCTGGCCACGAGCCGCCGCGCCGGTCCGGGCAGCCCGGCGATGGGCGTCCACGCGCCTGCGCTGCCGGGTGCGGCGGCGGTGGCGCGCACGAACACGCCGCCCGTCGTCCCCGCGTACACGCGTCCACCGACGCTGGCGACGCTCCGCACGGCCGCGCCGAGCGGCTCGACGGCCCAGTTGCCGGGGTCCTGCAGGTTGCGCCCATCGAGGCGTCCGATGGCGACGCCGCCGTCGAGGGCCACGAAGAGCGCCTGACCGGACGTGCTCCCCGCCGCGCCGGGCGCCGGGCCGCGGGCGACGTCGAAGGCGGGCGACGAGGGCGGCTGCGCGCCGAAGCGGCTGTACGTCTCGCGCACGACAAGGGCCGCGGCGTCGAAGGCGACGACGCCGAAGCGGGTGGTCGCGTAGAGCGTGTCCCCGAGCGAGACGAGGCGGGTGACGGCGCGCTGCGGGAAGCGGTCGGCGCGGGCGATGTCGCGGAGCGTGCGCACGTCGCCGGTCACGAGGTCGAGGCGGTCGACGACGCCGTCGGCGTAGCCGATCCACACGGCGCGGCGCCGCACGTCGGCGGCGATGGCGCGGGCGCTCAGGCCCGCGAGGCCGTCGGCGGTCGTGTAGGCGCGGACCTCGTCGGAGGCGGCGCCGCTGCCGATCCGGACGCGGTAGACGCCGCCGCTCGTCGCCGCCCACGCGGCGGTGTCGCCGAAGGCGGTGACGGCGGCGGTGCGTTGGAGCGTCGTGTGCAGGCGCCACGTGCCGGGCAGGCCCTCAGCGGCGCCCGGCGCGGTGCCCTGCGCGCGGACGGCGGGCGCGGCGATCAACACGGCAGCGGCACAGACGGCGGCAGACGCGCGCGCGAGCGGATGGCGCCGGAGGCGCGGGGGGACCGGGAGAGGCATCGGAGCGTCGGGGACGGGCACGCGGCGGCCGCTCGAACGGCGGCGGCGCCACGGGCGGTGGGCGCGGAAAAGACGGTAGCGCGTCGGTCCGATGGGCAGCGGTGCGTGGTGAGGAGGAGGAACGACCGGCGAGGCGCCGCGCGTGCCCGGAGGCGGCGGAGGCGGGCGCGGTGGCGATCAGTCGGCGGCGATGAGGCGGAGCAGGCGCGACATCTCGACGGCGACGGTGGCGGCTTCGGCGCCCTTGTTGCCGACCGCGCCGCCCGCGCGGGCCATCGCCTGGTCGAGCGTATCGGTCGTGAGGACGCCGAAGACGACCGGGCGCCCGGTGTCGAGGGCGACGCGCTGCGCACCGGCGGCGGCCTGGGCGCAGACGTAGTCGAAGTGCGGCGTCTCGCCGCGGATGACGCAGCCGAGCAGCACGACGGCGTCGTAGGCGACGGGCGAGGTCGTGAGCATCGCCTGGGCGGCCAGCGGAAGCTCGAAGGCGCCGGGCACATCGACGACCGTCACGTCGGTCACGTCGGCGGCGGCGAGCGCGTCGCGGGCGCCGTCGAGCAGGCGCGTGGTGACGGCGTCGTTGTAGCGGCTCACCGCGACGCCGATGCGCAGCCCGGTGCCCGAGACCACGGCGGCGGGGGCATCGGTGCGGTTGGCGGCGACGGTGGGCATCGGTGCGGGCGGGAGGCGCGAAGAAGAGAGAGGGCGGCGGGGCGATGGGCGCGTCAGACGATGCGGCGCATCGGCGGCAGATCGTCGGCGGCGACGGAGAAGCGTCCGAGGCGTTCGTCGTCGCCCGCGCGGTGCCCATGATAATCCGAGCCGCCCGTCTGGCACAAGCCACGCCGCCGCGCCTCCTCCACGAAGAAGCGCTCCGACGCCCATCCGTGCGACGGATGCCGCACCTCGATCCCGTCGATGCCCGCCGCGACGAGCTGCCCGAGCGCGTCTTCCGACGGCAGGAACGCCGGATGCGCCGCGACGACGAAGCCGCCTGCCGCGTGGACCATCCGGATCGCCTCGCGCGCCGGAAAGGGCGCCTTGGGCGCCGCCGCCGGACCGCCGTCGCGCAGGAACCGCTCGAACGCATCGGGCACGTCCACCGCCGCGCCGACGGCCACGATCTCCGCCGCCACGTGCGGGCGCCCGATCGCGCCGCCGCCCGCGCGCGCCTCGACGCCCGCCACCGTCACCGGCACGCCGAGGTCGTTGAGCCGCGCCACCATCTCCGCCGCCCGCGCCCGCCGGACGTGCTGAAACGCGTCGAGGTGGTCGCGCAGCGCCGCATCGCGCACATCGACCCCGAGCGCCAGCAAATGCACCTCCACATCCCCCGACGCCGAGGACGCCAACGTCGAGGACGCCGACGTGCCGCCCACCGAACCGCCGAGCCGATGCCCGCGCGGCGCCGCCGTCCGCGCGAGGGTGACGCTGAGTTCGACGCCTGCGACGAGGCCGATGCCCACGCGCCGCGCCGCCGACCGCCGCTTCGTCGATGCCGCCGAGCGTGTCGTGGTCGGTGATGGCGAGCAGGCCGATGCCCGCGGCATGGGCCGCAGCGACGAGCGCCGCCGGGGCGAGCCGTCCGTCGGAGGCCGTCGTGTGGGTGTGGAGGTCGGAGATCACGGGCAGGGGGAGAACGGAAGAGCCGGAAACGAACGCCCGCGCGGCTGACAACGCCCCGTCACAGGGAGCGTTTGTGGGGTGGCGGGTTTGTGAGTTCATGGGGTGTGAGATCGCATCGACCTGTCCCGGTTTTTCCCCGCTACGCTCTCACCACCCCACCCTCTCACCACCTCACCATCTCTCACCCCCTCCGATTTGACGGCGCCGTCACCGGGCGGCGAGGGTCGTTCGCATAGATTGACGACCCGGTCCGTTTGGCCGGATTGCCGTCCCCGCCGCGCGCCGCCGCCCTTCCCTTCCCTCCCCCGATGGACCGCCTCTGGAGCCCCTGGCGCGCGCGCCACGTCGCCTCGTTCGCCGATGGCGCGGGCGTCGATGCCGACGGGCGGACGCTCTTCGAGCGCCTCGCGGCCTCGGGCGACGACGAGGCGGCGCTCATCCTCTGGCGTGGGCGCCACGTCTTCGCCCTCCTCAACCGCTACCCCTACACGAACGGCCACCTGATGCTCGTGCCGTACCGCGCCGTCCGCGACTACGACGCGCTCACGGCGGGCGAGCAGGCCGAGCTGTTCTCCGCCCTTGCCCGCGCGATCCGGTGGCTGCGCGCGGCGCTCGCTCCCGAGGGCTTCAACGTAGGGATGAACCTCGGCAGCGCAGGCGGCGCCGCCATCGCCGAGCACCTGCACCTGCACGTCGTGCCCCGCTGGGCGGGCGACACCAATTTCATGCCCGTCGTCGGCGAGGCCAAGGTCATCCCCGAGGCCCTCGACGTCACCTACGCCCGCCTCCGCGACGCCATCGGCGCCGACGACGCGGCTGACGACGCCGACGCCCCGCGCGCCGACGCCTCCTGATGCCCCTCTCCCCGCCTCCTCCCGGCGCGCCTGGCCTCCCCGGCACGCCGCCCCTCGACGCCCGCCACGCCCGCGACGCCAACGGCGACGGTTTCGCCGACGCCCCCGGCAGCGCCATCGGCACGGCTCTCGACGAGACGCCCGACATGGCGCCGGTCGGGGCCATCGGCGTGCCGCCGCGGCGGCTCTCGCTCTGGCCCGTCGTCTGGGCGGCCGCGCTCGGGCTCGTCGTGACGGCCATCGTCTCGTTCGTCACCGACTTCGAGCTTGCCGACCTCGCGCTCTTCGCCGAGCGTCTGAACCCGTGGTGGTTCGCGGCGGCGATCGGGATGCTCGCGCTGCGCATCGTCTTCGGTGGGCTGCGGCTCACCGCCGTGTCGTCGGGGCGCCTCAGCATCGCGCAGGGGATGCGCGGGCAGCTCGCGTGGGACTTCTTCTCCAACGTCACCCCGAGCGCCGTCGGCGGCGGGCCGTTCACGGCGGCGTACGTCGCCCGCGACCGCGGCATCTCGCTCGGCGAGAGCGTGGCGATCCTGCTCTTCGCGATGCTCGTCGAGCAGTTCTGGACGTTCCTCTCGACGCTCCTCGTCCTCGGCCTGCTCGTCGCCGGCTACCCGATCCTGCCGCCCGAGGTGGGACTCACCGGGCGCATCGCCCTCGGCGTCTTCGCCACCATCACGGTCATCTGGACGGGCGTGATGACGACGGCGCTGCTCCGCCGCCCGGACTGGATCGACCGCGGCGTCGAGGCCGTCTCCCGGTGGCCGCTCGTGCGGCGGCGCGGCGCGCGCATCCGCGCCGAAGGGCACACGCTCGCCACCCGCGCCCGCGTGCTCGGTGGCCACGGGCCGATGTTCTACGTCCGCGGCTTCGGCCTCGCCTCGCTCGCGTGGATCGCCCGCTACCAGATGCTCGTCTTCCTCGTCTGGGCGGTCGACCCGACGGCCGACGGCCCGCTCGTCTTTCTGCGCTACCTCGCCCTCACGATGGCCACGATGACCCTCCCGACGCCAGGGGGCGCGGGCGGCGCCGAGGGGTTCTTCGCGCTCTTCATCGGCCCGCTCGTCTCGACGGCGGCGCTCGTGACGCCGCTGCTCATCGTCTGGCGGCTGCTCGGCTACTACCTCTTCCTCGTCCTCGGCTTCCCGCTCGCCTTCCGCGAGGGCGCGCCGGTGGAGGCGTCGTCGGACGGATCGCCTGCGGCGGATGTCGCCATGTCGGCGCTGGAATCGGCGTCGTCCTCCGAGTCCGGCAGGTAATCGACGGCGAGGATGCGGAGGCGCTCGGCGCCGAGGCCGGTCTCGACGGTTACCGTCTCGCCCGCGCGGTGGCCGGTGAGCGCCCGCGCGAGCGGCGAGACGAAGACGATGCGCCCGCTCGCCGCATCGGCCTCGTCGGCCCCGACGATGGTGACGCGGCGCGTGTCGGCGGTGCCGTCCGGCGCGTCTGCCGGGGCGGTGGTGACCGTGGCGCCGAAGCGGGCTTCGGGCGGCGGCTCGTCGGGTACGGGCACGACGCGGGCGGCGGCGAGGCGTTCGGCGAGGGCGGCCATCTGCTGGCTGAGCGTCGAGAGGCGGCGCGAGCGGTCGTCGCTGGCGGAGTCGTCGGCGTCCCACCGGGCGCGCTCGGCGATCAGCGCCTCGCGCTCGGCCCGCAGCAATCGCAAACCGCGCGGCGTGACGTAGTTGGGCACGCCCGCCGGGAGCGGCGCACGCGGCGCCACGACGGGGGGCGCGTCGGGGGCATCAGAGCCGGTGAACCCGCGGGACATGGGGATGGGGGATTGAGCGGGGGCGGTAACCCCCCTCCGCCCTTCGGGCACCTCCCCCGCGGGGCCGCGGGGGAGGACCGCCGCGGAGCGCGTCCAGCGCGCAGCGGCAGGAGGGGGTGGTGCGGTCCAGCGCGGAGCGGCAGGAGGGGCTACTGCCGCGACCCAGATGCGCGCGCTCTGGCCGGGGAGGCGGAGCGTGTGCGGGCGGTCGGCGGTGAGGCGGGCGTCGGGGCCACGGAGGCCGGCCAGGTTCACCGCCCGGTCGTCGGCGACGAGGCGCCACGTGCCCTCCGGAAGCCGGATCTGCGTGAACGCCTGCGGCGCCGCGTCGGTGTTGATGAGCACGAGCACGCGCTCACCGACGGTGTAGCCGAGGAGCGCCGGGTTGGCGGGCGTGAGAAAGCGGTAGTAGTCGGGCGCGACGGCGGTGCCGACGCGGAAGACGCGCCCGGCCTCGCTCATCCGCAGCGCCATCAGGCCCTTCCAGTAGGCGAGCATCGCGGCGTAATCGTTCGGACGCTTCGGCCCGTCCGGCGCGTCGGCGCGCACCGGCACCTCGCCCGGACTCGCGCCGACGGTCTGCCACTCGAAGCGATTCGCGGAGCGCTGGTTGTAGGTGTCGCGCTTGCCGTGGAAGTAGATCGGACCGGAGGCCGTGCGGATGATCCGCTCTTCGAGCGGTGCGAGGCCCTTCGAGCGCATGATCTCGGTGCCGCCGTGGAGCACGATGGGGCCGAGACCGGTGAAGAGGAGCGTCGCGGCGATCTTGAAGGGGCCTTCGTCGACGCCGCGGCGCCCGTCCCAGTCGCGCGTCGCAAACTGGTCGGCGAGCGCCCAGTTGTCGTGGATGTCGAGGTAGGAGATGCCCGCGTTGGGGCTGTGCTCGTCGGGAAAGGCGTTGCGGAGCGCGAGCATGACGCGGGCGCGCTGCGTCGTGTCGCCACCGGCGTAGCCGCGGTCGCGGCCCTTGTCGGTCGGGTTGCCCGTCGTGCCCTTGAAGGCGTCGCGGGCCTCGTCCTGGAAGTACGTGATCGGCGCGTCGAGCTTGTACCACGCCCAGTCGGGGTTGCGGACGGTCTCGGGGTCCGACGGCGGAATCCACGGCTCGCCGTAGACGATGGCGTCGGCGGGGAGGGCGGCTTTGAGGGCGAGGAGCGACTGCTGATCGACCTGTCCCGCGAGATCGACGCGGAAGCCGTCGACGCCGAACTCCTTCATCAACTCGACGCACTGGTCGATGAGCCAGCGCTGGACCATCGGCCGCTCCTCGAACTTGACCTCGTTGCCGAACGGCCCGATGTGCTGCCCGCGGTCGTCGGTGCGGTAGTAATAGAGCTTGTCGAGCGCGTTCCATCCGAAGCTGTACGTGCGCCCGTCCATGTTCTCGCCCGTGTGGTTGGGGACGATGTCGACGATGACGGCGAGGCCCGCGTCGTGGAAGGCTTCGACGAGGGCGCGGAACTCGGCGCGCTCGTCGCCGGGGGTGCCGCCGGGGGTGCGGTAGCGGCCCTCGATGGCGAAGGCGTGCGTCGTGCGGTATCCCCACTCGTAGTACTCGCGGTCGATGCCCTGCTCCTTCGCCCACGCGCCGAGCGAATCGTTGCCGCCGAACGTCGCCTGCCATTCGGCGTCGGGGTAGTGGAGGAATTCCTGGACGGGGAGCAGGTGGACGACGTTGATGCCCAAACGCGTCAGGTAGTCGAAGCCGATCGGCTCGCCGCGGTCGTTGCGCAGGCCCGCGCGGGTGAAGCCGACGAACGTCCCGCGCTCGCTCTCGGGCAGCGGCAGGTTGTCGGTGAAGTCCTGCACGTGTACCTCGTAGGCGACGACGTCCTCCATCGCCGGACGGCCGCCGCGCACCGGGCGGGGCGTGGAGAGCGGGCGCCAGACGCGGCTCTTGCCAAAACTGTCGTCGGAGACGCGGGCGTAGGGGTCGGAGACGGTCTGCGGCAGCTGGTCGAAGAACATCGACCCCGGCCCCGGCGGCCCGTCGACGCGCAGGTCGTACCAGGTGCCGTGGCGGTCGCCCTCGACGAGCGCCTCCCAGACGCCGTCGTCGCCCTGCACCATCGCGACGGTTTCGCGGGCGCCGTCGGGTCCGGTCGGGGCGTGGCGGGCGGCCTCGTCGGTGCCGTAGAGGTAGAGCGTGAGGGCGGTCGCGCGCGGGGCGAAGGCGCGGAAGGCGGTGACGGTGCGGGCGGCGGGGCCGTCGCCAAGGGTCTCGATCTCGGCGCCGAGCGGACGGTCGGAGTAGAGCGTCCGCCAGAGGCCGTCGAAGCGCACGGCGGCGCCGAGCGTGTCGGCCTCGCCCGGCCCGACGCGCACGGTCAGGCTGTGGAGCTGCCCCGGCGCGAGGTCTTCGGCGGTGGCGACGAGCGTCCGCGAGCCCGTGTTCGGCGCGACGTGCGCGATCGGCACGACGTGCCCGTCCCACCGCTCCAACCGGTACGAGGCGACATCGAGCGGGCGCGTGATGCCCTCGCCGCCGATGTCGACCCAGATGGCGCGGGGGCCACGCAGCTCGGCGACCATCCGCGGCGGCGAGACCTCGTGCAGGAAGACGAGGTTGCCGCCCTGTGCGTTCGGCGCTCCCGCGAGCGGGTCGAGCCACGCGCCGTCGTCGATGCGGAACTTGAAGGGCGTGCCGGGGCGGATGGCGGCGTAGGCCGGGTTGGGCACGGAGAGCTCCCAGACGTGCGGGTCGACGCGCGAGGCGAGCAGCTGCCACATCGGGTCGTCCATGTCGGTCGCCCACTCGCGGAAGGCGCCGGTGACGACGACGCGGTGCGGCGCGAGGCCGTAGGCGGCGGCGTCGAAGACGAAGTGGGTGGTGTCGGTGGCGTGGTAGTAGCCCTGCCGCCGGATGTCGGGGGCGTAGGGCTGGCCGTCGGCAGGGCGGGCGGTGAGCATCAGGAGAGCGACGAGGGCGAGTCCGGCGGCGAATCGCGCGCGAACGGGCGGGGCCAGAAACAGGACCGGGAGACGGGGCATCGGCGAAAGCGAAGGACAGGGAAGATAGCGGGGGTGAGTGGGTTGGCGAGTCGTGGGGCGTGGGCGAGTTGGTGAGGGTCGGCGCCTCCTCGACCGCAGGCGCAACCCGAACAGGTCGGCGAGCCGTCAACCGACGGCCCGGTATCGACGCCCGGTAGAGACGCATCGGCGATGCGTCTCTACGACCCCGACCGGTCCGTACAGCGGCCCCGGCGCGGTGCCGATGTCGGCCGCAGGGGCGACGATCCCTCGCAACGATCCACCACCCACAAACACACTCCTCTCCAACTCATCTTCCCCCGTGGCGTAGCTTGCGCGCCGTGCGCACGCCCCGCTTTCTCGACCGCCTCGCCTCGCGCTTCGTCGCGGTGCGCCTCTTCGGAGGGCGCATGGCCGGGCGCATCGCCGGACGTGTGCGCCAGCCCGCACGCGCCGAACACCTGACGGCGCCGCAGGTCTTCGCGCTCTCGTTCGTCGCCCTCATCGCCATCGGGGCGACCGGGCTGCGGACCGTTCCCGCGTTCTACGCGCCCGGCGAAACGCCGCTCTCGTGGCTCGATGCCGTCTTCACAGCCACCAGCGCCGTCTGCGTGACCGGTCTCGCCGTCGCCGACACGGCGACGCGGTTCAGCGTCTGGGGGCAGGCGTGGATTCTGCTGCTCATCCAGCTCGGCGGCCTCGGCGTCGTCGCCATCACCAGCCTCATCGCCGTCGCGCTCGGGCGGCGGCTCTCGCTGCGCACCGAATCGCTCACCGTTTCGGCCATCTGGGCGGCGCCGCACCTGAACGAGCGGCGCCTCGTGCGCGACGTCGTGCTCTTCACCGTCGTCATCGAGGCCATCGGCGCGGCCGGGCTGTGGATGGCGTTTGTGCCGTATTTCGGAGCGGGCGGCGCCGTCTGGCCCGCCGTCTTCCACAGCGTCTCGGCGTTCTGCAACGCGGGGTTCTCGACGTTCTCGACGAGCCTCGTCGGGTTCGAGCGCGATCCAGCGGTGCTCGGCATCGTGGGCGCGCTCATCGTCGTTGGCGGCATCGGATTCCTGACGCTCGAAGAGCTGGCCTTCTGGTTTCGGTCGCGGCGCGAGCGGCGGTTTCGGCTCTCGCTCCACTCGCGCCTCGCGCTCACGATGACCGCGCTCCTGCTCGTCGGCGGCACGCTCGCGGCGGCGGCGGCGGAGTGGAACGGCGTCTTCGCGCACCTCGACACCGGCGATCGGTGGCTCGGGGCGATGTTCTTCAGCGTGACGGCGCGAACGGCGGGCTTCAACAGCATCGACTACGGCGCGCTCTCGTCCACGGCCGCCTTCTTCACGATCCTGCTGATGTTCATCGGCGGAAACCCCGGCTCGACGGCGGGCGGCGCCAAGACGACGACCGTCGCGCTCGTCGGCCTCCTCGCCTACCACCGCTTCCGCGGGCGCGGCGCGACGGGCGCGTTCGGGCGCAGCGTGCCGCCGGAGACCGTCGACCGCGCCGTGGGCATCACGAGCCTCGGGTTCGCGCTCGCCACGCTCGGCATCCTCGCACTCACCGTCACCGAAGGCTACGCCCGACGCGCGCCCGCCACTGTGGCCGGGCCGTTCCTCGCGCAGATGTTCGAGGCCGTCAGCGCCCTCGGCACCGTCGGCCTGTCGATGAACCTGACGCCGACGCTCGATTCGGCGAGCCGGGTCGTCGTCATCCTGCTGATGTTCCTCGGGCGCACCGGCCCCCTCACCATCGCCGCCGCCTTCGCCCGCTCCTACCGCCGCCCGGACATTGTCCGCTACGCGCACGAAGACGTACTGGTGGGGTGATAGGCAGATCGTTGTCAATGGTTGGTTGTTCGTAGTTCTCCAGGCCCGAACGCGACTCGAAAGCCAACTGCCAACCGCAAACGACCAACAACCAACTCTACAATGAAACGCTTCATCGTCGTCGGCCTCGGCAACTTCGGCAGCGCCGTCGCGCGGACGCTCTACGAGCAGGGACACGAGGTCGTCGTGCTCGACATGCGCGAGTCTTCCGTCGATGCCGCCGGGCGCTACGCGACGCGCGCCGCGGTCGGCGATGGGCGGCAGCGCGAACTCCTCGACCGGCTCGGCGCCGACGCCGCCGATGCCGCCATCGTCTCGACAGGCGACGATGTGACGGCCTCGATCCTCGTGACGCTCGCCCTGCGCGACCTCGGCGTGCCGCGCGTCTACTGCAAGGTCGTCAGCGAAGACCACCGCCGCGTCATGGCCCGCATCGGCGCCGACGAGGCGGTGTTTCCGGAGAACGAGAGCGGGCGCGCGCTCGCGCTGCGGCTCTCCTCGGGCGACGTCTTCAATTACCTGCCCCTCGGCGACGGCGTGTCGATGCAGGAGATGCGCGTCCCGGCGACGTGGCAGGGGCGGACGCTCCGCGAAATCGGCCTGCGCCCGCAGCTGCGGCTCGTCGCCGTCGCCGTCCACAACATCGTCCGCGACACCCTCACCGTGCCCCCGGACCCCGAGGTCCGCCTGACGCACGACGACACGCTCCTCCTCGCCGGCCGCGACGTGGACCTCGCGCTCGTGCAGAAGTTGTGATGGGGATGGGCGATCGGATGCACTCATTCAATCCCCAATCCCTGAACCCCTACACCTCGAACGCGCTCAGGCGTTTGGGGAAGCCGGTCAGGTTGACGAGGTTGGCGCGGGCGGGCGTGAAGCCGTTGTCGAGCGCCAGCGCCGTCCGGTAGAGGCGCTGCGCGTCTTCGATGCGCAGGCGAAGTTGGGCGACGATGCCGAGGACGTTGTAGGCCGCCGGAAGCAGCGGGTCGACGGCGAGTGCGCGGCGTGCGTGGGCGTGGGCGGCGCCGAGGCGACGTGCCACGAGGGCCTCGGTGGCACGTTTGAGGCGGCGCTCGACACGCTCGGCGGACGCCTTCGCGCGTCCGTGGACGTCGAGGAGGTGGCGCAGCTGCCGCCCGAGGTGCAGGTCGGTGATGGGCACTTCGAGCACGTCGGCGGCGCCCGCGTGGAGCACGCCCGCCGCCTCCTCGGGCCGCAGATCGCCGACGAGCGCGACGATCGATGCCTCCGGATGCAGCAGGAACAGCTCACGCAGCCCTTTGAGCGCCGCGCTGCCCTCGACGTGCCCGGTCACAGCGTCGAGGTGCAGGAGGACGAGGCCGTGCGGGGTCGTGTCGAGCAGGTCGCGCGCGGCGGCGACGCTCGCCACGACGGTCGGTACGCTGTGGCAGAGCGCGCGGATGCGCCCGGCGAGATCGCGCGCGCGCGCATCGTCGGCATCGACGAGGAGGATCGGATCGGCCATCGAACGGAGGGAAAGGCGGGAGCGGGGCGCGGGAGTGGGGCGCGGGAGTGGGGCGCAGCCGAGGCCCGCGCGCGGCGGTCAGCGCGTCGTCGGCCAGGCGAGGTCGGCGGCGGCGATGCGGTGCTCCCAGAGAAGCGCGCCGTCGGCGTCGTAGGTGCGGAGCGTGGCGATGCGCGCCGTGCGGGGGCCGTCGAGGGTGACGGTTCCGAAGTTGTTCTGCCCCTCGACGAGCGTCCCGGCGACGCGCGTCGGCGAGTCGCGCTCGGACGGGGCAAGGCGGGCCGTGCCGGCCGTCAGGCTCGACGCGGTGAAGTCGTAGAGCGGCGGCGCGCCGTCGGGCCGGTCGAGGCGTTGGAGTTCGCTCAGGTGGCGGTCGCCGGTGAGGAAGACGACGCCGGGGATGCGGCGGCGCGTGATCTCGTCGAGGAGGCGGCGGCGCTCGTCGGGGAAGGTCGCCATCGTCTCGAAGACGGCGACGGGGTTGAGCACCTGCCCACCGGCGACGATGAACTTGAAGGGCGCGCGGCTCGTCGTGAGGGCGTCGACGAGCCAGTCGATCTGCTCGCGCCCGAACATCACCTTGTTCGGCCCGTCGGGGGCGTCGTTCGGGCTGCGGTGGTAGCGGTCGTCGAGGAGGAAGAAGGCGGCGTCGTTCCACTCGAACTGCCCGAAGACGCCGTCGGCCTCGGGCATCCCGTAGCTCACGTTGGCCCAGTAGCGCTTGAAGACGCCGAGGGCCTCGCGCTTGAGCACCCACGAGCGGTCGGCGTCGTTGGGGCCGTAGTCGTGGTCGTCCCAGATGGCATAATGGTGCGTGCTGCCGAGGAAGGCTTGCAGTTCGGGGAGGGCGCGCGTGTGCGCCTGCCGCCGGTCCATGCCGCGCTCGCTCCACCAGTCGACCTCGCGGAAGTACGTGTTGTCGCCCATCCACAGCATGAAGGCGGGCCGGGCGCGGGCGAGGGCGCCGAAGATGCGGTAGGTGCTGCCGTAGGGCGTGCCGGGGCGGTCGTACTCGGCCTCGTTGACGTAGGCGCACGAGCCGAGGGCGAAGGTGAAGGCGGGCGGATCGGCGCGCCACTGCCACAGCGGCTGCGTCTCGAACCGGAGCGCGTACGGCCGCGGCGCCACGCGCCCGTCGACGAGCACCTCGTAGCCGTAGCCGCGTCCGGGTTCGAGATCGGCGACGACGACGTGGACGGCGAAGCCCTCGGCCTCGGTGGCGAGGGCAGCGGGCGTCGTCGTGCGCGCGGCGGGGGCGGTTTCGTCCCAGTAGCGGACCTGCACGCGCGCCGGGCCGGTCGTCTGCGCCCAGACGGCGACCTCGCGGTGGAGGCTGTACCCGTTCATCGGCCCCGACCGGAGCGTCACCGGCGCCACGCGCGCAACCGGCGCAGGCCGCCCGGGCGATGTCCGGCGCGGCTGCGCGCTCGGACGGAACGGCGGCGAGCGGCGACGCGGCGAGCACGAGCGCAGCGGCGAGCACGAGGCGGCGCATGAACGGGCGCGCGAGCGAAGGGAGGGAGGGCATCGGCGGAAGGACGGAGACGGTCGGGCGAAGGTACAGACCGCACCCGCCCACGGCCCGCATCCACGCAACGAGACCGCGCACCATCGGGCCGCCGCGGTCCGCACCGTCCCATCCCCGACACCCACAAACGACCAACGCCCCCGTTTACACCGCGATGGGCGCCCGAATGGCCGGGTGCGGGTCGTAGCCGGTGATCTCGATGTCCTCGAACCGGTACGAGAACAGGTCGGCGGCCGGGCGCAGCGTGAGGCGTGGGAGCGGACGCGGGGCGCGGGTGAGCTGCTCGCGCACCTGCGCCTCGTGGGTCCGGTAGACGTGGCAGTCGCCGCCCGTCCACACGAACTCGCCGGGCGCCATCCCCACCTGCTGCGCCACCATGTGCGTCAGGAGGGCGTACGAGGCGATGTTGAAGGGGACGCCGAGGAAGGCGTCGGCAGAGCGCTGGTAGAGCTGGCACGAGAGATGCCGCTGGCCGTCGGCGCCGGGCGGGGAGGCGTAGAACTGGAAAAGGGCGTGGCACGGCTGGAGCGCCATCGCGGCCAGCTCGTCGACCTTCCACGCACTCACGACGAGCCGGCGGCTGTCCGGATTGCGGCGGAGCTCGGCGACGACATCGGCCATCTGATCGGTCACTGTGCCGTCGGCGCCCTCCCAGCGGCGCCACTGCTTGCCGTAGACCGGCCCGAGATCACCGTCGGCATCGGCCCACTCGTCCCAGATCGTCACGCCGTGCTCGCGCAGGTAGGCGACGTTGGTGCCGCCCTGCAAGAACCACAGCAGCTCGTGGACGACGCTTTTGAGGTGGACGCGCTTGGTGGTGACGAGCGGAAAGCCCGCCCCGAGGTCGAAGCGCATCTGGTAGCCGAACACCGACGTCGTGCCGGTGCCGGTGCGGTCGTCCTTGCGGGCGCCGGTGGCGAGGATGTGGCGGAGGAAGTCGTGGTAGGCCTGCATCGGGCGGGGGTCGGAAGAGGAAGCGCGGACGGGCGAAACGCAGGCGCGGCGGCGTCGGTTTGCGCCACCGACGTCTCTTCCCCCACTCCCCTGCCCCGATGGACCCCAACCTGCACCAGAAGCAAGGCCTGAACCACCTGACCCGCGTGCTCGCCTACGCCCCCTTCGTCGCCGACAGCGGCGCAGCAACCGTCCACCTGACGCGCGAGGACTGGCACGTCGTCTACGATACGTTCTTCGCGATGGACACGCCGCGCGAGCTGTGGCCGGAGACGGTCGAAGCCATCGACCTCGCCGATGAGAACCGCGTCATCCGCCTCACCACCCCCGGCCTGACGGTCGATGTCGTCGAGATGTGACCGGTAGCCCGCAGTCCTCCGTCAGACGAACACGTGCGGGAGGAGCTTTTCGAGGGTCTTTTCGCCGATGCCCTTGACGTTCGTGAGGTCGGCCGGGCGGCGGAAGCCGCCGTTGGCGGCGCGGTAGGCGAGGATGCGCGCGGCGAGCGCCGGGCCGACGCGCGGCAGCTGTTCGAGCTCGGTCGCCGACGCGGTGTTGAGGTTGACACGTCCCGTGAAGGCCGCTTTGGGCGCACGCCGACCGTGGCTGCTTCCGGGTGTGGAGGCTGCCCCATCGGCGGCGGCGATGGTCGCGCGCGGCGGCGAGTTCGCGCACCACGTCGGCCCGCGAGACGGTGAGGACCGAATCCTGCCGCGCCGCGACGGCGCTGTCGGGCACCGCCGCAGCAGCCTGCACGGCGACGGCCTCCGCGAGGAAGAGCGACGGATCGACCGCCGGGGCGTCGAAGCGCCGCGCGTGCTGCACGGCGAGTCCGCCGACGACGAGCAGGACGAGGGTGGCGAGGGTGTTGCGTTCGAGGCGCGTGAGCGCGGCGCGCTGCTGGAGCGTGTAAAGCCAGGCAGTGGACATGGAGGCGGCGGTTCGGGTGACGCTCCCTCAGAGTCGACCGGAGGCCCCGCATAACCTCCGCCGCCGACATTTTTCCGCACGCGGCTCGGGCACACCCCGCGGCCGGTTGACGGGGCGGGGCCGTTCGGTTCACCATCTGCGCTCTCCGGCGTCACGGCGAGGCCCTGCACGGGCTGCGGCAATCCGGATCGACGACGCCCCTCGACCCAGATTGCCGCCCCGCCGTGCGGCGGGGCAGGCTGTCGCTTCGCTCCTCGCAAGGACAGCAGCGGAATGCAGGTGCAAACCTTAGAGCAATGCCCGAGATGATGAACACCCTCTCTCGTTCGTCATCCCCGCGAACCGAAGGTCCTCGAAGCGGAAAGCGGGGACCCATCGTGCAGACCGGAGGCTGGGTCCGCGCGTGCGCAGGAGACGCGCGGGGGCGGAGACCATGCCGCGCCATCCCTCCGGAGCTTCGCTACAACACTCATGCGGTTCACGGGAGTCGTAGATCGCCGGGCGTGGCGACCGGGGCTGGTGAGCAGGTCGGGACGCCGACCGATCTGCGGGCACGGCGCGGGCGGGTGGGCGTTGGCGGGGCAGTCCCCCCGCCGCCGTGATCCTCCGCACCGAAGCCCTCGTCCTGCGCGCGATGCGCTACGGCGAGACGAGCCGCATCGTCACCCTCTTCACTCGCGATCGGGGCAAGATCGCCGTTCTCGCGCGCGGCGCGCGCGCAGCGAAGAGCCGCTTCGGCAGCACGCTCGAACCGCTCTCGCTCATCGAGGCCCTCGTGTCGATGCGCCCGACGCGGACGCTGCAAACGCTGCGCGAGACCGCCCACCACACGCGCCTGCGCCTCTCCGACGACCTCGGCAAGATCAGCGCGGGCCTGCGGATGGCCGAGCTCACGAACGCGCTCACCGAAGACGAGGAAGCCGCCCCGGCGCTCTTCGACCTCGTCGCGGGCAGCCTCGCGGGACTCGACTCGCTCGACATCGGCGCGGGCGACCGGCCCGTCTCGGCCCTCCTCTTCTTCGAGCTTCGCCTCGCGGGCCTGCTCGGCTTCTCCCCCCGCTTCACGCGGGAGGGCGTGCAGGCGGTCGATGACAACGGCGGCATCCTGCGTCTCGACACCGGTGAGATCGAGCCGCTCGGCACCGTCATCGGACGGCGGGCGAGCCGGGCGGCGCTGCGAGCCTTCGCCACGGCGGCGCGCGCCGACCTGCCCATCGTCCTGTCGATGCGCCTCGACGCCGAGGTCGAGGCGGAGACCGTCCGCCTCGCCGAATCCTACCTCCGTCACCACACCGACGACGCCTACCCGACGCGCTCCGACGCCGTCCGCGCCGCCATCGCTTCTTGAGCCGCCGCTGCCCGGATGGGGCTGTCCGCTCGGCACTCACCGCGCGTTTCCCGAAACGCACATCGCCCCGGTACCGTCGAGGGCACCGGGGCGATGGCTGCTTCCGAGGAAGCGTCCGGGTTAGCGGATGACCGAGACGGGGCGCGACACCACGGCGCCGTCGGCGCTGTAGCGGACGTAGTAAACGCCTGCGGCCATGCCCGACGTGTCGAACGTCGTGCTCTGCTCGCCACCGGCCTGCACGCCATCGACGAGCGTCTGCACGAGGCGGCCGGCAACGTCGTAGAGCTCGATGCGAACCGGCGCACCGGCGAGGCCCTGGTAGCGGACCGTCGTCGTGCCACGCGTCGGGTTCGGGCCGACCGTCACGAGCACGTCATCCGGCACCCAGCGGCCGTAGCCGTCGATGGAGCTGGTGACCATCCGGGTGTACTTGCGCACGCCGAAGAGCTCGCCGCCGACGTTGCTGAACTGGCCGACGTACGCCGTATTTCCGTCCTGCGTGAACGCGATGGCGCGCGGGCGGCCTTCCGAGGGCAAGCCGCTGGACTGCGTGCCGTTCCAGACGATGCTGTCGCGCTTGGGCGGGAAGGGAACCGTCAGTTCGTTCGCGTTGAAGGCGTACCAGCGGTTGCGGAAGTACGGCGGCACCGGGAGATCGGTGGTCGATCCGGCGCCCATCCAGAGCTGCTTGGTGACCGGGTGCGTCGTGAAGGACTCGACGGCCATGCCGCGCAGGAGCGTGTCCGGCTTCGGGTTGAAGGCCGAGAACTCATCGGGGCGCTTGTACCGGTAGACGGCCTTCTTGTCGTACGGGAAGTGGTAGAGCGTATCGCCCGTCGCCGAGACGCCGGTGATGCGCGAGAACCCTTCGTCGAGCGGGACGACCGTCTCGAGGAAGGTCATCTGGGGGGTGTAGATCACGATCGCGTCGCCGGGGAAGACGCCGGTCACGTAGACGCGGCCCGTGCGGTCGACAGCGGGGCCGGAGAGGCCGTTTGCGGCGGTGCCGTTGAGCGAGGCGTCACGGACGCGCGAGATGCCAGCGCCGGTCGTGGCGTTGATCTTGAAGAGCGAGTTGAAGTGCGCGGCAATGATGTTGCCCTGAGCATCCATCGCAAGGCCGCGACCGCTGCGCGTCTCCCAGACCGGAGCCGCGCCCGGAGTGGCGCTGCGCGTGAGGTAGCCACCGAGCGTATCGCGCCGCGTACCGTCGGTGTAGTCGAGGAAGAGCAGCGGCGAGAACGACGCGGGCGTACCGTCGGGGTTGAAGATGTAGATGGCGTTGGTGATGCGCTTGACACCGAGGGCAGGCACAAAGACACTGTCGCCGTTGCCAGCGTTGTTGGGCTGGATCCAGACCTTGCCCGCGCGGTCGACGACGATGCCGTGGGTCTGGCCGTGGGCCTTCCGCTGGGAGCTGTCCGGGAAGACGCGGGAGAACCCCCAGGACTGAGTCTGCGTCTGCGCCGACGCCACGATGGGCAGGGCGAGCGCCAGAACGAGAAGTGGTAACAGCTTGCGCATGGTGCGTTGGGGTTGAATGAGGAGGTGAAGAAGGATACGACCGTGAGGCACCAAATGTGCCCGTCTCGTGAACCGCGTGAAGCTGAAAACTCAGAGCTGCGCCGTCCGGAACGACTCGGCGACGATGAGATCGCCCGGCCCGGCGACCGACTTGGCGTCGCTGAGGATGCGGGCGCCGGAGATGAGCAGCTGGGTGTCGTTGAGCCAGCGCATCGCCGTCACCGTCCCACTGAGGAGGCCGGGGTAGTGCGAGACGATGGCCCCGGCGGGCGAGACGCGGAGGACCGGCTCCTTGTAATCCGATCCCACGAGTACATCTCCCGACGCCGTCACGGCGAGCGCGTTGGGCGTGAGCGTCGCGTACTCACCGGTGAAGGCGACGAGTTGCGCCTCTCCGCTCACGGCACCGTTGGCGGCGACGGCATAGCGCCAGATGCCGCGCGTCGTGCCGCGCGTGCCGGCCACGAAGAGGGTGTTGCCCGCTTTCTCGATGGCCGTCACTTCGCCGTCGAACGGCGTGAGGGTGACGACCTTGGCCTGGTCGATGCGGTAGAAGCCACGCTGCGTGGCGTCGGGGTTCGTGTTCAGGCCTCCCGTCCAGACGGTGCCCTGCGGATCGACGTCGATCGCGCGAAGCGAGATGCGGTTGTCGCTGAGGTTCGCCCAGACCTGCTGCGCTGTCGCGGGGATGGTGAAGCGGAAGATGGCCTGCACGCCGCGCACGCCGTAGACCTGGTTGTCGAAGAAGCCCAGTTCGGGCCACTGGAAGGTCGTCGTGATCGAGGGCGTCGGCGGGGTGGCGCCGGTCACGCGCACGATGCCCTGAGAGACGGCGCCGAGGTTGAGTGAGGCATAGCCGACGCTCGCCGACGGATCGGTGGCGACGCCGAAGACCGTGTTGGCGACGGCAAGCTCGCCCCAGCGCGTGAACGCGGTCTTGATGACGAACGGCGCCGACGGGCGGGCGAAGTTGGTGGCGCGAAGCACGCTCACCTGCACCGGCACCGCGTCGCCCGGCAGGTTCGGCACGCGCACGCGGATCTGCGTCGCCGTGACGGAGATGGGCGTGACGCGCTTGCCGCCGACGTACACGAAGGTGCTGTCGAGGCTCGGGTTGAAGTTCGAGCCGGTGATCGTGAGCGTCGTCAGGCCCGCCACATAGCTCGTGCCGATGAGCGGCGTGCCCGCATCGGGCGCCACCGAAGTGACGACGGGGTCCGGGCGCGTCTGGTACGCGCCCGCCTGGATCGGGTCGTAGAGCGACGGGCCAGTGGACGTGTCGCAGCCGGACGCGAGTGCGGCGGTGGCGAGGAGGAGGGCGGGAGCGGAGAAGCGCATCGAGACGGGTCGCATCGGAAAGGCGTCGGGCGAGGGCCGAAGGAAAGGACGCCGCGCGGGATCACGCGGCGAAGATCGGGCTCAGAACGAGAAGCGGACGGCGGCGCGGTGGACGCGGCCAAACTGGTTGAACTCGCCGAAGTCGGTGTAGGCGTAGTCGAGACCGAGTCCGACACCGTAGAGCGTCCGCTGCACGCCGAGGCCGAGGCTGATGCCCTTCTCGTCGGACGGGGCGACGTAGCCCGCGCGGAAGAAGAGCGTGTTCATGAACCCGTACTCGGCGCCGATGCGCACCTGCTCGTCGAAGTCCTGCGCGAGGTTGTTGTCGGCGGCAAGCGTCAGGCTGTGGACCGCCGGGTCGAGGCGCGCCGCGCGGGCCGCATCGACGGCGACGCCGATGTTGAGCGTGAGCGGCAGGCGGTTGTTCTCGGTGGCGAAGGCGACCTGCGAGGCGAAGTTGCGGGCGGCGACGGCGAAGTTGAGGCCGTAGAAGCCCGTCTTGTAGAGCATCCCGAAGTCGTAGACGAGCGTCCCTTCGGTGGCCTCGTCTGTCACGAGTTCGCCGTTGGTCGAGCGGCTCTTGACGGGGTTGCCGAGGTCCATGCTCGCGTAGCGCACCTGCCCCCCGACGGAGAAGCGGTCGGAGAGCGCCTTGGCGTAGCCCGCCCCGACGGCGTAGGCCATCGGGCGGAAGGTGCCGAGTTCGTCGTAGCCCTGCGCGTTGTTGGCGCGGATGGTCTCGATCTGCTCGCCGTAGTTGACGTGCTGCAGCGACAACCCGAACACTCCATAGCGCCCGCTCGATGGCGCGAACGTGGCGGCGGCGATGTTGTGGTCGACGTCGCCGATGA
Organism: Rhodothermales bacterium; assembly: GCA_963726715.1. Lineage (GTDB taxonomy): Bacteria > Bacteroidota > Rhodothermia > Rhodothermales > BA12 > CAVSDF01. The sequence continues at coordinate 984,916 of CAVSDF010000010.1, forward strand.
ACTGCGTTTGGGCGACGCCGAGCTGCACGCTCGACTCCTGCCGCGCCATGCCCGCAGGGTTGTAGAAGAGCGTCGTCGGCAGGCCTTCGATGGCCGTGACGGCGTCGCCGAGTGAGGCGGCGCGCGGGTCGACGGAGACGCTGAGGAACTTCATCGTCGTCTGCGCCAGCTTCTTACGGTCCTGCGCATGGGCCGCAGGCAGGACGGCAGTGGCGAGGAAGGCAGCCGCGCAGAGGGGAACGGAGACGCGCATCGGGATCGGCAGGGAAAGCAGTGGGCGCCACGGGGGCACCGGAGTCGGAAACGGCAGGACCGCGAGAGCAGAACCGAAAGACGGCAGCGCCGCCAGATCTGCAGGTCAGCGGATGACGGTGAACTTGAGCAGCAACGTCTGCCCATTGCGGTAGTCGCTGTTCGGGATGTCTTCGGTGACGGTCACGATGGCGAGGTAGACGCCGGAGGCAACGACCTGGCTGAAGCGGGTGACGCCGTTCCAGTACTCGTCGCCCGAGCCGTTGGTGTGGTTGATCGTAAAGATCTTCTCGCCCAGCTCGGTATAGATATCGATCCTGCACTGCCCCGGCAGGTTGAGGAAGCCGATGCGGTCGGCCACGTCGTAGCGCGGTGAGGGCGAGACGGCGTCGCCGCGGCGGAAGCCGTCGGAGGCGAGGTAGAACGGGTTGGGCACGATGCGGATGGCGCTGAGCGCCGTCTCACCCTGCGGCCCGCCCTGCGGGCGCAGCAGCTGCGCCGGGCTGAAGGCCTGCGCGAGGTAGCGCGTCGAACGCATCGGGCGCCCGGCGGGCACGCCGCCCTGCCCGTTGGTCATCCCCTTGACGGCCTGGATGTAGTAGAAGTAGTTGAGGCCGCGCGTCGGCGTCTTGTCGTCGTAGGTGCGGTCGCCGCCGGGGAGGGTGGCGATCTTCTCGGCCGGCTGGTCGTACTTGGCGACCGAGCGGTAGATCTCCCAGTTGTCGGGGGCCTCGCCGCTGTAGACGTCCCACTTGAGCTGCACGCGGTCGCCGCCGGAGTTGACGGAGAACTGGCTCGGCGGGCGTGGCGGCACCTGCAGCTTGTACTGCGAATTGTAGTTGGCGATGGCGCGGCGGAACGTCTGGAAGAGCGAGTCGCGCCCGGTGAAGACCCACTCGTTCTTGGTCTTCGATTGGCCACGGAACGTGATGCGCCCGGCGTCGGTGTCGCGCGTGGCGGGGGCGAGGGCCTTGTAGGCGCGCCCGATGGCTTCGTTGGCCTCACGCGAGAGCCCCGATGCGGCTTCGGCGATGACGAGTCGCACACTCTGGCCCGGCGCGAGCGTGTAGGGACCGAATCCCATGCCGGCGCTCTTGCCACCCGAGGTCGAACGCCCGTCCATGCCGACGACGTCGGACGGCGCAGCGGTCTGCTTCGGCAGGTCGTCCCGGCTGGTCGAGCCGACCACGCGGAAGGCGTGGCGATCGGTGGCGGTGCGCGTCATGAAGGCGTACTCGTCCACCATCTTCGACTCGGTGAACGGCTCGTTGCGCGAGAGGAACGTCTCGTCCGAGTCGAAATACTTCATCGTCGTCGGCTGCGCGGCGTTGTCGGCCTTGTTCGTCGGCGAGGTGTCGGCGTGGAGGACGACGGCGCCGATGAACTGCGAGGCGCCGAGGCGTCCGAGGGTGTCGCTCGCGGCGATGCCGATCTGCGGCACGCTCTCACGCAGGATCGGCCCGCCGATGTTGTTGTACGAGAGCGTCTTGTCAGGGAAGAAGCCGTGCCAGGCGAACATGGCGCGGAAGTTCTCGTCGGCCCTGTCGCCGTAGCGGGCGCCCATGCCGTCGCCGCGCGCGTCGAGCATGTTGTTCTTGCCCCATCCGGACGCGTTGCCGACGAGGTAGCGGGTCTCGCGGGCCACCGACCAGCGCCACTGCAAGAACATCACCACGTCCTGCAGGGTCTGGCCCTGGAGTTCGATCTCGGGGTCCGAGTCGGTGTTGCCCGTGTTGGTGAGCGTGTACTCGATGATGTGGTAGTTGTCGTGCGACTCGTCGGCGAACTGCAGGATGCGGCGCTTGACGGTGAGGCCGAGAAGGGTGTTGATCTCCGAGAGGATGCCATGCTCGGCGGGGAACTCGGCATCGACGCGGTCGACCTGCATCGCCGCATCGGGCGTCGAGGCGGCGCCGTCGACGAAAACGACGGGGAGCGGTGAGCGCCCGACGAGTTCGAACAGTGTCGGCACGACCTCGCCCGAGCCGGTCACGCGCGGCCCGACGTGGATGACGCGGGCGGCGTAGCTCTTGCCGTCGGTGTCGCGGACGTTCTTGGCCCCGATCCACAGACCCTTGCCGGCCTGCATGTCGGTGACGGTCCAGAGGCCGGGCCAGCGGAAGCCGTACTGCTGCATCGCGACGAAGCCCTCCTCTTTCTCGGCGCCCGCGTTCGAGTACCAGTTGTGGAGCGAGCCTCCGGAGAGCCATTTGTTGACGCCCTGCGCGTGCGCGCCGGGACCGGGCACGAGGGCCGCGGCGGCGAGGGCGAGAGGGACGGAACGGAGAGCCGTGCGGGCGAGGTATCGGAGCATCGTCGGGGCGAGGCAGGGGCGCCGCGGAGGGCGGCGGATCGGATCGAGGCGGGAGGGCACGCGTGCGTCCAAAGGGACGCAGCGGCGGGGCGATGGGCGGAGCGCAGATGCCGGAGCACCTGCGCCGCCCGAGCGCTCAGAGGTTCAGGCGCAGGCCGAAGTAGACGGCGCGCGGGTTGAAGAAGGTCAGGAAGCTCTGGTTGGGCATGTCGATGTACGCCTTGTCGTCGAGCACCTGCTGGAGGCGGTTCGAATCGACGGCCTGCCAGGCGCCGCTGGCGTAGGTCAGGTACTCGCCGGTCGCGCGCTCGAAGTAGATGGCCTTCGGATCGGCACCGGTAAAGGTGGCGCGCTCGGCAATGGAGAACATCGGCTGGTAGGCGACGCCGGAGCGGCGGTATGATCCCGGACGGTCGTCGCCGACGATGTTCGTGTACTCCTTCTTCTCAGCCTCCGGCAGGTGCAGGCTGGCGAAGTAGCGGTTGCGGTCGGGCGTGTCGGAGAACCCGTTCGTCGAGAGGCGCTTCTGGTTGAGCAGGTTCGAGATGTCGGCGAAGAACTGCACCCGGCGGTCGGCGACGCGGAAGTCGCGGGCGAGGCGGAGGTCGAGGTTGGTGAAGTTGACGTAGCGCAGGTTGTTGACGACGTCCTCGCGCGAGCCGCCGCCGTCGATCCACGTCGCGTACGACCCGGCGCGGTACGTCCCCACGAACGCGGCCAGCCATCCGCCGAGCGGGTTGCTCCCGGCGACCTTCGGCCCGAATTCGTTGGGGCTGCGCACGTTCAGACCAGCGCGCCCGTAGGGCTGCGCGAGGGGCCGAAACTCGGCGGTGCGGCGGTAGCTGTCGTTCTGCTCGTTCTCGCGCTGCGTCGTCGGGTTCTGGCTCGCCACCGGCAGGCCGAAGCGCCCCGACGTGGCCACCATGTACGTGTAGTTGACGAACCCGTTGACGATGCGTCCGCGGCGCTTCTCGAAGGTCAGCTCGAAGCCGCGCGTGTCGGCGTAGCCGTTCGGCTCGCTCTTCGAGTAGGCGACCGAGTTGGCGCCGAAGCCGTTGTAGGTCACCGTGAGCGGCTCGAAGAACGTGTTCTTGTAGTAGCCCGTCGCGCGGACGAGGAAGCGCTTCAGCACCTCTTGCTCGTATCCGACTTCGTAGGCGATGGTCTTCGGCAGCGGCGCGTTCGGATCGGCGATGCGGGTCACCTTGCGCGTCTGATCGAGGAAGCTGACCTGGTAGAGGTCGTCCGGGTTGGGGATGCTGCGGAAGTGCCCGTAGTTGACGAAGAGCTTGCTCGCCGTCGTGATCGGGAACGAGATGCCGAGGCGGGGGCTGAGCGTGATGAGGCGCTTCGTCGAGGTCTGGCGCGCGGTGTCGAGGCGCTCGGCGCTCAGGAAGGCGCTCGAGAAGTTGTCGAGGTCGTACCACGTACCGCCCGCGTGGCTCTGGTCGAGGCGGAGGCCGAGGTTGGCGACGAGGCCGCGGTACTCGAGTTTGGTCTGCGCGTAGGCCGCGGCGCGCGTCGGCGAACGGTCCCAGCGCGTGTTGAAGTTGGAGCCCTGCAGGTACGCGTCGTACTGGCCGTAGTTGATCTGGCTGCGCGTGAGGTTGTACTCGAACCCGGTCTTGACCTGGATAGCGCGTGTCAGCTGGTTCGTGTAGTCGCCCTTGAGGTTGTAGGCGGCCGTGCGGCTCGTGTCACGCGTCGTCGAGAAGCCGAGGCCCATGCTCATCCCCTCGACACCCGTCGACGGGCCGATGGCGAGGCCGTACGGGCCTTCGTCGAAGCCGACGCCGCCGAAGGTGGCGACGATGCTCGTGTCGCGGAATTCGTTGGGGTTAACGTCGTAGAACGAGGCGTAGCGCGTCAGGCGAACTTCGTAGAAGGCCTTGGGGCTAAGGATGTGCGCGAGGCGCGCACCGATCATGAAGTCACGCGTGCGCACCGGCGCCCAGTAATCGGTGCCGAAGAGGCGCCCGGAGATGATCTTGGAGTCGCCCGTGAACTGCCCGGCCATGCCGGTTGAGCTGAAGACGCCGGGCTGCCCGGCGCGCGAGGACGCCGTGCCCTCGACAGAGCCGTAGAGGCTCTCGACGCTCAGCTTGACGTTCTTCGTGAGGTCGGTCGTCAGCTTGCCCGTGAAGGTCTGCTGGGCGTAGCGGTCGCGCGAGAGCGGGATGAAGTACATCGCCTGGTCGCGCTTCAGGGCGGCGTAGAAGCGCGTGCCGCCGTAGCGGTTCAGCAGCGGCACCGGCCCGCCGAGGCCGACATCGATGTTGTAGTCCGGCTGCGTGATCTTGAACGTCTTGCGGTGCTGGTAGAGGAAGGCCTGGTAGAGCGCCTCAGGCGTCATGTCGTCCTTCGTGTCGGGCGTGGCGATGCGGCGCTCCGACTCGGCGATCCATCCACCGAAGGCGGGGTAAGAATCCTGCGTGTACTTGTCCCACGCGCCGTTCGAGGTGCCGGTGAAGGCGACCGCCGGGTCGACGAAGGGGCGGATGAAGTACGCGTCCTCGGAGTTCGGCGTCGTGCCGAAGGTCTTCGAGGCCGCGGGCGTCAGGCGGATCTGCGTGTCGAGGTTGTAGCGGTACCGGCTGCCTTCCTTCGTGACGACGTTGATGAGGCCGCTTCGCACGTTGCCGTACTCGGCGTTGAAACCGCCGGTGACGAGCTGCACCTCCTGCACCGACGAGATCGGGATGCCGGTGTAGGCCGTGCCGGTGCGCTCGTCGCGGAGCGTGAGGCCGTTGAGGTTGAACTGGAGCTGGTCGGCCCCTGAGCCACGCACGCTGAGGCCCTCGACGCCCGCCTGCAGCGCGATCGCGCTCGTGATGTTGGCGATGGGGAGGCGTTCGAGCTGCTCGGCGGTGACGTTGGTGCGCGAGGACGACACGTCGGTCTCGACGACCGGGCGCTCGGCGGTGATGATGACCTCCTGCCCTTCGACTTCCTCCTCGCGCAGCTTCAGGTTGATCGTCGTCGTCTGGTCGATGTTGACGCGCACGTTCTCGACGATCTGCGTCGCGTACCCGACCGCGCTCACGCGCAGCGTGATGGTACCGGGCGGCAAGCCGATGATCGAGTAGAACCCGTCGATGTCGGTCGCCGCGCCGCGCGCCGTGCCGTCGACGAGGACGTTGATGCCGGGAAGGCCTTCGCCGGAGCGAAAGTCGGTGACCTGACCGGAGACCTTGCCGGTCTGCGCCGATGCCGTCGTCGCGGCAAAGACGAGGAGCAGGAAGAGACTGGCGGTGCGCAGGAGCAGTCGGAGCATGGCGAGCGGCACGGGTTGGCACTAACGGAGGGGCTGCGTCGCCAGGGGTGGACCGGTCGCCAGAAAAGCGCTTGCGAAGCGCCGGGGGCAAAGGTCCGCACCTGTCGCGGCATCAGAGGTCAACTTACGCCGCTGCGCGACGCGTGACAAGCCCGTCACCTGTGCCCTGCCCCCGTTCACCTCGTTCTCGTGCGCGTTCGGGCATTTCATCCGAGGACGCGGCGGCGTGGCAGAAAGGAGCTTCCCGGACGCTTCACAGGCTGGTCACGCCCGCGCCTTGACGCTCCCGCGGTCGCGCCGTATCATAGCGGTCCCTGCCCCGGCAGGGGTGTGGTGTGGTAGTTCAGTCGGTTAGAATGCCGCCCTGTCACGGCGGAGGTCGCGGGTTCGAGTCCCGTCCGCACCGCGCACGAGAAGCCGTAAGTCCTTGCACAACAGGGGCTTACGGCTTTCTCTTTGGGGTCGTGCAGCGCGGGCGATCGCGCACAACCTCACCCCACCGGCAGCGTGACGGCGAATCGGCTGCCCGCGCCCGGCTCGCTTTCGGCGACGACGGTGCCGCCGTGGCGCTCGGCGATGCGGCGCACGATGGCGAGGCCCATGCCGGTGCCCTCGTACTCGTGCTTGCCGTGGAGGCGCTGGAAGGGAGCGAAAATGCGGTCCGCGTGCCTCGGCTCGAACCCGATGCCGTTGTCGGCCACGATCAGGCGCACGGCACCCTCCATCCGCTCGGCCGTCACGCGCACGACGGGGGGCACGCCGTCGCGGTGGTACTTGAGGGCATTGCCGACGAGGTTCTGGAACAGCTGCCGCATCTGCACCGCGTCGGCGACGATGGTGCCGAGGGTCGCCGGACTCCACCACGCCGCCGGTCTGGGCGACGCGCACGTCGAGGTCGACGAGGACCGCCGCAAGTACGGCGTCGAGGTCGACGGGCGTGGCAGGGTGCTGGGTCGTCGCCACGCGCGAGAAGGCGAGGAGGTCGCGGATGAGGCCGCTCATGCGCTCCGCGGCAGCCTGCGCGCGGGCGACGTAGTGGCGGCCGTCGCCGCCGAGTTCGTCGGTGTACTCGGTGGCGAGCAGGCTGGCGAACGACTGGATCTTGCGCAGCGGCTCCTGCAAATCGTGGCTCGCCACGTGCGCGAAATCCTGCAACTCGCGGTTGCGCGCTTCGAGCTGCACGTTGGCGGCGGCGAGGGCGGCGGTGCGCTCGGCGACGCGGGCCTCGAGAGCCTCGTTGAGGTCGCGCAAAGCGGCGGCGGCCGCGCGCTGCTCGGTGATGTCGGTGTTGGTGCCGAACCAGCGCAGCACGCGCCCGTCGGCGTCGTGGATCGGGTGTGCGCGGGAGAGGAACCAGCGGTAGACGCCGTCGGCGCCGCGGAGCGGGAAGGTGTCCTCCCAGGGTTCGCCGGACGCAATGGACGTGCGGAATTTGTCCGTCACGGCCTCGACGTGGTCGGGGTGGTGGACGATCTGCCATCCCCAACCCTTCATCTGTTCCAGGTCGGTGCCGGTATAGGCGTACCAGCGGTCGTTGTACCAGCCGATGGAGCCGTCGGCGTCGGCGATCCACGCGAGCTGGGGGATCGAGTCGGCGAGGTGCCGGAAGCGCGTCTCGCTCTCGCGCAGCGCCACCTCGGCGTCGCGCTCGGCGGTGACGTCGAGGAGGGCGCCGACGAGGCGCACGGCCTGCCGCGCCGCGCCTGCGCCGTCGAACGTGAAGCGCCCGCGCGAGACGAGGTGCCGCACGGCCCCGTCGGCGTGTACGACGCGGTGCTCGACGAACCACGCGCCATCGCCGCTTCGCGCGGCCTCGAAGGCGGCGCGGACGCGGGGGAGGTCACCCGCGTGCACCATCGAGTCGATGTTGGCGGGGATGTCGGCAGGGGCGGTGCCGACGGGAACGCCGAGGATGGCGCACGCCCGCTCGTCGAGGACGGCCGTGCAGGCGACGAGGTCCCAGTCGTAGACGCCGATGCTGGCGATGTCGAGGGCGAGGCGGGCGCGGGCCTCGCTCTCGCGGAGGGCGTCGGCGGCGGCGCGGTCGGCGGTTATGTCGCGGAAGAGCAGTACGAGCTGGCCGGAATCGTCCGGTCCCGCAGGCCCGGCGTAGACATTCGAACCACCGCCCCAGCGCGGCCACCTCGTTCTGCACGCGCAGCCGCTCGCGCCCCCGGCCCGCGCGTGTCATCATCTCGAGCCAGTGCGCTTCCAGGCCGGGCGTGACCTCGCGCGCCGTCTGCCCCGGCCGCACGCTCTCGACACCGGTCGCCTCGGCAAAGGCGTCGTTGGCGTCGAGGTAGCGGACGTCGACGACGGCCCCGTCGGCGTCTTCGACGAGTTCGCAGAGGGCGTAGCCCTGGTCCATCGACGAGATGAGCAGGTCGAGGCGGCTGTGGCTCTCGCGGAGCGCGTCCTCGGCCAGGCGGCGGCTGGTGACGTCGACCTCGGCGCCCTCCCAGACCGTCGTGCCGTCGGCGGCGCGGCGCGGGGCGCTGGCGAGGCGGATCCAGCGGACCGTGCCGTCGGGGTGGCGGAAGGGCACTTCGGCGAGGAACGGCGCGCCGGTGCGCAGCGCCTCCTCTTCGGCGGCGGCGAGCACCGCGTCGTGGGGCGCGACGACCTGCCCGTAGACGAGGCCGGGGTCGGCGAGGGCCTCGGCGGCCGTGACGCCGTGGAGGGTCTCGACGCCGTCGCTGAGGTAGGTGAAGCGGGTCTGGCCGTCGGCGGCGCGCACGGCCTGGTAGACGACGGTGCCGGGGAGGTTGGCGAGCAGCGTCTGGAGCATCGCCGTCCGCTCGCGCAGCGTTTCCTCCTGCGCGCGCCGCGCCGTCACGTCGCGCCCGACGCCGAGCATTCCGGGGCTGCCCTCGGGCCACGACGCCGACCACTCCATGTAGACCGTCGCGCCGTCGCGGCGGAGGTAGCGGTTGGTGGCGGTGTAGAGCGGCGTGCCTTCGGCGAAGCCCCGCCCGATGTTGGCGGCGCGGTCGTCGGGATGGAGGAAGTCGCTGAAATGCCGCCCCTCCATCTCGGCGGGCGCGTAGCCGAAGACCGCCATCGCGGCGGCGCCCATGTGCGCGAACCGGCCCGCGGCGTCGAGCACGCAGAGGACATCGGGCGAGTGCGCGAGCAGCAGGTCGTTGACGCCGCGGAGCTCGTCGAGGGCGCGGCGGGCGAGCACGCGCTCGGTCACGTCGACGCCGTGGACGAGCACGCCGCGGATGGCGCCGTCGCTGTCGCGCAGCGGCCCGTAGACGAAATCGACGTAGCGCTGTTCGAGGCCGCCGCCGGGCGTGCGCGCGAGGCGGAGCGGGACGGCGTCGCCGCGAAACGGCTCGCCGGTGGCGTAGACGCGGTCGAGGAGTTCGAAGAAGCCCTGCCCGTCGGCCTCCGGCACGGCCACGCGAACGGGGATGCCGAGCAGATCGCGCTGGCCGAGGAGGTCGCGGTAGGCGTCGTTGAGGTAGCGGAAGACGTGGTCGGGGCCTTCGAGCGAGCAGATGAACGCAGGCGCCTGGTCGAAGACGCTGCGCAGGCGCCGCACCTCGTCGCCGAGCGCCGCCTTCTCCTGCTGGGCCACCCGCGCCCGCTCGAAGACGACGCCGTCGTCGGAGGCGGGCGGGCGGGACGATGGGCCGGAGGTCGCGGCGGCGGTGCTCTCGCCGTCGGAGGCGGCGCCACCGGTGGCAGCCCAGTCGGAGGCGCGCGTCGCCGTGTGCAGGCGGTGGAGTTCGGTGACGTCGACGGCGTGCTGGAGGACGAAGGCGACCGCGCCGCCCTCGCCGAAGATGGGCGTGTGGGTGACCGTCCAGAACCGCTCGTCGAGGACGGTGCCGCCGGGCGTCTCGCGCGGGATGGTGTACCGGATGAGAGCGAGCGTGTCGGTCTCGCCGGTGGCGAAGACGCGCTCCACCGACGCGCCCACGCGCGCCGACTGGCCCGGATGGTCGGGGTCGTCGGGAAAGGCGTCGAAGACGTGGCGCCCGATCACGCTCTCGCGCGTGCGGCCGGTGACGCGCAGGTACGCCTCGTTGGCCTCCACGAACGCGAGGCCCGTGTCGAGGAGCATGTACGGGTTCGGCGACCGGTCGAAGAGCGCTCGGAAGTCGGGAGGCGCGGGCATGGAGGGCGGAACTCAGGGAAAAACGCGCATCGCACACGCACCGCGATCCATCTCCACAGGCGATGCCGGAGGATACGCCGTTCCCGCACCGCGCTCACGGCCGCACATCGGACGCCGGGTGGCCCATTCCCCGCGGCCTGTACCCGAAGCGTTGCACCCCCCGCCGACGCGCGCCGGAACGCGGCGCGTCGGCGGGGCGATGTCTCCACCGTCCATTCACCCACCCCTTCGTCTCTCCGATGGCCCCCTCCACCGCTCGTCCCCTCGCCCTCATCACCGGCGCCTCGTCCGGCATCGGCCTCGCGTTCGTCCCGCTGTTCGCTCGTGGCGGCTACGACCTCGTCCTCGCCGCCGACGACGACCTCACCGCCGCCGCCGAATGCCGCCCGCGCGGCGGGCGCCGAGCGCGTCGAGACCGTCACCGCCGACCTCGCCACGCCCGAGGCCAACGACGATCTCTACCGCGCCGCCTGCGCCGTGGGGCCGGTCGAGGTGCTCGTCGCCAACGCCGGGCACGGCGCGTGGGGCCTCTTCGCCACCGAGACCGACCTCGACGGCCGAGATGAACCTCATCGGCGTCAACGTCGTGTCGCCGGTGCGCCTCGCCAAGCACGCCCTCGCCGACATGGTCGCGCGCGGGAGCGGCAAGATCCTCTTCACCGGCTCGATCGCGGGACCGGGCCGGGGCCGTACCAGGCCGTCTACCACGCGTCGAAGGCGTTCGTCAACTCGTTCGCGAGGCGTCCGCAACGAAGTCAAGGACGCGGGCGTGACCGTGACCGTGTTGATGCCGGGCGCGACCGACACCGACTTCTTCGAGCCGCGCGGGCATGGAGGCCGCCAAGGTGGCGCAGGCCAAGAAGGCCGATCCGGCGGGCGTGGCGAAGGCGGGCTACGACGCCCTGATGGCGGGCGACGACCACGTGGTGCGCGGGCCTGATGAACAAGATCGTCGCCAAGGTCTCCGAGATCCTGCCCCCGACCGCCGCCGCCGCCCTCAACCGCTCGCAGAACGAACCGGCGGCGTGACGCGGCGCGGCGCGGGGTGTTGACGGGTGGTCGTGGATGGTGAGCGATGCCCGACCCTGTCAGGTCTCTTGGACGTGACAGGGTCGCCGTTTTCCTGCCTCTGTCCTCTCCGTACCCCGTCTGCCGTTCCCCATCCCCACCCGAACCTGCGTCGGCGCGCGGCGTGCGTGCGGGGTGTCCGCCTGCCTCCCTCTCTGCCGATGCTCACGCCGCCCCCGCGCCGCCGCCGTGGCAAACCGCCCGGCCCCGACACCCGCCCGCTCCGCGAGACGCTTCTGCTCTTCGGCATCGCCCTCGGCCTCGTCTTCGGCTCCGTGGTCCTCTACCGCCTGCTGGACAGCCGCCCCGGCACGGGCGGCTATTTCAGCCCCGACGCGGCGCCGCGCACCTCGCCCGGCGGCGGCCTCGGCCTCTCCGGCGTCCGCTTCGACGCCGCCGCCCGCGTCGTCACCGGGCGCCTGCGCAACCGGTCGACGACCGCCTACGACAGCCTCGCCGTCACCTTCGACGTGCTCGACGCCGAGCGCCGCGTCGTCGAAACCGTCTCGGCGGCCCGCGCGACGCTCGCGCCCGACTCGACGTGGACCTTCCGCATCCCCGTCGCCGCGCCCACCGTCGCGCGGCTCCGCTTCACCGGCTACCGCGCCATCCGCCGCGACGGCACCCGCATCGACGTGCCGATGACGCGCGACATCTGACCGGCGTGGGGTGCGGGGTGGTGGCGCGGTGATGACGAATCGACCGTGCGGTGAGACAGGCCACGCGGCCTCAGTGCGCGGCCGCAGTACGGCGTCCGCAGGCGTCGTCCAACCCGTCCCCATCGTCTCGAAGGCGCGGTCCCTCCACCCTGCCCCTGTCGTAGGGCCGACGCGGGGGGGGGCGATTCTGTTGGAGACGCGGATGCAGCGGCGCCGGGGGCTGTTGCGGGGCGGGCGTGCCGCGTGCTACACTCCGGCACCGCCCCTTCACCTCCGTCCCGAACGCTCGATGCGCCGCCTGCTCGCCCTCGCCCTTCCCGCCGCCCTCGGCCTCGCCGCCTGCACCGGCACGCCCGAGACGCCCATCGTGCCCGCCGTGGCGATGGACTCGACCGCCGCCCTCACCGCGCCCACCGACGGCGACGGCCTCACCATCACCGGCATCGCCGTCAACCACGCCACGCACGGCCTGACGGGACGCGTCGAGAACCGCGCCGCCGTGCCGTTCGACTCGATCCACGTCTGGATCTCGTTCCTCAACGCCGCGAGCGACTCGGTCGCGGCCGTCGAGATGACGCGCGACTCGCTCGGCGCTCTCTCCGCGTGGCACTTCACGCGCCCCTTCGCCTCCGACAGCATCGCCTTCGTGCGCATCGACCGCTACGCCGGCACCCGCCGCGGCGGCGAACGCATCGACGCGGTCGTGCGCGGCGTCATCCCCGCTCCGCGGATGCGGCACTGAACGGAGCAGACGACGAGCGCTTGGAGAGTGTGGACCTGAACAGATCGGCGTGGCGACGACCGCCAACGCGGCATTCATGCGCCACGTCTTCACCCACCAGCCCCTCACCGCTGGGCGTCGAGGCGCTCGAAGGAGATGTTGAGGAGCGGATGGTTTCGCCACGTGGCGAGGTCGTAGTGCCACCACTCGGTCGGATTGGGCGTGAAGCCCTCGGCGAGCATCGCGTGGCGCAGGATCGCACGGTAGTGACGGCTCCGGCGCGTCCCACCGACGTAGTCGCTCGCCGCCCGCGCGGTGAACTCGTCGTAGTCGGACGGCATCTCGACGATCTCGCCCGTTTGAAGCGCCACGAGGCCGACATCGACGGCGGCGCCGCGGTTGTGCTTGGAGCCGACGGCGGGGTCGGCGACGAAGCCGCGCTGCGCCGGGGGTGTCGCCTCCCAGAACGCCCACGTCACCGACCACGGACGGTAGGCGTCGTGGACGACGATGCCGAGGCCGTAGCGCGCCAGCCGCTCCTGCGCGCGGGCGAGCGCGGCGGCGGCGTCGGGCACGAGGTAGGCGCGGGCGCGGGCGTAGAGGGGGACGCCCATGAAGTTGGCCGCGGTCGCGTAGCGCACGTCGAGCACCACGTTCGGCACTGCGCGCGTCACATCGACGAGATCGCCGCGGCGCTCGACGCTGGAGGGCGGAACGGCCGTCTGCGACTCGCGCAGGATGTCGGCCATCGCGCGGCGCGGCGTGATGCGAAACACGTCGCCCTCGCCCGGCCCGACGGCGCGGCGCACGAACGACCGGTTGGCAGCGTCGAGCACGAGTGGCGTCCCGCCCGTCGGGAAGAACCGCGCGGACGCGCCGACCCACGGCGGCGCGCCGCGGAAGGCGTAGGCGCGCGGCCCGGATTCGATCGTCTCGATGCCGCCGTCAGCCCAGAAGGCGAGGCGCCCGTCGTCGTCTTCGTAGGCGACGACCGTGCGGAGGCCGTTGCCGTAGGTGCCGAGGAGCGGCGCGAGGGCGGGGTCGGGCGGCGGCGGCACAGGCGCGAACGAGGCGGGCTGCGCGGCGGCGGGCATCGCCAGAACCAGCGCCACGCACGCCAGGAGGAGGCGATATCGAGGCGCCGTCACTTGCCGCCGTCGGTGACGCCGAAGCCGCGGACGGCGTTCTCGTTGCCGGTGCCGGTCCGGTCGATGCGCTCGCGGTTCTTCGTCGTCGTCGCCATCTGCGTCACGTAGTAGCCGCCGCCGAGCACGAGGAGCGCCATCGCGAGGAGGGTCACGAGCACGAAGACGCGCGAGGCGCGGCGGCCCATCGGCGCCGACCCGGTGCGGACGTCGGGGTGGATCGTGAGCAGTCCGTCGATGGGGTCGGCGCCGGGGGCGGGAGAGGAGGCGGAGCGGGGGGCAGAGTCCATCGGCGGGCGAAGAATGGTCGACCGGCGAACGACCGCCCGCCCGCGCGGGTTCGTCCTCCCGAATCCCCTGCCCTCCCCGCTCCGCCGCCGCCCGATGCCCCGCTACCGCCACCCCGCCCTCATCGTCGCCGACGGATGGACCGACTACGAACTCCTCGCCACCGGCGACGGGATGAAGAAGGAGCGCTGGGGCCGCCACGTCCTCGTCCGCCCCGATCCGCAGGCGCTCTGGCCGCGCCCCGGCGCCGACTGGGGCGACTACGACGCCTTTTACCACCGCAGCCGACGAGGGCGGCGGGCGCTGGGAATTCCGCACGGCCCTGCCCGACACCTGGACCATCGGCTGGCGCACGCTCACCTTCCGCATCCGCCCGACCGACTTCAAGCACACCGGCCTCTTCCCCGAGCAGGCCGCCAACTGGTCGTGGATGACCGAGCGCCTCCACGCCGCTCGCAAGGCCCGCAAGGTGCTGGCCGCTCCGCGTGCTCAACCTCTTCGGCTACACCGGCGCCGCGACCGTCGCCTGCGCCGCCGCCGGAGCCGCGCGTCACCCACGTGGACGCCGCGAAGGGCATGGTGGCATGGTGCCGCGACAACGCGGTGCTCTCGGGCCTCGGCGGCGCCCCCGTGCGCTACATCGTCGACGATGTCGTGCGCTTCACCGACCGCGAACTGCGCCGCGGCGCCCGCTACGACGCCATCCTCCTCGATCCGCCCGTCTTCGGGCGCGGCACGACCGGGCAGACGTGGCGCATCGAGCACGACCTCTGGCCGCTCTTGCAGCGCCTCCGCGGCCTGCTCTCCGACGATCCGGTCTTTTTCCTGCTCAACACCTACACCTCGGGCCTCTCGCCCGTCGTCATCGGCACGCTGATGCAGGATGCGCTCGACGGACTCGGCGGCCGGATTTCCGTCGGCGAGATCGGCCTGCCCGTCCGCGCCGAAGACCGCGTGCTCCCCTGCGGCGTCTTCGGCCGCTGGGAATCCGCCGACGGCCCGAAGGGGTGACTCGACGGACGGCTCAGAGAAACGCGACCGTCAGCCCGACCATCAACGCCCCGGCGAAGGCAACGGCGAGCGCAAACGCCAGTCGGCTGAGCGCGTCGCCGCCGTAGAGGCGTCGGTGCGCCGCGTAGACGGCGGCGGCGATCGCCACGCCCGCGATCAGAAACGCGAGCTTCACCGCGCCATCGACGGGGCCGAAGGCGTCGAGCAAATCATTGTCGGCTCCGAGCAGGTACGGGACGGCAGCGTACGCGACATCGGCGAGCGGCACCGCGATTCCCCACACGAACACCGCTGACGCCACGCGAAACGTCGGCGGCGGGCGGCGCCAGGCCCATGCGGACGCTGCCGCTGCTACGGTCAGCCACAGCAGGTACGGAGCCGCCGCGACGATCCGCATGGACCCGCGCAGTTCGACCGGCATCCGGTAGCCGACGTGCCCCCACGCTCCGTTCGTCGGCAGGACGCCCCAGTCGAGGACGGTGCCGCCGACGAGCGCCACGGCGACGGCGTGCGCCAGTTCGTGCACCGCCGTCACCACCAGCGCCATCGGCAGGAGCAGCGTCAGATGCATCCAGTGGCGCCGGAGGAAGGCCACGATGTCTGCAACAGGGGGCCTCACGACACTCTCGGGCGTGGCTTCGTCGCGGTGACGATGCGAAACAGACCGCCCGGTCCGTAGCCGGTCTCTTCGACCCGTTCGAGCCCGGCGCCCGCGAGCAGCGGCCCGATGCGGCGCGTCACGTAGGTGGCGATCCACCTCGACAGGCGGTTGAACAGGACGAGGAGCGGCGGCAGCGGCCCGTCGTCGGGCGCGAACTTGTCGAACACCGACACCCGCCCGCCGACGCGCACGACCCGCGCGGCCTCCCCAACGACCGCCGCCGGATCGTCCACGACGGCCACGATGAGGTGGAGGAGGACCGCGTCGAAGCTCTCGTCTTCGAAGGGAAGCGCGGTCGCGTCGAGCTCCACGAAGGTCACCTCTCGCCCGAGCCGCGCCGCACGCCGCCGCGCAATCGAGAGCATCAGCGGCGTCACATCCCCGAACGTCACGCGGACGCCCTTCGGCAGATGCGGCACGTCCTGCCCCGTCCCGCCTCCGACGATCAGCACGCGGTCGCCGTCCGTCAAAGCGAGCCGCGCGATGGCCCGGCGCCGCGCGGGCGCCATCAGCCGCTCGAAGGCGAGGTCGTAGACGGGCGCGTACAGCGTGTAGAGGCGGCGCAGGTAGGCGGTGGACGGCATCGGCGGGGGGGATGGAGGGTGCCAAGATCGGGCACCCTTCACGGACCGGGCAATGCGGCGGGGAGGCTCGCGGAAACGGCGGAGAGGGCCGCGCCCTCACCTCCCCGCCTGGCGTCAGCCTGCGGCGGACCGCCTCCGCGCCGCGTTACCTTCCCGCATTCCCCCTCCCTCGTGACCGTCCTCGGAATCTCGGCGTTCTACCACGACAGCGCGGCGGCGCTCGTCGCCAACGGGCACGTGGTCGCGGCGGCGCAGGAAGAGCGCTTCACCCGCACCAAGCACGACGCGTCGTTCCCCGCCCACGCCGTCGCGTACGTCCTCCGTGAGGCGGGCCTCACCGCCGACCGGATCGACCTCGTGGCGTTCTACGACAAGCCGCTGCTCAAATTCGAGCGGCTCTTGGAGACGTACGTCGCCTTCGCGCCGCGCGGCCTCGCCTCGTTCCTCAAGGCCATGCCCGTGTGGCTCAAGGGCAAGCTCGCCATCGAGAAGCAACTCCGCGAGGGCCTCGCCCGGTACGGCGGCGGCCTGTACGACGGCCCGGTGCTCTTCCCCGAGCACCACGAGAGCCACGCCGCGAGCGCCTTCTACGCCTCCCCGTTCCAGCGCGCCGCCTTCCTCACCACCGACGGCGTGGGCGAGTGGGCCACGACGAGCTACGGCGTGGGCGACGGCGCCGACCTCTCGGTTCACGCCGAGCAGCACTTTCCGCACAGCCTCGGCCTGTTCTACTCCGCGTTCACCTACTTCACCGGCTTCCGCGTCAACTCGGGCGAGTACAAGCTGATGGGCCTGGCCCCCTACGGCACGCCGCGCTACGCGGACACGCTGCGCGAGCGGGTGATCGACGTGAAGGACGACGGCTCGGTGCACCTCAACCTCGACCTGTTCACCTACCCCGTCGGCCTCACCATGACCGGCGCGCCCATGGAGACGCTCTTCGGCCCGCGCCGCGCTCCGGAAAGCCCGCTTACGCAGCGCGAAATGGACCTTGCCGCGTCCGTGCAGGCCGTCACCGAGGAGGCCGTGCTCAAGATGGCCCGGCACGTGCGCCGCGAGACGGGCGAGGCGCGGCTGTGCCTGGCCGGCGGCGTGGCGCTCAACTGCGTCGCCAACGGACGGCTCGTGCGCGAGGGCGTCTTCGACGAGGTGTTCGTGCAGCCTGCCGCGGGCGACGCGGGCGGGGCGCTCGGCGCGGCCCTGCTGGCCTACCACCGCTACGGGCAGCAGCCGCGCACCGTCGCCCTCCCTGACGCCATGCAGGGCGCGCAGCTCGGCCCCGCCTTCTCCGACGACGAGATCGAGGCCGTGCTCGTCCGCGAGGGCGTGCCCTACGACCGCTACGACGACGAGGCTGCGCTCGTGGAGAAAACCGCCGAACTGCTCGCGGGAGGGGCCGCCGTCGGGTGGTTTCAGGGGCGGATGGAGTTCGGGCCGCGGGCGCTCGGGCAGCGGAGCATCCTCGCCGACCCGCGCGGACGCGACGTGCAGCGGCTCGTCAACCTGAAGGTCAAGTTCCGCGAGAGCTTCCGCCCGTTCGCGCCCGCCGTGCTGGAAGAGCACGCCGCCGAGTGGTTCGCCCTCGACCGGCCGAGCCCCTACATGCTGCTCGTGGCGCAGGTCCACGGCGCCGAGGTCTCGGGCGAGGGACTGGAGCGGTTGCAGCAGGTGGAAAGTCCGCTTCCGGCGGTGACGCACGTGGATGGCAGCGCCCGCGTGCAGACCGTGAACGCCGCCACCAGCCCGCGCTTCCACGCCCTGCTCTCGGCCTTCCACGCGCAGACGGGCGTGCCGGTGCTCGTCAACACCAGCTTCAACGTGCGCGGCGAGCCCATCGTCTGCACGCCCGACGACGCCTACCGCTGCTTCCGTCGCACCCACCTCGACGCCCTCGTCGTGGGGCCGTTCGTGGTGGAGAAGGCGCGCATCCCCGGCGCCGAAGCCGAGGTGCTCACCCCCGAGCAGATCGCCGCCACCTACGG
>CAVSDF010000011.1:0-10566 GCA_963726715.1 Rhodothermales bacterium
GGCAGACGGGTGCTCCACGCCTCCGGTGGCCGGGGCGCGGTCGTCGCGCACGAAGAGAGCGTCCATCTGCGTCATCCGGCCGTTCTCTTCGAGCGTGTCGACCGGGCGGGCGAACCGGAAGCCTGCATCCTCCATGAATGCGAGGACGTCGCGGAAGAGCGGTTCGCCGGCGTAGCTCGCCTGGAAAGCCGTTTCGAGCAGGACCGCGTCGGCGCGCGCGAGCGTGGCGGTGGCGCCGCGGAGCGCTTCAGTTCGAACCCCTGGAGGTCGAGCTTGAGCAGGAGCCGGCCGCGGCAGAGAGGCTTCGGCGAGGAGGTCGTCGAGGCGGACGACGGGCACGGCGATGCAGGTGGCGGCGCGATTCGCGGGGACGAGCGCCGACGAGGCGAGCGAGTAGTCGGTCCGGTCGAAATCGAGGGTGCGGGAGCGCGTCCGAGCGCCGCCGCGGCGATGCGCACGCGTGGCGCTTCGGAGGCAAGGTTGTTGCGCAACGTCTCGGCGATGTCGGCAGGGGTTCGACGGAGAGGATCTGCGCGGTCGGCCACGTCTCTGCCGCCGCGCGTGCGAACTGCCGATGTTGGCGCCGCCATCGACGATGCCCTCGAAGCGAAAGCCTTGCCGGTGGAGCGCGCGCGTCATCCGAAAGGCGGTGACGGAGAACGGGCGCCACGTGCGCATGGCACGGAGCGCGCCCGGCTCGCCGAGCAGCCGCAGCAGGCCGAGCATCTGGTGGGCGCGAAAGGGAAGGCTCATGAAATCGAGATCATCTCACGGGAGGGGCGGCGGGTCTCTCCGCGCCGACGGTTTGGCGCAGGCGGTCGCTCCCAAGCAGGGGTCGGGGCACTGTTCCGGCTCGCCCGTGGAGGGTGCGAACCGACGGCTTCGGGTCTTGCGTCAAGGATACGGCCCGCGCCGGTCGCCGGTCGCGTCCTCGTCCTGCGGGGGCGGGGCGGTGGAGATCGCGTGCAGCCACGCGCGGCGCACGACGTCGGGGCTGAACTGCGCGTCGAAGCGGGCGCGGGCGGCGACCGACGCCGCGTGCCACCAGGCGCGGTCCCGGAACTGCACGAGCGCGTCGGCGACGGCATCGGCGTCTCCGGGCGTGATGAGCCGCCCTTCTACTCCGTCGGTGACGATGCTGGGGATGGCACCGACGGTCGTGGTGACGACCGGCGTGCCGCAGGCGAAGGCTTCGATGAGGACGAGCGGCTGCGCCTCGTCGGCGTAATTCGATGGGAAGGCGAGCACGTCGTGGCCGAGCATCAGGCGGCGCACGTCGGCGCGCTCGTGTACGGAGCCCACGTAGGTCGCGGCGTCGCCTGCGCCGCTCTCGTCCACGAGGTCGGCGAAATGCCGCGCCTGTGCATCGTCGGGCCATGCCCCGGCGAACGTCGCCTCGACCGCCACACCATCGCGGCGCAGGCGTCCGATGGCGCGCACGACATCGCCGTAGCCTTTCTCGGGCAGCATGTTGCTGAAGAAGAGCACGCGGAGCGCCCGCCCATCGGCCCAGGGCGCGCGTCGGGCGTCGAGTTCGGCGGCGGAAGCGATGATGTCGTCCGAGACGGTGTTGGGCACGACGAGGCGCTTGCCCTCGGGGATGAAGCGCGCGCAGGCGTCGGCGAGCGAGCGGTCGAGGAACACGACCCCGTCGAGCCGCCGCACCATCCGCGCGACGAGCGGGCGCATCCACGCCACCATGCCGAGCCGCTCGAACCCGCCCCAGTGGACGACGCCGAAGACGCGCTGCGAGGAGGCGAACGCCGGAAGCACGAGGAGCGCGTCGCGCAGGTGCCCGGAGATCTTGGGCGAGATGCTCGTCCACAGCACCGTCGCCGACGGGTGCTGCCGGAGCGCGCGCCGCCACGCGAACGCCGCCCGCGCGTAGCTCCATGCGCCGGCAAGCGTCGGCGCCGCCCCGGCGCCCACTCCGCGGCTGTGCGCGCCCTGGAGCGACACGCACGCGACATCGCAGGCCGGATCGAGAAGCCTCGCGACCCGCTCGGTGGCGACGGCCTGCCCGGTCGTGGGCGGGGGGAAGTATCCGGCGACGAGGACGGGGGACGGGGGTGCAGAGTCAGTCACGGACGGCGTGGAAGGTGGTGGCCGAGCGCGAGAGCAGGCGCAGGACGTGCAGCACGAGTCCGGCGACGGGGTCGAGGCCGCGGCTCGATGTGGCGCGCCCGGCGTCGGCGAGGTCGAGGACGGCCTCGGCGAAACGCTCGGGCGTCCACGCGGCGATGGCGCGGCGCGCGGCCTCGCCCATCGCGCGGCGGTCGGCGGCGGGGAGTTCGGCGATGCGGGCGAGCGCGTCGGCGATGGCGTCGGTGTCGTTCGGGTCGAACGTCCATCCGGTCACGCCCTCGCCGACGAGATCGGCGGCGCATCCGGCGGCGCGCGAGACGAGCACCGGCAGGCCCGCTGCCATCGCCTCGTTGACGACCAGGCCCCACTGGTCCTGGAGGGCCGGGTGGACGAACGCGGCGGCGCGTCCGTAATGTGCTGGGAGCGCATCGACCTGCACGAATCCGCCGAAGCGCACCCGTGCCCCGGCAAGCGCTTCGAGGTCCGCGCGCTCGGGGCCGTCGCCGAGCAGCACGAGCGGCCACGGCACGCCGCCCCGCCCGGTCGCACCGTCGGCGTAGCGCGCGTGCGCACCGATGAGGCGCCGGAGGTTCTTGCGCGTGACGAAGCGGTTGATGGCGAGGAAGTGCGGGGCCACGTCTTCTGCGTCTGCGCGGGCCGCATCGGCGCCTCGGGCGAAGACGTCGTTGTCGACGACGTCGCATCCGGTGCCGAGGGGACCGGCGAAGCCGAGCCCGCGCACGTAGTCCGTCGAGGCCGTCCCGCTCACGAGCATCGCGTCGAACTGACCGACGATGCGCCCCTTGATCGCCTCGCGCCAGCGCCTGCGCGGCCCGTCGTCGGCCTTCGTGTCGGTCATCCCGACGGCCACGCGGCGGTTGCGGCGCGCCCATTCGAGCGTGGCGAGCGCGTCGGGGAGGCTGTACGAGTTGACGGCGACGGCGTCGGGACGGAGGCGGTCGAGCGCGCGGCGAACGGCGCTGTGAAGGGCCTTCGGTGGGAGCTCCTCGAATGTGGCCTCGGGGAAGAGGGTGAGGCGCTCGAAGCCCTCGTGGGTCGTCTCCTCGCGGATGTCGGCGTAGATGGCCTCGCGGCGTGCGGCCTCGATGACGGTCAGGCGGACGCCGCGCGCCTGTGCCGCTCGCCCGAGCGCTGCGAGCCGCGCGAGGTGGTAGGGGCCGAGGCGCGGCCACTGGAGTACGATGTGGCGGATCTCAGGCATGGATGGAGGCGCGCGGGTGCGCTCCGGTGGCGCGCGTGGCGGGCGGGGGGAAGTATCCGGCGACGAGGACGGGGGACGGGGGTGCAGAGTCAGTCACGGACGGCGTGGAAGGTGGTGGCCGAGCGCGAGAGCAGGCGCAGGACGTGCAGCACGAGTCCGGCGACGGGGTCGAGGCCGCGGCTCGATGTGGCGCGCCCGGCGTCGGCGAGGTCGAGGACGGCCTCGGCGAAACGCTCGGGCGTCCACGCGGCGATGGCGCGGCGCGCGGCCTCGCCCATCGCGCGGCGGTCGGCGGCGGGGAGTTCGGCGATGCGGGCGAGCGCGTCGGCGATGGCGTCGGTGTCGTTCGGGTCGAACGTCCATCCGGTCACGCCCTCGCCGACGAGATCGGCGGCGCATCCGGCGGCGCGCGAGACGAGCACCGGCAGGCCCGCTGCCATCGCCTCGTTGACGACCAGGCCCCACGTGTCTTTGGTGGCCGGGTGGACGAACGCGGCGGCATGTCCATAGAGCGCCGGAAGCGCGTCGATCTGCGCGAAGCCCGCGAACCGCACGAGGTCGCCGAGGCCGAGCGCGGCGGCGTGGGCGACGAGATCGGCGCGAGTGGGGCCATCCCCAACGAGCACGAGCGGCCACGGCGTACGTCCCGACGCGGTTGCGCGGTCGCGGTAGCGGGCGAGGCCGTCGAGGAGGCGCGGCAGGTTCTTGACGCCGATGAAGCGCGAGACGGCAACGAAGTGCGGGGCCACGTCTTCTGCGTCTGCGCGGGCCGCATCGGCGCCTCGGGCGAAGACGTCGTTGTCGACGACGTCGCATCCGGTGCCGAGGGGACCGGCGAAGCCGAGCCCGCGCACGTAGTCCGTCGAGGCCGTCCCGCTCACGAGCATCGCGTCGAACTGACCGACGATGCGCCCCTTGATCGCCTCGCGCCAGCGCCGGCGCGGCCCGTCGTCGGCCTTCGTGTCGGTCATCCCGACGGCCACGCGGCGGTTGCGGCGCGCCCATTCGAGCGTGGCGAGCGCGTCGGGGAGGCTGTACGAGTTGACGGCGACGGCGTCGGGACGGAGGCGGTCGAGCGCGCGGCGAACGGCGCTGTGAAGGGCCTTCGGTGGGAGCTCCTCGAATGTGGCGTCGGGGAAGAGGGTGAGGCGCTCGAAGCCCTCGTGGGTCGTCTCCTCGCGGATGTCGGCGTAGATGGCCTCGCGGCGTGCGGCCTCGATGACGGTCAGGCGGACGCCGCGCGCCTGTGCCGCTCGCCCGAGCGCTGCGAGCTGCGCGAGGTGGTAGGGGCCGAGGCGCGGCCACTGGAGTACGATGTGGCGGATCTCAGGCACGGTCGGCAAGGGCGCGGTCGAGGCGGGCGAGCAGGTCGCGCGCGGCGGCGTCCCAGTTGAAGGTGTCGTCGTAGCGCTGACGCGCGGCTCGGGCGGTGCGGCGGTAGGCATCGGCGGCGAGGGCGACATCGGCGCCCTTGCGGTGCGCGTCCTTGCCGACGAACAGCAGTTCGACCCGCTCGCCTTCTCCCGTGCGACGCGCCTCGATGGCACCGCCGACCTCGGTCGCCGACGGCGACGACGGCCACGCGTTCGGGCGCGCTGCCCATCTCGGCCACGGCCGACGCCGCGGCCCACGCCGACGAGCAGACGGCGAGCGCGGCGCCCGCGAGGGCCACGCGGTAGGCGAGCTTGGCGATCTGCCCGGCCCGGCGCCGGCCCTCGCGCAACGGCCCGACGGGCACCACGTCTGCACCGGCGCGCTCGAAGGCGCGGCGCATCCGCAGCGTCGTGCCCGAGAAGGCATTCGAGTCGTCCGGGTCGTGCGGGGTGACGAAGGCGAGGCGCATCAGCGGGCGGCGGGGGTGAGGAGGTGGCGGAAGATCGTCTCGGCGAAGGCCTCCGACGTGTTGCCGCTGGCGAAGGCGCGCGCCGCGGCGGCGTCGAAGCGGGCGGCGGCGCCGGTTCCGTTTGTGTCCGCTACGAGGGCCGCGGCGAGCGCGTCGGGAGAGGCGGCGTCGACGGTCGCGCCGAGCCGGTGGCGCCGGACGTGCGCGCCGACGAGGCCGTAGTCGGAGGCGAGAACCGGGCGCCCGGCGACGGCGGCGCGGATCAGGATGCCCGACGAGCCGACGTGGCGCTGGTAGGGCACGAGCACGAGGTCTGCCGCTTCGATGGTCGGCTGGATTTCGGCCTCGTCGAGGTACCGGTCTTCGACGAGCACCTGGAGCGACGTCTCGCGCCGCAAGCGGTCGATGGCGTCGAGGTAGTCCGCGCGTTCGGACGCCTCGAAGCGCCCGGCGAGAACGAGCGCGACCCGCGCGTGCAGCGTGTGCGGAAGCCTCCCGACCGCGTCGAGGACCACGCCAACGCCCTTGCGGCTGTCGAGGGCGCCGATGCACAGGAGGACTCGGCGCGAGGGGTCGAGGGCGTCGAGGAACGCCGGGCGCCGGTGTACGACCGAGGTGTCGAACGCCTCGGGCAGCGCGACCGGCGTGCTCCGCCGCGTGAGGCGGCGCATCGGCTCGACGGCTGTCTCGTCGGGCACAAAGACGCGGTCCATCCGGCGCAGCGCGAGGCGCAGTAGCTCGCGCTTGGCGATCTCCACCAGGCGGGCGCGTGCCCCTTCCGGCGGCGAGCCGATGGCGGCGTAGTGGAACGACGGGCGAAAGAGAATGCCGGAGACGGGCGCGCACATCCGCACGGCGGCAACCGCGACGAGGCCGTGGTCGAGGTAGGTGAGCAAGATGCGGTCGGGGCGCGTCGGGGGCACTGTCGTGCGCAGAAGGCGCGCCATGTGCCACTCGACCGCCACCCGCGAGCGCATCGGCTGGAAGTCGGTCGTTGTCTCGGTCCACGCCGCGCCGACCTCGGCGGCGAGGGCGGCGACGTCGGGGTGCGCAGTGGCGACGCATGGGCCGGCGACGATGTGCAGGCGGTCTCCGGGCCGTCGGCGCCGTGTCCAGCCGCGCAGGAGGGCGTCGAGGTACTGCCCGTAGTGCCCACCGGCGTACGGGTTGACGATGGTGACGGTCATGCGGACGGGGGCGAGGCGAGGCGGGAGACGTGTCGCCGAAGACGACGGACATCCGGGTGCGCGGCGAGGGCGGCGCCGCTTGCCACGACCGTGAGCAGCGCGATGGCCACGCGGACGGGAACGCTCAGTCCGCCGCTGAGGGTGATGACGGCCGCCGTGACCAGCGCCACGGCCATGACGAGGAGCACCCGGTCGTCGGCACGCGCGCCGACCGGCCCGTCTGCGCCGCTGCGGTGCAGCGCGAGTGGCGCCACGCTGCTGCCGAGCACGATGGCGAGGGCCGCCGCCACCGCAACGCCGAGGCCTCCGCCGCCGCTTCCGTCCATCCGGCCGCCGATCCATCCGAAGAGCGGGCCGAGCGTGACGACGGCGAGCGCGGTGGTCGCGTGTCCGGCGAAGACGGGAGCCAGCCGCCCGCGGCCCACGTGGTCGAAGTACGCCGGGCCAGAGAGGGCGTTGAGGAACCACGCGGTCGTGAGAACGGCGTAGAGAATCTCGAAGGTCGGGTCGCGCCTGTCGAGCCACGCCATCGCGGCGAGGGGCGCGCCGAGGATCAGCACAGGCAGTGCAAGCCCGACGAGGGCGGCCGAGACGCGCAGGGACGTCGCGTACAGGCGCCCGATCCGGTCGGGTGCCTCGGCACTCATCCGGGCGATGGCGGGCACGAGGGCCTGCTGCGCCGATACGACGACCCCGCGGAGTGGAAGCGCGAGCTTGGTGGCCACCTCGTAGTGGCCGGCGAGTTCGACGCCGCCGACGCGCCCGATGAGCAGCTTGGCGAGCGGATCGGCGAGCAGGTTGACGAGCGAGATCCCCTGCCACGTCGCCCCGTACCCGGCGATCCGGCGGAACGCCGCCCACTGCCACCGCACCGGCACGACCGTCAGGCCCGGAAGCGCCCGCCGCAGCAGCAGCCACGCCACCGCGCCCACCCCGAGCGCCTGCGCGATCAGCGCCTGCGCGTAGCCGACGAGGCCGCGCGCCGGCACCCACGCGAGGACGAAGCCGAACCCGACCACGCTGCCCGCGATGGCGAGGGCGTTGCGCACGTGTACGCGCTGCGCGCCGTCGAGGCAGGCGAGGCAGGACGACTGGAAGGCATTGGCGGTGAGGAGGGCGAGCGTCCACGGCAGGAGCGTGAGCGCATCGCCGAAGAAGGCGGTGGCGGACGGGTCCCAGAAGAACCGCAGCACGGACGGCAGCAGCGGCGCGAGGCCGAGCGCGGCCAGGCCGACGAGAACGGCCGACGAGATCACAGCCGTCTCGGCGACCCGCGCGGCTTCGTTCGTCTCGCCGCGCCCGAGGTGGAGTGAGATGTAGCGCAGCGCCCCTGCACCCATCCCGAACTCGGCAATCCCTCCGGCGAGTGCCACCGCCCCCACCGACGCCCACACGCCGAACCGCGCCTCCCCGACGCTCCCGAGCAGGATCCGGTACGAGATGAGCGTCACCCCGGCCGTGAGCACGACTTGAAGCGCCGACCCGGCGACCCCGGCAG
Source organism: Rhodothermales bacterium (assembly GCA_963726715.1). GTDB lineage: Bacteria > Bacteroidota > Rhodothermia > Rhodothermales > BA12 > CAVSDF01. The sequence goes on from CAVSDF010000011.1 coordinate 7,836, forward strand.
CGACCACACGGCGGTTCATGACGATGCCTCGTGCGTCGGCTCGACCACCGCAGGGAGCGCCGCCATCCGGCGCTGCGCGCGGGCGTAGGCGCCGCACGCCACGCCGCCCATCAACCCGAACGCGAGCAGACTGTCGCTGTTGTGGAAGGGGTTCGCCGTGACCGTCGAGACGACGAACGCGAGGAGCACGAGCGCCGCCGAGAAGCCCGCCGTAGCGGCGAGCGGATCTGCGGCAGCCCCGCGCCAGTGGGCGCGCAGGCCTTCGCGTATCGCGTGGATCCAGAACGTGGCGATGAGCGGCATCCCCCATGCACCGAAACGAAAGAGAAGGCCCACGTACCCGTTGTGCGTGAACGTCTTCGTCGTGGTGGTCTGGCTGATGATGTCGAAGTACGTGTAGCTGTTGCCGAGCCCGTGGCCGAGGATTGGGTTGGCGCGGATGTAGGCTAGGGCGCCCTGCGCTTCGTAGAGACGGCTCAGAAACGAGATGTCGCTCGTCGCGGCGGTGCGCACCGAGAGCAGGCGCTTGAGGAAGGCAGCGGCGATCACCGCGAACTCGTTGCCGAGGAGCACGACGGCGGCAAGACCGAGAAGGCCCCCGACGAGGACCCCGCCCACGACGACGCGCCGCCGCTGCACCGCCCGCCCGAGGCCAAAGGTGAGCACGAGCCCCAGGGCCACCATGATCCACATCGCCCGGCTCTGCGTGACCGCGAGCGCGGCCCCACACACCCCGAAAACCCCGGCGAGCATCACCGTCACCGGGCGCGACCGCGAGGTGCTTGCCAGCCCGGTGCTGAACACGGCCCCCATCATGAGCACGAGATCGTTCACCGACACGCGCCGCCCCGTCAGCACATCGGCGACGACGGCCTGGGCGATCAGCTCCCGGTAGTTGATCAGGTTTCGGACGGCGATGAACACAGGAATCCACAGCACCACGCCGATGAGGAGAGGCAGGGCACGCCGGTCGCGCTCGATGGCCTCGCGGACGGGGAAGAAGAAGGCGAGGTTGGCGATGGCCACGGCCTCGCTCTGGTACTCGCCGAAGTCGGCGCCGAGGAGAAACCAGACCGGCGTGAGCGCGAACACGACGACGAGAAAGATCAAAAGCGCCTGATCTCCAGCGTTGTGGGCGATCGGTTCGCGCAGTACCACCACGCGCAGCCCGAACCACCCGGCGAGATAGCCGAGGTAATAGAGGCCGTAGACGACTTCCTCGATTTGGATGCCGGGGTTGTAGCCGATCGTGAAGACCGAGAGCGCGAGCACGGCCACGAGGTTGGCAAGCGGGTGGCGCAGCAGCACCCAGCCCGTCGCCAAACCCGCCAGTAGCGCAGGCGCGGCAAGGAGCGCGAGCGGCGGAGCGCCGACGGCCACGAGAAGCGGTACGCTGAGTAGGCACAGGCCGAGCACCGCCGCGACGCCCGCGTCAGCCCACGTCAGGCGCTCGGTGCGCAGCGGTCCCGCCGTCTCGTTCATCACGGGTGCGAGGCCTCCGCGCGCAGACGGGACAGAACGCCTCGTCCCTGACGGCGCCAGAGGTACCAGAGCAGCACTGCGGCGATGCTCACGAGGAGCGCCGAGACGGTTGCGATAATCACCAGAATCCATCGCTTCGGGCTGTCCTTCCGCGTCGGCGCGACGGCAGCGTCGAGAACCTGCACCGGGTCGGTGCGGCGCTGCTCCTCGAGCTTGGCGGCCTCGTAGAGAGGCGCAACGGCTTCGAGGACGCTCTTCTGCACCAGCCGCTCGCGCTCGAGGTCGGCGTACTCGCGCACCACCTGCGGCATCCCCTCGGGCGAGACGGGAAGCGAGCGCTCACCGCCCGCCTGCGCCCGCTCGTACGCCTGCGAGGCGACACTGAGGGCGCTCTCGGCGGCCCGAAGCTCAGGCGACTCGGCCCCGAACTGCTGGCGCAGCGCCTCCACCTGGATCTGCTGGCGCACCTGCTCGCTGCGCATCGCCGACAGTTGCAAGAAGTACGCCTGCGTCTGCGCGCCGATGTCGATCACGCCGTAGCGCTGCTGGAAGGCTTTGGTGGCGTCGAGGAGCGAGTCGACGTCTCGGTTGGCCTGTTGGTAGCGGGCCTCGATGAAGACGCGGTACGAGGCCGCGTTCACGGTGGCAAGGGTGTTGCTGCGCCCGATGAGGGCACGGGCGAAGAAGTTGGCCATGTCCGCCGCGCGGCGCGGGCTCGGGTCGAGGACGGAGACGAACAGGTATTCGTACTCGTTGTCGACGCCGAAGGTGGCGCGCCGCTGGAGCTCTTCGAGGGTGGCCGCGCGCGGGTTCTCCTCGTCGTCCATCTCGTACGCGCGCACGAGGTCGAAGCTGTCGATGGCCGCCTCTGCGACCTGTCGGCTCGTGAGGATAGCGAGGCTGCGCGAGTACTGGTTCGCCTGCATGCCGCTCCCGAGAAAGCGCGCCGCCGTACGCGCCCCACCGCCACCGAGGAGCGACGAGAGCAGACCGCTCGACTGGTCGGGCACGAGCATGCTCGTCGACGCCCGGTACTCGTTCGGCAGTAGCAGCGACAGGCCCGCGCTCGCAAGCGCCACGAGAACGACGGCGATCCCGACGAACCACCGCCCCCGGTAGAGCGCGGCGCCCATCTCCCACCCGAACGACCGGATGGTCGCGCGGCGCGCGTCATCGTCGGTGTCCGGCGGTGGTGGAGCGTGTCCGAAGGGGGGCGACTCGCGGAGAACCGGCGCGTCCCCGGTGGCGT
>CAVSDF010000012.1:0-37401 GCA_963726715.1 Rhodothermales bacterium
GCCACGATGTCTGCAACAGGGCGCCTCACGGCACGCTCGGACGCGGCTTCGTCGCGGTGACGATGCGAAACAGACCGCCCGGTCCGTAGCCGGTCTCTTCGATGCGTTCGAGCCCGGCGCCCGCGAGCAGCGGCCCGATGCGGCGCGTCACGTAGGTGGCGATCCACCTCGACAGGCGGTTGAACAGAACGAGGAGCGGCGGCAGCGGCCCGTCGTCGGGCGCGAACTTGTCGAACACCGACACCCGCCCGCCGACGCGCACGACCCGCGCGGCCTCCCCAACGACCGCCGCCGGATCGTCCACGACGGCCACGATGAGGTGCAGCAGGACCGCGTCGAAGCTCTCGTCTTCGAAGGGAAGCGCGGTCGCGTCGAGCTCCACGAAGGTCACCTCTCGCCCGAGCCGCGCCGCACGCCGCCGCGCAATCGAGAGCATCAGCGGCGTCACATCCCCGAACGTCACGCGGACGCCCTTCGGCAGATGCGGCACGTCCTGCCCCGTCCCGCCTCCGACGATCAGCACGCGCTCACCATCCGTCAAAGCGAGCCGCGCGATGGCCCGGCGCCGCGCGGGCGCCATCAGCCGCTCGAAGGCGAGGTCGTAGACGGGCGCGTACAGCGTGTACAGGCGGCGCAGGTAGGCGGTGGACGGCATCGGCGGGGGGGATGGAGGGTGCCAAGATCGGGCACCCTTCACGGACCGGGCAATGCGGCGGGGAGGCTCGCGGAAACGGCGGAGAGGGCCGCGCCCTCACCTCTCCGCCTGGCGTCAGCCTGCGGCGGACCGCCTCCTCGCCGCGTTACCTTCCCGCATTCCCCCTCCTCCGTGCTCGTTCTCGGCATCTCGGCCTTCTACCACGACAGCGCGGCGGCGCTCGTGCGCGACGGCGACATCGTCGCGGCGGCGCAGGAAGAGCGCTTCACGCGCGTCAAGCACGACGCGGCGTTCCCCGCGCCACGCCATCGCGCTACTGCCTCCGCGAGGCCGGGCCTCACGCTCGACGGACGTCGACCTCGTCGCGTTCTACGACAAGCCGCTGCTCAAATTCGAGCGGCTGCTGGAGACGTACGTCGCCTTCGCGCCGCGCGGGCTCGCGCTCGTTCGCTCGGCGATGCCGCGTCTGGCTCAAGGGCAAGCTGTGGATGGAGCGCCTACTCGACGCGAAGTGCCGCCTCGCCGAGGTCGGCGGTCGGCCGGCTACGCCGGCCCGGTCCTCTTCACCGAGCACCACGAGAGCCACGCCGCGAGCGCCTTCTACCCGTCGCCGTTCGAGCGCGCCGCCTTCCTCACCACCGACGGCGTGGGCGAGTGGGCCACGACCGCGTACGGCGTCGGGCGCGGCGCCGACCTGCGGATCGACGCCGAGCAGCACTTTCCGCACTCGCTCGGGCTCTTCTACTCGGCGTTCACGTACTTCACCGGCTTCCGCGTCAACTCGGGCGAGTACAAGCTGATGGGCCTCGCCCCGTACGGCACGCCGCGCTACGTCGACACCCTCCGCGAGCACGTGATCGACGTGCGCGACGACGGCTCGGTGCATCTCAACATGCGACTACTTCACCTACCGCGACCGGCCTCACGATGACCGGCGCGCAGATCGACGGCCTCTTCGGCGCCGCGCCGCGCTCCCGAGGCGCCGCTCGCGCAGCGCGAGATGGACCTCGCCGCGTCGGTGCAGGCGGTCACCGAGGAGGTGGTGCTGCAAGATGGCGCGCCACGTCCGCCGCGAGACCGGCGAGACGCGGCTGGCCATGGCCGGCGGCGTCGCGCTCAACTGCGTCGCCAACGGACGCCTCCTGCGCGAGGGCATCTTCGACGACGTGTGGATTCAGCCCGCCGCGGGCGATGCGGGCGGCGCGCTCGGCGCGGCGCTCCTCGCGTATCACCGCTAGCCGGCAGCAGCCGCGCACCGTCGCCCACGCCCGACGCGATGCGCGGCGCGCTGCTCGGCCCCGCCTTCTGTCGACGTGAGATCGAGGCCGTGCGCGTTCCGCGCCAGCGGCGTCCCGCACGACCGCTATCGACGACGCGGCGGCGCTGTCGAGCAGGTCGCCGGGCTGCTCGCCGACGGGATGGTGGTCGGGTGGTTGCAGGGGCCGGATGGAGTTCGGGCCGCGCGCGCTCGGCGCCCGCTCGATCCTCGCCGACGCGCGCGGGCGCGAGATGCAGCGGCTCGGTGAACCTGAAGATCAAGTTCCGCGAGTCGCTTCCGCCCGTTCGCGCCCGCCGTGCTGCGACGAGCACGCAAGCCGAGTGGTTCGACCTCGCCTTCCCCGACGGCGCGCCGAGAGCCCGTACATGCTGCTCGTCGGCGGTGTGCAAGGGCGCAGTCGTCAGTGGCGAAGGCCTCGACCGGCGGCACGCACGTCGACAGCCCCCTCCCTGCCGTGACGCACGTGGACGGATCGGCCCGCGTGCAGACCGTTCGGCGCAGATCAGAACCCGGCGCTTCCACGCCCTGTCTGGCGCCTTCCACGCGCGGACGGGCGTGCCGGTGCTCGTCAACACCAGCTTCAACGTGCGCGGCGAACCCATCGTCTGCACCGCCGACGACGCCTACCGCTGCTTCCGCCGCACGCACATGGACGCGCTCGTCGTCGGCCCGTTCGTCCTCGAAAAGCGCCACATCCCCGGCGCCGACGCCGACGTGCTGACGGCCGATGAGGTCGCCGCGACCTACGGCCTCGACTGACTCGATGCCGCCTGGAAGCGTGCTCGCTCACGGGGGCAAACACCGCAGTGACGCCGAGCGAGAGGCAGAGCCGCATCACGCGCCCGACCACTCCGCGTGCTGGTGCGGCCCCTGAAAGAGCGTGTCGTTGTCGAACTGCGCGTAGTCGGGCAAACCGTGCGCGCGCCAGTGGGCCGACGAGACGCTCGACACCGGTCGCCTTGACCGATGCCTCTTGCGGCCACGAGGCGACGAGCCCACCGTGGATGGAGACGCAGTTGAGCACCTCGACGAGCGGCCGTCCTTGATCTTGAGCCCTCGACGAGTCGAAGGCATCGACCTCGGCGCGCCGTTGGCCACGTCATGGAGGTACCAGCGAGGCGGCGACGTGCGACGCGGGGTGCGCTGGCGGTCGAGCAGGCCGTAGCGCTGAGGCGCCCGATGGTGCGCCGCTCGGCAGGGCGCCCACACGGCCTCGACGAGCGCGTGGCGAACGGGCGGCGGCGTACTCGCCGAGCGGCGTCACCTCGATCGACCGCTCTGTCTGCCTGCGCCGATCACTCTCTGAAATCAGACCGACCGGTCTTTATCGGCTTTCGGAGCGGCGAGGGGCAGGTCGAACCAGAAGCGCGAGCCGCGCCCGAGGGTGCTCTCGACGCGGACCGGCGTGCCGTGGGCGTGGAGGATCTGGCTGACGATGGAGAGGCCGAGGCCGGTGCCACCGCTCTTGCGGCTGCGGTCGGGATCGACGCGGTAGAAGCGCTCGAAGATGCGGTCGAGTTTGTCGTCGGGGATGCCCTTGCCGGTGTCCAGTACCTCGATGCGGGCGCTGCGCCGTCGCGGGCCGAGATGCGCAGCCGGATGCCGCCTTCGTCGGTGTAGGCGATGGCGTTCTCGATGAGGTTCGTCACGACCTGCCGGATGCGGTTGCGGTCGGCGGTGACGCGGAGCGGCGTCGTGCCCATGTCGAGCGCGAGCGCCTTCTCGTCGGCGCGCGGGCGCATCATCTCGCCGACCTCATCGACGAGGCCTTGCAGGTCGAAATCCGTCGGGCGCAGCAGGTTTTCGCTCTTGTGTTCGAGGCGCGCGATCTCGATGAGATCGGTGAAGAGGTTCTGCAAGCGGTTGAGGCTGGCGAGGCCTTTCTGCGCATACCGCTTCCGCTGCTCGTCGGCGAGGGGCGTGCCGAGGGCTTCGAGGTAGCCGGAGATGGCGAAGATCGGGTTGCGGACCTCGTGCGAGACGTTGCCGATGAACTCGCTCTGCACGCGCGCCATCCGTTCGAGCGCGACGATCTTGGCGCGGAAGGCGTCGGCCATCCGCGTGAGACTCTTGCCGACGTCCTGAAACTCCGCCGCACGCGATTTGAGGGCGATCGGCGGGTCGTACTCCCCCTCGGCGATGTCGTGCGCGGCGTCGCGGACGTCGTGGAGCGGACGCGTGATCGACCGCGCGAGCAGGATCGACCCCGCGGCGACGAGCGCAAGGGCCATCGCAAGACCGACGAAGACGGCGCTGCGGGTGCGCTCGACGAGGGTGTAGAGGAGCGGTTCGGGCTGCCCGATCTCTAAGATCTCGCCCGTCTGCAGGCGCACGGCGGCATAGCGGACGCGCTGCCCGTTGGCGTCTCGGACGGTGCGGAAGGCGGCGGAGTCGCCGGGCGCGAACGTCGGCGTCTCGGGGTCCGGGCGCACGAGCGGCTTGCCATCGGCGTAGTCGACGCGCGCAGTATCGCCGGTGATGAGGGCGAAGCGGAGGTCGAGCGTGCGGCTCGTCTGCTCGAACGCGCGCAGGCGGGCGGCGTCGGTCTCCTCGCTCTCCAGCACCTCGCCGACGCGCGCGGCCTGCGCGACGAGCGTCGCTTCGAGCGTTCGGCGCGCTTCGGGGCGCAGCACGACCTGCACGTAAACGACGAGCGAGACGATGGCGAGGCCGACCGAGGCGCCGAGCGTCACCATCGTCCACGTCAGGATCGGCGCGCGGCGCGGGACGAGGCGGGCGGCGTAGTGCGCGAGCGGGGACATCGGGGCGGGCGGCGTCGGGCGGGGAGAATCACGTGGGCCCCAAACGCGCAAGGGCGACCGGTGGCCGCCCCTGCGGGTCAAGCATCGGCGCAGGACGCGCCAGATTCGTGTGGACGAGCGGCAGATGCCGCGAGGCGAGGCAGCGAGGGCGCGGCGGCGGCACGATCGCCGCTCGCCGTCTCAGCACCCCGCAACCGGCTCAGGCATCCTCGGTCTCGGCGTTCGCGTCGGCTTCCTCGACGAAGCGGTAGCCCACGCCACGCACCGTCTGGATGTGAACGGCGAACGAGCCGAGCTTCTCGCGCAGGTTCTTGATGTGCGCGTCGACGGTGCGCTCGGTCACCATCATCGCGTCCTTCCAGATCGTCTCGAGGAGGTGCTGGCGCGTGAACGCCTTGCGCGGGTGACGGACGAGGTAGCGGAGCAGTTCGAACTCGGTGAGCGTGAGGCCGAGGTCGCGGCCGCCGAGGCTGGCGCGGTACTCGTCCTCGTAGATCGTCATGTCGTTGACCTGCAGGATGCGCGTCTCCTCGACGCCGGTGCGGCGCAGGACGGTGCGCACCTGCGCGAGCACGAGCGACGGCGAGACCGGCTTCGTCAGGTAGGCGTCGGCGCCGAGCATGAGGCCCTTCACCTGATCGTCCTCCTCGGTCTTGGCCGAGAGGAAGATGATGGGGATGTGCTCGGTCTCGGCGCGGCTGCGGAGCGCCTGCACGACCTCGTAGCCGTCCTTGCCCGGCATCATGATGTCGAGCACGATCAGGTCGATGTCGTTGTTGTTGCGGCGGACGGCCTCGAGGGCCTGCTCGCCGTCGTAGGCACGTTCGACGCGGTATCCTTCCTGTTCGAGGAAGTGACCGATGACCTCGACGTTGTCTTCCTCGTCGTCCACGACGAGAATGCGGAGATCCGACGGTTCAGATGCGGTGGCCATTGCGCGTGGTGGAGGATAGGTGAAGGGCGGAAGATAGGTCGGGGATACGCGCGGGCCGCATCGCGTGGTCCGCCCACTTCACAATCGGCCCTCACAGCCTCAGGACTTACGCACAGGGCAGCAAACCTGCCGTCCGCGGCCTGGCGTTGCCCCGTTTCGGTGGTTCTCCCGCACGGTGTGTGACCGAATCAGGGAGACTCCAGTAGCCCCCCCTTGCACCCTCGTCCGCAATACGCCGACGACGGATGGATCGAGGCGGACGCATCAAGCGGCGTCGGCAGTGCGTGCGGCTCTTGAGGCAGCACTGCCCAGGCCCCTTCCACAGGCGAGAACCGTCGATTTCGCTCATCAGACTCAACGGCGGACTCGACGCAACGTGCGGGACAACCACCAAACCGGGTCACCTCTACAAGGTGAAATGACCGATTTCATACGGTTGCGCGCTCAAGTCGGCGTCTCCGCATCCACACGGCACTCGCCTCGCGGAGTCTTGGCATACACTGGACCGGTCGGACCTCTCATGCGCCCGCAGGGCCGTTCCGTTCTGTCTTGATCTTCGACGCCTTCATTGCGAGGAGTCCCGCCTTCGTCGGGATGAACTCCGCGACAGCCTGCCCCGCCGCAGGGCGACATGACAATCTGGATCGACGGGCGCCTTCGGTCTGGATTGCCACGGCCCTTCCAGGGCCTCGCACTGACACAACGGGAGGACGGATGCAGAACGTAACGGCCCTGCTCATGCGCCCGGTCAGATCGTCGCGGAGAGTTCGAAGAGCGGTAGGAGCGGTAGGCCGCGGCGGGTGCTCACGCTGACGCCGGTGGCGGTGGGCGCGTAGATGCGCTCGAAGACGTTGCGGTAGATGAGCAGGTTGTAGAGCTGCAACGTCGCCTGCCACCGGGCGTCGAGGGCGCGAAAGGGGAGGCGCAGCGTCGCGTCGAGGCGGCCGTACGGGGGGAGGCGGCCGTTGAGCGTCGCCGGACGTTCGAGGTAGGTCGCCGGCTCGGTGTCGTCGAGGCCGTCGCCGACGCGGTACCGGGCGACGGGCACGGCCTCGGGGAATCCCGTCCGCAACTCGCCGCTCAGGCCCGCGACGACGGTCCCGAAGCGCCGCTCGACGCTTCCCTCGATGCGCTGCGGCACGTCGTAGCGCGCCACGCCGTAGCGCTCGCGCCCGACGATGCGGCGCTCGCTGCGCTCGGCGGTGTAGGCGACGAGGTAACGCCACGGCCCGCGCGATCCCTGCGCGCTCGCTTCCAGACCGATGGCCCGCGCGTCGGCCCGCGCGTACTGCCCGAGGAGCGCTGCGAGGTCGATGCCCGCGCCGTCGAGCGCGTCCTTGACGAGCGGATCGTCGGACGGGAGAAGCACGTCGCGCGCCTGCCGCCGGTACGCCTCGACGCCGACGACCGCTGCCTTCCCGATCCGCACTTCTCCACCGACGGCCGCCTGCACGCCGACCGCGGGCGGCACCTGCCGCGAGGCGGGAATCCAGCGCTCGGCGACGAGGTCGTAGAGCAGCGACGTGCGGTCGCGCAGCCGCTGCATCGACTGCACCGCCGCGCCCGCGCCCGCGCGCACGACGGCCCGCCCCGGCACGACGCGCCACTGCGCCGACACGTTGGGCAGGAGGTAGCGGTACGGCCCCGGCCCGAGCACCGTCGCCCGAAGCCCGCCCTGGACGTCGAACCGCGCCGACGGCGAGGCGCGAAGCTGGGCATACACGACGCCCTCGGCGCCGTCGACGTCGAGGCGTTTGAGCGGCTCGGGCGTGGTCTCGGCGAGGACGTTCGTGGTCGTCGAGAAGAGCAGCGACTCGAACCGGCGGAGGGCGCCCTGCACCCCGAAGGTCGCCGTCAGATGCGGCGTGAGCGTCGCGCTCGCCCCGAGGCGCAGGCCCGTTTCCGAGAGCCGCACGCCGTAGTCCGCGCGGATCGTCGCCGATTGCGTCGGGCGGAGCAGCGTCCGCTCGCGGGCGTGGTAGCTCGACACGTAGGCCGTCGCCGTCGTCACGACGCGCGCGGAGGCGAGGTACTGGTGCCGCACGCTCACGAGGCGGTTGCCCCACGTGTGATCGACATCGAAGACGAGGTCCGACGGCGTGATGCGCGACGGGCGCAGGAGCGAACCGACGCCGATCGGCGTGTCGAAGGGCAGGCGCACGTCGAGGCGGTCGCCGCCGTTGTAGACGCTCGCCGAGATGCGGTGCCGAAACCCCGGACGCAGCGTCGCCTTGACGTTGAGGTCGGCGAAGTAGTAGGCCGTCCGGAGGGTGTCGAGAAGCATCTCGCTGGCGACCGGATGCCGCTCGCCGATGAGCTTGTCGACGTACGACCGCCGCGCCGACACCATGAGGGACGCGCCCCTCGTGATCGGCGTCTCGATCAGGTAGCGCGCGGCGAGCACGCCGACGGCGGCGGTGAGCGACGGCTGCTCCTGGTTGCCGTCGCGCAGTTCGGTCTCGACGACCGACGAAAGGCGTCCGCCGTGCTCGGCGGGGAAGATGCCGCGGTAGAGCCGCACCTGGCTGACGGTCTCGCTCTGGAACGTGGAGACGAGGGTAAAGGCGTGCCACGGATGGTAGACGGGCGCGTCGTCGAGGAGGTAGAGGTTCTCGTCCGGCTCGCCGCCGCGCACGAGGAGGCCACCGGCGGCGGCGCCCGCGCGCGAGACGCCGGGCAGCCATTCGAGCTTGCGGAGGAGGTCCTGCTCGCCGAGCGAGGCGGGCAGCAGGTCGAGTTCGGCGGCGGTGAGTTCGCTCGTGCCGGGCGGCGGCGCCGTGAGCGCCCGTCCGCGCTCGACGACGACCTCGCGGACCTCGATCCGCGCCGGGCGCAGCCGCAGCACCGCCCGTGTCTGGCTCGCCGCAAGAACGGTGTCGAGCGGCAGGTAGCCGACGTACGTCGCCCGCACGCGGTGCCGCCCCTCCTCGACCGATGGCACGACGAAGTAGCCCGCCGACGACGCCTGCGCGCCGCGCCGCAGGTCCGGCAGCGCCACGCTCGCGCCCGGCAGCACCTCGCCCGTCGCGGCGTCGAGCACGAACCCCGCCATCGTCACCCGCTCGACGCGCGGCGGGCGCGGCCGCTCGACGGGCAGTGTCACCGGCACGGCGGGCACGGGCGCGACGCGGCGGCGCAGCGCCACCTGCCGCGCCCCGACCGGCACCGCTTCGAGGTCCGTTCCGGCGACGATGCACGCGAGCGCCGCACGGGCATCGCGGCCTTCGTAGCGACAGGCGGTGCGTTCGTTCGCCACGAGCGCGCGGGTGTAGACCACGTCGAGGCCGCCGCGCCGCACCTGCGCGAGCGCCGCCTCGACCGGTCCCGGCTCGATCCGCATCGTCTGCACGCCCTGCGCCCGCGCGCTGTCGGCGACGAGGAGGGCGAGCACGAGCGCGCCGAGCGTCCCCGCAGCGTGCGCGGCGGCGGTCGCGCGTCGAAGGAGAGAGAGGCGGTGCGTCACGCCGCCGGTTACGCCGGTGCCGTGCGGCGGTGCCCCGGCGGTACAGGGCTGTTCAGTTCTCCATCCGAGCGCTCCGGAGCAGCCGTGTCATCGCGAGCGCAGCGTGGCACTCTCGTCGTCGAGCGCGCTCAATGACCGGATGGCCACGTCGCTCCGCGCCTCGCAACGACAAGCCGCGGGATTCGAGGCAAAAGGAACCGGCCTGCCTGGCAGTGGGGCCAACCTCTGGTGCGGGCGGCCAGGCGGTGCGACGTGCCGTGGCTGAGCACCCGCCCTGAGCCTGTCGAAGGGGGTCGGCGCCTGCGCGCTGGCCCTTCGACACGGTGCGGCAGGCGGGACGGCGGCGGGACGCGCACGCACGTTCTCTACGGACGCGGACTCAGCGCAGCACGAAGGCGCCGTCGGCGGTGCGGTCGACGCGGGCGCCGAGGGGGACGGCGAGGGCCTCGAGGACCTCGGCGACCGGGCGCGACGCTTCGAACGTGCCCGTCACGCGCTGCCCGGCGAGGCGGGCGTCGGCGGTGATCGGCTGGCCGCTGCGGGCGGCGAGGCGCGCGAGGGCGGCGTCGAGCGGGGTGTCGCGGAAGACGTCGAGGCCGGACCAGCCGAGCGCTTCGGGCACATCCACAACAGACGGCGTCGAGGGGGCGGCGCCGGTGGCGATGGTCGTCTGCTCACCCGGTGCGAGGAGCACGCCGCCGCCCGCGCGTCCGCGCACATCGACGGTGCCTTCGACGAGCGTCACCTCGGTGCGGACGGTGCCGCTGCGGATGCCGAAGACGGTGCCGAGGACCGTGACCGTGGCGGTCGGCGTCTCGACGCGGAAGGTCTCGCCCGTGTGGGCGACCTCGAAGTAGGCGTCGCCGGTGAGGCGGACCGGGCGGCTCAGAATCGTCTCGCGCGCCGGATCTGGGTAGACGACCTGCGCCCCCGCGGCGGCGTGGATCGTGGTCCCGCCTGCGAGCAGCAGCACTTCCGGACGGTCGCCGCCCGCGGTCAGGTACGCACGGTCGCGCTGCACGAGGAGGCCGCTCGCCACGGCGAAAACCACGACGGCGGTGAGGGCGACGGCGCGCCAGGCCATCCGTGCCGCACGGCGAACGGGCGGACGCGCAGGCGCACGGTCGCGCGGCGACCGGTCGAGGTGCCGCGCATCGGCAGGCGCGGCGGCGGGCGTCGCGTTCCACGCAGCCTCGAAGTCGGCGGCCTCGTCGGCGATGCGGGCGAGGACGTGGTCGAGGGCCGGGACGGCGGCGACGAGGGCGGTGAGGGCCGGACGGGCAGTGTCGAGGCGGGCTCGGTCGGCAGCGTCGAGGGTGTCGGCGCGTCCGGCGCGGTCGAGGGCGAGCAGGACGAGGAGGCAGCGGTGCTCTCCACCGTCGGCGTCGATGCGGCGGCGAATCTCACATTCGGCGTCGTCGAGGGCGCGAAAGGTCGCGGCGAGCGCCGGGTCGGCGGCCACGCGCGCGCGCAGCACGGCGCACTCGTCGGGGGCGAGCAGGTCGGGCGAGAGGACCGCAGTGACGGCGAGGTCAGGCACGGAGGGCGCGGGCATGGGCGGGAGAGGAGAGCAGGTCCAGAACGACAGACACTGAGAGAGCCGCGCCGCACGCCGAAATCGTAACACGGCGCGTGTACGATTTCCGCGGGGCGCCCGAATCGGCGAAGCGCTTCCGGTAAAGTCGGCGGTTGGTCGTTTGGTGGTGGTAGTGGACGATGGGGCACAGGTGCGGGCAGTTGGGGTCGTGAGCCCCCTTCTCGGCATCGGCGGATCACGCGCCGTACGTCGGCAGATCGCCGCCAGGGCACCGAGGGAAGCGGCCGCCAGGTCCCCGCAATGCCTCCGCAGGCCCTCCTCCCGCACTCAACCAACCACCGACAACCAACGGCCAACGATCCACTCAACGTCAACCCGTCCCCCACCGAGCAGCAGCGCGCCGATGCCGAGGGCGGCGAGGATCGAGAGCGCGAAGCCGCGGATCTTGTCGAGGGTGCGCTTGACCTGCATCTTGACCGCCGCCTCGGTCGTGCCGATCAGCCCCGCGATCTCCTCGTAGCGGTAGCCGTAGGCGCGCAGTTCGAGCATCCGGCGGGCGCGCTCGGGCAGCATCGCAAGGATGCGCTCGGCGTCGATGCCCGCGCCCTCGGTCGGCAGGTCGGGCGACTCCGGCGGGGCGGTCTCGGGGTCGTAGAGCGTCTCGCGCGCCGTGTAGCGCCCGCGGTAGAAGTCCTGCAACTCGAAGAGCGCGCCTTTGAGGGCGAAGGCGCGCAGCCGCTCGGGGTCTTTCAGGTCGCCGAGGCCCTGGTGGACGCGCAGGAGCGTGTTCTGCACGAGGTCGTCGACTTCGTCGCGCGCGCCGATGCGGCGGCGGAAGTAGCCGCGGAGAGTGCCTTCGAGGGCGACGAGGAGGGCCTCGCGGGCGCGGGCGTCGCCCCGCTGCGCGCGCAGCACGGCCTCGGCGGAGAGCGGCATTCGGGGAGGACGATGGAGCCGCCCCCAACGACCGCCCGCGCACGCGGGTTGCGCCGGGGGGATGGGCGAGGCCGTGGGGATGGGGGAGACGCCCGGTGGAAACGCGTCGCCGATGCGTGTCTGCGCCCTCGATGGCTCAGCACATCCCCCTGATCCCAACGCACGAATCACGCAGGCGCCCCGAACGCCAGCGCGGCCAGCCCCGCCAGCATCGCGCCTTTGAGCGCCCGACTGGCCCCGGAGGCGTCACCGCGGGCGAGGTACGCCAGGGCGGCGAGGCAGGCGAGGGCGGCCACGACCGCCGCCGCGAGGTACGTGCCCGGCCACCCGAGGCGCAGCGCGGGAAGCGGCAGTCCGGCGAGCACGAGCGCCACGACCGCCCCCGCCACGACCGCCGCCACGCGCGCCCCGGCCACGATGGGCAGCGCCCGCGCGCCCGCGAGCGCGTCGCCCGGCGCGTCTTCGATGTCTTTCACGATCTCGCGCGCCACGTTCGTCAGGAACGCGAAGGCGGCGCCGAGGACGACGGCCTCCGTCACCGCGCCTGCCGCGCGCCCGCCGAAGACGACGGCCATCGCCACGACCGCGGCCACTGCGACGTTGCCGACGAGCACGCGCGGTTTGAGGTGCGCCGTGTAGACGCCGAGCACGAGGGCCGATGCCGCCGCAACGCCCGCATGCCAGAGCGACACCGACGCGGCGAGCACGAGGGCCAGCGCGGTCAGCACGGCCCACAACCGCCGGGCGCTCCGCACGGTCGCCGCGCCGGACGGGATCGGGCGCGACGGGCGGTTGACGCGGTCGGTCGCCACATCGAGGCTGTCGTTGAGGGCGTTGGCGCCGCTGCCGAGGAGCGCCGCCGCGAGCGCGGCCGTCCACACGCCGGGTTCGGCGAGGGCCGCCGCGCCGGTGGCGAGCCATCCGCCGAGCACGACGCCCGCCACCGAGATCGCGGCGTTGAGCGGACGCGCGAGCCGCACGTGCGCCCGCCACACGTCGCCGCGCGGCATCGCCCCTGCCCCGCCGGTCGCGGCGTCCGGCGCCATCGCCGCCTCCCCCGTCATCGCCCGACGACGACCGACGCCGTCGCGCGCAGGCCGCCGTCGCCGTCGAGGTGGGCGATGTAGACGCCAGACGCGAGGGCGCTCGTGTCGAGCGTGAGGGTCGTCGTGCCGGCGTCGAAGAAGCGGCCCCTATCGGCGCGGACGACCGTGCGCCCGAGCGCGTCGACGAGGGTGACACGGACGCGCGTTTCGGCGGGGAGGTCGAAGCGCAGTCCGACGGTGTCGCGCGTCGGCGTCGGGAAGGCGTCGAGGCGCAGGCGCGGGATGCGGGCGGCGCCGGTGGTGCTCGTCACGCGGGCGCCGGGGAAGAGCGTGCGCAGCATCGAGCCGCCGAGGGCGCGCCACTGTCCCCACGAGTGCCCCTCGTTGCGCCGCGCGTACGTGTAGGCGACGCCCTTGCCGTTGAGCACCGCCGCCATCCGGTCGCCGCCGTCGCCGTCGCCGACGGTCCCCTGCGAGAGGTAGCGCCGCTGGCCGGTCTCGGTCGCGGTTCGCACGCGGTCGTAGATGGCGTCGTAGGCCCAGAACGCGGGCGACTGCATCGCCACGGCGCCGAAGACGTCGGGGCGCTCGGCGCCCGCATAGGCGGCGAAGAGGCCGCCGAGCGAGGTGCCGAGGATGCCGTGGTTCGCCGCGCCGGGCGCGATCCGGTAGCGCGCGTCGAGGCGCGGCACGAGATCGCCGGCGAGGAAGGCGAGGAACGCCGCCGCCCGTCCGCTGCCGACGGAGCCTCCGGCGGGCACGAGTTCGTCCTGGCGCCGGTTCTGGCCCGCGTTGTCCGGGTTGCGCGGATCGACGAAGACGACGACGAGCGGGCGCGTCTGCTGGTCGTGGATCGTGTTGTCGAGGACGGTCACGAGCGCGCCGAGGCCGTCGGGCGCGTATTCGTGGCCGTCGGTGACGACGAGGAGGCCGGGGCGCTCGCGCAGCGTGTCGAACCCGGCGGGCGTGTAGACGCGCACGTTGATGTCGTAGCCGAGGCTCGCCGCGCGCAGGCGCTCGTTCGGACCGAGGATTCCGGCAGGCACACCGGCGCGGCGGACGGTCTCGGTGGGATAGCGGTAGGCGGGCATCCGCAGTTCGGAGTTCGGGCCGAAGCCGCTCCACTGCTGCAACGGATTGGCCGCGTCGAGGCGCCAGTCGTTTCCGCCGACGACGACCTTGTAGTCGAGGCGCGCGTCGTCGGCGAAGGTGTCGGTGCGCGTCCAGAGGTCGGTGCCGGTGACGCGCGTGCCAGCGGCGCGGGGCTGCCAGCCGGTCATGTCGCCCGCCCACGCGACCGACGACGCCGCGCCACGCCAGAGCCAGACGACCTCGCCGCCCGCCGCGAACGGCACCTGCCCGGCGGCGCGGAGGTCGGCCCAGAGCCGGTCGAGCGTCGCCGCCCGGAGCGTGGCGTCGGACGTGGCCGCGAGCCGCGCGAGCGAGTCGGTGAGCGCGCGGGCGGTCGGGAAGGCAGACATCGCCAGGCGCCGGTACGATGGGTCCGATGGCGCCTGCGCGGCGGCGGGCCGGGGCGCGGCGAGGGCGCAGAGGCCGAGGGCGGCGGCGACGAGGGCCGGACGGGGGAGGAGGCGCATGGGGTGGTGGTTGGGGGGTGGTCGTTCGTTGTGGGTCGTGGGCAAGCGTGCGGTGGACATCGGACGGGCGGCGACGACGGATCGGGAGGTGGGTCGATGGATCGGGCGGCGGTGGTGGCTCGCCCGTGTGGGGCGGTCTCGTTCTCTCTGAACCGCCCCACACCCTCCGTCCCACCGCTCCGCGGTGGGCCACTTCCCTCGAGGGAGGGGTTGGCTCCGGAGTCCGCCCTGTCACGAACAGACTCTCAAATCACCGCACCGAGCGCCGCACCGCAACACGCCACGCCCCCCGTTCCGATCCGCCCCGATCCACATCGCCCCCGACACGCACACGCGCACCGGGGGCGACGAACCATCCACCACAAACGATCACCGCGACCCCGCCGCCGCGCGCGCCGCCGCCGGGTCGACCGGCATGTCACCGGGGGCGAAGCGCGGGAGGGGCGACGGGTCGGTGGCGAGGCGGTAGACGGCGGTGGCGACGGCGACGGCGGCCTGCTTCAGGTCGTTCGGCAGCAGGCGCTCGTAGGTGTCCACGTTGGTGTGCCAGGTCGTCGAGAAGTAGGCGATCGGGTCCTGCCCCATCGAGATGCCCGGCAGGCCCGCGTTGTTGAAGGCCGTGTGGTCGGAGCCGCCGATGGCGCGGCTGAAGGTCGTCGTGGCGCCCGCGACTCCCATGCTGTCGAGCGGACTGAGGTACCCGGCGAGGCGCTCGGCAGCTTCGCCGGGGCCGAAGACGACGGCGCCGCGCAGCTTGCCGGTGCCGGAGTCGACGTTGAAGTAGCCGTTGAAGCCCGCAAACGCCGGTTTGGGGTTCTCCGCCGTCCCGAACGTCTGCTCGACGTAGGCGCGGCTGCCGAGGAGGCCCTGCTCCTCACCGGTCCAGAGGGCGACGCGGATGGTGCGGCGCGGGCGCGTGTTCGTCTCGCGGAAGACGGTGGCGAGGATGCGCCCGGCCTCCATCATCACCGCCGACCCGGCGGCGTTGTCGGTCGCGCCGGTGGCGGCGTGCCACGAGTCGAGGTGGCCGCCGAGCATGACGACCTCGCCGGGCACCGTGCCGGGGATCTCGGCGATGTAGTTGTTCTCGGTCTCGCGGCCCGTGTGGGTCGTGTTGCGGATATCGAACGAGAGCGCCGGCAGCCCCTCGGCGCGCCATCCTGACACCGTCGAGCGCAGCAGGCGGACGATGCGGCCGTAGTCCTCGTCGCGCATGACGACCGTCGGCGGGGCCGTCGAGGCGTCGAAGGTGCGGTTCGAGAAGGCGCGGATGAGGCCGTTCTCCATGCCTGCCGGGTTGACGCGCACGAGGGCGCCGTCGGCGATGAGCATGGAGTCGAGGCGGGCGGAGATCACGGCGCCGGAGAGCATCGGGACGGCGGGCCGGGGCGGGGTGGGCGCGGGCGGGCGCGGAGCGGCGGCGGGCGTGGCGGCGTCGGGGCGGGCGGCGAAGCGGCGGCGCGCGTCGTCGTCGCTCAGGCGCTGCTGCATCGTCGGCGGGGCCGCCTGCGCGGTGCCGGGCATCCCGACGAGCACGACGGCGCCGCGCACGAGCGGGCGCAGCGAATCGGCGAGGGCCGTCCACTGCGCCTCGGTGGCGAAGCGCGGCGGCACGACGAGGCGGGCGGGGCCCGTGACCTCGCCGCGCGTCGAGGGCGTCCATCCGAGCGCCTCGGTGACGAGCGGCGTCGGCACGGGCGCGGTCATGTGGGCGCTCAGGTACTCGTTCGTCCATCCCTCGTGGCCCCACTGACCACGGCGCGCGCGCGGTGTTCTGGAGGCCCCAGTCGAGCATCCGCACGAGGGCCCAACTGCCGGCGCGTTGGAGCGCGGGGCTGCCGGTCAGGCGCGGGCCGAAAGCGTCGGTGAGGGCGTGCGCGGTCTGCATGACCTCGGAGCGCTGCATCCCTTCGGCGTAGATGCGCTCTTCGACGCTCTGCGCCGACGCGGTGGAAACGGGGGTGAGCGCGGCGAGCGCGAGGAGCGGCGCGAGCGCGGGAGCGGTTCGGCGAAGCATCGGAGGCGGGGTCGGGTGAAGCAGGTGGGAGACGGGGAAGTAACGACACGCCCGCCCGCCCCGCGCACCCGCTTCGCCACGCCGGGACCGCCGCTGGCGTCATCCTCCCAGGCCCGCCCTCGCCCCTCCGCCCTTCGCGCACCTCCCCCGCGCCGGTCCAGCCCCCTCCGCCCTTCGGGCACCTCCCCCGCGGTCGCGGGGGAGGACAGCCGCGGAGCGCGTTCAGCGCGCAGCGGCAGGTGGGGGCAGCAGGGCGCAGCAACCGGTGGAGGCGCCTCAGGAGCGTTCCAGCAGGCCCAGACGCTCGCGCAGTTGCGGCACATCGGCGAGGGCGAGCTTGGCCACGGCCACGAGATCGCTGTGGGCGGCGCGAAGCTGCTCGGCGGCATCGTCACGCACGCGGGTGGCGCGCTGGGCGTCGCCGGCCTCCTTCGCCTGCGCCGCCACGGCCGCGCGCACGGCCTCCACGCGGGCGCGTCCGTCGGCGAGGGCGGCGGAGCCTACGTTGTAGGGCGCCACTGCGGCGGCGAGGGCAGGCGACGACTGGAGGACGCGGTAGAAGGTGTCGGCGCGGGCAAGGCGCGTGGCGTCGTCTTTGGGGAGCGTGCCGTCGAGGCCGAGGGTGCGGTAGCCATCGGTGCCGCGCGCATGGGCCAGACGCGCCAGTTGGCGGTGACGCGAGAACAGGGCGTCGAGGTCGGCGCGGGCGGCGTCGGCGGCGCTGGTCGCGGCGTACTGCTCGCCGTACTCCACCGCCTGCGCGGCCATCCGGGCCTCGACCTCCTCGACGAGAGCGAGGACGGCGGCGAGGCGGGCGTCGTCGTAGCCGTAGGGGGCCAGGATCGGGGCGATCTCGGCGTCGGCGCGGGCGTTGGCGGCGGTGGTGCGGGCGCGCGAGGCGAGGTCGGCGAGGGAGAGGCGGGAGGGGCGGGACATGGCGGCGCTCTGGAGGCGGGGAGTGGAAGACGGCGGACGGGGCACGCCCGGCGTCGAGACCTGGGGCGTCGCGACGTGTGGGCGCCACGATACGCCAGTCTCCGCTGTCTGTCAAGGGCTGGAGGGGGGCGGGGCCGCTTGCCCCCTCCTGCCGCTGCGCGCTGCACGCGCTCCGCGGCGGTCCTCCCCCGCGGTCGCGGGGGAGGTGCCCGAAGGGCGGAGGGGGCCGTCACCGTCAGCACGGAGGCTGTCAACGCGACCGCGCACCCCGTCAACGCGACCGCGCACCCCGTCACGACGACCGCGGAGGGCGTCAGCGCGGGCGGGGCGGGTGTCGGGGCGAGGGAGGAGGGCGTCAGCGGTGGGCGCGGGAGGGTGTCCGACATGGGCGAGGCGGCTATCTTGGGCACCCGCACGCCGCCCGACGCCGCCCTGCCGTCCACAGCCGACCGCGCCTCGTCTTCCGTCCCTGCCCGATGCTCACGCCCACCGACCTCGCCGACTTCCTCCGCGCCTGCGCCCGCATCCGAGGCTCCGGGGCGGCGTCGAAGGAGACGTCGTACTACGCGCCCCTCGAAGGCCTGCTCAACGCCGCCGGACGGGCGCTCGCGCCGCGCGTCGTCGGTCGTGGCGCAGCTCGCGCACCAGGGCGCCGCCGGGCACGCCGACTTCGGCCTCTTCACGCTCGACCAGCTCGAACGCGGCGAAGACCTCCGCGCCGTCAAGACCGGGGCAGGCGCCCGCGCGCGGCGTCGTCGAGGTGAAGAGCCCCGCCGAGCCGGTCGCCCGTCACCGTGTCGAGCGCGCAGGTGTCGAAGTACTGGGCGCGCTACCGGCAGGTGCTCGTCACCAACCTGCGCGAGTGGGCCTTCGTGGGGAGCGTCGCGTCCCCCGACGCCCCCGGCGGCAGCGCCCCGCGCGTGCTCGAACGCTTCATGCTCGCCGCGGCGCGAGGCCGACTTCTGGGCGCTCTGCGCAGCGACCCGCGCCGCCTCGCGCGCCGACCGCGCCGCCGAGTTCGCGGCCTTTCTGGAACGCGCCCTCCGCCTGGGCGCCCCGCTCGACGCGCCCCGCGACCTCGCGTGGTTCCTCGCCTCCTACGCCCGGCAGGCCCGGCCGCGCATGGAGGCCGTGCCCGTCACCGCCCTCGGCGGCCTCCACGACGGCCTCCGCGACGCCCTCGGCCTCCGCTTCGACGGCGACAAGGGCGAGCGCTTCTTCCGCGCCACCGTCGTGCAGACGCTCTTCTACGGCCTCTTCTCGGCTGGGTGCTCTGGCACCGCGAGCGCCCCGACCGCACCGACACGCTTCTACTGGAAAGACGCCGACGGACTACCTCCACGTGCCCGTCCTCCAGCACCTCTTCGAGACCCTCTCGAAAGCGTCGACGCTCACGCATGCTCGACCTGCGCGACCTCGTCGAGCGGGCCGCCGAGACGCTCGGGCGCGTCGACCGCGCGCGGTTCTTCGGGCGCTTCAACGTCGATGCCGAGGCCATCCAGTACTTCTACGAGCCGTTCCTCGAACAGTACGACCCCGTCCTCCGCAAGGACCTCGGCGTCTGGTACACGCCCCCGGAGATCGTCCGCTACATGGTCGCCCGCGTCGACGACGGTGCTGCGCGACGAACTGGGCATCGAGGCGGGCTCGCCGACGAGCGCGTCGTCGTGCTCGACCCGTGCTGCGGCACCGGCGCGTTCCTCGTCGAGGTGCTGCGCCACATCCGCGCCACGCTCGACGCGCAGGGCATCGACGCGCTCGCCGGCGCCGCCCTCAAACGCGCCGCCACGGACGCGCCTCGTCGGCTTCGAACTGCTCACCGCGCCCTTCGTCGTCGCCCACCTGCAGCTCGGCCTCGCCCTCCGCGCCGCGGGCGTGCCGCTTCCACGGCGACGAGCGCGCCGCCATCTACCTCACCAACGCCCTCACCGGATGGGTCGCCGCGCCGACCGACGCGCAGCACCTGCTCGACCTCGCCGCCAACTTCCGCGCGGAGGCCGAAGCCGCCGCCCGCGTCAAGCGCGAAGACCGCATCCTCGTCGTCCTCGGCAACCCGCCCTACGACGGCTACGCCGGGCCTCGCCATCGACGAAGAGCGCGACCTCGTCGGACGCCTACCGCGCCCACGCCCGGCCCGGCCTGCCACGCCCGCAGGGGCAGGGCCTCAACGACCTCTACGTGCGCTTCTTCCGCATGGCCGAGCGCGCCATCACCGACGACAACCGCAACGGCCTCGACGACGACCTCGGGCGCACGGCGTCGTCTGCTTCGTCTCCAACAGCCGTGGCTCGACGGCCTCTCGCACCCGGCCATGCGCGACCGCTTCCTGACGGCCTTCGACGGCATGTGGATCGACAACCTCAACGGCGACAAGTACCGCACCGGCAAGACGACCCCCGACGGGCGCCCCGACCCGAGCGCCTTCTCGACCGCCGACCAACCGCGAGGGCATCCAGGTGGGCACCGCCATCGCCACGCTCGCCCGCCGCCGCCCCGGCGCCTGTCGCAGAGCGGCCGAGGACGCGCACCGGACGGAGACGGTGCAGTACCGCGACTTCTGGGGGACGCACAAACTCCGCGTCCTCGACGGTCTGGCCCGCGCCGACGTTCGGACGACGCCTCTGAGGCGTCGTCCGAACCTCAGCAGGTCGGCCCGGCTCCCTCGCCGCCCTCGCCTTCCCCGCCGCGCCGCCCTACCGACGGTCACGCCCGACGTACGCCTCGGCCTCCCGTTCGCCCCGCGCGCCACCGAGCGACGGCTACCTCGACTGGCCGACGCTCCCCGACCTGTTCCCCGCCTCGTTCCCCGGCGTCAAGACGAGCCGAGACGAGCGCTCGTGGACGTGGACCGCGACGCGCTGGAACAGCGGATGCGCGTCGTACTTCGACCCGGCCCTGAGCGACACGGCTGTGCAGGCCGTCGTGCCCCGGTTGATGGACGTCCGGCGGGCGCTTCGACGCCCCGGCGTACGGAGCACCCTCACACGGCGTGGAATGCACCCGACCGGCATCCGGCGTTTCCTGTACCGACCGTTCGACGTGCGCTGGCTCTACTGGGACCCGGACACGAAACTGCTCGACGAGAAGCGTGCCGAGTACGAGCCGCACGTGTTCGAGGGCAATGTGTGGATTGGCAGCACGCGCAGACGATCCGCGATGGACTTCGACCCGCCGGTCCGATGACCAGCGGTGATGGGAGACCTGCACATCGATGAACGGACTGCCATGATACTTCCCCCTCTACCTCACCGGCGACGTGACGACGGGCGGCGCGCGGCGGCCGAACCTCTCGACGCGGGCGGCGGCGTACCTCGCGGAGCACGGCGCCACCCCCGAGGACCTCTTCCACCACGCCCTCGCCACCCTCCACGCCCCCGCCTACCGCGCAGCGCAACGCCGGTGCCCTCCGGCAGGACTGGCCGCGCGTGCCGCTCCCCGCCACGCCCGCCGCCCTCCACGCGAGCGCCGCCCTCGGCCGCCGCGTCGCCGCCCTCCTCGACGTCGAGACCCCCGTGCCCGGCGTCACCAGCGGCGCCCTCGACCCCGCCCTCCGCGCCGTCGCCGCCCCCGCCGCCCTCGACGGCCGCACCCTCGGCGCCACCCCCGCCGACTTCGCCGTGACCGCCCGCTGGGGCTACACGCGGCCACACCGGGCAGGTGATGCCGGGGCCGGGCCGCACCGCCGCCCGTCCGCTCCCCGCCGCCTCGACGCCGCCCTCGGCCCCGCCGCCCGCGACGTGCTCTGGAGCGACACCGCCGCCTGGACCGCCGTGCCCGACGCCGTCTGGGGCTACACGCTCGGCGGCTACCCGGTGCTCAAGAAGTGGCTCTCGTACCGCAGCCTCGCCGTCCTCGGCCGCCCCCTCCGGTTGCGACGAGGTGCAGGCCTTCACCGCCATCGCCCGCCGCATCGCCGCCCTCCTCCTCCTCGCCCCCGCCCTCGACGCCGCGCATGCGGCAGCCGTGGCGCCCCCACCGGCTTCTACGCCCTGAACGGGCTCCGAAGCGTCCTCCCCCGCTTGCGGGGGAGGTGCCCGAAGGGCGGAGGGGGCTGGAAGGTGCGGGGGAGGGAGACCCGAAGAAAGCTGGAACGGAGAGGTTACGCGGCCACCCGGAGCGCATCTGAAGGTGCGTCCCCCACGCCGATGCGCCCGCTCCACGACGCCCCCTTCATGCGCGACCGCCGCCGCGCCCTACGTCGGCGCCAGACACCGAGCGAGGTGCGGCTCTGGCAGGTGCTGCGCGACCGCCAAACCGGCGGATGGCGCTTTCGGCGCCAGCACAGCGTCGGGCCCTACGTCCTCGACTTCTACTGCGTCGCTGCCCGCGTGGGCGTCGAAGTGGACGGGGGCATCCACGCCCGGCCCGAGGTGGCGGCCTACGACGCGGCGCGTACGGCGTGGCTGGCCGACCGGGGCGTTCGGATCGTTCGAGTACCCAACGCCGCCGTTCTCCGCGACGCCGGGGCCGTTGCCGACGAGATCGCCGCCCTGCTGGCAGCCTTGCATCCAACCCACACGGCCTGAGCGTGCCTGCCGGTTGGCCCCCACCTGCCGCTGCGCGCTGCACGCGCTCCGCGGCGGTCCTCCCCCGCTCGCGGGGGAGGTGCCCGAAGGGCGGAGGGGGCCTCACACCTCTTCGAAGCGGTTGGCGTCGCGGTTCTTGCGGACCTGGTCGTAGGGGAAGACCTGCCCGTTCATCGTCACGAACACGCCCGGCCCGAGCGTCTGCACGGCCGCGAAGGCGAAGCCGATGTTGAAGTCGGCGTCGGTGGCGCGGTGGAGGGCGGGCGAGAGGCTGCCGACGAAGACGACGGTCTTGCCCTTCGCCGCTGCGGCCTCGGCGACTGCCGCCGCAGTCTCGACCATCGTGTCGGTGCCGTGGGTGACGAGGATGCGCGTCTCCTCGCACAGGCCGACGTGCGCGGCCACGAGGGCGCGGTCGTCGCCGGTGAGGTCGAGGCTGTCCTTCTGGAGCAGCATCAGCACGCGGTGCGGCGTCGTCGCCCCGGCCTCGCGCAGGATCATCGCCACCTGCGGCTCGCCGACGCTGTAGCGGCTGCGCGCGTCGAAGTACACCTTGTCGATGGTGCCGCCGGTGGTGAGGATGAGGATCATGGGGAGGGGGAGATGGAGAGTGGTGGGTTGGTGGGTTGGTGAGTGGGGAACGTGGACGAGATCGGAGGCCGGAGGAAACGGCCTTCTCACCAACCCACACTCTCACCAACCCGCATCGTCACTCGAACTGCTGCCGGAACGCCTCGAACGCGGCTTCGAGCGCCTCGATGCGCGCCCGCAGCGCCTCGACATCGTCGGAGAGGGCGCCGACGGAGGTCGTGGAGGAGGACGCGATGGGTGCGTCGTCGGCGTCGGGGTCTGGCTCCCCGGCGAGGCGGTGCGCCCAGCGCGGCTCGCGGCGTCCGGGGAGTTCGGCGACGAGCGGCGCCTGGCGCGTGGCGAGGCGCTCGACGACGGCCTCGACATCGGCGGGCGTGTCGAAGGTGTGCATCCGCACGCACCGCGCGCGCAGTTCGCTGGCCGTCTGCGGGCCGCGCAGCATCAGTTCGGCGAGGACGGCCTTGTCGGCGCTCGTGAGGTCGTAGACGCCGCCCGCGAGGGCGCGGTACTTGGCCACGCGCATCCCCATCCCCGTCTGCTCGGCCGCCAGGCGCCGCCCGATGAGCCGCGCGAGCGCCGCCTCGACCTCGGCCGCGTCGTAGGCGACGACCGGCTCGCGGTTCGACTTCTGGTTGCACGCCGCCACGAGCGCGTTGACGGTGAGCGGGTAGGCGTCGGGCGTCGAGAGCGCCTTTTCGAAGAGCGCCCCGAGCACGCGCACCTCGGAGGCGGCGAGCACCGGGAGGGCGTCGGGCGAGGAATCGGACATGGGATCGGGGTCGGCGTCGGGCGAATCTACGGCCCCGATGCGGCGGCGGCGGTCCGGGGGCGGGGCGCGCGTCGTCGTGGCCGTCGGGCCGTCGGGGGGCGTAGAGACGCATCGGCGATGCGTCTCTACCACGCGTCGCGCCGCCACCGAACCCCACACGCGCACCGCGCCTCGCCCCACCGAACCCTCCGTGGCGAAACCCACCCCCGGCTCGCGCCTACGCACCGTCCCTCCCCCGCCCCCTCCGCCCGTGGACGCCGCCTACGCCGACCTGCACGCCGAAGCCGACCGCCTCGCCGGTGGCCTGACCGACATCCCGCGGCGCGCCGCCCTCCACCTCGCGCTCTACCGGGGCAGCGCGCGGCAGCACCCGTTTCCGCTCCTCGCCCTCCACGGCGCCCTCTGGGGCGCGCGGTTCTTCGAGACGACCGGACGCCTCGGGCAGGCGCTGCGCGTCCGCTACTTCTACGACTGCCCAGGAGCGCGCCGAGCGGATGGCGCTGCTTGCGCGTTTTGCCGACGGATTCAAGGCCGTCAACCGCGCCGTCTTCCTCGACACGTACGCCAACTACCACTTCTCGCAGCGCTACGGACGCGAGCCCGGCGCCGACCGGATCGTCCGCCCGAGCCTCCTCGCGGCCCTCAACACCGTCCACGACGCCGTGCGGCGTGGCGCCGAGTTGCCCGACGGATACGCGGCGCGCGGTCTTCGAGCAGGCGCTGCGGTGGGAGCAGGAGGTGACGGTCGCGCCCGGCGTCGAGGCCGAGATCGCGCGCTTCGACTGCCCGATCCTGCGCCGCCTGTGCCTGAGCCCGGTCGTGCGCTTCGCCTTCTTCCCGCCCGCCCGCGCCTTCGTCTTCCGCAACTTCGGCGACCCCGCCGAGCGCATCCGCCGGGGGATGCAGGCCTACGACCTCGCCGCGCGCGCCGGATGGGACCGCGTCGAGGCCTCGCGCACCGCCTACGGCATCGACATCCCCACGCTCACGCCACGTCCAGCGACGGACGCAGCAGTCGCCGCGTGAGCACGACGTGTCCGGCGAGGGCGATGGGGACGAGCACGGCGGGCAGCCACACGTAGGGCGCGAAGAGCACCCACGTGTTCAGCGCCGCCGGATCGTCGCCGAAGGCCCGCACGAGCGGCGAGGCGGCGACCGAGACGCCGACGATGGTGGCGAGGAGAACCATCCCGCCCACGTTGAACGCCCAGAGCACGCCGCGCGGCACCCGCGCGCCGCGCGCGAGCAGCACGGCCGAGCACGAGCGCCGACGCGCCGGTGAGGATGTCGAGGTTGACACCGCCCGCGCCGACGTCGAACGACATCGCGCGCGGCATCACGCCGAGTCGCGCCGCGCGGTGCATGACGAGTTCGAGCGGCAGCCGGAACGCGTGCAGCCCGACGAGCGCCGCCATCGACACCGACGCCGCGGCCTCTCGTCCCCACCGCGACAGCCCGAACGCGAGCGCGAGGCCGAGTCCGAGCGCGAGCACGCCGACGATGGGCGGCGGCCGCACGTCGAAGCGCACGAGCAGCCCGGCGTTCGCCGCGACCGCCGTCGCCGCCATCACCGCGAGCGCCCCGCCGAGGAGAATCATCCGCCGCCGCCCCCGAACCGCCTCGTCACCCGCCGCGAACAGCGCCGCCCACACCACCGAGACGACGACCGCGAGGAGTGCGATGCCCGCCGCCACGAGCGGGTCGAAGAGCGGAGGCTGGATCGGCGGCATCGGTTTCGGAGTGATGGCCCGTTAGCGACGGACGGCGTCGCGGCGACGGGCGTCGTCGAGCAGTGCGTCCAGCGGCGGGTCCTCGCCGATCAGGTCGTCGCGCTCGGCGGTGTAGTCTCCGTACCCGCTCTGGTACTGCGCGAGAAACCGGAGCGTCCGCGCAAGTCCAAGCTCGCGCGTGAGAACGGCGATGGCCTCTGCGGTGAGGCGGTCGAGCGGTTCGGCGGAGGCGGTCATGGTGCGCTGAGAAGATCGACGAGTGCGAAGGGCGCAACGACGCGAGTCGCGCCGGTGTTCAGCGCCGCCGCGCGGCGCAGCAGCCGGTCGTCGGTGGTGCAGAAGAGGTCAGAGGCGGCCTCAACGGCGCACGCAAGGTGCAGGGCATCGAGCCGCCGAAGGCCGCCGGTCTCGTACGCCGCCGCACGCATGGCGACCGCGTCGGTGACGTTCGCATGCACGCTGGCGAGGGCGAGCACCGCTTCGGCGTGGGCACGGCGGCGCGGGTACGGGTTGCGCTGCGTCTCGATCTCGTGCGCCGCAGACGCCACCAGCACCGCCTCACCCCGTTCCACGCGCTCGATCACGCCCGCGACGATGTCGGCTTCCAGGCGCACGCGCAGGTTCGACAGGTCGTCGAGCGGGCGCTGGATGGCGCAGATGTCGAGGTAGATGCGGATCGCCACCGGTCGTCAGAGCGGGATGTTGCCGTGCTTCTTGCGGGGCACCGGGCGCACCTTGTGGCGGAGCATCGACGAGGGCGGCGATGAGGCGCGGGCGCGTCTCGCGCGGGTGGATCACGTCGTCGATGTAGCCGTGCTCGGCGGCGACGAACGGGTTGGCGAAGCGCTCGCGGTACTGCGCGGTGAGTTCGGCCTCCTTGGCCGCCGGGTCGTCGGCGCCCGCGATCTGCTTGCGGAAGATGATCTCGACGGCGCCCTTCGGCCCCATCACCGCGATCTCGGCGGTCGGCCAGGCGAGGTTCAGGTCGCCGCCGATGTGCTTCGAGTTCATCACGTCGTAGGCGCCGCCGTAGGCCTTGCGCGTGATGACGGTCACCTTGGGCACGGTCGCCTCGCAGAACGCGTAGAGCAGCTTGGCGCCGTGGCGGATGATGCCGCGCCACTCCTGGTCGGTGCCGGGGAGGAAGCCGGGCACGTCCTCGAAGACGACGAGCGGAATCCCGAAGGCGTCGCAGAAGCGCACGAACCGCGCGGCCTTGACGCTGCTGTCGATGTCGAGAACGCCGGCCAGCACGGCGGGCTGGTTGGCCACGATGCCGACCGACTGCCCGCCGAGCCGCGCGAATCCGACGACGATGTTGGCGGCGTGGTCCGGCTGGATCTCGAAGAACGTGCCGCCGTCGGCGACGCTGCGGATCACGTCGAGGATGTCGTACGGCTTGTTCGGGTTCTCGGGGACGAGCGTGTCGAGCGCCACGTCCATGCGCGCGGGGTCGTCGCCGGTGTCGACGACGGGGGCGCGTCTTCGCAGTTCGAGGGCAGGTACGAGAGCAGCTGGCGGATCTTGAGGAGCGCGTCGCCCTCGTTCTCGCAGGCGAGGTGCGCGACGCCCGAGCGGCCCGCGTGCGTGTCGGCGCCGCCGAGTTCTTCCTGCGTCACCTCCTCGTTCGTCACCGTCTTGACGACGTTCGGGCCGGTCACGAACATGTAGCTCGTGCCCTTGGTCATGAACGTGAAGTCGGTGATGGCCGGGCTGTAGACCGCCCCGCCCGCGCACGGCCCGAGGATCGCCGAGATCTGCGGGATGACGCCCGACGCGAGCGTGTTGAGGAGGAAGATGTCGGCGTAGCCGCCCAGGCTCACCACGCCCTCCTGGATGCGCGCGCCGCCGCTGTCGTTGAGGCCGATGACGGGGCGACCGTTCTCTAGCGCCATCTCCATGAGCCGCACGATCTTGCGCGCGTGGGCGTCGCCGAGCGATCCGCCGAAGACGGTGAAGTCCTGCGCGAACACGTAGACGGTGCGCCCGTCGACGGTGCCCCAGCCCGTCACGACGCCGTCGCCGTAGGGGCGCTCCTTGTGGAGGCCGAAGTCGTGGACGTGGTGGCGCACGAAGGCGCCCATCTCCTGGAACGAGCCGGCGTCGAGGAGCAGGTCGATGCGCTCGCGCGCGGTGAGCTTGCCGCGCTTGTGCTGCTGCGCGATGCGGGCCTCGCCGCCGCCGAGGCGAGCCTCGGCGCGGGCGGCGTCGAGGCGTTCGGACGGCGTGAGGGAGACGGTGGCGGTGGCGTCGTCGGGGCGGTCGGTGGAGGCGGTCACGGGCGGAGTGGAAATGTCGCCCAAGATACCGCCGCCCCTGTAGAGACGCCCGTCGGGGCCTCTCCTCTGTCCGCCCTACCGCCATCACCCGTCCGGCCTGCCCCCCACACCTGAATGGTGGGGTCGATCCACCCAACGCGCGCCCGGACGCACCGCGCGTGAACGGCGGTGGCGGAGGGCACGAGGACGGTGCGGGCAGCAGCAGAGATGCCCTTGAGTGCCATGACCGGTTCATACGGAGGGAGCAGAGACGCCTGAGCTTGCGCCGCGCATCGTCGGTCGGGCCGTTTCTGCACCCGGCACGGCCTCGCAGGGCCTCCGTGCAGGACCTCCGTGGAGTGACGAGGTGGTGTGGAGTCCCGCGACGGGAGTCGCGCCGATGCGTCTCCGCCGACCGCCACGCTTGGAGTGAACCCGCTGCGGCAGTTCTTCCGCACGGTGTGTGATCGAGTCAGGGAGGCTCCAGCAGGCCAACCCCCTTTGCACCCTCACCAGCGCTGCGTCGACGACGGCTGGATCGAGACGGAGGCGTCCAACGACGCCGTCAACGCCTGCTGCTCTTGGGACAGGACGGCCCCGACGCCTGCTTCTTCTGAATCCCCTTCCACAGGCTCGAACCGTCGATTTCCCTCGTCCGACTCAACAGGGACCTCCACACAAAGTGCAGAAGAGCCACCAAACCGGGTCAACTCCAAAGATCGGGCAAGCCTACACTGTGTTGGCCGAAAGGGCGAGCGCTCAGCAAGCCTGCCCGCACAAAGCCAATAAACCATCCTATACGCTGGGTGCTCAGGTGGCGGTTTCTGCTCCCCGAAAGAACCATTCTGGAACCATCGCTGTCCTTCCGAGCGTGTTCGGGATACCAAGTGACGTGTTTGCGCACCTGCCAACGCTGCATGCGGGACGGCAGTTGATGGGCCCCGTGCACGGTGAGCGATGAACCGCGCGCCGATCAAGGCCGCCGAGTTACCTGCCTGAAGTCATCGCACGACGGTCACGACACATGCAGACGAGGCACCGCCGCCCTCGCCGCGCACGACGTACACCCCGGGCGCCAGCGTTTACACATCCACCGTCACCGTATGGCGGCGGCCGGGCACCTCATTCCCCAGATCCGGTACTTCAAGAGCCACCTTCTGAGTGCGTCCGTCCCGTATCCTTCCCGCAGGGAGTGCCCGACGCGCCTCCCTACACCCCCTTCCTCCCGTTCCCGCCGCATGCACAAAGACGTCAGCAGGAGCGGCGCGCAGACCCTCGACGGCATCGAGGCCCTCGAAAGCCTCTCCGAAGCCGTCTCGGTCCTCGACCGCCAGTTCACGTTCCTCTTCATCAACCGGGCGATGGAGGCACTGCTCGGGCGCACGCGTGAGCAGCTCCTGGGGCGAAACGTGCGAGACCTCTACGGGGCCAACCACTCGAGTTCCCCGTTCATCCGGATGCTCGAGCAGGCGAACCAGTCGGGGACGCCAGGCTCGCTAAAAGGCCATGCGGTAACGCTCGACCGGTGGATCGAGCAGCGTTGCTACCCCTCCGAGAACCTGCTCACCATCTTCGTGGCCGACATCACGGAGCAGCGGAACGCCCAGCAGGCCCTCTCGGAGAGCGAGGCCCGCTTCGCGATGATGGCCGCCTCCGCCCCGGTGATGATCTGGCTCACCGACGCCGGTGGGGCCTGCACGTACGTCAACGAGCAGTGGCTCTCGTTCACTGGACGAACGCTGCAGCAAGAGCTCGGCAGGGGGTGGATCGAGAACGTCCACCCCGACGATGTCGCCGCCGTCAGCGAGGCCTACACGGCTGCCGCCGCGGCGCACGCGGCGTTCTCGGCCGAGTACCGACTCCGCGACCGTGACGGGTTCTACCGCTGGGTCCTGACCCGTGGGACCCCGCGCATGGAAGAATCCACGCGCTTCACCGGCTTCATCGGCTCGTGCACAGACATCCACGCACAGCGCCTGGAATCGCAGCGGCGGGTGTTTCTCGACCACGCCACGCAAGTGCTGGCGTCCTCGCTCAACCACGACGTGACCCTGCAGCACGTGGCGGAACTGGCCGTCCCGGAGCTGGCCGACTGGTGCACCGTACTGCTCGTCGGCGACGACGGCGTCCCAGAGCGGGTGGCCGTGGCCCATGCCGATCCGGAGCGGGTGGAGATGGCGAGGGCGTACGAGCGCCGCTACCCGGTGGACCTCAACGCGCCCGGGGGCAGCGGGCACGCGATGCGGACGGGAGAGCCCGTCCTCGTGCCCGAGGTCACCACCGCCATGCTCGATGCCGTCATCCACGATCCCGAGCAGCGGGAGTGGATGGGACGGCTCGACCTCCGCTCGGTGCTGATCGTCCCGATCCAGTCCACGCTCGGCCCCATCGGCGCCATCACCCTCATCTACTCTGGCGAGGGACGCCGCTACGAGGCGGCCGACCTCGCCTTCGCCGGGGAACTGGCCTCGCGGGCGGCCATCGCCCTCGAGAACGCACGCCTGCTCCGGGCGACGCAGCGGTCGAACGAGGTGCTCGAAACCCGCGTGGCCGAGCGGACGCGTGAGCTCGAAGTGCGCAACCGGGAGCTTCAGGACTTCGCCTTCGTCGCCTCGCACGACCTACAGGAGCCCCTGCGCAAGATCCGCGCCTTCGCGGGCCTGCTGTCGACGTCGCACGCGGACCGCCTCACCGAGGAGGGCCTCCACTTCGTCGACCGCATCGAGGCGGCGGCCGAGCGCATGAGCACGCTCATCCGCGACCTGCTCGCCTTCTCCCGCGTCTCGACCCACGCCCGGTCCACGCAGGCCGTCGACCTCGGCGCTGCGCTGGAGGCGGTCTGCTCCGACCTCCAGATTCGCCTGGAGGAGACGGGCGGGCGCGTCGAGGTTGCGGCGGAGCTCCCGGTGGTCGAGGGCGATCCGGTGCAGTTCCAGCAGCTGCTGCTCAACCTCGTCGGCAACGCCCTCAAGTTTCACCGGCCGGGCGTTCCCCCGGTGGTCCGGGTAACCGCCCACCGAACCCCGGACGCGGGACTGACCCTCGTGGTCGAGGACAACGGCATCGGGTTCGAGCCGAAATACGCCGACCGCATCTTTTCGCCCTTCCAGCGCCTCCACGCCCACGGCGCCTACGAGGGCACCGGCATGGGCCTGGCCATCGTCCGCCGCATCGTCGAGCGCCACCACGGCACCGTCAGGGCCACGAGCACGCCCGGCGCAGGCAGCCGCTTCGAGGTCACCCTCCCCACCCCGAGGCCCTGACGCCCCACGGCGCCCTCGCACTGCTCGGACCGTTCTCGACACAGTCCCCGGCACCGTCCCCGGCCTTCGTCCATACCGCGCGTTCCATCGAGGAGCCAAGGGTCCCGTCTGCGTGGAGGGGCGACAACGTCTTCCCCGGCGCGCCGCCGATCCTCCCCTGCCCTCGAAGCCGGTCTGCCGTGCCGCAGTTGCGGGAGCACAACACGAGTGCCGGGCCTCGATGCCTCCGAGCCGCGGGTTCGAGCGGAGGGGGGCGCAGGGGCTTCACCCCGCCGCCACCGCCAGGTCGGCGCGCCGAAACGGCTTGGCCAGGTACGCGTCGAAGCCCGCCGCGCGGAACCGCGCCTCATCCCCGGGCAGCGCATACGCCGTCATCGCCACAAAGCGCGCCCCCCGGCACGACGCCACCGCCCGCAGCGCCGGCAGCACCGCCTCGCCGCTCTCGCCGGAGCCCAGGTTGATGTCGAGCAGCACCACATCGAAGGGCACCACCGCCGACATCGCCTCCGCCAGCGCCGCCTTCGCCGACGCCGCCTCCACGACCTCGACGCCCCGCAGCGCAAGACGGACGTACCGGCGCGTCCCTTCGTCGTCTTCCACCAGCAGCACCCGCCGGTCGTCCCCGACCGAGGGCGCCACGCCCGCCGCCGCCGGCGCAGAACCCGCCCCCACGCCCTGCGGCAGCCGCACGGTGAACGTCGTCCCCTTCCCCAGCGCGCTCTCCACCGCGATCGTGCCGCCCATCAGTTCCACCAGCCGCTTCGTGATCGTCAGGCCCAGCCCGCTGCCCTCGTGCGAGCGGCTGTGGCCCTGCGACTCCTGCCGGAACGCGTCGAACAGCCGGGGCAGAAACTCCGGCGACATCCCCGGCCCGTCGTCGGCGACGGTGAGGCACACCTGCTCCCCCTCGCCCGTCGTCGCGACGGCCACGCGCCCTCCCTTGCCCGTGAACTTGACCGCGTTGCCGATGAGGTTGAACAGGATGCGCCCGAGCGACCCCCGGTCCACCTCCGCGAACAGCGTGGCGGGCACACTGGACGTCGAGATCTCGATGCCCTTTCGCTCTGCTTCGCGACCGAGCAGGTTCGCCGTCTCCCACGCCACCCTCGCGACGTCGAGCCGCACCGGCGCGAGCGTCACCTGGCCGGCTTCGAGCTGCGAGAGTTCGAGCACCGAGGTGAGCGTCTCCTTCAGGCGTCGCCCGCCCGCCTCGATGATCTCGACGAACTCGCGGCCTTCGTCGTCGACGACCTCGCGCAGCAGTTCCGCGAAACCGAGGATGGCGGTGAGCGGCGTGCGGATCTCGTGGCTCATGTTGGCGAGGAACGCGTCCTTGAGGCGCGACATCTCCTCGGCCCGGTCCTTCGCCGCCACCATTTCCACTTCGGCGGCCTTCTGCGCCGTGATGTCCTGCCCCGCCCCGTAGATGCGCACCACGCGGCCCGTCGCCGCGTCCACCTCGGGCTGCACCACCATGCGGACCCACCGTGGCGTGCCCTTCTCGTCCAGCACCCGCAGGTCGTCCACCCGGCCCTCCCCGGCGAGCGCTGCCTGGAGCCGCTCGTCCGACAGCGCCCGGTCCTCCTCGCTGACGATGGAGCCCCATGCCGATCCCTGAAAGTCGGATACAGGACGTCCCAGCACCTCCAGGACCGAGCCCGTGATCCATGCAATCCTGGGCCGGCTCCCGTCATCCGGCACGTCGTAGGCGTAGGCGAACGTCTGCACCAGGGTCGAGAGGGTCCGGTAGCGGTTCCCCGTCTCCCGGAGCGCGTCTTCGGTCTGCTTGCGCTCGGTGATGTCGCGCAGAAACGCGCTGAACACCCACGCCCCGTCGACCTCCATCGGCGTGACCGCGAGTTCGACGGGGAACGTGCGGCCCGTGCGGTGCAGGGCCGTGGTTTCGACACGCCGGTTCAACAGCGGCCCCTCGCCTGTCGCGAGGAAATGCGCGATCCCGCGCATATGAGCGCTGCGGTAGTGAGGGGGCACGATCAGTTCCGACATCGCCCTGCCGACCGACTCCTCACGCGTCCAGCCGAAAATGGCTTCCGCCTGTGCGTTCCATTCGAGGATCGTCTCCTCGGTGTCGATCACGATCACGGCATCGAGGGCCGTGTTCATGATGAGCCGGGTGCGCTGTTCGCTCTCGCGGAGGGCCTCCTCCGAGGCCCAGCGTTCCGTGACGTCGCGCGAGTTGATCACGACGGAATCGTCGTCCGGCCCACCCTCCATCTTCGTCAGGTGCGCCTCCATGCGCCGCCATTCCTTCTGCGCGCTGAGGTACCGGAACTCGACGGCTGCTTCCTCCTCGCCTGCAAGGACCGCTGCCATTGCTTGCTTCATGCGTCCCTGATCCTCGGGGTGGATCAACTCCACGTTCGAGTGGCCGATGCGCTCCTCCATGCGCCACCCGGAGATCCGCTTGATCGAGGGACTGATGTACAGGATGGTACCGTCGGCCCGGACCTGCGCGATCGACTCGTAGGAGTTCTGCACGAGGCTTCTGAAACGCGCTTCGCTCTCGCGCACCTGCTGCTCGGCCAGTTTGCGCTCGGTGATGTCGGTGCTCGTGCCGATCCACTCTTCCACCTCACCCTCAGCGTTCATCACCGGCACGGCCCGCGTGGCGAACCAGCGATACTCGCCGCCGGGCATCCTGCTCCGATGCTCGTGCTCGTACGGGCGCTGCGTGCGTCTCGCGATAGTCCATTTCTGGACGGTCGCGGCCTGGTCGTCGGGATGGATGTACTCGAGCCCGCGCTGCGTCTCTATCTCATACGCTTCACTCTCCTCGCCTGCGCTCACCTCGATGGGGGTGAGGCCGTCGCTCGTCGTGCGCCACACAACGCTGGCGCTTGCCGTCACGAGCGCGCGGTGCCGACGCTCAGACTTTTCGAGACGCTCCTGTGCCTCCAACAGCTCCGTCACATCGCGGGTGGTCGCGAGTACAGAGGCGATGCTGCCTTCGCTCCCGAGCTCTGGCACGAGAAGGGCTTCGAAGTGCCCAAGCTCGCCGCCCGTCAGGCGGTAGGTGAGCGGCACACGGATGGGCTCTCCGGTCTCGAAGACCAGACGGATGTTGTCTGCCCATCCCGGGATCAACGCGCCTCCCGTGCCTTCACTTCCTGCCTGCGTACCAATGACGTGCTCGGCAGGGATTCCTGTGGTCCGCTCGTACGCCGGGTTCGCGTAGAGAATGCGGAGATCGCGGTCGTAACGGACGATGATGTCGGGCAAGTTCGCGGCCAGCGTGGCGAACGAGCGCTCCCGCTCGGCAAGCTCTGCGGCATGCTGCGCGCGCTCCTCTTCGATGCGGTGCCGCTCTGTCACGTCTTCGACATAGGCGCTCAGCCCTCCTTCGAACGGATGGAGCCGCGTCTCGAACCATCGCTCGAAGGGCGGATAGTAATCCTCGAACTGGACGGCGACCTGATCCCGCAGGGCCCTCTGGTAAACGTCGTAGAACGAAGTGGACTCGGATTCCGGGAAGACCTCCACGAGGTGCACCCCCAGAACCTCTTCACGCCGACGGTGCAGCATCGCCTCTGCCGCCTCGTTCATGTGCGTGAGGCGCCCCTGGCGGTCTACCGCGAAAAAGCCCGTCCTCGTCGCGTCGAGCACCTGTTGCGTCTGAATCTGAGCCTGTTTCAGTTCGGCCCGTTCCCGGGTCAGCTCGAGTTCGTCGACGACGGCGGCGGCAAGCTCTTCGAGCGTGGCGAGTTCTCCCGCCGTGAGGCTGCGAGGGACGACGTCGAGCGCGCCGAGCGTACCGATGGTGTGGCCGAGTGGCGAGCGCAACGGCACGCCGGCATAAAAGCGGATGCCGCCCTGAGCGACGAACGGATGGTGGGCGAACCGGGCATCCCGGGCTGCGTCCTCGACCACGAGCGTCTGATCGTGCGAGATGGCTTCCGCGCAGAAGGCGGCCCCGGGAGGACTGTCCGCGAACAGCGTCTCGGTGCCCTCAATGCCGTGGGCAGACTTGTACCAGAGCCGGTCGGCGTCGGCAACCGTGATGACGGCCATCGGCACCCCGAGGGTACGGGCGACCAGTCGCGTGAAGCGGTCGAAGCGCTCCTCTGGCGGCGTGTCCAGAACATGGTAGCGCCTCACGACCTCGAGGCGCTCCGGGTCGTCGATGGCGCGGGGTCCTGTCCAGACGGGTGGAGGCTTTTTCATCGAGGCGAGCCCGGAGAGGCTGTGAGGTTGGGGAAAGCCGAGCGCTCACGGTCACTCCGGTCGCGTGATGATACATACCCCATGTTCGGCAGGGTCTGCTGAAGCCTTAAGCGCGAGCCGCCACCGGTGCGCGGGAGCACGCGGGCGCTTCCGGTCCCGTACCGACACCCGAAGCTCGTCCATCGTGGGCCGACAACGCTTCGCACGGCCACACCCGACGGTTCCGCCCCCAGCCGAGCGCGTCTCTAGGGGCGATTACAGAGCCGTGCGGGCGGGCCGGGGCGTCGGGGGGCAGCGCGGCCTGTGGGGGGACGTCGAGGCAGGCCACGACTGCCCCGTCAACACGGCAACGGTTGAGCTTGCCCCCACCCACCGTTGCGGCGACCGGTTGAATCCGGGCCGTAACGGGGACGTGTGCAGGGTGCCTACGACACCACGGTGCCGCCGTCAACGCACGCGGCCCGTCTGGAGCACATCCAGACGGGCCGCGAAAAATGACCTGCGATCGATCAGCGCTGAACGACGAAGGCGCGCGACTGCAG
The DNA here is from genome assembly GCA_963726715.1 of Rhodothermales bacterium. Taxonomy (GTDB): domain Bacteria; phylum Bacteroidota; class Rhodothermia; order Rhodothermales; family BA12; genus CAVSDF01. The sequence continues at coordinate 35,025 of CAVSDF010000012.1, forward strand.
GTGCGCTCCCGCCTGCACACGCAGCACGTAGACCCCCGCCGGAAGCGCGGACGCCTCCACGGACACCGTGTGCACCCCGGCAGCACGCATCTCATCGACCAGCACGGCCTGTTCGCGACCGAGCGCATCGTAGAGCACCACGCGCACCGACGAGGCGTCGGTCGTGGTAAAGCGGATCGTGCCAACCCTTGATACAGGGTTGGGTAGACCGCGTCAACCGCAAAGACCGTCGGCGAGGCGGCAGCATCGGCAGACGTGGTCGTCGCCTGATTCGTGCCGAAGGTCACGACCTCCGAGAAGTCCGACACCTCGCCCGACGCGGTGCGCGAGCGCACCCGCCAGTACCACGTGCCGGCGCCGAGCGAGCGCAGCGCGACCGACGGCACCGCGAGCCCGCTCAGCATCTCCGCCGACGCCATGTCCGCCGAGCGCGACAGCTCCACCTCGTAGCGAAGCGCGCTCGCGCTCTCGACCGGCAGCGCCCACGAGAGCATCGGCGGGGCCGTGCCGACGATCAGCACGCCCTCCGAGGGGCTGACCGCCACCGGCATAACCGTGCCTGTCCCGGCGTCGACGACGAACGAGCCGACGCTCGACCAGTCGGAGGCGGTGCCGCTGCTGAGCGAGCGGACGCGCCACGTGTAGCCGCGCCGGCCACGAGGCCGCTCAGCGCGAGCGACTGCGCAGGCGCCGTCACCGCCGTCGTGGTGGTCGTGCCGCCGCCGAGCCCGGCGCGTCAGTTCGACGTCGTAGCCCGTCACGCCGGTGCTGCTGCCCGAGAGGTGCCACCCGAGCTGGTTGTTGACCTGCGCCGTCTCGCCGCGCGAGGGCCAGTCGAGCACGGGCGCCGACGCCGAGCCCGAGGCCGACACCGTCTTGAACGATGCCGTGGACCACGTGGACGTGCCGGACACGCGGACGTGCCAGTAGTACGTCTGGCCCCACGCCAGGCCCGAGGGCACCGTAAGCCGGTTGCGCTCGCGCCCGAGGTGGCGCCGCTGCCGATGAACGTGGCCGGATCGCTCGTGGCGCCGTAGCGCACCTCGTAGCCGCCGACGCCCGCGGTGCCGCCCGAGAGGTACCAGCGCAGCTCCGGCGTGAGCGTGTAGACGAGGGCGCTGGAGACCGGCGACGACGGCACCGCGCGCGTGGCCGTGGCCGCGGTGGCGCCGACCGTGAAGTACGCCACCGACGACGGGACCGAGCACACATTGGTGGCCGTGCAGGCCGTCACGTACCACGCCACCGACTGCCCGCTCGTGATGGGGAGCGAGAGCTTGCGGTCGGTTCCGGTGTTCGTCTCGGTGTAGCCGCTGGTCGTGGCCCGTTCCGCCGCGCAGTCCGGCGTGGCGCACACGCGCGTCCACGCGCGGTACGTGAGGTTGCTCGCCGACGCGGCCCACGTGAGCTTGACCGTCGATCCGTAGACCGTCACCCCGCTTGCCGGGGCGAGCGCCGCCGGCGCCGCCGGGGCGGCGTTCGGCGCCACGACGGTGCTGTGGACCGAGAAGGTGTGCTCGGTCGACCAGGCGCCGCACGTCGCGGCCACGCAGGCCCGCGCCTGCCAGGCGTAGCCCGTGCCCGGCGTGAGCGCCGCCGTGGTGAAGCTCAGACCTGTGAGGCCGGTGCCCTGCGGAGAAGCGGGGTAGGCGCCCGCGGCCGTGCGGTACTGGACCTGGTAGGTCGTGCCCGCAAGCGCGCCGCCCTGCACGTACCACTGAAGCGCAGGCGTGAGCGTGTAGAGCGGCGTCGAGGTCGAGGTGGGGAAGGTCGGCACGACGACCTGTGCGGCCGCGCCGCCTCCCGGCGTGCCGCTCGTCGTGAAGGCGCTCGCGGGGGTGAAGGAGACGGTCGTGCCGGCGAGCGGGTTGCTCGCGGCGAGGGCAGCGCTGTGCGTGGCCACGCGCCACTGGTAAGCCGTGCCGCCGGAGAGGTCGACGCGCAGCGGGCTGGCGCTGGTGGCCTGATCGACCGACAGGGCGGCCCAGTCGGCGGGCGTGGCAGCGGAGCCTTCGTCGACATTGACGCGGTAGTGTAGGTGCCGGCGACGGTGACGTCCCAGGTGAGGGCGATGCCGAGCGGGTAGAGGCCGGTCGCGCCGGCGGACGGGTAGCGCAGGTTGGCACACTGCCGGCGTCGTCGTGAAGGTGCCGCGTCGCGGATGTGGCAACGTCGCCGCGGAGTCCCGGTGGCGACGACGCGCCAGTAGTACGGTGGTGGCGTTGGCAGCGGGAGCGCGTCGAAGCGGACAGGCAGCTGGCTCGTCGTGCCCGTGCTCACGGTGCGCCGGGTGGCGAAGTCGGTGTCGGTGGCCACATCGACGGTGTAGGCTGGCATGCCGGCTGGTCGTTCCAGTCGAGCGTCGGCTCGATCGAGA
>CAVSDF010000013.1:0-146753 GCA_963726715.1 Rhodothermales bacterium
GCTCGTACGCCGGGTTCGCGTAGAGAATGCGGAGATCGCGGTCGTAACGGACGATGATGTCGGGCAAGTTCGCGGCCAGCGTGGCGAACGAGCGCTCCCGCTCGGCAAGCTCTGCGGCATGCTGCGCGCGCTCCTCTTCGATGCGGTGCCGCTCTGTCACGTCTTCGACATAGGCGCTCAGCCCTCCTTCGAACGGATGGAGCCGCGCTCGAACCATCGCTCGAAGGGCGGATAGTAATCCTCGAACTGGACGGCGACCTGATCCCGCAGGGCCCTCTGGTAAACGTCGTAGAACGAAGTGGACTCGGATTCCGGGAAGACCTCCACGAGGTGCACTCCCAGAACCTCTTCACGCCGACGGTGCAGCATCGCCTCTGCCGCCTCGTTCATGTGCGTGATACGCCCCTGGCGGTCTACCGCGAAAAAGCCCGCCCTCGTCGCGTCGAGCACCTGTTGCGTCTGAATCTGAGCCTGTTTCAGTTCGGCCCGTTCCCGGGTCGGCTCGAGTTCGTCGACGACGGCGGCAGCAAGCTCTTCGAGCGTGGCGAGTTCTCCCGCCGTGAGGCTGCGAGGGACGACGTCGAGTGCGCCGAGCGTACCGATGGTGTGGCCGAGCGGCGAGCGGAGCGGCACGCCGCATAAAAGCGGATGCCGCCCTGAGCGACGAACGGATGGTGGGCGAACCGGGCATCCCGGGCTGCGTCCTCGACCACGAGCGTCTGATCGTGCGAGATAGCTTCCGCGCAGAAGGCGGCCCCCGGAGGACTGTCCGCGAACAGCGTCTCGGTGCCCTCAATGCCGTGGGCAGACTTGTACCAGAGCCGGTCGGCGTCGGCAACCGTGATGACGGCCATCGGCACCCCCGAGGGTACGGGCGACCAGTCGCGTGAAGCGGTCGAAGCGCTCCTCTGGCGGCGTATCCAGAACCTGGTAGCGCCTCACGACCTCGAGGCGCTCCGGGTCGTCGATGGCGCGGGCTCCTGTCCAGACGGGTGGAGGCTTTTTCATCGAGGCGAGCCCGGAGAGGCTGTGAGGTTGGGGAAAGCCGAGCGCTCACGGTCACTCCGGTCGCGTGATGATACATACCCCATGTTCGGCAGGGTCTGCTGAAGCCTTAAGCGCGAGCCGCCACCGGTGCGCGGGAGCACGCGGGCGCTTCCGGTCCCGTACCGACACCCGAAGCTCGTCCATCGTGGGCCGACAACGCTTCGCACGGCCACACCCGACGGTTCCGCCCCCAGCCGAGCGCGTCTCTGGGGGCGATTATGGAGCCGTGCGGGCGGGCCGGGGCGTGGGGCGCAGCGCGGCCTGTGGGGGGATGTCGAGGCAGGCCACGACTGCCCCGTCAACACGGCAACGGTTGAGCTTGCCCCCACCCACCGTTGCGACGACCGGTTGAATCCGGGCCGTAACGGCGACGTGTGCGGGTGGGCTGCCCGACGCACGGTGCCGCCCTACGTACGCGGCCCGCCTGAAGCACATCCAGACGGGCCGAACGAAAGGGAGCGGCGATCAGCGCTGCACCACGAAGGTGCGCGACTGCAGGTGCGTCCCTGCCTGCACCCGGAGCACGTAGACCCCCGACGGAAGCGCCGACGCGTCCACGGACACCGTGTGCACGCCCGCATCACGCGTCTCATCGACAAGCACGGCCCGTTCGCGGCCGAGCGCGTCGTAGACCACCACGCGCACCGACGAGGCGTCGGGCAGGGTAAAGCGGATCGTCGCCGTCCTCGAGACCGGGTTGGGGTAGACCGCGTCGAGCGCAAAAGCCGCCGGAGCGGCGGCCCCTCGGCAGAGGTCGCCGTCGCCTGCTTCGTGCCGAAGGTCTCCACATCCGAGAAGGCCGACACCTCGCCCGTCGCCGTGCGCGAGCGCACACGCCAGTACCACGTGCCCGCGCCGAGCGAGCGCAGCGCACCGACGGCGCCGCGAGGCCGCTCAGCATCTCCGACGAGGCCATGTCCGCCGTGCGCGACAGCTCGACCTCGTAGCCGAGCGCGCTCGCGCTCTCGACCGGCAGCGACCACGAGAGCGTCGGCGGCGCCGGGCCGGTGAGCATCACGCCAGCCGCGGGCTCTCGGCAACCGGCATGACGGGCGCTGCGCCCGCAGTCGACCACGAACGTGCCGAGAGCTCGACCAGTCGGAGGCGGTGGCACTGCTCAGCGAGCGGACGCGCCACGTGTACACGCGCCGGCCACAGGCCGCTCAGCGCGAGCGACAGCGCAGGCGCCGTCACCGCCGTCGTCGTGGTCGTGACCGCCGCCGAGCCGAGCCGCGTCAGTTCGACGTCGTAGCCCGTCACACCGGTGCTGCTGCCCGAGAGGTGCCAGCCGAGCGTCGTCGCCACCTGCGCCGTCTCGCCCTTCGAGGGCCAGTCGAGCACGGGCGCCGACGCCGAGCCCGAGGCCGACACCGTCTTGAAAGATGCCGTCGACCACGTGGCCGTGCCGGACATGCGGACGTGCCAGTAGTACGTCTGGCCCCAGGCGAGCGCCCGCGGGCACCGTGAAGCCCGTCGCGCCGCGCCGTGGTCGCGCCGCTGCCGATGAACGTGGCCGGATCGCTCGACGCGCCGTAGCGCACCTCGTAGCCGCCGACGCCCGCGGTGCCGCCCGAGAGGTACCAGTGCAGCTGCGGCGTGAGCGTGTAGACGAGCGCCAGGGAGACCGGCGACGACGGCACCGCGCGCGTCGGCCGTGGCCGCGGTGGCGCCGACCGTGAAGTACGCCACCGACGACGGGGCCGAGCAGGCATCTGGTGGCCGTGCAGGCCGTCACGTACCACGCCACCGACTGTCCGCTCGTGATGGGGAGCGAGGCTGGCGGTCGGTTCCGGTGTTCGTCTCGGTGTAGCCGCTGGTCGTGGCCCGCTCCGCCGCGCAGTCCGGCGTGGCGCACACGCGCGTCCACGCGCGGTACGTGAGGTTGCTCGCCGAGGCGGCCCACGAGAGCGCGACCGTCGATCCGTAGACCGTCACCCCGCTCGCCGGGGCGAGCGCCGCGCGGCGTCGCCGGGGCGGCGTTCGGTGCCGCGACGGTGCTGTGGACCGAGAAGGTGTGCTCGGTCGACCAGGCGCCGCAGGTCGCGGCCACGCAGGCCCGCGCCTGCCAGGCGTAGCCCGTGCCCGGCGTGAGCGCCGCCGTGGTGAAGCTCAGACCTGTGAGGCCGGTGCCCTGCGGAGAGGCGGGGTAGGCGCCCGCGGCCGTGCGGTGCTGGACCTGGTAGGTCGTGCCCGCAAGCGCGCCGCCCTGCACGTACCACTGAAGCGCAGGCGTGAGGGTGTAGAGCGGCGTCGAGGTCGAGGTGGGGAAGGTCGGCACGACGACCTGTGCGGCCGCACCGCCTCCCGGCGTGCCGCTCGTCGTGAAGGCGCTCGCGGGGGTGAAGGAGACGGTCGTGCCGGCGAGCGGGTTGCTCGCGGCGAGGGCAGCGCTGTGCGTGGCCACGCGCCACTGGTAAGCCGTGCCGCCGGAGAGGTCGACGCGCAGCGGGCTGGCGCTGGTGGCCTGATCGACCGACAGGGCGGCCCAGTCGGCGGGCGTGGCAGCGGAGCCTTCGTCGACATTGACGCGGTACGTGTAGGTGCCGGCGACGGTGACGTCCCAGGTGAGGGCGATGCCGAGCGGGTAGAGGCCGGTCGCACCAGGCGACGGATAGCGCAGGTTGGCGAGCACTGCCGGCGTCGTCGTGAACGTGCCCATCGCGGATGTGGCGACGTCGCCGCCGATCCCCGTGGCGACGACGCGCCAGAAGTACGGGGTGGCGTTGAGCAGCGGGAGGGCGTCGAAGCGGACGGGCAGCTGGCTCGTCGTGCCCGTGCTCACCGTCCGCTTGGTGGCGAAGTCGGTGTCGGTGGCCACCTCGATGACGTAGCTGGTCACGCCGGCCTGGTCGTTCCAGTCGAGCGTCGGCTCGATCGAGACCGTGGGCGGCATCGCCGCAAGCGCCGGGAGGTTGATGCGCGTGGCGAAGGCCTGCACGCTGCCCGACGAACGCCCGGCCACGCCGGTGGCGACGGTCTGGTAGTGGTACATCGTGCCTGAGGCGAGGCCGGTGACGGCCTGCGTCAGCGCCACGTCGGCGCTGCCGCTGCCGACGCTCGATGCCGCCGTGGAGTCGGTGTAGACGCCCGGCGCGGTGCCCCAGCGGACGTACGCGCTCGTGGCGAAGCCATTCGGGTTGACGCTGCCGCCCAGCGTCGCCCCGGTCGTCGTGAGCGCCGTCGCCGCCGCCGTCGTCACGGAGGCGAGGAGGTAGACGCGCACGCTCGCTTCGGTCGTGACGATCCGGGCGCCGGGCTTGGTCGCCACGAGGCGGTAGTAGAGCGTCGTGCCGGGCGTGAGGCTGGCGAGTGCCTTCGTGATTGCCACGTCCGCGCTGCCGCTGCCGATGCTGGCGGCAGCGGTCGAGTCGGTGTAGAGGCCCGGCGCCGTGCCCCAGAGGAAGTAGGCGCTCGTGGCCGAGCCAGACGGGTTGGCCGTGCCGTTGAAGGTGACGGTGCTCGTCGAGAGATTTGTCGGCGCCGTCAGGGCTACCGTGGGCAGCGCGAGCGTGGTGAAGCTCACCTCGTCGCCGACGGAGCGCCCGTTGGCGTTGGTGCCGACCGCGCGCACGTAATAGGCTGTGCCCGGCAACAGACCTGCGACGGCGACCGTGCGGCCCGAGTTGGTGGTGGCGGGATCGGTGATGGCGGCGGTCGAGTCCGTGTAAAGGCCCGGCGTGGTGCCGTAGACGAAGTAACGGGCCGTGGCGGTGCCGTTGGCATTGAGGGTCATGCGCAACGTAGCGCTGCCCGTGGTGATCGAGGCGGCCAGCACGGGCAGCGTAGCGGCGACCGGCGCCGAGGCTCGGAGGCTCGTCACATACGCAACCGCGTTGGGGGCGTAAACCGACTTGAAGTTGGGGTTCGAGTGATTCTGTCCCAGGTAATAAGAGAGGGGAATCGTTGAGTAGAAGACGTGGCCTGCCCCGTAGGGATACGAGAACGCAACGATCTGGTCTACGACCGACGAGTTCAGGATCGCCTTTGCGCCGACAGGCAACGAAGAACGCAGAGCGTATCCGTGGATGGACAAGGTCCCCCCATCGAGTGTGCTGTTGACAACAGTCCCCCCAGGCCCGTTCGTCAACAATGTTGAGGCGTCGGCCACATCGATCTGGTCCCCGTAAAACGTCGTGAACGTCACTCCCGCTGCGCCTGGCAATACTGAAGCGGCTCCACTGACCCCCCAGTCCTGCACCCAGAGCACCATTCCACGGTTGGTTGCGAACGCAAGCACAGCAGCGTCAAAATCTGACAACCCCCAGTGATCAATGTAAAGAACGTCGAGATCGGACAAAGACGCTGCGTCGACGGTCGTGATGGGGACCGCTACGTGACCCATCGAGGTGATCAGCGCGCCCTGCACACCAGGTCCAAAGAAGGGCGACCCGAAATACCCGATCCGAAGACCCGCTGCCGACGCATCCATTGCAAGCCCGCCGGTCTCCTGCCGCAACGCGCCAAGGGTGCTGTTTCCTGCTTGGGCCCGGATGCGCTCCATCATCTCCACTGAGGTCTCTCCGTCCTGCGCACGTGCCTCCGTTCTCGGCACTGTCCGCCCCGTTTCAGGAGAGGACGTTTGGGCTGCTGCGTGGTTCACGCCCATTACGAGCGAAAGCATCAGGAGCAGAGAGGCCACCCAGGGGGACGTCTGCGCACGAGAGGAGCAACGAAGGTTCATATTCATCAAGGGGAGGAACGAGGTCTTCCACAGAGACCTCCGCGTGCAAAAAACGGGTCGGAACGCCATCTCGGAGGGGGGAGGGATGTTGTTATAATACACACATATAGCCCAAAACTCCAGAGCCGAACCCAAGCTACAGCCCGCCTCCCCGCAATGCAACGTCTATGCAAAAATCAGCCTTTGAGGACCATCCGCTTCGTCGGACTCGGCCAACTCTGAGATGGCCGCTCAGCCGTGCGTCCCTTGATGCACCCGGAGATTATCCCAAGACCATCGCCTGCGACACCCGCCAGCGACCCGAAGCCATGCAGCCACAGATCGGTCTGAACAGGAGTAGACGCAGGGTGACAATCTGTGACGGAATATGTGTGACATCTTGTGTGGGAGGGAAGTAAACTCCTACTGTCAGCGCCCATTCCCCGCACACATCGAGACGATTCCCCGGCGCTATACCCCTGTCGAGTTGCCGGCACTTCCCCTCTGCCACCAGATGCTGCAAAACGTCGCCTACACGGGGCGCATACGGGTCGCCGAGTGGCGCGACGAGCCCGAGGGCCTTCACGAAGCCGTCGTCGACCGGGCGACGTTCGAGCGCGTGCAGGCCGTGCGCTTCGACTGCGCCGGACGCGCCCGCCGCTCCGGCCTGCCCCGCGACGAACACGCCACGCGTGGGCACCTGCTCTGCCCCACCTGCCAGATGCCGCTCACCGCCTCCACCTCGACCGGGCGCAGCGGGAGCCGCCACGCCTACGACCACTGCCACCGCGGACCGGTCAGCGCCGGACACGTCCGCTTCCGCGCGGCGCTCGTCCACGAGGCGTTCGCGCGCGAACTTGCGCGGATCGAGTCCGGACGGCGAGGTTGCCGCGCTCTTCGCCACCATCGTCGAGGACGAGCCTCGCCGCGGCGAGGCCGTCCGGGAGCGCGAGCGCGCCACGCTGCGCGGCGAGAGCGAGCGCCTTGAGGCCAAGCGCTTCGCCCTCGGCGAGTTGCCGCAGGATGCGTATCTCCGCCTCCGCACGCGCTACGACGCCGACCCGTCTGCGCTCGCAGAGCGCGCGAGCGTCCGCGATGACGACGCCGATGCCCTCGCCTTCGCGGCCTCGTTCGCCGCCCACCTCGCCACTCACTGGACGCACCTCGATGGCATCGGGCGGCAGGCCATGCTCGGCCCCATGCGGCCCTCCCGGCTGACCTTCGACGGCGTGAGCTTTGGAACCAGCACTCTCTCCCCGTTAGTTGCCCTTTTCATGGGCCGCAGGGCCTTCGCGACGGAAGCCCGCCCCTATGAAAGGGGCGGGCTTCCTGCCGGGCTCCCCGGGTAGGATTTGAACCTACGACACCTCGATTAACAGTCGAGTGCTCTAACCACTGAGCTACCAGGGAATGGCGCCGCCGTAGCGGTAGCGGACGGGTAACCTACGGCACGCGCGGGGGCGCATTCAAGCCACGGACCACGGGTTTGACGTTTCTTCGCCCATCGGTTGCATCTGCCAGAGGAGCGGGGCGCAGGGTGGGGCGGTGAATCGTCGGCGCGGACGAGGGCCGATGCGCCGCGCAGGCACGGGGCGCTCCCGGTGGCGCCGTAGGTTTCGCGGCTCACGTCTTCCTCCCGCGCGCGTCCGCGGCCTCTCCAAATGCCTGCCCTGCTGCGCCGCCTCTTCTACGCCCGGCCGTCAACACGGCGCTGCGGACGCTCTTGCGGGCGGCGCCCGTGCCGACTGCGTGGCAGTTCGGGGTCGCGGCGCCGGTGCGGGTCGACCTGCCGGGCGCGGAGGCGATCACGGTGGCGTCGAACGAGACGGACCACGTCGCCAAGCGGCTCTTCTGGGGTGGCACGGCGGGCTACGAGCCGCACCTGTGGCCGCTGCTGACGCGCATCGACCTCGCCGGACGCGCATTCGTCGATGTCGGCGCGCACGTCGGCTACGTGTCGCTCATCGTCGGGCGCTTCCACCCGCGGGCGCGGATCGTGTGCGCGGAGCCGAACCCGGCGGCGCTGCACTTCCTCCGGCGCAACCTCGACGGCAACGACGTCGCGGCGACGGTCGTCGAGGCGGCGCTCGCGGAGGCGCCGGGGACGGCGACGTTCCAGATCGCGCGCCTTCCCAAGTTCGATTACCTCGACCATCACCTCTCCGGCTCGAACAGCCTCTCGGCCCTCGACGAACGCCACGCCGCCCGCCCGCTCGACGTGCGGCTGACGACGCTCGATTCGGTCGCGGACGAGCTCGCGCTTCCGCCGCTCGGGCTCGTCAAGATCGACGCCGAGGGCGCCGAGGCGCGCGTGCTCGCAGGCGGCGCCGGACGCCTCGCCCGAGACCGTCCGGTCGTGATCGTCGAGGTCGATCCGGGCGAGACGGAGGCCCTGCTGCTGGAGTTCGCCGCGCGGATGAACTACGCGATCCTCAACGCCCGCGCCGATGTCCCGGGCGGACTCGCGGAGGTCGAGGCGTTCGCGCCGCACAATGCCGCGCACCACGACTTCGCGCTCGTGCCGCGCGAGGCGGTGGCGGACGTGCTCGCGCGGGTGCGGGGGTGATGGACGGAGGGAGACGCGCCTGAGGCACGTCTCTACGGGGGCGTTTGCGCTGTTTTCAACAACCGATTCTTGCGATGCCTCGTCGTTCTGCCGCTGCGTCGGCGCCTGCCGCTCCGGCACCCGTGACGCCTGCCCTGCCTGTGCTTCCGCCGCCCGACCGGGCGCTTGCCCTCCTCGAAGCGCTCCTGCTGCCGCGTGCCATCGAGGAGAGGATGCTGCGGCTCATCCGGCAGGGACGGGTGTCGAAGTGGTTCTCCGGCTACGGGCAGGAGGCCATCGCCGTCGGCGTCGCGTGGGCGCTCGGGGACCGCGACTGGCTCCTTCCGATGCACCGCAACCACGGGCTGTGGACGACGCGGGGCGTGCCGCTCGATCCGCTCTTCGCGCAGCTGATGGGCAAAACGGGCGGCTACACCGCCGGGCGCGACCGCACGTACCACTTCGGCTTGCCCGAGAAGCGCATCGTCGGGATGATCTCGCACCTCGGCGCGATGTGGCCCGTTGCGTGTGGATTGGGCCTCGCGGCGCAGTTGCAGGCGCTCGCTGCGAAACCGCAGAGGGAGGACTCCACCGCCCTGCCCTTCGTCGCCTGCGCGCTGCTCGGCGAGGGAGCGACGCGCGAGGGCGACGTGCACGAGGCGCTCTCGCTTGCGTCGGTGTGGCGGTTGCCGGTCGTCTTCGTCGTCGAGAACAACGGCTACGGCCTCTCGACGCCGACGCGCGACGCCATCCCGGTCGACGACATCGCCGATGCGGCGGCGGGCTACGGGATGCCGGGCGTGGTCGTCGATGGCAACGACATCCTCGCGGTCATCGCTGCCGTGACCGACGCGGCCGACCGCGCGCGGCGCGGCGAGGGGCCGACGCTCCTCGAGATGAAGACGTTTCGGATGCGCGGCCACGAGGAGGCGTCCGGCACCAAGTACGTCCCCGACGACCTGCTCGCCGAGTGGGCGCCGCGCGACCCGGTCGCCCGTTACGTCGCCCGGCTCGTCGATGCGGGCCTCGTCACCGACGCCGACGTCGCCACGCTCCGCGCCCGCCTCGACGCCGACGTGACGGCCGCCGCCGAGCGCACGCTCGCGCTCGACGAACCCGAATCGACCATCGAGGCCGAAACCGCCGCCGTCTTCGCGCCCTCGCCCACCCCGCCGCCGACGCCCGCCGACGCGCCGCGCCGCGAGATGCGCTTCATCGACGCCGTCACCGACGCGCTCGACACGGCGCTCGGCGCCGACGACCGCGTCGTGCTCATGGGGCAGGACATCGCGGGCTACGGCGGCGTCTTCAAGGCCACGCAGGGCCTCGCCGACCGCTACGGCACCGACCGCGTGCGCAACACGCCGATCATCGAATCGGGCATCCTCGGCGCGGCGATGGGGCTCGCGCTCGAAGGCTATCGCCCGGTCGTCGAGATCCAGTACGCCGACTTCATCGCCTGCGGCATCAACCAGATCGTCAACAACCTCGGCACGACGCACTACCGCTGGGGCGCGCCGCTCGGGGTGACGATCCGCGCGCCGTTCGGAGGCGGCATCGGCGCCGGACCGTTCCACAGCCAGGCGATGGAGGCGTGGTTCGCCCACGCGCCGGGCCTCAAGATCGCCATTCCGAGCACGCCCGAGGACGCCCGCGGCCTCCTCCTCGCCGCCATCGACGACCCGAACCCGGTCCTCGTCTTCGAGCACAAGGCGCTCTACCGCAGCCTCAAAGGCCTCGTACCGACCGATGCCGACGCCCGCACACCGCTCGGCGTGGCCCGAACCGCGCGGGCCGGACGCGACCTCACCATCGTGACGTACGGCGTCGGCGTCATCTGGGCGCTCGCGGCGGCGGAGCGGTGGGCGCGGCGAGATGTCGAGATCGAGGTCGTGGATCTGCGGACGCTGGTGCCGTGGGACCGCGCGGCGGTCGTCGAGAGCGTCTCGCGCACGAACCGCCTCGTCGCCCTTCACGAGGCGTGGCGCACGGCGGGGATGGGCGCCGAGATCGCCGCCGAGATCGCCGAGGTGGCGTTTGCGCACCTCGACGCCCCGCCCGCCCGCGTCGGCGGCCTCGACACGCCGATCCCGTTCTCGCGGCACATCGAAGGGCCGGTCTTCAGCGCCGAGAGCCGCCTCGACGCCGCCATCGAGCGCACGCTCGCGTACTCGAGGCGGTGGCGCATCGGACACGGCGCCGGTCTGGAAGTGAGCACTTTGTGGCGGGGATTGTTGCGCCGGGGTGACACGGCGCACGGCACGAGCGCCGCCGCGGCGTCGTTGTACGACCACTGACGTTCCCCCACGCCCCTCCCCTGCCCCGATGCCCCACCTCCCCCGGCTGCGCGCGCTCCGCCTCGTCGCCGCCGCCCTCATCCTCGCCGTCACTGCCGCCGTGACCGCGCCCACCGCCACCGCGCAGGCGGCCTTCGACCACAGCGCCTTCAATGCCGTCGTCGCCCGCTACGTCAACGCACAAGGCCTCGTCGACTATGCCGGGTTGAAGCGCGACTGCGCCCTCGACCCGTACCTCGCCACCCTCAACGCGGCGCGGCCCGCCCAGATGTCGGAGAGCGACCAGATCGCCTTCTGGATCAACGCCTACAACGCGGGCGCGATGAAGGTCGTCGTCGACCACTACCCGGTGCGTTCGATCCTGCGGATCACGCCGAGCGGGGCTTCCGATCATCGTCCCCGGCACCGACCAGTCGCCCTTCAGGATCCGCTTCCTCGACGTGGCCGGTGAGACGCGGACGCTCGACGAGATCGAGCACGCCATCCTGCGCGAGGAGTACAAGCGAGCCGCGCATCCACTCGGCGCTCGTCTGCGCGGCGATGTCGTGCCCGCCGCTGCGCCGCGAGGCCTACTCCGGCGCCCGTCTCGACGCCCAGCTCGACGACCAGATGCGGACGTGGCTCCACGACACGACCAAGAACCGCGTCGGCGCGGGCGAGACGGCACGCTCTCGCAGATCCTCAACTGGTTCAAGACGACTTCGGCGGCAGCGACGAGTCCGTCCAGCGCTACATCGCCCGCTACTTCACCGGCGCCGTCGCCGCGCGCCTCTCGCGCGCCGGGTACCGCATCGACCACCTGAGCTACGACTGGGACCTCAACGACGCCGGTCGCCGCTGAGCGCCGTCTCCAACATCCAGACCCGATGATCCAGCCCGGCGACACCGCGCCCGACTTCACCGCCGCGACGCAGTCCGGCGAGCCGCTCACGCTCTCCAGCTACCGCGGGCGGCGCGTGGCGCTCTACTTCTACCCGAAGGACGACACGCCCGGCTGCACCAAGCAGGCGTGCAGCCTGCGCGACGGGGAGGCGGCGCTCGACGGCGGCGGGCATCGCCGTCGTCGGCGTCTCGGGCGATGACGCGGACTCGCACGCGCGCTTCGCGGGCACGTACGATCTCGCCTTCCCGCTCGTCGCCGACACCGACCGCGCCATCGCCAACGCCTATGGCGTCTGGGGCGAGAAGATGCTCTACGGGCGCACGGTCGTCGGCCTCTCGCGCACGACGTTCCTGATCGGCCCCGACGGCGGCGTCGTCGATGTCGTCAAGCGTCCCAACACGTCCGACCACGCCGCCGAGGTGCTCCGCCGCTTCGAGAAGGCGCCAGCCTGATGGGTCGCGCCAGCCGCGTCCCCCTCATCCACTCACGCGCCCACCAACTCCTCCCCGTCAGCGGATGCGCCACCGCTCGCCGGTCTCCGGGTCGGTGAGAGCGACGATGCGGCCGGGGGCGGCGTCGGCATCGTCGGTGCCGATGGGGAGGTGGAGTTCGTCGTAGACCTCGGCCTCGCAGTCGTCGCCGTTGGCGTCGTGGCGAAGCGTGTAGACGAGCGAGTCGCCGCGCACCTCGCGGTCGAGGTCGATGTCGTGGTCGCGGCAACCACCGGCGTAGAGGACGCGCACGACGAGCGTGTCGGCCTCGCCCGGTGCCCCGGCAAGGAGCGTCGGCGGCAGGTCGGGAAGGCCCTCGACTTCGGCGGTGACGACGCGGAGGGCGGCGGGTTCGCCGCGCGCGGCGCGGTCGGCGGCGGCATCCGCCCGGCGCATCCACGCGCGGACGCTGAGGGCGGCGAGGACGACGAGCGCAACCACGAGGCCGCCGACGAGGAGGGCCACGGCGCTCGGACGGCGGTTCGGGCGCGGCATCGGGGCGCGGGGCGCGGGTGGCGGAGCGCCCGGAATCGGGGCGCGAGAGGGCGGAGGGGTCGTCATCAATAGTACAGGGGATGCAGCCGCGTGCCTGCCGGGCCGAATTGCAGCGCGGGCATCGGGACGCGGAGGAAGGAGAGAAACCACACCGCCGGGCGCAGCACGCGCGGCACGCGCCCGGTGCGCAGCAGGTCGACGTCGAGGCTGAGGTAGTACTCGCGGCGGTGGACGGGGCCGTTCGGGGCGCCGTTCACACCGATGCCGCTCACCGGGTGCGCGAGGCCGTCGGCGCCGTAGCCGAGCGAGGCGCCGAGCCACGCCGGCCACCACCGCGGCGCGCCGAGGTCCGACGGGAAGGCGACGAGCCAGTACGAGGTGCCGTCGTAGTCCTTGAGCGAGTTGCCGATGCCGGATATCGTCTCGTCGTAGTAGGGCGACGGGTGGTAGGAGACGCGCGAGTCGAACCACGCCGTCTTCTCCGGATGCGCGACCCGCACGCCGCCGATGATGCCGCCGACGACGTTGGCGAGGAGGTCGGTGCGCGAGGCGCCGTAGGTCGCGTCGTACCCGTCGAAGAACTCGATCTGCGACTGCGAGGCGATGGCCGCGATTCCCCCGAACCATCCGGCGGCGCGGTCGGACATCCCCGTCCACCGCCCGACGCGGCCCGCGCCGCGCGCGAAGTGCCACGTGGTGAAGGCGTGGCCGGCCTTGTCCATCTGCGCGTACGTGTGCCAGTCGTCGAGCCAGCCGTCGTCGGGGATGCCGGTCTCGGCGGGCGCGTCGCTGTACCAGTGCCACGGCACGCGCGAGGTGTACCAGAGGTCGGAGAGCGCCAGCATCAGCCCCGCATCGAGGGCGGCGAGGGTGCCGACGGCGGCGCCGAAGCGCACCGGCTCGAAGCCGTCCGTCGGCCGCTCGAACAGCCCCGTGCGCCCGCTCCGCCGCAGCGAATCGCCCGCGCTCATCCCTCCCCCGAGTCCCACGAACCCCAGCGACGCAACGCCCGGCGCCCGCAGCACCACGCTCGGCGGCGCGGCACGCGTCGAATCCATCGCCAGCGAATCCAGCGGCGGTGCAGCCGCCGAATCCAGCGCCACGATGGCGTGCAGGGCGACGAAAACGAGCGAGTCGTCGGCGGCGGCGGGCTGTGAGGCCTGCTGCGCGGCGACGGGCGCGGCAGCCACGGCCGCGAGAACGGCCAGCAGGAGGGCCACGCGGGGCCAGGGGGAACGACTCATCAGACGGGAGATCGGCACGCCGAAAGGCGGCACGGCAGAGGACGCGCGCAGAGCGGAGACGAACGTCCGCCCCGCGGGCCTCAGTACGCCCCGTCTGGCGCGAGTGCCCGGCGGGAAGCGCACACGACCGCGTGCTGCTTCGGGGAGGCGCAAGGCTCCCAACCTGTCAGGTCGGAGGACCTGAGCAGGCTGAGCGGCAGATCCACCCTCACAAACCCACCACTCCCACACCCGATCAGTGCGCGTCGGCGGTGAGACCGAGTTGAGCGGCGGCATCGTCGAGCATGGCCTGCGAGGTGGCGGCGCTGTCGGATTCGGCGTAGACGCGCAGCACCGGCTCGGTGCCGCTCGGGCGCACGAGGAGCCACGCGCCGCTCTCGGTGATGTACTTGAAGCCGTCGAGCGTCTGGACGTCCGCGACGCGCTGCCCGGCGATCTCGGTCAGACCGCCGCCGTTGAGGCGCGCAAGCACCGACTGAACGCGCTCGTGCGTCGTGTGGACGTCGATGCGGGCGGCGACGTGCGGGCCGAATTCGTCCACGAGTTCGGCGACGAGTTCGGCGAGGCGCTTGCCGCGCTTCACCATCATCTCGGCGGCGAGCAGGCCGATGTACAGGCCGTCGCGCTCGGGGATGTGGCCCTTCACCGCCATCCCGCCCGACTCCTCGCCGCCGACGAGCACGTCGCCGTCGATGATCTTCTCGGCGATGTACTTGAAGCCGATCTTCGTCGTCTCGACGGGCAGGCCGTAGGCGGCGCCCATCTTGTCGAGCATCGACGTCGTCGAGAACGTCTTGACGATGCTGCCGGAGAGGCCGCGCTCCTGGTGGAGGTACTTGACGAGCAGGCAGAAGAGGCGGTGCGAGTCGACGAAGGCGCCGGTGTCGTCGTAGAGGCCGATGCGGTCGGCGTCGCCGTCGTTGGCGAGGCCGATGGCGCAGGCGTTCTCGACGACCGCGCGGGCGAGCGGCGCGAGGTTCTTTTCGATCGGCTCGGGCGCCTGGTCCATCATCCCCGGATTGAGGTCCTGCCGGATGCCGATGACGACGTCGTCGCCGAGGAGTTCGGCGATGAGGGTGCGCCCGGCCCCGTACATCGCGTCGTGGGCGACGCGGATGCCGCTCGCGCGGATGGAGGCGAGGTCGAGGCGCTCGCGGACGGCGGCGAGGTAGTCGGCCGTGACCGGGCGTCCTTCGATGAGGCCGTCGGCGCGGAGGTCGTGCTCGCTGCGGAGCGTCGCGGAATCGCCACGTCCCATCCGCTCTTCGACTGCCGAAATCATGTCGGGCGTCGCCGGTCCGCCGAAGTAGGCCTTGATCTTGAAGCCGTTGTACGAGGGCGCGTTGTGGCTCGCCGTGATGACGATGGCAGCGCTGACGCCGTAGGCCTCGGCGGCCCACGAGAGCGCGGGCGTCGGCGCGACGGTGTCGGCGAGGAGCACGCGGACGCCCTCGCTCGCGAAGACGCGGGCGGCGTGGCGCGTGAAGGCCTCTCCCTCGAAGCGCGTGTCGTGTCCGATCACGATCGACGGCGCGTCAGCCGCCGCGTCACCGGTTGCGGGCCTTCCGCCGTTGGTCTCGCGGAGCCAGAGCGCGGTGGCACGGGCGACGGTTTCGAGGGAGTCGTAGGTGAAGTCGCGCGCGATGACGGCGCGCCAGCCGTCGGTGCCGAAGCGGGGGTGCTCCATCGGTCGGAAAGGGGGATTCGGGCCGCGGATCGGCGGCGGTGCGGGAATGAGCCGACGGTACGCACGCTGTCACGCCGGGGTGCCCACCACGGGACGGAGAACCGTCGACGCGGCGCCGAGAGCCGCCACGACCCCGAGAGCGACGAGGTTGACGGCCACGTAGCCCGCCATGCCATACTCCGGACGCACGTCTGCGTGGAGGCCGATTCCCCACGACGTGCTATGGGCGCCTTTCGGCCCCAACCAGGCGTGCACGTACGGCCCGAGCGTCCATCGCCACACCCACGCATCTGCGGTGATCTGCACGACCTGCGCGCCCCAGAGAGCCAAATCTGATCCCCGCGCCTTGACTTGCAAGACAGTTGCTACGGGGCACCTCCCCCGCGGTCGCGGGGGAAGACCGCCGCGGAGCGGGCAGCGCGCAGCGGCAGGTGGGGGGACATCACCGCCCGACCTCCGTCGGAAACACGACCGGGCTTTCGTGGCCGCCCGTCGAGATCGCAGCGACGCCGAAGTAGTAGTCGTCGATGACCACGTTCTCCAGCACCGTCCGCGTCACATTGCCGACGAAGCGGCGGTGCGTCCACTGCGGCTCGGTCGTGTCGCGCCAGTAGACGACGTAGCCGGCGAGGTCGGAGGCGGCGACCGGCGACCACTCCAGCGTCGTCGACGGCGAGACCGCGCCGCCGATCCGAACCGTGTCGGGCGGGGCGGGTGCCCACGCGAGGCTGGCGAGCGTGACGGCGTTGACGGCGGTCAGGCGCGAGGCGTAGAGCGGGTCGACGAACTCGGCGGTGTCGCCGAAGCGGCGGATGCTGCCGTCGGGGCGCGTCTCGGTGCGCAGGTCCTGGTGCTGGCGGTCGTAGTGCTCGTGGGCCTCCATGATGCGCACGCCCGCGAAGCCCTGGTCGTTGAACGGGCGGTGGTGGCCGCCGCGCCCGAAGCGGTCGAGGCGGTAGACCATCCGCGCGTCGAGCGTCGGGAGGTACGTGTGGGTGAGGCGGGCGATGTAGCGGGCGAGCTGGCGGCTCGGGCCGTCGACCTCGCCGCCGTAGAAGCGCCGCGAGGCGCGCTGGCGCTCGGTCTCCGTCGGCGGCGTGCCCTCGGAGAAGATGCGGAAGCCGGTCGTCGTGCAGTCGCCGGTGATGCCGCACGTGTTGCCGATCATGTCGTTGTTGAGCACGCCGACGATGCGCGTGCCCGCCTCGGCGTACGCGGTGGCGAGGTGCTGCCCGCCGAGCAGGCCGACCTCTTCGGCCGAGAGCGCCGCGTAGACGATGGAGCCGGGGAAGCGGTACGTCGTGAGCACGCGCGCGGCGTCGAGCAGGCCCGCGATGCCGCT
Source organism: Rhodothermales bacterium (assembly GCA_963726715.1). GTDB lineage: Bacteria > Bacteroidota > Rhodothermia > Rhodothermales > BA12 > CAVSDF01. The sequence goes on from CAVSDF010000013.1 coordinate 16,692, forward strand.
CGCGTTGTCGTTGGCGCCGGGCGCGTCGCGCTCGCCGTCGGTGCCGGACGTGTTGCGGCTGTCGATGTCGGCGGACATGAGCGCCACCTGATCGGGCCGCTCGGTGCCGCGCTGCGTGGCGACGATGTTGACGACCCACACGTCGCGCGGGATGCGCTGGCCCGAACCGCCGGGCACGAGCGTGCGCTGCTCGCGGACGTCGAGGCAGCCGCCGCAGGCCGCCGAGATGCGCTCGAACTCGCCCCGGATCCACCGCCGCGCCGCCCCGATGCCGCGCGTGGCCGAGACGGTGTCGGAGAACGTCGCGCGCGTGCCGAAGGCGGCGAGGCGGTCGACGTCGGCGCGAATGTTCGCGGGCGAGGTGCCCGACGCGATGGCGTAGAGCCGCGCGTCGGTGGCGGGCGGCGCGGGCGGGGAGGCAGACGGCTGCGCGCGGAGCGCGGGCGCGGCGATCAGGGCGAGGGCGGCGAGCGCGGCGGCGAGACGAGGCATCGAAGTGGGGACGGATGACGGACCTGAATGTAGCGGCGCGGCGCCCTGACTCGGACGACGGACGACTGACCACGGACGACCTTCAGCGGCGACGCGGCGCGCCCCCATCGGCCCCAAAACCTGTCAGGTCGGGGGACATGAACAGGGTGCGCGTTTCCCACAGCGCCGCACCCCGCCCCGACAGGTTGCGCAATCGTCGTCGGTCGTCCGTCGTCCGCCGTCCACCCCCCGCCCTACCTTATCCCGACTGCCCGCTCTCCCCGCCCGATGGCCTCGCTCCGCGTCACCTCCGCCGACACGTTCCTCTTCAACGAGGGCACGCTCTTCGAAGCCTACAAGACCTTCGGCGCCCATCCGGAAGTCCACGACGACGGGACGACGGGCGTCCGATTCGTCGTCTGGGCCCCGCACGCCGACTACGTCTCGGTCGTCGGCGACATGAACGGATGGGACCGCGGCGCCCACCCGCTCTACCGCCACGAGGGCGGCGTCTGGGAGCGGTTCGTCCCCGGTGCCCACGCCGGGCAGGCGTACAAGTACCACATCGGCGCCCCCGGCTTCACCGCCGACAAGACCGACCCCTTCGCCCGCGCCCTCGAACCGCCCGCCGACGGCGGCGACCCGGTCGCCGGGCTCTCGTCGATCGTGCAGGCGCCGGGCACGTTCGCGTGGACCGACGAGGCGTGGATGAACGCCCGCAAGGGGCCGGGCGGGCTGTCCGAGCCGATGGCCGTCTACGAGGTCCACGCCGGGTCGTGGAAGCGGCACTACGACGGGCGCCGCTACTCGTACCGCGAGATGGCCGCGCCGCTCATCGAGCACTGCCACGCCTTCGGCTTCACGCACGTCGAGTTCATGCCCGTCGCCGAGCACCCGTACTACGGCTCGTGGGGCTACCAGATCGTCGGCTTCTACGCCGCGACCCACCTCTACGGCAGCCCCGACGACCTCCGCGGCCTCGTCGACGCCCTCCACAACGCGGGCATCGGCGTCATCTTCGACTGGGTGCCCGCGCACTTCGCCGTCGATCCGCAGGGGCTGGGACTCTTCGACGGGCGCCCGCTCTTCGAACCCGACGACGAGCGGATGCGCACCCACCCCGACTGGGGCACGTTCGTCTTCGACTACGAGCGCGGCGGCGTGCGGTCGTTCCTCGTCTCGAATGCCCTCTACTGGCTCGACGAGTTCCACGCCGACGGCCTGCGCGTCGACGCCGTCGCCTCGATGCTCTACCGCGACTACTCGCGCGGCGACACCTGGACGCCGAACCGCTACGGCGGGCGCGAAAACCTGGAGGCGATCTCGCTGCTTCAGGCCGTCAACACCGAGGTCTACCGCCGCTACCCGACCGCCATGACCATCGCCGAGGAGTCGACGGCGTGGCCCGGCGTGACGCGTCCGGCGGAGTGGGGCGGGCTCGGCTTCCTCTACAAGTGGAACATGGGCTGGATGCACGACACGCTCTCGGCGCTCGCCGAGGACCCGGTGAACCGGCGCTATCACTACGGCGCCTTCACGTTTCCGCTCGCCTACGCCTTCGACGAGAACTGGGTGCTGCCGCTCTCGCACGACGAGGTCGTCCACCTCAAAGGCTCGCTCTTCGAGAAAATGCCGGGCGACGACTGGCAGAAGGCGGCCAACGTGCGGCTGCTCGTCGGTCACATGGTCGGGCATCCGGGCAAGAAGCTGCTCTTCATGGGCGGCGAGTTCGGGCAGCGCCGCGAGTGGAACCACGACACCGAGATCGACTGGCCCCTCCTCGGCACCGACCTCCACGCGGGCATCGCGCGCTTCGCCGCCGACGCCTTCGCGCTCTACCGCGCCCACCCCGCCCTCCACGACGACACCGCCGACGGCTTCCACTGGCTCTACAACGACGACCCCGGCGGCGGCACCCTCGCCTACGTCCGCACCGGCCGCGACGCCGACGGGCAGGCCCGCGCGCTTGTCGTCGCGCTCAACCTGACGCCCGTCGTGCGCGAGAACGTGCGCCTCGGCGCCCTCCCGGAGCGCCACTACCGGCAGGTGCTCTCCTCCGACGACTGGCGCTACGGCGGCTCGGGCGTCGGCACGTGGGGCGACATCGCCGCCCACCCGGTGCCCGCCCACGGCTACCCCGGCTCGATCGTCGTCACCCTCCCGCCGCTCGGCGTGGCGGTGTTCGAGATCGTGCCGGAGGATGTGTGGGGATGACGGATTGGTCACCACCGATCCCGTAGCGAGGCCGAATGCGGCATCTCCTCCGCCCCCCGCCCGACCCCACGCCCCACCCGGCCCCGCCCTTCGACAGGCCCAAGGACCATCTGCACGCGATGCCCGGCGGCAGGGGCGCGGTGCGGGACGTGCGAGCACATCCCCTACATTGGCGCGGACGCTCCCTCCCGCCGATGATCCGACCGCTTGCCCTCGCTGCCGCCCTCCTCGCCGCCCCCGCAATCGCCCGCGCGCAGGGCGGCGAACCGGCGACGATCACCGCCGAGCCGATCGTCCTCGTCTCGACCGGCATGGTCCCTCCCGCCGACACCACCGCCGACACGGCCACGCCCGAGGCGCTCCTTGCCGCGCTCTACGACGTCATCTCCGGCCCTTCCGGGCAGCCGCGCGACTGGCCGCGCTTCCGCCGCCTCTTCGCCGCCGACGGACGCCTCGTCGCCCTCGGCCGCCGCCCCGACGGCGTCATCGTGCAGCGCACGCTCACGCCCGACGAGTACGTGGGCCGCAGCGGCGATTTCCTCGTGAGCAGCGGCTTCACCGAGCGCGAGACGCACCGCGTGCTCCACCGCTACGGCCACGTCGCCCACGCCTTCACGGCCTACGAGGGCACCTTCACGACCGACGGCACGCCCGGCGCGGTGAAGGGTGTCAACTCGGTGCAGATGATCGAGACGGGCGGGCGCTGGCGCATCCTGATGGTCCTCTGGAACGATGAGGCGACCGCCGGAGCGCCCGTTCCGGCGTCGTTCGAGTGAGCGAGTCCGCCCCGACGCCCTCCGCAGCGCGCACGCGCGGCATCGTGGCTGCGGCCGCCCTGCTCGCCCTCGTCGCCGTCGCCGGACTCCTCCGTCCCGCCCCAACGGCTCGCGAGATCATCGACGACGCCCGCGCGGCGCACGGCTCGGCGCGGCTCGACACGCGCGGGTTCGCGTTCGATTTCCGAGGCACGCCCTACCGCGTCTCCGCGCTCGGTGGCCCGCGGACGATGGCGCGCACCCGCACGCTCCCCGACAGTCTGGGCGGCGCGCGCGTCACCGAGACCGTCCGCGCCGACGGCACCGTCACCCGCGCCCTTGCCGCTGGCGGTGCGCCGACTGTGCTTCCGCCCGACGAAGCCGCGCGCGTGGCGACGAGCATCGGCGCAGTCGTCTACTTCGCCGCCTTCCCGCACGGCCTCGCCGACGCCTCGGTGCGCCTGCGCCGCCTGCCCGACGACCGGCTTCGCGGGCGCCGCGTCCGCACCGTCGAGGTGACGTTCGACTCGACCGGCGGGCGCTCGTGGACGGACCGCTACATCGTCTGGGTCGATGCCGAGCGCGCCACCGTCGACGCGTTCGCCTACGACTACGAAGACGGCGACGGCGAGACGCGCCTCCGCCTCGTCACCCGCGCGTGGACGGCGGGCGGCGTCCGCTTCCAGAACTACGCCACCTTCACCGACGACGACATGAAGGGCCGCATCGAGCGCTACCTCACCCGCATCGGCACCCCGACGCTGCGCGCGGTGTCGGACGTAGACCTCGACGACGTGACCGTGGGTTCGTGAGAGGGTGTGTTTGTGTGTTTGTGGGGGCGCCGAGACGGAGGCCGAAACTCCATCGCAAGCACGCCCCCCACCCCTCACCAACCCACCACCCGCTCCCCCCGACTCGTCGCCGCTCCGTCACCCACGGGGGGCACCCGGCGGCGGGCGCGCGCGTACCCGGCTTCTCACCCAGACTCCCGCCTCCATGGCCAGCAAGAAATACAGCAGCGCCCCGGCGATGCAGATCGACCCCGACAAGACCTACCGCGTGACGCTCGCGACGAGCAAGGGCGACATCGTCCTCGATCTCTTCGCGCAGTACGCGCCCAACACCGTCAACAACTTCGTCGTCCTCGCGCGCGACGGCTTCTACGACGGCCTGACGTTCCACCGCGTCATCCCCAACTTCATGATCCAGGGCGGCGACCCGAGCGGCAACGGCACCGGCGGGCCGGGCTACAAGTTCGCCGACGAGTTCCACATGAACCCGCTCCGCCACGAGACCGGCGTGATCTCGATGGCCAACGCCGGACCGGGCACCAACGGCTCGCAGTTCTTCATCACCCACGCCCCCCAGCCCCACCTCGACGGCCGCCACACGGTCTTCGGCAAGGTCACGACCGGCCAGGACGTCGTCAACGCCATCCGCCAGAGCGACACGATCGACTCGGTGACGGTCGAAGAGGCCTGATCCGTCTTCGCAGACGCGCGAGCACCTGTCAGGTCGGTTGACCTGACAGGTGTTTCCGTTTGGCCCCGCAGCAGGCAGCACTCACGTCAATCCGGCCCTGCCTCGAAGCCGGGCAATCTCCTTTGTCAGCTGCGTGATCTGCGAGCGGCGCCCTGTGTTTTCGGGACGCGCTTCCAGCCGCGCCCTCTCCTGTTCGAGGTCGTGCGTCAACCGCACGCGTGCCCTCTCGATGTCGAGCGCCCTTTCGCGGCGCGCGGCGAAGTACAGCTCACGCAGAGCTTTCCACGCCGCCATGTCTGGGCGCGGGGGCACTTCGACTTTGGTGCCAAGCCATGTGCAGAGTGCACCACAGGACGAACACCGGGCGCTACGACCGTAGGCCTCGCGACGAGCGACGCGGCGGCACGGGAAACAGACGAAGGTGTGAGCACTCATCGACGTAGACAGACGCGAACGTAGTGGATCAGCCGTGTAGCTGACACGCCTGAACGTCACTGTGGGCCCGCGCTCCCTGTTCCGATGAGCCCGTCGCGGACGACGGTCCCAGCGGTCGCCGCCCTGCTCACGCCCCGAGCGCGTCGAGCAAGCGCTCTAAGTCGTCGTCGGAGTAGTAGGCGATCTCGATCTTGCCGCCCTGCGGGCCTTTGTGCTTGATCGCCACCTGCGTCGAAAAACGCGCGCGGAGGCGGTCGGCGAGGGCGCGGACTTCGAGGTCGTCGCGCGTCGGGGCGGCGGGCGCGGCGGGGGTCTCGGCGGACGGTGCGGGCGCGGGGGCGCGCGACTGGCGGACGGCGTCCTCGACGTCGCGCACCGACAGGCCTTCGTCGACGGCGCGCTGCATCAGGCGGACTTGGAGCGCGGCGTCCTCGACGTTCACGAGCGCGCGGGCGTGGCCGGGCGAGAGCGAGCCGTCGCGGAGCGCCGCTTGGACGCGCGGTGGCAGGCGCAGGAGGCGCAGCGTGTTGGTGACGGCGACGCGGCTCTTGCCGACCTTCGTCGCCACGTCGTCCTGCCGGAGCCCGCACTCCTCGATGAGCCGCTGGTAGGCGAGCGCCACCTCGACCGGGTTGAGCTGCTCGCGCTGCACGTTTTCCACAATTGCCATCTCCAGCATCGCCTCCGAGTCGGCCTCGCGGACGTACGCGGGGATTCGCTTGAGGCCGGCGCGGCGCGCGGCGCGGAGGCGGCGCTCGCCCGAGATGATCTCGAAGCTGCGCTCGCCGAGCGCCCGCACGGTGACCGGCTGGATGATGCCGAGCTGGCGGATCGAGGCGGCGAGTTCGTCGAGCGCGGCCTCGTCGAAGTCCTTGCGCGGCTGGTACGGGTTCGGGCGGATCGAGTCGACGTCGATGTCGGCGACGCGCCCGAGCAGGCGCACGCGCTCCTCGAACTGGTAGAGCGGGCTGACGGGGCGGTCGCCGCCCTCGGGACTCGTCGTAGGCGTCGGGGCCGGGCGCGCTCGCGCCGGGGATGAGGGCGCTCAGGCCGCGCCCGAGGGCGCCTCGCTGTTTCACGTTCATCGTCGTCTCGGAAAAAAGGGGCGCGCGGCGGCTCGGGCGACTCGCCCGGCGGCCACGCTCAGCGGTCGGGAGTGGGGACGGACGTCGGCGCGCCGTTCGGCGGTGGCGACGCAGGCAGCGGCGCAGCGACGGGCGCGTGCTCCACCGGACGCGGCGGCGGCGGCCCGAACCCGCTCGCCGCAAGAATCCGCACCGACGGCCCGTGCACCGGTGCAGCGGCGGGCACCGGTGCGGGCGTCGGAGCTGTCGGCGGCGGCGGAGGTGCAGGAGCCGGAGCATAGGCCGACGCGGGCTCCGGGCGCAGCGCCGCGGCAGGCACAGGCGACGGACGGGGCGTCACGACGGGCGCAGAGGGCTCCGCAGACGGACGGGGCGCGGGGACGGGCGCAGCCGACGGGCGAAGCGACGCCCACGGACGCGGCGGGCAGCGCAGGCGACGGACGCAGCGGGGCGACGGGGGGCGGCGACGGACGGGACGCGGCGGCAGGTGCGGGCGGCGGCGCAGGGGCAGCGCGCGGCGCGAGAGGCGTGGGCGGCGCGGCGGCGCTCTCGCGCGTCTCGGGCGTGGCGAGGTAGCGCTGGTTGTTGGCGAGCACCTCGCGCGCGAGCGAGATGTAGTGGCGGCTGCCGAGGCTCGACGCGTCGTAGAGCAGCACCGGCTTGCCGAACGACGGCGCCTCGGCAAGGCGCACGCTCCGCTGCACGATCGTCCGGTAGACCTTGTCGCCGAAATACCGGCGCACCTCCTCGGCCACCTGGTTGGCGAGCCGCAGCCGCGTGTCGAACATCGTCATCAGCACGCCCTCGATCTCGAGGTCGGGGTTCAGGTGCTGCCGGACGATCTTGATCGTGTTGAGGAGCTGCCCGAGGCCTTCGAGCGCGAAGTACTCGGCCTGCACCGGGATCAGCACCGAGTCGGCGGCCGTGAGCGCGTTCAGCGTCAGCAGGCCGAGGCTCGGGGGGCAGTCGATGACGACGAAGTCGTAGCGGCGCCGCGCGAGCGCGAGGGCATTTTTGAGGATGCGCTCGCGCTCGGCCACCTCGATCATCTCGATCTCGGCGCCCACGAGGTTGATGTGGCTCGGGATGAGGTCGAGGAACGGCATCTGCGAATGCACGACGGCGTCCTCCAGGCTCACCTCGCCGATGAGCACCTCGTAGGCCGACACCGGCACGCGCCGCGCGTCGACGCCGACGCCGCTCGTGGCGTTGGCCTGCGGGTCGAAGTCGAGCAGCAGGGTCGGGTGCTCGGTCGCGGCGAGGCTCGCGGCGAGGTTGACCGACGTGGTGGTCTTCCCCACCCCGCCTTTCTGGTTGGCGACGGCAATGACTTTTCCCATCGGGGGCGGCTCTCGGTTCCTCTCCAGACATCGGCGCCGAATGCGGCGGCGCCGGGGGCGACGGGGTGCCCGCGCAGGCCTCTGGAACGGGCCTCGCGGTGCCGCGCGGGCTGTCTCCGGCAGGCCGGGCAGCCAGGCGCCGGGCGATGCCGGGCGGCGTCAGACCGGGCGGCGGGAGTCGTCAATGTAGGGACGCCCGCCCGCCCGATCCTACGCGCCGCGCCGCCTTCACGGGGGAGGGGCGAGTTGGTGAGGGAGCCGGGGGGATGGGCCCGTGCGGGCGCGGAGCCGGGGCCGCGGAGGCAGGCACGAACGGCAGACGCTCTGCTTGCCTCCTGCCGTACGGAACCAGAGGACCGGGGCGACGGGGGATGCCGCCGGGACGGGGCGGCGGTGGCGCAACCGGGCGGGTCAAAGACCCGCCCCTACCGAACGCCTGGGTCTACATCTGGGGCGCCGATTCCGGATGCCCCCGCACCAACTCATCCTCCCACCAACTCCCAAAACACGAGGGGCCGCCCCGGTCTCCCGAGACGGCCCCAACGGCACGTGTGGCGCGGTGGCGGATCAGCCGGTGCAGGTGCCCTTGAGTTCGCGGTTGAGCGTCGTGTACCCTTCGCGCGCCTGCTTGGAGATGTCGGTGGCGAGCGAGCCGGCGGGGAAGAGGGCGGCGCGGATCTCGATCATCGACACGGCACGCTCGATGACGGGCATCGCGCACGCGGTCTCCTTCTCGACGCGCACCTTCACCGCTGCCGACGGCGCGCAGTAGCCGACGTAGCGGTCCGGCGAGCCGGCGGAGGTCAGCACGACCCACTGGATGTCGGCGGCGCCCGCCTGGACGATCTTGTCGTAGGCGATGCCGATGTCGGCGATGGCGCCGTCGGCGAGGGCACCGGCGAGGAGGCTGGTGTCGCCACCGGCCTGGCGGAGCGCCTGGGCGCGGGCCTCGATCTCGGCGCGGGTGGCGTTGGCGGGCAGGCCGAGCGCCTCGGCGACGAGCGTCTGTGCCCGCGCGAGAACGGCGGTGTTGCTGCGGAGGGCCGCGTAGCCGTCGATCTTCTCAAGGTCGATGTTGCCGACGACCGTCTCGCCCGCGCCGAAGCTGCAGACGGGGTTCGCGGAGGCGCCGAAGGCGGCGGACGGGTTGAAGGCCGCCGTCCCGACCGTCTTGGTGACGTCGTTGAGGTCGGTCACGAGGCGGTTGAGCGTGAGGACGGTCAGGCCGGCGCGCTGCAGGATCGCCGAGGCAAGGCCGAGACGCGCCGTGCGCCCCTCGAACGTGGTCGCCGGGGCGGTGGTGACCGCCTTTTCGAAGATCTTGACGGCCTCCTCCGTCTTGCCGCTGCCGAGCGCCGCGCGCCCGTCGGCGACGAGCGTCTCGGTGTTGTTGGACAGCTCGTCGCTGGCAAGGCCTTCGAAGACATTGCACGCGCCAAGGAAGAGGACGGGGACGAGGAGGAGAAGATGACGGCGCATCAAGGAGGGAGGACTGCTGAAGTGGAGTTGAGGACGGGACGTTCGCCCGAGACTGCGCGTGGTACGGCCGCTTGGCGTGGTCATACCCAACGAATCGGCGGCTCAGGCGGCGGCGTTAGGCCGTTCGGAGCAAACGTTCCGGGAAGATGCAAACGGAACGGCGTTCCCACAAGCCTGCCGGTCATTCGCCCTGCGCGAGCGAGTAGCCGCGGACGCCGTCGAAGGTGTAGAGATGCTCGGTCTTGATATAGTCGAAGCCCGCCTCGCCGAGCCGCGTGAGCAGGCCGACGATGTCGGCGTGGGAGATCGACGCGCCGCCGGGGGCGAGGAAGCGGCAGCGCCAGTGGTCGGTCTTCCAGATCGCCGGGTTGCCGCCGGGGTAGACGAGCACGCCGCGGTTGGTGACGAGCTTGAGCGGCAGCACGGGCGCCGCGACGGCTTCGAGGGCCGGGCCGAGGACGTTGGCGTCGAAGTCCGACTGCGACCAGTCGAGGAACACGTCCACACCGACGAGCCGCTTGTCCTTCACGACCGGGCGGGTCACGCCGACCTTCATCTCGTCGGGCGCGCCGTAGTGCTCGGCCTTGAGCACCATCGGGAGCTGCCCGAGGCGCTCGATGACCGCGTCGGCGAAGGCGTGCGTGCCGACCTTGCGCGTCGAGACCTGCGGGCGGTAGATGTCGGCCGTGTGGATGCCGTCTTCCAGCGTCCTGAGCCACGCGTTCTTGATGCGCTCGGCGACGTCGGCCTGCCCGATGTGGACCAGCATCATCACGGCGCCACCGATCAGCCCCGACGGGTTGGCGATGTCCTGCCCGGCGATGTCGGGCGCCGAGCCGTGGATGGCCTCGAACATGGCGAACTCCTCGCCGACGTTCGCCGAGCCGCCGAGCCCGACCGATCCGGCGACCTCGGCGGCGATGTCGGAGATGATGTCGCCGTAGAGGTTGAGCGTGACGATGACATCGAGGCGGTCGGGCCGGGCGGCGACGAGCGCCGAGCCGATGTCGATGATCTTGTGCTCCTGCTGGATGTCCGGGTACTCCTTCCCGACCTCGTCGAACACGCGGTGGAAGAGGCCGTCGGCCTGCTTCATGATGTTGTCCTTGGTCATGCACGTCACCGTCTTGCGCTTGTAGGCGCGCGCGTACTCGAAGGCGTAGCGGACGATGCGCTCACTTCCGGTGCGCGAGATCAGCTTGAGCGCCTGCACGACGTCGGCCGTCTGCTGGTGCTCGATGCCGGCGTAGAGGTCTTCCTCGTTCTCGCGCACGATGACGAGGTCCATGAGCGGGTAAGGCGTCTGCACGTAGGGCGCGTACGCCTTCACCGGACGCACGTTGGCGAACATCGAGAGCGTCTTGCGGAGCGTCACGTTGAGGCTCTTGTAGCCGCCGCCCTGCGGGGTCGTGATCGGCGACTTGAGGAGCACGCGCGTGCGCCGCAGCGCCTCCCACGCCGACGCCGGGATGCCGGCCGTGTCGCCGCTCAGGTAGACCTTCTCGCCGATCTGGATCTCGGTGGTGCGGATGCGTGCCCCGGCGGCCTCGAGGATGCGGAGCGTGGCGTCCATGATCTCCGGCCCGATGCCGTCGCCACGGGCGACGACGATCTCGCGGAGGTCGGAGGAGAGAGAAGCGGCGGCGGTGTCGGACATCGGGGGCTGGGGATCGGAAAGGCAGGTGCAGACGATCCCGCAAGATAGCCCGGCGCCCTGCCCTGCCGGGCCGCCGCGCGGCGCCGCCCCGGGCACGATGCCGTGAAAAGCGCCCCCGCCTTGTAGAGACGCATCGCCGATGCGTCTCTACGCCCCAGCCCGCTCGCACGGGCACGCTCAGAGCCGCGTCGCCGCCGACGTCAGGAGCAGGTGGCCGACAATGACGACGGGAATCACGAATATGGTGCTTTCGCCGCCCCCCGACGCGCTGCCCGCGACCACGGCAATGCCGCTCGCCATCAGCGCCACCGACGTCGCCAGTCCTGATCCCCAACGACCCGCGCTTCCCGTTGGCGAGGTACACGCCCGTCGGCACGCCGATGACGTAGCCTGCCGCCGCTCCGAGGACCCCGAAAGCCAGAGACGCCGAGACGTACTCATCGCCCGAGTCGCTCGCGGTGCCCGCGACCGCTCCTAGCCCGCCGAGCAGCGCGCCCCCGATGACGCCGCCCGCGAGACCGGACGCCGTCAAGCCGAACCCTTGCCCGTTCCCTCTCTGGCTCCGGGGTCTCTCCTGCGCCTCAAATCCGGCATCTGCGCGCAGCACGAGCGAGCGCGGCAGCGGAGCAGCCGACAGGGTCTGGGCCGCTGCCGCGAGCGTGTCCACGGCCCCCGCACCCAACGCCGACGCACCGGTGTCGGGCGGTGCGAGCGCGAGAGACGTGTCCGCGAGCGCGTGGAGCGCGACGTGCGCGGTGTCGAGAGGGGTCGTCACGGACTGGGCGCGCGCGGTGGCGGGCGCGAGCACGAGGGCGGCGAGGAGACGGAGACGCATGGTGAAGACGGAGCGGGTGGAGGAGACGTGAAGCCACGTCCCGTAAGCCGCCTCCAGTCATCCAGAAGTCACGTGCGGCCTCCCGATTTCTGCTGCGTCCCCTCTGCCGCCGCGGCGCCCTGCAGGCGCCCCCCGGCCCCGCTCAGAATCCCGAGACGGCCTCGACGATGAGCCACACGTTGAGCGCCGAGATGACCGCCACGATCGCGCCGAGCGTCCACGAGGTGAGGGCGGTGTTCTGGAAGACGCCCATGATGTCGCGGTTGCGCGTGAAGAGGAGCAGCGGGATGAGCACGAACGGAAGCTCGAAGCTGAGCGCCACCTGCGAGGCCACGAGCACGCCCGTCGGCTCGAAGTTCAGCATCACGATGACGAGGCTCGGCACGAGCGTCACCGAGCGGCGCAGCCAGACGTTCATTTTGAGGTTGAGGAAGCCGTCCATGACCGTCTGCCCGGCCATCGTCGCCACGAACGACGACGAGAGGCCGGCGGCGATGAGCGCGAGGCCGAAGGCGAGGCTCGCGTAGCCGCCGAAGATGCTGTTGAGCGTGATGTAGGCGTCGTCGAGTGTCGAGATGCCGGTGCCCATGAGTCGCGGCAGCGGCCACGAGGAGCATCGCCGCGTTGACGAACATGGCGAGGAAGAGCGCGCCGGTGGTGTCCCAGGTGACGAGACGGATGTGGTGGCGGTGCGCGGCCTCGATGCCGCCGGGCGTGGCACCGCCGGGCCGCGCGGCCTCTTCGGCGAGCAGCTTTCGGCGGCGGTCCTGCACGAGCGTCGAGTGGAGGTAGACGCTGTGCGGCATGACCGTCGCGCCGAGGATGCCGATGGCGAGGTAGAGCGCCGCCGCGTCGGGGATCGTCGGCACGAGGCCGCCTGCGATCATCGCGCCCGGTGGACGTGCGAGAAACATCTCGAAGACGAACGCAATCCCGATCACCGCCACGAAGCCGATCACCACGAACTCGGTCACGCGGAATCCCTCGTCCGAGGCCGATTTGATGCCGATGAGCACGAACGAGGCGATGGCGGCCAGCACGGCGCCCGCCCACAGCGGAAGGCCGAAGACGAGGCTGAAGCCGATGGCCGCGCCGATGATTTCGGCCATGTCGGTGGCGATCATCGCCAGTTCGGCGGCGGCCCAGAGCACCCAGACGAGCGGTTTGGGCAGGCGCTCGCGGCACAAATCGGCGACGCCCTTTCCGGTGGCGATGCCGAGCCGCGCGGCGACGATCTGGATCACGATGGCCATCAGGCTCGCGAGCACGATCACCCAGAGCAGCGCGGCGCCGTAGGTCGCGCCGCCCTCGATGTTCGTCGCCCAGTTGCCGGGGTCCATGTAGGCGACCGAGATCAGGAAGCCGGGACCGATGAAGCGCAGCATCTCGCGCCACGTGATCGTGCGGGACGGCGAGGGCGGCAGCGAGGGCGCGGAGAGGTCGGGCATGGAGCGGGGCACGGATCCGGGTTTAGTCGCCCCTAAATTAGCCTCGACTAAACCCGGACGCAACCGCCCGCGCGCAATCTCCCCCGCCGTGCCCCGGTAGCACATCGTGCAGTGCGAATACGGTCCGGGGGCGTAGAGGCGCGGCAGGCCGTGGCCCTACCGGGCGTTTCCACAACCCCGGTGAACCGCGCCGCCGCTCACCGCCGCGCAGGCTCCTCCTGGAGGCGGAAGCCGACGGAGCTGACGCTCGGCCTGCTGCGCCTCCCCAGCCTCATCCGTCCAGCGCTGCTCGACGCGGACCTGCCCGTCGGCCTCCTCGATCCAGCAGAACGAGGACGGGGCGCGGAGCGGCTCGAAGCACGCGCGCGTGGCCGTCACGTCGGACGCGGCCCACGTGAACGGCCCCCACGCGGAGACGATGCGCCCGTCGGCGAGGCGCACCGAGCTTCCGTCGGTCGGCGTCTCGAACGAGCCGTCGGCGAAGCGTGTGGACCGCATCTCGGTCGGCGTCGGGAAGGTGTACGCCTCGAAGAAGACGGCCCCGCCGGGCAGCGCGCCCTTCCATCGGCCCTCGATGAACCGGAGCAGGGCGAAGTCGTCGTCGGTGAACATGGGCGTCGGGGGATGGCGGCGAAGGTCCGACCCTGTTCGGCTCGCCTCGTATCAACAACCGTGTGTCACGGCGGATGGAGACCCGTGGCGCTCGAACGGTGAGGCGGTTGACGGGGCAGGAGGCCGGTGGGCCACCGCGCCTCATCCTCGCACCGTTCAGCGCCTACGTCCTCGTGGGCGGGCCGTGCGCTCAGACGCTCCCGGCTCCGCCTGCCGCCTGCCGGACGAGGTCGCGGACACGCGCCTCCACCTCCGCCGTCCACTCGGTCAGGGCGTAGGCAGTCGGCCACATCGCCCCGCCGTCGAGGTGGGCGAGGTCGCTGAATCCGAGCGTCGCGTAGCGCGCCGAGAACTTGGCCGCACTCTGGAAGAAGCAGACGACCTTCCCGTCGCGGGCGTAGGCGGGCATCCCGTACCACGTCTTCGGCGCGAGCGCCGGCGCGCACTCGCGGACGACCGCGTGGAGGCGTTCGGCGAGCGCGCGGTCGGCAGGCGGCATCTCGGCGATCTTGCCCAGCACATCGCGCTCGCCCGACTCCCGCGTCGCCTCGGCCTTTACCTCGCGCGCACGCTCCTTCATCGCCGCCCGCTCGTCGTCGGTGAAGCCGGTGATCGGCGTGTCGGTGGGGCTGGTCTTCGCCATTGGAGGTGAGGAGATGGAGGGGTCGAAGAGGTGCCGCTGCCTGTCCGGGCCGTCGGCATCGACGAGCGGTGCGGAGCGAGGCGCTCACGCGGCCGGGGTGCCCGCAGCGGCGGATTCGGGCGCCCGTGTGGCCGTGAACGTGGAGCGGTCTCCCATGTGGATGCGAATGACGCCGTGCGCCTCCGATTCGTTCGTCAGCCGGAGCCACCCGCTTCCACTGGCGGGGTCCATCTCGTCCTGCCCGTCCCATGTAAACACGAACCGTTCTCGCCCGCGCCCCTCCTTTTCGATCTCGCCGTGCATGTCCCCCGCGACAAGCCCGAACTGAAACTCGCCCATCCGGTCGGTCCGAATCTCGATGAACGCCTGCACCTCCATGTTGAGATAGGAATCTTCCCACATCTCCATCGAAACGATGTGCCACCGGCCCACGAGTGCGTGCTGGGGTTCAGTTTGGCGGGGCATGGGGATCGTTGGGGATGGGCGACGGAGCGAGGCCGGGCAGGCACGGACGGCGGCTGGACCCGGCCACCGCCTACAGACCATCACGCCGAACCCCTGGCTCTCTCCTCCGGCTCCCGAGTCGTACGGACAGAGCGCACGCTCTCACCGGCGCGTGCCGCGTCAGGCGCGGGCCTGCCGGGCGATCTCCCGCAGCATGAACAGGTAGAGCGACTCGACCTTCGCGCGCGCCCACGGCGTCTTCCGGAGGAACGCGAGGCTCGACGAGACACTCGGGTCGTGCGTGAAGCAGCGGATGCGGACCTGCTCGGCGAGCCCGTCCCACCCGAAGTGGTCGACGAGTTCGCGCACGATCCGCTCGAGCGTGATGCCGTGGAGCGGGTTGCGGGGCTGAACGTCGGACATCGCGGCGGAAGGCGTAGGTCGGTGCGGCGAGGCACTCTCCGCGGTGTGTGCCCCTGCCGCGTGTGACGATGCGGCGTGAGCCGGTGGCGCCGACGGCTCCGTACCGGCACAGCATCCCTCCGCGTGCCGTGCGGCGGCGGAGACGGCGCCTCGAACGAGCCGCGGCGGCGGCGGGTCCGTCCGCACCCCGCCCCCGCATGGCTACACCCCTTGGAGCCCACGCACACGAAACCGGGTTGCCGGGGCGTCGGTACGGCTCGTCCTGTCTTTTCCTGCCGATGCCTGCGATGCCCGCCGGACCGGCGCCGCCCGGCCCCGTGCCCGGCGCTGCCCTCCTCGTCCCGACGCCGCTCGGGGTGCGCCTCGGGCGTGCCGCGACGCGCTTCGCCGCCGCCGACGTGGCCGCCGGGCTTGTGCTCGTGAGCGCCGCGGCGGTCGGGCTGTGGACGCTCGCCTGCGCCGTCGAGGCCCTCCTGTGGCTGCCGCCGTTCGGGCGCGTGCTGCTCGATCTCCTCGTCGGGATTCCGGTCGCGTGGCTCGTGGCGATGCGCGTCGTGCGGCCGCTGCTCCAGCGCGCGGGGGTGGTGCCGGGGCTGTCGGACGTGCAGACGGCGCGGCGCGTCGGCGCGCTGCTGCCGGGCGTCGGCGAGCGGATCGTCGCCGCGCTCGATCTGCTCGGCGGGCGCCTGAGTGGGGCCAGCGCGGGGTTTGCGACGGCGGCGGCGCGGGCGCTCGAAGGCGATCTCGCCCCCGTGCCGTTCGAGCGCGCGGCGCGCTTCGACGCCGCCCGTCGCTATGCGGCACGCCTGTGGCCGGTGCCGCTCGTCGCCGTGCTCGCGGTCGCGGCGGCGCCGGGGCCGATGGCGGGCGCCTCGTCGCGCCTGCTCTCGCCGCTCACGCACATGACGCGCCCGGCGCCGTTCGCGCTCACCGTCGCGCCCGGCGATGTGACGCTCGCGGCAGGCGACACGCTCGTCGTGACGGTCGATGTGGCCGGGCGCGTCCGTCCGTCCGAGGTCGTCCTCGAACTCCGCCGCGACGGCGAATCCGATGTCGAGACGCGGCGCCTGAGCGCCGATGCCGACGGGCGCTACACGGCCCTCGTGCCCGATGTGCGGGCGTCGCTGCGCTACCGGGTCGTCGCGCTGCCCGTCGAGTCGGCGTGGCACCGGGCGACCGTCGTCGCGCGTCCGTCGATGGCGGGGCTGCGGGTGACGGTGACGCCGCCCGCGTACGCACGTCAGGCGACGACGGTGCTGAGCGACGGGACGGGCGATGTGGCCGGGCTTCCGGGCACGCGCGTCGCCCTCGCCGTCACGCTCGACGGGTCGGCGCGCGAGGCGTTCGTGGTCTTCGACGACGGATCGCGCCTCGCCCTCACCACGTCCGGGCGCACGGCGACGGGCGCCTTCACGCTCCGGCGCGAGGGCACGTACCGCGTCGTCGTGAGCGGCACACCGGCAGGCGGCGCGGCAGGCGGCGTGCCGGCCGAGACCGCCGGACCGGACTTCCGGATGACGCTCCTCCCCGACGCCCCGCCGACCGTCGTCCTCGTCGCCCCCGGCCCCGACGCGCCCTTCACCGCCCGCGTCGACCTCGACATCCGCGCCGCCGACGATTACGGCCTCGCGCGCGCCGTCCTGTTCTGGCGTCCGCTCCGGCTCACCGGCGATGCGCCCGAGCCGGTCGGCAATTTCCGAGGCATCGCCCTTCCGCTCGCGCCGGGGCGCCGCATCGACGAGGCCATCCGCCACGCCTTCGCGCCGCGCGTCGGGCCGGGCGAGGGCGCCGAGTACTACGTGCAGGTGTGGGACGGCAACGCCGCGGGCGCGCAGACCGCCCGCACGCCCGTCCAGCGCCTCCGCCGCGCCGCCGCCGACGAGGCCCTGCAGAGCCTCCAAGACGCGCAGGCCGGGCAGGACGAGGCCCTCCGCGAGACCGAGCAGGCCGAAGAGCGCCTGCGCCTCAGCGCGAACGAAACGCGCGACGCCCTCCGTCAGGGCGGAGACGCCGCCCGCCGCGCCGCCGACAGCCTCGCCGCGCGGCAGCGGCAGTTCGAGCAGGCCGCCGAACGCCTGGCGACGGAAGCGCGCGACGTGGCCGCCGAGATGCAGCGCCAGAACGCCTCGCCGGAGTCGCAGCAGGCGCAGCGGCAGATGCAGCGGACGCTCGAAGAACTCAACGACCCCGACCTCCGCCGGGCGCTCGAAGAGATGCAGCGGGCGCTCGAGCAGAACGACACGCCGCGCGCTGAGCAGGCGTACGAGCGCTACGAGCAGCGCGCGCAGGACCTGCGCGAGCGGATGGAGCAGGCCCGCGCCCTCGTCGAGCGGTTCAAGCTGCAGCAGCAGATCGAGAGTGCCGCCGAGCAGGCGCGTGCCCTCGAAGAGCGTCAGCAGGAGCTCGCCGAGCAGGCGAGAGAGGTCGCCGAGCAGATGAAACCGCAGGCGAACGAGACGCCCGAAGAGCGCGCCGAGCGTGAGGCCGAGGCCCGCGCGGCTGCCGAGGACCTCGCCCGCCAGCAGGCCGCCGCCGCCGAGGAGGCGCGGCGCTTCGAGGAGCAGCTCCGGCAGATGCAGGAGCAGGGCCAGCGCACGCCGGGCGCGCCGCGTCAGCAGATGGAGGAGGTGCGGCAGCGCGCCGAGCAGAACGCGGCCTCACGTCCGATGGAGCAGGCCGGCGAGAAGATGGAGCAGGCGGGCGAGCAGAAGCCGGGCGAGCCGTCGCCATCCCCATCCCAACAGCAGCAGTCGCAACAGTGAACAGCAGCAATCCCAACAGCAACAGCAGCAGAGCGGACAGCAGCAGTCGTCGCAGCCGCAGCAGTCGCAGCAGTCCGGGCAATCGCAACAGCAACAGCAGCAGTCCGGCCAGCAGCAGCAGATGCAGCAGGCGCAGCAGGAGCAGCAGGAGGCGCAGCAGCAGCTCGAATGGTACCGGCGGCAGTTGCAGCAGATGGCGCAGCAGATGCAGAGCCAGCAGGAGACCGTCAACGCCGCCGCCGTGCGCCGCGCCCTCGACGATGTTCTTCGGCTGAGCACGCAGCAGGAGGCGCTCCGCCTGCGCACGCAGCGGTCGGCGAGTGCCACGGCCCCCGTTCTGCGCGACGCCGCCGGGCGGCAGGCCGACCTCGCCACGGGCCTCCGCACCGTCGCCGACACGCTCGGGCGCATCGCGCGCCGCGCGCCCGTCGTGAGCCGCGCCGTGCAGCAGGACGTCGGCGAAGCGCTCCGCGAGATGACGGCCGCGCAGGGCCAGCTCACCCGCCGACAGGCCGCCCCCGCCGCCGCCGGGCAGCGCGCGGCGATGACGCACCTCAACGAACTCGCCCTCAAACTCACCCAGATGCTCGACAACGCCCTCAGCGGCTCCCCGTCGGGCGGCTCGGGCGGGCAGCAGAGTTTGCAGCAGATGCTCCAGCAGCTCCAGCAGATGTCGGGCCAGCAGCAGGGCATGAACGACGCCGTCCAGCAGATGCTGAACGAGCAGCAGGGCGAGCGCCTCCAGCCGGGCGCCGCGGGGCAGGCGCAGCAGATGGCGGGCCAGCAGGCGCAGATGCGGCGCGAGCTTCGGCAGATGAGCCGCAACCCGGAGTCGCGCGGGCGGATGCTCGGCGAGTTGGAGGAGGCGGCGCAGCAGATGGAGGAAGTCCGGCGCGAGCTCGGAGCGCGGGCGCGTCTCGCGTCCGATGCAGGAGCGGCAGCGCCAGATCCTCTCGCGTCTGCTTGGAGGCGACGCGCTCGCTCCAGCAGCGCGGCGAGGACGAGCGCCGCGAAGGCCGCCCCCCCGGCGCCGTCGACGCCGACGGTCCGCGCACCGCTCCGCCGCCCCCGACGCCCGACGAGCAGCTCCGCCGCGACCTCCTCCGCGCCCTCGACGCCGACTACACGCCGGAGACCGAGCGCCTCATCCGCCGCTACCTCGAACGCCTCCGCAGCGGGGGGTGATGGGCGCGTGAGGGTTCATGGCCACGACCGACGAGGACACGATGGTTCGTGCCCCTACCCTCACGGGTGGATCGACAGCGGCAACGGCCGGGCATGGGGTGGCCGTTGATGCGGCAGCGATGTCCGGTAGAGACGCATCGGCGATGCGTCTCTACGCCCACGGGTGCGTCGACGGGATGACCCCGTCACAGAAACCGGGCGCGGAGTCTCGGGGGTGGGGATGCGGCAGGCCTCGCGCTGCCCGAACCAGCGGTAGCGGTTGCGGGCGATGAGGTCGTAGGCGGCGTCGCGGACCGCGCGCGGCACGATGCGCAGCGCCCGCACGAGCGGCCACGCACCGCTGAGGTGGGCGGCGACGGCGAGCGCGGCGTCGGAGCGGGTGTGGACGTGCCCGGCGCGGTCGATGAAGACGAGGCT
The DNA here is from genome assembly GCA_963726715.1 of Rhodothermales bacterium. Taxonomy (GTDB): domain Bacteria; phylum Bacteroidota; class Rhodothermia; order Rhodothermales; family BA12; genus CAVSDF01. The sequence continues at coordinate 36,379 of CAVSDF010000013.1, forward strand.
GTCGGTGTAGGCCGTGTCGAGGCCGGCGGCGGCGAGGAGCGCCTGCCCCTCCGGACTTTGCAGGGCGCCGACGCGCACGTCGCGCGAGCGGTCGAGGACGAAGTTGACCGACGCGTTGCAGACGTTGCAGACGCCGTCGAAGAGCAGCACGGGCGCAGCGGCGAGGAGGGCGGGGTCGGGGAAGGCGTCAGGCATCGGGGCGAGGAGGAAGTAGGGAAGACGAACGGACGGCGGCGGCATCGCCCGGCTCCGGCGCCCGCGTGGAGACGCCGCTTCCACCCGGAACGCAACACGCGCACCGACCCTCTGAGGCGACGCACCGCACCCGCGTAGGCGCCCACTTCCGCCGCGTCATCCGTCCACGGCGCGCGTCACGACAGGTCGGCGAGGCGGGCGGCGAGGGCTTCGAGGGCGGGACGCTTGGCCTCGGCGGCGTCGACGCCGCAGCGGTAGATCGACTCCTTCTCCTCGGAGAACGAGAGCGTGCCGAAGCGCATCACGTCGGGCGTGAGGAGCACGTCGGGCGGGACGAGTTGCAGGCGCGTGCTCTCGACGATCGAGGCGAGGATGTCGAGCGCGCGCCCGGCCACGTCGAGGCCGCCGGGGAGGTGCGAGGTGCTGCGGAAGCGCTGCATCAGGCGCCCGGCCCAGAGCGAGACCGACACGCCGCCGCGCGCGTCGGCCTCGGCCTCGGCGTTGCCGAGTTCGGGTTCCTCTTCCGGCTCCGACGTCCGGCGCAGCGGGGCCGAGTGGACCGGGTCGTGGAGGCGCACGCCGACCGTGTAGCGCACCCCGGCGCCGACGAGCACCGAGACCGGCACGTTGTTGACGACGCCGCCATCGACGAGCAGCATCCCCTCGTACTCGACCGGCGCGAAGATGCCCGGCATCGCCGTCGAGGCGAGGAGCGCGTCGACGATCGGCCCCTCGCTCAGCACCACCTCGCGCCCGCGCTCGAGGTCGGTGGCGACGACGTAGAACGGGCGTTCCAGATCGGCGAAGGTGCGGCTGCCGAAGTGCTGCTCGAGGTAGCTGCGCATCCCGTCGGCCGAGAACAGGCCCTGTCCGTCGAAGCGGAGCGAGAAGAAGCTCCGCGTCTTCTGCTTGCGCATCAGCCGCACCATCTCGTCGACCGAGCAGCCAGCGGCCCAGTACGCCCCGATCAGCGCCCCGGCGGACGTGCCCGCCACGACATCGGGCGAGAGGCCGATCTCCGTCATCACGCGGAGCGCGCCGACGTGCGCCCATCCTTTCATGCCCCCGCCTCCGAGGGCGACGCCAAGTCGGTACATTGAGGAGAAGGGGAGAGGGTGGAAGGCGAAGGGTACGGACGGATGAGCGGCGGTTTCGTTCTCCGGGCGAGGGCATCCGGTCGACATCCCCGCGCTACCGCCCCTCGATCCACTGCCGCGCCGCGGGGCCGTAGAGGAAGAGCGCATCGAGCGCCGACAGCCCGCCGACGAACCCGCCCGCCGCGCCCGATGCACCCTCGAACATCTGCCGCCGCGGCCGCTCGTCTGCTTCGACGACCGTGACGGCGACCGGGCACGCGCGCGCGTCGTGCGGGGCGGTGTCGGGGAGCGAGAGCAGGTGCGTGGCGCCGGTCGCCGCGCAGACCGCGCCGAGCGTGAGGGCGGCGCCGTCGTTCCGATCCGGCACGAGCGACGAGGCGGCGACGGGGGCGGCGAGGCCGAACCGGGCGAAGAGCCACGCCGTCGAGGCGAGGGCGAGGGCGGCGGCGCTCGCGTGCGGGGCGGCGAGGAGCGCGCAGGCGTCGGGGCCGTAGTGCGCGAAGAACGGCGACTGCCCGTAGGCGTGCTGCAGCGTGCGCGCGAGGCGAGGCGCCCACGTGCGCGGCGGCGCGAGCGCGAGGGTGTCGAGGCGCTGCCCGAGCGAGGCGGCGACGAGCGGCGCCGACGCCCACGTCCACCCGTCGGCGGTACGCACGCGCATTCGGCTTGCGCGCTGCGTCCGCGTGTATCCGAACCCATCCCCCACCACGAACGCCCCCCCGGCAGCCTGCACGCGGGCCGCGAGCACGAGCGTGGCGAGGGGTGGGAAGAGGTCGGGCAGGCGAACGGCGAGCGTCACGGCAGAGGGCGGGCAAACGTAGCGGCACGATACATCGTGCCCCCGGCCCCCCGCCACCCCACCTCGCCGCCGCCGCATCACCGCCACGCCGTCGCATCACCGCCCCCATGCCGGAGAAGCGAGGGCGATGTGGTGGGAGGGCACGAAGTATCGTGCCCCTAGGTCTCCGGAGCTTGCCTCCGCTCTCGCATCCCCCCGACAGGCACAAACCCGCCGAGCGCCGGTTCGGCCTGTCCGACCGCCTTTACGACCGCCGATGCCGCCCGCGCCGATCTCCTCCGAGACCGCCTTCCCGACGCCCTCCGCGGCCTCTCCCCCGTCGGCCCCCGCCCGCCCCGACGCCGCGGCCACCGCCGCCCGCGCGCGGTTCGGTGCCAGCACGACGTCTCCCGGAGCCCATCACGCGCGCCGAGCGGTGGCTGCGGATCGGCCTCTGGGTGTTCGTCGGCACCATCGTCTTCAGCATCCTCGGCACGCTCTGGCTGCAAGCGTTCCCCGAAACGCTGCCGTGGTTCGCCGCCATCGGCCTGCCCTACGAGCGCCTGGTGAAGGGGCCGACGTGGACGTTCATGGCGCTCCTGCCCGTCCTCCCGCTCCTCGCCTACTGGCACACGACGCCGCGGCGGCGCCTGCTCTTCTTCGCGCTCTGGGGGACGCTCATCGGCGGGCTGAGCGAGGTCGTGGGGACGCTGAGCGGCCTGCCGTTCGGCATCTACTCGTACACCGACTGGCTCGGGCCGAAGCTCTTCGGGCACGTCCCGTTCTTCATCCCGCCGTCGTGGTTTGCGATGAGCATCCTCTCGCTCGACCTCGCGCAGCGGCTGACGGCGAGCCGCATCCGGCAAGTGCTCCTCGTCGCGCTCTTCATGGTGCTCTGGGACGTCTCGCTCGACCCCGCGATGAGCCGGGCCTTCCCGTTCTGGCACTACCCCGGCGCCGACGCCTACGCGCACCTCGGCCTGCCCGCGCCGATCCTCTGGCTCGCCACGACGCAGTACTACGGGATGCCGATGTCGAACTGGATCGGCTGGTTCGTCGTCTCGGCGATCATCGCGGCGGGCTACGTCTACATCGGCGGTGGCCTCGCGCGGGCGAGCCGGTACGCACCCCTCGTCTATGCGCTCAACGGCCTCTTCCCGGTCCTCATCGCTGCGCTCTACGCCAACCAGTACGGCCTGTGGCCCGGCGTGGCCGTCGGCCTCGTGGCGACGCTCGTGCCGCTGGCGATGCTGCGCGCGAAGGGATTGCCGCTCTGGGGACCGGCCGATCCGCCCGTCGCCACCGCGCCCGGTGACACTGCGGTTCACTCCGGCGAGGCCCGATGATGCCGTCCTCGACCTCCCGCCCGGCGCCTGTCAAGACGACCGCCGCCGCCGATCTGCCGCCCGGCACGACGCCCCTCCCCGGCGACGATGGCGCTGTCTGGGCCGATTTCCGGAAGCACTCGCGGACGTTCTCGCTCGCGGCGCGGTTGCTGCCGCGCGAGGTGCAGCAGCCCGTCGCCACGCTCTACCTGTTCTGCCGCGCCGTCGACACCGTCGCCGACGAGCGCCCGGCCCTCATCGGCGTCGAGGCCGCGCGGCGCGAACTCGACGGCCTGCGCGGCGACCTCGACGGCGCCCTCGCCGGGCGTCCCCGCACGGGCGATGCCTTCTGGCGACGCTTCGCCGACGTCCACGCCCGCTTCCGCCTCGACGCGCGCCCGCTCCACGAACTCATCGACGGCGCCCGCTGGGACCTCGACGGCCGCGGCATCGCCGACGAGGCCGACTTCCTCCGCTACTGCGACCTCGTCGGCGGGACGGTCGGCGCGATGATGCTGCCCTTCCTCGCCGACGACGGCGCCGACACGCCCGACGCCCGCGCCGCCCTCGACCGCGACGCGCGCAGCCTGGGGATTGCGATGCAGATCACCAACATCCTCCGCGACGTCGGCGAGGACGCGCGCGAGCGCGGGCGCTCGTACCTGCCCGAGACGCTCCTCGCGCGCCACGGATTGTCGTCGGGCGAGCGCGCCGCCGGCCTGCCGACCGTGCCGTCGGCGGCGTACGTGGCGGTTTGCGAGGCCTTGATGGAGGAGGCAGAGGCGCGGTTCGAGCGCGGGATGGAGGCCGTCTCGCAGCTCTCGCCCCGCGTGCAGGGCGCCATCCGCGCCGCTGCGCGCTGCTACCGCGAGATCCTCAACGAGGTGCGCGCGAGCGGCTACGACAACCTGACGCGCCGCGCCGTCGTGCCGCTTCGCCGCAAGCTGTGGCTCGTCGCCGCCGACGACTACGCCGACCGCCGCCGCGCCCTCGCCGCCGCCCGCGCCGATGCCTGAGCCTGCCGCCGAGGACGCCACGGGCGATGGCGCCGATTCGGCACGTCCGGTAGGGGCACGGTATATCGTGCCCCTACGCCCCCCGCACGCCGTCCCACCGCCCGCCGCCGGGTGCCTTGCCGCGCCCCTCGTCCCCATGCTGCCCGCATCCCGGCACGACGCCGATGCACCGCGGGCCCGTCGCGCGGCTGGTGTCGGCGATGGTGATGCGGGATCTGCGGCGGGCGTTCGCGCGCGTCGAGTGGGTGGGAGAGTGGCCGGATGTGCCGCAGGAGCGGCCGGTCGGGATGCTCGCCACGCACCACACGTTCTACGACGGCTACCTGGGCCACCTCGTCGCGCGGCGCGTCTTCGGGCGGCGCGTGCTGACGTGGATGCAGGAGTGGGAGCACTTTCCGTTCTTCACCGCCCTCGGCGCCCTGCCCTTCCCGCACGGCGAGGCCGGACGCGAGGCCGACGCCGCCCGCGAGCGCGCCGCCACGCTGCGCCGCACGGTGCGCCTGATGACGCAGTCGCCCGCGTGGGCGCTGCTCTACTTCCCCGAAGGCGTCCTCCATCCCGCCGACGACGGCATCGCGCCGTTTGCGGCCGGACCGCTCCTCGCCCGGCTCGGCCGCATCGTCCCGCCGACGACGTGGCTGCCGCTCGCCTTCCACGCCGTCTTCGAGGACGACGCCCGTCCGGTCCTCCGCATCGCCGCCGGTGCCCCGCGAGACCGCATCGACGGCGACGAACGCGAGCGTCTCGCGGGTCTCCACGACGCCCTCCGGAGCCGCCGCCTCGGTCCCTCGCGCACGCTCCTCGACGGCGCCGCCGGACCGGCGACGCGCTGGGATTTCCGCGCGCTCGCACCCGTTTTTCGCCGTTGGCTCTGACGCCCACCGTGGGCCGCGCGTTACTCTGAGGCTCTGGCGGGCGGCTCTCCCGGTATCTTCGCCCTTCGACCGGTCCCCGCTGATGCGTTTCCTCTGCCTCCTCGTGCTCGCCCTCCTCGCCGCCGCCGCGCCCTCCGGTGATGCGTCTGCGTCGCCAACCGTGCCGCCGTCGGAGTCGATGCCGCCGGAGCGCTTCGCCGCGGCCACGCAGCAGCTCTACGCCCGGCGCGACGTCGCCGCGCTGCAACGGCTGTGCATCGGGGCGACGGGCGAGGCGGACCTGCTGTGCCGCTACCGCCTCTACCCGCTCACGCAGGACGAATCGCTCATCGCCAACCTGCCCGTCGCGGCGCCGACGGAGACCGCGCGCGGCAACGCGCTCCTCTCCGGCCTCTGGGGCTACCGCGCCGCCCGCGCGCCCCTGCTGCGCGTGCCCGCCTACGGACGCCGCTCGCTCGACCTCCTGAGCCGCGCCCGCGCCCTCGACGCCCGCGATCCGTTCGTGCTGCTGGTCGATGGGCAGTCGCTGCTCTTCCGCCCCGCCATCGCCGGAGGCGACCGCCGCGCCGCCCTCGCCCGCTTCCGGACGCTCCAGGGCATCGTCACCGCCGCGCCCGATGCGGGCGTCGCGCCGATGGAGGCCGACCTGTGGGTCTGGTTCGCGCTCTTCCGCGCGGGCGACCGCACCGCCGCCGACGTCCACGCCCGCCTGCTCGCCCGCAACCCGCCGCCGCTCTACCGCGACTTCCTCCTCCACCCGCCCCGCGCCTGAGCCGGGACGCCACCCGCCCGACGCGCCCCCACGCCCGGCAACCGGCGGCCTCTCCACCTGCCCTGCACGGCCCCATCGCCCCTCCGATGCGTCCCTTCGACCGTGCCCTCGTCGGCGTGTACACCGCGCTCGGCCTGACCCTCGCGGGCAACCTCGTCTACATCGCCCGGCAGCGCCGCCGTGCGCTCGGTGATCGCCCACCGCGCCTGTCGGTCGTCGTGCCGGCGCGCAACGAGGCGGCCAATCTGCCCGTGCTCCTCGGCAGCCTGTTCGCGCAGGACTACCCCGACTTCGAGGTCCTCGTCTACGACGACGGCTCCACCGACGCCACGCCCGCCGTCCTCGCCGCGTGGTCTGCCGATGAGCCGCGGCTCGTCGGGATGCGCGGCGAGGGGCCGCCGCCGGGGTGGATGGGCAAGTGCCACGCCCTCGCCCGCGCCACCGAGCGCGCGAGCGGTGAGCGCCTGCTCTTCCTCGACGCCGATGTGCGCCTCAAACACCCGTCGGCCCTTCGCAGCATCGCCGAGCGCCACGCGGCCCTCGGGCCAGATTCGGTGCTGACGGGGCTGGGAGACCTGAGCGAGAGCGGCGGGCGACTCCTCGTCAGCCTCGTCGCCAATTCGATGCTCATCGGGCTTCCGTGGTGGATGCCGCGCCGCCTGCGGATGCGCGGCCTCGGCGCGCTCAACGGGCAGGTGTGGATGATCGACACCGCGCTCTACCGCCGCCTCGCGCCCCACGAGACGATGCGCGGCGAGGTGCTCGAAGACGTCCAGATCGGGCGCTACCTGCGCGCGAACGGCGTCGTGGCGACGATGGCCGCCCTCCGCGACGAGATCGCGGTGCGGATGTACGACTCGTTCGGCGGCGCGTGGGACGGGTTTCGCAAGAACGCCTACCTCCTCCTCGGCGGCACGCCCGCCACCTTCGCGGCGATCTACACGCTCTACGTCGCCACCTTCGTCGTCGGCCCGGTGCGGCACCCGGCGTTCGTCGTGCCACTCGTGGCGATGAAGACGATCACCGACCGCCTGTGCGGCCTGCCGCTCTGGCACGGCCTCCTCGCGCCGCTCTCCTACACCCTCAGCGCCGCAATGGCCGCCGACTCGGCGCACGCCCACGCCACCGGGCGCGTCCGCTGGAAAGGCCGCCGCGTCGCCGCCCGTCATATCGCCACGGGGGAGGGGTGAGTTTGGGAGTTGGTGAGTTTGTGTGTGGTGGGTGGTGACGGCAGGCGACCGGCGCAGGCCTGACACCCCGTCTCGCACTCCCCCACCCACTCGCAACCTCACCACCCCACTCCCCACGCGCAACGCAGCGTCTCCCGCGTTCCCCCATTCGTCCATTTCTTCCGCCGCCCCGCGCGGTCCCGATTCCACCCCCGATGCTGTTCTCCTCGATGCGGCCTTCCGCACCGCTGCGCCGCGTGGCCCTCGCCGCCGCGCTCGCTCTCACCGCCGCCGCGCCCACCGCACGGCCCGCCGCCGCGCAGTCCGCCGACGACCCCGCGCCGCTCGTCTTCCGCATCGGCACGCCCGTCGCCGACACGTCGGTCGTCGTGGTGATCGAGCAGGGCGGGACGCGCGACACGCTCCGCGCCGAGCTCTTCCGCAACCAGATCGGCTACGTCCTCGACCGAAACCCCGGCCTCGACGCCTACCCGGACCGGATGCGCGAGGTGCGCCGCTCGTCGCTCGAAGGCTACATCCTCCAGCGCCTCGTCGACGCCGAAGCGCGCCGCACGCCCGGCCTCGCCGCCGACACCGCCGCCGTGAGCGCGCAGATCGCCGGCTACGAGGCGCAGTCGGGCGGCCCCGAGGCCTTCGCCGCGTCGCTCGCCGAGAACGGCCTCACCCCCGACTCCCTCCGCGCGCTCCTGATGACGCAGGCCTTGCAGGGCGCCCTCGTCGCCCGCTGGGCCGACGCCGCGCCCGCGCCCACCGCCGCCGCCGTCGCCGCCTACCGGTTGCGGATGGCCGACGAGGTCACCGTGCGCCACATCGTCTGGCGCTACCCGAGCGACCCGAACGCTCCCGACTTCGACCCCGCCGCCTACGCCGCCGCCCGCGCCGAGGCGCAGGCCGTGCTCGACAGCCTCAAGGGCGGCGCCGATTTCGCCGCGATGGCGATGCGCCACGGGCAGGACGGCACCGCCCCGCGCGGCGGCCTCCTCGACGCCTTCGGGCGCGACGCGGGCCTCGACGAGGACTTCAAGACCGCCGCCTTCGCCCTCACCACGCCCGGCGAGACGACGCAGGAGCTCGTCGAGACGCAGTTCGGCTGGCACGCGATCCACCTCGACGCCCGCTCGCGCGGGACGCTCATGCCCGAGGACGAGGCCCGCGCCGCCCTGCGCCGCGAGCGCCAGCCCGAGGTGATCCGCGAGAAGCTGCGCACGCTCGTCGCCGCCCCCGGCGTCGTCATCCACGTCAACCCCGCCCTCCTCGACGCCGACCTCAACACCCCGTACACGGGCGATTGAGGAAGGGGCAGTGCCCCGGAACGACCGTACGGGCCGGTCTCGGCCCGCCCCGTTGCGCCTCCACCGCCCCGTTGCGCCTCCGCACCCGTCCGGGTGGGCTGCCCCACACCGCCCCGCACCCGGTGGCTGAGCCTGACGAAGCCCGTGCGCCCGCGCCCCGCCACCGACGCTGGCGTGGCCGCCCACTGTGCGGTGATGCTCGGGGAGGCGATGGGGGCAGCGGCAACCTGTCAGGTCCCCGCACCTGACAGGTTTGGACGGCAGGCGATGGAGGACCGACAACCGACTCACGAACAGGCACGCGCGTCGGTGTAGATTCGGGCCACACCCACCTTTCCCCGATCCGATGAACTTCGCCCTCATCCTCGCCCTCGCCGTGGCGATCGTCGCGGTCGTCTTCGCCTTCCAGAACCCGCAGACGATGACGGTCGAGTTCTTGGGTTACCAAACGCAGGAAGCCTCGACGGCGCTCGTGCTGCTCATCACCTTCACGCTCGGCCTGCTCACCGGGTGGCTCGGCGCGCTTCCGGCCCGCATCCGCGCCCTGCGCACCGCCCGCGCCGCCGACAAGGAGCGCGAGCGCGCGATGGGCACGCTCAACAGCGCGACCACGCCTGCGACGGTGGCGACGGCCGTCGAGGCCGACCCGTACACCTCCCGCTTCGGCACGCCCCCGAACCCGTGACGGCGCTCTCGGGCACGCTGCGTCCGTCGCCGATCCTGCGCGGCGTGCTGCGGCAGATCGGGCGCAAGCGCGGCGCCGAGCCGGGCGCCGTCGTCTTCACCGGCGAGGAGACGACGCGCCCGGTCACGCTCTCCTGCACGACCTACGACGACGCGCACATCGCCGAGCACACCGCCCTCGACGCCGACGGCGCCTGCCTCGCCCACCGGCACCGTCCGTGCAAAGACGGCGCGGGCGTCACGTGGATCGTCGCCGACGGCGTCCACGACGCGGCGCTCATCGAGCGGCTCGGCGAGACCTTCGGCCTGCACCGGCTCGTGCAGGAGGACATCGCCTCGACGACGCAGCGCGCCAAGTTCGAGGACTACGGCGACGTGCTCTACCTCGTCCTCCCGATGCTCACCTTCGACGCCAAACACGCCGAGCTTCGCGCCGAGCAGGTCAGCATCGTCGTCGGCGACGGGTGGATGCTGACATTCCTGCAGGACCCCTTCGACCTCTTCGACCCCGTCCGCACCCGCCTCCGCGCGGGCGGCCCGATCCGCAAACGCGGCGCCGACTTCCTCGCCTTCGCCCTCGCCGACGTCATCGTCGACGCCTACTTCACGGCTCTCGAGGCCGCTGGGGATGCCGTCGAGGCCATCGAGGAAATCGTCGTCGACCGCCCGGCGCCGTCGGTGCAGTTCCGCATCACCGCCGTCCGGCGCGAACTGCTGCTGCTGCGGCGCGCCATCTGGCCCGTCCGCGAGGCCGTCAGCGCGTTCGAGCGCACCGACTCGCCGCTCCTCCACGACGACACGCGCCCCTACCTGCGCGACGCCCACGACCACGCCGTGCAGGCGCTCGACATCGCCGAGAGCCTCCGCGATCTCGTCTCGGGCGTCATGGACCTCTACGTCTCGTCGCTCTCGAACCGGATGAACGAGGTGATGAAGGTGCTCGCCGTGGTGAGCGTCGTCTTCCTGCCCCTCACCCTCGTCTCCGGCATCTTCGGCATGAACGTGCCGCTCCCGTGGCAGCACAACGCGCACGGCTTCTGGCTCGTGCTCGGGCTGATGGGGATGCTCTCGGGCGTCATGCTCGTGTACTTCCGCACGAAGCGCTGGCTCTGACGGGGCGGTGGAGCGGCACGCCGGGGGCTCCGCGTATCTTCGCGCCGCTCTCCACGCCCTCTCGTTCCCCCATGCCCCGACACACCGCCTGGACGTTCGCCGCCCTCGCCGCGCTCGCCGCTCCCACCGCACGCGCGCAGGCGCCCGCTCCGCCGCCGCGCACGCCGGTCGGTGCGGCCCCAGCGCCCCCGCCCGCCCCCGCGTCGCGCCGCGCGGTCGTCTCGCTCGTCGCCGAGGCCGGGATCGAGTACGGCGGCGACGACCTGCTGACGGTTCAGTTCACCAACGGAGACGACCAGACGCTCCTCGCCGGGCAGGGCGCGACCCTCGCCGTCGGGGTCGAGGTGCAGCCGCGGCCGGCCCTCCCGGTCACCGCGCGGGCGACGCTCGGGTTCAAGTTCGCACTCACCGCCGCCGACAACGCCAACATCGCCTTCACGCGCATCCCCCTCGAAGGCGTCGTCTCGTACCGGCACCGCTCGGGCGTGCGCCTCGGCGCGGGCGTGTCGCACCACGCGCGGGTGCGCCTGAACGGCGACGGCTTTCTCCCCGACGCCGACTTCGGCTCGGCGACCGGCCCGACCGTCGAGATCGGCTACAAACTTCTCGCGCTGACGGCCTCGCGCATGGCCTACCGGGCTCCCTCCGGCGAGCGCCTCGACGCGTCGAGCCTCGGCCTCACGCTCATCGCCCCCATCCGCCGCTTCTGACGCCGCCATGCCCCGCACCGTGACCGACGCCGACGGCACCGAGTGGTCGCTCGCCGAAGCCTACGCCGGACTCTCCGAGGGCCGCGCCGAGGGCGTGCCCGCGCCCGAAACCGTGACCGTCGTCGCGACGCCGTCGGGCGGGGCGCAGACGCGGCGTTTCGAGGTGCCGGGCGACTGGCAGGCCGATCTCTCCGACGACGACCTCGCCGCCCGCGTCGACAGCGCCGCATGAGCGCCCGCATCGACCCCGACCGCGCCCGTGGCGCCCTCGTCGGGCTGGCCGTCGGGGATGCGGTCGGGACGACGGTCGAGTTCATGCCGCGCGGCTCGTTCGCGCCCGTCACCGACATGACCGGCGGCGGCCCGTTCCGCCTGCCCGTCGGCGCGTGGACCGACGACACGTCGATGGCGCTCTGCCTCGCCGACAGCCTGCTCGCATCCGGCGTGCCGACCGGCGGCGCCTTCGACGCCGACGACCTTGCGCGGCGGTTCGTGCGGTGGTGGCGGCACGGCGAGCGCAGCGCAACCGGCCACTGCTTCGACATCGGAAACGCCACGCGCGCCGCCCTCGCGCGGTTCGAGGCGCACCGGCGACCCGAACGCAGGCTCCGCCGATCCGCACTCGGCCGGCAACGGCGGCATCATGCGCCTCGCCCCCGCCGCGATCGCCGCCGCGCCCGACCTCGATGCCGCCCGCGCCCTCGCCGCCGCGCAGAGCCGCGTCACCCACGCCGCGCCCGAGTGCCTCGACGCCGCGCGCCTGCTCGCCGACATCCTCGTCCGCGCCCTCACCGGCGCCTCCCGCGACGACGCGCTCGGCGGCACCGATCCGTCCACGCTCACCGCGCCCGCCGTCTGCGCCATCGCGCAAGGAGACTACCAAGCGAAAGATGCGGGCGCGATCCGCGGCACCGGCTACGTCGTCGAAAGCCTGGAGGCGGCCCTCTGGTGCGTCGCCACGACCGATTCGTTCGAGACCGCCGTCCTGGCCGCCGCCAACCTCGGCGACGACGCCGACACCACCGCCGCCATCGCCGGGCAGGTCGCGGGCGCGCTCTACGGCCACGCCGCCATCCCCGACGCGTGGCGCGCCCGCCTCCACCTCGGCGCCGAAATCGCGCTAGCGACGGTCTGGCGCGGCGATGAGCCATTCCGCGCGCGTCGGCATGCGCTGCCGCTCGACGCCTCCCTCGCTGGACGCGCGCTATCCGCCCACCAACCGCCGGGCCAGGGCGGGCAGGACGGCGCCGAGCGGCGCGTCGGCTTTGACGGTGACGAGGGCGTCGGCGCGGGTCTCGCCGAGGGTGACGAGGGCGACGGGCTTGCCCTCGCGCGCGGCGCGGTGCACGAAGCGCAGGCCGGAGTAGACGGCGAGCGACGATCCGACGACGAGGAGCGCGTCGGCCTCCTCGTAGACCGACCATGCGGCGGCGACCGTCGCCGCGGGCACGCTCTCGCCGAAGAAGACGACGTCGGGCTTGAGCGCCCCGCCGCACGCCGGGCACGCGGGCACGACGAAGGCGGCGATGGCGTCGCCGTCGAGTTCGACATCGCCGTCGGGCGCGGTCTCGGCGGCTCGGGCGGTGGCACGGGCGGCGTGGTCGGGGTTGGCGGATTCGGACCAGCGCTGCACGTCGGCGCGGGCGTAGGCGGCGCGGCAGCCGAGACAGACGACGCGCCCGAGGGCACCGTGGAGTTCGACGACGCGGCGGCTTCCGGCGGCGTGGTGGAGGCCGTCGACGTTCTGCGTGACCACGCCCGTCGCCACGCCCGCCGCTTCGAGTTCGGCGAGGGCGCGGTGGCCGCTGTTCGGACGTGCGTGCCCGATGCGCGCCCACCCGAGCGCCGCCCGCGCCCAGTAGCGCTGCCGCGCGGCCACGCCCTCGTCGCCCGCCGCCACGAAGGCGTTGTACTGGATCGGATTGCGCGCGCGGTGCCGCGTCTCCGGCCCGCGGTAGTCGGGGATGCCGCTGTCGGTGGAGAGCCCCGCGCCCGCGAGGATGGCGATGCGCCGTCCGGCGAGCACGGCGACGAGGGCGTCGAGGGTCGCGTCGGGATCGGCGGCGGGAGGCGGGTACGGCAGGCATGGCGCCGCGAACGGAAGCGTGCGGCCCCGGTTCGGCTGGCGGCGATGCGCGGCGCGCGGTGCCACACCGTTACGGCGTGGCGGCGAACCGGCGCGGCAGGCGGCCATTCGCATCCCATCTCCAACTCCCCCGATCCCCCATGACCGATCCCCGTTCCCGCGAGACCGCCATCCTCGGAGGCGGCTGCTTCTGGTGCGTCGAAGCCGTCGTCAAGCGTCTCAAGGGCGTCATCGACGTGACGAGCGGCTATGCCGGTGGCCACGTTCCGAACCCGTCCTACGAGCAGGTGTGCAGCAAGACGACCGGCCACGCCGAGGTCATCCGCGTCGTCTTCGACCCGTCGATCCTCACGTACCGGCAGCTTTTGGAGGTCTTCTTCGGCGCCCACGACCCGACGACGCCGAACCGGCAGGGCAACGACGTGGGGCCGCAGTACCGCTCGGCGATCTACACGACGAGCGACGCACAGGCCGAGACGGCCGCCGCCGTCGCGCGCGATATGGCGGGAGTGTTCGACGCGCCGATCGTCACCGAGATCGCGCCCCTCGACGTGTTCTACGCCGCCGATTCGTCGCATCAGGACTACTTCGACCGCAACCGTTTCCAGCCGTACTGCGCCTTCGTGATCTCGCCGAAGGTGTCGAAGCTGCGCAAGCAGCACGCCGATTTGCTCGCCCCGGAGTTCGCGTGATCGGTGCCTCGGCGGCACGGTGAGGCCCAGCGGAGACGCATCGGCGATGCGTCTCTACGCCTCCGGTGGCCCGATTGGGGCGGCGGCGGGCACGGGCGTATCCTGCGGCGCTCTCTCGCCGCATCCGATGGCTCCTTCCGCCGACCCGATCTCTCCCGAGGCGCCGCCGCGCCGTGGGTTCGCGTTTCCGACGCCCTACACCGTCCTCTTCGCCGTCATCGCGCTCGCGGCGCTCGCCACGTGGGTGGTGCCCGCCGGACGCTACGACACGCTCCGCTACGACGGCGAGCGCAGCACCTTCGTCGCCGACTCCGCAGGCGCCGAACGCACGCTCCCGGCGACGCAGGCGACGCTCGATGGCCTCGGCGTGTCCATCGCGCTCGGTGACTTCACCGGCGGCAGCATCAAGAAGGCCGTCGCCCTGCCCGGCACGTACCACCGCACCGACGGCGACCCGCAGGGCGTGCTCGACGTGCTCCGCGCGCCGATTCTCGGCCTGTACGACGCCATCGACGTCGTCCTGTTCGTCCTCGTCATCGGCGGATTCATCGGCGTGTTCAACCGGACGGGCGCATTCGAGGTCGGCATCGCGGCGCTCACGCGGCGGCTGAGAGGGCGCGAGGCGTGGCTGATCGTCGTCGTGATGGCCCTGATCGCGCTCGGCGGGACGACGTTCGGGATGTCGGAGGAGACCATCGCGTTCTACCCGCTCCTGCTGCCCGTTTTCCTCGCCGCCGGGTACGACCGGATGGTGCCCGTCGCGGCCATCTTCGTCGGCTCGACCGTCGGCGCGATGGGCTCGACGACCAACCCGTTCGCCACCGTCATCGCCTCCGACGCGGCGGGCGTGGCGTGGACCGATGGGCTGGGCGGACGCATCGGCGTGTTCGTCGTCGGCCTGGCGCTCGCCACGACCTACGTCGTCCGCTACGCGAACCGCGTCCGCGCCGACCCCGCGCGGTCGCTCGTGCGGGGTGACGACGTGGCCCCGGCCCTCGCCGCCGCGGTTCCGCCGTCCGGCACATCGGCGTCGATCTCGAACGCGCGGGCGAACGGCCTGCTCGTGCTCTTCGGCGCCGTCTTCGTGGTGATGATCGTCGGCGTCTCGCGGCTCGGGTGGTGGTTTCCGGAGATGACGGCGCTGTTTCTCGGCGCCGCCATCCTCGTCGGCGTCGTCCAGCGCGGCGGCGAGGCGGCGACCGTCGCCGCGTTCCTCGACGGCGCCCGCGACCTCCTCGGCGTCGCCTTCGTGATCGGCCTCGCGCGCGGCGCGACCCTCGTCCTCGACCGCGGCGAGGCATCGGGGACGATCCTGCACGCGGCGACCGCCCTCGTCTCGGGGATGCCGGGCGTAGCGTTCCTGCTCGCGCTCCTCGCCGCCTTCGTCGTCCTCTCCCTGTTCATCCAGTCGTCGAGCGGCCTCGCGGTGCTCACCATGCCCATCGTCGGCGGCCTCGCCGATGTCGCGGGCGTGCCGCGCGCCGCGGTCATCGACGCCTACCTGTTCGGGCTGGGCATCACCGGCCTCCTCACCCCGTCCGGACTCGTGCTGCCGTCGCTGGAGATGGTGAAGGTGGATTACGGCGCGTGGCTGCGGTTCGCGCTTCCGCTCGTCGGGCTGCTGACGCTGCTGGCGGTTGCGGCGCTCGCACTCCGGTCGCTCGCGTGACTGCGGACGACGTGCGGTTTCGGCCCTGGCTCCGCTCAGAGACGCCGCCGGGCGACGACGTGACCGACGAAGAACGGGCCGAGGCGGTCGAGGTACTCCGCCGTCTGCCGCGTCGCCCGCATGGCCTGCACGAGCGCGCTCGCGCCGGTGAGCGTCGGCGCGGTGATGCCGACGACGAAATCGGCGTCGTCGGTGTCGAGGCCGTGGGAGGCGAGGCGCACGTCGTGCGCGTGCCCGGCCTCGCCGAAGCGCCGCCCGATGGCGCCGTGCTCCATCAGCATCGCGCGCTGCTCGGCACCGTCGAGGCGCGCGAACGCGCCCGCGCGGCGCACCGGGTACCAGACGTGCCACGCGAGCGCATCGTCGAGCAGGCGGCGGCGCGGGCGCCCGACGAGCGTGTCGGCGAGGTCGGATTCGTAACCGATGGCGTAGGTGCGCCCGACGAGCGTCCGCTCGGGCCGCAGCGCGAGGGCCGCGAACGGCCCTGTCCCGACGAACGCGCGCACCGGCCCGGTGAACGCCGCCGGATCCTCCGACCACGTGAGCAGCGCCGCGCCGCGCGGGTGGTGCGCGTCGGCGTAGAGGACGGCCTCGACCGGCAGGGCCTCGGGCGCGGCGCCGGTGAGGGCGTCGGCGAGGGGCGCGAGGTCAGCGGGCGCGCCGTCGAAGACGAGCAGGTGGAGGAAGAGGCGGCGGTCGAGGGCGAGCGGCGTGCCGTCGGCGGCGCGGCCGCGTTCGGCGAGCGAGAGCGGCGCGTCGGTGGACGGCGGGGCGGAGGGAGTGGGTCGAGCGGACATCGAAGACAGAGCAGACGTCCCGGATGCACGCCCCGCCGGTGCCGAGGATCGGCGAAGCGTCGGTGAACCGGGGAGCGCCAGAAACCGGCGGCCCGCCAACGGGCGGCCCGCGACACGCGCGAGGCTTGCGCACTCGGCGCGCGCGCCGCATCTTGGCATCGCTCTCCATCCCCACCCGACGACTGATGCGCCCGATCCGCCCTGCCCTCCTTGCCGCCGCCGTTGCCCTCGCGGCCACGTTCGCGCCCCTCGCCACGCGCGCGCAGAGCGTCGTCTATGCCGATGCCATCGTGTGGGCGGGAAAGGGCCGTCCGGCGGCGACGGCGCTCGCGGTCGTGGGCGGGAAGGTCGTGGCGGTGGGGACGGAGGCCGAGGCGCGGCGTGCGGCGGGTGCCGGCCGCGCGCGTCGAACGTTTCGGAGGGGCGTTCGTCGCGCCCGGCTTCACCGACGCGCACGCGCACCTGCTCAGCGGCGGCTTTCAACTCGCGAGTGTCGATCTCCGCGCGGCCCGCACGCCCGCCGAGTTCACCGCCCGCCTCGCCGCCTTCGCCGCGACGCAACCCGCCGGCACGTGGATCGTCGGCGGCGACTGGGACCACGAGACGTGGGGCGGCGAGATGCCGACGCGCGACTGGATCGACGCCGCGACGCCCGACCATCCCGTCTTCGTCAACCGCCTCGACGGCCACATGGCCCTCGCCAACTCGCTCGCCCTCGCCCTCGCCCGCGTCACCGACGCGACGCCCGTGCCGCCCGGCGGTGAGATCGCCCGCGGCACCGACGGCCGCCTGACCGGCATCGTCAAAGACGAGGCAATGACGCTCGTCTACCGCGCCATCCCCGAGCCGACCGAGGCGCAGTTCGACGCCGCCTTCGACCGCGCGCAGGCGCACGCCGTCTCGCGCGGCATCACGCAGGCCGACGACGTCGGCAGCTTCGGCGGCTGGGCCGACCTCGCCACCTACCAGCGCGCCCACGCCGACGGGCGCCTCAAACTGCGCGTCTACTCGCTCGTGCCCCTCGGCTGGTGGCAGCGCCTCGCCGACACCGTTGCCGTGCGCGGGCGCGGCGACGACCGGCTGAAATGGGGCGGATTGAAGGGCTTCGTCGATGGATCGCTCGGCTCGACGACGGCGTGGTTCCACGCGCCCTACGACGACGCGCCCGAGACGACCGGCCTCGTCGTCATCGACACCCTCGCCCTGCGCGCGCAGATCGCCGGAGCCGACCGCGCGGGCCTGCACGTCGCCATCCACGCCATCGGCGACCGCGCCAACGACGTGCTGCTCCGCGCCTACGCGAGCGCCGCCGCCGCCAACGGACCGCGCGACCGCCGCTTCCGCATCGAGCACGCGCAGCACCTCACGCCCGCCGCCATCGCCCGCTTCGGCGCCGACGGCGTCATCGCCTCGATGCAGCCGTACCACATCATCGACGACGGACGCTGGGCCGCGAAGCGCATCGGCACGCGCGTGAACGGGACGTACGCGATGCGCGGCCTCCTCGACGGCGGCGCGACGCTGGCGTTTGGGTCGGACTGGACCGTCGCCCCGATGTCCGTCACCGACGGCCTCTACGCCGCCACGACGCGCGCGACGCTCGACGGCCTGCAACCGGGCGGCTGGGTGCCCGCGCAGAAGGTGACCATCGAGGAGGCCCTCGACGCCTACACGCGCGGCGGCGCCACGGCGGGCTTCTGGGAGGCGACCACCGGCACGCTCGACGTGGGCAAGAACGCCGATTTCGTCGTCCTCTCCGCCGACCCCCGCGCCACCGCCCCCGCTTCCCTCCGCGCCCTGCGCGTGCTTCGGACCGTGATCGGCGGCGAAACGGTGTACCGCGCGGACTGACCCGGCGGTGCGGTGATGTCCGTTCGATGATGGCGGTGCGATGGAAGGGCACGATGGTTCGTGCCCCGACGCCAGGGGATGCATCGACAGGCGCAACCGCGCGGCGGCGATACGCGGCGGTCCGGTGAGACCGGTATCTTGCGCCCCGCCCCCGATTGCCCCCCGCCCGCATGGACCCCTCGTTCTTCCACCGCGCCCCGTACTTCGGCGAGAACGCCGACTTCGCCGCGTGGGGCGTGTCGCACGTCGCTGTGCTCGTCGTGTCGGTGGTGGCGTATGGGGGGCTGATCGCGTGGGTGCGGCGGCAGCCCGGCGATGTGCAGCAGCGCGTCGGGACGATCGTCGGCGCGCTGCCGGTCGTCACGTGGGCGGTGTTCAACCTGTTTCGCCTCGCCATCGGCGACTGGACGAAGCACATCGACATCCCGCTCAATCTGTGCCCGCTCGTCTCGTTCGCGCTGCCGCTGATGCTCGGGCCGCGGCGCTCGTACCGCGTCTTCGAGATCGTCTACTTCTTCGCGCTCGTCGGCTGCGTGCAGGCGCTCATCACGCCCAACCTGTTCGAGGAGGCGCCGCACTACATGTTCTGGCGCTACTGGCTGCTCCACGTGTCGATCATCGGGGCGGTCGCCTATGCCCTCGCCGTCTACCGGATGCGCCCGACGGTGGCGAGTCTCGGGCGGGCGTTCGTGGCGTTTGCGGCGTACGTGGGCGTCGCCAAGGTGCTCAACACGCTCCTCGGCACCAACTACGCCTTCACGCAGACCAAACCCGAGACCGCCTCGGTCCTCGATGCGCTCGGCCCCTACCCGGTCTACATCTTCCAGGGCCTCGGCGTCGCGCTCGCGCTTTTCGTGCTGATCTACCTGCCGGTGGCCGTCGGCGGGCACGTGGCGCGGCGGCGCGCGGCGGTGGGGTGAGGATGCGGCGGGCGTGGGGTGCGCAGGTCCTGTCGTTGCGAGGAGGCCGAAGGCCGACGCGGCAATCCGGGTCGACATGCGCCTTCGGGCCGGATTGCCGCGGCCCTTGCAGGGCCTCGCAATGACAAGTCCTTCGTCCCCGCACATGTCAGGTTTTACGCCACCCCTGCGCGGCGGGATCGCGCGGGACACCGGGGGCGGCGGGGGCGTTTCGGGCGCCGTTCCGATGCCGATTGCCGATGCCTGATTCGATGCCTCCCGTTCCTGCACCGCCCGACCCCGTCGCTCTCACGCTCGATCTGTGCCGGATCGACTCGACGACCGGGCGCGAGGCCGAGGCGTCGGCGTTCGTCGTGGAGGTGCTGCGCGGACTGGGGTTCACGGTCGAGACGCAGCACGTCGCCGACGGTGTGGAGGGCGCCGGGCCGCGCGTCAACGTCATCGCGACCACCGACGCCGAGCCGCTCGTCGTCCTCTCGACGCACCTCGACACCGTGCCGCCGTTCATCGCGCCCCGCATCGAGCGCTCGGACGACGGCGACATGCTCGTCGGACGCGGCGTATCAGACGCGAAGGGCATCGCGGCGGCGATGATCGCGGCGGCGGCGCGGCTCGTGGCCTCGGGCGAGCGGCGCATCGGCCTGCTCTTCACCATCGACGAGGAGGCGGCGAGCCTGGGCGCGCGTGTCGCCAACGGGCATCCGATGGGCGCGCGCGTGCGCTACCTCGTCAACGGCGAACCGACCGATGGGCGGCTCGCCGCCGGCACGAAGGGATCGCTGCGCGTGCGGCTCGTGGCGACCGGCAAGGCCGGGCACTCCGCCTACCCCGAGGCCGGGCATGCGGCGACGCACGACCTCGTCGGCGTCCTCCACGACCTCCTCGCGGAGCCGTGGCCCACGGACAGCCTGTTCGGCGAGACGACCGTCAACGTCGGGACGATGGCCGGCGGCGTGGCGGCGAACGTGCTCGCGCCGAGCGCCGAGGCGATCCTGCAACTGCGCCTCGCCACGCCTCCGGGGCCGGTCGAGGCCCGCATCCGCGCCATCGCGGGCACGCGGTGCGCCGTCGAGGTGCTGTCGGCGTCCGACCCGCTCCGCCTCTACGTGCCGCCGGGCTGGGCGGACGATGCGGCGGTGATGCGCTACACGACCGACGTGCCGTACCTGAGCGCGTGGGGCACGCCGCTGCTCTTCGGCCCCGGCTCGATCCTCGTCGCCCACACCGACCGCGAGCGCATCCCCGCCGCCGACCTCCGCGCCGCCGCCGATGCGTACGTGCGGTTGGTGGGGACGCTGCTGGGGTGATGGGGGATGAACATCTGGATGGGGCCACACGTCCGGTAGAGACGCATCGGCGATGCGTCTCTACGTCGCCCCACCCCCGCATCCCGCCCACGCGGCGCCCGTCGCACCGCCGCGGCATCGCGCGACCGCGTGGAAACCCGGCGGGGCGATGGCGCGGTTGACGCGGCCACGTTTCCCCACGCCCCGATGCGCATCGCCCTTCTCGGACACGGCAAAATGGGCCGTCTCGTCGAATCGCTCGCGCGCGCCGACGGGCACGACATCGCCGCCACGTTCGCGTCGGGCAACGCGGTCACGGCGGCGGCGCTCGCGGATGCCGATGTCGCAGTCGATTTCTCGGCGGCCGAGGCGGTGCCCGCGCACGTCGCGGCGTGCGTGGCGGCAGGCGTGCCGGTCGTCGTCGGGACGACCGGGTGGCAGGATGCGCGCGAGGCGGTCGAGGCAGCGGTGGCGGCGGGAGGCGGGGCGGTGGTGGTCGGGGCCAACTTCTCCGTCGGCGTTGCCGTGTTCGCGCGCGTCGTGGCGGAGGCGTCGCGGCTGTTCGCGCGGGCGGGCGGGTACGCGCCGTTTCTGGAGGAGCAGCACCACGCCGCCAAGCGCGACGCGCCGAGCGGAACGGCGCTCATGCTGCGCGCCCACGTCGCCGACGCCTTCCCCGGCGACGCGCTCGATGTCGCGGTGACGCGCGCCGGGCACATCCCCGGCACCCACCGCGTCGGGTTCGACGGCGTGCCCGACACCGTCGTCCTCGAACACGTCGCCCGCAGCCGGGACGGGTTCGCGCGCGGATCGCTCGTCGCCGCCGCGTGGCTCGCCGGGCGGGCGCGGCGCGGTGAATCGGGCGTGTGGTCGTTCGACGACGTGATGGCCGACGTGCTCGGCGGCTCGCCCGGCGACGCCTGAGGCGCCGCGCTTCTCACGGCTCCGTCGCGTCGCGGAAAACCGGGCGGCGATACCTTGGGCGACCTCCACCCGCAGCGTGGCAGGCGCAGCGCTTCGGGCGCCATCGCGCCGCCGCGACCGTTCTGCCCGCTCCGACCTCCACTCCCCGACCCCCATGGCCCCTGACTGGCTCCGCGGCACCGCGACCGCCCTCGCCACGCCCTTCGACGCCGACGGACACGTCGACCCCGACGCCATCGCCCGCCTCGTCGAGCATCAGATCGCGGGCGGCGTCCGACTCCTCGTGCCGATCGGGACGACGGGCGAGAGCGCGACGACGACCGCCGAGGAGGACCAGCTCATCGTGCGCACGGTCGTCGAGGTCGCCGCCGGACGCGCGCACGTCGTCGCGGGCATCGGCTCGAACAACACCGCCGTCGCCATCGCCAACGCCGCGCGGGCGCGCGAGGCGGGGGCCGACGCCGTCCTCGCCGTCGCGCCGTACTACAACAAGCCGACGCAGGCGGGCCTGCTCGCCCACTACCGCGCCATCGCCGGAGCCGACCCCGAGATGCCGGTCGTCATCTACAACGTCCCCGGGCGGACCGTCACCAACATCGGCCCCGAGACGACGCTCGAACTCGCGCGCACGGTGCCCAACATCGTGGCGACCAAAGAGGCGTCGGGCAATTTCAGCCAGATCATGCACATCCTCGCGCACCGCCCCGACGGCTTCCGCGTGATCTCCGGCGACGACGCGACGACGCTGCCACTCATCGCCCTCGGCGCCGACGGCGTCGTCTCGGTCGCCTCCAACCTCGTCCCCGGCGCGATGGTCGAGATGGTCGACGCCGCCCTCGCCGGGCACTTCGACAAGGCCCGCGCCGTGCACGCACGCCTGCTCGACCTGATGGAGGGCAACTTCGTCGAGACCAGCCCCGGCCCGGTCAAGGCGGGCCTGGCGATGCTGGGAATCATGGACGAGAACCTGCGCCTGCCGCTCGTGGCGGTCGAGGCGTCGACGCGCGAGAAGATGCGCGGCTGGCTGACCGCCCTCGGCGCACTCTGACGGCTTCGGGCGGCGTCAGGCACTGCCCCTGCGCCACACCTGACAGGTCCACACCGCGCGCCCTGCGTGACGATTCGGCGCTCCGGAAACGCGGGGCGCAACCGGGCGTGCGGCGCCGATGTCTCTCTTCTCCGCTCCCCCCTCCCCCGCCCCGCCGCCGTCTTCCGGCGGGCGCGGCGCCCCGACGCCCCCGACGCTCAGTTTCCGCGAGCGGCTCGGCGCGCTCCGCAACCTGCCGCCGCTCTTCCGCCTCGTCTGGCAGACCAGCGCGGCGCTCACGCTCGCCAACGTCGGCCTCCGGCTCGTGCGCGCGTTCTTTCCGCTGGCGATGCTCTACGTCGCCAAGCTGACGATCGACGAGGTCGTGCGGCTGGCGGGATCGGGCCTCGCGCCGTCCACCATCGGCGCGTTCTGGGCCGACGGCACGCTCGACACGCTGGCCCTTCTGCTCGGCCGCCGAGTTCGGCCTCGCCGTCGCCTCCGACGCGCTCGGGCGCGCCGTCTCGCTCGTCGACGCCCTCCTCGGCGACCTCTTCACCAACGCGACGAGCGTGCGCCTGATGGAGCACGCGGCGACGCTCGACCTCGCGCAGTTCGAAGACCCGGAGCTGCAGGACCGCCTGGAGCGCGCCCGGCGGCAGACGATGGGGCGGATGACGCTCGTGAGCCAGGTGCTCTCGCAGGCGCAGGACGCGGTCACGATGGTGACGCTCGCCGCGGGCCTCGTCGTCGTCGCGCCGTGGCTGATCGCCGCTTCTCGTCGTCGCGCTCGTGCCCGCGTTCCTCGGCGAGGCGCACTTCAACGCGCGCAGCTACTCGGTCGCGTACGCGTGGACGCCCGAGCGACGGCAGCTCGACTACCTCCGGCAGGTCGGCGCGGGCGTCGAGACGGCCAAGGAGGTCAAGCTCTTCGGCCTCTCCGGCTACCTCACCGAGCGCTACCGCACGCTCGCGGACGGCTTCTACCGCGCCAACCGCGGCCTCGCCATCCGCCGCGCCTCGTGGGGCGCGCTCCTCGCCGCCGTCGGGTCGGTCGGCTACTACGTCGCGTACGCGTGGATCGCCATCGAGACGGTTCGGGGGCGGTTTTCGCTCGGCGACCTGACGTTCCTCGCGGGCTCGTTCGGACGGTTGAGAAGCCTGATGGAGGGCCTCCTCAGCGGCTTCTCGTCGATGGCGTCGCAGGCGCTCTACGTCGACGACTTGTTCTCGTACCTCGCCCTCCGCCCGGCCATCGACTCGCCCGCCGACGCGCGCCCGTTTCCCGCCCCGATGCAGACCGGCTTCACGTTCGAGAACGTCGGCTTCCGCTACCCTGGCTCGGAGCGGTGGGCCGTTCGCAACCTCTCGTTCGAGCTTCGGGCGGGCGAGACGCTCGCGTTCGTCGGCGAGAACGGCGCGGGCAAGACGACGCTCGTCAAGCTCCTCACCCGCCTCTACGACCCCGACGAGGGCCGCATCCTCCTCGACGGCCACGACCTGCGCGCCTACGACCTCGACGAACTGCGCGCGCACATCGGCGTCATCTTCCAGGACTTCGTCCGCTACCACCTGTCGGCGTCGGACAACATCGGCGGTCGGACGCGTCGAGGCGATCGGCGACCGTGCGCGCGTCGAGACCGCCGCCGAGCGCAGCCTCGCCGACACCGTCGTCGCCAAGCTGGAGGGCGGCTACGAGCAGGTGGTCGGGCGGCGCTTCCGCGAGGGCGTCGACCTCTCCGGCGGCGAGTGGCAGAAGATCGGCCTCGCCCGCGCCTACATGCGCGACGCCGACCTGCTCATCCTCGACGAGCCGACGAGCGCCCTCGACGCCCGCGCCGAGTACGAGGTGTTCGTGCGCTTCAAGGAGCTCACCGTCGGCAAGACCGCCGTCGTCATCTCGCACCGCTTCTCGACCGTGCGCATGGCCGACCGCATCCTCGTCCTCGGCGACGGCCGCGTGCTCGAATCCGGCACCCACGACGATCTGCTGGCGCTCGGCGGGCCGCTACGCCGAACTGTTCGAGTTGCAGGCGGCGGGGTACCGGTAGGCGCCGGGCGGGGCATCCCGGGCGCGCCGCGAACGCCGCGGTCCACCACGAACGCTGCGGAGACGCCACATGCGGCGTCTCTACACCGCCCCCCATCCACACGGCGGCATCCGGCCTCCACGCCCCCTCCGTCGCTGCGCGACACTTCGCCCGCTCGCGGAGGAGGATGGCGGAGCGGCAGCGCGTAGACGCGGGTGGGGGCCGCCCGTACCTTCGGCCCATCCTCCAGCCCCGTCTCGCCCATGCGCACCCCGACCGACGTCCGCACCGCCATCGACACGCTCAAAAGCAAGACCGGCGCCTACTCGTACGACGACCGCGCCGTCTTCCACCACCTCAAGACGATGCTCACCCACGGCGAAGTGCGTGCCGCCGAACCCGACGGTGAGGGCGGGTGGCGCGTCAACACGTGGGTCAAGGAGGGGATTTTGCTCGGTTTCCGGATGGGGCAGGTCGTCGACATGCACGCCGGGCCGTTTCCGTTCTTCGACAAGGACTCGTACCCGCTGCGGCGCATGGCCGTCGAGGATGGCGTGCGCATCGTGCCCGGCGGGACGGCCATCCGCGACGGCGTCGTACGTGGCGCCGGGCGTCGTCGTGATGCCGCCCGCCTACATCAACGTCGGCGCGTACGTCGGCGCCGGGACGATGGTCGACAGCCACGCGCTCGTTGGCTCGTGCGCGCAGGTCGGCGAGCGCGTGCACCTCTCCGCCGCCGTGCAGATCGGCGGCGTGCTCGAACCCGTCGGCGCGATGCCAGTCGTGATCGAGGACGACGCGATGATCGGCGGCGGGTGCGGCGTCTACGAGGGCACGCGCGTGTCGGCGGGCGCCGTCCTCGCCCCCGGCGTGCAGTTGACGGCCTCGACGCCCGTCTTCGACCTCGTCCGCGGCACGACCTACCGGGCAGGCGATGGGCAGCCGCTCGTCATCCCGCCCGGCGCCGTCGTCGTCCCCGGCAGCCGCGCCGTGACCACCGACTTCGGGCGCCAGCACGGCCTCGCGCTCTACGCGCCCGTCATCGTCAAGTACCGCGACGCAGGCACCGACGCCGCCGTCACGCCTCGAAGACTATCTGCGCTGACCGCGCGAGGGGCTGTGCAAATAATAAGTGTTAGCAGAGCATCGCCGATTCACCCAAAGGTGTTAGCGCATCGACCGCCGTGATCTACCTCGACCACAACGCCACGACGCCCCTCGCGCCCGAGGCGTTCGAGGCGATGCGCCCGTGGCTGACGGGGCACCCGGAGGGCGGCAGGCCCGCCAACGCGAACGCACCGCACGCGCTCGGTTGGGCGGCGCACGAAGCGGTCGAGGTCGCGCGGGCGCAGGTGGCGGCGCTCGTCGGGGCGGAGGCGTCGGAGGTGGTGTTCACGAGCGGGGCGACCGAGGCGTGCGCGCTCGCCATCGTCGGCGCGGCGCGGCGGCGGGCAGCGGGCGGTGTGGATGGGGCAGGTGCGCGGCGCCACCTCGTCACCGTGACGACCGAGCATCCGGCGGTGCTCGCCCCCCACCGCGCGCTCGAACGCGACGGCTGGCGCGTGACGGTGCTGCCGGTCGATGGCGACGGGCGCATCTCCCTCGGCGATCTCGCCGCCGCCGTCACCGACGAGACGGCGCTCGTCTCGGTGATGGCCGCGAACAACGAGACCGGCGTCTGCGCCGACCTCGCGCCCCTCGCCGCGCTCTGCCGCGCGCGCGGCGCCTGGTTCTTCACCGACGCGACGCAGGCCGCCGGAAAGGTGCCGCTCACTTTCGGCGACGCGGATCTGATGGCCCTCTCGGCGCACAAGCTGTACGGTCCGATGGGCGTCGGCGCCCTCGTCGTGCGGCGGCGCGGGCCGCGTGTCACGCTCGATCCGCTCGTCGCGGGTGGCGGTCAGGAGCGCGGATGGCGCGGCGGCACCCTCAACACGCCCGGCATCGTCGGCTTCGGCGCCGCAGCGGCGCTCGCTCTCAGCCGTCTCGATGCCGACGCCGCGCGCCTCACCGCCCTCCGCGACGCCCTCGAAGCACGCCTCGTGGAGGGCATCGGCGCCATCGTCCACGGTGCCCGCGTGCCGCGCCTGCCGAACACGACGAGCGCCGCGATCCCCGGCGTCTCTGCCGAGCGTCTGCTGTCGCGACTCGCCGGATCGGTCGCCCTCGCCACCGGCGCCGCCTGTTCGAGCGCCCGCCGCGAGCCGAGCCCGGTCCTCACCGCGATGGGCGTCGACGCCCCGACCGCCCGCGCCACCCTCCGCATCTCCCTCGGCCGCGCCACCTCTGCCGCCGCCCTCACCGCCGCCACCGACGCGATCATCGCCGCTGCCCGCGCCGAACGCTGACGCCGCCGAAGATCACGCCCGCTCCACCGTGTAGCGCAGTTGCACGAGGCCCGACGGGAACGACCGCGTCTCATCGAGACGCAGGGGCACGACGGGGGCGTCGGCGCCGAAGAGCGGCGTGCCGCTGCCGAGCACGACCGGATGCACGCTCACGACGACCGCGTCGAGGCGCCCGGCCGCGAGGAACGCCGCCGCCACCTCGCCGCCGCCGACGACCCACAGCTCGCCAACATTTTCAGAGACCATTCGGTCTAAAAAAGCCTCCACGCTCCCACTGAACGACTTCGACCGATCGGTCGGTTTCGAGAGGGCGATGCGTGAAGACGTACGACGGCGTCTCGCCGTAGGGCCACGCGCCGAAGCCTTCGACCGGGTCGTAGGTGCCGCGCCCCATCACGAGCGCATCGACGCGCCCGAAGTACGACGCAAACCCGTAGTCGTCGTCGGTGAGGAGCCAATCGAGGCGGCCGTCGGGGCCGGCGATAAAACCGTCGAGGCTGGCGGCGACGAAGTAGGTGACGTGCATCGGGCGAGGGGTCGAGGAATCGGGCAAGGTAGGCACGCCCCTACGTCCGCTGCAGGGTCTCCCCGTCAGGTCGGGCGCGCGCGTGGGGCGTTTTTGGCTCCGTCCACATCCGTCGGACCCGTCCCGAAATGTCCGACTCCACCGCCCCCTCCACCCTCGCCGACCTCGGCGTGCGCACCGGCGAGCGGCCGCGCCCTCACCGTCCTGTACCGCGGCGACGCGGCGACGGTGACGCTCCGTTCGCTGCCGCCGGGCGTCGAGATGCCCGACCCCGCGGCCCCGCGGGACGCCGTCGTGATGGGCGTCGAGGGCAGCGCCGTCGTTACGTTCGAGGATGAGACCCCAGCCCTGAGCCTCGGCGGCGGCGTGTCACTGCGGGCCGGGCGGCGGCGCCGCGTCACCCCCGGCGTAGGCGGCGCGGTGCTGCTGCTCGTCGTCTCCCCCCACCCCTGACCTGCCCCAGAGGATGCCCGTGCGCGACATCGAAACCCTCGACGACATCCAAGCCATCGTGTCGCATTTCTACGGCACCATCGACGAAGACGTCGTTCTCGGGCCGTTTTTCGCCCATCTCGACAGGGCCGAGCACGTCGAGCGGCTGACGCGCTTCTGGTCGAGCGTCGTCTTTTCGGTGGCGACCTACAAGGGCCAGCCCCTCGAAAAGCACATCGCCCTCGGCCTCGCACCCGAGCATTTCGGCGCGTGGCTCGCGCGCTTCGAGCGGACCGTCGGCGACCGGTTCGCGGGCGAGAACGCCGACCGGATGCGCCAGCGCGCCCGTCAGATCGCCGCCGTCTTCCAGATCCGCCTCGGCCTCGTCCCCACCACGCCCCTGGCCTGAGGCTGCCGAACCTGAGCGGCGCCGTGTGTCGAACGACCGGCCTGCGGCGGCGTTGCCCCGGCCCCGACCGCCGCTCCCGATGCCGACCCTGCCTCCGCCGACCCTTCCGTCCGCCGCGCCGCGGGCGTCTGCAAACGCCTTCGACGCGCTCGATGGCGCCGCGCCGCTCGTCAACCGCGTGGCGGAGAGCGAGATCGACGTGCTCGACCTCGGCGCCGTGCTCGAAGGCGCGCTCGGCGAGACGGGCGAAGTGGCGGTGATCGACATCGCGCCGTGGCTGCACCGCGGCCTCGTGCTGCGCGAGGTGCCGTTCCGCGCCGCCGTCGCCGCGCACGACTGGGCCGCTTACGCAAGCCGCGCCGTCGCCCTCACCTGCTCCACCGACGCGCTCGTGCCGACGTGGGCGTGGATGCTCGTGGCCGCCCGCCTCGCCGATGCCGGGGCGCGGTACGTGGGCGTCGGCGATGGAGAGACCGTTCGGTCGGAAGCCGTCGCCGCCGCCATCGCCGGGTTCGACGCGGCGCGCTACGCCGACCGCATCGTCGTCGTCAAGGGCTGCGGCGCGCACGTGCCGCCGACGGCCTACGCCGCCGCGATGCGCCGCCTCGCCCTCGCCGGGGCGCGCAAGGTGATGTACGGCGAGCCGTGCTCGTCCGTCCCGCTCTGGCGCCGCCCGAAGACGGTAGGCACCGCGCCGACGCCCATCGCCCCGCCGCCTCCGGCGGCGCCCTGACGCTGACCGATGCAGGCGACGCACTACGCCCTCGCCGCCCTCGCGCGCGACCTCGACCGCCCCTTTGGAGGCGGCGGACTCGTTGGCGCGCGCCTTGCCGATGCGTTCTCGCAGCAACCGGGCGAACTGCGGCTCGTGTTCGTCGGGGAGAGCGCCGATGGCGTCGAGGCCGTGCGGACGCTCATCGTCGGCACCAAACCTGCGTTCGCGTTCGTCGCCGCCGACGCGTCGCGCCCGCGCCGCAACGTCGCCACGCGGTTCGAGGCGTGGCACGGACGCCGCGTGACCGCCGTGCATGTCGCCACGCGCGACCGCCTGCTGACGGTCGATCTCGGCGGCGGCGTCGAGCTCGTCGGCGTGCTGTTCGGACCGCGCGCCAACGTCGTCGTCACCGAGCCGGAGGATGTGTCGGATGGTGTGGATGAGTCGCCGCGCATCGTCGCCGACGCCTTCCTCGCGCCCTCGGCGCGCATCGGCACCGCGGCGCCCGTGGCGCGACCGGCGCCGCTTCCCGCGACCGTCGATGCGTTCGCCGCGCGCCTGCCGCTCGGCGGCACCGACGCGGCCCGCGTGCGCCGCGCGTGGCCGCTCTTCGACGACCTCCTCGCCACCGAAGCCCTCGCCCGCGCGGCCTCGTCTGCGCTTTCCGACCCCGAGGCGGCCCTGTTCGCCGCCTGCGAGCACGTCCACGCCGACGCCCTCGCCGCCGCGGCGCCGTCGGTGCTCTGGCGCGGCACGGCGCCGGTCGCCGCCTCGCTCATCGCCCTTTCGCCCGGCGTCGCCAATGCCTTCGCCGATGCGCTGCTGGGTGCTGAGGCCGACGAGAACGCCGTTTCCGTGCGCGTCGAGGCCTTTTCGAGCACGAGCGATGCGCTCCGCGTGTTTGCGCGGCGGCGGTTTGCGCAGGCGTCGTTCGCCGCGCGCCGCGCGACCTTCGCCACGCGCCTCGACGCGGCCATCGAGACCGGGCAGGAGCGCGTCGAGCGGATGCTGACCGAGATGTCGCGCCCGTCACGCGCCGACGACCTCGAACGCGACGGCCACCTTCTCATGGCGCACCCCGGCGCCGCCGCCCCCGGCGCCGACCGCGTCGTCGTCCCCGACCTCCTCGGCGACGGGTCGCCGCGCGAGATCCGTCTCGACCCGGCCCTCGGCCTGCCCGCCAACGCCGCCGAGCGCTACGCCCGCGCCCGCCGCCTCCGCGCCGCCCGCGCCCACGCCGAGACGCGCCTCGTCGACGCCGACGCCGCGCTCACCGACGCCCTCGCCCTCCGCCGCGCCCTCGACGCCTGCACCGACATTGCCGCCCTCGACGCCTTCGCGCGCGACGCCGAGGCCGCCCTCGCCCGCATCGCCCCGCCGCGCCGCGCCGCCGACGAGCGCCTGCCCTACACCATCGTCCCGCTCGGACGCGGCTACGAGGCGTGGGTCGCCCGCAGCGCCGCCGACGGCGACGCCCTGACGCGCCACCACGCGCGTCCGTTCGACCTCTGGATGCACGCCCGCGGCGTCACCGGCGCGCACGTCGTCGTGCGGCTGCGCGGGCGCCAGGATGTGCTGCCGAAAGACCTCGTCGAGCGCGCTGCCGCCCTCGCCGCGTTCGCCTCCAAGTCGCGCACGAGCGCCCTCGCGCCCGTTACCGTCACCACGCGCAAGTGGGTGCGCAAGCGCAAGGGCGACCCGCCGGGCCGCGTCGTCGTCGAGCGCGAAGACGTGCTCATCGTCGCGCCGCGTGGGCCGGATGGGGGATAGAGATCGGAGTGGCTTTCGAGCTCTCACCCCGACGTGTCGATCCAGCCGGTCAGTGTGAGGAGCAACGCGACGTGGCAGTCCGGTCATTCAGAGTGCTGGACGACCGGATTGCTGCACCACAGCAACGCTGACGATGGTTGACGCGGCGTCGCCTTGACCTCTTCGGCGTCCCCGCGAACGAAAGAGCGTGTCTACCATCTCGTGCATTGCGACACGCTCCCGATGAAGCAGGCCGTATCCCGGCGTGGTGAACCTGTCAGGTCGAGCACCTGGACAGGTTCGGGTCCGACTGGCCTCCCGCGTGACGATGTGGGGATGCCGCGGCGCGCACGAACCCGGCCCTGACGGTCCCGGTTGAGACGCTTCGATCCTTCCCTCCGGTCTTCTCGTCCCATGCGCCGCTCCGCACGATTCGCCCTCGCCGGTGGCGCCGCCGCCACGGCTCTCGCCGCGTGGATGCTTCGGCGCCACGCCTCCCGTCCGGCCCCGCGCCCGACCGATGCCCCCGGCACCGCCCCCGTGCAACGCCTCGGCGACGGTGTCGGGCCGCTGTTCCGGCGCGTCTATCACCTGGACATCACCGGCTCGACGCTCACGCCCGAGGCCCTCATGGCGCGCATCCAGGCCGATCCCGATGCCTACTCGCCTGGCGTGATCGCGCGGTTCGAGAAGACGCACGGCCCGCCCGAGAGGATGGCCGTTGGCGACGAGTTCTTCATCCACATCCGCAGCCCGTGGGACGGCCCCGTGCGCGTCGACGACGTTTCGCCGACGGCCTTTCGGCTCGTCACCCTTGCCGGGCACCTCGAAGCGGGCGCCATCGCGTTCTCGGCGTGGCAGGCCTCAGAAGGCGTGCTGCGCCTCGCCATCGTCTCGTGCGCGCGCAGCCGCGACGCCGCCGTCCACATCGCCTACCACCGGCTGGGAATCGCCCGCGCAGCGCAGACGCAGATGTGGACGACCTTCCTCCAGCGCGCCGCCGCGCAGGCAGGCGGCAAGGCGACGCCCGTCACCGTCCGCACCTACACCGCCGACCTCGACGACCCGCTCACGCACGCCGACGCCGACGTGCCCGCGCCCCTCGCCGGCCTCCTCGCCGACCTCGCCGGGCGCGCCCTCAACTTCGAGCCCGACGAGGCGACCGGCGATGCCCCGGCGACCGGGTGGAACCACGACGACGACTCGTGCGACCTCATCCCCGAACTCCCCGGCCCGCCGACGCCGGGCGGCACCTTCGAGCGCGCCAAGGCCTTCGTCGCCGCCTACCGCCACCCCGATCCGCGCCGCCTCGTCGGCGTCTACGACCCGCACGTGGCCCTCGGCGAGCGGACGATGCTGCTGCGGGCGCAGTTTCTCGGCCTCGGCTTCCGCTTCGGCGTCCGCACGACGGCGCCGGTCGAGGAGACGCGGACGGGCGACGATGGCCTCGTTCATATCTGGTCCTACGGCTACCGGACGCTCGAAGGGCATTTCGAGCGCGGCGAGATCATGTTCGAGTTGCAGAAGCACCAGGCGACCGGGCGCGTGGTCTTCCGCATCCACTCGTACTCGCAGCGCGGACACGTCGCCAATCCGATCTATGCCATCGGGATGCGGCTGTTCGGACGCACGTTGCAGCGGCAGTTCGTGCGCCACGCCCTCGACCGGACGGCGCAGTACGTCGAGCAAAGCCTGGTGCGCGACGCCTGCCTGAACGCCCTCCCCATCGCCCAGCGCCTGCTACGCCCGTGAGGACAGCCGCGCAGACCGATGCGTCGGTTTCTGCAGTCGCAGCCGCGCACCCATTGATCAAGCCGTCACAGAAGCCGCCGCCTCGGGCAGACCGACCGGTCGGTATCCAGACTCGGCCCGTTGTGCGGCGAGGTCGGCGGCGATGAGGGTGGCGTGGACGCGGCCGTTCTCGATGAACCAGCGGCTCGTGCGGAGGCCGCCGCAGACGGTCCCCGCGAGGTAGACGCCTGCGCGCCCGGACTCCATCGTCGCCTCGTCGTAGACCGGCGTCCGTGCCGGGTCATCGCCGACGGGCACGCCAAGGGTGGAGAGAAGCGGGTAGTCGGGCACGTAGCCGGTAAGGAGATAAACAGCGTTGGCAGCAACGGTCACGGGGCCGACCGGCGTGGTGAGATCGGCTTCGCCGGTGCGGATGGCGGCGACGGTCGTGCCGAAGAGCGCGCGGATGCTGCCCTCGGCGATGCGGTTTTCGAGGTCCGGACGAATCCAGTATTTGATCGACGGCGAGAGGGCGTCGCCCCGAACCGCGAGCGTCACGCGCGCTCCGGCGCGGTGGAGCGCGAGCGCCGCCTTCGCCGCCGAGTTCTTGGCGCCGACGACGAGCACATCGGTGGCGGCGTGGCCGTACGGCTCCTTGAAGTAGTGGCCGACGTGCGGCAGGTCCTCGCCCGTCACGCCGATGCGCACCGGCGTGTCGAAGAAGCCGGTGGCGACGACGACGGCGCGGGCGGCGATCTCGACGGCTCCGGTGGCCGTGTCGGCGCGGGCGCGGAAGTCGCCCGCGTGGCCGTCGAGGGCGGTGATGCGCGTGCCGAGGCGCAGGTCGAGGCGCTCGCGCTCGGCGACGCGGCGGTAGTAGTCGAGCGCCTCCTCGCGGAGCGGCTTGTGGCCGAAGGTCGGGAACGGGTAATCGCCGATTTCGAGCAGGTCAGGCGTCGAGAAGAACTCCATGTTCGTCGGGTAGCCGACGAGCGAGTTGACGAGCGCGCCCTTGTCCACCACGGCCACTGTCAGGCCGCGCCGCTGCACCTCGATGGCGACGGCGAGGCCGACCGGCCCAGCGCCGATGACGAGCACATCGACAGAGGCCGGCGCGGGACGAGGAACGGGGCCAGAGGCGGCCTGCAGGTCGGAGGGCATAACGGTGGAGGAAGACGTCTTCCCGAACGCCGGTGCCGTGGGCGCGGGTTCGGGAAGATCCGGCGCCGGGTGTCCCGCCGCGTTTCAGGGCCACCGGAACCACCGATTCGGCGGCCCGCGGAGGCGAGGTGTTAAGCCAGAGACGGAGTTGTCGATACAGCGCCTTCCTCTTCCCCTTCACCCTGCGGCATGTCTCTCGTTTCGTCTCTTCCCCGTTCAATCGCTGCGCTCGCGCTCGTCGCTGCCTGTCTCGGCCCCCTCTCCGCTCGCGCCCAGTCGCCCGGTCGCCTCGTCATCACCGAAGTCCTCTCCAACCCCGGCGGCACCATCAGCGATGCCAACGGCGAGTGGTTCGAGATCTACAATCCCTGGGACACCCCGATCGACATCCAGAACTGGTTCGTGCAGGATTCCGCCGCCAGTGGCCTGCGGCCCTACCACAAGATTGCCACATCGCTCGTCGTCCCGGCCAAGGGCTTCGTCGTGCTCGGCAACTCGTCCAACACGACCTCCAACGGCGGCGTGGCAGTGACGTATTCCTACGGCGCGGCCTTGTCCTTCGCCAACAGCCTCGACAAGATCCGCCTCGTCGGGCCGACGACGAACGGACGGGACTGGAACACGATGACAGACTCGACGGCCAACCCGGCACCCGAGAGCGTCATCGTCGACCGTATCCGCTACGCCAGCGCGGCGATTTCGGCGCAGAACGGCGTCAGCCGCACGCTCAAGAGCATCGACCTCGACAACCACGACATGGACGGCTCGAACTGGGAGGATGCGTCCGTAGTGGATGTGTACGGGCCGGGCGGACGAGGCACGCCGGGAGCGCCGGGCACCGCGTTCCTGCCGGTCGAACTCGTCTCGTTCACCGCCGTGCTCGACGGGCGCGACGGCGTGCTCGCGTGGGAGACGGCATCGGAGAGCGGCAACGCGGGGTTCCAGATCGAGCACCTCGCCCCCGGCGCCACCGGCTTCCGCCGCGTCGCCTTCCTGCCCGGCCGCGGCACGACGGCCGAGGCGACGCGCTACGACCACCGCATCGCCGCGCTCGCGCCCGGTCGCCACGCCTTCCGCCTGCGCCAGACCGACCTCGACGGCACAGCGACGCTCTCGCCGGTGACCGAACTCGCCGTCGGGTCGGAGACGGCGTTCGGCCTCTCGGCCCCGCAGCCCAACCCGGCGCGCGGCAGCACCTATGTCGTGATCCACAGCGACGCCGCCGACGCGGTCCGTCTGCGCGTGCTCGACATGCTCGGGCGCGAGGTGGCGCAGGTGTGGACCGGCGATCTCGCCCCCGGCGCCCGCCAGGCCCTCGTCATCGACACCTCGGCGCTCGCAAACGGCCGCTACGTCGTCCGCGCCGAAGGCCGCGCGGGCATCGCCACGCGCCCGCTCGTCGTCGCCCGCTGACGTCCCGGAAAACCTTCAGGGCGCCCCTTCGCCACGACGCCCCTGGCCGCGCTGCGCCGGGGGCGTCGTGGTGCGTCTGAGCGGCCACGGAAACGCCGCTGCGACTGCGCACTCACTGTCCCGGTTCGCGCCCTGCCAGCCGCCTGCACCGGCAACGGCGGTCGCCCGGACGCGCACATCGAGGAGAGCGCCGCGCCCACAGTCACCCCGCACTGCCGCGAGTAGGCGCACAGGAGCCGTGACGCACCCGCGCCGCTCAGATGCCGTCGCCGGAAGAGCCCGGAAGGTCTCGTGGGGCCGCGCGGCGTGTGGCGAAGAAGGCGCGGAGCATCTCGGCGGCCTCGTCGGCCATCACCCCGGCGACGATCTCGCAGCGGTGGTTCAGGCGCGCGTCGTGGCCGATCTGGTAGAGCGTGCCCATCGCGCCCGCCTTCTCGTCCATCGCCCCGTACACCACGCGCGGCACGCGGGCCAGCACTGCCGCCCCGGCGCACATGGGGCACGGTTCGAGGGTGACATAGAGCGTGCATCCGGCGAGGAATTTGTCGCCCGTCGCGTTCATCGCCGCCGTGAGCGCGAGCATCTCGGCGTGCGCCGTGACGTCCGAGAGCGCCTCGACCGAGTTGCGCCCCCGCCCGACGACCTCGCCCCCGCCCGAGGGCAGCATCCGCACGACGACCGCCCCGACGGGCACCTCGCCTGCGTCGAAGGCCCGCTCGGCCTCCTTCATCGCGAGCCGCATCCACCGCCGGTCGTCAGCGGTGAGGAGCGAGAGGGCGGAGTCCATAGAGGAGGAGGGGATGAGCAGGCACGTCGGTACACCCGGCCGCTGGCACCGGCGGCGTTGAGACGGCAAGGGCCTACAGGTCCCAGTCGTCGCCGATGAACTCCTGCGCGTTGCGCCGCAGGACCTCGTTCGAGTGCCGAACGAACGCGGCGACACTCTCGGCGACGTAGTAGAGGCCATCCGGGTCGTGCTGGTAGACGATGACCTGCCCGACCGTTCCTCCCGGACCGGGGTCGGTGTCGCAGTAGACGACCGTCCCGCCCCCGTTGAACTCCGCGAACGGAAGCCACTTCGGATGCGACAGGCAGGCGTGACGGATGCGCGCATCTCGGGGCGGCTCCTGATCGACCTGCCGGTCATCGTCCGGCTCCTCGGACCACGACCAGAACTCCGCGGCGCCTTCGGTCGAGAGGAGCGCCAGGGGCGTGTCCTCGTCCGACCGGACCGCAAAGACGAGTTTCCGCCCCGAGCCGTTCATGCGCCGCCACAGCGCGGCGAGATCGGGCTCGATGGCGAGCCCGGTCGCGGCCTCCAGAGCCCGAAGCTGTTCACCGGTCGCGCCCGTCTCCTGCGGGAACGGGCGATCCACGGACGCAAAGACCTCGCGTAGCCGGTCCAGTTCGGCTGCTAGCAGCGGGCTCATCGCAAACAGGGTTCGTTTGTGGGCGCGCGTCAGGCGCGCACGAGCGGCATGGTCATGCAGCGGGGGCCGCCGCGGCCGCGGGAGAGTTCGGTGCCGCCGAGCTTGATCGCGATCTTCTCGCCGTGGTCGTAGGCGCTCTCTTCGTGGTACTGCAGGAAGCCCTCCGCCGAGACGACGCGGTAGCCGTGGCGCTGCATCATCTCGAACGTGCGCGCATTGCGCTCGTAGCCCATCACCAGGCCCGGCGCGAGGGTGAAGAAGTTGGCGCCGTCGGTCCACTGCTCGCGGCGCTGCGAGAGCGGGTCGTTGCCGCCGCAGGGGATGAAGGTCAGGCTGCGCCCGAGGACGTCTTCGAGCGTGCTCTTGAGGTCCGGACGGATCTCGGAGACGAACCGGTGCGGCTCGTCGCCGCGCGTGAAGTGGACGACGTTGCCCGGCGCGGCCTCCGAAAAGAGCGGCGGGAAGACGACGCACTCGTCGTGCGAGACGAACGTGAAGACGGTGTCGAGGTGCATGTACGACCGCTTCTTCGGCAGGTCGACCATCACGACATGCTCGATGCTGGTCAGTTCGAACAGGCGCTGCGCGATGGTCATGACGCCCGAGAAGGTCGTCCGCTCGCTGTGGCCGATGAGCACGACGTTGGGCGAGACGACGATGAGGTCGCCGCCCTCGAACGTCACGCCGTCGGGCATCGTGATGAGCCGGTCGCCGAGGCCCGCGAAGCGGGCGTGGTGGCGCAGAATCGTGCC
Organism: Rhodothermales bacterium; assembly: GCA_963726715.1. Classification (GTDB taxonomy): domain Bacteria; phylum Bacteroidota; class Rhodothermia; order Rhodothermales; family BA12; genus CAVSDF01. The sequence goes on from CAVSDF010000013.1 coordinate 73,374, forward strand.
CATGATGACGCTCTCGCGCGTGCGGGCCGACCACGCCGGGTGCGAGAGAATCATGCAGTTGCCGACGACGGCCGCGAGGTCGCGCGTGAACATGAGGTTCGGCACGGGCTCCTCGTGGAGCGGGAGGAGCGTCTGCCCGGTGAGCGCGAATCGGTGCAGTTCGTCGGGCGCCAGGCGGACGAGGCGGCTCTCGAAGGCGCCGAGGTTGTGCTTCGGCATCGCCTCGACGAGGCGGCGCACGAAGTCGGCGCGGGCGTCTTCCTCGCGGAACGTCTCGCGGAGGAGGTCGGAGACCTGCAAGACGGCGCCCTGCCGCGCGATCACCTTCTCGAACACCGCGCACATGCTCGCGTGCTCGGCGCGCGCCTGCCCGACGAAGAGGATGTCGTCGAAGAGGAGGTCGAAGCGGTTGCCGGGCGAGACGAGGTCCATCTCCTCGCTCGGCGTGTGGACCATCACCTCGCGCAGGTGCGCGGTCTCGGAGTGGACGCTGAGGAGCGGCTCGTCCGTCGTGCGGGCGTCGGATGAGGCGGTGACGGGGGCGTCGGAGGCGTTCTGCATGGGAGGCGGTGTGTCGTTTCGCCCAAGGTACGGCGCCGCCTCCGGGCACTCCCGCCGCGCGTCGGCGCACCGGTCGGGGTGGGGATGACCGGCACGAAGGCTCCGGGGGCATCGAGGCGCATCGCCGATTCGTCTCTACCGAACGTCACGCCATCTGGCACATCCCCCGTCCACTCGCCCGGTCGATCACCGCCGCCCGCTCATCTGCTGGAAGAAGCGCACGACGATCATGACGAGGAGGACCACGATGACCACCTTGAACACCTTGGAGAGCAGCAGGCCGGCCACCTTGGCGAGCACGCCGAGAAGCATCACCGCCACGATGAGGACGACGATGAGGCCGAGGGCGCGGGTGATGCGGTGGAGCGAGGTCATCGGCGGAAGCGGAACGCGGGACCGGCGGCAGGGCCGGTCGGCTGTGGACGAACGCGCGGGCAGGGCGGATGCGCGCCTGCGCGGGATCGGTCAGAGGTCGTAGGCGAAGAAGAGGCTGGTTGCGAGGGCGCCGCCACCAGGCGGGGAGGCCGCCCACCACGAGTATTCGCCGGTTGCCGAGGAAAGTTGCGCTCGCGCCGGTCCGTCCGACGCGCGCCTCGCTCGCCGGAACGAGAACGTAGCGGTTCGCGGCGGCGACGAACAGCTCGACGCGGTCGGTGGAGGTGCCGGTCGAGGCCTGCCGACCCCCGAAAATCCCGGTGACGCCGGGGGCGAGGAGCGCCGCCGCGTGGTCGACGCGCGGCAGACGTGGCGGCGGTGCGGTCGTCTCGCTGAGTTGCCCGGTCGCGGCGACGCCGATGGCGAATCCGACGCCCTCGGTGACGGCGCCCTGTGCGCGCGCCCCGGCGACGACGATGCGACGCGGCGCGTCGAGGGCGGCGCCGAGGGGCGTCGCGGTGTGCCCGGCGATCGCCTCGAAGATCGTCCCGACGCCCTGCGCCGCCCCGACGCCGACGGCCTCGACGCGGTCCGGGAGCACGCGGAACGTCCGCAGATCCGAGCGCACGCCGAAGCGCGGCTGCGATCCGTAGGCGACGTCGCCATCGCCGCCGAGCACGTAGAGGCGCGTTTCATCCGCCACGAGGGCCGTCCACGCCGCGTGGCGCACGTTGCGGATCGGCGCGCCGGTGAGCGGAAGCGTGGAGAAGGCGTTGCGCGCCGGGTCGAAGACGACGACCGACTCGACGAGTTCGCCGATGCTGCGCGCCCCGTCGCTGCGGGCGCCGCCGACGATCAGCACGCGCCCGTCGGGCAGGAGCGTGGCGGTGTGGCCGGTGCGGGCTTCGGGGAGGCGGGCGTCGAGGCGGTCGAAGCGCGACGCGCCGGGGGCGAGCACGAAGGCGGCATCCGACGCTGCGGCGCCTGCGGAAAGGGCGCCGCCGGTGACGAGCACGCGTCCGTCGGGCAGGAGCGTCGCCGCGTGGCCGGTGCGCGGCTCGGGGAGCGTCGGGGCCGTTGGAGACAACGGGGCGGACGACGAAGAGCGAGAGCGTGTCGCGCCCGACGACGCCGCGCGCGTCGACGCCGCTGAGGGGAATCCGGTTGAGGCCGGTGACGAGCGAGAGCGTGCCCTCGAACAGGCCACCGTCGCCCGAGATGCGTTGCAGCGGCTGCCCGGCGGCGTAGACGGAATCGACCGTGCGGAACGACGAGGCTTTTATGCGCACCAGGACGCGCGTCGAGGCGAGGGTCTCGGTGAGATCGGGCGAGACGACCTCGAAGAGCGGCCGCGCCGCCTCGACGACGGGCCGTTCGCACGCGCCGAGAAGCACGGCGGCGAGGACGAGGAGAGCGAGCGAGAGGGAACGGAGCATCGGCGGGGCGCGGCGGGAAACGGACGCCGGGGAGGGTCTTGGGAGACGGGCGGCGACGCGCACGGGCAAGGTACACGCGGGCGCAAGACCGCCCCGCGTGCCCCGGCGGCGGGGCGTCGCGGGGCCTGTCGCGCCGTCGGGCCGGGGGCGTCGAGGCACGGCATGTCATGCCCCTACCGGTCGCCGCTGGTGCACCCGACGGTCCATCGCCACCGCACGGGTGCGGGCCGTGTGCCCATCGGGCCATCGGGGGCGTAGAGACGCATCGCCGATGCGTCTCTACCGGGCATCGTACCGGCACCCTCGACCGCCGCCGCCGACGACGGACGCGCGGCGCCGCGCCGGACGCTGGGCCTGCCCCGTACCTTCCGCGCATCTCCCCTGCCTGCCGATGTCTACGCCCGCGTCTTCGTTCGAACCGTCGCCCTCCACCGCACCCGATGCCGTTCCGCGTCGGCGGATCACGCGCGTGCTCGTCGCCAACCGGGGCGAGATCGCGCTTCGGGTGATGCGCACGTGCCGCGAAATGGGCATCGAAACCGTCGCCGTGTACTCGGAGGCCGACCGCGGAGCGCTGCACGTCCGCTTCGCCGATGCGGCGTACGAGATCGGCCCGGCGCCGTCGTCGCAGTCGTACCTCGTCGTCGACCGCCTGCTCGACGTGCTCGCGCGCTCGGGCGCCGACGCCGTCCACCCCGGCTACGGATTCCTGAGCGAGAACGCGGCCTTCGCCGAGGCCGTCGAGGCCGCCGGGGCCGCGTGGATCGGGCCGCCGCCCGCACGCGATGCGCGTCATGGGCGACAAAACCGCCGCCCGCGCCAAGATGGCCGAGGCCGGCGTGCCGATGGCCCCCGGCACGACCGACGCCGTCGTCAGCATCGACGACCTGCGCGCCGCCGCCACTGAGATCGGCTACCCGGTGCTCCTCAAGGCCGCCGCGGGCGGAGGCGGAAAGGGGATGCGCGTCGTCGAGCGGGAGGCCGACCTCGAATCGTCGTTCGAGACGGCCGCGCGCGAGGCGACGAGCGCCTTCGGCGACGGGCGCGTGTTCGTCGAGCGGTTCGTCACCGAGCCGCGGCACATCGAAATCCAGGTCCTCGGCGACCAGCACGGCACGCTCCTGCACCTCCACGAGCGCGAGTGCTCGATCCAGCGGCGCCACCAGAAGGTCATCGAGGAGGCGCCGTCGGCCCTGCTGACGCCTGAGATCCGCGCCGAGATGGGCGCGGCGGCGGTCGCGGCGGCGCGGACGGTCGGGTATTTCAGCGCGGGGACGGTCGAGTTTCTCGTCGAGGAGGTCGACGGCGCGCCGCGGTTCTACTTCATGGAGATGAACACGCGCTTGCAGGTCGAGCACCCGGTGACCGAGATGATCACCGGCCTCGACCTCGTGCGCGAGATGATCCGCGTCGCCGAGGGCCATCCGCTCGCCTTCGCGCAGGCCGACGTGCCGATGCACGGGCACGCGATCGAGTGCCGCGTCTACGCCGAGAGCGCCGCGCGCGGCTTCCTGCCCGACCCCGGCCCGCTGATCCGCCACGCGGCGCCATCCGGACCCGGCGTGCGCGTCGATGCAGGCGTCGAGGAGGGCGGCGAGGTGCCGGTCTACTACGACCCGATGATCTCCAAGCTGTCGGCGTGGGCACCGACGCGCGCCGAGGCGATCGCGCGGATGGACCGGGCGCTCGGCGAGTACGCGATCGCGGGCGTCGAGACGACGATCCCGTTCTGCCGCTTCGTGATGCGCCACGACGCCTTCCGCGCGGGCACCTTCTCGACGCGCTTCGTCGAGCGCTACGTGACGCCCGAGGCCCTCGACGAGGTCGACGATGCAACGGCGACGGCGGCGGCGATCGCGGCGGTGCTGGTTTCGGCCGAGACGGTCGGCGCGCAGAGGGCCGCGCCCGGAGTGGCGACGACAGGGAGCCGGTGGGTGGGGCGGCGCGAGCGGCGGTAGGGCTGGGGATGCTCCGCCCGATCGTACCATCGAACCGCCTCCTCCCCTGCCCGATGCCCCTCCGCGCCCTCGCCGCCGCCGCGCTCGTCCTCCTGTTCGCCGCTCCCTCCGCCGACGCGCAGATCGTCCGCACGCTCGACTGGTGGCCCGAGCACCGGTTGCACCGCGCGCTCGTCGCCGACCCGCTCGAACCGATGACGGCGGTGACGAAGGAGGCGACGAGCGAGCGCATCGAGGCGCGGCTCGGGATGCTGCGCGACATCGTGCAAGCCGAGACGCCCGGAATCCCCACCGTCCGACGGGCGGCGTTCGGGCTGAGCGGAAATGCGGTGATGCTGCTGCGGCTGCGGCAGTTCGGCTCGAAATCGCCGTCGACGTTTCCGTTCTTCTTCCGCAAACAGGTCGATTTCCCGCTCGAAACGGGCGATTACAGCTTCGGCGGCTACCTCGCGCTCGACCACGCGCCGGTCGCCGGGCGCGTAGACATCGGCTCGCGGGTGCAGGTCGTCCACGTCTCCTCGCACCTCGGCGACGGGCGCTACGACACGACGGCGAACGTGTGGCGCGGGCGCGGGCCGGTCGATTACAGCCGCAACTACGTGCAACTCGTCCTCGACGCCGACGACGGCCCGACGGGCGTGCGCGTCTACGCGGCCCCGGCGGTGCTCACGTGGGCGGCGCCGGTGGCGGGCGAGCGCGTCGCGCGGACGTTTCTGCAAGGCGGCGGCGAGTGGCGCGGACCGTCGCTCGGCACGTCGGGGATGCGCCCGTTCGCGGCGGTCGACGTGCGGACGTTTCCGCGCCTCACCGGCACGCGGGCGCGGACGTCGACGAGTCTGGTCGCGGGCGTGCGCGTGGGTGGATGGCGCGAGCGGGCCGTCGATCTGCGCCTCACGCGGACGGCGGGCGCGTCGTGGCGCGGCCAGTTCTACGGCCTCCGCGAAGCCTCGTGGGGCATCGGCCTGCGGGTCGGCCTGGACGATTGACGGGCGACCGGTGCGGCGTGTGAACGCGGTGTGCGAACCGCGCGGGCGCGTCGCGGAGGCGGGTGGGCGGGGCTACCATTCACGGCTTCGCTTCCCCACTCCGCCGATCCGATGTCCGACCCCTCGCCCCGCACCGTCCTCCACGGCACGGTCCTCCTTCCGCCCGACAAGAGCGTCGCCCACCGCGCAGTCCTGTTCGCGGCCATCGGCGACGGCACCTCGACCGTCGAGGGATTCCCCGATGCCGCCGATCCGCGGTCGACGCTCGCGTGCGTCCGCGCGCTCGGCGTGCGGGTGACGGAGGCAGAGCGCGGCGTGTTGACCATCGAGGGCGTCGGCACGCGCGGGCTGCGGCGGCCGGCGGCGGACCTCGACTGCGGCAACTCGGGGACGACGATGCGGCTGCTCGCGGGCCTGCTCGCAGGCCAGGATTTCGCCAGCGTCCTCACCGGCGACGCCTCGCTCTCGCCGCGCCCGATGCGCCGCGTCGCCGACCCGCTCGGGGCGATGGGCGCGCGCATCGAGACCACCAACGGCCACGCGCCCCTGCGCATCGACGGGGCGCCGCTCGGCGCGATGACCTACCGCCTGCCCGTCGCGTCGGCGCAGGTCAAGTCGTGCGTGCTCCTCGCCGGGCTTCTCGCCGACGGCGTGACGACGGTCGTCGAGCCCGTCGCCACGCGCGACCACACCGAGCGGATGCTCGGCCTCGACGTGCGGATCGTCGATGGCGAGCGCCACGTGTCGGTCGACGGGCGGGCGGGCGATCGCGGCGCAGACGTGGGCGATCCCGCGCGACTTCTCGGCGGCGGCGTTCTTCCTCGTCGCCGGGTCGATCGCGCCCGAGGGCGAGATCGTGCTGCCGGGCGTCGGGCTCAACCCGACCCGCACCGCCCTCCTCGACGTGCTCGGCGAGATGGGCGCCGACATCGCCGTCGAGAACCTGCGCACCGTCGGCGGCGAGCCGATCGGCGACCTCACCGTCCGCCCGGCGCGGCTCTCCGGCGTGCGCATCGGCGGAGCCGTCGTCGCCAACCTGATCGACGAGGTGCCGATCCTCGCCCTCGCCGCCGCCTGCGCCGACGGCGTCACCGAGATCCGCGACGCGGCGGAGCTTCGCGTCAAGGAGACCGACCGCATCGCCGCCGTCGCCGCCAACCTCCGCGCCCTCGGCGCCGACGTGAGCGAGCACCCGGACGGCCTCACCATCCGTGGCGGGCGCCCCCTCACCGGCGCCCCGCAGGTGACGCACGGCGACCACCGCATCGCCATGACAGCCGGCGTGGCAGCGCTCGTCGCCCGTGGAACCGTCTCCATCGACGACCCCGGCTGCGCCGCCGTGTCGTTTCCGGGCTTCTGGGACGCCCTCGCGGGAATCCGGGGTGATGGGAACGGGATGCTGTGGCGGTGGCACCCGCCCCCTCCGCCCTTCGGGCACCTCCCCCGCGGTCGCGGGGGAGGACCGCCGCGGAGGCCGTCCAGGCCGTAGCGGCAGGTGGGGGCGCAGCGGCAGGAGGAGGCCTGCGCCCGATCAGTCGTCCGTTCCCTCGATCGGGATCGTGCTGCCGACCTGGCTGCTGCCCCCCGTGAAGAGGCCGAGGAGCGGGATGCTGATGCGCATCCCGAACGGCACGAGGAGGCTGCGGAGCGGGCGCTCGGCGAAGAGGCACGGGTCGGGCGCCTCGCCGCGGAGGAGGGCGCCCGAGCGCAGCGGGTCGGGCGTGCGGATCAGGCTCGCGGCGCAGCCGGGCACGCGGCGGACGCCGAACGACGTATCGGCGCGGACTTCGGCGGGCGAGAGCGGAAGCGCGGCGCGGCCGTCGGGGAAGCTGCCGTAGGGCACGCTCGCAATCGCGGGCGCGCGGTAGCGGTCGGCGTCGGCGAAGAGCACGTCGGGGCCGGACTCGCCGACGAAGGCGTCGAGCGCGACGGTCGTCTGGTGGAAGCGGACGACCGGCAGCGACAGCAGGCCGGTGCCGAGGTCGATCCATCCCTCGCGGTCGAAGCGGCGCGGCAGCCACAGCGAATCGCCGATGACATCCGGGCCGATGCCCGGCGGACGCGCGACCGCCGAGCCGTCGGCGCGGCGCACGGCGACGGGGGCGTAGGCGATGCGGTACGACACGTCGCCGGTGTTGACGTAGGCGCGCGTGCCCGGCCACGCCACCGGGCGCAGGTCGGCGCTCACGAGCGCGAGGTCCGGCAGGACGATGCGAAGGGCGCCCGTCACCAGGTCGGCGCGGGCGACGCGCGGCTGCACCGTCACATCGACGACGCGGCGCCCGCTCGCGTCGGTCTCCTCGACGCCGACCGCGAAATCGTAGACGCCGAACGCCTCGGGATGCGTCGGGCTCACCAGGCGGACGCCGTCGAGCGTGATCGTGTCCTCGAAGTACGGATCGGGGATCGCCTCGGCGTCGGCGTAGAGGAACGGGCCGCCGTCGGGGCTGCGGCGGCGCGCGCGAGGACTTCTTCGCGGGCGGTGCCATCGGCGCGCCAGAAGGCCCACGAGCGCGCCTCGGCCATCCGGAGCGGCGCGTCGGTGTCCTGCCGCGTGAGCAGCAGGCGCGAGTAGAGCAGCATCCCGACGCCCCCGAGGGCCGCGCGGCGTTCGAGCTTTCGCGCGATCAGGCGCCGCATGAGGGGCCGCGCCGGGTTCTCGGTCGTCACGTCGAGACCGGCGAGCGCCACATCGACGGCGGTCAGGCGGACGGTTCGGGTGACCGTTCCGACGTCCGCAAAGGCGAACGTCTCGGGGCGGTAGCCGAGGAAGCGGACGGTCACGAGGGCGGGCACGCGCGCCACATCGAGGCTGGCGCGCCCGTCGCGCCCGGCGGTGGCGCCGCCGCGCACCGGCACGCCGCCCGGCCCGGTCGTCTCGGCCTCGACCGTCGCCCCGGCGAGCGCCCGCCCATCGGCGGCATCCACAACCGTCAGCCGCAGCCGAAGCGCCTGGGCACTCGCGGGCAGGGCCGCCAGCAGCAGGACGACGGCGACGAGCGGAAGCGAACGGACGAGGCGGCGCATCGGGGACGGAAGGGGCGGCGCGGGGCACCGGGCGGCGGAGGACGCCGGGCCAACGGGGCGGTGCCGGGGGTTCGTGCGGTCAGCCCGCCGCGGCGCTCGGTGCGGCACCCGCCGCAGCGCTCGGCGCGGCACCGGGCTTGGTGCCGCTGGCGAGGAAGAGCCGTCCGCCGATGCGAGCGCGGTCGGCGTCGAGGTCGTGCATCTCGAAATCGGGCGTCGCCGCTTCGAGCAGGCGCCAGACCTCGCGGCGGATGTCGGCGTGGGCGACCCACTCGGCGACGCGGTCGCGCAGCGTCGGGGCCGGGTTGTAGACGTCGAGGATGACGTAGCGCCCGCCTGGCTTGAGGTCGTCGAAGGTGCGCGCGAAGGCGTCCTCCCAGTCGTCGAAGACGGTGAGCGCGAGGCAAGCGACGACCCCGTCGGCGTCTTCGGCGCCCGAGGTGTGGCGCAGGTGCGAGACGTCGAAGGCGTGCGCGTCGCCGCGCGCGAGCGTCACGTTGGGCCACCCGGCCGCCTTGACGCGCGCCGTCGCCCGCTTGAGCATCCCCGCCGACGCGTCGATGCCGACGACGTGCCCGCCCGGCCCGACAGCCTCGACGAGCGTCTCGAAGGCCTGTCCGGTGCCGCAGGCGATGTCGAGCACGAGCCGTCCGCGAACATCCCCGAGCGCGGCGGCGACGGCGGCGCGGTGGGGCCGGTAGAGCGCGTCGAGCGAGCGGTCGTAGGCGGGGGCGAGCAGGTCGTACCACATCGGGGCGGAGGGGGCTGTGGGCGAAGGAAACGCGCGTACCCGCGCACCGGGGTGCGGGTGCCGGTGGGGTGCGCGTGGGTCGTTCGTCGATGATCGTCCGTCGGTCGTCCCAGCCTGTCAGGTCCATCTCGTCGTCCGCCGTCGGTCGTCGGTCGTCCGCCGTCCTACCTTCCCGCCATGCCCGACGCCCCCGCCCCGATGTCCCTGCCCTCTCCGCTCGTGCCCGGTGCGCGCATTCTCGTCGTCGCCCCGTCGAGCGCGCCGCGCAGCGACGACGCCTACCGCGCGGGCCTTGCCGCCCTCCGCGCCCGTGGCCTCGATGTGCGGACGATCCGCGAGACGCTCGCCCCAGACGGCTACCACGCCGGTCCCGACGACGAGCGCCTCGCCGAGTTCAACGCGGCCCTCCGCGACCCCGACGCCGACGCCATCGTCTGCGCGAGGGGCGGCGTCGGCGCGCTCCGCCTCCTCGACGGCCTCGACTACGACGCCGCGCGGCGCCATCCCAAGCTTCTGATCGGCTACTCCGACATCACCGCTCTCCACCTCGCCCTCTACGCCCGCGCCGGGTGGCGCGGCCTGTCGGGGCCGATGGTCGCCGTCGAGTGGGCCGAGGGGACGGAGAACGCGCACGACGCGGCCTCCGAAGCCCTCTTCTGGCACCTCGCACGCGGCGGCGTCGTGGACGACCTGACGGGGCCGATGGGCGAGCGGCTGACCGGCGTCGTCTCGGGTGAGGCCGAGGGGGTACTCCTCGGCGGCAACCTGTCGCTCGTGGCGCGGCTCGTCGGCACGCCGTACCTGCCCGATCTGCGCGGCGCGATCCTGTTTCTCGAAGAGGTCGGCGAGGAGCCGTACCGCCTCGACGGCCTTCTCGCGCAGCTCCACCTCGCGGGCATCCTCGACGGCCTCGGCGGCCTCGTCCTCGGCAGCATCACCGACGGCGCGCCGACGCAGACGCACTTCTTGACGCAAGACGCCGTCGTCGCGCACTACACCGAGCGCCTCGCCTGCCCCGTCGCCACCGGCCTCGCCTACGGACACCATCCGTCGAAGAACACGATGCCCATCGGCGTCCGCGCCCGGCTGACGGCCGACGCAGGCGGCGCGGCGCGGCTGTCGATCCTGCAGCCGGTGACGCGGCCGCTCTGACCTCACGTTCCGATGCCCTCCGCCCCGCTCCGCCTCGCCGTCTTCGCCTCCGGCGGCGGCTCCAACCTCGGCGCCCTCCTCGACGCCATCCGCGCCGGAACGGTCGACGCGGCCGTCACCGTCGTCGTCACCGACCGCGGCGGCATCGGCGCCATCGACCGGGCCATCGCGGCGGGCATCGACGTGCGGACCGTCGTGCCGTCGGCGTACCCGTCGGAGCGTGAACTCGCCGATGCCCTCCTGTCGGTGCTGCGGGCGGCGCGGGCCGAGGCGGTCGTGCTCGCCGGCTACCTGCGGAGGATTCCGGCAGCGGTCGTGGCCGCCTACGACGGGCGGATCGTGAACGTGCATCCGGCGCTGCTGCCGGATTTCGGGGGCGTGGGGATGTACGGGCGGCACGTCCACGCCGCCGTCCTCGCGTCCGGAGCGACGGAGAGCGGCTGCACCGTCCACCTCGTCGACGCCGAGTACGACCGCGGGCCGATCCTCGCGCAGGTCCGCGTGCCGGTGATGGACGGCGACACGCCCGAGACGCTCGCCGCGCGCGTCCTCGCCGAAGAACACCGCCTGCTCCCCATCGTCGTCGCCACGCTCGCCCGCGAGCGGTGACGCGGGATGGTGAGAGAGTGGGTTGGTGAGGGTGGAGCGGCACGGATGGGGCCGATGTCGCCCTGAACGGCAGCCTGAGATGTCTTCCGACGCATCCGAGGAGATCGGTGGAGATCGGTTCGTCCGAGCCGACCGCCACTCACCACCTCACCATCCCCCAACCCGGACCCGTCGCTGCGACCGTCGGCGCGTCCCGCGCGTACGATGGGCGGCGGTGCCTCCGCTCTGCCCCTCCTCCGGCATCCTCGCCCTTCGCTTTCGTGCCCATCACCGCCCTGCGCCCGCCCCAGCGGCGCCGCAAACCGACCGACTCCGCCGCCCTGATGCCCCTCGATTCGCCCGCCTCGCCGTCGCCCCTTCCACCGGCCCCCGCCCCGTCGCCCGCGGAGCGTTCTGCCGAGGCCGACGCGCCCGCGCGCCCGCACTACCTGCTCGTCGACGGCGAGAACATCGACACCGTGCTCGGCAACACGCTCCTCGGCGGCAAGCCGACGCCGCAGCAGCGTCCGCAGTGGGACCAGGTGCGGACGTTCCTCGAGTCGACGTTCGGCACGCCCTTTCGGATGCTCTTCTTCCTGCACTACCGCGGCCCGGTGCAGCACGCGTTCATCCAGGCGATCACCGCCATCGGCTACCGCCCGGTCCTCCTGACCGGCCCCGACGACGTGAAGGTCGTCGACGAGGCGATCATCCGCACCCTCGGCGTGCTCGTGACCGACACCGACGCGTCGAGCACGGTCGTGCTCGCGAGCCACGACGGGATGGACTTCGCCGAGCCGCTGCGCCCGCTCACCGGCGGCGCCCGGCGCGTGGCGCTGCTCGGCTTCGAGGAGTGCATGAGCGAGCGCTTCCGCGTACTCGACGGCGTCGAGATCTTCGACCTCGAATACGACGCCCACGCCTTCAAGGTCGAACTCCCGCGCCTGCGCCCGACCGACATCGCGGACTTCGACCCGCGCCGGTACCTGTGATTTTGGGGGTGTGTTTGGGGAATTGGGGATGGGGCATTGGGCTGCACGCCCGGCGCACGCCGGTCTGGTAACGCTGCGGTCATCCCGGCTTCACGGGAAGCGGTGGCGGCGGGGGGCCGAGGCGGGCGGGCGATGGGCGAACTTGCGGGAGTCGTCCCTCCCTCGTCACCGTCCCCACCGATGATCGCCGTCAAAGACCTCCCGCCCGCGCCCGACGCCGTCCGCCCGCGCCGGGCGCTCCTGTCCGTCTTCGACAAGACCGGCCTCGTGGACTTCGCCCGCGGCCTCGCGCGCCACGGCGTCGCCCTCGTCTCGACCGGCGGCACGGCGGCGGCGCTGCGCGATGCGGGCCTCGACGTCGACGATGTCGGCGAGCTGACCGGCTACCCCGAGGTGCTCGGCGGGCGCGTGAAGACGCTGCACCCGGCCGTCCACGGCGGCATCCTCTACCAGCGCAACGACCCGAGCGACGCGGCGACCGTCGAGGCCAACGGGATGATTCCCTTCGACATGGTCGTCGTCAACCTCTACCCGTTCGCCGAGGCGACCGCGTCTGCGGATGTGACCGACGCCCTCGCCGCCGAGAACATCGACATCGGCGGCCCGGCGATGCTGCGCGCGGCGGCCAAGAACTTCGCCCACGTCGCCGCCGTGAGCGACGCGTCGGAGTACGCCGCCGTCCTCGACGCCCTCGACGCATCCGGCGGCAGCCTGCCGCTCGCTCTCCGCCGCGCCCTCGCCGGGCGCACCTTCGCCCGCACGAGCGCCTACGACGCCGCCATCGCCGCCTACTTCGGACGAGGAGAGGACGACGAGACGACAGACGACAGACGACGGACGACCGGAGGGGAATGGGGATGACGCGGATGTGCAGGCGCGCGGCTTCGCGGGCGAGGTGGCCGACGCGCTCGCCGCCCTCTCGGGAGCGCCTGCCTCGTCGTCCGCCGTCCGTCGTCCGTCGTCCCTTCTCCGCTACGGCGAGAACCCGCACCAGCGCGCCGCCTACGTCGCCACCGGCCAGGCCGACGCTGCGCCGCGCTTCCGCGTGCACGGCGGCAAGGCGCTCTCGTACAACAACCTCCTCGACCTCGACGCCGCGCTCGACCTCGCCGCCGACTTCGCCGACGAGGCGCCGACGGTCGCCATCTTCAAGCACACCAACCCGTGCGGCGTCGCCACCCGCGCCACGCTCGACGAGGCCTACGACGCCGCCTTCGCCACCGACCGCGAGGCGCCGTTCGGCGGCATCGTCGTCGTCAACCGTCCGCTCACGCGCGCCGCCGCCGAACGCATCGACCGCGTGTTCACCGAACTCGTCATCGCCCCAGCGTTCGAGGACGGCGTGCTGGAGTTTCTGGCGGCCAAGGCCAACCGCCGCGTCATCTCCGCCGAACTCGCCGCCCCGACCGGCCTGCGCATCCGCACCGCCGCCGGGGGCCTGCTCGTGCAGGACGCCGACGCCGCCACCTCCGACGCCGCCGACTGGACAGGTCGTCACCGAGCGCGCGCCGACGGAGGCCGAGATGCGCGACCTCGTGTTCGCGTGGCGCGTGGCCAAGCACGTCAAGAGCAACGCCATCGTCTACGCGCGCGCCGAGGCGACGGTGGGCGTCGGGGCGGGGCAGATGAGCCGGATCGACTCGGCGCGCATCGCCGTCCAGAAGGCCGCCGAAGCGGGCCTCGACCTCGCGGGCGCCGTCGTGGCGAGTGACGCCTTCTTCCCCTTCGCCGACGGCTTGGAGGCCGCCGCTGCGGGCGGCATCACCGCCGCGATCCAGCCCGGCGGCTCGGTCCGCGACGCCGACGTCGTCGCCGCCGCCAACCGGCTGGGCCTCGCGATGGTGACGACCGGACGGCGCCATTTCCGGCACTGACGCGGCGCGGGGGACGGGCGCAAAGGCGGTAGCGGGCACGATCATATCGTGCCTCAACGTCGCATTGCCACGGTCGGTGGCAGGCGGGCGGGCATGGCGCATCCCCTTGTCCCCACGGGCAACGATGGGGCGACGGGGGCGCATCTGCGCGAAATGCGCGGCGGGGGCACGGGCGGGGCGCCGTACCTTGGCGAACTCTCTCGCCCGTCCCGATTCCTCTCGCCACCGGCATTTTCACTCTGAATGGGGCTGTTCAACTTCGCGCAAGACGTAGCCATTGACCTCGGCACGGCCAACACGCTCATCTACATCAAGGGGCAGGGCATCGTGCTCAGCGAGCCCTCCATCGTCGCCCTCCACCGCAACACGCGCAAGGTGCTCGCCGTCGGCCACGAGGCGCAGCAGATGCACGAGCGCACGCACAAGGACATCGAGACCATCCGCCCACTCAAGGACGGCGTCATCGCCGACTTCGAGGTCGCCGAGCAGATGATCCGCGGCCTCATCCGCAAGGTCCAGAAGACGTGGACGTCGTCGATTCGCCGGATGGTCGTCTGCGTGCCGAGCGGCATCACCGAGGTCGAGAAGCGCGCCGTGCGCGACTCCGCCGAGCACGCGGGCGCCAAGCAGGTCTTCCTCATCGACGAGCCGATGGCCGCCGCGATCGGCATCGACCTCGACGTCTCCGAGCCGGTCGGCAACATGATCGTCGACATCGGCGGCGGCACGTCGGAGATCGCGGTGATCGCGCTCTCGGGCATCGTCGTCGACGAGTCGATTCGCGTCGGTGGCGACGAGTTCGACGAGGCGATCATGCAGTACTTCCGCCGCAACCACAACATGCTCATCGGCCAGCGGACGGCCGAGCGCATCAAGTGCGAGATCGGCTCGGCGGTCGAGCTTCCCGAGGAGCTCGAGATCTCGATTCGCGGGCGCAACCTCGTCAGCGGCATCCCGAAGATCCACACGGTGACGAGCGAGGACGTGCGCGAGGCCATCAAGGACGGCGTGCAGCAGATCACCGCCGCCGTCGTGCGCTGCCTCGAACGGACGCCCCCGGAGCTCGGCTCGGACGTGCTCGAGCGCGGCATCATGCTCACGGGCGGCGGCGCGCTCCTCAAGGGCATCGACCAGCACATCCGGCAGCGCGTCGACCTGCCGGTCTTCGTCGCCGACGACCCCCTCACCGCAGTCGTGCGCGGCACCGGCCGCGTGCTCGAAGACATCGACTCGTACCGCCGCGTGCTGACCTGAGAGCTTGGGGTTGGTGGGGGTGATGTGGGGGCCACCCCGGTACCGAAAACCGCCCCCCTTGAGGGGGCTCCCCGCCGCAGGCGGGATGGGGGTGTGCAGCGGTCCATACGTCCACCGAATGTCTGAACCGGCAGAGGCTACACCCTCCGGCCTTTCAGGCCCCCTCCCTCAAGGGAGGGGGTTGCCACGCAGCCTCCAAGCCGGACGAAGCCGCCGTACGTCAGCCCCGCGCCGACGCTCCACGACCCACAACCAACGACCCACTCAGCGCTACGGCGCTGACGCCCTGCCCTCTCGCTCGCCTTCCGCACGCCGATGCAGTACCGCTTCTGGGACCGCGCGAAAGACTGGGTGACGCTCGGCGCGTGCCTCGTCGTGAGCCTCGGCGTGCTCCTCGCGCGCAACGAACCGGCGGTCAAGAGCCTGCGGCGGTCGGCGCTCGCGGCCACGAGCGGCGTCGAGGCCCGGATCTCCGGCGTCGGGCAGTACCTGCGGGCGCTCGACGAGAACGAGCGGCTGCGGCGCGAGACGATCACGCTCGCCGTCGAGGCCGCGCGGGCGCGCGACGCCGTCGCCGAGAACGACCGCCTGCGCCGACTGCTCGCCTTCCGCGACACGCTCGCCACACCGCTCGTGGCCGTCCGCATCGTCTCGAAGGGGCTGGGAGAGCAGCAGAACTACTTCACCATCGACGCGGGCACCGAGAACGGCGTGCACGACGGGATGCCGGTCGTCGACGAGCGCGGCATCCTCGGGCGCGTCGTGCTGGCGAGCGGGCGCTACGCCCGCGTGATGCCGTACCTCAACACCGATTTCCGCGTTCAGGCGCGCTTGCAGCCCGGCGGCGCCGAGGGCGTCATCAAGTGGGACGGCGCCGCGGGCGACCGCCTGACGCTCGATTTCGTGCCGCGCACGACCCTCGTCACGGTGGGGATGGAGGTCGTGACGAGCGGCGGCACCGGCGTCTTCCCGGCGGGCTTCCGCATCGGAACGGTCGTCGAGGCGCAGGCGCGCGCCGGGCGCAACGCCCTCGACATTCTCGTTCGCCCCGCCTCGCCGCTCGGCGAGGCCACCCACGCCGTCGTCCTGTTGTCGCTCCCCGACAGCGCCCGCACCGCCCTCGAAGCCGCACCTGCGGTCCGGTGATGGGGGGATGGAGGATCGTGCGGTGATTGGGCGGGCGGGTCTGAGGCCCGCCCCTACGGAACGCCACGCCGGAACCGGGCGTCACGCCAAGGAAGACGCCCGGCAGCGCCCACGACCATCCCTAACGGAACCTCCGGCCCCCGGCCTCGTGAATCCCGGCCCCGGCACCCCGGACGCGCGCCCACGATTCCGCCGCGTTCGAAATGCCTCCCGTGCCGGTTCGGATGCCACCTGCGGGTGGCGCCGGATGCGTGCCGCGTGTTTCTGCCTCTGTTTCCCATCGTTTTGGTTCGACTGTCCGCCCGCCTCGGCGATGTGCCCGCCGGGTGCGCGTCCGTGGCCCTGCCACGCCTTCGCCGCGCCGCGCTCGCCGCCGCGCTCGCGCTCGTCCCCACCGCGCTTGCCGCGCCCCATGCCTCGGCGCAACCTGCGAGCCTGCGCGGTCGACTCGACGCCATCTTCGACCGTCCGGCGACCGCGAATGCCTTCTGGGGCGTCTCCGTCGCCGATGCGGCGACTGGCGAGGTGCTCTACCGGCGCAACGACCGGCGCAGCTTCACGCCCGCCTCGAACGCCAAGCTCTACACGACCGCCGCCGCACTCGACCTCTTCGGCACTGCCTACCGCTTCACCACGCGCGTCTACGCCGACGGCCCGGTCGAGGGCGGGACGCTCCGCGGAAGCCTCGTCGTGCGCGGCGGCGGCGACCCGACGCTCGGCGGTGCCTACTTCGCCGAGGCCGACAAGTCCGACCGCCTCGCCCCCTTCCGCGCCTTCGCCGACAGCCTTCGCGCCCGCGGCGTCACCCGCATCGAGGGAGACATCGTCGGCGACGACGACGCCTTCGACGACCTCGCCCTCGGCAACGGGTGGGCGTGGGACGATCTCAATTTCTACTACTCGACCGAACTCTCCGGCCTCAACGCCTACGACAACTGTGTCGATGTGACCATCACCGGCACCACGCCGGGGCAGCCCGCGCGCATCTCGTGGGAGCCGATGCAGACGAACTACGTCGGCTTCCGCAACCAGACGCTCACGCGCGGCGCGGGCACCGGCGTTCGCGAGCGCTACGACCGCGCGATGGGATCGAACGACTACGTCGCTCGCCTCCCGCGTCGGCAGCGACACGCGCGATCTGGAATGTCTCGCCGTCGCCAACCCGACGCGCTTCGCCGCCTCGATCGTGCGCGACGTGCTCGCCGCCTCGGGCATCGAGGTCACCGGCCAGCCGCGCGACGCCGACGAGAGCAGCACGCCGCCCGATTACGCCCGTATGACGCCCGTGGCGACGTGGCAGAGTGAGCCGCTCGGGCGCATCGTCGAGGCGGTCAACAAGGAGTCGATCAACCTCTACGCCGACGTGCTCCTCAAGCTCATCGGCACCCGGCCCGGCGGCCCGGTGGCGACCGAGGACGCGCCGATGGGAAGCCACGCCCGCGGCAGCGCCGTCGCCCGGCAGCGCGCCTGGGGGCCGATGGGGGTCGATACCGCCGCGGTCGATCTCGTCGACGGCTCGGGGCTCTCGCGGATGGACCTCATCACGCCCGCGTCTACGACCGCCCTGCTGCGCGCGATGCACCGCCACCGCGACGCCGATGTCCGCCGCGCCTTCCGCGAGAGCCTGCCGATCGGCGGCGTCGACGGGACGCTCAAGAACCGGTTCCGTGACAGCGCCGCGCGCGGCAACGTGCGCGCCAAGACCGGCTCGCTCGGCGGCGTGTCGAGCCTCTCCGGCTACGTCACGACGCGCGGCGGGCGCGTGCTCACCTTCTCGATCCTCTGCAACAACTACACCGGCGGCTCCTCAGCCGCCCGCAGCGCCCAGGACGCCGCGGTGAACGCTCTGGCGGGGTTGCCGTAAGGGTTGGTCGTTGGTTGTTAGTAGTTGATGGTTTATCGAATCCGATCAGCAACAGCGAAGCGAACCACCAACAACTCCCGACAGCGAAGCGAACGACAAACGATTCAAAATGACCAATCCCTACCCCATCATCCACGCCACCACCGTCGTCGGCATCCGGCACGGCGGCAAGGTCGCCCTCGGCTCCGACGGGCAGGCGACGATGGGCGCAACGGTGCTCAAACACACCGTCCAGAAGGTGCGGCGCCTCTATGGCGGCAAGCTCATCGCGGGCTTCGCCGGGGCCACCGCCGACGCGTTCACGCTCTTCGAGCGCTTCGAGGAGAAGCTGCAACAGGTCAACGGCAACACCGTGCGGGCCGCCGTCGAACTCGCCAAGGACTGGCGCACCGACCGCTATTTGCGGCGCTTGGAGGCCCTTCTGGCGGTCGCCTCGCCCGACCGCCTGCTCCTCATCTCGGGCACCGGCGACGTGATCGAACCCGACGAGCCGATCGTCGCCATCGGCTCTGGCGGACCGTACGCACTTGCCGCAGCGCGGGCGCTCCTGAAGCACGCGCCCGACCGGTTGACGGCGCGCCAGCTCGTCGAGGAGAGCCTGCACGTGGCCGCCGACGTGTGCATCTACACGAATCACCACCAGACGATTCTCGAACTCGACGCCTCGGAATCCGCTCCGCCTCCGATGCTCGCGGGCTGACGGTGTCGGCGCAGTTCTGTGGACGCGCCCGCGCTCCGGCCCACAGCCGCCCCGAATGCGCATCGGCGATGCGTCTTTGCACGATGCCTGGCGCACATCCGCCACGCAGACGCATCGGCGATGCGTCTCTACAAATCTTCACATTTCCATCTCTTTTCTCTGATGCGTTCACCGTCCCGCCCTTCCTCGTCGCGCACTGCGGCGGTCTTCGTCGATGTCGACGACCTCGTCTCGGCGCTCGGCGCTCGGCTCTCCGGCGGCACGCGGCCCGAGGCGTTCATCGCCGATGCGCTGCGGGCGCTCGCGCCGTTCATCGGACGGTCGTTCGGCGCGCGCGTCGTGTCGTCGCGCGCCTACGGCGACTTCGCCACGCTCGACGGGGGCGCCGAGATGATGCGCGGCCTCGCACAGGCGTACGCCGAGCCGGTCTACGCCGCGCCCCGCACCGGCGAGATGTCGCTTGCGATGGACGCCGCCTGCCTGCTCCGCGAGCGTCCGGATGTCGAGGTGCTCGTCGTCGTCAGCGGCACGCGCGCATACGCGCCCCTCGCCCGCCGCGCCCGGCAGATGGGCCGCCGCGTGCTCGTGCTCACGACCGAAACGACGCGCGAGCGCGACGATGCAGACGATGTCGTCAGCGTTTTCGACCTCGCTCCCCTCGCCGAACGGCAGGCCGAACCGCGCGCCCCGCGTGCGCCGCGCGAGGGCATCGACTACCAGACCGTCGAGTCGGCGATGGGGCTGCGCGTGCTCGAGGTCATCGAGGAATTCTTCGGCCAGTACGACGAGGTCTACCTGACGCCGCTCCTGCGCAAGCTCACCGACGAGATCGGCGCCGACCTCGACCCGAAGGCCATGATCTCCGATTTGGAGGCCGCAGGCGCCGTTTACCTCGAGAAGCGCCGCGGCTTCCCGCACGACTACACCGTCCTCCTCGTCGACGGCCAGCACCCCGACGTCGTCCGCGTCCGCGACCTCTTCGAGGATGAGGACGGCGACAACGACACCGCCCCCCTCCGCGTCGCCGCCGATGCGTACGACGACGATGAGGACGACGGCGACGACGCCTGAGCGCTCCCCGCGTCTAGACCTGACAGGTCTGGGAGACCTGTCAGGTTCAACCCTCCGCCCCTCTCCGACCGACCGCTGCCCGAGACTCCGATGAGCGAGATTCCCCCTCCGACCGATTCCGACGCGCCCGACGCCGCCGCGCCCACCGTGCCCGCCGAGGCGAGTGCCGCCGCGCCCGTGACCGACGCTGCCGATGTGCTGGCGAGTGCCCTCACGCCGCGGCAGATCGTCGCCGCGCTCGATGCCTACGTCATCGGTCAGAAGGAGGCGAAGAAGTCGGTGGCGATCGCGCTCCGCAACCGGTGGCGCCGCCAGAACGCGCCGCCCGAGCTGCGCGACGAGATCACGCCCGCCAACATCCTCATGATCGGGCCGACGGGCGTCGGCAAGACCGAGATCGCGCGGCGCCTCGCCCGTTTGTCCGGCGCGCCGTTCATCAAGATCGAGGCGACCAAGTTCACCGAAGTCGGCTACGTCGGGCGCGACGTCGACTCGATGATCCGCGACCTCGCCGAGCAGGCCGTGCAGATGGTGCGCGCCGAGCAGGAGGCCGCCGTGATCGAGCGCGCGAGCGTCCTCGCCGACGACCGCCTCCTCGATCTGCTCCTGCCGCCGCCCGCCGCTGCCAAACCGGCCGGGCCCGCCTTCCCGATGTTCGGCGCGAACGGTCCGCAGGGGCCGAGCGACGGCACCGAGTCCGCCGCAGTGCCCGAATCCGGCGCCCGCGCGCGGATGCGCGAGCGGTTGCAGAACGGCCAGATGGACGCCCGCGAGGTCGAGATCGAGGTCACAGGCGGCGCCAACCCGATGATGCAGCTCTTCGGCCCGTCGGGCGTGGAGGAGATGGGCGTCAACCTGCCCGACCTCTTCGGCGGGATGGGCAAGCGTCCGAAGAAGCGCCGCGTGACCGTCGCCGAGGCGCGCGAGATCCTGAGCAAGGAGGAGGCCGGCGAAGCTCGTCGACCAGGACGCCGTGACGCGCGACGCCCTGCGCCGCGTCGAGCAGGCGGGCATCGTCTTCATCGACGAGATCGACAAGGTCGCCGCTCGCGGCGGCGGCTCCGGCCCCGACGTGAGCCGCGAGGGCGTGCAGCGCGACCTGCTGCCGCTCGTCGAGGGATCGACCGTCACGACGAAGCACGGCCCGGTGAAGACCGACCACATCCTCTTCATCGCCTCGGGCGCCTTCCACGTGTCGAAGCCGAGCGACCTGATCCCCGAGCTTCAGGGCCGCTTCCCGATCCGCGTCGAGCTGTCGAGCCTGACCGAGGCCGACTTCGTGCAGATCCTGACGACGCCGAAAAACGCGCTCCTCAAGCAGTACGCGGCGCTTCTGGCGTCGGAAGGTGTGGAGTTGACCTTCACCGACGGCGCGGTGCGCGAGATTGCGCGGCTCGCGGCGCACGTCAACGACGAGGTCGAGAACATCGGCGCCCGCCGCCTCCACACGATTCTGACGACGCTCCTCGAAGACGTCCTCTTCGACATCCCCGGCGAGAACGGCGAGGTCCCACCCGCGTCCATCGAGATCACCGCCGACATCGTGCGCGAGCGCCTGAGCGCCATCGCCACGAACCGCGACCTGAGCCAGTACATCCTCTGACGGATGGGGAACGGGTGATTGGGGATGGGAATGCCGGATGCCCGCCGCCTCTTCGGGGCGATGATCCGGGTCCCGTAGAGATGCCGCGTACGTTGCCTCTACGGCCAGCGGGTATCTTGAGGCGCACCCTGTCCTGCGCCGCCGATGCCCGATCCGCTCGCCCTTCGCCCGGCGTCGCCCTACGACGCGGCGGCGTTCGTGGAGATGGTCGCGCGCGAGGGACGGGGCGCGCTCGTCACGACCGAGGTGCCGGGGGCGCGGCTCGTGGCCCTCGAACGGCGCCTCGGCCCGTTCGTCGTCTCGCGGGCGCCCCCGCTCGGCTTCTACCACGGCCCGGCGCTCGCCGCGTGGCCGACGGAGGCCGGCTCCACGCGCGGCGGCGGCGACCTCGGCGCACTCGTCGACGCGATGCAGGCGCGCACGCACGCCTTCGCCCTCTCCTTCGCGCCCGGTGCAGGCGCTGGCGCCGACGTGCTCTGCCCACCGCTCCCCGACGTCCGTCCGCTCGTGTGGCGCGGCGTCGCATGTGAAGTGCGGTTCACGTACCGGCTTCGGCTCGGCGCCCCGGAGGCCGTCCGCGCGGCCATGCGGCCCAACGCGCGGCGCACGCTCCCCGCGGACCCGGAGCCGCTCGTCCCGGCCTCACCCGAGGCCCTCGCCGCCGTGGTCGTCGCGGCGTACACGCGCCACCGTCGGCATCCACCACTCGGTGAGGCGGCGCTTGCGCGCGTCGCCGCCGGGTGCGTCGATGCGGGCCTCGGACGCGTCGTGCAGGTCGGCGAGGCCCTCGCGCTGGTGCTCGACGCGGGCGATGGCGCGGCGCCCTGCCTCGCGCTCAACGGCGGCCCGGGACTCCCGCGCCTCGTCTGGGCGCTCTGCGCCGACGCCGCGCTCGCGGGCCGCGTCCTCGACCTCGTCGGCGCCAACACACCGTCCATCGCCGACGCCAAACGCCGCCTCGGGGCGACGCTCGTGCCGTACGTCCGCGCGACGTGGCACCGTGCGGGGCTTGCGCGGATGGTGTCGGCGCTCCGTCCGCTCGTCTGACGTGGGCGAGACGACCGACTCAGCACCGGCATCTGACCCCGCGATGCGGCGGTTCGGGCGTCTGCGGCCGCGTGGGCGGATGGGCGCGGTCGTGGGGATGACGGGCGGAAGTGCGCTCGCGGCGGTCGTCACGCTCGGCGCGCAGCCGGTTCTGGCGCGTCTGTTCACGCCCGCCGACTTCGGCGTCGCCGAGACCTTCGCCGCGCTCCTCGCGCTCGCTTTCCCCATCGCCTCGCTGCGCTACGAAGACGCGCTCGTGCTGCCCGAGAGCGACGACGACGCCCGCGCCGTCTGGCACCTCGCCGCCGCGCTCACCGCCATCGCCGTCGCCCTCGTCGCCCTCGCGCCCCTCGCCGCGCCGTTCGTCGTGGGGACGGAGAGCGGCGCGGCGCTCGCGCCGTTCCTGTGGCTGCTCGCGCCCGGCCTGTTCGCCCTCCGCGCGCAGCGCCTCGCCGATGCGTGGCTCGTGCGGCAGCGGCGCTTCGGCAGCATCACCGCCGCCAACGTCGCGCGGGCCGTAGCGACGGGCGCGTGGCGCGTCGGGGCGGGCGCGCTCGGGCACAGCGGCGGCCTCGTGACGGGCTTCGTCGGTGGAAACGCCCTCGCCGTCGCGGCGCAGGTGCGGCCGCTCGTGCAGACGGGCCTCTTCGCCGCGCGTCCGTCGCTCACGGCGATGCAGGCGGCGGCGCGGCGCTACCGGCGGTTCGCACTCTTCACGACGCCCTCGACGCTCCTCGCCGCCCTCAGCGCGCGCCTGCCGCTGCTCGCGCTCGCAGCGATGTTTCCACTCGACGTCGTCGGGCACCTCGGGCGCGTCTTCCTCGCCCTCGCCGTCCCGCTCGGGTTCGCGGGCGGCGCCCTCTCGCGCGTCCTCACCGCCGACGGCGCCGACGCGCGGCGGACCGGCACGCTCGCGCCGCTCGCCCTCCGCACACACGCGCTCCACGCGAGCCTCGCCGCGTGGCCGTGCCTCGCGCTCGTCGTGGCCGGTCCGGACGCGTTCGAGGTCGTCTTCGGGCCGCTCTGGCGCGAGGCGGGCCTCTACGCCCGCGTGGCCGCGCCGTGGGTCGTCCTCGCCGCCCACGCCGCGACACTCTCGCCACTCTTCGACCTCACCGAGCGCCACCGCCGCGACCTCGCCGCCACGCTCGCGCTCTTCACCGGCACCGCCGCCGCCCTCGCCGCCGCGTTCCTCGTGGGGATGTCGGCCTTCCACACCATCGCGCTCCTCGGCGCTGCCGGAGCGGTCCTGCGGCTGGGCCACATCGCCGCCCTGCTGCGCGTGGCGCACGTCCGAGCCGCGCCCGCCCTCGCTGCCGTCGCCGCGCCACTCGCCACCGCCGCGCTCGCGCTCGTGCCCGTCGGGGCCGCCGTCGCGCTGGGTGCGGCGCCGCTCGTCACCGTCGGTGTGCTCGTGGCGTCCGGGCTGGCGTATGCGGCGGCCGAGGCGCGGCGGTTGCGGGCGTGACGGGCGGCGTGGGGGTGTGGGCGAGTTGTCGTGCGGTGGCGGCGGAGAGGCGGGACGTGCGAGCACGTCCCCTACGGATGGTTGGCGGTGCCCCCGAACGACGCGCGGCGGATGCGGGGCGTGCCTGCATCCGCCGCGTCGGGCGTGTCGTGTGCGCGATCCGTCAGAGGACCGACTCGGTCAGAGGATCGAGCGGAAGGTCGAGGGAAGGCCGCGGTCTTCGGGGCGCGCCTCGGGGACGTCGGGACGGGCGGTGGCGCCGTCGCCGCTCTCGGCGGCATTCGTCTCGGCACCGATGTGGGCCTCGAAGGCGCGCACGAGGTCGGTGGCGATGGCGCCCGCGCCGCGCCCTTCGATGTGGCGGCGCTCGACGGCGAAGACCGGCTCGCCATCGACGAGCAGAAACATCGACGGCGACGAAGGCGGGATGCCGTCGAGGAGGTGCCGCGCGGTCGCGGTGGCGTCGAGGTCCTGACCGGCGAAGACCGTCACGTAGTGGTCGGGCTGCACGCGCGCCTGCCGGGCGAGCGAGATGGCCGGACGGGCGTTGGCGGCCGCGCAGCCGCAGACCGAGTTGACGACGAGGAGCGTCGATCCGGGGCGCGCGAACGCGGCCTCGACATCGGCGGCGGTGCGCAGTTCCTCGACGCCGTGGCGGGTGAGTTCCTGCCGCATCGGGGCGACGAGGTGTTCGGGGTAGGGCATGGGTGGAGGGGATTGAACGGGAGACCGTCGGCCCAACGCAGCCCCGTCGTGGCGGGTCCGCCCGCGACGGTGTCACCAGACTGCCGCAGGGGACGTGCGCTTACGTCCCGCCCTCGTCCCGAGCACGCTCTTCGTCACCCTTCGTCAGGCTCAGGGCGGGTGCTCAGGGACCGCCTCTCACCATCACTCAACGCGGGAGGTCGCGGAGCCCTGCCGAGAGGTCGTCGCGCGTGACATTCCACGCGACATCGACGGAGGGCTGGACTTGCTGCTGAAGCGTGTCTAGGCGCTGGCGCAGTTCGGTGCCGAGCTGGTCGATCTGCCGCTCGATGCGCCCGAGCTGCGGCGACACGTCCGGGCGGTGGGCGCGGAGCCAGTCAGCGGAGGCGCCGGAGGTGCGGCGTCCGTGGTCGGTGGCGAAGACGTAGACCGCCGCGCCGACGGCAACGGCGAGTCCGAGAGCGCTTCCAATCTGTGAACGATTCATGAAGACGAAGGCTTAAATCCCGCCAGACGGGGCCGATACGGGGGATGTGGGACCGGGTTGCGTAACCGGTTCGGCACAAACGGGTCGAAAATGTCTCCGTCGTGTTATTTTGGTGAAGCGATTGGGTGTTCGGCACACCACCGAACCGGCCCCGTCGCTCTCTTTTTTGCCCCTCCGCAACCCCCCCACTCCATGCGCCTGTTCCGCCCCGCGCTCCTGGCCTTCGCCCTTGCCCTCGTCCCCACGGTGGCATCTGCGCAGGCCCCGCGCGACGCCGACGACGCTCCCGTGCTGCTGGCCCTTGCTCATCTCAACGGCAGCGTCGAAGCGCGCGTCGAAGGGGTGCTCCGCGATATCCAGTCCACATGGGACGCCACCCCCTACCGCTACGGCGGCACCACCCGCCGCGGCATCGACTGCTCGGCCCTGATGGTCACCTGGTTCCGTTCCCTCTTCGACCTGGAGTTGCCCCGCACCGCGGCGGCGCAGAACCGGGTCGGTGAGACCGTCTCGCGCCACGACCTCCGCCCCGGCGACCTCGTCTTCTTCAACACCACCGGACGCGGCGTCTCGCACGTCGGCGTCTACGTCGGCGGCGGCGAGTTCGCGCACTCGGCCTCGTCGGTCGGCGTCTCCATCGCCTCGCTCTCCGACGAGTACTGGGCACCGCGCTACCGGGGCGCCAAGCGCGTCCTCGACGCCGGTGCGACGCCCGGACGTGGCAACGCGGCTCCGTCGTTCGACTTCGACCTCGAATCGCTCGACCTCGGCGCCCTCGACCTCGAAGGGATGGACGACGAGGGCGCCGGTGTGCCGGTCTCCGAGGCCGCCCCTGCGCCCGCTCCCACATCGCGGGCAGCCCACCGCTGAGCGACCCGCCCGCGCCTCCGGGATCACGCTTCCGGAGGCGACGTAAGACCGCGTGCTCCCTCGTCTCTCGCCACGGCTCCTGCTGTGGCGAGGGTTTTTTTATCCCGCCGCGTCACGCCTCCCCCGGATGTCACAGAACGTCTACCTCACCGCCGAGGCCTTCGAGAAGCTCAAGGACGACCTCCACTTCATGCGCACCAAGGAGCGCGCGCGCATCTCCGCCGCCATCGCCGAGGCGCGGGCGCAGGGCGACCTCTCGGAGAACGCCGAGTACGACGCCGCGAAGGACGAGCAGGGCCACCTCGAAGCCCGCATCGCCAAGATGGAGGAGACCGTCC
Organism: Rhodothermales bacterium; assembly: GCA_963726715.1. Taxonomy (GTDB): domain Bacteria; phylum Bacteroidota; class Rhodothermia; order Rhodothermales; family BA12; genus CAVSDF01. The sequence continues at coordinate 99,627 of CAVSDF010000013.1, forward strand.
AGCACGCACGCGTCGTCGACGAGCGGACCATCGACACGTCGAAGGCACGCATCCTCTCGACGGTGACCGTGCGCAACGACGCGACGGGCAAGGAGCAGCGCTTCACGCTCGTCGCCGCGCAGGAGGCCGACATCGCCGCGGGCAAGATCTCCATCGCCAGCCCCATCGGCAAGAGCCTCCTCGGCACCGAGATCGGGCAGGTCGTCGAGGTGAAGGTGCCGACGGGCCGCCTCAAATTCGAAGTGATCGCCATCACGCGCGGCGACGCGTGAAGGGTGGGTCGTTGGTTGTTGAGGCTTTGTCGCGGGTTTGGAGCGGTTTCGGGTGATGGTGCCCGCGGCCGATGGGCGGCGACCGCCGCGCCTGAGCTTCTCGGCAACGACCGGCGTGTCCCCGCGCCGAGCGACGCTTCCTCCCTGACTCCTCCGATTCCGTGGCCGCCTCCCGCTCCTCGTCGTCCTCCCCCCGCGGCCCCGGCCGTCCGGGCGGACGGACGCCGGAGCGCGACGGCACGGGCGGGCGCGGCGCGGCACCGGCGTCTGCGGAGACCCCGGCGCGCGGCAAACGCCCCGCCAAGACGACGCGCACGCCCGAGCGCCACAGCGTCGGCAAACGCGCCACGCGCTCGCGGCTGCGGCGCGGCGTCGACGGCATCGTGGCGACCGGCGTGGCGGTCGTGGCGACGTATTTCGGCGTGTGCCTGATGCTGCTCGCCGTCTACGGCGTCGTCTACCCGCCGACGACGGGCGTGATGGTGCAGCGGCGCGTGGAGGCGTGGGCGAGCGGCGCCGACTACGACCGGCACTACGACCCGGCATCCACCGAGGACGTATCGGTCAACCTGCGCCACGCCGTCGTAGCGGCGGAGGACGGGCGGTTTTACCTGCACGGCGGCCTCGACCTCGACGCGATGCAGGACGCGCGGCGGCAGGCGGCGCGCACCGGGCGCCCGATGCGCGGGGCGAGCACGATCACGCAGCAGCTCGTCAAGAACCTCTTCGCCACGACGCGCCGCTCGGTGGTGCGCAAGGGCGTCGAGGTGCCGCTCACACTCGCCGCCGAGGCGATCCTGTCGAAGGAGCGCATCCTCGACCTCTACACCAACGTCGTCGAGTTCGGGCCAGGCGTCTACGGCGCCGAGGCCGCCGCCGAGTACCACTACGGGCGGTCGGCGAAGACGCTCACGCGGAGCCAGTCGGCGACGCTCGCCGCGCTTCTTCCCAACCCGCGCACGCGCACGCCCGCCAACGTCGGCTGGTACCGGCGCCTGATCCTGCGCCGGATGGGGTCGATGGGGTGGTGAGGGGAGATGGTGGGTTTGTGGGTCGGTGTGGGTGCACGGGATCGACCCGCCCGGTTGCGCCCCCGCCGCCGCGGAAACGCTCCCCTCCACCACGCCGCCGCGCCGACCTGGCCACATTCCCCGTCGGCGCTCCCACCTTCCCCTCACGCCGCGCGGCCGCGCAGGGCGTCGCGGATCTCGGCGAGCAGCACCTGATCGCGCGTCGGGGCGGGCGGCGTCTCGGGCACGGGCGCAGCCGCTTCCTCGCGGCGCAGGCGGTTGATGCCGCGCACGAGCACGAAGACGACGAAGGCGACGAGGACGAAGTTGAGGACGGCGTTCAGGAACAGGCCGACGTTGACCGTCGCCGCGCCCGCCGCCTTGGCCGCCTCCAGCGTCGCGTACGGGCCGGGCGCCGTGCCTTCCTTGAGCGTCACGAAGACGTTGGTGAAGTCGAGTCCGCCGGTGACGAGGCCGAGGAACGGGTTGAACACGTCGTTGACGAGCGACGTGACGATGGCCGTGAACGCGGCGCCGATGATGACGCCGACGGCGAGGTCCATCACGTTGCCGCGGACGGCGAACTCCTTGAATTCCTTCCACATGGTGCGTTCGGGGGGTGGGGATTGCGCAAGGGTGCGCCGGGCGAAAGTACGCGGTCACGTTGGAGCCTCCGTCGTGATCTCTCCGCCAGATACCGGCATGAGTTCAGTGCTGAAGACAGCGACGCGTTGGGGCGTGCGGGGATGCGGGACGGATGGACGTAAAATCCGGGGCGGTGGAGCCTCGCCGCTGGGCAGGGGCAACGCCGTGTGCGGCGTCTCTACGAAGTCCCGTGCTCGACCGTTCATCTTGCTTTTTCTGATCGTGCCTGTTTCTCCCGCCGTCGTCGCCGACCTGCGCTCCGACACCGTCACCGTTCCCGATGCCGCGATGCGCCGCGCGATGGCCGACGCGGAGGTCGGTGACGATGTGTACGGCGAAGACCCGACCGCCTCGCGCCTCGAAGCGCGCGTCGCCGAGATCGCGGGCAAGGAGGCGGCGCTCTTCGTGCCGTCGGGCGTGATGTCGAACCAGCTGGCGCTCAAAGTCCACACGAGCGCGGGCGACGAGGCACTCGTCGAGCGCGGGGCGCACGTGCTCAATTACGAATCGGGCGCGGCGGGCCTGCTCTCCGGCGTCACCCTCCTCGCCCTCGACGACCCGCGCGGGCGCGGCCACCTCACCGCCGACGTGCTCGCGTCGGGCCTGCGCAGCGGCACCTACTACTGGGAGGCCCGGCAGCGCGTGGCGTGGTTCGAGAACACGGCGAACCGCGCCGGGGGCACCGTGCAGCCGCCGGGCGAGACCGCCGCGCCGCCGCCACCGCCCGCGCCGCCGGACTCGCCCTGCACCTCGACGGCGCGCGCCTCTGGAACGCCTCCGTCGCCCTCGGCATCGACATTGCCGATCTCGCCGCGCCGTTCGACACCGTCAGCCTGTGCCTGTCGAAGGGACTCGGCGCACCGGTCGGGAGTGTGCTGACGGGACCGCGCGATCTCATCCGCGAGGCGCACCGCTTCCGCAAGATGTGGGGCGGCGGGATGCGGCAGGTGGGCGTCCTCGCCGCCGCCGGTCTGCACGCGCTCGACCACCACCGCGACGGCCTCGCCGACGACCACGCCCGCGCCCGTGCCCTCGCCGACGCGTGCGCCGCTGCAGGCCTGACGGTCGTGCCGCCCGAGACGAACATCGTCATGGCCGACACCCCCGGCCCCGCCGCCGACGCCGCGTCGGCCCTCGCCGCGCTCGGCGTCCGCGTCTCCGTCTTCGGTCCGCGCCGCCTCCGCCTGACGACGCACCGGGACGTGGGCGACGAGGCCATCGCCGCAGCGTGCGAGGCGATCGGGCGGGTCTTCGGAGGATGATCGATCGTTTGTCGTCGGTCGTCCGTCGTCCGTCGTCGAATGCCCGGACGGGCGCGCGGTACATTGCGGAGCACGATTCCCCGACCGATGCCCGTCTCCGCGCCGCCCGTCTCCGCCGACCTGCTCCTCGACATCGCCGACGCCGTCGGCACGCCCACGTACGTGTACGACGCCGCGACGGTCGCGCGGCAGGTGGCGCGGCTGCGGGCGCTCGTCGGCGGGCTGCCGGTCGACCTGCTCTACGCGATGAAGGCCAACTCGTCGCCCGCGATTCTCGGCCTGCTGCGCGCGGCGGGGCTCGGGGTCGACGCGGTGTCGCCGGGCGAACTGGCGCTCGCGCTGCGGCTCGGCTTCGATCCGTCGGAGATCCTGTACTCGGCCAACATGATGACCGACGACGAGATGGAGGGCGCGCACGCGGCGGGCGTGCTCCTCAACGTCGGCGAGATCACGCGGCTCGACCGCTTCGGCGCGGCGCATCCGGGCGCCGACGTGTGCGTGCGCGTCAACCCGGGCGCGGGCGCCGGGCACCACGCGCACGTCGTGACGGCAGGCGAGCGGACGAAGTTCGGCGTCGCCCTCGACCGCACCGGCAACGTCCTCGCCGTCGCCGCGCGCCACGGCCTGCGCATCGTCGGCCTCCACCACCACATCGGCAGCGGCATCCTCGACCCCGCGCTCTTCGCCCCGGCCCTCGACGCGCTCCTCGCCACCGCCGCGCACTTCCCCGACCTCGCGTTCGTCAACATCGGCGGCGGCCTCGGCGTGCCCTACCGTCCGGGCGAGGCCGATCTCGACGCCGACGCCTTCCGCGACATCGTCGGTGCGCGTCTGGCGGCCTTCGCCGATGCACGTCCCGGCGTGCGCATCCGCATCGAGCCGGGCGGTTTCTGGTGGCGCAGGCGGGCGTTTTGCTCGCGCGCGTGACGGCGGTGAAGACCGGCGCGCGGCACTTCACCGGCACCGACAGCGGCATGAACCATCTCGTGCGCCCGGCCGTGTACGGCGCCTATCACGAGATCGTCAACCTGACGCGCCCGCACGCGCCGACGGTGCAGACGACCGTCACCGGCAACATCTGCGAGACCGGCGACGTGTTCGCCGAGGACCGCGAGATGCCCGCGCCCGCCGAGGGCGACCTCCTCGCCCTCCTCGACGCAGGCGCCTACGGCATGGCGATGGCGTCCACGTACAACCTCCGCCCGCTCCCCGCCGAAGTGCTCGTCGATGCCGACGGGTCGTGGCGCACGATCCGCCCCCGCGTCACCGCCGACGCCCTCGTGGACGCGTGGATGGGCGAGGGATGATGCGCGATCGGGGTCGTGTGGTGTGGCAGTGCGCGCCCGTCTGACGGCGGCGTTTCCTCAAAGCGGACGCCGCCGTCAGACGCACCCGGCGCTCCTCAAGGGCACATCACGACGGCTCCTGCGCCGACGCCTTCTCACGCGCCCGCAGGCGCCGCACCGCGTACGCCGCCCCCGCAGCGCCCAGAAGCGACAGCCCCCCGTCGATCGGAACCGGCGTCGGGTCCGTCGGCAGCCCCGGATCTCCCGCGGGCTCTTCCATTCCCGACGCGCCATACGACTCGCCATACGAGGACGGCGACACGGGCGTCGCCCACTCCAGATTCTGCGCCGCCACAGGCGTCGCGCACACGAGAAGAAGCGCGGTCACGAGCGCGCGGGGGTTGAGGATCGGGGAGAGGTTCATGGTCTCGATTCGAACAAAAGAGGGAGAGATCGCCGGGATGGCGAGGAAAACTGCGGCGCCGACCGCCGCGAAGTCGGGGAGGAGAGGTAGCGACGACAGCCGTCAGCGCACGACGGTGAAGCGCCGCGTCTCGGACAGGCCTGCGCCCACGAGGCGCACCACATACGCGCCCGAGGCCAGCGACCCGACGGGCAGCATCACCTCCTCCGACGCCGCCACCTGCCCGTCGAAGACCACCGCGACGCTGCGGCCCAGCGCGTCGTAGACTTCCGCACGCACCGCCTGAGGCGTGCCCACACGCACCACCACACGCGCCGACGTGCCCCGCGTCGGGTTCGGCCACACCGGGCTCACCTCGAACGCGGAGGCTGTGAGCCCCGCCGACTCCGCGCCCGTCGCGCCGCTCGGCGTCAGGCGCAGCACGAAGCGCGTCGAATCGCGCGTGGCGCCCGCAAGCTCGACGCGGTACGAGGAGATGCGGCTCATCTCGATCCGCGTGCCGCTCGTGCGGTCGACGATCTCGGCGCGCACGCCCTCGGGCACCGCGCCCCACGAGAGCGTGAGCGCGCCGCCGGTGCTCGTCTCGATGCGAAGCGGCACCTCGGTCGTCGTCATCGCCTGGCTCGGAAGGCTCCGCAGCGCCTGCCACCACGGCGCGCCCGCGCGGATGCCGCCGAGCGAGAGCGTGGCCGAGGCGCCCGAGAGCGGCTTGAGCTTGCTCGCGTCGAAAGCGTCCCAGCCGTCGAGCGCGTCCGTGCGAAACTCCACCGCCGCGCCGTCGCCGGCCAGGCGCGTGCCCGATGCGTTGCGCAAGTCGGTGCGCAGATCCAGACGCTCCGACACCGCCGCCGCGCAGCCGCCCTTGCCGACGAACACGCCCCCGGTCGTGCGCCCGAAGGAGGGCAGCGTCAGGCTGGTCGCGCCCTCTCCGAGCGTCGTGCGCTCGACGAAGAAGCCCTGCCACGACGGGAGCACGTCGCCGTCGCCGCAGAAGTCCTGCTCGATGACCTGCCACGCGTTCGTGCGCGGATTCCAGATCTGGCCGCTCGCCTGGAAGCCCGACGCGATGAGGCTTATCGACGGAGAGGTCGAAGCGAGGCGTCGAAGGGGTTGCCGAGCAGTTCGTAGCGGCTCGCCGTGCTCAGGCCTGTCACGGTCACGTCGGCGCTCGGCGGCACGCCGGTCACATCGAGCGTCTTGTCGACCTCGAACGGTTCGGCGCTCGTGTCGAAGAGGTAGAGCAGGAAGCCGCGCCCGCTCGGCAGGGACGCCGACGAGGCGGTGACGGCGGCGTAGTCGCCACGTCACCGGTGCCGCCGGTGTGGGTGTAGAGGACCGATCCGGAGCCGGTCGCGAAGGTCACGTCGTCTTCGAGGTCGGCGCGCGTCATGCCCGCGACGGGGGCGGAGAGCACGCGCCAGCCCTGGTCGTTGCCCAGGCCGGTCGTGGCCGTGATGGTGCGCGAGGCGTTGACGACATCCGCGACAATGGCGGCGAGAAAGGGCCGCGAGGTGCCGCCGACAGTCAAGAAATCGCCGCCGAGGTAGACCCGGTTGCCACTCACCGCGAGGGAATACACGATGCTGTTCGCGTTGGGGTCGAAGGTGGTGTCGAGCGCACCGGTGACCGCATCGACGGCCGCAATACGACTCCGCGCCATGCCGCCGACGGTCGCAAAGAAGCCGCCGAGGTAGACCCTGCCGCCGCTCACCGCGAGCGCATTCACGGTGGTATTCGCGTTCGGGTCGAACGTGGCGTCGAGCGCCCCTGTCACCGCATCGACCGCCGCGACGTTGCTGCGCGTCGTGCCGCCGACGCTCGTGAAGCCGCCACCGAGGTAGAGCCTGCCGCCGCTCACGGCGAGCGCACTCACGTAGAGGCTCGCGTTCGGGTCGAACGTGGCGTCGAGTGCGCCCGTCACCGCATCGACCGCCGCGATGCGGTTGCGCACCGCGCCGCCGACGCTCACAAAATCGCCGCCGAGGTAGAGCCTGCCGCCGCTCACCGCGAGCGCACGCACCGAGTTGCTCGCGTTCGGGTCGAACGTGGCATCGAGTGCGCCCGTCACCGCATCGACCGCCGCGATGCGACTGCGCGTCGTGCCGCCAACGGTCACGAACACGCCTCCGAGGTAGACCCTGCCGCCGCTCTCCGCGAGGGCATTCACGGTGTTGTCCGCGATGGGGTTGAACGTGGCGTCGAGTGCGCCCGTCACCGCATCGACCGCCGCGATGCGACTGCGCCCGATACCGCCGACGGTCGTGAAGCTGCCGCCGAGGTAGAGCCTTCCGCCGCTCACCGTGAGGGCACGCACGACGCTGTTCGCGCTGGGGTCGAACGTGGCGTCGAGCGTACCGGTCGCCGCATCGACCGCCGCGATGCGGTTGCGCACCGCGCCGCCGACGCTCCCGAACTCGCCGCCGAGGTAGAGCTTGCCGCCGCTCACGGCGAGGGCAAACACGGTGCTGCTCGCGCTGGGGTCGAACGTGGCGTCGAGCGTACCTGTCCCGCATCGACCGCCGCGATGCCGTTGCGCGCCGTGCCGCCGACGCTCGTGAAGATGCCGCCGAGGTAGAGCCTGCCGCCGCTCACCGCGAGGGAATACACGGTGCTGTTCGCGTCCGGGTTGAAGGAGGCGTCGAGCGCACCGGTCACCGCATCGACTGCCGCGATGCGAGTGCGCGCGATGCCGCCGATCGTCGAGAACGCGCCGCCGAGGTAGACCCTGCCGCCGCTCACCGCGAGGACACGCACGGTGCTGTTCGCGTTCGGGTTGAACGTGGCGTCGAGCGCACCGGTGACCGCATCGACCGCCGCGATGCGGTTGCGCACCGTGCCGCCAACGGTCGTGAAGATGCCGCCGAGGTAGAGCCTGCCGCCGCTCACGGCGAGGGCAAACACGGTGCTGCTCGCGCTGGGGTTAAACGTGGCATCGAGCGCACCGGTGACCGCATCGACCGCCGCGATGCGACTGCGCCCGATACCGCCGACGGTCGTGAAGCTGCCGCCGAGGTAGAGCCTCTCACCGCTCACGGCGAGGGCATACACGGTGCTGTTAGCGTTCGGGTTGAACGTGACGTCCAGTGCACCGGTCGCCGCATCGACTGCTGCGATGCGGTTGCGCGTCGTGCCACCGATCGCTGCGAAGAAGCCGCCGAGGTAGAGCTTGCCGCCGCTCACCACGAGGGCACTCACGCTGTTGTCCGCGTTCGGGTCGAAGGCGGCGTCCACACTCCCGTCGCTCAGCACGCGCGCCACGCGGTTGCGCGTCACGCCTCCGACACTCGTGAAGGATCCGCCGATGTAATAGCCCCCTGCCCCGTCCGAAACGGCGGCGTTGATCGTGCCATCGACCTTGGGGAATGTCGCCGCGGTGGCTCCGCTCACCGGGTCGACCGGCACGCCGGAGCCCGTGTTCGGCCCCACATACGTGAAGTTGCCGCCGATGTAGAGCTTGCCGTCGCTCACCACGCTGCTGTACACCGAGCCGTTGGTGACCGGAAAGGTCTCGATCGGCTGCGCGTGGGCGCCGTGCGAGACCCCGAGACTGGAGAGGGCGAGGGTGCAGAGGGCGAGGACCTGGCGGGAACGCAACGCGAGGCGCTGCACGAGGGAGGGATGCATGAGGGATGCGGAGCGAGGAACGAATCGCCAGCGTGCCCCTGAGGGAAGGGATGCACCAGCGCACTCGCCCCCACATCGGCCGCCGCCGCGCATTCCTAAAGGCGTTCCTTCCACTTTTCTATCCGGTGCAGGCCCGCGCGTCTGCCCCTCAGATTCCGGGTGCCGAGGACGGCTTCCTGCACAGACATGGGCATCCAGACACCCATCTCAGGTGTCCGGATGCCCATGTCAGGATAGCCACCACGACCGACCGCGCGGCCTCCCTGCACCCGGATCACCCCATCTGCACCGTGACCTGCAGCGGCGGCAGGCCGGTGATGGTCGCCTCCAGCACGTCGCCATCCGCGACCGGGCCGACGCCCTCCGGCGTGCCGGTGTAGACGAGGTCGCCGGGCAGGAGGGTGAAGATCGACGAGGCGTAGGCGACGAGGTCGGCGACGGTGTGCAGCATGTCCGCCGTCGTGCCCTGCTGCCGCACCTCGCCGTTGACGCGCAGCGTGAGCGCGAGCGCCTGCACATCGGCCACCGATGATGCCGCAGCGATGGCGCCGAGGGGTGCGAAGGTGTCGAAGCCCTTGGCGAGCGTCCACGGGAGGGACTTCTTCTTGAGGTCGGATTGCAGGTCGCGCGCGGTCATGTCGAGGCCGACGGCGTAGCCCGCCACGTGCGCGAGCGCCTCGCCCGCCGACACGTTCTTGCACGCGGTGCCGATGACGGCGACGAGTTCGATCTCGTGGTGCACGTCGCGCGTCTGCGATGGGATGACGATGACGCCGCCGTCGCCGACGAGCGAGGTCGCGGGCTTGAGGAAGACGACGGGCGCCTCGGGCACCTCGTTGCCGAGTTCGCGCGCATGGGCGGCGTAGTTGCGCCCGATGCAGACGAGCTTGCCGGGCACGACGCGCTCGCCGGACGGCAGCGTGATCGACAGATCGGCGGCGGAGGCAGGGGACAGGGAAGGACTCTCCATCGGATGTTCGTTGGGGAAGAGGGGGGATTGGGGTAGTTTGCGCAGCTACGCCGCCGTTCGCAGATCGTCTGCCCGCGGCGCATCCGCCTTCCACTCTCGCGCCGGTACTCAGCCCGGCGCCTCCAAGCAGAGACCCCTATGTACGCCATCGTCGAAATCGCGGGCAAGCAGTACCGCCTCGAAAGCGGCCGCAAGCTCTACATCCCTCTCGTCAAGGACGATGTCGGCGCCGACCTCACCTTCGACCGCGTCCTCCTCGTCGGTGGCGACGAGACGCACGTCGGCGCGCCGACGGTTGGCGGTGCGACGGTCGCTGCGACGGTGCTCGGGCACGTCAAGAGCGACAAGATCCTCGTCTTCAAGAAGAAGCGCCGCAAGCGCTACCGCGTCATGCGCGGCCATCGCCAGAACTACACGCAGGTGCAGATCGGCGACATCTCGATGCAGAAAGACGACAAGAAGGCCTCGGCGTAAGCGCTGACCTGACCCGTTTCCACGATTTCCGGACGCATGGCGCGTCCGATTCGGAGCCTCCCGGCTCCTCTACCCGACTCGCACCATGGCACACAAGAAAGGCGTAGGCTCGACCAAGAACGGCCGCGACTCCAATCCCAAGATGCTCGGCGTCAAGGCCTTCGGTGGCCAGACCGTCTCCGCCGGCTCGATCCTCGTCCGCCAGCGCGGCACCAAGCACCACCCGGGCGTCAACGTGATGCGCGGCGGCGACGACACGCTCTTCGCCACCGAGACGGGAACTGTGCGGTTTTCGCGCGGCAAGAACAATCGGTCCTTCGTCAACATTGACGGACTCAGCATTGACACAGAGGCGTAAGCCTTTGTGTCGATAGAGGCGGCGCCCGCCCGCAAGGCCGCCTCCGCTCACCCCCGCAGTCTTCGGATTGCGGGGGTGACGTGTTTTATGGACGTGCCGGGACAGGCGGCTCGCGGAGCGAAGGCCGCGGGCGCGGGTTGGGGCGCGACGCTTCTCCCCACGCCCGATGCTCCGCGACGCCTTCGTCCACCCGCCCGATGATCCTGAGACGGGCACGCCCACCGTCGAGCTTCGCGCCTTCACGCACGGGCTGATGCCGCGCACGGTGCCCGCGATGATGCAGGCGTTCACCGACGACTGGGCCGCGCGCGGCGTCGATGCGTGGAACGAGGTGCCCGACCGCTGGGGCCACGGGCAGCGCGCGGGCTGGTGGACGCTGCCGGATGTGCTCGCCGACGCCTTTCTCGCGCCGCTTCTCACCGCGCCGCCGCGGACCGTCGCGCACGTGCCGAACGTCAACGCCGCCGTCGCCGGCATCTTCTCGTCGCCCGAGACGTGGGCGCGGGGGCGGCGCGTGGTGACGACCGGGGGCGAATTTCCCTCCGTGCTCCACAGCGCGCGCAAGTGGGCCGCGCTGCTCGGCCTCGACCTCGTCGTCGTCGATCCCCTGCCGGACGGCTCGGTCGATGTCGCGCGGCTCGGCGACGAGGCAGCGGTCGCGGGGACGGCGCTCGTGGCGGTGAGCCACGTCGGGTTCGCGACGGGCGAGCGGTTGACGACGTCGGTTCTCGCCGGGATCTGCGACGCCGCGCGGAGCGCCGGGGCGCTCTCGCTCGTCGACGGGTACCACGCGGCCGCGTCGCTCGTCGTGGATGTCGGGGCCATCGGGTGCGATCTGTACACGGGCGGGCTGCTCAAGGAAGGATGCGGCTCGACGGGCAACGCGTTCCTGTACATCCGCGAGGGCGTCGACTTGATGCCTGCGAGCGGCGGATGGTTCGGCGACGGCGACCCGTTCGGCTTCGGTCCGGTCCCGACGCCGCACCCCGACGTGCGGCGCCGCTTCCTCGGCGGGACGACCGCGGTGGCGAGCCTGTACCACGCCGTCGAGGGCGTCCGATTGCTGCTCGGCGTCGGCCTCGACCGCGTCGAAGCGCACAGCGCGGCGCTCGGGACGCACGCCGTCGACCGCGCCGACGCGCTCGGCATGGCCCTCGCCTCGCCCCGCGATCCGGCGCGGCGCGGGACCATGCTGGCCTTCGCGCTCGACCATGCCGACGCGATGAGCGCGTGGCTCAAGACGCGCCGCGTCTACACCGACAGCCGCCGCGGGCGCGTCCTCCGCCTCGCCCCGTTCGTCTGGAACGACCGCGCCGACGTCGACCGCGCCTTCGATGCCATCGGCGAAGCCCTCGCCACCGGCGCGCACATCGGCATCCGCGAGGACGCCGCCGGGCCGGTGACGTAATCTGCCGCGCGGGAGCCTCTGTCTACCTTCCCGCTTCGCCGACTCCTGCCCCCGATGCTCGCCGCTCCCGCTCTCGCCGACCCGTCCGTGGCCGATGTCGAACAGACGCCGCACGACGCCGATGGACACGCCAGGCATGCGGTCTGCGCCTCGTGCGGGGCCGCGCTCGCCGGGCCGTACTGCCACGCCTGCGGCGAGAAGCGCCTCGACCGGCACGACTACAGCTTCGCCCACTTCGCCGAGCACGCCGTCGATACGGTGACGCACTTCGACGTCAAGGTCGTTCGCGGCGCGTGGAGTCTGCTCCGACGTCCAGGCGTCATGACGGCGGACCTGCTCGCCGGGCGGCGGGTGCCGTGGCCCAAGCCGCTACAGCTCTTCCTGCTCGTCAACGTGGTGTTCTTCGTCGTCTCGGGCCTCTTTCAGGCGCGCATTTTCGACACGAAGCTCCAGAGCCACATCTCGCCGACGGCGCAGCGCTACGGCGAGTTCGCGCAGTCGATGGTCGCGCGGCGCGTGGCCGAGCGCGGCACGACCGCCGACGCCTACGCAGAGCCCTTCGACGAAAAGGGGCACACGCTCGCCAAGTCGCTCGTCTTCCTCTTCATTCCGCTCGCTGCTTCCGTGCTCGCCCTTCTCAACGTGGGCAAGCAGCGGTACGTGCTCGAACACGTGCTCGTGGCCACGCACGTCATGACGGGAGTCCTGCTGCTGCTCGTGCTCGTTCTCGTGCTGCTCGTCGTCGCCGCGCTCATCGGCGGAGCGGAGATCGGAGGCGACCGCGTGTCCACGGGGATCTTCGCCGCCTTCTTCCTGCCCTTCGTCACCGCCACCGTCCACCGGGCCTACGGCGATGGATGGACCGCGAGCGCGGCCAAGGCCGTGGGCTTCTGCGCGGCGTTCGTGCTCGTGCTACTTCCCGTCTACCGCTTCCTGCTCTTCCTCGTCACCTTCGCGCTCACCGAGGCGCCCATGTCGGCGGCGTGGGCATCGAGGTAGGCCTGCACGGCGTCGCGGGGATCGAGGGCGTACATGGCGGCGAGGGCGGCGTAGACCTCGGGGTGGCGGCGGGCGAGCGGGTGCGGGCGCTCGAAAAACACCTCGGTGGCGACGGCGAAGAACTCGGCGGCGTTGGTCGCGGCGTAGCTGCGGAGGAGGGATTTGCCGACGCGGATGCGCTGCGTTTCGCGCCGCACGAGGGCCGTCCACGCGTCCGCCGAGGCGCCATCGAGGAGCGAGGGGACGCCGTCGGCGCCGTCGCTCTGGTAGTCGAAGAGGTGGGCGAGTTCGTGGAGGACGACGTTGGAGCCGTCGGGCCACGCCCACGCGGCGTCGAGGGCGTCGGCGGTGAAGATGACCGGCCCCTGCGCGTGCGCCATCCCGTCGAACTCGCCCTCGCCGTCGTCCTGCTCGTAGGCGACGTCGAAGCGCTCGGCGTAGAGGAGCATCGTGCGGCGCGTGTCGAAGCGCCACGACGGGCGCCCATGGAGCATCGTCGCAGCCCCGGCGGCGACGGCGAGGCGGCGCGCGGGAGTCCACGCCGTCTCCGTCCACACGGCCTCGCCGACGGCCTCGAAGCCCTGTGTGGCAAGCACGCGGGAGACGGCGGCCTCGAAGCGGGTGCGTCCGCGCGCGTCGGCGCTCGCGTAGACAGGGATGCGGTCGGCGAGCCACGCGCGGTCGGCGGCGGAGAGCGTGGCGCGGCGCTCGCGGCGGCTCCACGTCCACACGGCCCCGAGAAGAACGACGACCGCCGCTGCGACGGCCCCGACCGCCGCCGATCCCTCGACCGCCCGGGCCCCGGCGACGAACGCCACGACAGCGGCGAGGGCGACGAGCGCGGCGGGCACGGCGAGGGCGCGGAGAGAGGCGAGCATGGGCGGGGCGAGGCGAGAGATGCACGAACGCCCACGGGCGCCGACGGGTCACGCCCCGCCGATCCGGTGCCCCTGCACGCTCAGGCGGGGCGCTGGCGCTCAGGCGGGGCGCTCCGCGTGGAAGGGTTCGGGGCCGTTCTGATGCGCGAGGAGACGGGACGTGGGAGCCGGATGCGACCGGGGCAGAGATGCCGGAGGCGTAGGGAGTCGGGGACGAGGCGGCCGGTTAAGGCGCGCGTGTTCTAGCCGATTCCCCAGATGCCGGGATGCCGGAGGCGCATGGGGGGAAGCATCGTCCGGAAAGTCTTTCCGCCCGGCAGCACGATGCGCCGCCCCCGCGACACACGAGCGGGTGTTACGTACTGGATATGGCACTGCGGGGCCGTGGCACATCGGTTGACAGGGATGGAGTCGTCCTCCGCCGCAAGGCTTCGCCGGGAATCTCCCGGTCCGTTCGACCCGCTCCCTCTGATGTCCTCCCCGTACCCTCTTCAGGACTGCGCCGACCGCTACGCCCGCACCCACGCCGCCGCCGATCGCGCCGCCACCGTCACCGCCGGACAGGCGCTCGTGCGCGCCATCGTCTCGCGGACGACCGCCCCCACCCACGTCCTCGCCGACCGTGAGGACTTGGAGAGCCTCGGGATGCTCGGCCTCCTGCAAGCACTCGACCAGTACGACCCCGACCGCGGGACGCCCTTCGCGTCGTTCGCCTACGGCCGCATCCGCGGCGTGCTCGTCGACCACATCCGCTCGCTCGACCCGCTCTCGCGCGAGCAGCGCCGCCGCCTCGCTACCGCCCACGAGGCCGCCGAGCGCATCCGCCAGACGACCGGCGCCGAGCCGCTCGAAGACGCCATCGCCGAGGCGACCGGCTTCGACGCCGAGACCCTCCGCGGCCTCGCCGCGCAGGCACAGGGCCGCTTCGCCCTCTCGCTCGACAGCGCCGCCCACGACGACGACGGCGCCACCCGCATCGACTCCCTCCCCTGCGGCGCCGCCCTCGACGCCTTCGACGCCTTCGACCGCCGCTCCGACGGGGAGCACCTCGCCTGTCTCATCCGCACCCTCGCCCCGCGCGAGCAGGAAATCCTGGCCCTCTACTACTACGAGGACCTGACGCTGCGCGAGATCGCGGGTCTGATGGGCGTCACCGAGGCGCGCATCTCGCAGATCCTCGGCAAGACGCTCCGCGGCCTCCGCGCCCGCTTCGTCGCCACCGACGACACCACCGCGCGCGTCGCCGCGCCGGTCGCGTTCGCCCGCGCCGCCTGAGCGGATGCGCCCGAGCCGCACGCCTGCCGGTCCAGAACGCCACCGAGCGGCACCGGTGGCGTTGTTCAGAAAGCGGCGGAGATGCGCAGGACGGCGCTCCGTCCGGGGTTGAGGGCGAAGGCGCGGTAGCGCGAGAGCACGTCGCGGTAGGCCACGTCGCCCGCGTTGCGAACCGACAGGTCTGCCCGCACCTCGTGGCCGCCGACGCGCTCCACCACGCCTGCGCCGACGTGCACGAGCGTGTACGACCCGAGGCCCTGCCCACCGGGAAGCGTCAGGCGGTCGAGGTCCGACACGCGCGTCTGGGCCCCGTCGTGCTCCACCTCGGCGCGCACGTACGCGCGGCGCGCCCACGCCGACGCGCGTGCGCCGTGTGCAGTTCGACCTCGTCCGACGGTGCGCGTCGGGGGCACGCCCGAGCAGCGGCGCATCGGCGGTGCGGTCGTCGCCGTCGACGCGGTCGTAGCGGCCTTCGAGGGAGAGCCACGGCAGGGGAGACGCCGCCACGCTCGCCTCGACCCCCGTGAGCACTGCCTCGGTCTGCGTCGTACTGGTAGACGCGGAACTCGCCCTCGAAGCGGGCCGTCGGGCGGAGGAAGACGTACGGGGCGATGCGGGTGCGGAACGCCCGCGCCTCGACGCGCACGTCGGGGAGTTCCGCGCGCGCAGCCGCGCAGGTCGAGCGCTGCGCCCGGCCTCGACGTTCAGGCTCGTCTCGGGCTTCAGGGCCGCGTTGCCGATCTCGAAGCGCTGCTCGCCGATGCGCGGGCCGTTCGAGTAGAGCTCGAAGAGCGACGGCGCCCGCCACCCGCGCGCGGCGTTGCCGGAGACCGACACCCCCGGCGCGAGGTGCGCCACCGCCCCGGCGTTCCACGTCAGGGCGCCGAACGTGCGCCGCTCGCCCGACACGCCCAGCACCGGCGTCGCCTCTGGCCGGACGCTCCGCACGTCGTAGCGCAGCCCGCCGAGCAGACGCACCGGCCCGAGCGTCCGCCTGTTCGAGGGCGAAGAGGGCGCCGGAGACGGTCTCGGCGAGCGGGACGACCGGGATCGGCGCGTCCGACTCGTTGCCCTGCACGAAGCCCGACACCCCGACCGTGCCGCTCACGCTGCGCCCGAGCGCGTGGCGGAGGGCGAGGTCGAGGGTGCCGGTGTTGAGGTCGAGGTCGAATTCGCGCGTGCCCGGCGCCTCGACCTTCCCCTCGCCCTCGCCCTCTTTGATGCCGTGGTGCTGGAAACCCGCGCGCACGTCGAGGCGCGCCCATCCGAGCGGGAGCGACGCCCGCGCCCTGCACGCGGATGTCGTTGAGCGAGCGCACCGGCCCGGTCTCCTCTTCGGCCGCCCGCGCCGCCGCGCCGGTCGTGGCCGCGAGCGCGTCGCCGAGCAGGTTCTTCGACGCGCCCTCCGTCTCGCCCGCTTCGAGCAGGTGGAACTCGGCGACGAGGCCCGTCACGCGCAGGCTCGCGCTGCCCCAGCGGCCCTGCGTGCCCACGGCGACCTCGGCGGCGGTCGAGACATAGCCGGTGTTTTCGAGCGGGCCGCGCGGCGTCCGGTAGTCCTCCGCGCTGCGCACGGCCACGCTCGCCCGCAGCCCGTAGCGCCCGCGTGCGCCCTCGATGCGCGCGAAACCGCCGCCGCCGGGGTTGTTCGTCGCGCCGTAGACCTCCGCCTCCCCGCGACGTCGCGCGCCCGGCGAGGGCAGCGGCGCCGGGATGACGTTCACGACGCCGCCGATGGCGTCGGAGCCGTAGAGGATCGACGCAGGGCCTCGGACGACCTCGACGCGGTCGGCGAGGCGGGCCTCGACCGATGGGCCGTCCTCGTCGCTCCACGAGTAGTCTTCGAGCCGCACCCCATCGTCGAGCACGAGCACGCGCGGGCCAGAGAGGCCGCGGATGACGGGTTTGCCGATCTGCTCGCCGGTCGTGAGCGCGCGCACGCCGGGCAGCCGCTCGATCGTGCGGGCCAGCGAGATCGCATGCTCGCGCCGCAGCGCCTCGCCCGAGAGGACGGTGACGGGGAGCGGCGAGTCCTGCACGGCGATGGGCGCCCGCGTGGCCGTGACGGTCACGACATCGGTCTCGGCGGGCGTGGGGCGCAGCCGGGCATCGAGCGTCGATGCGCCCGCGACCGTCGTCTCGCGCAGGAGCGCCGCGTAGCCGATGCGGCGGAAGACGACGCCGTAGCGCCCGGCGGGCAGTTCGGCGAGGCGGTAGCGCCCGCGCGCGTCCGTGACGGCACGCCGTCCGAGATCGGGCACGACGACCTCCACGTCTTCGAGCGGCCGCCCTGCCTCGTCCGTCACCGTCCCTGCCAGCGAGGCGAGCACCGCCGGGGCCGGGCCGGGCGCGAGACACGCGGCGGGCGCGGGCCGGCCGGAGCGCGGCGGGCCACGGCGACGGGAACGAGGGCGCGGTGGGCGAGGCCGCGAGCGCGGCGGCGAGCAGGAGAGCGACGGGCATGGGCGAAGACGGAGGGAGGAGCGCACGCGGATTCCGGCGGGCGGAGAGGAAGCTACGCCGCACCCGGACCCGCCATGCCGCTACCGACTGGACGAGAACGAGCCTCCGCGCACCCTCGCGGCGGCTGAACCCGTCGACGCCCCGATTCGAAGGTTCGAGGAGGGCGGGCACCGTGGCCGAATGGTCTCTCCGGGCGCGCGAATCGCCAACTCCTCACGTGGCGCGGCGCAGCGGGGCGGGTGCGAATGCCGCAGGCCGATTATATTGAGGCCGATTTCGTGGGACGAGCTGCCCCCCGCCGGACGCCGAGAGGCTCGCGGGCAGGCGTCTCGCCCCCTTTTGTTTTCTCCTCAGACTCCGACTGCTCATGGGCGTCATGAACAAGTTCCGGGACAACGCCGGAGCGATTCTCATCGTCCTCGTCTTCTCGTTTGGCGTCATCTGGGTGCTCAACGACGTGGGCCTCTTCGATACCGGCGGTCAACGCGCTGCCGGGCGCGTGATCGTCGTCAATGGCGAGGGCGTGACGGCGCAGGAGTACGAGGACCAGGTCCAGCAGCAGCAGGCGCTCGTGCAGCAGCAGTCGCCCGACGCCGGGCCGCAGGCGATGGACCGCGCCCGCGAGCAGGCGTTCGAGAACATCGTCGTCGGCAAGCTCGCCGAAGCACAGATGGCCCGCCTCGGGCTCGTCGTCAACGACGCCGAGGTGCGCAACCTGCTCACCGGCCCGACGCCGCACCCGATCATCGCGCAGAACTTCCCCGATGGCAAGGGCGGCATCGACCGCTCGGCGCTCTCGCAGTTCTTCAGCAATCCGGAGAACCAGCCGCAGATCCTCCAGCTCCAGGAGTACCTGCGCAATCAGCGCCTGCAGGAGAAGTTCTCGGCGCTCGTCGGCTCGCTCGTGCGCGTCTCCGACGCCGAAGTCGTCGACGCCTACAACCGCCAGCGCCGCAACGCCACCGCCGATGTCGTCGCGCTCCGCTACGCCTCGATCCCCGACGACTCGGTGCGCCTCGACGACCGCGCCCTCCGCGCGTTCTACGACGGCCACCTCAAGGACTTCGAGCGCCCGGCCACGTGGGAGACCGCCGTCGTCTCGCTCTCGAAGGAGCCGTCGGCCGCCGACAGCGCGCTCGTCGGCAACGACCTCACCCGCGTCCGCGAGGGCTTCGCGACGGCCACCGACGACTCGTCGTTCCTCGCCCGCGAAGGCTCGCTCCGCCCGTACAGCGGCGCCTTCGTCGGCGCCGGCGCGATGGACCCCGCCATCGCCCGCGCGATCTATCCGACCCCGACTGCCGGTGCCGTCGTCGGGCCGATCTATTCCGGCAACGAGGCGCTCATCGTCAAGGTGATCGGCGTGCGCCCGGCCGAGCAGCCCGCCATCCACGCGCGCCACATCCTCATCACCGCGCCGGACTCCGGCTCGCGCGGGGCGGCGACGGCCAAGCTCAACGCCCTCAAAACGCAGATCCAGAACGGCGCCTCGTTTGAGGCGATCGCCCGCGCCAACTCGCAGGACCCCGGAAGCGCCATTCAGGGCGGCGACCTCGGCTGGTTCGGGCGCGGCCAGATGGTCGCCCCGTTCGAGAACGCCGCATTCGGAAACCCCATCGGCACGCTCGTCGGGCCGGTCGTCACCGACTACGGCGTCCACCTGATCGAGGTGCTCGGGCGCGCCGACCAGGACGTGCGCCTCGCCACGTTCTCGACGCGCTTGCAGGCCGAGGGCACGACGCTGCGCAAGGCCGAGGAGAAGATGGAGGATTTCCGCTACGAGATCGAGCAGAACGGCGTCGAGGTTGCCGAAGCGCAGGCGCGCCGCCTCGGCCTCACGTTCGAGACGCAGGAGTACGCGGGCGGGCAGGACGTGTACCCCGGCATCGGGCAAAGCCCCGTCGTCCGCCGCTTCCTCGACGGATCGAAGGCCGGCAGCGTGTCGAACGTCGTCGACCTCGATGAGAAGTTCGTCGTCGTCGTCGTCAAGAAGGCGACGGCGAAAGGCCCGCGTCCGTTCGAGGAGGTCCGCGACGAAGTGACCGTCCGCGCCCGCGCCGACCGCAAGAAGGAGATCGCCATCGCCCGGATGACGCGCGCGATGCGCCAGGGCTTCGACGGCCTCGCCGCGCGCGTGCAGGGCTTCCAGCGCACCGCGACGCTGTCGGGCGTCAACACGTCGCTCGAAGGCTTCGACGCGCAGCCGCGCCTCGCAGGCGCCGTCTTCGCCACCGCGAAAGGCCAGACGACGCCCGTCGTCGCCGGTCCCGACGCCGCCTTCGTCGCCCGCGTCAACACGGTCGACGAGGTCGCGCAGATCCCCGAGGCCCTCCGCGACCAGCTCCGCCAGCAGCTCGTCTCGACGAAGCGGCAGATCGTCGGCTCCCGCTTCGCGCAGGCCCTCCGCGAGAGCGCCAACGTCGAGGACAACCGCTCGGCGATGGACATCCGCTGACCGCGCCCCCGCTCTCCACATCTCCGCGCTCCGGCCCGGTCTCGCCACGCGCGGGGCCGGGCCGTCGTGTGTTGGGGTGGGGGGCGAGAGGGAAACCTGTCAGGTCGGGGACCTGGACAGGTCCGAGCGAAACCGCGCGTGGCCCCTCGCCACGTCACCCCCCCGCCATCACGACAGGCTCGCCGGGTCGATCTCGGCCGTGCCGCGGAAGGTGGTCTCAGCGGGGCCGGTGAGTGCGCACGCGACGCCGTCATCGGGCGAGGCGGGGAGGTCGACGCGGAGGGTGCCACCGGGCATCTCGACGAAGATCGGGGTGGCGCGCAGGCGTCGGGTGGCGAGGGCGGCGGCGGCGGCGGCGATGGCGCCGGTGCCGCAGGCGCGCGTCTCGGCCTCGACGCCCTTCTCGAACGTCCGCACGCGCAGGCGATCCGGCCCGGTGACCTCGGCGAAGTTGACGTTCGCGCCCGCCCCGCCGAGCGCGGGATCGCGGCGCAGGAGCGGCCCGAGCGATTCGACCGGCGCCCGCGCGGCACTCGACACGAAGACGACGACGTGCTCGGTGCCCGTCCACACGAACGTCGCCGCGAGGCCGCCCGCGAGATCGACGGCGCGGAGGCGGGCAGGCGGCGGAACGGTGAGCGCGACCTCGCCCGAGGCGAGCGTGCGGGCGTGGTAGCGCCCGGCGTCGGTGTCGAAGGTGACCGGGTCGGCCTCGATGCCCGAGGCGGCGGCGAAGCGGACGAGGCAGCGGGCGCCGTTGCCACACATCGTGGCGCGCGAGCCGTCGGCGTTGTGGTAGTGCATCCGGAAGTCCGCGCCGTCGGTGCCGGTGTCGAGCGCGAGCAGGCCGTCGGCGCCGATGCTCTCGGTGCGGCGGCAGAGGTCGCGCGCGAGGGCGCCGAGGTCGGCCTCGGAGAACGCATAGAAGCGGTTGTCGAGCACGACGAAGTCGTTGCCTGCCCCGTTCATCTTCGTGAACTCCACCACGAGAGGTCGGCGCATCAGGTCGGAGGGAAGGAATCAGGCGGCGTCCAAACGTCGCCCATCGGCACCGGGTCCGTGCGAGACGTCGGCGCGTCGGCGCCGCCCGATGGTCGGTTTCGCCGTACGGCCGGTTTCGCGGGGCGGAGCGCGAGCCGTTTTCCGGCGTTGTCCCCCAACTGTCCACGCGCCCTTCGCCGCCGCCGTCCTGCCCGTGCCTCCGCCCTCCCCTTCCAACGTGCCGCCCCGGACAGGGCGTCCGGCATCCGGGCGTCCGGCATCCGGTCGTCCAGACGCCGGGCGCCCGCAGATCGGGCCGGGGTCGCGGCGTACCGTTCCGCGCCGGTATGCGCGCGCCGCCCTCGCCCTCGCCGCGGGCCTCATCTTCCTCGGCCTCGCCGTCACCGGCACGACGACGGCACAGCGCGTGCTCGGCGTCGGCGTCTTCGCACTCGCCGCGGTGCAGGCGTGGCGCGAGGCGCGTCGGCAGTCGAGCACGCCGCCGCGCTGAGCGCGTCCCCCGCTTTCTTCCTTCCTCCGTTCCTTCGTCCCCCGACGTGCCTGTGGCCGAAACGCGCCTCTCCATCGACAACGCCGAGCCCCTCCTGCTCTTCGGCTTCAACGACATCTACCTGCGCCGCATCGAAGCGGCCTTCCCCGACGTGGCGATCACGGCGCGCGGCAACGCGGTGACGCTGCGCGGCGAACCGGCCCCGATGGCCCGCGTCGAGCAGGTGCTCGGCGAGCTCGTGCGGATGCTCCACCGCAACGGCAACCTGACCGAGAACGACGTCGAGACCGTCCTCGCGCTCTCGTCGGTGCACAGCGGCGCGTCGGCGCGTGAGGCGTACACGGGCGGCGCGCGCGACGTCATCCTGTTCACACACGGCGGCGGAGTCGTCAAGGCGAAGACGCCGGGCCAGCAGGAGCTCGTCGAGGCGGCGCGCACCAAGGACATCGTCTTTGCGATGGGGCCGGCGGGCACGGGCAAGACGTGGACGAGCGTGGCGCTCGCCGTCGCGGCGCTGAAATCGCGGCAGGTGAAGAAGATCGTCCTCTCGCGCCCGGCCGTCGAGGCGGGCGAGCGGCTCGGCTTCCTCCCCGGCGACCTCCGCGAGAAGATCGACCCGTACCTGCGCCCGCTCTACGACGCCCTCGAAGAGATGCTGCCGCGCGAGCGCCTCGCCACCGCGATGCAGGACGGCACCATCGAGGTCGCGCCCCTCGCCTTCATGCGCGGGCGGGCGCAACCGGTCGATTCGCAGGTGCTGACGCCGGACGGATGGCGCGACATCGGATCGCTGCGCGTGGGCGACGCGGTCATCGGCTCCGACGGCCGCCGACGCGCGTCGAGGGCGTTTTCCCGCAGGGCGAGCGCGAGGTGTACACCGTCGAGGCTACCGACGGGGCGCGCACGCGCTGCTGCGCCGAGCACCTGTGGACGGTCTACACGGCCTCCGACCGCCGCCGCAACCGCCCCCCACGGACGCTCGAGCTGCGGGAGATGATCGGCTCGGAGCGCGTCTTCCACCAGTACCGCTACGAACTTCCACTCCTGAGCGCGCCGGTCGAGTTCGCCGCCCGCCCCGTCGTCGTCGATCCGTACGCGCTCGGGCTGCTGCTCGGGGACGGATGCCTGACCGGCAGCAGCACGCTGACGTTCGCAACGGCGGACCCCGAACTCGCCGAGGCCCTCGAAACCACGCTCGAACACGTCACGCTCCGCCACAAGACAGGACCCGATTACGTCATCGCCCGCACCGCGACCGCGCCCGCCGGACGTACCCATCCCCTCACCCGCGCCCTCGATACGCTCGGGCTGATGGGCACGCGCTCGTCGACGAAGTTCGTGCCCCCGCAGTACCTCGTCAACAGCGCCGACGTGCGCCTCGGCGTCCTGCAAGGCCTCCTCGACAGCGACGGCGGCCCGGTCGTGCAGGCCGGGCGGACGCCCCGCATCCAGTACACGACCACGTCTGAGCGTCTTGCGCACGATGTGACCTTCCTCGTTCGGTCCCTCGGCGGGACGGCGAGGCGGCGCACGCGCGCCGCGGAGGGCCGCACGCCCGGACGCGCCAGGGGACGCCCGGTGCTCTACCGGCACGACGCCTACGTTCTCGACATCCGCCTTCCCGATGGCATCGCTCCGTTCCGCCTCGCGCGCAAGGCGCAGCGCTTCGCCGACGGCGGCCACGGACGCCCGATGCGCCACATCCGCAGCATCACGCCCGCCGGAACCGCCGAGACCGTCTGCATCCGCGTCGCCGCCGCAGACTCGCTCTACCTGACCGACGACCTCCTGCTGACGCACAACACGCTCTCCGGTGCCTTCGTCATTCTCGACGAGGCGCAGAACGCGACGGTGCCTCAGATGAAGATGTTTCTGACCCGCCTCGGCCAGGCCAGCCGCGCCATCGTGACCGGCGACGCGACCCAGACCGACCTCGGCCCCCGCGAAACGTCGGGCCTCGTCCACGCCCGCGACACGCTGCGGCACGTCGAGGGCATCGGCGTCGTCGAGTTCACCAAGCGCGATGTCGTGCGCCACAAGCTCGTCAAGGACATCATCGAGGCCTACGAGCGGGCCGGTGTCGGGGTGAGTGTGTGATTGGGAGATGGTTGTTGGTGGATCGTTGTTGGTTGTTGGTCGAGTGCTCAGGACGGACGGCACTCCCTCCGGCGACGCTCGTGCGGCGACGCTCTGCATCCGCGCTGACGCATTCCCACCACGGCGACCGTGCATCCGAGATTCGCCCGGCTCTGTCCTCCGGCACAGGGCACAACCAACCATCAACGGCTAACCATCAACGACCACCGACATGCGCTACCTCACCGCCGGCGAATCGCACGGCCCCGCCCTCACCGGCATCGTCGAGGGCCTGCCTGCGGGCGTGCCCGTCTCCGAAGACGCCATCCACGAGCAGTTGCGCCGCCGGTGGCTCGGGTTCGGACGGGGCGGGCGGGCGAAGATCGAAACCGACCGCGCGGAGATTCGCGCGGGCGTGCGCTTCGGCAAGACGATGGGCAGCCCCGTCGCGCTCGTCGTGGAAAACGCGGCCTTCGCGCGCGACAAGGCCGGGTGGCCCGAGGTGATGGCCGTCGGCGGCACCGGGGAGGGCATCGACAAGGTGACCCTGCCGCGGCCCGGACACGCCGACCTCGTCGGGGCCGACAAGTACGGGTTCGACGACATCCGCGCCGGTCATCGAGCGCTCGTCGGCGCGCGAGACGGCGATGCGCGTCGCCTGCGGAAGCCTCGCGCGGCAGCTGCTCGCGGCCCTCGGCATCGAAGTCGGCAGCCACGTTCTGCGCGTCGGCGCCGTTGGGGCCGAGCCGGGGCGACGGTGGACGATGTGCTGGCGCCGCTCGTGGCGGAGGGTGCGCTCGCAGTGAGCCGCCTCTCGGACGTGTCGGAGCTTCGGATGCTCTCGCCCGAGATGACCGAACGCGCCCTCGCGCACGTCCGCGAGGCCAAGGCGTCGGGCGACTCGCTCGGCGGCGTCTACGAGGTCGTCGTGACCGGCCTCCCCGCCGGGCTTGGCTCGTACGTCCACTGGGACCGCCGCCTCGACGGGCGCCTCGGGCAGGCGATCCTGTCGATTCAGGCGCAGAAGGCCGTCGAGATCGGCGACGGCATCGCCGCGGCGTCGCTGCCCGGCTCGCGCGTCCACGACGAGATCGTCCACCGCGACGGCGACGATTCGGCGATGGCGCCGAGCGCCTGCACCGCGCCTCGAACCGCGCGGGCGGCCTCGAAGGGGGCATGACGACCGGGATGCCGCTCGTGGTCCGCGGCTTCATGAAACCCATCCCCACGCTCATCCGCCCGCTCATGACCGTCGACCGCGCGAGCGGCGAGGCCACGCCGACGCGCTACGAGCGCTCGGACGTGACGAGCGTGCCCGCCGCCGCCGTCGTCGCCGAGGCCGTCGTCTGCTGGACGCTCGCCGAGGCCGTCCTCGAACGCTACGGCGCCGACCGCTTCGACCGCATCGCCGAGGCCGTCGCCCGCGACCGGCGCTGACGAGCGTCTGGCAGCATGCCGGTGAGGAACGAACACAAACGTAAGTGTCCGCGAAACCTGGATTTGATGCATGCCCCACAAAGGACAGGTGTGCAGGTCGCGCCGTACGTACATTCCGTTGCTCTCTCTTCTCACTTGTGACCTCGCCGACACGCGGACCTTCCGCACGTCGCCCTATGGAACGGCTCGTTGACCTGGGCCCTCTCCTGCAAGCTCGCGCCATCTGTAACGGTCTCTCATGCACGCTCCCGTAGTTATCCTACTCGCCGACGACGATCCAGACGATCGCGCCTTCACCATGCGTGCGCTCCGACAGAACCGCCTCAGCAACGACGTGCACACGGTCGAGGACGGAGAGGAGCTGATGGACTTCCTCCACCGCCGCGGCACCTACACCGCCGCGCCGCGCCCCGACGTCATCCTGCTCGACCTCAACATGCCCCGCATGGACGGGCGCGAGGCGCTCGAACAGATCAAGTCCGACGCGAGCCTGCGCAAGATCCCCGTCGTCGTGCTCACGACGAGCGAGGCCGATCAGGACATCCTGCAGACCTACGACCTCGGCGTCAACGCGTTCGTCACCAAGCCCGTCACCTTCGACGGCCTCGTGAACGCGATCAAGGTGATGTCGGACTTCTGGTTCGAGATCGTCCGCCTGCCGCCGCAGAACTGAGCGGCCGACGCGTCGCACGTGTCAGACGCCTCACCACGTCCGCGCCGCCGGTGCCTTCGGGCGTCGGCGGCGCGTTTCGTTGGGAAGGATTCTCGGGACTCGCCGAGCGCCCGGCCCGCCTTCGAGGCGACGGACGTGTAACAGCTTGGCGGCGCCCCCAGAGTGCGGTCTTCCTTCACGCCCGATGGGAGCCGCAGGCGGGGACGGCGGCGTAACAGGCGCCTCTATTTTCCGCCGTTCCCGTCTCCCCACCCCGCCTCGCGCGTCAGGGGTCGCGGCCTCCCGAACGCTCTCCGACCGATGCCCGACCGCGAACTCCTCTCCCTCCTTGTCGTCGAGGACGACGAAGACGACTTCTTCCTCACCCGGGCGCTCCTCAACCGCTCCGTCCGCCTCCGCTTCGACGTTGCGTGGGCGTCGACCTTCGAGGACGGCCTCAAGCGCCTCACCGAGGGCAGCTTCGACGTCGCGCTCGTCGACTACCGGCTCGGCGTGCACGACGGCCTCGAACTCCTCCACGCCGCCGCCGAGGCAGGTGTCGCGACGCCCATCATCCTGCTCACCGGGCAAGACGACCTCGAAACCGACGTCCGCGCGGCGAGCGCGGGCGCCTCCGACTACCTCATCAAGGGCGGCACCGACGCGCCGAGCCTGGAGCGCTCGATCCGCTACGCCCGCGAGCGGCATCGCAACCTCGCGCAGATCCAGCAGCAGGCCGGCCTGCTCGACCGCGCCACCGACGCCATCCTCGCCTTCGACGCCACCGGGCGCGTCGTCTACGCCAACCAGGGCGCCGCCCGCCTGACCGGCTACAGCGCCGAGGAACTCGCCAGCGGCTCCGGGCGCGTCTTCACCTTCACCGACCCGCCCATCACCGCGCTCATCGCGCAGATCAAAAAAACCGGCGAGTGGACGGGCGAGCTGACCGTGCGGCGCAAGGACGGGCGCACGCGCGTCGTCGAGAGCCGCTGGTCGGGCGCCGACGAGACCGACGCCGACGGCTACCTCGCCATCCTGACCGACGTGACCGAGCGCAAGCAGCTCGAAACGCAGTTCCTCAGGAGCCAGCGGATGGAGTCCATCGGGCGCCTCGTCGGCGGCATCGCGCACGACCTCGGCAACCTGCTCGTGCCCGTGCTCCTCGGCGTCAAGGTGCTGCAGACGCGCATGACCGACGACGAAAAGGCCAACCGGACGCTCACGATGATCCAGAAGTCGGCGCAGCGCGGCTCCGACATGGTGCGCCAGGTGCTCGCCTTCGCCCGCGGCGTCGAGGGCGAGCGCGCCCCGATGCAGGCGAGCGTCATCGTCGAGGAGGTCGAAAAGATCGCCCGCGAGACGTTCGGCCTCGCCATCGCGCTCAACGTCGACGTCGACGGCGACCTGTGGCCGCTCGTCGGCGACGCGACGCAGCTCCAGCAGGTGCTCATGAACCTCTGCGTCAACGCCCGCGACGCCATGCCCGACGGCGGCACGCTCTCGATCCGCGCCGAGAACGTCACCATCGACAACTACTACACGCAGCGCAACCTCGACGCCCGCGAGGGCCGCTACGTGCGCATGACCGTGACCGACTCCGGCTCCGGCATCCCGCCCGACGTGCTCGACAAGATCTTCGAGCCGTTCTTCACCACCAAGGCCGTCGACAAAGGCACCGGCCTCGGCCTCTCGACCGTCTACTCGATCGTGCGCAGCCACGGCGGCTTCGCCACCGTCTACAGCGAACTCGGCAACGGGACGACGTTCGGCATCTACCTGCCCGCCTCCGAAGACGGCGCCCTGATCCACGATGGCGCCGCCACGAGCGACGAGGTCGCGCGCGGCAAGGGCGAGACGATCCTGATCGTCGACGACGAGCCGTTCATCCTCGAGACGGCGCAGGACATCCTCGAAGCCCACGGCTACCGTGTCCTCACGGCGGAGAACGGACGCGACGGCCTCGAACTCTGGCTCGACCGCCGCGACGCCATCGACCTCGTGCTCACCGACGTCATGATGCCCGTCATGGACGGCCTGGCCCTCATCCGCGCCATCCGCTCCGACGCGCCGACGCTGCCGATCCTCGCCGCCTCGGGCATGATGGGCGAGAAGGCCGACCAGGTGATGTCCGCCGGCGCCGACCGTTTCCTCTCGAAGCCCTTCACCGTCGACCGCCTCACCGCGACGCTGCGCGAACTGCTCGACCGGTGATGGTGGGTGATTCGGGTGTGATGCGTGGGGGACGCGGCGCGCGTGATGGCCGGTCCCTGAGCGGAGTCGAAGGGCGCGGCGGAGGGGGGCGCCACAGAGAGCGTCCCGCACTCGGACGCTTCGACTCCGCTCAGCGTCCGTCCGGTGGCCGTCCCCCGGCAACTTTCGGGCGAATCTGAAAGTTTGCAGCGCATCCTTTCCCACGCCCCCGACACGCCCGATGGCCGACCTGCTGCGCCGCCTCGTCCACCGCTCCGACGCCCGCCTCCTCGACCCCTCGGCGCCGACCGTGCCCGTCACCGACGCCTCGCCGCACGCGGTCGTCATCGGCGCGGGCTTCGGCGGGCTCGCGGCGGCGATCCGGCTCGGCGCGCGCGGGTTTCGCGTGACCGTTCTCGACCGGCTCGACCAGGCGGGCGGGCGCGCGCGCGTCTTCCGCGAGAACGGCTACACGTTCGACGGCGGCCCGACGGTCGTGACCGCGCCCTTCCTCTTCGACGAGCTCTGGCAGCTCGCCGGGCGCCGCCGCGAAGACGATGTCGCGTTCGTCGAGGTGACGCCCTTCTACCGCATCCGCTACGACGACGGCACGCACTTCGACTACACCGGCGACGAGGCGTCGATGGCGCGGGAGATCTCGAAGTTCGCCCCGGACGACGTGGACGGCTACCACCGCTTCTTCGAGAAGTCGAAGCAGATCTTCGGCGTCGGCTTCGAAGAACTCGGCCACGTGCCCTTCACGCGGCTCTGGGACATGGCCCGCATCGCCCCCGCGATGGCGCTCCTGGAGAGTCAGCGGACGGTCTACGGCCTCGTGTCGAAGTACGTCAAGCACCCGAAAATCCGGCAGGTGCTCTCGTTCCACCCGCTCCTCGTCGGCGGAAACCCGTTCAACACGACAAGCATCTACGCCCTCATCGCCTACCTGGAGCGCCACTGGGGCGTCTGGTACGCGATGGGCGGGACGGGCAAGATCGTGGAGGGCCTCGTGTCGCTCGTCGAGGGACAGGGCGGGCGGATTCGCCTGGGTGAGGAGGTGGCCGAGATCACGCTCGACCGCGACTCGCCCTCGGACGGGCATAAGCCACGCGCAACGGGCGTGCGCCTCGCCTCCGGCGAGAGGATCGACGCCGACCTCGTCGTCTCCAACGCCGACATTGCGTGGACGTACAAGCACCTCCTGCCCGCCTCGGCGCGGAAGAAATGGACGGACCGGCGCGTCGACCGCGCCCGGTATTCGATGAGCCTCTTCGTCTGGTACTTCGGCACCAAGCGCCAGTACCCGGACGTGAAGCACCACACGATCCTCCTCGGCCCGCGCTACAAAGGCCTTCTCGACGACATCTTCGAGCAGAAAGTCCTTGCCGACGACTTCTCGCTCTACCTCCACCGTCCGACCGCCACCGACCCGTCAATGGCGCCCGACGGCTGCGACGCCTTCTACGTCCTCGCGCCCGTCCCGCACCTCGACAGCGGCGACACGTGGGACGAGGCGCAGACCGAGCGCTACCGCGCCGCCGTCGCGCGCTACCTGTCGGAGACGATCCTGCCGGGCCTCGAAGACGAGATCGCCGCGAGCGTGACGCTGACGCCGAAGGGCTTCCTCGGCGACTACCTCTCGGTCAAGGGCGCCGCGTTCTCGCTCGAACCGAACCTGTTGCAGAGCGCCTACTTCCGCCCGCACAACGCCAGCGAAGACATCGAGCACCTGTATTTCAGCGGCGGCGGCACGCATCCGGGCGCCGGAATGCCCGGCGTGCTCTCCGCCGCCCGCGTCCTCGACACCGTCGTGCCCGATGCGGCCGCGTTTGCGCGCGAGACAGGCACAGAATCGTCGTAGCGGACGTGCGTGCACGTCCCGTCGTCGTCACGCCCCACACGCATTCCGGGGCACCCCTCGGTATCGAACGGCGGAGGATGGGCGAACGCGAGGGTTCGGATGCCGCCCGCGGTCATGTGCGGCACAGGCGACCGGGCGGGACGTGATCGCATGTCCCACTTACGGAGCATCGCGACAGACTGCGGGCGTAGTTTGGCGCCGGTGGCGTCGTACGCCGCGCCGGGGCGCGTTCGCAGGATCGAAGTGAGATTGGAGCGGGATTTGAGAGGCGCATCCACTCCCCCTCCTGCCCATCCTCCTCGTCCCCCGTGCCCTCCTCGACGCGCCCTCGTCCCGCCTCCGGTGACCCCGGCCCCGACGCGCCCGGATGCGTGCCTGGGCGCACGGGCGCCGCGTCTGCCCTGCGTCTCGGTGGCGTTGCGCTCCTCGCCGTTTTCGGTGGGGTGCTCGGGCCGGGCGCCCGCACCGCCGCCGCGCAGCCGAGCTACACGCTCGGCACCCTCGCCAACCGCGCCGAAGAGATTCCCGCGACCGGCGAACTCGCCGCGCAGGGCCGCGCCCTCGATGCGCAGAAGCGCCGCTACGCGGGCGACTACGGCCTGCACCTCGACGGCAACGCCACCTTCTATCCCGGCTACGTCTCCAACGACCCGACGAGCGCCCGCGCCGCCGCCTACGCCGCCTCGCTCGACCTCGTCTGGGAGCTGCTCGACGGCGGCCTCGCCGAGTCGCTGAGCGAGCGCCGCCGCATCGAAGGCTTGCAGAACCAGACGACGAGCAACCTGCGCAACGCCCGCGAGGACGCCCGCACGTCCGTCCGTCTGCTCGCGCTCACGATGCTGCAGGCGCAGCAGCGCGCCGAGGGCGCGAGAGAGGCCGCTGCCCTCGCCGACACCGTCGAGACGCGCTTCGCCACGCTCTTCGAGACGCGCGACGTACTGCGATCGACCTTCCTCGATGCCCAGCTGCGCCAGCGCCGCTACGCCGAAGAGGCGCGCCGCTACGACGAACTCGCCCTCCGCATCCGCGACGAACTCGCCCGCCAGTTGCGCGTCGATCCCGGTTTCCGCATCGAGGTGCCGCAGGGGATGCCGCAGTTCGACCCGGCCGACCTCGACTACGCCGCCCGCGCCGCCGCGCGCCGCAACACCAACGCCTTCACCGCCGCCTCGCCGTCGTTCGACCAGCTGCGCCTCGCCCTCTTCGCCGGCGTCGCCACGCGGCAGCGCTACGTCGTCGGCGACGAAGACGACCGTCCGGCCTTCACGACCGGTCCGCGCTTCGGCCTACGAGCGCGCGTTCCGCTCTCGGTCATCGGGCGGTTCGCGTCGGCGCGGCAGGAACGCGGGGCGCTCGTCGAGCAGCAGGAGGCGCAGTACGACGCCACCCTCCGCGTCCAGCTCGCCCGCGTCAACGACGCGCTCGACCAGTACCGCCGCGCCGAAACGCGCTACGCCGAACTCATCACGTCGGTCGGCATCGCCGAGGCGCGGCTCGAAGAGGCCCGCCTGCTCGCCGCCGAGGGCGTGCGCCTGACGCCGAACGAGGTGCTGCTGCTCGAAGCGCGCATCCGCGAGGACCAGGCCGAGGCCGAGGCGCAGCGCCTGGAAATCTGGAAGCAGTTCTACATCCTCCAGCAACTCGCCGGGCAGCCGTGAGGCTGCGGTCAGGGCCTGCGGTGAGCGGGCACCCAAGCGAGGCATCTTTCTTGCTCGATCTCTGATCCGACTTCTCATTCTTGAATTGATACCGACATGAACGGCGCGTCCAACGTCCGCCTCGTCGCCCTCGTCAACGGGGTAGGATTCCCCGTGCGGCGCCTCGGCCCCGACGAGTTGGTGATCACCGGCTTCCCGGCGGGGCTCAACCCCTTCCACCCGTACGACATCGGCACGCGCGTGCCGATGACCGTCATCGCCGAGCGCGACGGGCGCCGCGAGGCGATGTCCGTCAATGCTCGCTTCGACGATCTCTTCGGCGGCGACGCGACGTTCTCGCTTCCGGATGGATTTGGCGCGCCGGCCGAGGCGCCGTCCGTCGTGCGGATGGCCTTCCCCAGCGCCGCCGATGCTGCCGAATCGCCCGCCCCGCGCCGCCCGAGTGGCGACGGAGCCGCGACGGCCCCGCCCGACCTCGTGCCGCCGGTCTACGTCCCGCCGCCGCCGCCCGCCTACGGCGCGCCTCCTGCGTTTGGCACCCCCTACGGCGCTGACCCCTACGGTGCTGGCCCGTACGCGGGCAGTGGCGGCCCCACGTTCCAGCCGACCGGCCCGGCGATGCCCATCGCCGCCGTGCCTGTCGGGGCCGACCCGTACGGCAACTACGGAGCGCCCGTCTACGGCCAGCCCAGCAGCTACGGTGCGCCCGGCATGGCACCCTCGTACGCGATGCCGACCAACTACGGCGACGACCCGTCGGCGCTGGCGAGCGGTGTCTACCAGCCGTACGGCGACGGCGCGCTCGCCACCGACCCGCACGTCGCCGACACGACCGAGCGCGAGGAATTGATGCGCATCGAGCCGCAGAACCCGGTGGCGCTCGTGCCGTCCGGGCCGACCTACGGGATGTCGCAGGTGCCGATGGTGGCGCCGGGCACGGCGGTCGCCGTGACGGAGCTTCCGGAAGACGACGAGAGCACGGCGGGCAAGTTCGGGCGCGGCGCGCTCTTCCTCGTCCTCGGCGTCCTCGCGCTCTTCGCCATCGGCGCCCTGATGCTGCTCCAGCGCTCGGGCGTGCAGAGCGTGCAAGCGGCCCTCCGCGGCCAGACGACCGACATCACCGCCCCCGCCGACGGCCGCATCCAGAAGATGGCCGCCACCGAAGGCTCCGACGTGCGCGCCGGGCAGGAGCTCTTCACCATCGACGGCGGCCTTCCCGGCACCAGCATCGACGAGATGCGCGTCGATGTCGAGGAGCGCACGCGGATGCTCGAACAGACGCAGAACGCCCTCGACGAAGCGCGGCGCCTCGTGAACAGCGGCGGCGGCGGTGACACCGGCGGCGCGGTGACGACGACGACCACGACGACCGACCGCGGCAGCAGCGGCGGCGGCGGTGGATCGGTGACGTACGTCGACCCGCCCGACCCGTCGCGCATCGCCGCGGCTGAGGCGCGTGTGTCGGCGGCCCGCATCCGGCAGCGCGAGACGTCGGGCGCACTCACGCGCTCGCAGCGCCTCTTCGACGGCGGCGCCCTCACCCGCACCGACCTCGAAGCCGCCCGCGCCGATGCGCAGGTGGCAAGCGCCGAACTCGAGGCCCGCGAGGCCGACCTCCGCGGCGCCTCGATGCCCTCGACGCGCACCCGCGGCAGCTCCGTCTCCTCCGGCCGCAGCGGCGGATCGACGACGCGGACCACGCGCAGCGGCGGCGGCGGCGACCGCAGTTCGAGCCGCCTGTCGGCCCAGCTCCGCCTGCTCGACCTCGAACGCGACATCATGCGCCAGCAGTCGGAGCTCCGGCAGGCCGAAACGCACCTCGGGCAGGCCTCGAACGCCCCGCAGGGCGGCAAGACGCTCTCCGTCTCCAACGGCGTCGTCTCGACGGTCTACCGCAACGCCGGCAGCGTCGTCCGCGCGGGCGACCCGATCATGGCCATCGAGACGACCGCGCAGCCGTCGGTGATCGCGTACTTCCCCTTCAGCGAGGCGCGGCTCATCCGCGGCGGCGCCGAGGCGAGCGTCACCTTCCCCGCCGTGCGGCAGACCGTCGCCGGGCAGGTCGACGCCATCGGCGCGGCAGCACTCGGCACGTTCGGCAACCGCTTCTCCGTGCGCAACGACCAGGACCTGACGCCCGTGCGCATCCGTCTCAAAGGCGCCCTTCCCGCCGACGTGGCGCCGGGCGCCCAGGCCGACGCGAGCGTCGAGGTGGGCCTCCGCACCGTCTTCCTCGGTCGCCTGCACTGACATCGGCACACCGCCCGCGCCGCCGCGCCGTTCGCGAGGACGACGCGGCGGCATGCGTTTCGGCGGTGCCCATCCACCTGCGCCCACCCGGCGCGTCGGCTCAGCGTGAGACGGCGGGCGTCGTGGAACGGCCTTTGCAGGAGTCTGTCCGACCGATTCCCACAGACGCGCCCGCCCGCGTCGCCGCGGCCGCCGCGGCCCGCTTCTCTCCGCCCTCTTCGATGGAATTCCGCGCCGACGCCCGACCTCAGCACCGCCTCCCCATCGGGCAGGCGCTGCGCACCGCCGCCGTGCCGTCGGCGATCTGGCTGGCTGTCTTCGCCGTCGTGCTCATCGCGCTTCCGGGCTGGGCGTGGCGCGCGAAGGTCGAGGTGCGGCAGGAGGAAGGCATCCTCCTCGTCGGCCTCATCGGCCTCTGGCGCTACGCCTGGTACCTGACGCACGCCACGCGGTCGTTCTTCTACAGCCGCTTCGTCTACCCGCCGATGCGGCAGACGGCGTACGTGCAGCGCAACCCGTTCCCCGAGCGCGTCTACTTCCTCCTCCCCTCCTACTACGAAGACCCCGGCGTCATGGCCCGCTCGATGCGGGCGCTCGCGCGGGAGACGGGGATGCTGCCGCAGGTGAAGGTGACCGTCGTGGCGAGCCTCGGCTCCGACGAGGAGGAGCAGCTCGTGCGCCAGCTCCTCGGCACCACGCCGGGCGGCGAGCGCATCAAGCTCGTCTGCCTGCGTCAGGAGCCAGGGCAAGCGCAAGGCCATGGCCGACGCGCTCCGCGTCATCGCCCAGCTGCGCGCGCGCGACATCGCCTACGTCTCCGACCGCGAACGCGCCTACGCCGACGTCGTCGTCTTCATGGACGGCGACACCGAGATGGCGCCCGGCACGCTCGGGCAGGTGCTGCCCTTCCTCAAGGCCTTCCCCAAGGTCGGCGCCGTGACGACCGACGAGCTCGGCCGCATCTACGGCGCCTCGACGGCGGTGCGCGCGTGGTTCGCGCTCAAGTTCATCAAGCGCCACTCGGTGATGAAGAGCCTCAGCCTCTCGCGCAAGGTGCTCACCCTCACCGGGCGCTTCTCCGCCTTCCGCGCCGACGCGGTGCTGAGCGAGGAGATGGCCTCGCACCTCGAGAACGACGGCGTCACCGACTGGCGCTACGGGCGCATCAAGTTCCTGATGGGCGACGACAAGAGCACGTGGTACGTGCTCATCAAGAACGGATGGGAGATGCTCTACCTCCCGGACGTCGTCGTCTACTCGCTCGAAACGCGCACCGACCCGTTCTTCAAGCTCGCCAAGAGCCTGATGCTGCGCTGGAACGGCAACACGCTGCGCACCAACAAACGCGCGCTCTCGCTCGGGCCGAAGCGCATCGGCGTCTTCACGTGGTGGGCCGTGCTCGACCAGCGCATCTCGATGTGGACGACGCTGCTCGCGCCCACCACGATGATCATGCTCATCCTGTTCGTCACCCCGTGGTTCGCGGCCTTCTACGCCGCGTGGATCATCCTCATCCGCCTCCTCCAGCTCTGGACGCTCGTGCTCCAGGGCCACCGGATGCGCATCCTCGACCTTCCGCTCCAGGTCTTCGACCAGTGGTTCGGCTCGTACTACAAGGTGATTGCGAGCTTCTACCTCGGGCGGCAGTCGTGGGGAAAGGCGAAAGGCAAGACGACGAGCCAGGGCAACCTGCCGTGGAGCCGCCGCTGGGCGCCCGCGCTGCAAACGGTCGCCGCGTTCGCCACCTTCATCCTGTTCGTCGGCCTGCTCTCCGGCGTCTTCAAGTCGCCCAACCTCATCGACGCGCCCCGCGTGTTCGGGCAGGCGCTCGACCAGTTCCAGCGCCGCTTCTCCGACGCCGCCGACCGCACCGCCTCGGCCGCCGACCGCGGCCTCGACGCGACCGGCCAGGCCGCCGCCCGCGCTGCCGCACCGTTCGGCGGCCAGCCCGACAGCACCGCCACGACCGTCGTCGGCGTCGCGGGGTCAGAGGCCGACACGCTCTCGGCGGGCCCGGGCACACCGGGTCCCGCAGGCGCCGCCGTCCCGCTCGACGACGATGCGGCCACGCGCGACAGCACGACCGCCGCGGCGGGATACGCCGCCCCCGCCCCCATACCCGGCACCGTGACCGGCGACATCGACGTGACGCGTTACGGCGCCCGCGTCGACGACGGACGCGACGACGGCGACGCCATCCGCCGCGCCCTCCGCGACGCCGCCCCCGGCGCCACCGTCGTGCTGCCTGCGGGCACGCTCCACATCGACCGGCCCGTCCTCATCACCACGTCCAACGTGCGCCTGCGCGGCGCCGGACGCACCGCCACCACGCTCGCGCTCCGGATGACGCGCGCGCAGGCGGGCGACGCCCCCGCCGCCCTCGCCGCGACCGGCCGCAAGGGCCGCCGCGTGGCCCGGCTCGTGCGCAGCGCATCGAATGGAGACGGGCGCCTGATCGTCCACCTCGAACCCGGCCGCACCGCTCCGCAGGCGGGCACGCTGCTCTGGCTCGGCGCCCCCAACGACGACGCGTTCCTGCGCCGCATCGGCTCCGAGGTCTGGAACGAGCGCTACCCGTACGTGCGCCAGATGATGACGCCGATGCTCTCCGCCCGCCCGGCGACCGGCAGCGAAGGCGCCGACGGATCGCTCGTCGTCAGCCTCCGCGACAACCTCGACCTCGACCTCCCCGAGGGCACCGAGGTCTACGCCACCGAGGCCGTCCGCGGCGTCGAGATGAGCGGCTTCACGCTCACCCACGAGGTCCCCGGCGCCTCCCCCGCCGACGTTGCCTTCGTCTACGAGAACCGCTACCCCGACTACCAGGTCAGCGCCCTCGCCTATTTCTGGGCCGACGGCGGACGCCTCCGCGATGTCGGCGTGCGGATGGCGGGGGGCCACGCGGTCGTCTTCGAGAACAGCTACGGCGTCCGCGGCGAGACCCTCGTTGTGGATGGGTCGTGGAACAAGGGCGACGGCGGGACAGGCTACGTGCGCTTCGCCCGCGCCTTCCGGTGCAGCCTCACCGACCCCGACATCCGCGGCATCCGCCACGTCGCCTTCCAGTGGTCGAGCAGCCAGAACCGCATCCGCGGCGGGCGCATCGAAGTCGACGTCAACTTCCACGGCGGCTACAGCCGCTACAACGTCGTCAGCGGCGCCGTCGTCGCCCCGGCGCCCGGCCACCGCTGGCGCGCCGTCACCACGACGCCCCGCACCGCCCGCTGGGCACCGCCCGACGGCCCCGGCAACCGCCTCGACCCCGCGTCCGCCCCGGCCACCGCTGACGACCGCGCAACGCCGCGGCGGTGATGTGGCAGGGTGAGTGTTGATGAAAGAGCGCCACCGCCTCTTCTGATTCGTCATTGCCGCGGACGTTCGGTTCGCGGGAATGACCGACTTCATAGACAGTCTGTGGGCGCGCGGGGTCGTTCGCGGGATGTCGGGAGAACCTGCGCGGAGGCGGGCGATTGGCGCGATCCATCCTCGATCCGCCCCGCCGTGCCCGATTCCCTGTCCCGATTCGCCCGTCCCGAGCGCGTGCTCGTCGCCGCGCTCGCCGCCGAGAACCGGGTCATCGGGCGTGGGATGGAGCTTCCGTGGCACCTCCCTGCCGACCTGCGGCACTTCAAGGCGCTCACGACCGGCGGCACGCTCGTCATGGGGCGGCGGACATTCGAGTCGCTCGTCCACCAGATGGGCGGCCCGCTCCCCGGACGCCGCCACCTCGTCGTCACGCGCGATGCCTCGTGGGCGCATGCGGGCGCCGAGACGCACGCCAGCCTCGATTCGGCCTTCGCGGCAGCGGCGGACGAGGCCCGCGTCTTCGTCGCCGGAGGCGGTGAGATCTACGCGCAGACCCTCGCCGACTGCGACCGGTGGGAGTTGACGCTCCTCGACGGCGCCTTCGAGGGCGATGTCGTCTTTCCGCCCTTCGAGCACCTCGTCGGGCCGAGCGGCAGCGGGCGTCCCTTCGCCGAGACGCGGCGCGAGGCGCACCCGGCAGCCGATGGGCGCCCGGCCTTCGCGTTCGTCACGGTAGAGCGCGCGGGCAGGCGGGCGCCTGATGCAGCCGGTGTGGCAGTGAACCCAGATCGACCGTAGGGGCGC
The DNA here is from genome assembly GCA_963726715.1 of Rhodothermales bacterium. Classification (GTDB taxonomy): domain Bacteria; phylum Bacteroidota; class Rhodothermia; order Rhodothermales; family BA12; genus CAVSDF01. Next base: position 137,156 of record CAVSDF010000013.1, read on the forward strand.
GATATATCGCGCCCCTACCGCCACCGCCGAACGTGTCCCCATGAACGAGCGGCCCGGCGCTGCGGCCCGGCGTCGCCGCCAACCGAAGCGCCCCCGACGCCGGAGGGGCATCGAGGGCGCTTCGCCATCACATCACCAGAGGAGGTCCCCATCCTCCTCCGTGCCCACGGGAGGGCACGGAAAAAGGGTACGGGCGATTTGGCGAAAGTTGCGCCGCCCGTGCGGACCGGCAAGTGCCTGTTCGTCGTAGGTTTGTTACAATCGCCGACTCCGGCGACCGCCTCCTGCCTCCCCCTCCGCCCGTCCCGTGACTCCCCGCCAGCTCTTCGCGGCCTTCGCCATCGCCCTCGTCGTACTGCTCGCGAACGCGGGCGTGTCGCTGCGGGCGATCGGGCGGTTGCAGGCGCTGCAGGAGCGGGTCGAGCACACGCTGCGGGTCGAGGGGGAGCTTCAAAAGCTGCTCGTCAACGTCTTCGCCGCCGAGTCGGCGCAGCGCGGCTACCTGATCTCCGAGCGCCCGGCGTTCCTCGCGCCCTACGTCGCCACGGGCGTGCGGGCACAGGCATCGGCCGACTCGCTCACCGACCTCGTCTCCGACAACCCCGAGCAGGCCGACGACGCCGCGCTCCTCGAACGCTACGCGAGCGACAAGCTCAATTTCCTCGCGCGGCTCGTCGAGATGCAGCGCGAGACCGGCATCAACGAGGCGGCGGCGCTCTTCGCCACCGAGCGCGGCAAGATGCTGATGGACAGCACCGCCGCCATCGCCGCGCGGATGCAGGCGCGCGAGCAGGTGCTCCTCGACGAGCGGCAGCGGCTCGCCGAAGAAGCGCAGAGCGACCTCGCCGCCACCTTCGCCATCTCGACCTCGCTCGCGCTCGCGCTCATCGGCGGCCTGTATCTGTTCGTCCGCAAGGACCTGCGGCGGCGCGAGACCGAGGCGCGCTTCATCCGCGACTACAACGAGCAGCTCGAACGGCGCGTCGGCGAGCGCACCGCCGCCCTCGCCGATGCCAACGCCGCGATGCGGGTCACGAACGAGGCCCTCGGGCGCTCGAACCGTGAGCTTCAGGACTTCGCCTTCGTCGCCAGCCACGATCTGCAGGAGCCGCTGCGCAAGATCCGCACCTTCGCCGACCTCTTGCGCGAGGACTACGGCGACGTGCTCCCCGACGACGCGAAGCACTCGCTCGTGCGGATGCAGGACGCGGCGGCGCGCATGAGCCGCCTCATCAACGACCTCCTCGCCTTCTCGCGCCTCTCGACGCGCGCCACCCCCTCGCCCCCGTCGCCCTCGGCGACATCGCCCGCGACGCCATCGCCGAACTCGAAACGGCCATCGAAGAGTCGGGCGCCACCGTCGATGTCGGCTCGCTCCCGTCCATCGACGGTGACGCCGGGCAGCTGCGTCAGCTGTTCCAGAATCTCATCGGCAACGCCATCAAGTTCCGCCGCGAGGGCGAGGCGCCGCGCGTCATCGTGCGCGCCGTGGGGACAGACAGCGAAGGGCGCGAGGTGATCGAGGTCGCCGACAACGGCATCGGCTTCGACGAGAAGTACCTCGACCGCATCTTCACGCCCTTCCAGCGCCTCCACACGCGCGGCGACTACCCCGGCACCGGCATCGGCCTCGCCATCGCGCGCAAGGTCGTCGAGCGCCACAGCGGCACCGTCACCGCCCGCTCGCGCGTGGGCGCGGGCACGACCTTCGTGGTCTCCCTCGCCGTGACGGCGCCCGTGCCCGCAGGCGAGGCGGCCCTGATCGGGCCTGCGGACGGCGTGGCGGCACCGGCGGCGAGCGCGTGAAGATTCGCCGCCGGGCGCGTCCCGTCCCGGCCTGCGGCGGCGTTGGGGCCGTATCTTGGCCGTCCTCACCGGAATTCGGGGTGTAGCGCAGCCCGGTAGCGCGCTTCGTTCGGGACGAAGAGGTCGTGGGTTCGAATCCCGCCACCCCGACTGCAAGACGGCTCTCACGGCAACGTGGGAGCCGTTCTGCGTTTGCGCCTGCCATGTTCACCGTCTACGTCCTGCGCTCCGCGTGGCCCGGTCGGCTTTGCATCGGGCAGACGCAGGACCTCGTGCGCCGCCTCGGCGAGCACGCCTCCCGAGTTCGAGCCCTGCCTGTGACCGCCCTCTGGAATTGCTGCTGAAGCCGGTCGACGCGCGCCGGTGGAGGTAGGGGCACGATAGATCGTGCCCCTACGTCGTCTCGCTGCCCTGTTCGGTCATCCCCCAATCGCCGTCTCGCTGCGCCGCTCCAAACGCACCAGGGCGGCCCGTCCACACGAACGAGCCGCCCCGGAGGCGGTGCGGATGCCGCGCGTCACCCGCGCGTGAGCTTGCGGTACGTCACGCGGTGGGGGCGCTCGGCGTCGATGCCCTTGCGCTTGTGGTAGTCGTCTTCGTAGAGGCGGTAGTTGCCGTCGAAGAAGACGACTTCGCTGTTGCCCTCGAAGGCGAGGATGTGGGTGGCCACGCGGTCGAGGAACCAGCGGTCGTGGCTGATGATGACGGCGCTGCCGGCGAAGTTCTGGACGGCCTCTTCGAGCGCGCGAAGCGTGTTCACGTCGAGGTCGTTCGTCGGCTCGTCGAGCAGGAGGACGTTGGCGCCTTCCTTGAGCACCTTGGCGAGGTGCACGCGGTTGCGCTCGCCACCCGACAGTTCGCCGGTCTTCTTCTGCTGGTCGGTGCCGTTGAAGTTGAAGCGGCCGACCCACGCGCGCGAGTTCATCTCGCGGCTGCCGACGCGGATGAAGTCGGCCTCGTCGGAGATTTCGGCCCAGACGGTCTTGTTCGGGTCGAGCGGACGGTTCTGGTCCACGTAGCCCGAGCTTGACGGTCTCGCCGACGACGATGTCGCCCGCGTCCGGCGTTTCGCTGCCGGTGATCATCCGGAAGAGCGTCGTCTTGCCCGCGCCGTTGGGCCCGACGATGCCGACGACCGCGCCCGGCGGGATCGAGAACGTCAGGTCCTCGAAGAGCAGCTTGTCGCCGAACGACTTCGTCAGGTCGGCGCCGTTGATGGCGACGTTGCCCAGTCTCGGACCCGGCGGGATCGGGATTTCCATCTCCTCGTCGCGCTTCTGCCCCTGCTCGGAGACCATCTTCTCGTAGTTGGCGATGCGCGCCTTGCTCTTCGCGTGGCGCCCCTTCGGGCTCTGCCGCACCCACTCGAGCTCCTCCTTGAGGGCCTTCTGCTGCTTCGACTCCTGCTTCTCCTCGAGCGCGAGGCGCTTCGTCTTCTGCTCCAGCCACGACGAGTAGTTGCCCTCGAACGGGATGCCCGCGCCGCGGTCGAGCTCGAGAATCCACCCGGCGACGTTGTCGAGGAAGTAGCGGTCGTGGGTCACGGCGATGACGGTGCCGGGGTACTTGGCGAGGTGCTGCTCGAGCCACGAGATCGACTCGGCGTCGAGGTGGTTCGTCGGCTCGTCGAGGAGGAGCACGTCGGGCTTCTGCAAGAGCAGGCGCACCATCGCCACGCGGCGCTTCTCGCCCCCCGAGAGCGTCCCGACGATGGCGTCGGGCGGGGGCGTGCGGAGGGCGTCCATGGCCTGCTCGAGCTGGGCGTCGAGGTCCCAGAGGCCGAGGCGGTCGATGTCGTCCTGGAGCTTGGCCTGCCGCGCCATCAGGGCGTCGAAGTCGGCGTCGGGGTCGGCGAACTGCTCGTTGATGGCCTCGTAGTCCTTGAGGATCTTGACCTTGTCGGCGGCGCCTTCCTCGACGATCTGGCGGACGGTCTTCGTCTCGTCGAGCATCGGCTCCTGGTGGAGCATCCCGAAGGTGATGCCTTTTTGCAGGACCTCGATGGCGCCGGTGTAGTCGGTGTCCTCGCCCGAGATGAGCTTGAGGAGCGTCGATTTGCCCGAGCCGTTGAGGCCGAGCACGCCGATCTTGGCGCCGTAGTAGAAGGAGAGCCAGATGTCCTTGAGGACGGTCTTGCCGGTCTTGTGCGTCTTCGAGACGCCGCGCATCGAGAAGATGATCTTCTGGTCGGACACGGGGAGGGCGGGGATGGGGATCGGAGGAGGAACCCGCCTGTAACGCCACGCGCCGCGTTGGTTGCCACGCGGTGGGTGAGGATGGGGGGAATGGGGGATCGGGTATGGGGGCTTGGGACCAACCGGACAGGTCTCCGCACCTGTCTGGTTTCCGCGTGGATCGCGGGGGTGGTGCTGCGGGAGGCGGGCAAGGCGGGCGATGCGAAGCTGTTCGTTTACCATCTTCACGGTCCCTGTCATTGCGAGCGAAGCGCGGCAATCCGGGTCGAAAACGCCCGTCGATCCAGATTGCCACGTCGCTGCGCTCCTCGCAATGACAGGAATGGAAATGCGGACGCAGAACCCTAACGTCCCGGCACCGCGGCGGCGGGATGGGGGTTCGGGCGCGGTCATTTACCCCTGCCTCGATGCGCCCTGCCCTTCCGTCCTCTCGCCTTCGGTCCGCCGCTCGGGTCGGCCTCGCCGGGGTGTTCGTCGTTGCGGGCGTCGCGCATTTCGTGCGTCCGCGCGGGTTCGAGGCCATCGTGCCGCCGCCGATTCCGGCGCGTCCGGCCGTGCTGGCGAGCGGGGTCTTCGAGGTTCTTGGCGGCGTCGGGCTGCTGATTCCGCAGACACGGCGTGCGGCGGCGTGGGGGCTGGCGGCGCTCGCCATCGCCGTCTTTCCGGCCAACGTCTACGCGGCCCTGCGCCCGGAGACGATGCCGTGGGCGCCGGTGTGGGCGCTCTGGGCGCGGTTGCCGATGCAGCCCGTGCTGGTGGCGGCGGTCGCGTGGGCGGGTGGGCTGCGGCGCGAGCGGCGGGGGTGACGGGACGGGGGCGGTGGTGGGGCGCGGGCGGGGCGGCGGCGATGGGCGGCGGGTGGGTTGGGGACGACGGGCGGTGATGACGTGGGGCGCGGGCGGGTCGGAGACCCGCCCCTACGGGAGGGTGGGGGAAGGGTGGGGGATGGTGGCACGCTCTGCACGAGGTTCGCACGGACGCGGGCCTGCTGGCGGGCGTATTCTTGCGCGCTGTTTCGGTCGCCTCGCCCCCCTGCCCCGTTGACCCTCGTCGCCATCGCGGTCTACATCGCCCTGCAACTGGGCATCGGCGCGTGGGTGTCGCGGCGCATCAAGACCGAGGACGACTACCTGCTCGCCGGGCGAAGCCTCGGGCCGATCCTCGGGACGTTCTCGATCTTCGCCACGTGGTTCGGCGCCGAGACGGTCGTCGGGTCGTCGGGGGCGATCTACACCGATGGGCTGGCGGGCGGACGCGCCGATCCGTTCGGCTACGGATTGTGCCTCGTGCTGATGGGCGCCTTCCTCGCACGTCCGCTCTACCGGCGGCGGCTGACGACCCTCGCCGACCTCTACCGGCAGCGCTACGGGCCGGGCGTCGAGCGGCTGGCCGTCGTCCTCACCATCCCCGCCTCGATCCTCTGGGCCGGGGCGCAGGTGCGGGCGTTTGGCGAGGTCCTCGCGCACGCGACCGTCCTGACGCCCCCGCAGGGCATCGCCCTCGCCGCCGTCGTCGTCGTCCTCTACACGACGTGGGGCGGCCTGCTCGCCGACGCCTACACCGACCTGCTGCAGGGCGTCGCGCTCCTCGCCGGCCTCGTGATCCTGTTTCTGATCGTGCTCGGACCGGGCGGCGGGATGGACGCCCTCGCCGCGGTGCCCGCCGAGCGGTGGAATCCGCTGACGGGCTTTTCGGGGCTGGGGGCCATCGAGAAGTGGGCGATCCCGATCTGCGGATCGGTCGTCGCCGTCGAGCTCGTCTCGCGCGTCATCGCGTGCCGGAGCGAGGGCGTGGCGGTGCGGTCGTCGTTCTCGGCGGCGGGCATCTACTTCGTCGCGGGCGCCATCCCCGCGCTCCTCGGCCTCATCGGCCCCTCGCTGATGCCGGGCCTGGAGAACCCGGAGACGCTCCTCCCCTCGCTCGCCGACGCCTACCTGCCGCCCGTGCTGCGGCTCGTCTTCGTCGGCGCGCTCGTGTCGGCGATCCTCTCGACGGTCGACTCGACGCTCCTCGTCACCGGCTCGCTCGTCTCGCACAACGTCGCCGTGCCGCTGCTCAAGGCGCGCGGGCGCGAGGTGACGGAGGCGGGCAAGGTGCGGCTCGCGCGCATCGGCGTCGTCGTGTTCGGGGTCGTCGCGTACGTCCTCGCGCGGTCGGCCGACGGCGTGTACGCGCTCGTCGAGGAGGCGTCGGCGTTCGGGAGCGCGGGGCTGTTCGTGGTGATCCTGCTGGCGCTCTTCACGAAGCGCTGGGGCGGAAAATGGGCCGCGACGGGCGGGATGCTCGGCGGCTTCCTCGTCTACATCGCCGCCGACAAGGTCCTCCACACGCCGTACCCGTACCTGACCTCGCTCGCGGCGGCGGTCGTCGGCTACGCGGTCGGGGCGTGGATCGACGCGAGGGGGCGTTGATTGTTGGGGGTTGAGGGTTGGTTGTGAGTGGTGAGGTTGTGGGCGGGATTGCGCGCGTTGGCGGGGCGGTGCCGAGGCGCTCACGCAGGGCGTCCGCCTCGCGTCAGCGGGAGTGTCCTCGTGGCCTCTGGGAGCCGACACCGCCAGAGGGTCGCGGGGCAGGCCGTGCCTCCCGCACGCTCCTGTGCGCCCCTTCCTCGCGCTGCCGGAGCCGGGCCTCCGCCTCTTGGGGACGTGTTTCTCGCGGGGGACCATGTTCTCCCCTCCCATGACTTACCCTGAGGGTTCACCGCCTCGGACCCAGCCCATGTTGCACGAATTCCTTTCCGAGAACCGGGAAGAGCTGATCGAGCGCTGCAAGGAGAAGGTCGGCCCTGCGGTCGGCGCCCCGGGCCGGTGAGGCGCTCGAGCACGGCATCCCCGTCTTCCTCGACCAGCTCATCGCGACCCTCCGCGTGGAGCAGACCTCGGAGCCTCAGCGCAGCCGCAAGATCTCCGGCCCGGCCGGGGGCGGCGAGCAGTCGATGTCGGAGCTCGGCGAGGCGGCGACGCTGCACGGACGCGAACTCTTCCAGAACGGCTACACGATCGACCAGGTCGTCCACGACTACGGCGACCTCTGCCAGTCGATCACCGAACTGGCCTTCGAGAAGGGCGCCCCGATCAAGGTCGAGGAGTTTCAGACGTTCAACCGCTGCCTCGACAACGGCATCGCCGAGGCCGTCACCGAGTTCGTCTACCGGCGAGACACCGCCCTCGCGGGCGCCCAGGAAGTTTCGCTCAACGAGCAACTCGGCTTCTTCGCGCACGAGCTCCGCAACCTCGTCACCACGGCCACACTCGCCGTCGCCGTCATCAAGGCCGGCGGTGCCGGGCACGGCGGTGCGACCGGCGCCGTGCTCGACCGCAGCCTCGTCGGGCTTCGCCACCTCATCGACCGCTCCCTCTCGGTGGTGCGCATGACGGCCGGGATGCCGACGCGGCACGAGCTCTTCTCCCTCGCGCACTTCATCGAAGAGGTCAAGCTCTCCGGCTCACTCGAGGCCCACGTGCGCGAGTGCGTTCTGAGCGTCTCGTCCGTCGACCCGGGCCTCGCCGTCGCCGCCGACCGCGACCTGCTCGCCTCGGCGGTCGGCAACCTGCTCCAGAACGCCTTCAAGTTCACGCATGTCAACTCGGAGGTGACGCTCAAGGCGTTCGCCTCCGGCAACCGCATCCTCATCGAGGTCGAAGACCAGTGCGGGGGTCTGGCCGCGGGGGTCGCCGAGACCATGTTCGATTCGTTCACGCAAGGCGGCAGCAACAAATCTGGCCTCGGTCTTGGCCTGGCGATCTCGCGTCAGAGCGTCGAGGCCAACGACGGCACCCTCACCGTGCGCGACCTTCCGGGCCAGGGATGCGTCTTCCGCATCGACCTGCCGCGACACACCATGCCCGACCCAACGGTGGGCCAACCCGAGGCGGTGGCCGTCTGACCGGTGGCCACGGTCCCGGACAGCCGGAAGGGCGCGGGACGAGGTCCCGGCGTGAACGTCTCCGCACCCGGCCTCAGACGCGCGGCACATGCCGGGCCGCACCATCCTCGGCTCGACGGACCGCTCGCGATGTGCTCGACGCGGCCCCCGCCCGCCCCGCCGGACGGCCTCAGCGGCGCCGCATCAGTTCACGCGCGGACGTGAGCGCCGCGTCGGCGCGACGGTGTCGGCGAGGAGCACGCGGACGCCCTCGCTCGCGAAGACGCGGGCGGCGTGGCGCGTGAAGGCCTCTCCCTCGAAGCGCGTGTCGTGGCCGATCACGATCGACGGCGCGTCGGTCGCGGCGTCGCCGGTGGCGGGCTTGTCGCCGTTGGTCTCGCGCAGCCAGAGCGCGGTGGCGCGGGTGACGGTTTCGAGGGAGTCGTAGGTGAAGTCGCGCGCGATGACGGCGCGCCAGCCGTCGGTGCCGAAGCGGGGGTGCTCCATCGGTCGGAAAAGGGGAACGTGGGCGAAGGGGAGGCGCTGCGGTTCGCGCGGCGCCTTCACGAAAGCTGCGCGCCGCACGGGCGGGGCGCCCAGCAGCCGACGAGTAGGTTGGGGCAGGCCGCTTCCGGCGGGCGGAGTGGCCCGAGGCCCGGCGGGCCGAAGGCCCCGGGTGCAATCGGCGGTTGGAGCGTATCATCCCCGTTGCCAATCCACCTGAGCTTTCCAGTCCCGCCATGCGACATCGTTTCTGTTCCTCGCTCGTCGCTGCCGCGCTCGCCGCGGCCATGGCGCTTCCCGCCTTGGCCCAAACGATGGCGCCGCACGCAGTGGCGTTCAACATCCGAGGGATCCCGTCCCAATCGACCAGCACGTTTCCGAGCCAGATCTTCACCGTCTTCAACGACGGCAGCATCGTCTCGCGGTCGCAGGTCGGCCTCGGCATCATCCCGGCGACGGGCGGCGGCGACCGGCTGATGTGGCACGGGAGCAAGGCCGCCTTCCGAGCCGGTGGAGCCGGACAAAGTGGTTCGACGGCGTGGGACGATGGCTCCGTCGGCTTTTACTCGATCGCGGGCGGCTACGCGACCGTTGCCGCCGCCACCTACTCGACGGCCTTCGGCGAGGGCTCGACGGTCACGTCGCAGGGGCAGGGCGGCACAGCTCTCGGCTACCGAACCTACGTGTCGCGCACCGCCGGCTTCGCGAGCGGCTACCAGACGAGCTGCAACGGCTACGCCTGCACGGCCATGGGCTACCGCAGCAACGCGAGCGGCGAGTACAGCATCGCCATCGGCTACCGCGCCACCGCCGACGGCGACTACAGCCTCGCCCTCGGGCGCAGCGCCAGCACCAACGGCTTCAACGGCGCCATGGTCTTCGGCGACGCGTCGACGACCGACTCGGTCGAGGCGTTCGCCAACAACCAGTTCATGGTGCGCGCCGCCGGTGGCTACCGCCTCTACACGAACGCCACACTCACGGCGGGTGTCTTCGTCAACGCCGGCAGCGGCTCGTGGAGCACCATCTCGGACCGCCACCGCAAGGAAGGCTTCGAGAACATCGAGGGCGAGGCCCTGCTCGCGCGCCTGCGGACGATCCCGGTCTCGTCGTGGCGCTACATCGCCGAGGAGGACCGCACCGTGCGCCACATCGGCCCGATGGCGCAGGACTGGCACCGCGCCTTCGGCCTGAGCGCCAACTCGACGACGATCAACACCGGCGACAT
>CAVSDF010000014.1:0-141814 GCA_963726715.1 Rhodothermales bacterium
CGAAAAACGGCCCAGAAACCTGCGAAATCAGCGTTTCTGGGCCGTTTGGCTTTTAGGGCCCCGGCCTCTCGGTGACACCCACCGGCCCCATGATGCCGGGTTTTAGTCCATTTAGGACAAAGACCCGGGGGAGGCGAGATCAAAGGCACTCTGAGTCGCGGGGTCTTCGCGTCGCCGGGGTCCAAGTGAGTACCCCACGCTCCCCTCGTGGCCAAGATTTTGGAATTTGGAGAAGCAAGGGCCAAGCGCCCTTCGGCAACGCCTTTCTGAAGGCCTCCGAGATCTTGTCCCACCCGGAAGTGGAGTCCCACCTGCCTTCGAGGCGCGGAGAGATCCCTACTTCCGGGAAACCTACACCTGAACTGCGCAAGTGAGGAAACTTGGGCACAGAGTGGGGAACGACATCAAACGGACGAGCACCGTGCCCCTGGGGAAGGACACGGTGCTCGAAGGCTCAGGCGATGCTGACGTGAAGCGCTTAGCGCGCGATGACCAAGGCCCTCGTGGCCATCAACCGCGCCAAGCTCAGACGCAGGGCGGAGAGCCCTGCCGGAAGGTCCGCTCCGCCAAGTTCGATGCGATGCCGACCGGCATTCACGTCCCCAGAGACGAGCACGGCGACCTCACGCCCGAGAACCTCGTAGAGCCCCAAGTGCACGTTGGCCGCCTCGGGGACAGCAAACTGCACAGTTCGAACGGCCCCGAAGAGGGTTCGGGTAGACCGCTTCAAGCGTGTATTCGAGAGGTGCCGAAGGCGACGCTTCGACATCGGTTGACTGCGTCGTTGCGAACTGCTCCACATCCGAGTAGTCGGACACGTCGCCCGCGCTTGTACGCGAGCGGACGCGCCAGAAGTGAGTCCCCACGCCGAGCGAGCCCAGCGAGACAAACGGCGAGGTCAGTCCCGAGTAGCTCTGCGAGGCGGTCATCTCGGGAGAGCCCAAGACTCGACTCGTCGGTGAGCGAGCTCTCTGACGAGACAGGCAGGGACCACGAGAGAACCGGAGCGGCGCCTTCAAGGGTGATTCCCAGCGATGGGCTCTCGGCCATGGGCACCACCGAGGCTGCTCCCCGCATGGACAACGAACCCGCCTGCCGGCGTGGACCACCCCGACGGCGTTGCACCAGAGATGGAGCGCACGCGCCAGTTGTAGCTGGCTCCCGGTACCAACGCGCTCACATCGACCCGAACTCGCCGATGCAGCAACAGGGTAGGTCGTCGTGATTGCCGTCGAGCCAAGGCGGGTCAGTTCCACCTGAAATCCGGTGATCCCCTCATTCGAACCCGTCAGGTGCCATGAGAGCGGCGTGGTCGTTCCCCAGACGACAGAGCCCGACACAGGCCATGACGCGACGGGAGCGGGCCCCGCCGACGAGCCTGCCGTGCTGAAGGAGACCGTCGACCAAGTCGCAGTGCCTGCCACGCGAACGTGCCAGAAATAAGCAGTACCCCATGTCAGCGCACCCGGACCCGTGCCGATGGAGGGTAAATGTCGAGTCGCGGCTCCGGAAACCGTGCCGATCCAAGACCGCCGGATTGCTCGATGTTCCCCAGCGGACTTCGTAGCCGTTCACCCCAGCGGATGAGCCAGAGAGATGCCACGAGTGAGGAGCGAGTGTCAGTACACCATGTCGCCGTTCTTGGGCCACGACGGGGACGCCGTGCTTGCGCCCCCTGCGGTCTGCCCGACCTTGAGGTACCGCCGGGCCGATGCCGACAGGCCCGCCCGCCGGCCTACAGGCCTTGACAAACCAGGCACCGAAGTACCCGGCGCCGTGGCGAGGGCGATAGCGTAGAGCGGCCTGCGGGCCCACTTCGCTGTACCCGAGGCCAGAGGCCGAGTTCGGCGCCGCAGTCGGAGGTCGGCGTACAGGTGCGCGTGAACACCCGGTAGGTGAGTCCACTGCCAGATCCCGCGGCGACCAGGTGAACGCACAGGCGACCCGTACGCGGTGAGGCCGTTCGAAGGATAGTTGAGCGTCGGGGCGGCGGGTTGAGGGGCGGCGGGGCGAGGCTAGCATCGACCGTGAAGGTCTGCTCGCCCGACCATCCCCCACAACGCACCCCAGACATGCGCGGCCTGCCATGCGTACTGCTTGGCGCCGCCAGGAGGCCGGTGCTATAGCGTGAGTGCGCTAAGCCCGCTGGCCTGCGGCGTGCCCGGATAGCTCGTCCGTCGGTGACATTGCGGTACCGCACGTCGAAGGTGGTGCCAGAGAGGCACCTCCCTGCACGTACCATTGAACGCCGGGGTGAGCTCCAAACGGTATGGCCGACGAGTCGGGAACGAGGGACCAACGATCTGTGACCCCCGCTCGTTGAGAACGCTCGGGGGCTGAGTACGACACGGTCGTGCCAGCGAGCGGGTTCAGATCGTCAAGCGCATGTTAGAGATGCGACCGCCAGATGTAGAGCGCGTCCTCCCTCAAGATCGGCGCGGAAGGGACTCGCTGCAAGGCGCTCTGGTTGAGGTAGAGTCCGGCCCAGTCTGCCGGCGGCGTGTCGATCTGGAGCCGGTAGGTAAAGGGGCCGCTCTCGGTCACATACCAGGTGAAGGCGACGCCCGCCGGTGTGATGTTCTGCCCCGGCCGTCGGGTACGGAAGAATGGGGCGTGCCGCCGCAACCGTTGTGAAGGCCGAGACGCCAGAGGTCGTGGTGCCGCCACCCTGGAGCGAGGTCACGACGCGCCAGTAGTAGCGCGTGGCATTGGCCAGGGGCACCTGGTCGTAGCCAATCGAAAGCGGCTCTGTGTGCCTGACGTCACGGTACCGGCGCGGTAAAAGCCACGTCTGTCGCCACTTGTACCGTGTAAGGGCCGCACCGGGCACATCGACCCAATCGAGCGTCGGCTCGATCGAGAAGATGCCGGCAGACGGCACCTCTGCGGCGATCGCGATGCTGTGGGGAAGGTCGCGCGTCCATGGGTAGAACGGACGCCCAGGTCGTCGGCGGCCTGCATGTAGTATTCTATCGCCGTCTGTCGTGGCAAAGCTGGCCGGAATCGTCGCGGTGAAGTGGTGCCCTGCGCCGAGGGTCATGGGCGCCTGCGTGTAGAGCAGCGTGCCCGTCTGCCGGTAGTAGAGCCGGGCGTAATCGAGGCGGTTGGTACCGTCTACCACGTCAGCGCCGATCGAGATGGCCTGGTTCGTAACGCCTGCCGTTACGGGCGTATGCGTAATGGCGGGCGCCACGTTGGGCAGGATCGCGATCTGGTAGGGATCCTGCGACGGATCCGTCATCGGATCCGCTGCCGTTGACTGTCCGTCCGTCGCCGTGAGGTAGTAGTCGAAGCCAGGCGTCTGGGCCGCTGCGCCCGGGAGGGTGATGCGGTAGGTCCCCTGCTGCGCCGTGCCAGAGACGAGCGGCATGACCATGCTCGCATAGGCCGAGGTACCAGTGGTGCGGTAATAGATGCGCACCTGGGTCACGGCCGGCGCGACTGCATCGGTCACTGTGGCGCCAATGGTGAAGGCAGTGCCGTCCGCCCAAGGCGTTGCAGCCAGGGCAATGGTAGCCGCCTCCCGCTGGATTACGGGTGTAGCCCCCGGGGTATACGTGCCGGTCGCCGTGACCGGCGTGGTGTTGCAGAGGAACTCGACGCGGACGGTGCGGGCCCCGGCAAGGACGCGGTTGGTAGCCCGGTAGCGCACCACGTAGGTTTGTGCCAACTGGTTCGTTATCGCCTGAAGGATCTGCGTGAACGACGAAGTGATGTCGTAACGCTGCCGCCTGTGGCCTGCGTGATGGGCGTGAAATAGGAGTACAGGTTTGGCAGCGTTAGGGCAAACAGGGTGGCCCCCGACGCGGTCAGGGCATCGGTGGCCTGCTGCATCGACGTTGCACCCTGGCCGGCCACTCGTCGGTAATCTCGATGAACACCCGCTGGCGCCGGGGCGAAACGCAAAGCCCTGGGTGCCTTCTACCATGGCTTGGTAGCCAGGCTCATACCCACCATCGATTACATTTCGCGCCCATAGCGTGTTTTTGAAGTACGCAGCGTCTGCCGTGAGGATGCCGCTGTTCTCATAATCGGCTCGCCCCCGCGCGCGCCCTGGCCATAGCGAAGGAGGCCGAGTTGAAAGTCTACCCCGCTGGTGGAGAGGCCGTCAACAAAGGCGCGCATATTCGCCTCTACAGCTGCCTGCTCGTCGGACATAGACCCAGAGTTGTCCATGAGGAACACGATGTCGACGGCCCGTACGCCACCATTCTGGTTCGGGCTTGTGACGTCGAAGTAGTCGGGCTGCGCCACTCCATCCTCGAAGACCCGGAACGAGGTGGTGTCAACGGTGCACCCGGTCGCCGTCGCCTGAAGGTCCAGGTAGACGAAGGGAAAAGCTGACTCCGAACCGTCGTGATGGCTGCCGAGGCGGCGAGGCCGACGACGAGGCGGGCAATTTCCACAGTCCATCCCCCATAGTTACCGCTCCCATCGGTGGACGCGCGAAATGCGATCCGGACCCGCTTCCGGCAAAGGGCGATAGGTCAATGCGATCGGTGCGTCTTGCGGACTGCCCAGAGCGCACACTCATCTGCTGCCACGGGCCCCCTTCGACCGAGATCTCGACCGATCCGTTGTCGTAGTCGCTCTCAAGCGAGAAGCGTTCGTCGAGTTGCAACTCGACGGCGCCCGCGGGCAGGCGAAACTCGGGACTGGCGAAACGCCCGTTCGCGTTGTCGCATACCGGATGCCGTCGCCGAAGCGCGGCCCGGACGGCGTCCGTCTCCACGACCCTGTTGCGCTCCACTGTCAAAGCCCGGCAGCGATACCGGTCGAGGGTTGCGGACGGCTCGCGTCGGCGCGGAAAAGGCAGCAGAGGCTCGGAGTTGCCCCTTGGGGGGCAGGACCACCGGATCGACGGCCTGGCCCACAGCCTGGAGCGGAAAGAGGACCAGCACCACGGCAATACCGAGGAGCCAGCGCGAGACCGAAGTCATCATGCGAAGGAGGGGAAGGTGCTCTCGGCCGCGACCGGAATATACTGCTCACGTTAGACGGGTGAAACGCTGAGACTCAGCACCGCGCCATCTCAGCGCAAGCCTGAGTTCATCTTATTGAGAGCCCTGGACTGGAACGAATACTTCTCCAGCCGGGCATGCTCCCAGAAATGACCCGATTCTATCGTTGAAGAAAAAGTCTGCCGATGCGTAGAGACACCCAGAGTTGAGCTGGGGCGCGAGGGAGGGGAGCACGGTCAACAAAAACTGAGACGACCTACTTCCAAGATAGGGCGTCAACAATTGAGCCCGTTAACCAAATGAGACAGTCTCCAGCTGTGGAGTACGCATCCTCCGTAACCGAACGGTTACAATCACTGCCCTCGCCACAGGTCGGCTGGCGGATCTGAGACACGCCGGATCGACGGCAGACGCCGATTGCCGAGGAGGAGTCGCTCTCGCGGTGAAGGCATGAGCGTCGATCCAAGTCGTCGCTCAAAGATGCCGCGCCGTCCTCATCAGGGACTTCCGTGCGCCAAGCGGCCAGTCGCCTCTTCGGTGTCCCGATGCTGGCGAAGCACAGCCCCTGCGTCTTCTTGCTCGCGCTGACGATTGCGGCGCTCGCGCGCAGGGATTGGACGAAGTGCTTCCACCGATTGTCACGATCCCCCCGGTACCCTGTCCCTTAGAGGTAGATCTCGGAGTTGCCCCGATTCGGTGGACAGTTACGGGCTTGAGAGCGCCCGCGTGGCAAGGTAGTGCTGCTCGTGTTTGACGGGCGAGCGGTACGCGAGCGACGAGTGCCGACGGTGCGGGTTGTACCACCCCTCGATGAAGCGAAACACCGCCATCCGCGCCTCGCTCTTCGTCGCAAAGCGCCGACGGTCCAAGAGCTCGCATTCGAGCGTGGCGAAGAAGCTCTCGCACATCGCGTTGTCATAGCAGTCGCCGACCGAGCCGAGCGACGGGCGCACGCCGGCCTCGCGGCACCGCTGCCCGAAGGCAAACGACGTGTATTGCGACCCGTGATCGCTATGATGAATCACCGACTCGGGACGCCGCTGCGAGAGGGCCATGTCGAGGGCCGAGAGCACCAGTTCGGCGCGCAGGTCGTGGCGCATCGACCAGCCGACGATCTTGCGGCTGAAGGCATCCATGGCGACGGCGAGGTACAGGAATCCGGCCGAGGTGGGCACGTACGTGATGTCGGCGACCCAGAGCGCGTCGGGGCGATCTGCGGTGAAGCGCCGCTGCACGAGGTCTGGAGCATGCTCCGCTTTGGGCGCGCGCACGGTCGTCACCGGGCCACGGCGTCGGCTCACGCCCTCGATGCCAGCGGCGCGCATCAGACGGGCCACGCGCTTACGGGCGATGGCCACGCCGTCGTCCTTGAGTTCGGCGTGGACACGGGGCGCCCCATACGTGCCGTCACTGCGCGTGTGGATGGACCGGATCTGCGCGGCGAGCACGAGATCTCGTTGGGCCCGTGCCGACGCCGGACGATCGACATGGGCGTAGAAGCCGCTGCGGGAGAGTCCGAGCAGGCGGCACATCGTGCCAACGGGATAGGTGGCCTGATTCGTCCTCACGAAGTCGAAGAGCTTCCGGGAAGGGCGTTGCTCTCCCGGGCGAACCAGGCCGCGGCTTTTGATAGGATCTCGCGCTCCATGCGGAGCTGCTTGACCTCCTTGCGCAGTCGGCGAAGCTCTTCGCGCTCATCGAGAGCCGTGCCTGCCGCAGCGGCGCCGGAGGAGGGCTCGGCGTGGGCGACCCAGGCGCGGATGGTCTGCTCGGAAGGCTCGAACTCGTCGGCGAGCTCGGCGAAGGTGCGCCCGGCGCGGTGGAGATCGACGATCTGCTGTCGAAACTCAGGCGGGTACGGTGGGCGTGATCGTGGCATGGTGGCCTCGGGTTGGTGGACAAGTGGAAGATTGTCCACCAAACCGGGTCAACTCCAGGTCAACAAGGCGTTCAAGGCGCGGCTCTTCGAGCGCCTGATCCAACTCGCCAAGCTCGGAGACGCATAGTTTTTGCGATCTGAAAAAAATTGGCGTCATCCAGACGGGGATCGGGTCGTCATGTTCGTCAGACGAGATCTGTCTCAACCTTGATCGTAAATTACTAAGCAGGAATCATTTGCAGGTAATTCGATCAAGTATTCAATTCTCTGAGAAGGAGAAAACCAGAAGATCGACACGTAATACAAGATGAATATCCAAGGGACAACAAGGAGAACCATAAGTGCATGGATATCTCCCCGTTATCGCGTAAATACGGCCTTCATAGCCTTATTTCGGTGATTCTGGCCCTATTCCTTATTTCGCATGCTCAGGTCGCAAAGCGCATCGAAGTCGTGTGCGCAGACAGATTGACGTGCCGTGGAACTCCGTGGCGGCTAGCTGCGCGGGTTCTCGGTCCGTTCGAGCGCCCCGAGGACCTGATGGCGGTACTGATCATCGAGGAGGTGGACGTACCGCATCAGCATCGTCGTCGTCGTGTGCCCGGCAAATCGTCGCCCTGCCTCGACGCTGGCCCCTCCGGCGATCACCCGCGAGATGCCACCATGCCGGGCACTGTGAAGCGAGATCGTGCTTGGAAGACCCGCCTTGTCGGCAATTGCCCTGAAGGTATGGGAGAGGCGTTTGAGATCGTGAAGCGGCTTTCCCCGTCCAAAGCCATGATCTATCGTTCTCTTGAGCCTCTTAACTCAGGCGTCGGGAGCATGCGAGATGAACACGATGCGCGAATCCGGCGCCTCCTTGCTCGCTGCCGTCGAGACCTTGATCTCCTTGCCGAAGCGCTTGCGAAGCTGCTGGCCCAGGTTCAGGTACTGCGTCTTCGTGAGCTCCAGGCGGATCGACTTGCCCTTTTCGAGTTCACCCACCGCTGCGAAGAGAGCTTCGAATTGAGACGTGCGTCCACGACGACCGCTGCGAAGAACCGAGAGTTCCTGGCTGGCTTTGTCGGACGTGACGGTAGAGAAGGAGACGGGTGCTTTGGATGCGCCGTCGGAGTTCTGGGACATTGCCATGATGTGTGGGGTCGTGGTGGGGTCGTGGTGGGGTCGTATGATATGCCCTCGGTAGCGTTATGCGGTAAAAGATCGGCAGTTTTCACATTTCGCCACTGGCTAGAACAGACTGGAGCTAAGGCTTGTTGGAAAATCAAGATGTTCTTATATCAAACAGAGAGCCGTCGATAAAATGGGCAGCTTATGTCCTTGAATAACAGCGTTATGAGACCTGAAAGCTCTGGCTGGTTTTCGGAACCCCCTGACGCCTTGTGCTTAGAAACTGCTTAGAAAGCGCCCCGTACGCGCCTGTTCTTTCAGCAGAATGCTCCATTTTGAGGGTTGTGGGCCGTTTGGTCTACGGTCTGCAAAACCCTGTACAGCGGTTCAAATCCGCTCGGCACCTCAGCGAAACGGCCTGCCCCCAGTGTGGGGGCAGGCCGTTTCGCGTAGCGGGAGTGCCGCGGGAGGTCAGCGCACGCGGGTGATCTGGCGCGTCTCGGCGAACGTCTCGCCGGTGACGCGCAGCAGGTAGACGCCGCTGGCGAGGTCGCTGCCGTCGAGGTCGAAGCGGTGCTCACCGGCGGCCAGGCGGCCGTCGTGCAGCGTGCGGACGAGGCGCCCGGTGAGGTCGTAGACCTCGGCGCGCACCGCCTCGTCGCCCGCGAGGCGCAGCGTGACGCGCGTGGCGGCGGCGAAGGGGTTGGGCGAGGGCGCCGAGAGTTCGGCGCTGCCCATGACGCCGATCGTCACTTCGACAGTCGCGCTGACCGTGGCTGCGCCGTCGAGGTCGATCTGGCGGAGGCGGAAGGCGTGGCGCCCGCTCGGCAGGCTGGCCACGTCGTAGCGGTAGGCCGTGCGCTCGAGCGTCGTGCCGCGTCCGGGCACGACGTCGATCCGCGTGAAGACGCCGCCGATCTGCTGCTCGACCTCGAAGGCGGCGTTGTTCGTCTCGCTCTCGGTCGTCCACGTCAGGCGGGCGCCACGCCCGGAGGCGACGGCCTCGAAGCGGCTCAACTCGACGGGCAGCGGGGAGCCGCCGGCACCGGTCATGAACGACCAGGCGAAGCCGGTGAAGTTGGCGGCGTTGGTGGCGAGCGTGCCGTAGTCTGCGGTAAAGAACTGGTAGCGGATCGTCGTGTTCTTGAATCCCTCCGGCACGACGGTCGGGTTGGCAGGGAAGAGCGCCGGGGTCGCGTAGACGTCGCAGCGGTAGTTGGCGCCGCTCGGACGGGTAGGCGTGGTGTCGTCGAAGACGCAGGCGGAGCGCTGGTAGTCGCCCGTCGGCACACCGCCGACGACGCTGTTGAGTTCGATGCCGACGCCGGAGCCGAAGGGCGTGGTGAAGGACGCCCAGAAGCGCCCGCCCGAGGCGAGGCTCTCCGACGCGGTGGCGTTGCCGACCACGCCCGGCGTCAGGTTGACGATGCGCGCGCCGAGCGCGGGTGTGGCCTCATCGGCGCCGATGTACGGTGCGCTCGTGGAGCGCGTCTGCCCGTCGATGTCGGTCGTGACGGTGGCGAGCGCGAGGCCGACGAGGTCGCCGTCGCCAAGCGAGGCACCGGCGAGGTGGAGGTCGGCGGCAGAAACGAAGGTCGGCACCTTGACGCGCGAATTGCGGTCCTGGAGGGTCGCATTGCGCCACGCAGCGAGCGTCGTGCGGTCGGTGCCGTTGGAGAAGCCGAAGTGCCCGTCGGCGCCGGGCGTCGAGACGACGTTGCCGTCGGAGGTGAACGTGCCCGCCGTGCCCGCGCGGTAAAGGGCGTGGACCTTCATCGTCGCCTCTTCCATCACGACGAGGTTGTTCTGGACGTTCATCGTGCCCGTCGGGGCCGTGTTGTTGCCCGCGACGTTATCGACGAATGCGAAAGCGGCGATGACGGTCGTGCCGGGCACCGTCAGGTTCGTCAGATCGGCCATGTAGACCGTGTTGTGGAACACGTTGGTCGTCGTGAGGGAGAAGGCGTGGCGGACCGCGAAGATGCGCTGGTTGGTGGCTGCCGCCGTCGTGCTGAAGCCGGTGAACGTGTTGTTGTAGACGTTGACGACGACCGGGCCCTCGGCGATCTGGTTGTCGACGCCCATCATTCCGGTCGCGCTGCTCGTGGCGAGGGCGGCGAAGCGGTTCGAGTGGACGTTGAGCGTACCGGTGGCGTTCGTCGGCGCGGCGAGCACGATGACGCCCTTCGAATCGGCCGAGCCGGCGACGAGGGTGAAGGTGTTGCCGGAGATCTCGCCCCGGTCGCGCCACTGGATGTTGGCGCCGCGCAGGCGGAACGTGAGCGCGTTGCCGACGATGCGCATCCCGGTGGCGCTGTTCGTCGGTCCAGGGATGAGCGCCGAGCGGGCGACGGTGATGGCCGACGAACTGGCGCCGCCCGTGTTGGTGATGCTGTTGTTCTCGATCGTCAGGCCATCGGCGCCCGCGTCGCCGTAGGTCGAGACGAGGATGGCGCCGCCGGCGCCCGTGTTCAGGTGGTCGACGACGAGGTTCTTGATCGTCAGGTTGTCGTTGTCGCCGAAGACACGGATCGTCGGGCGGTAGTTGGCCGTCACGGCGCTGCGGAAGGTCATGTCGCGCGTGGTGCCACCGACCGTGTTCGAGCCGTCGATGACGACGCGGTTCGTGGGCACGAGCGCCGCCGTGTTGCGCGTGGCCGATCCGATGACGAAGTGGCCCTGGATGTAGGCGGCGGCGTCGGCGGCGAGCGTCGTCGTGGTGAACGTGACGACGGGCGAGATGCCCGCAGCGGGCTTGATGGTGAACGAGAAAGCGCCCGTGTTGACGCCGAGGCCCACTTCGGCGGTCTCGGTGAGATTGCTGGTGATGAGCAGCGTCACATTGCCGGTCACGCCGCCGACGTTGGCGGCGTCGGCCGCGGCCTTGAGGGTGGCGAAATCGGGGTCGCCGAACGGGCCGGTGCCGGGGCCGCCGACGTAGTAGGTGCCACTCATCTGCGCCTGGCTGGCCGGGGCGAGGAGCAGAAAGAGGCCGAGCAGCAGCGCGGCGAGGCGAACCGTAGAGAGACGCATGAGCAGCGGGGAGGGAGAAGGGTGGGTGCAGGAAGCGCGAAGGTAACCTGAACGTCACGCATCCGTGGAAAAAACTCGGGCGGTGTACCTCTTCTGGAGCAAGCGGGGCGGCGCGCTGAGGAGGCCAGGTGGCGGCGCGATCTGGCCCCGCTGCCTCCGGCCATTCTGCGGGGCGTTGAAGCCGCAGTGGCAGCGCTCACGTAGCTTCGCCATTCATCTGCTGCCCTTCGTCCATGAGATCCCTGCTGATGCTTGTCGCCTTGCTCGGGGCGGCCTCCGCCGACGCGCAGCCGCGCTCGCACGGTGCGGGTTCTGCCGCGCCGGTGCCCGCTGCCGGTGCCCGGTGCAGCGGTGTGATCTGCGTCGACACGCTCGTGACGGACGGGCGTGTCGGGCTGCGCGTGTCCAACATCGGAACGGAGGCGCGTGTGGTGCGCCTCTGGGTAGGCCTGCGGGGCTATACGGCCACGCCCACGTCCATCGTCACGGTTGGGGTCGGTCCGGGCGAGGCCGTAACGCCCATGGTCCTCGTGCCATCGGAAATGCCCGCAGCCTCAGCAGCGGCCGGGGCGCCGCCGGGACGAACGTACCGGTACCGCTTCGAGGCGCAGCGTCCCTTCGAGGTGGCCTGCCGCCTCGGCGTCTGCATCCGGTCGGAGCGCACCGAGCGGGCCCTGACCATTTCCGTCCACAACCGCCTCGCCGTGCCGGTGCGCGTGCTGCCGGTGCTGGAAACCCTCACGCCGGACACGGTGCGGGTCGAGGCGCGGTCGGTCCGCGTCGTTCATGCCGCCCACCCGCGGGCGGTGCTCGGCCGCTACGGCATCGCCTACCTCGCCCCCGTGGATCTGCCCGACACGACCGTCGCCTACCGCCTGCCGCTCGACCGGGCGCTCGTCGAGAGCACAGGCCTTCCGGCGGACATCCTCGCGCGTTACGTGCGCGACACAAGCGAGGCCGCTAGGCGCACGGTGCGTCAGAACCGCTACGTCTACACGCTCCACACGGATGTCGGCGCCGACGTGCGCGCCGCGCGGAGCGGCATCGTCGTCGATGTCGCCGACAGCCTGCGCGACGTTGCCATCGACCTCTCGCCCGGCCCGTTGCCGCTCGACTCGCTCGAGTACGTGGAGAACCGCGACGGCGTCCGCGTCGAAGTGCGTCGGCGCCTGGTCGGCGGCGTCAACTCCCTCTTCGTGCGCCACGACGACGGCACGACGGCGCGCTACCTCGGCCTCGCCCGCGGCAGCGCGGCCGTTGCGGTGGGCGACACCGTGTCTGTCGGCACGCGCCTCGGGTCCGTCGGCGCCGACGCACGGCTGTCGTTCTCCGTCGTCGAATTCAGCCCGCTCCAGACGACAATTCCGGTGTGGGTGCAGACGCGCGGACAGGCCGCCCGTCGGCTGCGCGAGCGCGAGACTGTCCAAAGGGACGGCGACTGACGGCGCGCCGCCGCCTCAGTTCATGCCCGCCACGAGGTCGAAGCGGGGGATGGCGATGCGGAAGCGGGCGCCGCTCGGGCGCTCGACGAGGTACGTGCCTTCCATCGTGCCGGTGAAGGTCGAGAGGACGCAGAACGAGTGGTAGCGGTGCACGCCGCCCGGCGCGATGACCGGCTTGACGCCGACGATGCCCTCGCCCTCGACCTCCTCGATCCGCCCGTCGGCGTGGCGGATGCGCCAGTGGCGGCGCAGAATCTGCACCTCCTCGTCGGATTCGTTGGCGACCTCGACGAAGTACGCGAACGCGAACCGCGAGGCCAGCGGCTCGCTCTGCCCTTCGATCCAGACCGGGCGCACGGTCACGCGGACGGCATCGGTGGTGGCGGCGTAGGACAGCATCGGGAGGTCGGGAGGCGTCGCGCCCCAACGCCCGTTTCGCGCGCGGGATGCGGGCGGCGGCGGCGACGCGAAACGCGGACGAGAAAGGACGTGCCTGTTACGGCGCAGGCGAGCGCGTGGACCCACGCGAGGCCTCCAGACGGCGCGCCGGAGACGCGTCCGCCGTGCGAGGCGGCGATTTCGACCGATCTACGCCCCACCGCTCCGGCGCGTTTGAACCCTCGTCGGCGGCCTTCGTTGGCCATCGTCCACCCGATCCGTGCCCGCATGACCCCGCCGGACGCCTCCGCCACGCCGCAGGCCCTCCCTTCCGCGCCGACCGACGGCGCACCGACGTCCGCCGACGCGACGCCTGCCACGTCCGCGCGCGCCGAGCCGACGCCCATCCGCAAGATTCCCGAGGCGACGCTGCTCTTCGCGGGCGACTCGGGCGACGGGATGCAGGTCACCGGCTCGCAGTTCACGCACGCGACGGCGCTCGCGCGCAACGACCTCGCCACGCTCCCGGATTTCCCCGCCGAAATCCGCGCCCCGGCGGGCACGACCTATGGCGTGTCGGGCTTCCAGATCCACTTCGGATCGGTCGAGATCCGCACGCCCGGCGCCGACGTGGACCTGCTCGTCGCGATGAACCCGGCGGCCTTCAAGGTCAACCTGCACCGCCTCAAGCCCGGTGGGACGGTCATCGTCGACCGCGACGCCTTCGACCCGCGCGGCCTCAAGCTCGCCGGATACGACGCCTCGCCGCTCGGCGCCGAGGTGCTGCGCGGGCAGTACCAGATCATCGAGGTGCCGCTCACGAGCCTCGTCCGCGAGGCGCTCGCCGACACGGCGCTCTCGGCGCGCGACAAGGACCGCTCGCGCAACCTCTTCGCGCTCGGCCTCGCGCTCTGGCTCTACAGCCGCCCGCTCGACCCCGCCGTCGAATGGGCGACGAAGCGCTTCGCCAAGAACGCCGCCATCCAGAGCGCCAACCTGCTGCTGCTGCGCGCGGGCTTCCACTACGGCGAGACCGTCGAGGCGTTCGCGCACCGCTACGAGGTCGATCCGGCGTCGCTTCCGCCGGGCCATTACCGCGCGATCCGTGGCATCGAGGCGCTGTCGCTCGGGCTCGTCGCGGCGAGCCGGATGTCGGGGCTGCCGCTCGTCTACGCGTCGTACCCGATCACGCCTGCCTCCGACCTGCTCCACGAGCTCTCCAAGCACAAGGCCTTCGGCGTGACGACGATTCAGGCCGAGGACGAGATCGCAGCGGCGGGCGCGGCCCTCGGCGCGTCGTTCGGCGGATCACTCGGCGTGACCGGCACGAGCGGGCCGGGGATGGCCCTCAAAGGCGAGACGATCGGCCTCGCGGTGATGACGGAGCTTCCGATGATCATCGTCAACGTGCAGCGCGGCGGCCCGTCGACGGGCCTTCCGACGAAGACGGAGCAGTCGGACCTGCTGCAGGCCATCTTCGGCCGCAACGGCGAGGCGCCCCTCCCGGTGCTCGCCGCAAGCACGCCGACCGACTGCTTCGAGACGATCTACGAGGCCGCTCGGATCGCCGTCCGCCACATGACGCCCGTCATCGTCCTCGCCGACGGCTACATCGCCAACGGCTCCGAACCGTGGCGCATCCCCGACGCCGCCACGCTGCCGCCCTTCCCCGTCTCCTTCGCCACGCTCCCCGAGGCCCGCGCCGAGGGCGACCTCGCCGAGGTCCACGCGCCCGACGAGCGCCATCCCGACCACGCCCGCTTCCTGCCCTACGCCCGCGACGAGGCGACGCTCGCGCGCCCGTGGGCGCGTCCGGGCACGGCAGGTTTGGAGCACCGCATCGGCGGCATCGAGAAGCAGCACGAGACGGGCAACGTGTCGTACGACCCCGCCAACCACGAGTACATGGTGCGCCTGCGCGCGGCCAAGGTCGACCGCGTCCGCGCGTCGATGCCGCCCTCGCGCGTGACGGGGCCGGAGACGGGCGACGTGCTGATCGTCGGCTGGGGCTCGACGCGGGGGGCCATCGAAGTCGCCGCCGAGCGGCTTCGGGCGGAAGGAGTGGCGGCGGCGGCCCTTCACATCCGCTACGTCTGGCCCCTTCCGGGCGACCTCGCGCCGATCTTCGCGCGCTACCGCCATCTCGTCGTGCCGGAGATGAACAACGGGCAGATGGTGCGCCTGCTGCGCGACGCGTACCTGCTGCCGTTCGTGGCGCTCGGCAAGATTCAGGGACAGCCCTTCAAGGCCCGCGAGATCGTCGACTTCGCCCGCGACCTCGTCGGCGACGGCGCCACCGGCATCCCCGCAGGAGGCGACGGCGCGGGCGGTGCAGGCACGCCGGACGTACAGCCATGACGCGGATGGGGATGGATTCGGCGCGACGGGGGCGTTTGTCGCACACGACGCCTCCGTCTCCCGTGGGATGCCCGTTCCCCACAGACCATCCGCACCACGCCGAACGTCCGTAGGGGCGGTTCGCGAACTGCCCCTAACTCCCGCCGCTAGCCCGCTCGCCCCCCGCGCACCGACGCCACCGGGTCCCGCGCACCAACACCGCCGCGCCTCGCGCATCGCCGCCGCTTCGCGTCCCCGATCCGCCCCGCGCCCTCCACTGCCCGTCCCCGCCGACGCATTCCCCGACGCCGATGTCTGACACGCCCCGCCCCGAACTCCCCATCGCCACCGAACCGCCGCCTGCGCACCGCCACGCAGACGCGCCGGATGCTTCCGCCGTGCCGTCGATGCCGCCCGCCGGGCGTCCGGTGGCGATGCCGCCTGCGGGCGTGCCGCTCGCCGGGCTACCGCCTGCGCCGCCGCGCGGCCGGACGGTCGGGTTGCCTGCCGCCGGGCCGGTGATGCCGCCCGCGGGTCTGCGCCCCGCCGGGCTGCCGGGAAGCCTGCCACCCGGCGTCGGCTCGCCTGCGGGCGGTGACGGGTCGGACCGCAAGGCGTGGGCGACGGATCAGGACGTCCGCTGGTGCCCCGGCTGCGGCGACTACGCCATCCTCGCCGCCATCCAGCGCCTCGTGCCCGACCTCGGCATCAAGCGAGAGAACACCGTCTTCGTGTCCGGCATCGGCTGTTCGAGCCGGTTTCCGTACTACATGGACACCTACGGCTTCCACACGATCCACGGGCGCGCGCCCGCCATCGCGACCGGCCTGAAGGTCTCGCGCCCCGACCTCGACGTCTGGGTCATCACCGGCGACGGCGACGCGCTCTCGATCGGCGGCAACCACCTGATGCACATCCTGCGCCGCAACGTGGACGTCAACCTGGTGCTCTTCAACAACCAGATCTACGGCCTCACGAAGGGCCAGTACAGCCCGACGAGTGAGCCGGGCAAGGTCACCAAGTCGTCGCCCTACGGCTCGCTCGACCACCCGTTCAATCCGGTCGCCGTCGCCCTCGGCGCCGAGGCGACATTCGTCGCGCGCGGCCTCGACCGCGACCCGAAGCACCTGACGGCCACGCTCCGCCGCGCGCACCAGCACCGCGGCACCTCGCTCGTGGAGGTCTACCAGAACTGCAACATCTTCAACGACGGCACCTTCTTCGACTTCACCGAGAAGGACACCAAGCCGCAGCGGACGCTCTTCCTCGACCACGGCCAGCCGCTCCTCTACGACGGTGGGCGCCGCGGCCTCCGCCTCGATGGCCTCCGCCTCGTCGATGTGGATCTGAGCGCGCCGAACGCGAGCGCCAACGACTGCCTCGTCTACGACGAGACCGACCGCACCCTCGCGGGCATCGTCGGGCGGATCTACGGGCAGGACGACCTGCCGCGGCCCTTCGGCGTCATCTACCGCGAAGACCGCCCGACCTACGACGCGCAGGTGCGCGCGCAGCTCGACGCCGTCCGCGAGGCCAAGGGCGAGGGCGACCTCGCCGCCCTTCTCGCCGGCCCGGAAACATGGACCATCGACTGACGGCGGGGGCCGAGCGTTGACACCGGAACCCGCCACGAACGGCGGTGTGCGCAGGCGTGCACGCTTCCGAGACCGCCCGATGCACACCGCCGACGCCCTTCACCGCTTCACCGCCGCCCTCGACGCCGCTTATGGCGAGAGCGGCGCCCGCTTCGTAATCTGGCTCGCCGACGACCACGACGGCGACCCGGCCGTCTACGTCCGCGTCATCCTGCCGGACGACGATCCTCGGTTCGAGCGGTTCGCGGACCGGCTGGCGATGCGCCGAAAGGTGAACGACGAAGCCGCCGATGTCGGGCTGACCGACCTCGTCTACACGACCTTCCGGAGCGAATCCGAGGAGGCCGAATTGGCGAGCCTCGCATGAGCCTGCCGAACGACCTGATCGAGCAGGCCCGGCACCTCGCACGCCGGGAGCCGCGCCGTCCTCGTCAGGCGAGCCTGCGCCGGGCCGTCTCTGCCGCGTACTACGCGCTCTTCCACGCGATCACCGTGCGAGCCGGAGAGATGCTCCTGAGCGGCGCGGTGGCCCGGAAGCACCGCCCCATCCTCGGACAGATGTTCGAGCACGAGAGATGAAAGACGCTGCGCTGAAGCAGCGCAACGTTCGCGTCAACGACTGGCTGGCGAACAACGCGGTGGTGCCTCTCTCCGATGACTTGCGCCAGATCGCCGATGCGTTCCTCCAGCTTCAGGCCGAGCGCCACCGCGCCGACTACGACCTCCGCCCATCAGCCCGGTTCACACGGCGCGAGGCCACCGATCTGGTGGCTCTCGCGGAAAACGCCCTCGCCGCGTGGACGGCGCGTCTCCCACGACGAGGCGCTGCGTTTCGTGCTCGCCTGCCTCGGCGCGGGGCGGCGTTGATGCGAGACGGACAGCGCCGCGGCGCCGCGCGCGCACCGGCGTCGTACCTTGGGGCCTGTTTGTGCTGACCCGATCCCCGACGCTGCGATGGCCGATGCGTACGACGAGGCCGATGGCCTCGACCCGGTTCCGACGCGCTGGCGCTTCATCGAGCCGGAGCGCCCGCCGTTCCGCCTGTGGAAGCGCGCCCCGCTCCCCGACGATCCCGCCCGTCCGGAATCGTCGGGTGGGGCTGCGCCTGACGACTCTGACGCGGCGGGCGACGGCGCGGACCATGCAGGGCGCAGCGACCCCGCGCCGGGTGGGCGGCGAAAACGGCGGTGGCGGGTGCCGCTCGTCGCGGGCGTCGGCGCCAACCTGCGCGACCAGCGCGCGCGCATCGTCACCGTGCTGCTGCTCGGCGCCACGCTCGGCGCGGCGCTCTTCGGCGTCTACTGGGCCTTCCTGACGGCCTCGCTGCCGACGCAAACCGACATCGAGGAGGCGCGCTTCGCCCGCGCGTCGGTGCTCTACACCCGGTACACCGGCGACAAGCGCGAGCAGGAGATCACCCGCTACAGCGACGAGAACCGCACGTGGGTGGGCCTCGACTCCATCTCGCCGTACGTCGTCTCCGCGCTCGTCGCCACCGAAGACCACCGCTACTTCCGCCACAGCGGCATCGACGTGCAGCGCCTCGGCTCGTCGGTCGTCAAGACGCTCACGGGCGACCCGCAGGGCGGATCGACGGTGACGATGCAGTTCGCGCGCAACGCGTTCCCCGATCTCGCCGACGATTTCACGCTCACGCGGAAGCTCAAAGAGTGGGTCATCTCGTATGCACTCGAAGGTGTGCACGGCAAGAAAGAGATCCTTGAGATGTACCTCAATACGGTGCCGTTCCTCTACAACGCCTTCGGCATCGAAGCCGCCGCACGGACGTACTTCGGCAAGGACGCCGACGAGTTGACGGCCGATGAGGCGGCGACGCTCGTCGGGATGCTCAAAGGCCCGAGCCTGTTCAACCCGGTCCCGAGAGACAGCGTCCGCGAGGACCCGAACCGCATCCGGCACCCGCTGCGCCTGGTACAGACCGAGCGCTCGCGCGCGCGCCGCGATGTCGTGCTGCGGCAGATGGTCGTCAACGCCGATGTGCTCGCCGAGTACAGCCGCGAGTTCTCGTACCTGAGCCGCTACGAGCCGGTGACCAGCGTCGTCTACGACAGCCTGACCGCCCTGCCGACGCGGCTGCGCTTCAAGCCGATCACCCTCGAAGACCGCATCGCCCCGTACTTCGCCGACGCCGCGCGAAAGGAGTTCGATGCGTGGGCCGAAGGCAAGGCCATCAACCCGCGCACGGCAGGCCTGCGCATCTACACGACCCTCGACCCGGCGATGCAGCTCGCCGCCGAGGAGGCGCTCGAAGCGCAGTCGGCGGCCTTGCAGCGCATTGCCGACCAGCAGTGGGGCAGCTACACGCGCACCGAAACCGACTCGACGGGCACGCGGACCATCTCGCAGGACCCCATCGGCACGCTCCTGCGCCGCCGCCCCGAGCTCGTCGACCAGTTCATCCGGCAGAGCGAGCCGTACGCCGTCGCCGTGCGCGCGGGCATCGGCGAGACCGAGGCGCTCGACTCGCTCCGCGCCGACGAGTCGTTCGCCGACTCGCTGCGCGTGCGCATGAAGGCCGTCGAGGCCGGGTTCATCGCCCTCGAACCTTCCACGCGGCGCGTGCGCGCGTACGTCGGCGGGCGGGCGTTCGGCGACAAGCAGTTCGACCACGCGAGCCAGGCGCGGCGCCAGCCCGGCTCGACGTTCAAGCCGTTCGTCTACGCCGCCGCGATGGAGACGGGGCGCTGGACGCCCACCTCGTCGATCCGCGACAGCTACACCTGCCGCGAGGCGACGGGAGACTGGTGGCGCCCGACGTCGAGCGGCTCCAACGGCGGCACGTTCCAGCTGCGGGAGGCGCTCAAGTTCTCGAAGAACGCCGCCGCCGTCAACCTGCTGATGTCGCTCGGCGGCAAGAACGTCCGCGACTGCAGCAGCGTCGAGGGGCCGAAAAAGGCCGCCGGCGTCGCCCGCCGCGCCGGGCTGCGCGTGCCGTCGTCGTGCGAGGTGCCGTCGCTCGCGCTCGGCGTGTGCGAGGAGACGCTGCTCGACATGGTCAACGCCTACGCGACCTTCGCCGACGCGGGGCGGCGGCGCGCGCCGCACTTCATCGAACGCATCGAAGACGCCGATGGCAAGGTCGTCGCCGACTTCCGCGCCGACGCCCCGCGTTCGGCCATCCACCCGCGCGCGGCCTATTACGTGCTCGAGATGATGCGCGGTGTCGTCGGCGGCGGCACCGGCGTGGCGATCAACGGCTACACGGGCGGGCGCTTCGACATCGCCGGGAAGACCGGCACGACGCAGAACGGCGCCGACGGATGGTTCATGCTGCTCCATCCGAACCTGGTGATGGGCGCGTGGGTCGGCTTCGACACGCCGACGATCTCGTGGAAGAGCGACTACTACCAGCAAGGCTCGCACACCGCGCTGCCCATCGTCGGCGGCTTCTTCCGGCGCGTCCGCGCGAGCGGCAGCCGCAACGTGCTCGACCCGAAGGCCACATTCGCCGAGCCGACCGGTCCCGAGATCTCGCCCGAGAAGGAAGCCCCGGTGAGCGCCGCGCAGCCCACCGCGCCCACGCGCCGCCGCCGCGCGCCGGTCGAGAACACCCGGACCAACGACGCCCCCGTCGACGCGCCTCCCGCCGACGAAGGCAGCCGGATGATCGACATCACGCCCATGCGCCCCGCGCCGCCGACCAATGCCCCTCCGGCTGAGCCGACCGGCCCGCCCGCCGGGGGCGGTACGCCCGCGCCTCCGTCCGGCGGCGGTGCTCCGGCGCCCCGTCCGGCAGGCGGGAACGGCGGCGGCACGCCCGCTCCGCGCCCCGCCCCGACCGGCGGCGGCACCGGTGGAAACGGCGGCGGCACGCGGTAAAACGCCCCCTGCTCCGTCGGAGCCCACGGCGTCCGGGCTCTCCGAGATGGAGTTCAGGTCTCTGTGCGTAGGGGACATGCCTGCACGTCCCGCCCTCCATGCCCCACGCGCGGGCGTCGAGAGGCGCAGCCAGCGGTCGAGATGGCCAGAGGAGAACGGACGGACGAGGCCGGGGCGGGTTCTGTGCGCCCCTTCAATCAGAACCGGAAGATCGCGTTGGCGAACACCAGCTGCGTGCCCTCCCAGAAGCCGCGGAAGAGCGGCCCGTCGAGCAGGTACACGACGGCGCCGTCGCCCTTCTCCTCGACGCCGTAGACGAGCGCGTCGCGCAGGCGCGGGGCGACGCCGCTGCCGGTGAAGCCCGCCATCCGCGCGTCCCCGCGGAACGTACCGACGTTCCAGCCGCGGCTGAGGAAGGCGTAGGCGTCGTCGGAGCGCCAGAGCACGGGCACCGTCGCCGCGCTGTCGCCCGCCGTGTAGCCGAAGGCGAGGGGGTGCGTGGCGTCGAGGGTCGCGCGGTAGACGGCGCCGGGGACGGACTGCGAGAGGCCGCGGCGCTCGCGCCCGCCGAAGTCGGCGAGGGTGTCGCGCGGCGCGTCGGCGTCCTTGCGGACGAGGCGGTAGCCGTCGCGCCCGGCGAAGAGTCCGGCGGCACTTTCGAGCGCCACGACCGTCCCGCCGCCCTCGATCCACGCGCCGAGCGCGGTGATGTCATCGGCGTCGAAGGCGCGGGTGTAGCGCCCGGCGGGGAGGACGAGTACGTCGGCGCGGGCGAGCACGGAGGCGTCGATGTTCTCCGCGTCGACGAGCGTCGCGGGGACGCCGAGGGACGCGTCGAGCATATGCCAGACCTCCCCGAGGGCCGCCGACTGCACGCTCGGTCCGCTCGCCACGACGATCCGCGGCGCCCGCAGGGGCGCGATGCTGCCCGAGCCGAGGTCGGCGCCGCGCGCCGCGCCGCCGGTGGCGAGCGCCACACTCTCCGCGCCCGCCGCGCGCACGGCGTCGGCGACGAGCGCGTCGAAGCGGGCGCCGAGGCGCGCATTGTCGGCGCGCGTGGCGAGGACGGTGCCGGGGGCGAACGTGCGTCCGTTCTGCTCGAACGCCGTCTGCGCCGACCGCACGCGCACTCCGGCCGCGTGGAGCCGCGCGAGCGCCCGCGCCGAGGCGAGGCTCGTCCACGGGACTGCGTACGCATAGGCGCCACTCGCGGCGGCGACCGGCGGGGCGGCGACGCCTGACATGGCGGCGGCGGGCACGTCGGTGCGCAGGGCGACGGCGTCGAGGCCGTGGGCGAAGGGCAGCGCCCACGCGGTGACGTCGTAGGTGAGCGAGTCGCCGAGCGCGGGTTCCGGCTCGAAGAGGACGAAGGCGAGGCGCCCGGCGGGCTGTGCGGTCGAGACGACGAGGTCGCCCGGCTCGGCGCTCACGCGGGCGGCGCGCCCGGCGCGGTAGTCGTAGCCGTCGCCCGAGACGCGCGCCGTCGCACGGCCATAGGTGATGCCGTTGTGGTCGAGCACGCGCGTGAGGGCCGCGAGGCGCTCCGGCCCGTTGGCGGCGCGGACGACGAAGCTGCGGTAGTCTGCATCGTCCCGGTTTCGACCGTCGCTGCGATTGCGCCCCCGGCTCTCCCGCGCAGGCTGCATCTCGGAGGCGAAGTAACGGGCGAAGCCAGAGACGACCTCCTCGCGGTCGCGCGCGGCGACGGCGACGTTGTTGAGGCTCGTGGCGACGTGGTTGGCGATGCGGTCGCCGAGAGTCAGCGTGTCGCCGATCGTGGTCTCGATGGCGAGGCCCGCGCCGCCCGATCCGCCCTGCTCGAAGGTCATCCCGACGGCCCCGTTGAACGTCGGCCACGTGTCGCCGTAGCTCGGGTAGAAGAGGTCGAAGACCTCGCGGGTGAAGTAGAGCTCGCCGCGCCGGTCGAAGGTGGCCGCGTTGGCGCGCCCGATGCGCGTCTGAAGCTCGCGCTGCCACGGCGTGACGGCGGGGTGGAACGGCTCGGCGGCGGGCGCGAAGTAGTAGGGCGAGTCGACGCCCTGCTCGTGGTAGTCGGCGTGAACGTGCGGCATCCAGCGCCGGTAGGCGGCGACGCGCTGCCGCGTCTCGGCCTGCGTGCCCCACGCCCAGTCGCGGTTGAGGTCGAAGAGGTAGTGGTTCGCGCGCCCACCCGGCCACGGCTCGCGGTGCTCGCGCGCATCGGGCGCGGCGTTCGGCGCGGCGCCGACCATCTGCCCGTACCACGAGACGTACCGGTTGTATCCGTCCGGGTTGATGCACGGGTCGAGGACGACGACGGTGCGCTCGAGGTCGCGCTGCGCCGCCGGATCGGTGAGGAGGCGGTAGAGCACATCGAGGACGGCGTTCGACGAGACGGCCTCGTTGCCGTGGACGTTGTACGACATCCAGACGATGGCCGGTTGGTCGGCGGGCGGATTCCCGTCTCCGGCGGCGAGGCGCAGGTTGGCGGCGCGGATGGCGGCGAGCCGCGCCCGGTTGGCCGCGCTCGTGACCGTCACCGTGAGCGAGCGGCCGCCCCTCGACGGACATCCCGTAGCGCTCGGCGACGACGCGGTCCGGCGCCGCCGCGGCCACGGCCTCGACGTAGGCGACGACGCGGTCGTGCGGCACGAAGCGCGTCCCGAGCTCGTAGCCGAGGAACTGCGCGGGCGAGGGCACCTGCGCCCGCGCGGGCACGGCGGCGACGAGAAGGAGGGCGAGGAGAGCGGCGAGGCCCTTCGACAGGCTCAGAACGGGGCGGTGCATCGGGTCGGGGAAGGCGATGCGCGGAAGATACCGGCGCACGTGGGCAACCCCGCCAACGCGCAACCGCGTCCACGCGGTCGCCGGCGTCGGGCATTTTCGCCGTCCCCTCGTGGACCAACGTGCCGCAGCCCGTATGTTGCCCCACCGGCGGGGTGACTCCGCTCGATCCCTGTTCATGTACCATCTCAAAGTGCCTCAGCCTGTCGAAATCGCCGTTCTTGTGCTTCTCAACGGAGCACTTGGCGTCCTGTGGGTCTTACGCATGAGGCATAGCAAGGGCTTCCGTCTGATACCACTTGGGGGGCATGTCTCATGGCGTGATGAGCGCAGGCGAAAACTCCCATTGGCGTTGAAGGCGGCTGGTGCCTTGACTGTCGCATCGCTCGGCTTTTCGACGTGGGTGCTTCACCAAATACTGGGCATGGCAGCCCGGCCGGAGGCCGTCCAGCACGTCTTCGCGGCAGCCGCATGGCTGTGGTGGGGCTCGGCATGGCTCTCGCGGCTCGCGTGATGGGCAGGCGCACGAGCTTCTGGACGAGAACGTGGTGGCCTGGTGGGCGGGTGTTGGAGGGAGAAATTCTGTGCGCGGTCCGGTCGTTCGGTGAAGTGATCGTCGTCACAGGGGGCATTCATATCATCTACTCGCTATCGAGGTAACGTGGCGCTTCTCGGCGAATCATCCCGGTCACTCCGGCCTTCTGGCCCAACCCACCCCCTCTCCCCCCCTCCCATGCCCACCGCCACCTGGAAGTCCACCACGATCGCCAATGCGTCCGACGAGGACATCGTCGTCGTCGAGGGCAACGTCTACTTCCCGCGCACCGCCGTGCACGAGATGCATCTCACGCCGAGCGACACGACGACCGTCTGCCCGTGGAAGGGCACGGCGCACTACTGCCACGTCACCGTCGGCGGCGAGACGAACCGCGACGCGGCGTGGTACTACCCGGAGCCGAAAGCGGCCGCCGAGGAGATCCGCGACCGCTTCGCGTTCTGGAAGGGAATCTCCATCGCGCGGTGACGCGCGTTCTGTTCATCTGCTCGCAGAACCGCCTGCGCAGCCCGACCGCCGAGCACGTCTTCGCCGGACGCGACGGCCTCGACGTTACGTCCGCCGGGCTGAACCACGATGCCGAGGAGCCGCTGACGCCCGAACTCGTCGCGTGGGCCGATGTGATCTTCGTCATGGAGCGCGCCCACGAGCGGCGCCTGCGGCAGCGCTTCGGGCGCCATCTTCGGCACCAGCGCGTCGTCTGCCTCGGCATCCCCGACGACTACGCGTTCCTCGACGCTCGCCTCGTCGCGATCCTCGAAGACCGCGTCCCCCGCCACCTCGGAACCGTCGGCGCGTGAGGCGAGCAGGAGCGCGAGTGCCGAGCGACTGGCCTTTCGTCCCGCGCGAACGCCGACCAGAGCCCGAGTCGAGCCTGTCGCGGTGGGGTGAGCGAACCGGACCCCAAAGAATTCGTACATCACTGGCATACACCACTTGCCCGGATGGTCCGCACACAGATCTACCTCAGCCCTCGAAACGTCGAGCGCCTGCAGCGCATCGCGGCGCAGACCGGCAAGTCGCACAGCGCCCTCATCCGGGAGGCCATCGACGGACTCGACGCGCCGGAGGGCCACCGCGCCGCTGTGCTGGAAGAAACCTTCGGCGCCTGGGGCGGCGGCGCAGAAGCCGAGCCGCTCCGCCGCGAGTGGGACGCACGACTCGGTGCATGGGAGGCGCGCGATGCGTGAGCGTGTGCTCGTCGACACCGATGTTCTGATCGACCACCTGCGCGGCCGGGCAGAGGCGCGAGCGTACCTCGAAGCGGAGGCACGGCCCATCGCCGTTTCGGCGCTCACGGTGGCGGAGCTTCACGTCGGCGTTCGCGAAGGCGCGGAGCGGGAGGCGCTGGTGGCGCTGCTGGGGCTCTTCGCCGAGATCGTCCCCCTCGACGCCACCGATGCGGTGCGCGGCGGCCTCTACCGCCGCGACTACGGGCGCACCCACGGCACCGGCCTCGTCGACGCGTGTCTGGCCGCGCAGGCCGAGCGCACGACCGCCGAACTCGTCACGCTCAACGCGCGGCACTTCCCGATGCTCGGCGCCGACGCGCTGCGCGTGCCCTACGAGAAGGTGTGAGCCTGCGTCCACACCCCCCGGTCACGCTTCGACGGGCACCTCGACGGCGCGGATGTCTTTGACTTTGAGCTGGATCGAGCGCTGGCCGCGGAAGACGTTTTCCTCGACGTTGCAGAGCAGTTCGATCGGCGCGCCGCGGCGCATCGCGTTCGAGATGTCGGCCACGCGGTCGCCGAGGCGGTAGCCGATGACCTCGAAGACGTTCTGGCCGCCGCGCTGCCGCACGTAGCATTTGAGGTGCTGCCGGTCGCGCCCGACCTGCTGCGGCCCGCCGACGACCTCGAGGTTCGTGGTGAGGAAGAGCGGCGTGTGGTTCTCCGGCCCGTGCGGCGCGAACTGCCGCAGCACCGCCCAGAAGCGCCCGGTGATGTCGTCGAGGTCGAGCACGGCGTCGACGTCGTAGGTCGGCACGAGCGCGCCAGCGGCGGCGACCTCGCCGACGGCGGCGTCGAAGCGGCGCTTGAAGGCCTCGACGTTCTCCTCGCGGATCGTCATTCCGGCGGCGAAGTCGTGGCCGCCGAACTCTTCCAGCAGGTCGCTGCACATCGTGAGCGCGGCGTGGATCGAGATGCCGCCGACCGACCGCGCGGAGCCTTTCACGAGGCCGCTCGCCGCCCGGCACATCATCACCGAAGGCCGGTGGAAGCGCTCGACCATCCGGCTCGCCACGATGCCGATGACGCCGAGGTGCCAGTCGTCGCGGTAGAGGACGACGCTGTTCTCGGCCCAGTCGGCGAGTTGCGCCTCGGCCATTTCGAGCGCCTGTTCCTGCACGCTCTGGTCCAGGGTGCGACGCTCCACGTTGCACGCTTCGAGCTCGGCGGCGTAGCGGTCGGCGCTCGTGGCGTCGGTGGCGAGGAGGAGCTCGACGGCGGTGTTGGCCGATCCCAGCCGCCCGGCGGCGTTGATGCGCGGGCCGAGGGCGAAGACGATGCTCTCGGTCGAGGCGGTGGCGAGGTCGAGGCCGGTGACGCGGGCGAGGGCGGCGAGGCCCGGTCGCGGGTGCGCGCGGAGGCGCTCGAGGCCGTGGGCCATCAGCACGCGGTTCTCACCGCCGAGCGGCACGATGTCGGCGGCGGTCGAGGCGGCGACGAGGTCGAGCAGGTCGAGGGCCTCGGCGGGGTCGCGGCCGAGGCGCATCAGGACGGCCTGCGCAAGCTTGTAGCCCAGCCCGCAGCCGGTGAGCTCCTTGAACGGGTAGCCGCACGAGTCCTTTTTGGGGTCGAGGAGCGCGTAGGCGTCCGGGAGCGTGGCCTCGGGCTTGTGGTGGTCGCAGATGACGAGGTCGAGCCCGAGCGCGCGGGCATGACGCGCGGGTTCGTGGGCGGTGATGCCGCAGTCGAGGGCGACGACGAGCGTCGCGCCGCGCGCCTTCGCTTCGTCGAGGCCGGCCGCGCCGAGGCCGTAGCCGTGCTTGAAGCGGTTGGGGACGAAGAACGTCGCCTCGACGCCCATCCGGCGCAGAAAGCCGGTCATGAGCGCCGTGGCCGTCGTCCCGTCGACGTCGTAGTCGCCGTAGACGACGACCGTCTCCTTGTCACGGATGGCGCGGGCGACGCGCTCGGCGGCGCGGTCCATGCCGCACATCAGGAACGGGTCGTGCTGCGCGTCGAGCGAGGGGCGGAAGAAGGCCCGCGCGTCGTCGTACTCGGTGATGCCGCGCAGCACGAGCGTGCGGGCGAGCGGGCGCGGAAGGTCGTTGAGCGCGTGGGCGATATGCTCCACCGCGCCTTCGTCCGAAATCGGACGAAGTTTCCATTGGGCCGTCATCGTTGTGTGCTGTCAATTGCACGCGCAACGGGACCGCAAGCGGCGAGGTTTCGATTGTGTTACGTCGTGTCTCTGCGTGGGCCGCCCCCACACCGACGCCTCACGCGGCGAGGGCGACGCTCGCGGTGTGCCCGTCGCCGCGGATGGCGCCCGCGATGGCAGTTGCGGTCGCGTCCGGCGCGTCGTCCCATCCATCGCCGCCCGCTCGCGCGGCGCCGCGCGTCACGCCTGCGGCGCGCTCGATCTCGCCGACGATGACCTCTTCGGCGCGGTCGGCCCACGCGCGGAAGCCGGGAACGGGCACGTGCGTGGCGGCGGTGGCGAGGAGCGCGTCGATGTCGAAGTCGCGGCGGTGCAGGCCCGCGCCGAGGGCGGCGGCGTCGCGGGCGTTGCAGGCCTGCTCGAAGTGCCCGCCGACGGGCACCATCAGGGCGGGCTTGCCGAGGTACATCGCCTCGCAGACCGATTCGAACCCGGCGGTGCAGACGAGCGCGTGGCAGGCGGCCATGCGGCGCAGGAAATGCGCGCCGTCGAGGCGGTGGAAGGTCAGGTTGGGCCCTCGGTCGAGCGCGACGGGCGCGTCGGCGCGGTCCCAGAAGACGTGGAGGCGGGTCTCGGGGTGGCGCGCGGCCCACGCCTCGACACGCGGCGCGTAGTCGGCGTGGAGGAGGTAGACGAGGAGCGAGCCGTCGTCGGTGACGCTGTGGCGCGCGAGGGAGTCGCGCAGGAGCGGGGGCACGATTCGGAGATTGCGGGCCTCGACCGGGGGCGCGTCGTAGAACGAGAGCGCGAGACGCCGCGCGCCGGGCGGCACGGTGGCATCGGTCCACGCCCGCGCGAGCGAGCGGGCGGTGTGGTGGCCCGCCGGGAACGGGTAGACCGGGTGATGGAAGGCGTACTGATGGCCGATGCAGACGGTCGGGCACACGGTGCGCGAGCGGCGCCGGCCGGCGAGGCCGCCGAGGAGCGTGTAGAAGTTGACGACGACATCGGGGCGGTAGCGATCGACGGCGGCGTCGAGGGCGCGGAGGGCCGCGCGGAAGGCGCCGAGTCGTCCGGCGTTGCCGAGCAGCGTCCGTCCCCAATCGACGCCGCCCGCGCGGAAGCCGAAGCCGGGCTCGTCGACGCGCTCGACGGGCGCTCCGATCTCGTCGACGAAGAACGGCGGCACGGTGCGCGCCGGACTCGCGCCCACGATCACGGCGGCGATCTCGTGTCCGGCGCGGCGCAGCATCGGCGCGAGCGCGAGCGCCTGCGTCAGGTGCCCCCGGCCTTCGCCCTGAACGAGAAAGAGAACACGCATCCGCGTCGGGTGTCTGGTTGAAATGTCGTCCGTCGCCCCCTCCGTCCACCCATCACGGCTCCCACGCATCACGGAACGGGCGGTCGGGCGAGGGCTGAGCGTCCCACCCCGGCGACGAGCCGGAGCGCCACGCCCGGCGTCGCCGCGCCGTCGCCGCTCAGGCTGTCGGCGTCCGGGGCGTCGTCGACGCCGGGCGTCACGGGCGAGGTGCGCCAGCGGAGCAGTTCGAGGCGCCCGTCGAGGTGCTCGACGAGCGCCGTGCAGGACTCGACCCAGTCGCCGCAGTTGAGGTAGCGGACGCCGTCGATCGTCCGGTCTTCGGCGCAGTGGATGTGGCCGCAGACGACGCCGTCGGCCTCGGCGCGGCGCGCGGCCTCGACGACGGCCGCCTCGAAATCGCCGACGACCTGCACGGCCTTCTTCGCCTTCATCTTCAGGGTCGCCGAGAGCGACCAGTACGGCAGGTCGAAGGCGGCGCGGATGCGGTTGACGGGGCGGTTCAGGCGCAGGAGCAGCGTGTAGGCGTGCGAGCCGAGCAGCGAGAGCCACCGCGCGTGGCGCACGACGCCGTCGAACTCGTCGCCATGGAGCACGAGCAGTTGCCGTCCGTCGGCGGTGACGTGGAAGGTGCGCTCGCGGACGGCGATGCCGCCGAACTCGTGGCCGATGTAGGCGCGGGCGAACTCGTCGTGGTTTCCGGGGATGTAGACGACGCGGGTGCCCTTGCGCACCTTGCGCAGCAGCTTCTGCACGACGTCGTTGTGCGCCTGCGGCCAGTGCCACGCCCGTGCGAGCGCCCACCCGTCGACGATGTCGCCGACGAGGTAGAGCGTCTCGGATTCGCAGCGCCGCAGCAGGTCGAGCACGGCACCGGCCTGACTGTTGCGCGTGCCGAGGTGCAGGTCGGAGATCCAGATCGTGCGGTAGCGGCGAGGCTCGTCGGCCATTGCGGAGGGCGGCGGGGCGGGGAGAGCGGTGGGTCGCCAGGCAGACTACCGCCCGCGCGTTACCGCCGTGTAACCGCACTGTCACCGCGCCTTTACCGCTGCGCGGGTCGGTCGTCGATTGTGGGGTGTTGATCGTAACGCGGACACATCCGACGCGTGCGGGGACCTGTCGGGGTGCGCCTCACCGGGCGATTGGGGTCTCGATCGGCGCTGTCCGCAGAGCCGTGTCATTGCGAGGCCCGGCACGGGCCGTGGCAATCCGGGTCGATGGCGCCCGTCGGGCCGGATTGCCGCGTCGCTGCGCTCCTCGCAATGACACGACTCGAAGAGTCGGCGCGAGACCGCACGGCCCCTGCCCTACGCGCCGGTCGTCAGCCGGGCTTCGACGGCGAGGGCGTGGGCGTCGAGGCCTTCGGCTCGGGCGAAGGCGGCGATGCGGGCGCCGTCGCGCGCGAGGGCTTCGGCTGAGTAGGCGATCACGCTCTGCCGCCGCACGAAGTCGTGGACGCCGAGCGCGCTCGCGAACCGCGCCGTGCCGCCGGTCGGGAGGACGTGGTTCGGACCGGCGAAGTAGTCGCCGACCGGCTCGGGCGAGTTCGCGCCGAGAAACACGGCGCCCGCATGGCGGATGCGCGGCAGCATCGCCCACGGCTCGGCGACGAGCAGTTCGAGGTGCTCGGCGGCCAGCCGGTTGACGACCTCCACGGCCTCGTTCATCGATTCGGCCACCAGGAGCGCTCCGTAGTCGCGCAGGGCCGCCTCGGCGGTGTCGCGGCGCGGCAGGGCGGCGAGGCGCGCGGTGAGTTCGGCGGAGACGCGGGCGGCGAGGTCCGCGTCGTCGGTGACGAGGACGGCGCTCGCGCGGGTGTCGTGTTCGGCCTGCGAGAGCAGGTCGGCGGCGATGTGCCCGGCGTCGGCGGTGCGGTCGGCGAGGACGACGATCTCGCTCGGCCCGGCGACCGAGTCGATGGCGACGCGCCCGAACACCTGCCGCTTGGCGCTCGCCACGTAGGCATTGCCCGGCCCGACGATGATGTCGGCGCGCGGAATCGTCGCCGTGCCGAACGCGAGGGCCGCGATGGCCTGCGCGCCGCCCGTCGCGTAGACGTTCGTGAGCCCGAGCAGGCGGGCGGTTGCGAGGACGAGCACGTGCGGCAGTCCCGCCCCGAACGCCCCGCCGAGCTGTTCCGCGCGCTGCGGCGGGCTGACGACGTGGATCTCCCCGACCCCGGCGACGAGCGCAGGCACGGCGTTCATCACCATCGACGACGGGTAGAAGGCCGTGCCGCCGGGCACGTACAGGCCCGCGCGCTCCATCGGCAGGATGCGCTGGCCGAGGATCGTGCCGTCGGGCGCGTCGAGGAACCACGACCGTTCGCGCTGCTCGCGGTGGAAGCGCGTCACGTTGGCGATGGCCTCCTCGACGATGCTGCGGAGGTCGGCGTCGAGCGCGTCGAGCGCGGCGTCGAGCGCGGCCTCGGGGACGCGCAGGGCGGCGGGGCGGACGCCGTCGAAGCGCTCGGCGGCGTCGAGAACGGCGTCGTCGCCGCGCGCGCGCACGTCGGCGAGGAGCGCCGACGCGGCGGCATCGACGGCGGGGTCGAACGTGGCCTCGCGGGCGAGGATGGCGTCGAGGCGGCCGGAGGCGTCGGCGAGGCGGGTGACGGGAAGCATCGGAAACGGCGGGCAGCGGGGAAGACCGGCCCAACCGGAGGCGCCGCGCGGCGGTTCGGCGCAGCGTATCGGTTCGCCGATCGTTCGCACACGGACGGATTGGGTATGGGGAATCGGGTATTGAGGATCGGGTATGGGTGCGCACGTGCGACGGAGGCGAGACCGGGTGCAAACCGGTCAGGTGCGGGGACCTGACCGGGTGCTTCGTCTCAACCACCACGACCAACCGCAAACAACTATCCACCAACCAATCCCCATCCCGATACACCATGCTCTCCTCCC
Organism: Rhodothermales bacterium; assembly: GCA_963726715.1. GTDB lineage: Bacteria > Bacteroidota > Rhodothermia > Rhodothermales > BA12 > CAVSDF01. The sequence goes on from CAVSDF010000014.1 coordinate 31,449, forward strand.
AAACGCACCATGCCCCGCACCGGCGAACCGGGCGGGGCATGGGGAAACGGACGCACCGTTAGAGGCGAGCGTCAGTAGTCGTTCGATCCACGGTCGCCACCGCGGTCGTCGCTGCCAGCCTCCTCGTCGTCCTGCGGAGCGACGGTGAGTTCGGGCAGGCCGCGGAAGTCGTAGTCCGGGAGGTGGTTGTCGCGCACGTGGGCGATGACCTCGTGGAGGGCCGAGACGAACTTGCCGAAGTCCTCCTTGTAGAGGAAGATCTTGTGCTTGACGTAGCCGCCGTCGTGGCCGCGCTTGCTCTCGGTGATGGTGAGGAAGAAGTCCTCGCCCGAGCGGGTGCTCTTGACGTCGAAGAAGTACGTGCGCTTGCCCGCGGGGACGCGCTTCGAGTGGATCTCCTCCTCGTCCTCGCGCGGACCGCGGTCGTAGCCGCCACGGGCACCGCCGCCAGCGCCGCCGCCGCCGTAGCCGCCACGCGAGCCGCCGCCACCGCCGTAGCTGCCGCCACCGCCGCCGCCGTAGCCGCCACCGCTGCCGCCGCGACTGCCGCCGCCGCCGTAGCCGCCGCCACTGCCGCCGCCGTAGCCGCCACCGCTGCCGCCGCGACTGCCGCCGCCGCCGTAGCCGCCACCGCCGCTGCCGCCGCGATCGCCGCCACCGCCGTAGCCGCCGCGCGAGCCGCCGCCACTGCCGCCGCTGCCGCCGCCGCTGTATCCGCCGCGGTCACCGCCGCCGCTGTATCCGCCGCGGTCACCGCCGCGCTGGTTGTCATCGAAGCTCATCTCAAGCCAGGGAGAAAGGAAGGACGGACGCCTGCGACCCCAGCGGCCGGGACGTACCACCCCGAATATCCGAACACCGCGCTCATTCTCCAACTCGCCCGCACAAGTCGTCTCCGTCCGTCCGGTCTCGAACGCCTCAGGAGAGCCGCGGAGGCGTCGGAGCGCCGCCGAGCTGCATCTGGAGCATCGCCGCTACTTCGTGCGCCTGCTTCATGTTGAACGACGCCGCGAGCTTCTGATGGTTCACCGCGTCCATGATGGTCCCGACGAGGCAGAGGCCGCCGGTGAACAGGTAGAGCAGCCCCATCCCGACCTCGCCGACGTAGAAGCGCTGGATGCCCGCGATGGAGAACAGGCCGAGGAGCGAGAGCAGGAGCATCGTCGACGGGTCCTTGCGGCGTGCGCGGTAGGCGTGCGCGAACTGCTGCGCCTGCACATCGGTCATCGGCGTCATGAGCTGGGCGGCGTAGATCTGCTCGTCGCCGGTGAGTTCGGGGAGGTAGGTGAGGATGCGCGACATGGCGATGGGGAGAAGACGAGGGAGGGTGAACGGAAGGGGGGGTCACGCTGGATGCACGGTGGCGACAGGGACCGCGCCCTGCACGAGCCGCACGACGTGCCCCACCAGGATGCCGACGGCGGGGATGCCGAGCGGGTGCAGCGACCACGAGAGCGCGACATCCCCACGCCAGAGCGCCGCAATGCTGCGCCCGAGGCCGCAGCCGGGGCAGAACTCAACCGGACCGGTCCCGAGCGCCGCGCCGAGCCACGCGCCGATGTGGTGGAACGGGCAGAGCGTCTCCGCGCCCGGCGCGTGCGGGTCGAGGGCCGCGAGCGCCACGAGGCCGCACGTCCACACGACCGCTTCGAGCGGCACGCGGCGCAGACGGGCGGGCGGAACGGCGGACATCGACGGGCGGGGGTCGAGATGGAGCGGCGTGGACGGCACAACCGGGGCGGAAGTTGCGGTACGCACCAGACGCACGCACCTGTCAGGTCCGGAAGACCTGACAGGTGCGGCCAGCGCCGTAGCGCCAGATGGAGCGTCTCGGCTCAGCGTGTGAGGACGAGCGTGCGCGTGGCGGCGCCGGTCTCGCTCGACACGCGGACGAGGTAGGTGCCTGCCGGGAGGGCGCCGCCGTCGATCGCCGCGAAGCGCTCACCGGCGGGCTCGATGCCGTCGAGGAGGACGGCGACCTCGCGGCCCATCACGTCGTACACGGTCACGCGGACGTGCTGCGGGCGGTCGAGGGTGAAGGCGAGGGTCGCGCTCGTCCGGGCGGGGTTCGGGAAGACGCGAACGGGGGCGCCGCGAGAGGGCGTCCGGGCGCTCGGCGGCCACGCTGCCCGCGTTCGAGAGGATGCCGTTCGTCGACATCGCCGTCCAGCCGCGCGGCCCAGTTGACGGTGCCGAACGCGCCGATGTAGTTGGCCTGCGTGTAGAAGCCGTCGCTTGGCGTAACGCCGACGCCGGTGAAGGCGGCGCTTCCGTTGGCCGGGCGCGGGTCGAGCTTCGTCGCGCTCGTGTGCAGACGGGCGATGCTCGTCAGCTGCGGATCGACGGCGCGGTTGCCCTGCGCGGCACCGTTGATGTAGGCGGCCACGTCGGCGTCGTTCGAGGTGTTGCGCCCGATGCCGAAGAGGATGTTGTTCGTGAGCGTGATGCCGCCCGCCGTGAAGCGCGCCTTGGTGTCGGCGTTGACGACGACGGCGTCGCGGCGCACATCGGTGATGATCGAATTGGTGACGCGTCCGCCACCGTACTCCTTGTAGATGACGCCGTCGGTGGTGAGGGGCGTCGTGATGCCGGTCGCCGGGCCCATGCCGATGAAGGTGGCGTTGTAGATCTGCGGGTCGGCGAGGGGCGCGGCGGTGATGCCGGGTGTCGTGTTGCCGCTGTCGAATTCGCCGAGCTTGTCGCCGTTGTTCGGCGCCTGGACGGCGAACCAGAACTGGTGCTTGCCGCGCAGGCCCTCGTCGTAGTCGAACGAGTCGTCGTCGGCGCCAAACGAGATCAGGTACTTGGTGTTGACCGTGCCGCCGAACCACTCGTAGCCGTCGTCGCCCGAGTTGAAGGACTCGATGTACTCGATCGTCGTCCCCGATCCGACCGAGGCCATCGTGAGCGACTGCAACTCGCGGTTCGCCTCGATGACCGAGCCGGAGTACTTGATCGAGACGTAGCGCAGCACGCCCGAGTTGTCGTTCTCGAGAGGTGCGTTGCCGACGCCGGGGCCGTAGTAGGCGCGCGGGTCGTTCGGCAGGCCCTCGACGAGCACGTTGGCGCCGATGTTGTTCGACGCTTTGCCGAGGAGCACGATGCCGCCCCAGAGCGAGCGGTCCTCGCGGTAGTCGACGCGGTCCATGCCGCCGTTGACGGTCGAGATGTCCGGCACGGCGACCGAGTCGCGCGCCGACGTGAAGACGATGGGGTTCGTCGCGCTGCCGTTGGCGAAGAGCTTGGCGCCGCGGGCGATGACGAGCGCCGTCGCCGCCGTGCCCGTGCCCTCGCGGGCCTTGACGACCGTACCGGCCTCGATGGTCAGTTCGGCGCCGTCTTCGACGTAGACGAAGCCGTTGAGCACGTACACGTTGCCCGCCGTCCACGTCACCCGCTGGCCGGCGGTGATGGAGGCGTCGGTGACCTGGACGCGGGGCTTGCCCTGGTCGGTCGTCTGGGCCGTGGCCGTGAGCGGCGCGGCGGCCAGCGGCAGGGCCGCTGCGAGTGCGAGGGTGTGGAGCCGTCGTTTCATCGGGAGTGGGCGGGGTGGGTGGAGGATGTGGACGAGGCCGCGCGGAAGGCGGCAGGGAATGAGCCGCCGCACCGAGATCGGCGGGGAAAGAGTCCGCCGGGGACGGTGGGAGCGGGGTCGGTCGGGGGCGCGAGATCGGCGCCGCATCGTCCACGCGCCTCCCGGCGGGAGCGAAATGCGGTCTCAGAGCGTGAGGGAGAGGCCGAGCGAGACGGTCGTGCCGAGGCTCCGCGAGGTGTAGATGTAGTCCTCGCCCTTGAAGCGCAGCAGCTCGCGGTCGCGGGCGCCGAGGAGGTTCTTGGCCGAGAGCCGCACCGAGGCGCCGCCCGTCAGGCGCTGGCTCGCGGTGACGTCGAGGCTGTGGCGCGGCTGCTCGTAGGCGTCGGGCGTCGGGCCGTAGACGACTTCGCTGAGGCGCTCACCGAAGACGTTGTAGAAGACCGAGACCGCCCGCGAGCGGTCGCTGTAGGTCAGCTCGCCGTTGACGAGGAACGGCGACTGCCCGAAGAGCGGGCGCTGCGTGTCTGCGCTCGCGTCGTCGCGGCGGATGAGCGCGGCCTCGGTCGAGTCGATGTCGACGAAGCTGCGGATGAGCGAGACGTTGAGGCCGGGCTGGAGGCGGCGCCCGCGCCGAGATCGACCGCCCGGCGCGCTTCGAGTTCGAGGCCGTAGACGCGGCCCTCGGGCACGTTGCGGTTGGTGAAGCGCCGCGCGCCGACATCGAAGACGCGCTCGATGGGGTTCTCGAGGCGCTTGCCGAAGAGGCTGACGGCGTAGAGGTCGCCGGGCCGCGCGAACCACTCGGCGCGCAGATCGACGTTGTCGATGAGCGTCCGCTTGAGGTTCGGGTTGCCTTCGTAGAGGAAGTCGCCGATGAAGTCGAACGAGGCGAACGGCCCGAACTCGCGGAACGTGGGCCGCGCGAGCGTCCGCCCGTAGCCGACGCGCAGGTTGGCATTCTTGTAGACCTCGACGATGACGCCGAGCGCGGGCAGCAGGTCGCCGTTGCGCAGGCGGCCCGGCGCGAGCGTCGTGTCGAAGCTCGCCACGTCGAGCGCGGTCGTCTCGTAGCGCACGCCGCCGACGACGCGCACGCGGGGCATGACGAGGGCGTCGGCCATGGCGAAGGCCGCGCCGACGGAGCCGTCGCCGTCGTACGAGTTGCGGCGGTCGGTGCGGTCTTCGATGTAGTTGCCGAAGCACTTGCGCCCGGTCGCCGTCTCGCTCGTGATGCCGATGTTGCCCGCCGAGAAGAAGCGCTCGGCGTCGCCGTCGTAGCCGACGCTCGGGCAGCCGATCTGCGTCGACGTGAACGAGTACGTGTAGCGCTGCTCGCGGAACCGCCGGTCGGTGAACTGGCCGAAGAGGCCGGTCTTGAAGGTGCCGCGCACGCCGAGGGTGCGGTAGAGCGGGACCGAGAGGGCGATGTCGCCGGTGCGGGCGGTCTCGCGTCCGTTGCGGAAGAAGCGCGTCGGCTCGTCGTAGAGGGCGCGGTTGATGTTGTAGGAGGTGTCGGCGCCGTTGATCGTGAAGTCGTTCGAGAAGAAGCGCACGTCGGGCTCGTCCTGCTCGGTCGTGGCGAGCGAGCCGCGCCACTCGACGGTGATGTCGCTGCGGCGCCCGAAGGCGTGGCGCCCGCGCAGCTGCGCCGACCGCAGGCCGCGCTCGGCGAACTGCAGCGCGCGGCTCTCGAAGAACTCGTCGGTCGCTCGGCAGCTCCTGCGGCCACCGCCCGACGAGCGTCCGCGCGCGGCTCTCGGCGGCCTGCGTGCCGATGAGGCGCAGGCTGACGTCGTTGTTGCGGTTGAAGCGGAAGGCCGCCGTGCCGTAGAGGCCCCACGTGGCCTCCTCGGTGCCGCGAATGTCGGAGAGCTGCTGACCGGCCTGAAGCTTCGTGTCGGTCGCGGTCGAGTTGATCAGGTACCAGCGGTTCTCCTGCCCGTCGTCGTAGGCCGAGGCGTCGGTGCGGTAGGAGACGCTGCCGAGGAGGCCGAGGCTTGCCGGTCGCCACCGAGCCGCAGGACATCGCCGCCGGACACCGCCAGGCTCGCGTTCGGACGCGCGGTGGCGGTCGTCGGCGAGAGGCCGGGCGAGAAGGCGCGGCTGTAGCGGTCGAGGAGCGCGGCCTTGGCGGCGTCGGAGCGGGCCTCCTGGAACGAGGGGATTTTCGGACTGCCGCGCAGGTCGGTGGGGAGCGCGCGGAGGCCGTTGTCGAAGCCGAGCCAGTCGGTGCCGCTCGACCGCTGCGCGAGGATCGTCGCGCCCGTCGCGCGGCTGTCGTAGCCGCCGGAGGTGGAGACGGTGAGGAAGCGTTTGTCCGGGTAGTCCTTCGTCGTCACATCGACGGCGCCGCCGGAGAAGTTGCCGGGGCGGTCGGGCGTGAAGGTCTTGCTCGTGACGACGTTGTCGAGCAGGCTCGACGGGATCAGGTCGAGCTGGAAGCTGCGGCGGTCGGGGTCGGCCGACGGCAGTTCGGCGCCGTTGAGCTGCGTCGAGACGTAGCGGTCGCCGAGCCCGCGCACGACGACGTAGCGCCCGCCGACGATGCTCGCGCCGGTGACGCGCTGCATGGCGTCGGCGACGTTGTTCGAGCCCGAGCGCCCGATGGCCTCCGACGAGATGGCGTCGGAGACGGCGAGCGAGCGCTGCCGGTTGGCGAGCAGGCTCGCCTCGGTGTTCTCGACCGCGCGAACCTCGACGACGAACTCGTTCAGGCCCACCTCGTCGGTGCCGAGCGTGATGTCGAGCGTGCGCGTCTGGCCCGCCGCGAGCGCGACGCCGGTGACGCGCTTGGTCGTGTAGCCGATGTAGGAGACGACGACGGTGTAGGTGCCCGGCGGGATCGCCGTCACGCGGAAGCGCCCGTCGAGATCGGTGACGGCGCCGAGCACCGTGCCTTCGACGAGCACGTTGGCGCCGATGAGCGTCTCGCCGAGGTCGCCATCGACAACGACGCCGGTGAGCGTGGCGCCCTGGGCGAAGCCGGTGGAGGGAGCGGCCGCGGCGGCGAGGCCGAGCAAACAGGCGCACGCGGCGGCGTGGCGGGTGAGCCGTGCGAAACGGCGGAGGAGAGGCGCGAGGCGCATCGGGAGGGAGGGTGTGGGTGCATGGCACGCCCCGCGCATCGCGCTGCCAGACCGGATGCGTCTCGCAAGGCCGAGGCCTCGTCCGTCGCAGCGCCCCCGGAGGGCCTGGCGTACCGGTCCCCAAGGTTGCCCGCGCCCGTTACCGCTCTGTTATGCCCACTTTACCGCTGCATTACCGTCCAGCTCTTCACCGCAGCCGCACACGCCTCCAAGACCGGCACGCCGCCCACGGCGGATACAGAAGGGTCACACACGGCGTCACAGCATCGTGAAGGTTCGCCGAAACCGCTTCCGCGCACCGCCCGTGAGACAGTCACCACTCACCCAAACCCCGCACCGCGATGAACATGGACCCCGAACGTCAGCACGCCGAAGGCACCTGGGACAAGATCAAGGGAGGCGTCAAGGAAGCCGTCGGCGACGCGACCGACAACCACAGCCTCGAAGCCGAGGGCCAGATGGACCAGATGAAGGGCAGCGCCAAGCATGTCGCGGGCGATGTCCGCGGCGGCGTCCGCGACGCGCTCGACTCGGGCGACACGACGCAGCACGGCGAGGGCCTCGTCGACCGCGCCGTCGGAAAGGTCAAGGAGGTCTTTGGCGACGCCACCGACAACGAGAGCCTCCAGGCCGAAGGCATGGCGCAGAACGCCGCCGGACACGCCAAGTCGGCCACGGGCAGCGTCCGCGACGACCTCGCCGACCGCGTCTGACCGCATTCGCACACCCGCGCCCCTCCGCCGCACTGCCGACGGGGGGGCGCGGTGCGTTTCGGCACCCTCGGCGCGCCCGATCTTCCCCTATCCATCGCCCCTGCCCCGTGACCTTCGCCGACGCCGAGCGCCTGCTCCTCGCCCTCCCGCGCTTCACCGCCGATGGCGCCGCGGCGCTCACGCCCGGACTCGACCGGATGCGCGCGATGCTCGCCGAAACCGGCGATCCGCACCGCTGCGCGCCCGTCGTGCACGTCGCCGGAACCAACGGCAAGGGATCGACGGCGTCGTTCGCGGCGGCGGTGCTCGCGGCGAGCGGGTGGCGCGTCGGCCTCCACACGTCGCCGCATCTCTGGCACGTCGGCGAGCGGATGCGCGTCGATGGCGTGGCGGCAAGCGAGGCGTGGATTGCCGAGGCGGTCGCGCGGCGCGCCGATCTCTTCGCCCGCCACGCGCCGTCGTACTACGAGGCGACGCTTCTGCTGTCGTTCGAACGCTTTGCCGACGCGGCCGTCGATGTGATGGTGATCGAAGTCGGCCTCGGCGGACGACTCGACGCGACGAACGTCGTCGATCCAGCCGTGACGGTCGTCACCGCGCTCGGCCTCGACCACACCGACCTCCTCGGCCCGACGCTCGCGCACATCGCCCGCGAAAAGGGCGGCATCGCCAAGCCCGGCGTGCCGATGCTGACGCGCAACCAGCCCGGCGGCGCTTTCGAGGTGCTGCGCGAGACCGCCGAGGCCGCCGGTGCCCGCCTCGAAGACGTGACCGAGACGCTGTGGGTGGCGGGCGAACCGGGCGCGGAATCGTGGATGACACCGCCGACGCGCGCCGAGGCGTGGGCGTACGAGGGCGTCCGCATCGGCCTCGACGGCGAGCACCAGCGCGTCAACGCGGCGCTCGGGCTGCGGGCGGCGGAGATCGTGGCGGGCGGTACCCTCGCCGCACACGCCGTACGCCGCGGCCTCGCCGACGTGCGGGAGATCGCGGGCCTTCGCGGCCGGATCGAGACGATCCGCACCCGTCCGCGCGTCGTCGTCGACGTCTCGCACAACCCCGACGGCATCGCCGCCGCGCTCGCCGCCACCGAGCCGCTGCCGGGCGGGCGCCGCACCGTCGCCCTCGGGATGATGGCCGACAAAGACGTGGCGGCCGTCGCCCGGCTCGTTGCCGCGAGCGGATCGCGCGTCGTGCCCGTCGCCATCGACGACACCCCGCGCGCCCTCGCACCCGGCGCCCTCGCCGCCGTCCTCACCGCTGCCGGTACCGATGTGGCCGCCCCCTCGACCGTCGCCGACGTGATCGCCGCCTTCGAGATGACCGCCAGCGACACCGACGTGCTGCTCGTCGCCGGGGTCGTTCCTCGTCGCCGCCCAGGTGCCGCGCGAGGCGTTCGGCGGGTGAGCGGCGGCGCGGGGCGTGCGCCGGGCCGTTGGCTTCTGCATCGGATCCTCCGACCTGTCAGTTCGAGGAGCAAAGCGACGTGGCAATGTGGCAATCCGGCTCGACCGCGCCCTGAACGACGAGATTGCCGCGCTGCGCTCGCAATGACAGCGCGGGTCTGGAGCAACCAGAGTTAAAACGGAACAGCCCCGCCGAGCGTGCGGGCGCGCCTGCGCGGCCCGGTGGGGAACCGTGGATGTGCGGGTGGCGCTTAACGGCCGTCGCGCGCAGGCTCTTTGGCCGTGCCGCGGCGGCGCGTTCGAGCGTGGCTTCCCGGCCCGTCTCCGCGCCGAGGCCCCTTTCCAGACCGTCTGCCGCCCCGCCCTCTGCTGGCCGCGACGCCCTTCCCGTTCTCCCCGGATGAAGATCAGCGATCTTCAAGAGCTGCCCGACGACGCGCTCCACGCCCAGGCCCGCAAGGCCGGCATCGACCCGGCCGATTTCTCGCGCCAGGATCTCGTCTACGTCGTCCTCGAAGCCAGCGCCGAGCGCCAGGCCGCCCCACCCCGCCGCACGCGCGCCGCCGCCGCCGCCGACCCGGACGCCGTGCCCGTCGAACCGACGCCGGTCAAGCGCCGAAACCGCCGCAGCAAGGCCGAAATCGACGCCGAACGCGCCGCCTCGGCAGGCAGCGACGCTGCCGAAACGCCCGCGCCGAAGACGCCGCGCGCCACGAAGAAATCGAAAGCCGCCGACGCGCCGGTCACTGCGCCCGACGCCGACACGTCCGCCGCCGACGGCTTCGCCTTCTCGATCGTCGATGCCGACGCCGCGCCGCCTGCCAAGCGGACGCGCCGCACAAAGGCCCAGATGGAAGCCGACCGCGCCGCCGAGGAAACCGGCACCCGCGCCACCGACACGTCTGCGAGCAGCCCCGACGCCGAGTCGCGCGACCACAAGCCAGACGCCAGCCCGGCCGACGACAGCCCGAGAGGCGACGCAGGTGACAGCCCGAACGGCGATGCGGGCGACGAGGCCCCGTCCGGGCGTCGCAAGCGCCGCAGCCGCGTCGAGCGCATCGACCTCCGCTCGCTTGACGGCGACGAAGGCGGTGGCGACGGCAATGGGCGCGACGACGGCACCGGGGGCGCCGACCGGGACGGCAGGACCCCGAACGGCACCGACGACCGCGCCTCCGGGTTCACGGGTGGCGACGAAACCGTCTCCATCCCCCTCGCTCTCCCCGCCCCGCGCGCAGGCAACCTCGCCTCCCACGGCGCCAAGGGCAAGCCTGCGTCTGGCGGCGGCTCGGGCAAACCCGGCACCGGCAAACCCGACGCGGGCACGTCCGATTCCCCGAGATCCGACGCCGATTCGGATGGCGAGGACGGACACAAGAAGAAGCGCCGCCGCGGACGCCGAGGACGGGGCCGCGACCGTGACGACGAGGGCGACGACAGCAGCGCCCCGACATCCGCGCCGAACGCCGGAGCCTCGCCCGGCAAAGACCGCGACGAGCGCCCCCGTCCGGACGGACAGCGCCCCGACGGCCCCCGCTCCGACGGTCCGCAACGCCCCGACGGCCCGCGCCGCGACGAGCGTCCGCGCCCCGACGGCCCCCGCTCCGACGGTCCGCAGCGTCCTGACGGGCCGCGCCGTGAGCCACGCGAGGACCGCCGCGACGGTCCGCGCGGCGGTGGCGACGGGCAACGCCGCGGCCCGGACACGCGCATCGAGCGCGAGCGTCCGGTGCTGCGGATGGAGGAGCGCGGGCAGCTCGAACGCCGCCCCGACCCCGCGTCGGACTTCCTGAAGGCCGAGCGCCAGCTCACGCGCGAGCTTCCGCGCCGCCGCGATCTCGACGCGATGACGCCCGAGCAGCGCGCCCGCTACGACGAGCGCCGCCGCGCCCTCTACGACGGCCTCCCCGGCTACGCCGCCGACTTCGACGCCCGCGCCTTCGAGCCGCTGCCGCTGATCGTCCGCACCGGCGTGCTCGAGATCGGCAAGCCCGGCTACGGCTTCCTCCGCAGCGCCGAGTACAACTACCTGCCCTCGCCCGACGACATCCTCGTCACCGCCGAGCAGATCAAGGCCAACGCCCTCCGCTTCGGCGACACCATCGAGGCCGACGTGCGCCCGCCGCGCGAGGACGAGCGCTTCTTCACCCTCGCCAACGTCCGCACCGTCGCCGGGAAGACGCCCGAGGAGATGGAGGAGCGGACGCCGTTCGAGTACCTGACGCCCTACTTCCCGACCGAGCGGCTGCGCCTCGAAACGACGACGGCGGAGATCTCCGGGCGCATCCTCGACCTCTTCGCGCCCATCGGCAAGGGCCAGCGCGGCCTCATCGTCGCGCAGCCGAAGGTCGGCAAGACCGTGCTCGCTGCAGAAGATCGCCGCCGCGATCCGCACGAACCACCCGGAGATCACGCTCATCGTGCTCCTCGTGGACGAGCGCCCCGAGGAGGTCACCGACTTCCAGCGCAACGTCGATGCCGAGGTCATCGCCTCGACCTTCGACCGCCCGCCGGACCAGCACGTGGCCGTCGCCGACATGGTGATCGAGAAGGCCAAGCGCCTCGTCGAGGCCGGTCAGGACGTGGTGATCTTGCTGGACTCGATCACGCGCCTGGCCCGCGCCCACAACGCCGTCGCGCCCGACAAAGGCCGGACGATGTCGGGCGGCATCGAGGCGAGCGCGCTTCGGGGCCCGAAGAAGTTCTTCGGCGCGGCCCGCAACGTCGAGGAAGGCGGCTCGCTCACGATCATCGGCACCGCCCTCGTCGACACCGGCTCCAAGATGGACGAGGTGATCTTCGAGGAGTTCAAGGGGACGGGCAACATGGAGCTCGTGCTCGACCGCGCGCTCGCCGACCGCCGCGTCTTCCCGGCCATCAACGCGGTGCGCTCGGGCACGCGGCGCGAGGAGCTGCTCATCCCGGCGCACCAGCTGCCGCGCCTCTACATCCTCCGCAAGATCCTCTCGGACATGGAGCCCGAGCGCGCCATGCAATTCCTCATCGACCGCATGAAGGTCGCCCGCTCGAACGACGAGTTCCTGATCGTGATGAACAGCTGACGCGTGTCCTCTCGCTCATGCGCCCCGTTCTTCCGCAAAACGCCCGCCCCCGAGTCTTTCGGAGGCGGGCGTTTTGCCGGGATGCGGGGGGCTCTGCGCGGCCTCACTTCGGCTGCGTCTCCGGGTGTTCGCCGCCGCGGTGGCAGGTCCAGCACGTGACGCGCGTCTCCACGCGGCCCGAGGCGGCGTCCATCTCGGCGTTGAGCGCCGCCGTCATGCGCGCCATGTGGCGGGCGACTTCCTTCTCGTGCTTCTGCTCCGACGCCCACTGCCCGCCGACGTGGCAGCCGGTGCAGCTGACGCCGAGCGAGCGGTTGAAGCCCGCCATCGTGTTGAGCAGCTCGTCGGCGGTGAGGGTGCGGAAGACCTGCACGTTCTCGAAGACCTCGGTGGCCGGCAGGGCCGTGCGCGCCCCGAGCGACGCGCGGAGGCCGGCGATGGGACGCGGCACCTCGGCTCCCGGTCCGGGCGAGACGGCGCCGGTGACGACGAGCGGCGGCGCGGCGGGCGGCGCCGGTGCCACGGACGGCGACGACGCAGACGGCGAGGCGGACGGGCGGGCGTTCTGGCAGCCGATGGCACCGGCGCCGAGCGCGACGGTGAGGCCAAGGGCAAGGAGCGGGGCGAAACGGCGCATGGAGATTCGGGAGTGTGTGAATGGGAGGGCAGACGCCCGAACGTACCCCGGCGCGCCGTCTGGCGCAAGCCCCTGCGCTCGGCAGCCGCTCGGCTCTCCGCTTCGCCAACGCTTCGGCGCCGCGCGTTGCGCCGACCGCCGCCCACGCGCGTTCTTGGGCCGAACGCCCCGACATCGATGCCCGACTCCACGCCCAGCGCCGCGCCCACGCCTCCCGAGCGCCCCCTCACCGAGCAGCAGCAGCAGCGCCGCCAGAACCGACGCGAACTCGAAGCCGACTTCGGCATCGACGCCTTCCCCGCCCACGGCTGGGACGTCACCGCCCGCGCCGCCGACATCCTCGCCGCCTTCGACGACACCGCCCACGGCCTCGCCGAGGGGCAGGACACGAACGAAGGCCCGTACCGCGTCTCGATTGCCGGGCGCGTCATGAGCGTGCGCGTCATGGGCAAGGCTGCGTTTCTGCACGTGCGCGACGCGAGCGGCCAGATCCAGGTCTACGTCCGCCGCGACGACATCGGCGCCGATCTCTACAACGCGCTCGTCAAGAAGCGACTCGACCTCGGCGACATCGTCGGCGTCGAGGGCGCGGTGTTTCGGACGCGGATGGGCGAGGTGTCGGTGCACGCGGCGCGGCTCGTGCTCCTCGCCAAGGCGCTCAGCCCGCTGCCCGTCGAGAAGGAGGTCGTCGATGCCGGGACGGGCGAGGCGCGCGTCTTCAACGAGGTCACCGACAAGGAATTCCGCTACCGGCAGCGCTACGCCGACATGGCCATCCACCCCGACGTGCGCCGCGTGTTCGTGCAGCGCGCCCGCATGGTGAGTGCCATACGCAGCTTCCTCGACGAACGCGGGTACATCGAGGTCGAGACGCCTGCCCTCCAGCCGCTCTACGGCGGCGCCGCCGCGCGGCCCTTCACGACGCACCACAACGCGCTCGACATGCCGCTCTTCCTGCGCATCGCCGACGAGCTCTACCTCAAGCGCTGCATCGTCGGCGGCTTCGACGGCGTCTACGAGATCGCCAAGGACTTCCGCAACGAGGGCCTCTCGCGGTTTCACAACCCGGAGTTCACGATGCTCGAACTCTACGTGGCCTACAAGGACTACGCGTGGATGATGGACCTCGTCGAGGAGATGGTCGAGCACGTCGCCCGAACGCTCCACGGCACCACCGACGTCACGCTCCGCACGCCCGACGGCCCGGACGGGCAGCGGCGGCGAGACGCACACCGTCTCGTTCCAGCGTCCGTGGGCCCGCGTTCCGCTCTTCGACGCCATCGAGCAGCGCACCGGCTTTGCGCTCCGCGGCAAGAGCCGCGACGAGGTCGCCGAGGCGGCCCGCGCGGTCGGCATCGAGGTGGATGCGTCGATGGGGACCGGCAAGCTGCTCGACGAGATCTTCGGCGAGTGCGTCGAGCCGACGCTCATCCAGCCGACGTTCATCACCGACTACCCGGTCGAGCTCTCGCCGCTCGCCAAGCGCCACCGCAGCGAGGACGGCCTCGTCGAGCGCTTCGAGGCCATCGTCGGCGGCAAGGAGATCTGCAACGCGTTCTCCGAACTCAACGACCCCGACGAGCAGCGCGCCCGCTTCGACGACCAGAACCGCCTCAAGCGCGGCGGCGACGACGAGGCGATGCCCCTCGACGAGGACTTCCTCCGCGCCCTCGACTACGGGATGCCGCCAACTGCCGGTCTCGGCATCGGCATCGACCGCCTGGCGATGCTCATGACCGGCCAGTCGTCGATCCGCGACGTGATCCTGTTTCCGCTGTTGCGCCCGGAGGAGGGGTGAGGCGACGGGTTGGTGAGGGGATGGGAGGGCGAGGGACCGACCGGTGAGACTGGCGTCGTTTTTGTGTGAGCGCGCTGGTCTCTGTGCGCCCGTCTCCGGCGCGCTCGCCGTCCTTCGTTTTCCGCCCGATGCCCGCCCCGTCCTGGCAAGCCCTCTCCGATGTCGCCGAGGCGCCGCGCCAGCGCTCGCCGCTGGTCGTGGCCGAGGTGAGCGCCGATGGACGGCTCGGACGGCTCGTGAACCCGTCGGGGTGGCCCCTTGAGACGCGGCTCGGCGATGTGCTGCCGCCCGACGTGCGGCGCGCGATGGCCGCGCTCACCGATCACGCCGCCCTCCTCGATGTGCCGTGGTGCGGCCTCGCCGTTGCAGGCGTGCGGCGCGCGGGCGGGGGCGTCGTCCTCTTCGGCGCCCGGACAGCGGCGACGTTCTTCCAGGCTGTCGTCGAGCGGATGCCGGTCGTCGTGCTCACGATGTCGCGCGCGGGGGCGCTGCGCTATGCCAACGGCGCCCTCGAAGCGCTCCTCGGCGTGCCGCTCTCCGCCGTCTCCGGGACGAGCCTCTGGAGCCACTACGTCCACCCGGAGGACCGGTGGCGTCTCACGCAGGCGCTCCGCGAGACTGCGCCCGTCTCGATCGCGCTCCGCCTGAGGCGCCCCGACGGCGCGGTCCGGCTCGCCGAGTGTCACTTCGTGCCCGAGGGCGACGACGTGAGCGCGGTGATGCTCGACCTGACGGAGCAGTCGGAGGTCGTCGCGGCGCTGCATCACTCCGAGCTGCTCTACAACACGTTCCTGGAGCAAAGCCCGGTCGGCCTCATCCACCTCGACGCGACCGGCACGGTGACGTTCGAGAACCACCGCTTCCGGCAGATCGTCGGTGAGGGGCCGGACGATGCGTGGATCGGCCTTCCGGTCGCCGAGGTACCCGGCACCGATGCCGTCCTCCACGACGCCGTGGCGCGGCTTTTGGCTGGGGACTCGGTCTCCGATTGCGATGTCGCGTACGCGCCGCCCGCGCACCCACCGCGGCGGTTGCTCGTGCACGGCGCGCCGATCCGGCAGGAAGACGGCTCGCTCGTCGGCGCGGTCGTGATGTTTCAGGACGTCACCGCTCAGCGGGCGCAGGGCGACGAGGTGGCGCTCCGCGACCGGTTCGCGCGGGCGGAGGCATCGCTGCGAGAGGCGGTGCTGACCGCGTCGGGCGAGGCGGGATTCCTCAGCGAGGCCGCCCGCATCCTCGGCACGACCCTCGGCGCCCACCGCCTCGCCTTCTTCCTCCCCGACGACGAGGACCCGCACCGCTTCGTCCCGCGCGCGCGCTGGGGCACCGCTCCCGACGCCTTCGCCAGGCAGTCGCTGACGCCGGGCACGACGCGCGACCTCGACGAGGCCGTCCGCCTGCACGGCGCCGCCGTTTTGCCGCCGCGCAGCACCGCGCGCGAGCGCATCGCCATCCCGTTCTACGAGTCCGGCGTCCTCGACGGCTTCGTCGTCGCCGAGCGCGACGGGCCGGGCCGGGTGACGAGTCGCGCGGCCGATGTGGCAACCAGCGACCCGTCGACAAGCGACAGCCCGCACCTGCTTGCCGGGCTGCGGCAGCGCCTCGCGCCCGACCTCGTGCGCGTCTTCGAGACCCTGCGCTCGTGGCTGCTCTCGACGAGCCGCTTCCGGCTGACCGTCGCCGCCATCGAGGACTGCCTCTTCACCTACGCCCTCGACCTGCGCGGGCCGCGGCGCTACCTCCTGCTCACGCCGCAGATCGCGCAGATGGCGGGCGTCCCCGCTGCGACGCTCCTCGAACACCCCGGCGCATGGGAGGCGCTCCTCGACGGGCCGGAGAGCCAGAGCGCCGTCGCCGAGCACACCGCGCGGTTGGGCCGAGGGCAGGACAGCGAGGCCGTCTACCGCATTCGCACGCCCGAGGGCGACGTGCGGACGCTGCGCGAGCGTGCCACGCCGCAGCGCACCGAAGGTGGCCCTCCGCGCGCGGCGGGCATCCTCACCGATGTCACCGAGCAGAAGGCCGCCGAGCAGGCGCTCATCGACGCCAAGACCGCCGCCGAGCAGTCGAACCGCGACAAGACGGCCTTCATCCAGATGCTCTCGCACGAACTGCGCACGCCCCTCGGCGCACTCAGCGGGTTCGCCGAACTCCTCGAAGCCGAACTCGCAGACCGCGCCGACGCTGGACCGTCGAAGACCAGCCCCGCCACCGAGTTCGCCGGGACGATCCGCGAGAAGGCCCGGCAGACGCTCGCGCTCGTCACCGACCTCTTCGACCTGACGATGCCCGACGCGGGCGCCGCGCCCCTCGCCCGCGACGCCGTCCCGCTCGACGCCACCGCGCGCCGCGTCGCCAACCGGGCGTTCGAGGCGGCCGTCGCCGCCCTGCCGCCCGCCGAGCGCGCCGCACCGCCGGTCACGCTCGACCTCGACCTCGCGCCCGCCGTGGCCGTCGGCGAGGCGCCGCGCATCGAGCAGGTGATCGAGCACCTGCTCTCGAACGCCTTCAAGTTCACGCCGGGCGGGACGGTCCGCGTCGCCACGCGCCGCGAGGGCGACCGCGCCATCGTCGACGTCTCCGACACCGGCATCGGCATCTCCGACGCCTACATGGAGCGCCTTTTCACGCCGTTCGTGCAGGAAGACCAGCGCCTGAACCGGGCCTACAACGGCACCGGCCTCGGCCTCGCGCTCGCCAAACGCCTCGTCGACCGGATGGGCGGAACGGTCGAAGTGGAGAGCGAGAAGGGCGTCGGCACGACGTTCACCGTCTCGCTTCCGGCGGCTCCGGGCGGCTGACGGTTCGGGCGCGGATGGCGGGAAGCGGCGGCTCGGGTGGGGATGTGGCCGCGTGCGCGGCGGCGCGGACGGCGTTGCGGAGCCATCCGTCGAACTTGGCGCGCTTGACGGCGCTGCCCTTGAAGCGGCGCCGCCACTCGTCGACGGGCACCTCCAGCCACTCGCGCGCCGACGCCTCGGCGATGCCCTCGCGTGCGGCGTAGCGCGGCTCGTCGGTGGCGTGCGCGAACGAGTTCCACGGGCACACGTCCTGGCAGATGTCGCAGCCGAAGACCCAGTCGCCCATCTCTCCGACGGGCGCGTCGGCAGGCCAGTCGCCGCGGTGCTCGATGGTGAGGTACGAGATGCAGCGGTTCGCGTCGACGACGTACGGCTCGGGGATGGCGCCGGTCGGGCAGGCGTCGAGGCAGCGCGTGCAGCGTGCCGCAGTGGTCGGGCACCGGCCCGTCGGGCGTGAGCGGAACGTCGACGATCAGTTCGCCGAGGAAGACGAACGAGCCGTGGGCGCGCGTGAGCACGTTGGCGTTCTTGCCCTGCCACCCGAGGCCGCCGCGCACGGCCCACGCGCGGTCGAGCACGGGCGCCGAATCGACGAACGCGCGCCCGCCGACCGGCCC
The DNA here is from genome assembly GCA_963726715.1 of Rhodothermales bacterium. Classification (GTDB taxonomy): domain Bacteria; phylum Bacteroidota; class Rhodothermia; order Rhodothermales; family BA12; genus CAVSDF01. The sequence continues at coordinate 49,104 of CAVSDF010000014.1, forward strand.
GAGCGCGGTCGTCGAGCCACGCGAACAGCTCGCCGAGTCGCTCGCGCATCACGTCGTGGTAGTCGTCGCCCCACGCGTACTGCGCGATCCGCGCCGCCCCCGGCACGCGTCCCGACCGCGGCTGGTAGTGGTTGTGGAGGACCGAGACCACCGACCGCGCCCCGTCCACAAGCGCCGCGGGTCGACGCGCTTCTCGAAGTGGTTCTCCATCCACGCCATCGACGCATTCATCCCGCGCCGCAGCCACGCATCGAGGCGCCGCGCCTCGTCGTCGAGCATCACCGCCTCCGACACGCCGCATCCGTCGAACCCCAGACGCCGCGCCTCGTCTTTGAGGCCGCGCGTCAGGCGGTCGCGGGCGGCAGCGTCGAATCCGGGCATGGAGGATGTGGATGGGCGGAAGCCTGCGAACGGGCCCAGCGCTCCGCCGGTGCCCCGAACCTGTGCATCAAACGCGCCGCGCCCCTGCGGCACGGTGGCAGCAGGGGCGCGGCGATGCGATGGCGATCAGCGGCGTCCGCGGACGTCTTCGCAGGGCACCGGGCGGCTCTCGGCGCGGCGGTTCGGCGGGCAGCCGGGGCCTTCGCCCTTCGAGCAGCGCTCCGTGCCTGCGCCACCTGCGGTGATACGCAGGCGCGCCGGGTCGATGCCCGCGCGGACGTAGTAGTCGTAGACGGCGTGGGCACGCTCCTGCGAGACGCGTACGGCGTCCTCGCGCGAGGCCGGGTCGGCGACGCCGATGATCTCGAGGCAGCACGCGTCGCCGAGTTTGAGCGCCTGCACGTTGCCGTCGAGCAGCCCGATGGCGTCGCCCGCCACGTTGACGCTGCCGACGTTGAAGTAGATCGTGTTCAGCTCGATGAGCGCGCAGCGTCTTCGGCGGCGAGACCGGGCGCGCGATCGGCGGCTCGTACGTCGGGATGTCAGCCGGCGGCGGCAGCGGCGGCGGATCGGGATAGACGCGGATGCGGCGGCGGCGCTCCAGTCCGACGCGCAGCCCGGCCATCACCAGCGACGTGTTGTGCGGGTTGACGCCCTGCACGTCGGCGGCGTTGTTGGCGACGTAGTTGAAGTTGAACCGGTAGCTCGCATCGGCCCAGACCGAGACGAGGCGCGTGATGGCAATGTCCACGCCCGCCCCGACGGGCAGCACGAAAACGCTGCGGTCCGGCCCCGGCGAGCCTTGCCCCGGCACGTTGACCTGCTCGGGCGCGTTGAGCGGGTTGGCGACGAGGCCGCCGAAGCCGGTGTAGACGTAGGGCAGCACGCGGCTGCGGCTGCCCGGCGTCGGGGTCCAGATGATCTCCGGCTCGAAGAAGAGGAGGGACTGCCGCAGGAACTCGTTTTGCGCGGGCGCAGGTGTGATCGAGCGCTCCCAGTCGTGGTCGAGGTTCGTCACGCCGATGAGGGCGCGGAAGAAGAACCCGCGCTTGCGCAGCGGAAACGTGCCGGTCAGGAGAAACGCCGGATCGTGGTTGACGATGTCGTTGTCGCCGTCGCGGTCGAAACCGGCGGCGCTGCGCGGCTTCAGCAGGTCGACGGGGCCGTAGTAGGTGAAGTACCCGACGCCGACGCCGATGTGGGAGCGGCTGTCGCGGAAGGCGTTGCTCTGGGCCGCCGCAGGCGCGACGAGCGCCGGAGCGGGGGAGAGCCGAGGGCGGCGGCGAGGAGGAGCAGGGCCGCGAGGGCACGTCCGGGCAGTCGGAACGTCATCGGAGAGGGCGGTAGGGGAACAGGGGTCTTCCTCAAAGTCCTTACCAAACTCCCCCGCACCGAGCGGTTAATCAAGGTGAGATGCGAAATACGCTTGGAGTGGGCAGAAACGGGCAGAATGAGAACGTCCCCAAACGCATCAGGGGCGGCCCTGCGTCGCAGGACCGCCCCCGTCGGGGTCAGGCGTAGAGCCGGAGCCTTAGCGCTGCGGGATCGAGTCCACGCGGCGGAACTGGCTCGTGTCGTCCTTCTTGCCGGTCGACGCGCCAACGACGCCCATGCCCATCGACGTGACGTTCATCATGCCGTTGTCCATGTAGAACTGAGCGACGGCGCGGGCGCGGTCTTCCGAGAGGCCCTGCGCGTTGCGCTCGCCGGGGGCGGCGTAGCCTTCGGCGCGGACGCGGGTGTTCGCGCAGCCGGGCTGGCTGCGGATCGCCTCGAGGTTCTGGCTGAGTGCCTCACGACCGGCCATGGTGAGCGTCGAGCTGTTGCGCTCGAAGAACACCGAGTTGAGCTCGGTCAGGTTGCACGTGGCCACGACGGGCGGACGCGGGGTCGCGCAGTCGACAACCGTCACCGGGAGGGTGCGGGCGTCGCTGCCCGAGGCGTTCGACACGTTGAGCGAGACCGTGAAGGTGCCGGTGCGCGTGTAGGTGTGCGACGGGGTCATGCCGGTGCCGGTCGAGCCGTCGCCGAAGTTCCACGACGCGTTGACCGGGGCATCGCCGCGAGCGCTCGAGGTGAAGCTGACGGCCTGGTTGAGGCAGACGCGGGCGCCAGCGGGGTTGCTCGAGAGCGAAACGACGCCAGCCGGGACCGGCGGGTTCGTCACGGTCACCGACATGGACTTGGAGTCCATCGATCCGCTGTTGGAGGCCGTGAAGGTCACCGTGTAGGTGCCTGCGCGGCTGTAGGCGTGGGTCGCCGTCATGCCCATGGCCGTCGAGCCATCGCCGAAGTCCCAGCGGTACTCGACCGGCTTGGAGGCCGCCATGTCGTTGGTCGTCGCCGTGAACGTCCCGGTCTGGTTCGTCTCAAGCGTCGAGGGGCCGTCGATGGCCATGACCATCACCGGGGTGAAGGCCGGGCGGAAGTTGTACTTCACGCCGACGCCGAAGCCGCCGAGGAGGTCGAAGTCGCCGAACTTGTCGGGCGAGTTCGGGCGGTCGCTGGCGTCGGTGTTGTCGTCGGGAAACATGAAGCCGAGGTTGCCGCCGAGGAGGACGGAGACCTTCGGGGTCAGGTTGACGTCGAGGCCGATGCCCGCGAGCGGGCCGTAGGCCAGGCGGGCGTCGCCATCGGCATGGGCCCCGGAGCGTGCTCTCGCCGTTGTTCACCGAAGCGCCGAGTTCGACGTAGGGAGCGATGCGCGAGGTCTTGGCGCCCGCGGTGAAGCGGAACATCGCGTTGCCGATGAAGCGCTTGCCGTGGTTGGCCTCAGCCGTGCCGTCACCGAAGATGGTCGGGTAGTGGCCGTAGGCGCCGCCGAAGCCGAGGGCAACGTACGGGGTGAACTGGTAACCGATCTGGAGACCGGCGTAGACGGGCAGCTCGCTGGTGCCGTCTTTCCAGTACCCGAAGTCGAACGGGTAGGCGTCGTTGTCGCCGACGTAGGTGGAGAAGCCTGCGTGGGGCATGACGTACAGCGTACGTTCGCCGCGCAGGTTCTGGGCGGTCGCGTTGCCTGCGAGGGCGAGGCACGCGGCGCCGAGAACGGCTTTGGTAAGGAAGTGAGTGTTCATGTGACCTCCGTTGGAGTGCGGATGAGTGGGTGAGGGTGTTGCCGGGAGCAAACTACTGCCGCCCCCTCGGATGCGTCTAAGAGAATCGTGTAACACGATGCCAAGCGCCCCGGAGACGGGTCTACACCCATGTTCGGGCCTTTCACAAGACAAAGTCAACCCATCGACGGCCCCCAAATGAGGCCATCCTGCGACTTCTTGACGCACTTCACGATGCCGTTACACCGACCCGGCATCTCAAGTCCATTCAAAGACGACACTTGTCGCCTGTTCTTCGTCCCTCCATCTTCTCCTTTTGTGGTGTTCTGCTTCACCGGCTTATCACGTCCTACTGCCACTTCGGCGGCCGCATGAACGCAAGCAGGCTGCACCCGTTGAGGATGCAGCCTGTTCGACGCCGTTGGCGTTGCGGATGCGTCACCACTCGCCGCTCAGGCGGCGTTGGCGCGGAGGTCGAGGGCGCTCTTCTGGTTGGCGGCCTTGTTCTTGTGGATGATCCCCTTGGCGGCGAGGCGGTCGAGGTAGGCCTTGACCTCCCCGAGCTGCGCGGTCGCCTGCGTCGGGTCCTGCTCGGCGTGGAGCTTCTTGATCATCGTGCGCATCCGGCTGCGGTGGAGACGGTTGCGCGTGCGGCGCTTTTCGGCCTGGCGAACGCGCTTCTCGGCGGACTTGTGCTGCGGCATCGTGGAGATCGGGTATGGGTGCAGTTAGCTTGGCAGTCTACGCAGACGCGCCGCGCAGGACAAGGGTCGCACCGATGCTTCACATGCCTTTCCCCGTCCGCTCACACCCACCCCCCGCCTCGTGCCCCCGCCACCCGACATCCGCGCCCCCGCCCGGCTGCTCGTCGGCGCCGTGGCCGTCGGCGGGGTGCTCGTGCTTGCCTCGCTCGCGGGCAGCCTCGACCGCGCCGCCACCGCCGAGCGCTCTGCCGACGCCGCCCGCGACTCGCTCCGCACCCTGCAGCGCGATATCGCACCGGGGAACGCTGCCGTCGGGGGGGCGCGCACCTCTGCCGACTCCTTCGATGTGGACTCTCTCGTGCCACCGGTGCAGGGCTTCGTCTCACGCGGGATCGTCCCGTCGATCGGCCACTACGGCGTCGATGTGCCACTCGCCGAGGGCACGGCGGTGCACGCCGTCGCCGACGGGCGCGTCGTGCTCGCCGACGATGCCCGCGCAGGCGGTGAGACGCTCGTCGTGGCGCACGCGGGCGGACGGGTCTCGGTCTACAAGCACAACGCGCGTCTGCTCGTGGCCACGGGCGACTCGGTCCGTGCCGGGCAGGTCGTCGCGCGAAGCGGCAACACGGGCGCGCTCACGTCCGGCCCGCACCTGCACGTCGAACTCTGGCGCGACGGCGTGCCGCTCGACCTCCGGCGCCTCGTCTCGCCGCGGTGAGGGCTGGGCTTCAAGCTCCACCTCGCGCGTTCAGGGCTGTTCAGTCCTATACCCGAGCGCTCCAAACCGGCCCTGTCCTTGCGAGCGCCGCGTGGCAATCTCGTCGTCCGGCACTCTGCCGAGTCACTCACAGACAGGCCGGACTGCCACGCCGCGTCGCGCCTCGCAATGACGACCAGCCCCACCTCGAGCGTTCGACTGCCCTCCATCCTCCGATCCCTCGTTTCCATGCCTGCACCGACGCCCTCTCCCTGGCAGCGCGGGATGCGCGAGTCGAGCCCGTATCTGGGCCTTGCGTGGCAGATTCTGGGGGCGATGGTGGTCTTCGGCGGCGGTGGGCTGTGGCTCGACCGGCACTTCGGCTGGACGCCGTGGGCGCTGCTGGCCGGGATGGGGCTGTCGTTCGTCGCCATCGGTGCGACCCTGTACCGCATCGTCGTCGAGTCGAACGCGGCGTCGCGGCGGCGGCATCCGAAGGGTGCGGCGGGAGGCGATGCGGCGGCGGCGGCGAAGGACGCGCGAAGCGGTGTCGATGGGCCTGTGAAAGGAGAGCCAGAGGAGGGCTGAACGGAGTCAAATCGGCCCTGCAGGGGCGCTTCGCTTCGTTTTCACCCCGTCTGGGCCGTCGTGGAAGGGCACCCGGCGGTACCTTTCTGCGCTGCCACCGACCCGGTGCAGCCCGTTCTATCCCGCACTGCCGTATGGGGCTGGCCCTGAGCGCCGCACTCGGAGTCGCCTTCGGAGCCGTCTACATCGGCCTCGGCGGCCTCACCCACGCGATCGCCCGGCGCGTCCCGCCCCGTCGGGGCATCCAGGTCGAACTCTTCGGTGTCGTCTCGCGCCTGATGCTCGCTCTCGCCGCCGTGACCCTCGTGCTCGCGGGCACGAGCGCCGACCCGGCTCCCTTCGTTTTCAGCTTCTTCGCCGTCTTCGCACTCGGCCTCACCGCCGACATCGTCCGCTTCGCGCGGGCACGCCCCTCGGCCCCGACGGCGACGCACGACCCGACACCGACGGCCCCGCCGCCTCGCACTCCCTCCGCTTCCTGATGCGCCTTCTTGCCTGCCGTGCCGCCCTGCTCCTCGTGAGCCTCGCGCTGCCCGCCGCCGCGCGCGCCTCGGGCGAAGGCGAAGACCTCGACCCCGTCCACCACTCGTCCGACGGCTACTACCTCGACGGCGCGCCGCTCTACAAGCTCGAACTGCCGCGCCTCTTCCTCGTGCGCCGCGCCGACGGCGGCCTCGGCTTCGACGCCTTCGCTTCGACCGCGAACGCGCTGCGCTCGGGCCGCTACGTCGCCGAGCCCGAGCACGCGGAAGGTGGACAGGCCGAACTCCACGGCGAGACGGCGCATGCGACCGGTGAGGAGATCGAGAACGTCCTCCACGAAGAGATTCGCGGCACCGAGGCAACGCCCGCAGCAGGCGCGGGCACGCCCGTCGAGGCGCTCATCGAGAGCGGCGCCCACCTCGACGCGCACATCGTGCCCGCCGAGGGGTCGATGGTGATCGACTTCTCCGTCACGCGGCACCTGTTCTTCATGGTGCTCGGCTCGCTCATCCTGCTCGTGATGGCGCTCCGGATGGCGGGCAAGTACAAGCGCGGCATCGGCGCGCGGACGGCGCCGCGCGGGCGCGGGCAGAACGCCTTCGAGACGCTCGTGCTGTTCGTGCGCGACGAGATCGCCCGCCCGAACATCGGCTCCAAGGCCGACCGCTTCGTGCCGTATCTGCTCACCGCCTTCTTCTTCATCCTCGTCCTCAACCTGCTCGGCCTCGTGCCCTTCAGCGCGACGGCGACGGCGAACATCTCGGTGACGGCGGTCCTCGCGCTCTTCACGTTCTTCATCACGCAGATCTTCGCGTCGAAGGACCACTGGAAGCACGTCTTCTGGCCCCCCGGCGTGCCGACGTTCGTCAAGCCGATCCTGATCCCGGTCGAGATCCTGGGCCTGTTCACGAAGCCCTTCGCGCTCGCCATCCGCCTCTTCGCCAACATGACGGCGGGGCACCTCGTGATCCTGAGTCTCATCGGCCTCATCTTCACCTTCGGCAAGCTCTTCGGCGCAGGCGCGGGCTACGGCGTCGCGCCGGTGAGCATCGCCTTCTCGCTCTTCATCTACTGCCTCGAACTGCTCGTCGCGTTCTTGCAGGCGTACGTGTTCACGATGCTCTCAGCGATCTTCATCGGGATGGCCGTTGCCGAGCACGACCATCACGACCACGAGCACACCCACGCACCGGGTGCGCGCCACGACCTCCACGAGGCGGGCGACATCGACCATCGCGACGGCCAGATGGCCCTGACCATCTGAACCGCCGTGCGTGAGCGGCGCGGTCTGCGCGGCTCTTCTCCCCCTTGCGGTCTCGGGCGCTCTGCCCGGATCACTTCCACGACACCACCACCCTCTTCTCCTTCTCCCCGTCATGGACAACATTGCCCTTGCTTACCTCTCCGCTGGCATCGGCGCCGGTCTCGTCGCGCTCGGCGCCGGTCTCGGCATCGGCCGCCTCGCCGCTTCGGCGATGGAAGGTTCGGCCCGCCAGCCCGAGGCCACCGGCGACATCCGCACCTCGATGATCATCGCGGCGGCCCTCATCGAAGGCGTCGCCCTGTTCGGCCTCGTGATCTGCATCCTGCTCGCGATCAAGTGATCCGGCCGGAATGTCCGTGCGGCGGCGCGGGCGACGGCGGGTCGTCTCTCCTCTGAGACGCCGCTCTCGCCCCGCCGCTGCCGGGGCGGCCGCGCGCACTGCGCCGCGCCGCCGCTCCGGCACCGGTTCTCGCCGCACGCGACCTTCTGCTGTGCCGCCACGCGCGGCGCGCCTCTTCTCTTCCCGACCCGTTCGTCCCCCATGCCCGTTCTCGCCGCTGGCCTGCTCTCGCCCAACGTGGGCCTGATCGTCTGGACGCTCGTCGTCTTCGGCCTCCTCTTCCTCCTCCTCAGCAAGTACGCGTGGGGACCGATCACGAAGGCGCTCACCGAGCGCGAGTCGACGATCGACGCGTCGATTCAGCAGGCCGAGCGCGCCCTCGCCGAGGCCAAGCAGCTGCAGGCCAACAACGAGCAGGCCCGCCGCGACGCCGACGCCGACGCCCGCCGCGTCCAGGCCGAGGCCCGCGAAGCTGCCGACCGCTACCGCGCCGAGGCCTTCGAGAAGGCCAAGACCGACGCCGCCGCCATCGTCGAGCAGGGCCGCGCCGAGATCGAGCGCGAGAAAACCGCTGCCCTCCAGCAGATTCGCGCCGAAGTGGCGTCGCTCGCCATCTCGGGCGCCGAGAAGATCCTCCGCAAGGAACTCGACGGCCCGGCGCAGCGCCAGATGGTCGACCACTTCCTCGACACGCTCCCGGCCCCGCAGCAGAACTGAGCGGCCCGCCCGTCGCTCCGCTCTGCCCGCCGCACGCCCTTCCTTCCCTCCGATGACCTCTCCCGTCGCCCGCCGCTACGCGCTCGCGCTCGCCACCGAGGCCGAGACGACCGGCACCGTCGCGGACGTCGATGCCGACCTCGCGCACATCGCCGAGGTGACCGCGGCAAGCCCCGACCTCGCCGCCGCCCTCGCCAGCCCCGTCGTCTCGCGCGCGGCGAAGCGCCGCGTCGTCGAGGCCGTCTTTCCGAAGCTGAGCGCCACGACCGCGCGGTTCGTCGATTTGCTCTTCGACAAGGAACGCGAAGGCATCGTCCCCGGCGTCGCCGAGGCGTACGGCAACCTCCGCGACGAACGCAACGGCATCGTCGAAGCCGACGTGCGCGTGCCCTCGGAGATGTCCGCCGACGACGAGGCGGCGCTCACGAAGGCCCTCGAAGCGCGCACCGGCAAGCGCGTCCGCCTGCGCACGACCGTCGACGCGGACATGATCGGCGGCGTCGTGGTTCGCATCGGCGACACCGTCTACGACGGCTCCGTGCGGCAGCAGCTCGCCCGGCTCCGCGAGCGCCTGCTCACCGGCGACAGCGCACCGTCGCCCAACTGAGCCGACCTGAGTACCGGCTGAGCCGGTCTCTCCCCCTTTCTGATCTTCGCCCGACGGGCGCCGCGCGCTCGCTGCGCCACCGGCACCGCTCCACACCCGATTCCCCGCCCCCATGGCCTCCACCTCCATCCGTCCCGACGAAGTCACCTCCGTGCTCAAGCGCGAGCTGGGCGGCTTCGATGCCGGGACGAGCGTCTACGAAGTCGGCACCGTCCTGCAAGTCGGCGACGGCATCGCGCGCCTCTACGGCCTTGCGAACGTGCAGGCGGGCGAGCTGATCGAGTTTCCGGACTCGGGCGTCACCGGCATGGTGCTCAACCTCGAAGAGGACAACGTCGGCGCCGTGCTCTTCGGCGCCGGCTCGGACGTGAAGGAAGGCGACCAGGCCCGCCGGACCACGCGCATCGCCTCGATCTCGGTCGGCGAAGGGATGCTCGGGCGCGTCGTCGACCCGCTCGGCGTGCCGGTCGACGGGATGGGACCCATCGGCGGTGAGCTGCTGGAGATGCCGCTCGAACGCAAGGCGCCGGGCGTCATCTACCGCTCGCCGGTCAACCAGCCGCTCCAGACGGGCCTCGTCTCCATCGACGCGATGATCCCGATCGGGCGCGGCCAGCGCGAGCTCGTCATCGGCGACCGCCAGACGGGCAAAACGGCGGTGCTTCTCGACGCGATCATCAACCAGAAGGGCACGCACGAGGACGAGAACGGCGAGCCGGTCTTCTGCATCTACGTCGCCATCGGCCAGAAGGCCAGCACGGTGGCGCAGGTCAAGCGCTCCCTCGAAGAGGCCGGGGCGATGGCCTACACGGTCATCGTGAACGCCCCGGCGTCGGCGTCGGCGCCGCTCCAGTACATCGCCCCGTTCGCGGGCGCGTGCATCGGCGAGTTCTTCCGCGACACCGGGCGCCACGCGCTCGTGATCTACGACGACCTCTCGAAGCAGGCCGTCGCCTACCGCGAGCTCTCGCTCCTGCTGCGCCGCCCGCCGGGCCGCGAGGCGTACCCCGGCGACGTGTTCTACCTCCACTCGCGCCTCCTCGAGCGCGCGGCCAAGATCATCGGCGCGGACTCGGTCGCCCGCGAGATGAACGACCTGCCGGAGAGCCTGAAGGGCCGCGTCAAGGGCGGCGGCTCGCTCACCGCGCTCCCGGTCATCGAGACGCAGGCGGGCGACGTGTCGGCGTACATCCCGACGAACGTCATCTCGATCACCGACGGCCAGATCTTCCTCGAGTCGAACCTCTTCAACGCGGGCGTGCGCCCGGCCATCAACGTCGGCATCTCGGTCTCGCGCGTCGGCGGCAACGCGCAGGTCAAGGCGATGAAGAAGGTGGCGGGCACGCTCCGCCTCGACCTCGCGCAGTACCGCGCCCTCGAAGCGTTCGCCAAGTTCGGCTCCGACCTCGACCCGGCCACGCAGCGCCAGCTCACCCGCGGCGCCCGCCTCGTCGAGATCCTCAAGCAGCCGCAGTACCAGCCCCTCCCCGTGCAGGAGCAGGTGGCGATCCTGACCGCCGCCACGACCGGCGTCCTGGATGCGATCCCCGTCGAGAAGGTCAAGGCGTTCCAGGCCGAGTACCTCGACACGCTCCGCGCGACGCACGGCGAGCACCTCGCTTCGCTCCGCGCCACCGGCGCGCTCAGCGACGCCGCCTCGGCCGCGTTCCTCGACACGGCCAAGCGCCTCGCCGCGCAGTACACCGCCTGACCCCCTGACGATGCCGGACGCCCCCCTCGACCCGAAGCTCGTCCCGCGCGGGCGGCAGCGAATGGGGGGCGTGTTCATCGCGCTCGTTGGCCTCGTCGGCGCGGTGTATCAGTGGCGGGTAACGGCAGAGACCGGGTCGTTCCTGGTTTTCGCGGCGCTCGCACTCCCCGCCTTCGCCGTCCTCGGGATCGCACTTCTTCTGGTGCCCGGCTACCGCGAGGAGCGCGCCGCGAAAGGCGAGGACACGACGGCGCTCGACGGCTTCGCCCTCATCACGCCCCGCTGGTGGGCTGTCTTCGCGCTCGCGCTCGCAGCAGGCATCGCCAACGCACTTCTTCTCTCCGCCTGACCCATGGCCTCTCTCCGCGACATTCGCAGCCGCATCGCGTCGGTGCAGAACACGCAGCAGGTGACGCGCGCGATGAAGATGGTGGCGGCGGCCAAGCTGCGCCGCGCCCAGGAACGCATCTTCGCGACGCGCCCCTACGCCTTCAAGATCCGCGACGTGATCGGCCACCTCAAGGACGTCGTCGATCCGTCGAAGCACCCGCTCTTCGTGCGGCGCGAGGTGACGAACCGCCTCGTCATCGTCGTCACCGCCGACCGTGGCCTCGCCGGGCCGTTCAACACGAACGCGATCAAGACCGCGGAGCAGACGCTCCGCGAGACGACCGTGCCCGGCACGACCTACATGATCGCCGTCGGGCGCAAGGGCCACGACTACTTCGCCAAGCGTGGCGCGACGCTCGTCGGCGACTACCGCGGCGTCTTCGGGCGCCTGAGCGTCTCCACCGCCGACGCCGTCGCCGACGAGGCCGTCGCCGGTTTCCGCGACGGGCGCTGGGACGAGGTCGTCGTCGTCTACAACGAGTTCAAGAACACGATCTCGCAGAACCGCATCGCCGAGCCGCTCCTCCCGATCCCTGCCGAGCGCTTTCTCACCCCGGTGATGGAGGCCGACGAGGCGGCGGTGCCGACGGCGCTCGTGGCGACCGGAAAGGCGCCCACCGAGCCAGACTACCTCTTCGAGCCGTCGCCCGATGCGATCCTCGACGCGCTCGTGCCGCAGTACCTGACCTCGCAGCTCTGGCGCATCCTGCTGGAGTCGAACGCGAGCGAGCAGGGCGCGCGCATGATGGCGATGGACAACGCGACGACGAACGCCGACGACCTGCTGAAGGCCCTCCGCCTCTCGTACAACCAGGCCCGCCAGGCCGCGATCACGACCGAGCTGATCGAGATCGTCTCGGGCGCCAACGCCCTCGCCGAAGCCAACGCCTGACGCCTCCTTCCGGTGGTCCCGCGCCCCGCTGTCCTTCGTGGACGGCGGGGCGCGCGGCGTTTGCAGGATGGCGGGCCGGTGCGGCCCTGCGGTTTGCTGTGGCCTGTTCGTCGTCCACCGTCCGTCGTCCGCCCCTGCGTGCGTATTCTCGCCGCCTGTCCATCCTCCCCGCGATGCGCCCCTCCCGATTTGCCGCCGCCGCCCTTCTGATCGGCCTCGCCGCCGCGCCCGCCCGCGCGCAGGAGCGCGGCGGAGGCGAGGTCACCGTCCCCACCGACGAGATCAGCAGCGCCGACCGCGCCGCCATCCGCGTCGACCTCGACGCGGCGCAGGTGCGTCTCGGCCTCGCTCTCCCCGACGCTGCTGGAAAGCGCGGCGCGGCGACGCGGTTCGCGTGGCCCATCGCCCCCGCCGGGACGTTCGACGGCACCGCCACCTTCCCCGTCAGCGCCTTCTTCGACCACGACGGCGTCTCCGGCACCGACCAGGACTACACCTGCACCGACCGATCCTACGACGGCCACGAGGGCACCGACATCATCACGTGGCCCTTCCCACTCGCCCGGATGGACGCCAACGAAGTCGTGGCCGTCGCCGCCGCGCCGGGCGTCATCATCGGCACCCGCGACGGCAACTTCGACCGGCAGTGCGCCGCCGTGACCGGCGCGCAGTGGAACGCCGTCTACCTCCGCCACGACGATGGCGCGGTGACGTGGTACGGACACCTCAAATCCGGCAGCCTGACCGCAAAGGCCGTGGGCCAGCGCGTCGAGACGGGCGAGCGGCTCGGCGTGATCGGGAGTTCGGGGCGCTCGACCGGGCCGCACCTCCACTTCGAGGTCTACGACGCGTCCGGCGGCCTCATCGACCCCTTCGGCGGGACGTGCAACCGGCGCAACGGGCAGACCTCGTGGTGGATCGCGCAGCCGCCGCCGCGCGAGACGGCCATCTCAGCCGTGCGCACGCACAGCGTCCCGCCGCTCGTGCGGACGTGCCCGCAGACGGAGACGATCAGCGAAAAGCGCTCGTTCGCGGCGGGCGAGTCGTTCAAGATGGCCGTCTACCTCCGCGATCAGGCGCCCGACCAGGTGCTCACCTACCGCATCCTCGACCCCACCGGCGCGACGTTCTGGAGCGACACGCAGGTGATGCGCGCCACTTATACGACCTCCTACTGGTACGTGACCGTCGATCTGCCCCCGAACGCCGCATCTGGCGTGTGGAAGGCCGTCGCCGAGATCGACGGGAAGATGGTGGCGCGCGACTTCGCTGTCGGCACCGTCCTCGCAGGCGAGGAAACGACCCGCGCCGGAGCCGTCCGCATCGGCACCCCGTGGCCCAACCCCGCCACCGCCGCCGTCACGATGGACGTGGACGCCCCCTCCGGCAAGCCCGTCACCGTCGACGCCTACGACGTGCTCGGGCGCCACCTCGCCCGCCTCCACGACGGCGACAGCGGCACGCTCGCCTTCGACGCCTCCGCCCTGCCCCGTGGCCTCGTCATGCTCCGCGTCACCGCCGGGGCGCACATCGAAACCCGCCGTCTCGTGCTCCGGTGACGCCGTCACGCGCCCCAGCCCGCGTACAGGGCCACGAGGGCGAGGGTGTTGGCGGTGCCGTGCGCCACGACCGGCGCCCAGAGGCGGCCACCTTCGCGCGCGAAAAGGACGCCGAGCGCCACGCCCGCGACGCCCGTCGCCACGACGCCGCTCGCGCCCTGGTAGACGTGCGCGAGCGCGAATCCGGCCGCGGCCAGGCCGATGGCGAGGGCGCGCAGCAACGAGACGCACGGCGATCTGTCGCACGCGCCCGGCACCGACGCGAGGCCGAGCGCGGCGACGATGGCGGGGATCAGGGTGGCGCGGAACAGGCCCTCCTCGATCCACACGACCAGTCCCCACGTCACGCCGAGCATCGCGGCGAGCGCACCGGCGTCGCCGCGGAGGTAGGCGAAGGCCGACAGGTCGGGCGGGGCGCCGAAGAGGGCGGCGGCGAGCGGGTTCGACGGCGACCGTCGAGACGACCTGCAACCCGACGCCCCACGCCACGCCGCGCCCGAGCATCCGCAGCCATCCACCGCGCGGACGCCCGAGCGCCGAGGGTGCGTCGCCACGACGGAAGAGCGCCCACGCCATCCCCACCGCGACCGCCACGCCCAGCCCGGCCATGTCGTGGCCGAGCGCCGCGCCGCCCACCACCGATGCTACGACGGCGATGGCAACGGCGGCTCCGGCGATGCGCGTCCGAAGAGGCGGCGAAGACGGCGCCGCAAAGGGCTCGAGGCGGGGGCGCGGCGGCAGGCTCCACGGGCAGACGGTTGCGGGCGGGATCGGGGATGCTGTATCTTTCGCGTCCGCCACGGCGTCGGGGTCTCCCGCGCGCCGAGCCATCCGGAGGGGTGGGTGAGAGGCTGAAACCAGGGCTTTGCTAAAGCTCCGTACGTGTCAAAACGTACCGAGGGTTCGAATCCCTCCCCCTCCGCAGACGCGCCCGCCGTTCGGTTTCCCCGAGCGGCGGGCGCTGTCGTTTGGAGATGTCCGCAGGGGTGAGCGCCTCAGCGTGCGGGCGCGGCGGGAGACGAGGCGGACGGCGCCGCCGCGGCGGGAGGCACGCGGATCTCATACAACGACCCCCACAGCTTCCCCGTCACGAAGAGCCGCTTCGTCGCCGGGTCGTAGGCGATGCCGTTGAGGACGTCGGCGCGGGGATTGCCCTGGATCGGACGCAGGACCGCGAGGTCGATGAAGCGGCGCACCTTCCCGCTCGCCGGGTCGATGACGGCGATCACGTCGGTGCCCCAGATGTTGGCCCAGACCTCGCCGTCGATCCATTCGAGTTCGTTGAGGTTGCCGACCGCGTTGGCGCCGTCCATCACCCGCACGCGGCGCGTCTCGGCGAACGTGGCCGGGTTGCGCCAGACGAGGTCGGGAGAGCCGTTGCTCATCACCAGCGAGGTGCCGTCGGTGGTCAGGCCCCAGCCCTCGCCGGTGTAGCGGAGCGTGTCGAGCGGTGCCCACGTGGCGGCGTCGTAGACGTAGGCGTGCTGCTGCTGCCACGTGATCTGGTAGATCCGGCCATCGAGGAGCGCGAGGCCCTCGCCGAAGTCGGTGTCGGCGATCTTCTGGCGCTTCAAAATGCGCCCGCTCGCCGCATCGACGCGCCGAAGCTCGGAGCGGCCTTCGAGGCCGGTCCCTTCGATGAACGTCAGCGGCTCGGTCGTTTCGACGTACAGTCCCTGCGTGAACCCGGACGTGTCGTGCGGCATCGAGGCAACGATCTCGGCCCGCACGACGGGCGCACCCGCCTCGGCCGCCACGGGCACATCGGGCACGGATGGTCCGCGGTGCGTCCACCACCGCACGGCGACGACGAGGCCGACGACGACGACCGCGGCGATCGCCCATTTGAGCCACGGCGGCGCTCCGGCGCTGCTGCCCCGGCGGCTGCCGGTGCGCTCGGCGGCGCGGCGCGAGGACGGCGACGGACGGCGCGAGCCGGTCGGGGAGGCGCTCATGCCAGGTTCACGGTCTGGCCGCGCGTCGGGATCACGATCTCGCCCCATCCGGCCGCCGTCAGGCTCTCCTTGAGGGCCGTCTGGCGCGGCAGGTCGCCGTGGACGAGGAACGTCTGGCGCAGGCGCGGCACGTCGAGTTTGGAGAGGAACGAGCACGACGCCCGGCCCGTCGGCGTGGGCGGAGAGGCTGTTCATCACCTCGACGCGCGCGTTGCGGCCGTGCTGCTCGCCGAAGATGTTCACGACCGGCTGCGGCTCGACGATCTTGCGCCCGAGCGTGCCCTCGGCGCAGTAGCCGACGATGAGGATGGTGGCGTGCGCGGGTCCTAGATGTTGTTGCGCAGGTGGTGCAGGATGCGCCCGGCCTCGGCCATCCCCGAGGCGGAGATGATGACCATCGGGTCGCGGTCGGGCGTTGAGCGCCTTCGAGTCGGCGGCCACTCGCGCACGTAGGTGAGCTTGTCGAAGCCGAGCAGGTCGGGGTCGTGGCGCAGGTACTCGCGCAGCTCGGCGTCGAAGCACTCGGGGTGGGCGAGATAGACGCCGGTCGCGTTGACGGCGAGCGGGCTGTCGACGTAGACGGGGATGCGCGGCAGCGTGCCCGTCGTTCCACATCTGGTCGAGCGCGTAGACGATCTCCTGCGTCCGCCCGACGGCGAAGGCCGGGATGATGACCTTGCCGCCGCGGCCGGCGCGGTCTGCGAGATCGAGTGTCGCCGAGGCGGTCTTCGGTGGGCGCGATCGGGCTCGTGCGTCTTGCCGCCGTACGTGGACTCGGAGATGAGGTAGTCGCAGTCGTCGATCGGCTCCGGGTCGCGGAGGATGGGCCGGCCGGGGTTGCCGACGTCGCCGGTGAAGCCGAGCCGGACGCTCCGCCGCCCTCGCGCAATCTCGAGGTTGACCGTCGCCGAGCCGAGGATGTGCCCGGCGTCGCGGAAGGTGCAGGCGACGGCCGTCGAATCGACGTCGAAGCGCTCGCCGTAGGAGACCGAGCACGAAGCGCTGCAGCATCGCCTCGGCGTCCGCCTCGTCGTAGAGCGGCTCGCGCAGCGGGCTCGCCGCGGCGGGCGGCGCGCTTGTTGGCGAACTCGGTGTCCTTCTCCTGGATGTGCGCCGAGTCCATGAGCATGAGCGCCGCGAGGTCGCGCGTGGCGGGCGTGCGTAGACGCGGCCCCGGAAGCCCTCCGCCAGAGCTTCGGCAGCAGCCCGACGTGGTCGATGTGCGCGTGCGAGAGCACGACGGCGTCGATGGAGGCGGCGTCGAAGCCGAAATCGGCGGTTGAGGCGGTCGGACTCGTCGCGGCGTCCCTGGAAGAGGCCGCAGTCGAGGAGCACGCGGCGCTTGCTGCCGAGGTCGAGGAGGTGCTTGGAGCCGGTCACGGTCTGCGCCGCGCCCCAGAAGGTCAGGGTGGTCAAGGCACGGGGGATGGAGTGCCCCAAGAAACGCACGCCGCGGTCGGATCGCGCGGGCGGTGGCTCGTCGTTCGTTCGTTGCGAATCGTCCATCGCCGGTCCCCCAACGAAACCGCCGCGCCTCCGGTGACGGAAGCGCGGCGGGTGGCGCGCGGCGCGTGGAAACGCCGGGGGGGTCGTCGCCTCCGCGATGCGCGCCCGTCTGCCTCTGCGTGCGCCGGCGGCTCAGACCGGGCCTCCCGTGCTCAAGGAGAGAGACAGAGCGGTTGCCCGGCCGCCCGTTGCGGGGAGGCCGGAAGCGGGGGCGTCAGTCCATCTGGCGGCGCAGGAACGACGGCGAGGTGTGGCCGTCGCGCGGGGGGCGCTCGGTGCGCTCGGGCTGCGCGAGGGTGCCGTCGAGGTTGTAGCGCACCGTGCCGCGGCGCGACGGTGTGCCCGGCGCGGCCGCAGCGGCGGCGGCAGGCGGCGGCGGCGGCGGTGGCGCCGTCGATGGGGGCGCGGCGCTCGAAGGCGGGGATGTCGAGATCCTTGATCTGGCGCTCGCCCATCGGACGCGTCGGCGCACCGTCGGCGGCGACCGTGCGGTAGGGCTGGCGCGCGATCGGCGTCACCGTCGGCGTGACCGGCGGCGGGGCCACCGGCGGGGCGCGGCGGGGGCGGCGGGGCGAGGTCGGGGAGGTCGAAGCCGAGGTCGGCCTCGTACGCCGACGGCACCTCGCGCACGGGCGGCGCGGGGTAGACGGGCGGGCGCCCGTGGCCGTCGCCCGTGGGCACGGAGGGCATCGCGACCGACGGCGGCATCGCATGCACGCGCGCGCCATGAGTCGGTCTCGAACCCGGTCGCGATGACCGTCACGCGCAGGTCGTCGCCCATCGCGTCGTCGATGACCGTGCCGAAGATGACCTCGACGTCCTCGCCGGCCTCGCGCCCGATGGCCTCGGTGGCCGCCGCCGCCTCGCCGACGCCCATCGACCGGCCTGCGGTGATGTTGACGAGCACGTTGCGCGCGCCCGAGATCGAGAGGCCGTCGAAGAGCGGGCTGGTGATCGCCTCGATGGCCGCGCGCTCGGCGCGGTTCTCGCCGGTCGCCACCGCCGAGCCCATGAGCGCCATCCCGCCGTCCTTCATCGTCGTCTTGACGTCGGCGAAGTCGAGGTTGATGAGGCCGTGGCGGGTGATGAGGTCCGAGATGCCGCGCGTGGCTTCGTAGAGCACGTCGTCGGCGCGGGAGAAGGCGTCGAGGATCGAGAGGCTGCCGTTTTCGAGTTCGAGCAGCCGCTGGTTGGGGATCGTCACGATCGTATCGACGTGCTCCTTGAGGAGCGCGATGCCCTCCATCGCCGCCTTCATCCGCTTCGAGCCTTCGAACTTGAAGGGCCGCGTGACGACGGCGACGGTGAGGATGCCGAGCCGCCGCGCGATCTGCGCCACCACGGGCGCGCCGCCCGTGCCGGTGCCGCCGCCCATTCCGGCGGTGATGAAGACCATGTCGAGGCCTTGCAGCGCCTGCTCGATCTCCATCCGGCTCTCCTCGACGGCTTCGGCGCCGACCTGCGGGCGGGCGCCCGCGCCGAGGCCGCGCGTGAGCGCCTGCCCGGCCTGGATGCGCTTGGCGGCGCTGCTCGTCACGAGCGCCTGGTTGTCGGTGTTGACGACGACGAACGAGACGCCCTGGATGTCCTTGGCGATCATGTTGTTGACGGCGTTGCCGCCGCCGCCGCCGACGCCGATGACGGCGATCTTGGCGGCCACGTCGGGTCCGTCGTCGAAGGTGAAGCGATCTGAGATGCTGGTCATGGTGGTATTCCCCCTGGAAGTTGAATTGTGCGGGCCGGTGGCTGAGCGGGCCGGTGGACCGCGGTGCAGTGGTGCGTGTGGTGATGGAAGCGGCGCCGGAGCGCCACGGAAGAGGTGGTCAGAGCTGGTCGAACCAGCCGCGCATGCGCGTGGCGATGCGCGAGAAGAGCGGTGCCTCGGCGTCGATGCTCTCGGGGAGCGGCTCGGCGTCGGTGTCGCCGGGGCTGGCGAGGCGCTGGCCCATGTCGCCGCCGAGTGGCGCGCCGCCGATGGCCTCCGGGCGCAGGCCGTAGAGCACGAGGCCGACGGCGGTGGCGAACTTGGGGTCGGTCACTTCGGCGACGAGGCCGCCGCCGAGGCCCATCGGCGATCCGATGCGGGCTTCGATGCCGAGGATGTCGGCGGCGAGTTCGGCGGTGCCGGGAATCAGCGAGCCGCCCCCCGTGAGCACGACGCCTGCCGCGAGGTGCCGCGCGTAGCCGCCGCGCTTGATCTCGTTGTGGACGATCTCGAGGATCTCCTCCATGCGCGGCTGGATGATCTGGGCGAGCGAGGTGCGGGAGATGTTCTTCTGGTCGCGCCCGGCGATGCCGGGGATGGTGATGATGTCGTCGCTCACCATGTCCACCATCGCCGCGCCGAAGAGGTGCTTGAGGCGCTCGGCCTGGTCGCGCATGACGCCGAGGCCCTTGCGGATGTCTTCGGTGACGCGGTTGCCGGCGACGGCGATGACACTCGTGTGGCGGATCGTCTGGTCCTCGAAGACGACGATGTCCGTCGTGCCGCCGCCGATGTCGACGAGGGCCACGCCGACCTCTTTCTCGTCGGGGTGCAGGACCGCGTACGACGAGGCGAGGGGTTCGAGGACGATGTCGGCCACTTCGTAGCCGGCCTTCTCGATGCACCGGTAGATGTTCTTGACGGCGCTCACGAGGCCCGTCACGACGTGCACGCTCGCCTCCAAGCGCACGCCCGACATCCCGACCGGGTCGGCGATGCCGTCCTGCCCATCGACGATGAACTCCTGCGGGATGACGTGCAGGATCTCGCGGTCGGGCGGGATGGCGACCTGCTTGGTGTCTTCGAGCAGGCGCCGGACGTCGTCGTCGGTGATCTCGCGGTTGCGGTTGGAGATGGTGATGACGCCGCGGCTCTGGTCGCTGTGGATGTGGTCGCCCGCGATGCCGACGATCACGCGCCGCACCTCGACGCCCGCCATGCGCTCGGCCTCGCGCACGGCCTTCTGCACCGACGCGACCGTCCGGTCGATGTTGGTGACGACGCCGCGCGTGAGCCCGTCGGACTCGGCCACGCCGACGCCGAGCACGTCCACGCGCCCGCTCGCCGACGCGCTCGCCACGAGCGCGCACACTTTGGTGGTGCCGATATCGACACCGACGACGATCCGATCGTTCATTGGACTTGCTGGATTTGGATAAAGAGTAACGCGGCGCAGACGCGCTCAGACGCCGGAATCGGCGCCGCGGGAAGGGGAAGACGGGCGAGCACGCGCAGACGAATCGGCAGACGCGCGGTCGGCGCGCACTCGGTCAGCGCCCCGTCGGTCGGCGCCGATTCGTTCGGTGGCGCGGCGCGCGGCGCTGCTGTCGATGCCGATCGGGCCGCTCTGGTTTGCGGGCGCGGTGCTGTCGGCGAAGGCGGCGCCGGGCGCGGCCTCGCGCGTCACGACGAGGCCCGCGTAGCGCACGTCGACGACGGCGTAGCGCGTGCCGGGCCGCGTGGCGACGGCCTGCTGCCAGAAGGCGGCGAGGCGTTCGAGGCGTCCGCCGATGTCGTCGCGCCCGAGGCGCACGTCGAGCGCGGTGCCGGTCGCCGTCGGGGCGGTCGTGAGGACGATCTCGCCGCCGGGCGTGAGCCGCACGTCGGAGACGAGGGCGTCGGCATCCGCCGAGAGGCCGGGGAGGGCGGCGAGGAAGGCGCGGAGCGCGGCGCTCTCGACAGGCCGCGCGCGGTTGACGGGGAGCACGCGCCCGTGAACGAGCGGCAGATCGAGCGCCAGCGCCGACGCGCTCGGCGGCATCGCGGCCCCGTCGGCGGCGAGGAACGCAGCGGGCGCGCCGTCGGCGTCGACGGCGAGGGCGACGGGTGTGCGCTCGGTGATCTCGACGTGCAGCACGCCGGTCGGCCAGCGCGTCGCCTCGACGCGCGCCACCCACGGATGGCGGCGGATGCGGTCCTCCAGAAGCGCGGGCGCGAGGTCGTAGAGCCGCTGCCCGGCCTCGACGCGTGCGAGCGCCACCACTTCGCCGCGCGCGGCGTGGCGCACCCCCTCGACCTCCACGCGCACGAGGCGGCGGCTGTCGAGCCAGAGGGCCGAGGCGAGCACGGCGGCGAGGAGCGCGAGCGCCCCGACGCCCCAGAGCGTGCGGACGGTGCGGCGGGTCATGGCGTCCCCTCCGCAGCGTCGCGGTTCGTGGCGGCGGCTGCGATGCGGTCGGCGAAGATCTTGCCGTAGCGGTAGACGTCGCCCGCGCCCATCGTCAGCACGACATCGCCGGGCTGCACGAAGGCGGCGAGGGCGTCGGGGATGGCGGTCTTGTCGTCGACGAACTGCACGTCGCGGTGGCCCGAGCGGCGGGTGAGGGCGGCGAGGGCGTCGGCGGTGACGCCGGGGAAGTCGTCGGCGCGCTCGCGGGCCGGGTAGATGCCGGTGAGCACGAGCGTGTCGGCGCCGAGGAAGGCGAAGGCGAAGTCCTCCATCAGGTCGCGCGTGCGGCTGTAGAGGTGCGGCTGGAAGACGAGCACGAGGCGCCGTCCGGGGAAGGCGAGCGCGGCGGCGTCGAGGGCGGCGCGCACTTCGGTCGGGTGGTGCGCGTAGTCGTCGACGACGGTCACGCCGCCCGCTTCGGCGATGAGTTGGAAGCGGCGGTCGACGCCGGTGAAGCGGCGGAGCGCGGCGGCGATGTCTTCGAAGGGCACCTCGAGTTCGAGGCCGACGGCGACGGCGGCGAGGGCGTTGCGGACGTTGTGGAGGCCGGGCGCGAGGAGCGCGATCTCGCCGAGCGGCTCACCGGCGAGGAAGACGGTGAAGGTCGTCGCGAGGCCGTCGTGGAGGATCGCGCCCGCGCGCAGGTCGGCCTGCCGCGCCGTGCCGTAGGTGACGACGCGCCGCTCGATGGTCGGCAGGAGCGACTGCACGTTGGCGTCGTCGACGCAGGCGATGACGGCGCCGAAGAAGGGGACGGAGTTGGCGAACTGCGCGAAGGCGTCGCGGATGTCGTCGAGGTCGCGGTAGATGTCGAGGTGGTCGGCCTCGATGTTGGTGATGACGGCGAGCACCGGGGTGAGGCGCAGGAACGTGCGGTCGTACTCGTCGGCCTCGACGACGATGAGGTCGCCCTCGCCCGTCATCGCGTTCGTCCCGAAGGCCGCCACCTTGCCGCCGACGATGACCGTCGGGCTCGAACCCGGCCTCGTCGCACACCAGGCCCACCATGCTCGTCGTCGTCGTCTTGCCGTGCGTGCCCGCGATGCCGATGCCGGTCTTCGAGCGCATCAGTTCGGCGAGCATCACCGGGCGCCCGATCAGCGGCACGCGCAGGCGCTGCGCTTCGAGGGTCTCCGCGTTCTCGCCGACCTTCACCGCCGACGAATAGACGACGAGGCCCGCGCCCTCGATGTTCGCCGCGTCGTGGCCCTCGTAGACGACCGCGCCGCGCGCTTCGAGGCCCTCGGTGACCTCGCTGCGCCGCGCGTCGGAGCCGGACACGTGGAAGCCACGCGCCAGCAGCACCTGGGCAATCGAGCTCATGCCGATGCCGCCGATGCCCACCATGTGGACGTGGCGGATGCGGCCGAAGGACGGTTGACGACGCATGGACGGAGGAGGGTGAGTGGGTGAGGGGTGGGGTGGTGAGGGGGTGTGGGTTCGGAGGCGATGAACCGTAGGGGCGGGTCTGGACCCGCCCACGCTACCCCCCGCCCCGCCCCGGCGGCACCCCCGATCCCAATCCCCGCATCGCCCGCGCATCCGCGATGGCCACGACGCGCCGCGCAATGTCGGCGGCGGCGGTCGGCCGGGCGAGGGCGCGGGCGGCGTCCGACATCGCCGCGAGACGGGCCGGGTCGTGGAGGAGCGCGTGAACGGCAGGCGGCGAGCGTCGCCTCGACGGTCGCCTCGGGCACGAGGAGCGCAGCGCCCGCGCGCTCGGCGGAGCGCGCGTTGTGCGTCTGGTGGTCTTCGGCGACGTTCGGCGAGGGCACGAGGACGGCGGGCGTGCCGGTGAGCGCCAGTTCGGCGAGCGTGATGCCGCCCGCGCGGCAGAGGAAGAGGTCGGCGACGGCGTACGCCTGCTCCATCCGGTCGAGGTAGGGCACCGCGTGGATGCGCGACGCCAGATCAGCGCCGAGCGCCCCGAGGGCGGCGGCGGTGCGGGCGTGGTAGCGCGGGCCGGTGATCCAGAGCGCGTGGCCCGTCTCGCCGAGCATCGCGGGCAGGTGCACGAGGAGCGCCTCGTTGAGCCGCTGCGCCCCGAGCGATCCGCCGGTGACGACGAGCACCGGCACGCCGTCGGGAATGCCGAACGCGGCGAGGGCTTCGGCGCGGTCGCCCCCGGCCACGCTCGCGCGAACCGGGTTGCCCGACACGACGGCGCGCCCGGTGGGGAAGGCGGCGACGGCCTCCTCGAAGGCGACGTGGACCTCGGCGGCGATGCGCCCGAGCATGCGGTTGGTGACGCCCGCAAACGCGTTCTGCTCCTGCACGACGACCGGCACGCCCGCGAGCCGCGCCACCGAGAGCACCGGCGCGGTGACGTACCCGCCCGTCCCGACGGCCACGTGCGGACGCGCCGCGCGGACGACGGCGAGCGCTTCCCACAGTCCGCGCGCGAGCGTGACCGGCGCGCGGAAGGCGGCGGCGCTGACCGTGCGCGGAAGGGCGGCGGCACGCACCGGCACGAACGCATAGCCCGCGAGGGGCACCGCCGTCGCTTCGAGTCGTCCGGCGGTGCCCGCGAACGTGATCGCGGCGTCGGGGCGGAGCGCGCGGACGGCGTCGGCGATGGCGAGGGCCGGGTAGACGTGCCCGCCCGTGCCACCTGCGGCGAAGAGCAGGCGCAGCGGCGCAGGCGTCTGTAGCGACACAGTGGTCTGGAGGGTCGTGCTCATGACGCCACCTCCACCGGACCGGCGTTGCAGTGGCGCGAGACCGAGAGCAGCAGGCCCGCCATCAGCCCCGACGCGACGAGCGACGAGCCGCCGTAGCTCACGAACGGGAGGGGCAGCCCCGTCACCGGCAGCAGGCCCGAGGCGACGCCTGCGTGGATGAAGCCGTAGAGCGCGAGCGCTGTCGTGAGGCCCGTCGCCAGAAACAGGCCGAGCGGGTCGGGCGCGTGGCGCGCGATGCGCAGATAGCCGCGGAACAGCAAGGCGGCGAAGAGGCCGAGGACCAGGAAGCCGCCGACGAGGCCGTACTCCTCGCCGATGACGGCGAAGATGAAGTCGTTGAAGGGCGCGGGCAGGAAGTCGCGCTGCACGCTCCGTCCCATCCCCTGCCCCGTCACGCCGCCGAGCGCGAACGCGATCGCCGCCTGGTGCGCCTGGTAGCCCTCGTCCTGCCGGTTGAAGACCTGCTCCTCGCTCGTCGCGCCGAAGATCTTGACGCCGAGGAAGCTCTCGACGCGCGCCGCACGCGCAGGCGAGAAGACGAGCATCAGGAGCGCGAGCGCCGCGCCGACGGGCACGAGCGCCGCGATGTGCAGCACGCGGATCCGCCCGACGAAGCACACGACGAGCGACACGACGAGCAGCACGAGCGCCGCCGACAGGTTCTGCATCCCGATCAGCGCGCACGTCCCGAGAATCCAGAAGAACACCGGGATCGCCGCCTGCTTGCCATCGGTGATGACGGCCTGCTTGCGCGCGAGGAGCACGGCGAGGTACACGAGGAGCGCGACGCGCGCCAGCTCCGACGGCTGGAACCCGAACGCCCCCACCCGCAGCCACCGCGCCGCGCCGCCCGAGACGACGCCGACGAGCGGGGTCAGCGCGAGCAGCGCCCACAGCCCGACGAGCGCCGGACGCGCCAGCCCCGCCGCCTTCCGGTAGTCGACGCGGCTCACCGCGAGCATCAGCCCGAGGCCGAGCGCGAGGCGCATCAGGTGAAGCCCGAGCAGCCGCGTCTCGTCGCCGCCCGCCTTCGTCTCGGCGAGGTACCCGATGGCGCTGAACACCACGACCACCCCGAACGCCGCAAGCGCGGCGACCACCCACCCGACGTAGCGGTCGGCGGGAGCCAGGGATCGAAGCGGAGACGCAAAGGCCATCGAAGCGAACAGAGGTGTGAAACAGAGGTGTTGAAAAGGAATCGTGTAGGGGCGGGTCCCCGACCCGCCCGCGCGGCGCCCCATCGCCCCGCGCCATCCCAAGAATCAGAGGTTCAGAACGAGCCGCTTGAACGTGTCCCCACGGTCCTCGTAGTTGTCGAACATGTCGAACGAGGCGCACGCGGGCGAGAGGAGCACGATGTCGCCGGGGCGCGCGAGGCGGCGGGCGCGGCGGATGGCGTCTTCCATCGACCCGGCAGACTCTGCCGCCGGGGCCGACGCGCCGAGTTCGCGCATCACCTTCTCTGCCGACTCGCCGAGCGCCACGACCGCGCGGGCCTTGTCGCGCACGAGCGGGCGCAGCGTCGCGTAGTCGTTGCCCTTGTCGCGCCCGCCCGCGATGAGCACCACCTTCTCGTGCTCGAACGATTCGAGCGCGTACCAGACGGCGTTGACGTTCGTCGCCTTGGAGTCGTTGACGTAGCGAACGCCCTCGAACTCGCGGACCGATTCCAACCGGTGCGGCACGCCTTCGAACGTGGCGAGGCTCTCGCGCACGACGTCGCTGCGCACCTCCAGCACGCGCGCGGCGACGGCGGCAGCGAGGGAGTTGTAGAGGTTGTGGCGGCCCCGCAGGGCCAGGTCCGCTACAGGCATGAGAACCTCGTCGGGTTGAGAGGGAAGGCGGAGAACGAGGGCGCCGTCGCGGACGAAGGCACCCGCTGGCACCTCGCCGTCGAGCGAGAGGCCGAGGGCGGTGAAGGCGCGGCGCCGGGCGGAGGCGTCGGCGAATTCGGCGACCATCGGGTCGTCGGCGTTGAAGACGAGCGCGTCGCCCGGCCCCATGTTGGCGGCGATGCGAAACTTGGCAGCCGCGTAGTGGAGGAAGTCGCCGTCGTAGCGGTCGAGGTGGTCCGGCGTGATGTTGAGCAGCACGCCGACGCGCGGGCGGAAGCGGTCGATGTGGTCGAGCTGGAACGACGAGACTTCGAGCACCACGAGGTCGTCGGCGGTCAGGTCGGCGACGTAGTCGGCGAACGGGTAGCCGATGTTGCCCGCCACGACGACGCGGCGCGGGCGGTAGCCGTCCCCCGTCGATTCGCTCGCGCGGCGGAAGAGGTAGGCGGCGAGGCTGGTCGTGGTCGTCTTGCCGTTGGTGCCGGTGATGGCGACGATGGGCGCGGCGCAGAACCACGCGGCGACTTCGATCTCCGAGTAGACCGGCACGCCCTGCCGCACGAGCTGCGCGACGGGCGGGGCCGTCGACGGCACGCCGGGTGAGACGACGGCGAGGTCGGCGTCGAGCGCGCGGGCGGTGTGGCCGCCGAACTCGAAGGCGACGCCTGCCGCCGTGAGCGCCTCGGGGAGGCCGTCGGTGGCCGGGCCGCGCTCGCTCAGGAACACGCGCGCGCCACGCCCGGCGAGCAGCCGCGCCACCGCCAGCCCCGACCGCGCCCCGCCGATGACGGTCACGGCCCGGCCCGCAAGCGCAGGCACGGCGGCGGCAGAGATGTCGGCAGGAGCAGGCATGGGGAGCGGGTGGGAGGACGACGGAGCGGGGAAGCGGACGCGGCGCGCGTTACTGGATGCGCAGGCTGAGGAGCGTGGCGACGGTCGTGATGGCCGTCACGATCCAGAAGCGCGTGGCGATCTTGGCCTCGTGGAGGCCCTTCGCCTCGTAGTGGTGGTGGAGCGGCGCCATCTTGAAGACGCGCTTCCCGACGCCGTATTTGTGCTTCGTGTACTTGAAGTAGCCGGTCTGCACGACCACCGAGACGGTCTCGGCGAAGAAGACGAGGCCCATCACCGGCAGCAGCAGCTCCTTGCGCACGCAGAGCGCGAGCGTCGCCACGGCGGCGCCGAGGGCGAGGCTGCCGGTGTCGCCCATGAAGACGCTCGCCGGGTAGCCGTTGTACCAGAGAAAGCCGAAGCACGCCATCGCGAGCGCGGCGGCGAAGACCGTCAGCTCGCCCGAGCCGGGCAGAAACTGCACGCCGAGGAAGCCTGCGACGATGGCGTTGCCGGAGATGTAGCAGAGGCCGATGAGCCCGAGCGCCACGAACGCCGTCACGCCCGCGGCGAGGCCGTCGAGGCCGTCGGTGAGGTTGACGGCGTTGGTGATGGCCGTCATGATGAAGACGACGACGGGGATGTAGACGAGCCAGCCGAGGTCGAGGCCGCCCGCCCACTCGCGGAGCGAAGAAGTAGTCGAACGTGCTGCCCTTGTAGAACGGCAGGTGCGTGAGCGTGTGGACGCCCCACGTCGTCGGGTTGAAGTAGAGCATGCAGCCGACGAACAATCCGCACGCCCACCTGGGCGACGAATCTTCACGCGCGGCGCGAGGCCGTCCTTGTTCTTCTTGACCGTCTTGATGTAGTCGTCGGCGAAGCCCACGGCGCCCATCCACGCCGTCGCGACGATGGCGACCCACGGGTAGAACGACGACAGATCGCTCCACAGCAGCGCCGAGATGAGGAGCGCGCCGCAGCAGGATGAGGCCGCCCATGGTCGGGCGTGCCCGCCTTGTGCGAGTGGTTGACGACGCCGGCATCCTCGCCGACGCGCACGCGCTCGCCGAGCTGCTGCGCGCTTAGCCACACGATGACGCGCTTGCCTGGCGAAGAGGGCGATCAGCAGGGCCGTGAGCGCGGCCAGGCTCGCGCGCACGGTGATGAACCGGAACACGTCGAAGCCGGGCGGCGCGTACGCCTCGTTGATCTCGCGGAGGGGCCAGTAGAGCATCGGGGCGTCAGGCGCGGCGGGCCGAGGCCCCGGTGAGTGGGAAGGCGGCGAACGCCCCCGACGGCGCGGGCGCAGGCGGCGCCGAAGAGCGCCTGCGCGGTCTCGCGGTCGTCGAAGTGCCGCGTCTCGCTCCCGACGATCTGGTACGCCTCATGCCCCTTGCCCGCGATGAGCACGGCGTCGCCCGCGGCGGCCTCGTGCGGCGACGTAGGCGATGGCGGCGAGGCGGTCGGCGAAGGCGGGCCTCGGGCGCGCGGGTCAGGCCCGCGGCGATGCCGTCGAGGATGGCGTCCGGGTCTTCGGTGCGCGGGTTGTCGCTGGTGAGGACGATGCGGTCGGCGAGACGTTCGGCGGCGGCGGCCATCTGCGGGCGCTTGCCCGCGTCGCGGTCGCCGCCGCAGCCGAAGACCACCCACAGGCAGCCCCCCTTCCGCGACGACCCGCTCGCCATCGTCGCGCGCATGGTCGGCGAGGGCGTTCTCGAGCGCGTCGGGCGTGTGCGCGTAGTCGACGACGACGACGCGCCCGAGCGTCGTCGACGAACTGCTCGAAGCGGCCGGGCACGGGGGGCGCGGCGGCGAGGGCGTCGAGAACGGCGACCGGGTCGAAGCCCAGCCCGATGGCGACGGCGGCGGCGCAGCCGAGGTTGGCGGCGTTGAAGGCCCCGACGAGCCGGTAGCGGCGAGGCGCCTCGACGAGTCCCATCCCGGTCATCTCGATGCACGAGGCCGGTGAGGGCGTTCTCGCGCACATCGACGCGCAGATCGGCGGGCGGCGCCGTGGCGCCATCGAGGACGACGGCGTAGGTGCGGATGCGCGCATCGGTCTCGGCGACCATCGCGGCGCCGTGCGGATCGTCGGCGTTGGTGACGGCGAGCGGCGCCGGGCGTCGAGGCCGTCGAAGAGGCGGCGCTTGGCGGCGGCGTAGTCCTCGAACGTCGGGTGGTAGTCGAGGTGGTCGCGCGTGAGGTTGGTGAAGGCGGCGGCGGCGAAGCGCACGCCGTGGACGCGCGCCTGATCGAGCGCGTGGCTCGACACCTCCATCGCCACGTGCGTCACGCCCGCGCCGACCATCTCGCGCAGCAGCGCCGTGGAGCGCGAGCGCGTCGGGCGTCGTGTGCGTCGACGGGCGGCTGACATCGCCGATGCGCGTCTCGACGGTGCCGATCATGCCCGCGCGCGCGCCGAGGGCGCCGAAGAGGTGGTGGAGCAGGAAGGCGGTCGTCGTCTTGCCGTTCGTGCCCGTCACGCCGACCATGGTCAGCGCGCGCGACGGGTCGCCCCACGCCATCGCGGCGGCTTCGGCGTACGCCTCGCGGCTCGACCGGACGACGAGGACGGCGGCCCCGCGCGATGCGGCGGCAGCGGCGATCTCGTCCGTCAGCGTTTCGCAGACGATGCCCGCCGCGCCCGCGTCGAGGGCGGCGGCGAGGAAGGCGTGGCCGTCGGCCCCGGCGCCGCGCGTGGCGACGAAGAGCGCGCCCGGCCCGGCCTCGCGGCTGTCGGCGGTGAGGCGCGTGATCTGGGCACCCGCGTCGGCGTGCGCGTCGGCGCGGTCGGCGCGGACGACCAGGGCCGCAGCGTCGAGGCGGCGCGCGAGGTCGGCGAGGACGAAGGGCGGATGCGGGGTCATCGCGTGCCTCCGGCCGGGGCCGATGTGGAGGCGGCAGCGGCCGTTGCCGCCACCGTGGCGGGCGTCGCGGGCGCTTCGGGAGCCGTCGTCGTCGCGCTCAGGCGGGCGACGCGCGGGAGGGCGGCGCCGACGCCAGGCGTCTGGCGGCGGACGACACCGCTGCCGCTCACGCGCGCCTCGACGCCGAGACCGGCGAGCCACGTCCGCGCCTGCCGCGCCGAGAGACCGCGCACATCCGGCATCGTCCGCGCAGGGGCGGTGGCCGGAGGGGTGGCCGTCGCCGAAACAGCAGCGGCGCGGCCCGTCACCAGATGGACCGCCGAGCCGCGCGCCGCACGGGCGCCGACGGCCGGGGTCTGCGAGACGACCGGCTGGGCGCTCGCACCGACGCCGTCGGGGGTCAGCCCGAGGGCGCGGAGGCGCTGCGCGGCGACGCTCGCCGGAAGGCCTGCGAGGCGCGGCATCGGTCGACGGCACCGGCGCACCGGGAACGGCGTCGGCGGCGCGAGGCGCTCGGTGAGGCGCGGAAGCGTCGCCGCCCACCGGCTGGCGATCCGCTGGAAGATCGGCGCGGCGATCTCGCCGCCGTAGATGCCCGACCGCGGCTCGTCGACGACGATGACGAGCGCCACCTGCGGGTCGTCGGCGGGGAAGAAGCCGACGAACGAAGACCGGTAGCGCCGAATAGCCGTCGCCGTCGTTCTTGCGCGCGGTGCCGGTCTTGCCCGCCACGGGGAGGCCCGTCGAGGCGCGCCTGCTTGCCGGTGCCGTCGCTCACGACGGCGCTCGAAGTCGGGCATCAGGCGGCGGGCGGTCGCGGGCGAGAAGGCGCGGCGCACCGAGTCCTGGCGCCGCGTCCAGAGCATCCGCCCCTGCACGTCGCGCCGCTCGGCGACGACGAGCGGGCGCACGAGGAGGCCGCCGTTGGCGAGCGCGCAGTAGGCGGTGAGCAGCTGGAGCGGCGTCACCGACACCTCGTAGCCGATCGCCATCGACGGAAGCGTCGAGCGGCTCCAGCGGTAGAGGCGCTTGAGGCGCCCGGACGCCTCGCCGGGCAGGTCGATGAGCGTCGGCTGGCCGAAGCCGAGCCCGCGCGCCATCGTGTAGAACGGCTGCCGCCCGGCGAGCATCGCCACCTTGCGCCGCGCCGATGTTCGACGACTGGGCGATCACGTCGGCGAGGGTCACCGAGCCGCCGCGGGTGGTCGTCGCGCATCGTGCGCCCGCCGAGCGGTCGCCACGCCCGCGCCGGTCTCGATCCACTGCCGCTCGCCGACGGCGCCCGCCTCGACGGCTGCTGCGGCGGCGACGAGCTTGAAGGTCGAGCCGGGTTCGATCTGGTCGCTCGACGCCGTGGTTGCGGCGGTGGAGCTCGTCGAAGGCGCCCGGGCGGTTCGGGTCGTAGGTGGGCACGACGGCCATGGCGAGGACGGCGCCGGTGCGCGGGTCCATCGCGATCGCCGTCGCCCAGCGCCCGCCGTTCGACGGCGGCGGCGGCGGCGAGTTCCTCCTCCAGCATCGTCTGCCGGATGAGGTCGAGCGTGAGCACGAGCGACTGCCCGTGCTCCGGCTCGACGGTCCGCCCGCCCACGAGCGCCTTGATGCGCGCCGCGGCGGTCGCGCTGCACGGCGCGGCGTCCGGGCGTGCCGCTGCAGGAAGGCGTCGTACTGGAGTTCGAGGCCCGCGAGGCCCGCCCCGTCGCGCCCGACGTGGCCGACCACGTGCGCGAGGGCGGTGCCGTAGGTGTAGCGGCGCTCGGTGAGGGCGTCGCGCAGCACGCCCGGCACGCGCAGGCTGTCGATGCGCTCGGCCTGCACCTCGCTGAGGCCGCGCGCGAGGACGACGTAGCGGCGGCTCGCGCGCGTCCGCACGCGGCGGCGGTACTCGCGCGCCGGGCGCCCGGTGACGTCGGCGAGGGTCTCGTAGAACTCGTCGGCGCGGGCGTCGAAGCCGCCTTGCAGCGGGTCGAGGGCGAGGTCGTAGCGCGCGGTCGTCGTCGCGAGCACGCGCCCGTCGGCGTCGACGATCGGCCCGCGCAGCGCCGGAAGCTCGGTGAACGCCGACGCCTGCCGCGCGCCCTCGGCCCGCAGGGCATCGCCCGCGCTCCCGCTCAGCTGCACGAGCCGCGCCCCCACCGCGAGCGGCAGCAGGCACAGCACCACGAGCGCCCCGTAGAGGCGGATGCGGATCTGTTCGAGGGGCGTGGACATCGAAGCGGGCGGCGGTCGCGGGCGACCGGGGAAATCAGGGTGGGGAAGAGAGGGCGGACGCGCCTCAGCGGGCGTCGACGTGGATGGCGGGGCCGTAGCCGATGCCCTCCGAGAGGCCGAGCGCGCGGGCGCGGGCGACGACGACGGCGGGCGAGGTGGCGGCGTCGAACTCGCCGCGCAGGCGGTTCAGCTTGAGGTGGAGGCGGGCGTTCTCGTGGCGCGCGGCCTGCACGGCCACGAGGGCGTCGCTCGTCGCGTAGACGTGCCCTTCGTACGCGGTGAAGAGCGCCGCCCCGGCGATGAGCAGCGCGAGCACGCGCCGCGACGACATCCGCGCGAGCACCCGCTCGATCCGCCCGGCCCGCGGCGCCGACGGCGCGCCGCCGAGGTCGCTCCACCCGAGCATCCGGCTGCTCGCCGTCCGCCCGGTCTGCCCGCTCCGCGACGTCCGCTGCGCCGACGAGGGCGCGTGGCGCGGCGCCGCCGTCGTGCGCGCCGCCGGACGGGCCGGCGTAGCACGCGCAGGCGCCGGACGCTCGGCACGGGCGCGGGTCGGCTCGGCGCGCTCGGAGGCGCGGCGGAGACGGACCGTCGGAGCCGGGTCAGTACGCATGGGCAGGGTGGAAAGAAGCGAGGCGCGGAAGGCGCGGGGGACGAAGGCGGTGGGTGGAGGGCGCGGCGTCAGACGCGCTCGGCGATGCGGAGGCGGGCGCTGCGGGCGCGGGGGTTGGCGGCGACTTCGTCCGCCCCGGCGGCGACCGAGTGGCGCGTGACGTCGCGAAAGGGCGCGAGGACGTTGCCGTAGAGGTCGCGCTCGGGCTTGCCGCGTCGAAGTTGCCCGTGCGGAAGTAGCGCTTCGCGCGGCGGTCTTCGAGCGAGTGGTACGAGAGCACCGCCACGCGCCCGCCCGGCGCGCACGAGCGCCGCCGCGCCCGCGAGCGACCGCTTCGAGCGCGTCCAGCTCGTCGTTGACGGCGATGCGGAGCGCCTGGAAACACGCGGGCGACGGCTCTTGGCCTCTTCCTTGCGCGGCACCGCCGCGGCGCACGACGTCGGCGAGCGCGCGCCGTCGTCTCCATGGGCCGCGCCGCGACGATGGCGTCCGCGATGCGCCGCGCGCGCGGCTCCTCGCCGTCGCGCTAGAGCAGGCGCACGAGGTCGGCGGCCTCCCACGTGTTCACGAGCGTCGGCGGCGCTGCGTCCTGCGCGCTGGTCCATCCGCATGTCGAGCGGGCCGTCGAAGCGGTGCGAGAAGCCGCGCTCGGCGCGCGTCGAACTGGTGCGACGACACGCCGAGGTCGAGCAGCAATCCGTCGATGGCGTCGATGCCCGCGCCGCCGAGCACGCTGGCGAGATCGCCGAACGATGCCGCGGACGCGTGCGAGAACCGCCGCTCGCCACATCGCCCGTCGAGGCGGGCGGTGGCTTCGGCGAGGGCATCGGCGTCGCGGTCGATGCCGACGCACGCGGCCGTCCGGCGCGAGCGCGCTCGAGGAGCGCCGTCGCTGTGGCCGCCGCCGCCGAGCGTGGCGTCGACGTAGAGGCCGGATCGGTCGGTGACGAGGCCAGTCACCACATCCATGCAAAGAACGGGCACGTGGTAGCCGCTGCCGTGGGGCAGCGCGTGCGGAAGGTCGTGGGGGCGGGCGGCAGGCGCCGCGCGCGGGTCAGGGTCCGACGTCTCCATCTCAGACACCTCCGAACGTGCGCTCGATGAGTTCTTCGGACTCGCCCGAGGGGCGGTTGAGGTGGGCGGCGAGGGCGGCGGGGTCCCAGATTTCCATGTGGTCGCCGGAGCCGAGGATGTGGGCGGTCGTCGAGGCGGTGAGGTGCCCGTGTTCGAGGAGCGCCTTGGTGAGCGTGATGCGTCCCTGCGCGTCGATCTCGACGTCCTCTGTCTGCATCGTCACGCGGCGGACGGCCTCGCGGTGCGCCGCGTTGAACGGGTTGACGCTGTTGACGAGCGCCGTCTCCTTCGCCTGCCACGTGTCGAGCGGGTAGACGAAGAGGCAGTTGTCCATCCCGTAGCAGACGACGAGGTGCTTCTGCTCGCCGAGGGCCGCGCGCATCTTGGCCGGGATCGCCACGCGGCCCTTGCTGTCGATGCTGTGCGCCTGTTGGCTGCGGAAGTAGACCATCGGTCGGATGCGAGAGGGGGCAGAGCGGCGGCGGCGAATTCCAGGGTGGGCCCACCCTGATTCCCCACTTTCCCCCACCACGCCCGAAAGTACCCTCCACACCCTTCAAGTCAAGCAAAACGGTCACAAAAACGCGATTCCGATCCGGCAAAATCCGATGCGCAAAGGATATGCACATACCCGACAGGGGCCAGGTCGCGCCGAAATCACCCGTGGGTGAAAATCCATACCCCATCCTGAGAGTGCCCGGAAAATCTATTCACCTGTGGCTCCGACCACGCCTCTGACCGGGCGCACATACCCGGCGCGCCTATCTTTCCGGCGCCCGTGTCGCCCGTCTCTCGTCCCACGTTTTCGCGCGGTCGCCCGCTTCCCCGCCCCGATGGCCACGCCGCTGACCGAGCGCCAGGACCTGGCCCTCGACTTCTTCCGCGCCTACGTGCGCGAGCACCGCAAGCCGCCGACGCTCGCGGAGATCGGGAGCGCGATGGACATCCGCTCGACCAACGCGGTGAGCAAACTCGTCCGCGCCCTCGTCGACAAGGGCCACCTGACGCACACGCCGAACGTGGCACGCGGCCTCTCGCTCGCCGACGACGACCCGCTCGCCGGCACGACCGGCGCCCCGCTCCTCCCCATCCTCGGGCGCGTGTCGAGCGCCGAGCCGGATCGCCTGCGCACCCGCCCGTCCGGCTACTTCGCCGCCGACGCCTCGCTCACCGGCCGCGCCGACCCCGACGCCTGCCTCGTCGGCCGCGCGGGCGACGACGGCATGAACGGCGATGGCGTCCGCAAGGGCGACCTCGTCGTCGTCGAGGAGACCGACGCGATCAAGAGCGGCGAGATGGCGCTGTTTCTCGTCGGCGAGAAGCTCGTCGTGCGCCGCCACCACCTCGCCAACGGGCGCCTGCATCTGCGCCCCGCCGACCGCCGCTACACCGAGGAGACGTACATCCCCGGCGAACCCGCCTGCCTCGTCGTCGGGCGCGTGCTCGCCGTCGTGCGCAAGGTCGTGTGAGGCACGTGGCTGGAGGCCGGTCCGTGCTGCAGGGGTGCAACCGGGCGGGTCGCCGACCCGCCCCTACGGATCACGCGGAGGCACGGCCGGGGCGACGCTCCATCACACCTTCGCCGCCACCAAGCGCGGCGCGCGGGCGCGGCGCGGGGGTTTGGCGCTCGCGGCGAGGCCCTCGTCGCGGGCGTAGGCGGCGGCGGCCTCGACGAAGGCGCGGAAGAGCGGGTGCGGCGCGCCGACGCGTCGAGCCGGTACTCGGGGTGGAACTGCACGCCGACGAACCACGGGTGGTCGGGCAGCTCGACGATCTCCACGAGGTCGCGGTCGGGGTTCATGCCGGTGAACGAGCATCCCGTGCTCGGCGCAGCTTGTAGCGGAGCGCGTTGTTGACCTCGTAGCGGTGGCGGTGGCGCTCCGGTCACCTCGGTCGTCGCCGTAGGCCGCGCGCGCCTTCGAGCCCGGCTGCGACAGCGCAGCGGTAGGCGCCGAGCCGCATCGTGCCGCCCTTGTCGGTGATCGCCTTCTGCTCCTCCATCATCGAGATGACCGGGTGCGGGCGTCGCGGCGTCGAACTCGGCGGAGTGCGCGCTCGGCCAGCCGCAGACGTGGCGCGCGTACTCGATCACCGCCATCTGCATCCCGAGGCAGATGCCGAAGAACGGGATGCCGTTCTCGCGCACGTGGCGCACGGCGGCGATCTTGCCCTCGATGCCGCGCTCGCCGAAGCCCGGCGCCACGAGCACGCCCGCCACGCCGTCGAGCGAGCGCCGCGGCCGTTCTCGGGCGTCAGGTCGTCGGAGAGGACGGAGCGGATGTCGACGTGCACGCCTGCCGCGGCGCCCGCGAGGACGAACGACTCGATGATCGACTTGTAGGCATCCTGATGCGCCACGTACTTGCCGACGAGCGCGATCGGGACGGTCGCCTTGGGGTTCTTGAGCTTGCTGCAGGAAGCGCGTCCACGCCTTCAGGTCCGGCTCGCGCGCGGCGAGGCCCTTGAGGCCGAGGCGCTCCACCACGAGGTCGTCGAGGCCCTGCTCTTTCAGCAGGAGCGGCACCTCGTAGATGCTCTCGGCGTCGGGGCTGGCGACGACGGCGCGGGTCTCGACGTTGGTGAAGCGGGCGATCTTGCCGCGCAGCTCGTCGTCGAGCGGGTGCTCGGTGCGGCAGACGAGCACGTCGGGCTGGAGGCCGTACGAGAGGAGCTGCTTGACGCTGTGCTGCGTCGGCTTGGTCTTGAGCTCGCCCGCCGCCTGCAGGTACGGGACGAGCGTGAGGTGGATGTTGAGCGTGCTCGCGCTGCCGAGGTCGTAGCGCATCTGCCGGATGGCCTCGAGGAACGGCTCGGCCTCGATGTCGCCGACGGTGCCGCCGATCTCGGTGATGACGACGTCGAAGGCGCCGGTCGTCGCCGAGGCGCATCATCCACGCCTTGATCTCGTCGATGACGTGGGGGACGACCTGGACGGTTTGCCCGAGGTACGTCGCCTGCGCGTTCCTTCTGGATGACGCCGAGGTAGACGCGGCCCGTCGTGACGTTGTTGGCCTGGCTCGTCGGGCGCCCGAGGAAGCGCTCGTAGTGGCCGAGGTCGAGGTCGGTCTCCGCCCCGTCGTCGCGTGACGTAGACCTCGCCGTGCTCGTACGGGTTCATCGTCCCCGGATCGACGTTGAGGTACGGGTCGAACTTCTGGATCGTCACGCGCAGGCCGCGCGCTTCGAGGAGCCGCCCGAGGCTCGCGCAGACGATGCCCTTGCCGAGCGAGGACGTGACGCCGCCGGTCACGAAGATGTACTTGGTCTGCACGGCAGGCGGGGAGTGCAGGCCCGGCGCCACGAGCGCCAGTGCCTTGTCGAGGAGGCAGGCGCCGGGGGCGCGGCACTGTCGCCGCGCACATCCCATCGCCAGCGCGCCAGAGGGCGTCGCCGGGAGACGAAGCTACGGGACGCAGGATGTGCGGCGCGACGCGCACGGGCTTTTCGTGGGGGGCGTTGGGGGGATGGTGAGATTGTGGGGTGGTGAGGGGGTGAGCGGTGAATCGACCGACGGCCCACGACTCACGAAACTCACCATCCCACCCCTCACAAACTCACGCATACCGGTCGTGGATGGCGGTGTAGTCCGTCACGACGCGGTTGAGCACGTCTTCGGCCCGCAGCGACGACGGCGGCAGGTCGAGGCGGGCGGCGACGGCCTGGTGGGCGCGGCTCACGAGGTCGCGCGCGGCGGCCGAGCGCGGGTCGCCGTGGAAGCGCAGCAGCACCGCGCGGATCGTGCGGATGTCGGCGTCGCTCAGGCGGTCGGCGGGTGTGCGCGGGCGGTAGCCGTCGGGGACGACGGGGTAGCGGACGTCGACGAGGTCGATGGCGGGGAGCGCGCGCAGCACGGTCGTGCCTGCGGCGAGGTCGCCGAGGCGCTGCCCGTGTCGCGTGAAGGCGATGGCGAGGACGGCCACGCCGCCGCTCGAGAGCGTCACATCGACCCAGCGGAGGAGCCACCGGAGGGCGTACTGCACGAACGTCGGCGGCGCGCCGTCGAGGCGGGCGACGCGCAGGCGGCGCATCCGCTTTCCGGGCGTCTGCCCGCCCATGAGCACCTCGAAGAGCAGGTGGTAGAAGAGCACCGGCAGCATCAAGATCGTCGATGCGGTGCTGCCGAGGTTCAGGCCGACGAGGTCGGGCGCGACGAAGACCGCGAAGACGTACGCGGTCACGATTGCGATGTCGATCATCCACGCGACGATGCGCTCGCCGAGGCCCGCCGTGGCGAACGAGAGCTCGACGTTCTGCGCGGTCGAGATGCGGAGCGTATCCATGCGGAGAGGAAGCAGTGGCGGTGCGGCGTTCCCCCTCCGGCCTGTCGGCCACCTCTCCCGCTCGCGGGGAAGGACCGCCGCGAAGCGCGTTCCCCTTCGGGGACCTTCGGTTCAGCGCGCGGCGAGACGGCAGGAGGCGCAGGGCAGGACCGCAGGCGCTGCCGGGGGCACCTCCAAAAGTTACGACATCTGTGTAGATTGCAACCGGGCGAGCACCGGTCACCGGCCGTGCAGACCCACGTTCCGCCCTCCCCTTCGTCCCGACCGATGCGAGAAGCCGTCTTCGTCCGCCAGCACGCCGAGGCGTGGTCCGCCTTCGAAGCGCGCCTCGACGCCGACGCAGCCGTCGACCCCGACGCCCTCGCCGACGGCTACGTCCGCCTCGTCGACGACCTCGCGTACGCGCGCACCTACTACCCGACCTCGCCGACGACGGCCTACCTGAACGGCCTCGCCGGGCGCGTCCACCAGCGGCTCTACCGGACGCGGCGCGTCGAGCCGGGGCGGCTCGTGCGGTTCTGGACGCGCGACGTGCCGCTCGCCTTCTTCGAGGCCCGCCGACCGCTCGCCATCGCCGCGCTCTTCTTCGCCGCCTGCGTCGCGCTCGGCGCCGCCTCGGCGCTCACCGACGGCACCTTCGTGCGCCTCATCCTCGGCGACGAATACGTCAACATGACGCTCGACAACATCGCCGCGGGCGACCCGATGGCCGTCTACAAGCAGGCGAACGAGATGGACATGACGTCGATGATCGCGCTCAACAACGTCATGGTCTCGTTCTTCGCCTTCACCGGCTTCGTGCCCGTCGGCGGGAGCGGCGGCGGTGCCGGGGTTCTCGGTCGGGACGCTGCTCGCGCTCTTCCGCAACGGCGTGATGCTCGGCGCCTTCCAGGCATTCTTCTTCCGCGAGGGCCTGCTCTGGGAGTCGGCGCGGACGATCTGGATCCACGGCACGCTCGAGATCTCGGCCATCGTCGCCGCCGGAGGCGCGGGACTGTCGATGGGCAACGCGCTGCTCTTTCCCGGCACCTACCCGCGCCTCGTGGCCTTCCAGCGCGGCGCCCGGCGCGGGGCGACGATGGCGATGGGCCTCGTGCCGGTCTTCCTCGTCGCCGCCCTCCTCGAAGGGTTCGTGACGCGCCACACGGCCATGCCCGACGTGCTCGCGCTCGCCATCATCGGCGCCTCGCTCGCGGCCGTCGTCGGCTACGGCGTCGTCCTGCCGCGCCGCGTCGGGCGCGCCGTCGCGGCCGAGGACGCCGCCGCCGCACGCTCGGACGCCGCCCTGCCCGTCGCCAGCGCCGCGCTCACCGCCCGTCCGCACCTGGACGCCTGAGATCGCCCGCCCTGCCCTTCCCTGCTTTTCGATGGACTCCGACCTCTCGCACGCCGTCTACGCATCCGAAACCGCCACCGCCGACGACCGCGGCGCGATCCGCTTCCGCGTCGTCCGCGATTTCGGCGACACGCTCAACGTCACGTTCCGCTTCCTGCGCGAGAACGGGCGCGAACTCGGCCTCGCGCTCCTCGTCATCGCCGGGCCGGTCGCGCTCCTCGCCAACGGCGCCGCAGGCGTCGTGCAGGCGCGGATGTACACGGCGATGGCCAACCCGGCGAACGCCGACCGACCCGTTCGCGGTGTTTCGCGTCCTCGGCAGCCCGGCGTACCTGCTCGCGCTCGTGCTCGGCATGGTGGCGCCGTTTCTCGTGCTCGCGCTCACCTTCGCCTACGTGCGCGGCTACCGGCGCGGCGAGGCGGGCACGCTCACGCCGTCGCGGCTGTGGGCGGAGGCGCAGGGGATGGTCGGGCCGCTCCTGCTCTTCTACCTCGCCACCACCGCCGCCGTCGTGCTCGGTGCCGTCGTCAACATCATCCCGTGCCTCGGCATGCTCGCCGTACCTCGCGGGCATGGTCTACCTCTTCCCCATGTCCAGCGTCGCCTTCGTGGTGCGGGCCGAGGAAGGGCTGGGCATCGTGGCGTCGTGGAAGCGCGCGCAGGCGCTCGTGCGGCCCGAGTGGGGGCAGAGCTTCGCCGTCATCTTTCTCTCGTGGCTGCTGCTCTTCGTCGTCATGCTTGCGCTCACGATGGCAACGACGATTCCACAGATGATGGCGGGCGGTCTGACGGGCGGGATGACGCAGCCGCCGCTCGCGATGACGGTGCTGACGGCGCTCGTCGCGTCGCTTCTCGTGCTCGCCTACACGATCCCGTTCGTCGCCAGCGTCTTCCAGTACCACACGCTCGTCGAGCGCGCCTCGGGGACCGGCTTCGGCGCCGACATCGCCGCGCTCGCCGCCCCGACGCGCCCGCCCGAGCCAGACCCGACCTTCACCGCGCGCCCCGCGCCGCCCGCCACCGCCACGCCCGCCGCCCCGATCTTCACCGCCCACCCCGCCGCGCCCGAGACGACGCCCGACGCCGGTTTTCGCGGCACGGGTTTCCGCGACGGCGCCATGCCGACGGCCACCGCGCCGCCGTCGGATGCGCCCGCCGCCTCACCTCCCGTGGCTCCGCCCGCCGATTCGTCCGCGCCGCGTGGCTTCCGTGGCGGCGGCTTCGACGGGTCGGCGACGGACGACCGCTGACCGTGTCCCGCGTGCTTCTTCTCCGCCTGCCGCGCCGCGCCGCTGCCGCCCTCGCCGCTGCCGCCGTCCTGCTGCTCGCCGCCGGGCCTCCGAGCGCCGCGACGGGCGCCGTGACGCGCGATGCGGTGTGGGCAGAGACGAAGTGGATGGAGCAGGACACGACCCGCAGCGAAGACACCGCCGCCCCGCTCGATTCGTCCGCTGGCGAGGCGATGCCGTACACGACGACGACGAGTCGTGGGATGAGGACGACGGCGTCACGCAGACGCTGCTGCCCGCGCCCGAGGCGACGCCGCGCGCCGTGCCCGAGGCGGCGCTCGCGCGCTACCGCGCCGACCCGAACTTCCGCTACGACACCGCGGGCCGCGCGACCGGGCCGTCGCTGCTCGACCGGTTCTGGGACTGGTTCAAGCGGACCTACCTCGCCCCCCTCTTCGAGCGCGCCGCATCGCGTCCCGGACAAGCGACGCTCGCCATCGCCGGCATCGTTGCCCTGCTCGCGCTCCTCGTCTGGCTCGCGCGCGGCGGCGACCTCGGCATCTTCCGGCGCCGCGACGGCGAGGCCGCGATGCCCTACGGCGGCTTCCTTGCCGACATCGCCCTCGGCGCCGACGACCTCGACGCCCGCCTCGCCGACGCCCGCGCCGCCGCGGCAGTGGCGCGCGGCGACGCGCTGGCGCTTCCTCGTCAGCCTGCGCCGGTTGGGCGCGGCGGGCGTCCTCCGCCTCGACGCGCACAAGACCGACGGCGACTACCGCCGCGAAATCCGCGGCGCCGGGCGCCCGCTCGCCCGCGCCTTCGCCGACGCCGCCGACGCCTTCGCCTGGGTCTGGTACGGCGCCGCCGCGCTCGACGCCGACCGCTTCGCCCGCGTCGAAACCACCTTCGACCGCCTCGACGCCGCCCTCGACGGGCGCGCGACCGCACCGCGCATGGCAGAAGCGCCGGTTCTGGCGACCGATGACGGAGGGGATTCGTGAAACGTTTTCCCCTGTGGATCGGCCTCATCGCGCTCCTCCTCGTCGGCCTGCTCGTCGCCACGCCGCAGGAGCGCTCGTGGGCGCCCGACTACCGCCCGACGTCGGATGCGCCGCTCGGCGCCGCCGTCCTGCATGGCCTGTTTGGCGCGTGGACGGGCGCATCGGTCGAGGTCGTCGCGCGAGACGCCGTACCTGCGCCTCGCCGACACCACCGCCGCCGCCGACGGCGTCCTCTACGTCTTCCTCACCCAGACCTTCGCCCCCGACCCCGCCGAGACGCGCCGCCTGATGGCCTTCGCGCGCCACGGCGGAACGGTCTTCGTCGCCGCCGAAACGTTCGACGGCGATCTCTCCGAGGTCCTCGCGTCGGCCCCCGACAGCCTCGACCGCGCCACACGACATGCACGCCGGCAGCATCGACGACGTCGGCCGCTGTTCGACGAGTCGCGGCGACAGCCTCCTGCGCCTCGACGCGCCCGCGATGCACCGCCAGGATGGCTACCGATTCCCGATCGCCGTCCGCTCGAACGTGCTGGCTTCCCTCGACACCCTCCGTACGGCCCGCCTCGGGCGCGACGCGCAAGGCTCGCCGACGCTCGTGCGCGTGGCCGTCGGGCGCGGCGCCGTCGTGCTCTCGTCGACGCCCCGCGCGTTCTCGAACGCGGCGCTGACGGGCGATGGCGACGCGGCGGCGTACGTCGGCGGCGTGCTCGGGCACCTGACTGCGCGGCGCGTTCTCTGGGACGCGCACCACACGCCGATCGGCACGAGCCGCTCGCCGCTCGGCCTCGTCTTCGCCACGCCGCCGCTGAAATGGGCGTACACGCTCCTGCTGCTCGGCACCCTCCTGTTCGTCGTCTTCCGGGGACGGCGGTGGCAGCGCGCGGTGCCGGTCGTCACGCCGCCGCCGAACGCGCTCGTGGCCTTCGCCGAGTCGGTCGGGCAGTTGCAGGCGCAACACGGCGACCGCGCGGCGCTCGTGGCGCGGCGGCAGGCGGCGTTCTTCGACACCCTCCGCGCCCGCGTCGGCATCGCGAACCCCGACCTCTCCGACGAGACCGAAGCGCTCCTCGCCCGCGCCGTCGGCGACGAGGTCGCCGCGCTCGTCTTCACCGCCCTCCGCCGCGCCGTCGGCGCGCTGCCTCCGAACGCCGACCGTCTCGCCGACGACCTCCGCTCGGCCCGGCGCCGCACCCGGTCGCCGGGCCCCGGCGACCACGACCTTCTCGCCCTCGACCGCGCCCTCGACCGCGCCTACGCCGCCCTCGGCCGCTGACGCGCTGCTCTCTTCGCCCTGCTCCCCCGCCCCGATGCCCGACCCGCTCCTCCCGTCCGAACCGGACACTCCCGCTCCGCCCGACGTGATGCCGCCGGACGCGCTCCCGTCCGTGTCCGCCGCCGCGTCTCCATCGCCCACCGTCGGCGGTTCTGGCGGCGGCGCGCCTGCCGTC
This sequence comes from Rhodothermales bacterium, assembly GCA_963726715.1. Taxonomy (GTDB): domain Bacteria; phylum Bacteroidota; class Rhodothermia; order Rhodothermales; family BA12; genus CAVSDF01. The sequence continues at coordinate 91,518 of CAVSDF010000014.1, forward strand.
GTGACCGGCGACTTTCGCCCCGAGACAGATCTTTCCGGCGTCGCGGCGGCGGTCGAGGCGCTGCGCGACGAAGTCGGCGCGCTCATCGTCGGGCAGCACGCGCTCGTCGACGAGCTCATCGCGGCGCTTCTCGCGGGCGGGCACGTGCTCATCGAAGGCGTGCCCGGCGTCGCCAAGACGCTCACCGCCCGCCTGCTCGCCCGCGCGACCGGCCTCGACTACTCCCGCATCCAGTTCACGCCCGACATGATGCCCGCCGACGTGCTCGGAACGTCGGTCTTCAGCCCGGCGACCGGCACGTTCGAGTTCCACCGCGGCCCCATCTTCGCCGCCGCCATCCTCATCGACGAGATCAACCGCGCGCCCGCCAAGACGCAGGCCGCGCTCTTCGAGGTGATGGAGGAGCGGCAGGTGACGCTCGACGGCGTGACGTACCCGATGGCCGACCCGTTCGTCGTCTTCGCCACGCAGAACCCGATCGAGCACGAGGGCACGTACCGCCTGCCGGAGGCGCAGCTCGACCGCTTCCTCTTCAAGGTCCGCGTCGGCTACCCGAGCCTCGACGAGGAGGTGACGCTGCTCGAACGCGTGCAGGCGCACGGCGGGCGCCTCGACGACATCGCGCGTGCGGCAGGTGCTCGACGCCGGGCGGGTGCGGGCGGCGCAGGCGGCGGTGCGGGCGGTGCGGGCCGAGACCGGGACGCTGCGCTACGCCGCCTCGATCGTCGGGGCCACGCGCGGCCACGCGGCGCTGTACATGGGCGCCAGCCCGCGCGCCTCGCTCGCGCTCCTCGTCGGCGCCAAGGCCGTCGCCGCCATGAACGGACGCGATTTCGCGACGCCCGACGACGTGCGCACGGTCGTCGCCCCGGCCCTCCGCCACCGCGTCGTGCTGACGCCGGAGAAGGAGATCGAGGGCGTGCGCGTGGAGTCGGTGCTGCGGCGGATCGTCGAGGACACGGAGGTGCCGCGGTGATGCGTCGGGACGGATGTGGACGGTGTCCCTGTCATTGCGAGCGCAGCGCGGCAATCTCGTACCGCAGCGCTCCGGAGGACCAGATTGCCACGTCGCTTCGCTCCTCGCAATGACAGGCGGGAGGATTCGGGGCGGACGCGAACGACCCTGCCCACACACCCGTCACCCCACCGGCCTCCCCGCCGCGGCCCTGACCTCCATTCTCTCCTGAACTTTCCGTGCCCGTGCTCCGCGCCGTCCGCGATCTCTACCTGCCGGAGCGGTTTTTCGCGGCCGGGGCCGTGCTCGTGGCGCTGTGCGTCGTCGGGGCGTTCGTGCCGGTGGCGTTCGCGCTCGCGCGGTGGGGGACGGTGCTGCTCGCGGTGCTCGCGCTCGTCGATGTCGTGCTGCTCTGGGGCGCCCGGGGCGGGCTGCGCGGCGCGCGCGAGGTGCCGCGCCCGCTGTCGATCGGCGAGGACAACCCGGTCGGCGTGCGGATCGAGAGCACGTACCGCTTCCCGGTGCGCGCGCGCGTGATCGACGAGCGGCCGGTCGAGTTTCAGGCGCGCGACCGCGGCGAGGTCGTCGTCCTCGCGCCCCGTGGACACGCCGAGCGCGCCTACACGCTCCGCCCGACGCGGCGCGGGGCGTACGCCTTCGGCACGCTCCACCTCTACGCCGCCTCGCCGCTCGGCCTCGTGCTGCGGCGGTTCCGCGCCGCGAAAGGCGAGGAGGCCGTCGTCTACCCGTCGGTCGTGCAGATGCGGCGGTTCGCGCTTCTCGCCGCCACGAACCGCCTGACCGAGGCCGGGCAGACGCGGCTGCGGCGCCTCGGGCTCTCCAGCGATGTCGATCAGGTGCGGCCCTACGTCTCCGGCGACGACCGCCGGGCGGTCAACTGGAAGGCGACGGCGCGGCGCGGCGGCGCGCTCGCGGTCAACCAGTACACCGACGAGCGCGCGCAGCCCGTCTACGTCCTCCTCGACATGGGCCGCGCGATGCGCTCGCCGTTCGAGGGGCTGACGCTCCTCGACCACGCCATCAACGCCGGTCTCGTGCTCCTGAGCGTCGCCCTCGGGCGCGGCGACCGCGCGGGGCTGGTGGCCTTCGACACGTCCGTCTCGACCGTCGTGCCCGCCGAGCGGCAGGCCGGCCAGCTCGCGCGCTTGCTGGAGGCGCTCTACCGGCTCGAGACGAGCTTCGGCGATCCGTCGTTCGAGGCGGTGCTCGCGGCGGCGCCCCGCGCGATGCGGCAGCGCGGCTTGGTCGTCCTCTTCACCAACGCCGACACGCGCGTCGGGCTGCGGCGGCAGCTTCCGTACCTGCGGCGGCTCGCGCGGCAGCACCGGCTGCTCGTCGTCCTGTTCGAGAACACGGGCCTCGACGCCGTCCTCGACCGCCCCGCCGCGCGCGTCTCCGACGTCTACGTCAAGGCCGTCGCCGAGGGCCTCGATGCCGAGAAGCGCGAGGTCGCGCGCGAGTTGGAGCGGCTCGGCATCGGCGTGCTCCTCACCCACCCGTCGCGCGTCACCGCCGACGCCGTCAACCGGTATCTTGCCGCCAAGGCCCGCGGCGAGATCTGACGCGGCCGCCCCGGCGCCTGCTCCGAACGTATCGACGGGGCGGTCTCTGGTACCTTCCCTGACCTGTCGAACGGGGTCGAAACGGTGCGCGGGGCGGCGACGGGACGTGCGGGCATGTCCCTGCGGGCCTTTTTCTCACCTCCACGTCCTGTTTCCCGATGCGAGTCTACTCCGAGCAGGATCTCCCAGATCCTCGAACGCGCTGCCGAGCGGCAGGCGAAGGCCACGCGCGGCAGCGCCCGAGGTCGGGCTGACGCTCGACGATCTCGAACGCATCGCCGCTGAAACAGGCCTCGACGCCGCCCACCTGCGCGCCGCCGCCGCCGAGGTCGATGCCGCCGGAGGCGCGGTCGAGCGCCGGAGCCGGTCGACCTCGCACCTGTTCGTCGAGCGCTGGCTGCCCGGTGGCCTCACCGACGACGCGTGGGACGACCTCGTCTCTGACCTTCAGAACCGCTTTGGAAAGAGCGGCGCAGCGGCCTTCCTGCCCGTGAACGGCGTGGCCGGACGCGTGGAGCAGGTCGGGCGCAACCGCGAATGGGTGCACACCGACGGGCTCGGCGTCGAGACGCGGGTCATGGCGAGCGACCGGGGCGACCGCACGCGCCTGCGCCTCTCGCAGCGCGTCGGGCTGGGCAACGAGGTGACCGACGGCAGCGTCGTCGGGCTCAGCTTCGGCGTGCTCGCCGGCCTGGTTACCTCTGCAATTCTGGGGCTCGACGGCGTCTGGATCGCGGCGATGATCGCCCTCATGGCCGTTGCCATCGGTGTGGCCACCTACGCCTTCGACGTGCGCTGGCGCCGCCGCAAACACGACGACCTCGACGCGCTCGCCGGTCACCTCGCCGATGTCTCCCTCGCCGCCTTTGCCGCCCGGACGGACTCCGCCGCCCCGGCCTCCCTCCCCACCGCCGCGCGCCCGGCGCTCGACCTCGACGCCCTGCCCGAGGCGCCCGCCACCACCGGACCGCTGCCCGGCGACCGCCTGCGCGCGTAACCGCCGGGCAACCGCAGACAGACACGTCACGCCAAGACCCTCACAGGCGCTCGCCAGCGGTCGCGCAGTCAAGGGGAACGTCGACGACTGCCTCCGTGTGCTGCCGGACGAGGATGTCGCGCTCGGTGGAGGCGCACCCGGGAGCGTCGACGCGCATCCGGTAGCGCCCCATGTAGAGGCGTTCGGCGCCGTACCGCCCGACGGGTCCGCGGGCGCTCAGCGCGACGGATGCGCAGGCGCCACTCCGCCCGGCGCGGCAGCCGTACGTGTGCAGCGGCGTCAGCGTCACGCGCGCCACCACGACCGTATCGGGCAGGCGCGCCGCCGCCGGTCCCCACTCGGTGACGCCTCGGAAGTCGGCGGGGCGGACGGACGCAGGAATGACCGTTCCGCGGAGCGTTCCGTAGGGCGTCTGCGCGGCGGCGCGCCCTGACGTGGCGAGGAGGGCGGCGAGCACAGACGTGGCGAGGAGGATGGAGCGGGCGCGCATGTCAGCGGTCGGAGGTGCAGGTGAGCGCGACGTGCTCGATGGATCCGGAGTCGTCCAGGACGACGACGTTCCGCTCGACCGGCTCGCAGCCCTCGGCCTCGACGCGCATCTGGTACTCGCCCATCGGCACGAACGGGAAGGCATAGCGCCCGTGCAGCCCCCGCGCGAGGGCGACGAACGGGACCGGGCGGCGGCACGAGGCGAAGCGGGGCAGGCACATCATCACCTCCCCGTTGTACATGAGCCGCACGAGCGTGAGCCGCGCCACGACGAACGTGTCTGCGGTGGCCCTCGCGGCCGCCGTGCCGACGGCCTCACCGACGACGCGGCGCAGCGGCGCGGTCCAGTCGCCGAACCCGCCCTCGATTCAACGACGAGCGCGGCAGTACCTGCCCCGAGAGTGCCCGGACGCCACTCTGGGCGTGTACGGACGGCGCAACGGCGACACTCGACGCGGCGAGCAGAAGGACGAACAGGGCGAAGGCGAAGCGGCGCATCGGGCGGGGCGAGAGAGAGTGCCCCCGTGGGCGCATCTCCGCCCCGCTTTCGCTGTCCGTCCCGTCAGTCGACCGGCTTTCGGGCGATGGCGAGCAGGCCGGTGCCGGTCGGGTTGCGCGTGCGCACGTCGAGCGCGTGGAGGGCGAGGCCGACGGGCAGCACGGGCGCGTAGTAGAACGGCAGAATCGCCGCCGACGCCATCGAGCGGTTCATCATCTTCATCGGGCGCTGGATCATCCACCGCCACGCCGCGCCCCCATAGCGCCCGTACGTGTAGCGCACGTCCTCGACGCCGAGCCCCGCCTCGTGGAGCTTGGAGATCAGGTCGTCGCGGTTGTAGCCGTCGCGGACGTGCTCGGAGATGAACGACTCGTCGCCCTCGCCCTGCACGTCGGAGCCGCCCTGATCGCTCGGCGTGTTGACGACGACGAAGCCGCCGGGCGCGAGCACGCGCGCGAAGTGCCGGAAGACGCCCCGGTCGTCCTCGATGTGCTCCATCACATCGACGGAGAGAATGAGGTCGAACGGCCCGTCGGTCTGGAGGTCGGTGAGGTCTTCGACGGCGAAGGTCACGCGGTCGGCGTAGGCCGTCGTGGCGAAGTAGCGGCGGGCGTTGTCGAGGTAGTCGTCCTTGACATCGACGGCGAGGATGCGGGCGCGCGGCTGCGTCCGGGCGATGTAGTCGGCGTACTGCGCGAAGCCCGTTCCGGCGTCGAGGACACGGATCTCGCGGTCCTGCGGGAGGCGCTGGAAGAGGTCGTCGAGCGCGCGGTGGACGTGCCACGCGCGCAGGAAGAACAGGTCGAGGCCGCGGTAGAAGCCTTTCTGAAGCAGCGGCCGCTGGCTGAAGAAGCCGCCGAGCCGGTCCTTGATGGGGTCGTAATGCATCGTAAAAGGTGACGTGGATAGGGTCGCGCCGGGCTGGATGTAGAGACGCATCGCCGATGCGTCTCTACGCCCCCGATGGCCCGACAGGCAGGACGAACGCCGCCCCGCGTCAGTTCAGCGACATCCCGCCCATCGCATCGCCCGATTCCGGACCTGCGGCGGCGCCGTCGAGGGCGGCGCGGAGGACGGTCGCTTCCTCGCGCACCATGTCGGAGGCGTCGGTGTCGGCGAGGCGGTCGAGGGTGACGCGGAGGGGGCCGAGGCCGCCGGGGCGAGCGGCGAGGATCGAGAGGACGCTGATGAGGGTGAAGCGCACCGGCTCCTCGCCGGTCTCCGAAAGGCCGTCGAAGTGCGCGGCGGCGGCGCGGGCGAAGGGCACCGTCTCGGGGTCGAACGGGCTGGCGGCGAGGGCGAGGCGCACGAGGGTTTTGAGGGCCTCGCGGTCGAGCGGGTCGAGGCCCGCGCGGGCCGCGTCGAGCAGGTCGCGCGGACGGGCGGCGATGGCGGTGATGGCCTCGACGACGTCGTGCTCCTGGTCGCCCCCGGCGGCGACGTAGGTGACGCCGAGGTAGCCGTCCTCGACGATCGTCACCGAGGTCATCCGGTACTCGTCGGCGAGCGTCACGCGGCGCGTGTCGGTCTGCGGGTCGGCATCGACGGAGATCACCTCGAAGTCGAGCTCGGCAAGGGCGCTGGCGACGGCGCGCAGGTCGATGTCGGGAAGAAGCGGGACGACGATCATCGGCCCGCCCGGTCGTGCCCGTCCCGCGCGATGCCTGCGCGTCGAAGTAGGCGATGGCGCGGGCGACGCCGTCCTCGAACGTCGTGCTCGGCGACGAAGCCGTGCGCCGCCTGCCGCGCCGTGTCGCCGCCGCGAGCGAAGACGCCCTCGGGCTTGTCGGACGTGCCGGTGATCGCGGGGTCGTAGCCGACGGCGCGGGCGGCGATGCCGGCGAACTCGATGAAGCTCGTCAGGCGGCCGGTCGAGAGGTTGAAGGCCGTCGCCGTCGTCCACAGAGTCCATCGTGGCGAGCACGCCGCGTCACGCAGTCCTCGATGTGGATGAAGTCGCGCATCTGGCGCCCGGAGCCCCAGACGGTGAGCGCGTCGGCGCCCTTGTTGGCGATGCGCGCGCTTGCAGATCGACGGGAACGGGTACGTGTCGTCCTGGTCCTCGCCGTAGCCGGAGAACGGGCGGTAGCACACCGACGGCAGGCCGTGGCGCTCGTAGGCGAGGCGCGCGAGGAACTCGACGGTCAGCTTCGACCATCCGTACGACAGGTCCGGCATCCCGAGGTCCGACCCGTCGAAGCGGATGTCGTCCTCCACGAGCAACCGGTAGCCGTCGGGGCGCTGGAGCGAGACCGGGTAGGCGGCGCTCGACGAGAAGATGACGTTCTTGCCGGGCTGCGCGGTTTTGGCCCACTCCCAGTAGTGCGCGTCGATGGAGAGGTCGTCGGCGACGGCGAGCGGGTTCTGCTCGATGACGAGGCGCCCACCGACGATGGCGGCGAGGTGGAAGGCGGCGTCGAACTGCTCGTGCGGGTGCGCGCGGAAGTAGGCGCGGCAGTCTTCGTCGAAGAACGAGAAGGTGTCGAAGTCGCGCGGGTCGAAGAGCGGCCAGCCGTCGGCGGGCGCGATGCCGCCCGTGAGCGGGGCGATGGGATCGACGACGACGACCGTGTCGCCGCGTTCGAGCAGCCGCCGCGTGACGTGCCGCCCGACGAATCCGGCGCCGCCGGTGATGAGATAACGTGCCAAAACGTGGATGGGAAAGCCGCAAACTACGGCGGGCGGGCAACCTGTCAGGTCCCCGCACCTGACAGGTTTGGGCGGACGGGACGGCGGATCGATGGACGGGAGGGACGACGGACGACGGACGGCGGACGATGGGACGGCGGCGCGGGCGGGGGATGGTGGGGGCGGTGGTCGGTGCCGAGTGCGGTGGGGGGCGGGTCGAGACCCGCCCCTACGAGGCCACATTCCCATCCACGAACGACCAACCACAAACCAATCCCCCAATACCCCATCCCCAATACACGATCATCCATTGCCCACCCGCCTCGGCATCCCGGTCCCCGCCGCATCCGGCGCGCCGCCCAAGTCGTCGGCTTCGAGGGAGAGGCGGGCGGACTCGCGCGTCAGGTCGGCGGCGCGGGCGGCGGCGGGTGCGGCGGCGGTGATCGCGGCGAGGCCGTCGAGGGCGGCCTCGACATCGGCGCGGACGACCGAGACGCCGTCGAGCGGCGCGGCGATGCCAGCGACGGCTTCGGCGACGCTGGTGTCGAAGAGGCGGGCCACGAGGGTGTCGAGAGCCGCGCGGGCGGCGTCGAGGCGCGGTCGTACGTCGGCATAGGTATCCGGACGGGCGTCGAAGTGGCCCGCGCCGAGAGTGGCGAGCACGCGTGCGGCTTCGTCGCGGAGGGCGGTGAGATCGGCGAGGGTGGTGCTGGCCGTCTCCAGCCCCGCCGACGAGCGGGCGAGGGCGAGATCGACGCGGTTCTTCCACCACACGAGGCGCAGGTCGAAGCGGGCGCGTTCGAGCGCGTCGAGGCGGGCGGCGAGGACGCGGCGGGCGGTGTCGAGCGTGCGCGTCGCATCGGTCGGGCCGGTGGTCGGGGCGTGGCGGTGGAGCGTGTCGAGGCGGCCCCAGCGCTCGGCGGCTTCGGTGAGGGCGGCGTCGAGCGTGTCCTCGGCCTCGCGCAACGTGCCCGTCGTCGCGCGGCGCGGGCGGTAGACGGCGCCACAATCTCCGCACCCGAGCCGCCCGACAGCCAGCATCACGTAGCGCAAGGGCCGCGACGAGGACGGACGCTGCTTCCGCCGCTGCCCGCGCCCACGACGAGCATGAAGAGCGCCGATGGAGCGCAGTCCTCCGGAGATCGTCGATCGCCGTCCGCGCTGAGAGCACCGGACGGCCCGACGAGGTCGTACGTCACCGGCTCCTTGACGGGGGCGCGGTAGGTGGGAGTCGAGGCCGCAGTACGGGCAGGTCGGCGTGCCGGGCGGCGAGGCGAACCCGCACGTCTCGGCAGGCCACGAGCGCGGCGGTGGTGTCGCGGCGGCGGCGTCCGAAGCGGGTTCACGGCGCTGGTGTTCGACCGGGCGCATTGCCGCGCGCGTCGCCGCCGGTTCGTCCGGCGAGGAAGGGCGTCAGGCCCGCCACGAGGGCCGTCCACGAAAAGCGCTCGGCCTGGGCGCGCGGCGCCTGCGGCGAGCACGTCCGGACCTGTCTCGTAGAACCGCGCGACGCCGTCGGCGAGGGCGGCGGGGTCTTCGGGCGGCACGAGGATGCCCGCGACGCCGTCGGGCACGATCTCGGCGAAGACGCCGAGGTCGGTCGTCACGAGCGGCTTGCCGAAGAAGAACGACGTGAGGGCGACGCCGCTCGGCGTGGCCCGCCGGTACGGCTGCACGAGTCCGTCGGCGGCGCTGTAGTAGAGGTGGACGGTCTCGTTGGGGATGTACGACGAGAAGAAGCGCACGACGGGCGGCGCGCCATCCACACCATCGAGGCCGAGCCGGGCCGCCTGCGCCTTCAACTCGTCCTCGTTGTTGTAGAACTCGCCCGCCACGATCAAACGCGCGCCGGTGCGGCGGTGGATCTCCGGCATCGCGTCGAGGAGGATGTCGAGGCCCTTGTACGGACGCACGTAGCCGAAGAAGAGCAGCGTCCGCGCGTCCGGAATCCCCAGTTCGGCCCGCGCCTCGGCGGGGTCGATGGCCGGATGGAAGATGTCGTAGACCGGGTGGAAGGTCTCGTGGACGACCGCGTCCGGGCGCATCTCCACAAGCTCCTTCGTCACGTGCTCCGAGAGCGTGAAGTGGCGGTCGGCGGCGCGCGTGAGCATCCGCATGAGCGGGCCGGTCGCCGGGAAGCGCTTGTGCGGGCGCAGGTTGTGGAGGAAGAGGCTGACGACGGGCATCGGCGCCCCGGCCTTCCGCAGCGCGCGCCGCATCGCCCAGAGCACGCCGAGGTAGGCGGGCACGAAGAACGGCAGCCAGTGGACCATCACGACCGCGTCGGGCCGGAGGTCGGCGATGCGCCGCCCGGTGGCGAGCCACGAGGCCGGGCCGATGGAGTCGAGCAGGCGCTCGGGCGGGTGCGGGAGGTCCCACGGCGTCTCCTCGAACTGCGTCTCGCCGGGAAACAGGCGCTCCGGGTACTGCCGCGTGAAGGTGACGAGGTGCACGTCGGCGCCGCCCGCGTCAACCTCTGCCGCGCCCATCGCCTGCGCGAGCCGGTTCGAGAAGTGCGCGATGCCCCCACGAAACGGCGCCGCCGGTCCGACGATCACGATGCGGGGGCGGGTGGAATCGGGCACGAGAGGTGGAGGATGGAGATGGAAGGGCGGACGGGTACGCACGGTGGGAACGTGCGGGGAGATCATGCGCGGGGTGCGCGAGGGCGACGTGCGGGGGTTGTAGGGGCGGGTCTCAGACCCGCCCCCACGGACGTTCGGTGGCGCGCCGACGGTCCCGTTCATCCGGACGATCCCGCCCCACCAGCGGTCGGCGACACACGGACGGTCCCGTCCGTCACGGCCCCGGATGCAGCGTCACGGGCGAATCCAGCGCCCCCGAATTCACCGCCCCGCCCGGCGTGGCAACGCGCGCGGCGGGTTCGGGCGACGGTGTCGAGGCGGGCGCGCGCGGCGGGGCCGAGGGGTACGCCGTGGCGGTCGAGGAAGGCGAGCACGACGCGCCCGCAGCCCGGATGCGCGAAGCTCGCCACGAACGTCGTCAGGCCGCCGCGCCACCGGAACTCCAGCACGGCGCGGCGCGGGCTTCCGGCAGTCTTGCGCCGCAGCGCGATCAACTCGACGTGCTCGATGTCCGTGTAGGCCCGCGTGCGGCGCCAGAGGACGCGCACGTCCATCCGGTCGTCGAAGAGGCGCAGCCGGGGCGCGGAGCTGTTTTTGGCGAGCGCGATGAACCGCACGCCGCGCAGGCCGGTCAAGGATGCTTCGAGCGCAACCGGCACGCCCTCGTCGGCGATCTCGCCCCGCAGCTGGGCCGTGAGGGCCACCGACGGCGGGAGGGCATAGCCTCCCGACGCTCCGGGGGCGCGGACTCGGTCTGTACTCATGGGCGCACGCGGACCTCCGCCGCAGTCGGGTGAAAGGTCTCCGTCGGCGCATCGACACTCCCGAGCCGCCCACCGCGCGACTCCTCGGCCACCTGGTAGCGGTTTGTCGTCTCCATCGCCGGGCGGATGATGGTCTCGCCGAGCAGCCCGGTCGTGAACATCTGCACGCCGACGACGACGAGCATCACGGCGAAGAGCAGGAGGGGCCGGTCGCCGATGGGCTGGCCGAAGACGACCTTGTCGAACGAGATCCACGCGGCCATCACGAAGCCCGAGGCGAACGAGAGGGTGCCGAGCATCCCGAAGAGGTGCATCGGGCGCACCATGAAGCGCGTCAGGAAGCCGACGGTCACGAGGTCGAGGAAGCCGCGCAGGAAGCGCTCCAAGCCGAATTTCGAGCGTGCCGTGCTTGCGCGCGTGGTGCGTCACCGCCTTCTCGCCGATGTGGCCGTAGCCCTCCCACTTGGCCAGAAGCGGCACGTAGCGGTGCATCTCGCCGTAGACGTGGACGGCCTTGACGACGTTCTGGCGGTAGATCTTGAGGCCGCAGTTGAAGTCGTGGAGCGGGATGCCGGAGATGAGCCGCGTCGCGCCGTTGAAGAACTTCGACGGGATCGTCTTGCTCATCGGGTCGTGGCGCGTCTGCTTCCAGCCGCTCACGAGGTCGTAGCCGCCTTCGTTCATCATCGCGACCAGCGCCGGGATCTCGGCGGGGTCGTCCTGCAAGTCGGCGTCCATCGTCACGACGAACGCGCCTGCCGCCCGCTCGAACCCGACCGCAAGCGCCGCGCTCTTGCCATAGTTGCGCCGAAACCGGATCCCGCGGATGCGCGCCATCGGCCGCGCTGAGCCGCTCGACAGCCGCCCACGTCCCGTCGCGCGAGCCGTCGTCGACGATCCACACGTCGAACGTCAGCCCGGCCCCGTCGCACGCCTCGCGGATGCGGCGCGTGAGCTCGGGCAGGCTCTCCGCCTCCTCATACGCCGGCACGACGACCGACACGTCCGGGCGGGACGCGTCGGGATACACAGGGAGGAGCGAGGGCGGCGTCATCGGGTGCGGATGCGGTGGTCGGTCACGGCGCCGACCGCAGGGCACGGCGACGGATTCGCCGACCGGCGCCTGTTCGGAGAGCCGATGCCCGGCGAGATCGGGCGCGGCGACGGCGCTGCGCGCGCGTCACGCTCGGGAATCCGTCGCGGAAATCATCGAGGGTGTCGCCCGCCCTGGGGGTGGTCGAAGAGGGCGCGCACCGGCACGCGGGTCCCGGCGAAGACGACCGCGCCGTCGCATCCGCTCGGGGTCGCGAGAGAGGACGTTGGCGAGTGTCCATCGAGAGAGGCCGCCGCACGCGCTCGGCGGCGAACGCCCCGCACGCCTGCACCGCCTCCGCCGACACGCCGGGGTACTCGCGCCCGATCTCGTCCGCAGGCATCCCCGCCGCGAGGGTGTCGAGCACGACGGTCACCGGCACGCGCGTGCCGGTCACGCACAGTGCGCCGTGCAGGATCGCCGGGTGGGCGCCGAGGTGCAGTCTCCAGTCCATGGCGGCAGAAGGACGCTCACACGTCGATGGTGGCGTAGGTGGCGTTGCGCTCGATGAAGCGGCGGCGCGGCTCGACGACATCGCCCATCAGCATGTTGAAGGTGCGGTCGGCGGCGGCGGCGTCTTCGATGGTCACCTGCTGCAGGATGCGGCGCTCGGGGTCCATCGTCGTCTCCCAGAGCTGCTCCGGGTTCATCTCGCCGAGCCCCTTGTAGCGCTGGATGCCCGCCTTGGTGCGCCCGTCGCCTTCCATCTCGGCCACGTAGCGCTGCATGTCGGCTTCCGTCCACGCGTAGCGCTCTTCCTTGCCCTTCTTGACGCGGTAGAGCGGCGGCAGGCCGACGTAGATGAAGCCCGCCTCGACGACCGGGCGCAGGTGCCGGTAGAGGAGCGTCAGCAGGAGCGTCCGGATGTGCGCGCCGTCGACGTCGGCGTCGGTCATGAGGACGATCTTGTGGTAGCGGATCTTCTCGAGGCTGAAATCCTGCCCCATCGTGGCGAGGCCCGTGCCGAGCGCCGTCACGATGTTCTTGATCTCCTCGTTCTCGAGGACCTTGTCGAGCCGCGCCTTCTCGACGTTCAGGATCTTGCCGCGAAGCGGAAGGATGGCCTGGAAGTGGCGGTCGCGGGCCTGCTTGGCCGATCCGCCGGCGGAGTCGCCCTCGACGAGGAAGAGTTCGGAGACGGCGGGGTCGCGGCTCGCGCAGTCGGCGAGCTTGCCGGGCAGGCCGCCGCCGCCGAAGATGTTCTTGCGCTGCACGAGCTCGCGGGCCCGCCGCGCCGCCGCCCGCGCCTGCGCCGCGAGGGCCACCTTCTCGACGATCCGCCGGGCCTCCTTCGGGTGGTCTTCGAGCCACTCGGCGAGCTTCTGCGAGACGAGGCTCGCCACGATGCCCTCGACGTCCGAGTTGCCGAGCTTGGTCTTCGTCTGCCCCTCGAACTGCGGCTCGGGCACCTTGACCGAGAGCACGGCGGTCAGGCCCTCGCGGAAGTCCTCGCCCGAGAGCTCGATCTTCTGGTTCTTGAGCAGGCCCGCCGCGTCGGCGTAGCTCTTGAGCGTGCGCGTGAGGGCGCGGCGGAAGCCGGAGACGTGCGTGCCGCCCTCGTGCGTGTTGATGTTGTTGACGAAGCTGTGGACGTTCTCCGCGTACCCGTTGTTGTAGCGGAACGCGAGCTCGACCGGCACCTCGCCGCTCTCGTCGCCGACGTAGATCGTCGAGTCGAGCAGGTTCTGGCGGCCCTCGTCGAGGTAGTCGACGAAGGCGACGATGCCGCCCTCGAAGTGGTACGTCTCGCTGAGCGGCACGCCCTCGCCATCGCCCTCGGCGCGCTCGTCGGTGAGCACGATGGTGACGCCGCGGTTGAGGTAGGCGAGTTCGCGGAGGCGGTCGGCGAGGGTGTCGAACTTGTAGACGGTCTCGCGGAAGATGCTGCCGTCGGGCCAGAAGTGGACCGTCGTGCCGCGCACTTCGCCCGCCTCCATGTCGCGCAGGCGCTCGACCGGCCCGACGGGCGCGCCGATCTGGTAGCGCTGCTGGAACAGCCCGCCCTCGCGCCGGACGGTCACGACGAGGTCCGCCGAGAGCGCGTTCACGCAGCTCACGCCGACGCCGTGGAGGCCGCCGGAGACCTTGTAGGTGCCCTTGTCGAACTTGCCGCCCGCGTGGAGGACGGTCATGACGACTTCGAGGGCGCGAGCGCCCTTCGGTCGGGTGGATGGCCACCGGGATGCCGCGCCCGTTGTCCTGCACGCTCACCGAGCCGTCGAGGTGGATGATGACGTGGATGGTGTCGCAGTGGCCGCCGAGGGCCTCGTCGATCGAGTTGTCGACGACTTCGTAGACGAGGTGGTGGAGGCCGCGCATCCCGACATCGCCGATGTACATCGCCGGGCGCTTGCGGACGGCCTCCAGGCCTTCGAGGACCTGGATGGACGAGGCGCCGTAGTCGGGCATGGCGAGGGCGGCGGCGGTCGATTCAGCAGGTTGCATTCAGGGAGGATCGCAGGGATCGAAGTATCGGGAAATCAGGCGCTTGGGCGCTCGTCGTCGAACGCCGCGCAGGGGCCGGTGTTCGGCGCGCGCGGGCACGCGATGGGCCGGGCAGAATCCCGCAAACTACGCCCGAACGGGCCGTTTCCGGCCATCGCGGCGCCTCAGGAGGCACCGCCGGGTGGATTCTCCGGCAGGCCACCGGGCAGGCGCGCGAAGACCGCGTCGCCCGCGCTCACGAGGTCGAGCACCGCGTCGCCGCCCGGCAGCGCGTCGCCGTCGAAGAAGTCCGCGGCGACGGCGGCGAGGTGGCGCACGTCTTCGAGGAGCGCCGCGTCTGTCCCGTCGTCGCCGCCGTCGTAGAGGCCGAGCAGGTGCTGGTGGAGGGCGTGGAGACGGCGCGCGAGGCGCTGCGCGGTGAGGAGCAGGCCCGCGAGCCGCGCCCGGTCGATGGAACGGTCGGAGTCGCCACCGTCGAGGCGCATCAGCAGCCCGCGCGCGAGCGTCTGGAGCAGGCGCCGCGCGTCGTCGCCGGCCGCGGCCGCATCGGCCCGCACGGCGGCGGGGTCGCGCGCCTCGGACGGGTGTTCGCCCCGGCGGCGCGCGGCAATCGCGGCCGCCGCATCACGCGCAGCGGCGAGTGTGGCGACGGCGGCGAACGTCGAGGCGTCGCGCAGGTCGCGCGGCGCGTCCGTGCTCGAACCGCCAGCAGAACGGTCGGAGGCGCTCACACGTCGAGGTAGCGCATGAACGCCTGCACGCGCTCGCTCAGGTCCTCGTCGTCCTCACGCTCGCCGTAGCTCGCCACGACGCGGTAGCCGTAGTGCTCGAACATGGCCCGCACGCGCGCGGCGTCGGTGGTGTCCAGTTTCAGCGTCACGCGCACGAGCGCCTCCTCGGCCATCGGACGCACCTCGGTGGGGATGGCCTCGGGGTCGTCGGAGTCGAGCGTCGCCTCCGCCACGTCGGTCGAGACGTGCGGCTCCATGACGACGGCGCGGACGCGGACGCCGTTCTGCTCGGCGGCGTAGACGAGTTGCGAGAGCGCGAGGTCGCGCGGGGCCACCTCGACCGAGACCACGGCGCCGGGGTCGTTGGTGGCGAGCATCTGGGCGAAGCGCTCGAAGATGTCGTGGCGCCGCGCGAAGCCGAGGTACTGCCCGTCGTCGTCGACGACCGCGATGGCCTCCAGGTCGTGCCGGACGAGCAGCTTGGTGGCCTCGAAGACGTGCGCATCGGCGGCGATGGTGACCGGCATCGAGCGCAGAACCGTCGAGACGGGCGCGTCGGGGCCGCTCGCGTCGAGCAGGTCGCTCTCGGTGACGACGCCGACGAGGCGCCCGGCGGGATCGACGACCGGCAGCACACCGGCGCTGTCGTCGAGCACGAGGCCGAGAGCCATCTCCACCGTCACCGACGGGTCGAGCGGCGCGGGGGTCCACGTGGCGAGGGTGGCGAGGGTCATCATGGCGGGGAGGCAGAGGGAGCGCGGCCATCGGGGGCTATGCGCGTGAACGTGCAACGGGCGTGCCGGATCGCCCGGCGACGCCGCCGTCCGTGATTACGGCGCAACGCGTGGGCGCGCAAGGCGCGGCGATGTGCCCCGGCGTGCGCGGACGTGGACACCGGCGCCGTCCCGCCGCGCCCGCAGCCTACGCCGCTGCCCCATCCGGCACCGGCGTCAGGGCGCGGTGGCGGGCGAAGGTCGGGGCGAGGTCGGCGGCGTGCGTCGGGGCGATGCGGAGCGTCAGGCGGACGGCGGCGATCGGCGGGTTCGGCTCGCCCTCGCGCCACCGCTCGCGCATCGCATACGCGGCGTAGAGGTACTCCTCGTCGAGCACCTCGGCCACGCGGCGCACGTGCGAGATCGCCCCGCCCTCGCTGAGCGGGAGCACGACCGTGTGCTCCTCGAAATTCTCCTCGGTCGTTTCGATCATCCGGCGGCGCAGCTCGTCGAGCCCGACGCCGCGGAGGGCGCTCACGAAGACGGCGTCCGGGTGCTCCTCGCGGAGCGCGGTGAGCAGGCCGAGTTCCTCGATGGCGTCGACCTTGTTGAAGACGAGGAGCGCGCGCCGGTCGTCGGCGCCGATCTCGCGGATCGTCTCGCGCACGACGGCGATGTGGTCCTCGAAGCGCGGATGGCTCGCGTCGACGACGTGGAGCAGCATGTCGGCCTCGCGCGTCTCGTCGAGCGTCGACTTGAACGACTCGATGAGCTTGTGCGGCAGCTTGCGGATGAAGCCGACGGTGTCGGAGAGCAGCACCTGCTTGTTGCCGTCGAGGACGACCGTGCGCGTCGTGGCGTCGAGCGTGGCGAAGAGGCGGTTCTCGGCGAGCACGCCCGCGCCCGAGAGCGCGTTCATGAGCGTCGACTTCCCGGCGTTGGTGTAGCCGACGAGCGCGAAGCGCGTGAAACTGGCTCCGGCCCTTGCGCTGCGTCGTCCGCTGCCGGTCGATGGCGCCGAGCTTTTCGCGCAGCACGGCGATGCGCGCGCCGATGAGGCGGCGGTCGGTTTCGATCTGCGTCTCGCCCGGCCCCTTGGCCCCGATGCCGCCCTTCTGGCGCGAGAGGTGCGTCCACGCGCGCGTCAGGCGGGTGCGGATGTAGTCGAGCTGCGCGAGTTCGACCTGCGTCTTGGAGGCGCGCTCTTGGCCCGTCGGGCGAAAATGTCGAGGATGAGGCCGCTGCGGTCGACGAGCTTGACGGCGTGGTCGCCGGTCGAGAGCGATCCGTTCGAGGTTGCGGAGCTGGATCGGCGTCAGGTCGTCGTCGAAGATGACGAGGTCGGCGCCGTACGCTCCTCGACGATCGCCTGGATCTCCTTGACCTTGCCCGAACCGACGTAGTGTCGCGGCGTGGGGCGAGTCCAGCTGCTGCGTGACGCGCGTCGGCGACGTCGGCACCGGCGGTGTCGGCCAGTTCGACGAGTTCGTTGAGCGAGTCGAGGGCGTCGGTGCGGTCGCGCGCGCTCGTGATGACGCCGACGACGACGGCGGTTTCGCGCGGGGCGCGGGGAATCTCGTGCAGCAAGGGGTCTCGGATCGGACGGAAAGACGGCGCCGCGGCGTGCGGCACCTGAAACCGGCGGGCGGAAGCGCATCCGGTGTCCCCGAACCAACGCACAAGCCATGCCACGGCTCCGTCGCCGCCCGGAACGCCCCGTCCCCCTGCCGATCTGTCAGATGCGGCAGACGCCAGATCCAGGCGTCGTCAAACCGCGTCGCGGTCCGGGCGGGTGGCGGCAACGTCGCGGGCGGCGCTGCGCACGGCGTGCTCCAACCGCGCGTCGACGCAGGCGGAGAGGACGAGCGCGAAGGCCTCTCGGTGCGCGCGCGGCACGGCCACGTCGATGCGGCGGCGCGGACGGCGCAGGCCGGGGCCGTCGGCGTGCTCGCGGGCGAAGAAGGTGACGCCGGTCGCCGTTTCCACGTAGTCGTCGATGTCGTCCCACGCGAGCGGCGCGGCGTCGGAGGCGTACCACAGGCTCTCGGCGGTCGCCGAGACGCGGTGCCGCACGACGGCGGCGACGGCGTGGAGCGCGAGGCCGATGCCCACCATCACGCCGAGCGCGCCGACGGGCACGTCGGCCTGTTCGAGCCGCATCAGGATGGCCCCGACGAGCGCGCCGACGAGGAGCAGAACGGCGAGGTGCGGCCCGGCCGTCCAGCCGTGCCACTGCACCGCCGGGCGCCCGAGGTGTCCCGCGTCGCGGCGCTGCCGCAGGTGGTGCAGCAGCACGACCGTGCCGACAAGGGCGTAGCCGAGGGCGGCGGCAAGGGCGAAGAGAGCGACGGGCGACTCGGGCACGGGTACGGCAGGGCCTAGAACGCGGAGGATCAGGCGTGGCGCGCGGCAGTGCGCCAGCGTCGGCCGAGGACGGATTCGAGGGCCAGAAGCGCCAACGCGACCCCGAAAAGCACGTTCCAGAGATCCCGCGCGGGCGGCGGACCGCCCTGCCCCACCCGCCACGCGCCGACGCCCGCGGCCGTCCGCACGTCGAGACCGGTCGCGCGGGCGAGCGTGTCGGCGAGGGCATCGCCGGAGAGGCGGCGGAGGTCGCTCTCCCGCGCATCGAGCGTCAGGGCGACGCGCGCGACGGTGCTGTCGCCGCTGCGCACGTCGTACAGTCCGGCCTCGGGCACCGACGGGTCGAGGAGGACGGCGCCCGACGCCCGGCGCTGCGGCACGGCGATGCGGCGGGCGGTGGACGAGCCGACGGGGCCGTCGAGCACGAGCGGCGCCTCGAAGGTGCCCGCGATGCGGACGGCGGCGCCGCGTCCGGCGGTGGCGGTTTCGCCTGCGCCGCCCGATGCGGTGACGGCGGCGAGGCCGCGCAGCACGAACGGCGCGAACAGGCCCGCCGTCGGCAGGTCGCTCCACGACGCCTCGGGCGCGACGGCGACGGTGAGCACGCGCCCGGCTCCGGCGCGGGTCTCGGCGACGAGCGGCGCGCCGTTCGAGAGCGTCGCAATCGGCACGCCGCCGCGCAGCGCCGCCGCACGCCGCACGGCCACGCGCTCCGGCTCGACGCGCCGCCCCGGCGAGGCCTGAAACACGCCCGCGAACACCGGATGCGTGGCGTCGACGCGGCTGAGCACGGTCCCGTCGGGCAAGTCCGTGGGAGCGCCGATGCTGCCCGCGCCGAGTCGGCTGAGGATGGCAGTGGCGCCGTCGGGACGGTCGGCAGCGAAGATCACGAGGCCACCGCCTGCGCGGACGTAGCGCGCGAGGGCGTCGGCGGAGGCGTCGGGGAGGTCGGGGACGGAGGCGAGGACGACGGCGGCGTAATCGCCGAGCCGCGCCGTGGCGAGCGCCGCGACGGAGGCATCGTCGGCATCGAACGCCGGGGCGCCGTCGACGAGGCCGGGGGCGAGGATGAGGTCGAGCGCGCGGGCGGGCGTGCCGCGGACGACGAGGACGCGGCGCAGGCCGGGCACGCGGGCGACGAGCGGGCGGCGGTCGTCGGCGGCGAGGGCGTCGCCGCTGGGCGCGGTGATCTCGGCCTCGAAGCCCACATCGCCGCGTCCGGCGAGCGGCGTGCGCAGCCGCACCCGCACGGGAGCGCCGCCCTGCGTGAGAGATGCCGAGCTCTGCGCGACGGTTCGGCGCCGCCCGTCGGCATCGACGGCGACGAGGCGCACGGGCACCGTCGCCGCGCCATCGCCGCCCCAGCGGGCGATGAACACGTCCACATCGAGCGCCTGCCCGGCCTCGACACGCGCGCCGGGCGCGATCCGAACATCGACGACGGCGGTGTTGGCGGACGCAGACGCGGCGACCGAAACGACGGTGAGCGGTCCGTCGAACGGCACGCGCGCCGCGGCGGAGTCGACGAGCGTCGCGGATTGCCCGTCGGTGAGGGCGACGAGCAGGCGGCGGCGGTGGCGGGCGCCGTCGAGGAGCGCGGCGGCGCGGTCGATCGCCGACGAGAGCGCCGCGGCCCCGGCGCGCGGGCGCAGGCTGTCGAGGGCCGCGAGGAGCGCGTCGGGCGTGCGGAGGGCCGCCGACGCCGCTCCGGCAGTGGGGATGAGGAAGACCTCGTCGCCCGGAAGGAGCGAGGCGGCGACGCGCTCGCCATCGGCGCGGATGGCATCGAGGGCCGTCCGTCCGCCGCTGCGCTGGGCCGTCGAGATGGAATTGTCCACGACAAGCCCGACCGACACCGGCGCCTCACCCGCAGGCAGCCACGCCGCGTCGGCGACGGGCCGCGCGAACCCGACGGCCAGGGCGACGAGCGCGAGCACGCGGAGGGCGAGAAGCAGCCACTCCTGAATGCGCACGCGGCGGACGGTCGTGGCGCGGATGTCGCGCAGCAGGGCGACGTTCGAGAAGACGACCTCGCGGGGGCGGCGCCGCTGGAACAGGTGCAGCAGCACCGGTACGGCGGCGGCAACGAGGCCGAGGAGCAGGAGCGGGTTGAGAAACGTCATCGAGAGGCGAGGGGCGCACGGCAGGCGCGGCGGGCAGCGCCCGCACCGGGGCAACGCGGCAGGCACCCGTCAACGCACGCGCGGCCCAAACGGCGCCCGCCCCCCGACCGGCGTGCCCCGCCCACCCCAAACGTCATGCAGGGGCGGGTCTCGACCCGCCCCCCACCGCCCGTCCCCCCACACCCCCGGCATCCCACCACCCATCGTCCACCGCCATCGCACCGCCCCCTCCGCCCTTCGCTTCGCGGTCCCCTTCGGGGTTCGGGCACCTCCCCCGCGGTCGCCGGGGAGGACCGCTGCGGAGCGCGTCCAGCGCGCAGCGGCAGGTGGGGGTCGCCGCGACCGCACCCTCGACGTGGCCGCGTACGGGGAATTGACCGAACGCGTCGAGGTGAAGGCCCGCCTCGTCACATCCAAATCCATCGACGGCGCGCCGCGGCAGATGGCGCTCGGCGGCTCGTTCGACCTGTTCTACGGCGACTTTTTCGCCTCGAACGAGCGCCTCAGCATTCGCGGACGGCTCCCGCCGCAGGGACGGCCACGCCGACGCTCTTTTCCGGCGGCGTCCTCATCGACCCGACCGCCCTCGGCGACTTCCGCCCGCGCCTCGCCCGTCGCAACCACCGACACGCGCATCATCCGCCTGCACGACCTCTCGGCGGACTTCTCCGCCGCGCCGTTCGAGGGTCTCGCGGAGGTCGTCCAGACGCTCACGAGCTATGTGCCCGCACCCAAACCGGTCTCCTTCTCCGCGCACATCTTTCCCACGGCAGGCGGCATCACACCATCCTCGCGCCCATCTTCCTGGCGGTCGGGCAGAGCTTCCCGGTGCAGCAGATCCGCTCGCAGCCGGGAACGACGGACGGCGTGGCGTCGCTCGTCGTCACGCGATTCGGGCCGGGCGGCGCCTCGCAGCCGTTCGCGGGGGTGACGGGCGAGTTCGTGCTCGACGCCTCCGAGGGGTCGGCGACGGACCTCAAAAGCACGTTCTTCCTGCGCGGCGTCCGCGTGCAGGGCTTCGGCGACGCGCGCGGCACGGCCTCGCTCGATTTCTCCGGCACCGCGACGGCGGCGCAGCGGGGCTGACTGCGGGCGATGGGGCGCGGGAGGGTGGGCGATGCGACGGGCGGGGGAACGCCGCGACGACCGGAGCCAGACCGACGCCCCTCTGCGTCCCCGATCCGGCGGCGGCGCCCCGGTACACGCCGGCGGCGGGTGCTCCCCCATAGGTTCGCATCCCGAAGGCGCCTTTTCACCTGCGTCGTGCGACCGGTGGTGTACTTTCGGGGATTCCCTCCTCTGCTGCCCTCCTTTCTCAATGGCCCCTGGCTGGCTGGACCGCGTCCTCGTCCTCGCCCCCCACGTCGACGACGAGACGATCGGATGCGGCGCCCTTCTCGCCTCGCTCGGCGACCGCGCGAGCGTCCGCATCTTCGGCACGTCTGACTACGAACCCCTCGCCGGTGAGCCGGTGACGCGCCCGGTGCGCACCGCCGAACTCGGCGCCGCGATGGCCGC
Organism: Rhodothermales bacterium; assembly: GCA_963726715.1. Lineage (GTDB taxonomy): Bacteria > Bacteroidota > Rhodothermia > Rhodothermales > BA12 > CAVSDF01. The sequence continues at coordinate 113,005 of CAVSDF010000014.1, forward strand.
CCTCGGCGTCACGGACTACGGCGTGCTCTACGACGGCGCCGAGCGCAACCTCGCGGGCATCGGGCGCGCGGCCCTCGTCTCGCGCCTCGACGACCTCCTCGCCGAGATCCGCCCGACGGCCGTCTTCACCGCCCTGCCCTCGCACCACCAGGACCACACCGAGGCCTTCCAGGCGACGCTCTCGGCCCTGCGGATGCGCCCGTCGCTCTACAGCCTGCGCGCCGTCCTCGCCTACGAGTACCCGCACGCCGACCTCTACCCCGGCGCCCACCCCGAGAGCGGCTTCGTCTACTTCGACGGATCGGCCCACGTCGACGCCAAGCGCGCGGCCCTGACGGCGCACGCCTCGCAGCTCACCCCGCACCCCGACCGCTGGCTCGACGCCGACCTCGTGATGAAATGGGGCGAGAAGCGCGGCATCGAATCCGGCACCGCCTTCGCCGAGAAATTCTACCTCCTCCGCTTCTGCTTCTGACGCTCAGGCGAGGCGGATGACGGGCGTCTCGGGATGCGGACGGTAGAGGACGACGGTGCGCCCGGTCGCCGCGACGAACGCGGCACCGTCGATGGCGGCCGCGAGGGCCTCGCCGATGGCGCGGGGAACGTCAGGGGCCGTCTCCAGGACGCGGATTTTCAGCAGTTCGCGCGTGCGGAGGGCTTCGGTGGCCGCCGCGACGCCTGCGTCGGTGGCGCCTTCCTTGCCGATGTGCAGCAGGACCTTGGCGCCGTGGGCGAGGCCGCGCAGCGTGGCGCGCTGCTTCGAGGAAAGGGTCACGGTCGGATCGGAAAAGAGGGACAGCCTTGCACCCGCCCACCGCCGCTCCGGTTCGCCCGCGCCTGTGACGCCGCCGTGGATCTCGCGCGTCCCGGCAGGCGCTCAGCGGACGACGGTGACGACGCGCGTGGACGAGGCCCTGCCGCCGCCCTCGACGCGCACCACGTAGACGCCCGCGGCCAGCCCCGACACGTCGAGCGTCGCCGTGTAGAGGCCCGGCGCCTGCTCGCCACCTGCGACGCGCGCCACTTCGCGCCCGAGCGTGTCGTAGAGACGGACCGAAACGCGAGACGCCGTGGCGACCCCGTAGCGCACCACCACCGCCTGACGCGCCGGGTTCGGGTAGACCGCCTCGATGCCCGCCTCCGACGCCTGCGCACGCTCCACCTCCACGCCGACGCCCGTCTGCCCCGCCACCCCGACGCGCTGCACGGCCCGCCGCGCAACCGCGCCCGCCGTCGTGCTCGCCGTCGAGATGCGGTAGAGGCCCGACGAGCCGCCCGCCGATGCCGACGTGTCGCGCGCGGCGACCGTCCACGTCGCCTCCACGCTCTGGCCGGGCGCGAGCGTGCCGATTGTCCGGGCGGCGGCGCTGGTCAGGCGAAGCACCGCCACCGGGCCGCCGGTCGTGTCGCCGTCGGCGGTGAAGGTGACGGTGACGCCATCGGCGGCCACGGTCCCGGCATTCGTCACGCGGGCGCGGACGGTGACGGTGCCCGGTGCGATGGACGATGGAAGGCCGACGCCCGGATCGGTGACGACGAGCGTCGGCGGCGCGGAGACGCCTGCTCGGGTCGCCTGCGCGGCGTTGAAGGCGGCGCGGAGCGAGTCGAGCGCCACGTGCACGCGCGGGATGCGGGCGAGGACGGTGTCGGCGATGCCGGTGATCGGGCCGTCGAGGGGGCCGCCGGTGGAGATGCCGTCGGGGTCTTCGGCCAGTTTGGGAACGAGGTGCGGCAGCAGGCCGGCGTAGAGGCGCAGGCCGTCGCCCGCGAGCACGCCTGCGCGCCCGAGCAGACGGCGCTGCGCCGACGCCACGGCATCCGACGCGGGGGCGAGGGCGGAGAGTTCGGCGTGCGTCTGGTCGAGGGCGCGGCGCAGACCGCTGTCGGCGCGGAGGAGGCTGTCGGTTGCCACGCGGGCGTCGTCGCGGGTGCCCGTCTGCACCGCCGTGCGCACGGCGCCGAGGTGCGCGGCGTAGCGGTCGAGCGCCGGAAGGACCGTCTGCGCCGCTGCCTGCTCCATCGCCAGCGACGACGCGTGGGCCACAGTGGGGCCGGGCAGCTCCGTCGCGGCGCCGGCAACCGGCGGCAGGCCGTAGGCGAGCGCCACGAGCGACGGCGAGTCCGACGAGGCCGCCCGGTGCAGCGCCCGCACGTTCAGCACCTCGTCGACGGCCAGACCCGCGAACGAGACGCCGCGGATGACCGCTCCCGCCGCCGCCGCGATCTGCGCCCCCGGAATCCGCCCGACCACGAGCGTCAGGTCGCCGAAGTCCGCCCAGCCCTTCGCCGTCGCGAGCACCGCCGTCGAGGCGCTCAGGCGCTCGTCGAGGCGCTGCGCGGATTCGTTGGCGCGCGTGAGCGAGGCCTCGAAGCCGGCGCGCGGCGTGCCCAGCCCGGCGAACGTGCGCGCGTGCTGCGCCGCCGCGTCGAGGTCGTCCTGCGTCTGCCCGATGTAGACGGCGTCGACGAGCGGCCCGGCGGTCTTCTCCACGACCGTCTCGATGAGCGTGCCCAGGAACGCCTTGCCGCCCTCGCCGACTTTGCGTGTGGCGATGCCGTCGCCGATGCCCTTGGTGGCCGCCTCGCCGAGCCACGACCATGCGGTGTTCCACGGACTCGGAAGCGCGCTCTCCACCGTCCCGCTGAAGGCCAGGTACGCCCCGTGCAGGCCGCTGTTGCCCGCCTGCGTGAGGGCGAGGGCGATGGCGCGCAGCACCTCGCCGCCGCCGGTCGCGAACACGTCGCTGGCGTCGTTCTGGATCTGCTGCTGCACCTGCTGGATGGCTTTCTGCCCCGCGAGCAGTGTCGTGACGGCCTGCACGCCGACGCTCGCCACCTGATTGGCGAGGGGCGTCTCGCTCTCGTGGAGCGTCACCGAGGCCCTCGACCGACGCGACGAGGCGCCCGAGGTGCTCGTCGCGCTGCCGGTGAACGGCGGGAGCTTCGGCGAGGACGCGGAACCACGCGGTCCGCAGACTGCGCACGCTCGTGGTGTCGTATTCGAGCAGCGCGTCGCCGATCTGGCGCAGGATCGGCAGGTCGGCGACGCTGCTCGTGGCGAGCGTCTTCACGGTCACGTTCAGGCGCCGGACCAGGTCAAGGGGGAGGGTGAGCGTGGTGTCGGCGATGGCGTCGGGGCGGAGGGCCTGGTAGGTGCGCGCGAGGCCGGTGCGCAGGTCGCGCAGAACGACGTCGGCGGGGAGGGAGGGGTCGAAGCCGTTCGCAGAGGCGAGCGGGAGGGCGATGCGTCCGTCGGCGCCGGTGGTGTCGGTCACGGAGACGCGGCCGCGCACCGTCACCTCGACGCTGTCGAGCGGAGACCCGCCCGCCCGAAGCGCGTCACGTCGCGGACGGCGAGCCGTGGCGCGGCCATCGACACGACCCACGCGTCCTCGCCGTCGCCGCCCGATGGAACGTGCAGCGCCGCCCCGGTGACGATTACCTGATCGGGCCTCCGCTTGACGAGGGCCGAGTCTGCACCGGCAGCACGCGTCAGCAGCGGTGTCAGCGGACGGAGACCGCCTTCGCGCCTCCAGACCTGTGGCGCTTCTCCCGCGCCGAAGCAGTTGACGACCACGAGCGCATCGTCGATCTCGTTGCCTTGGACGCCAGCGGTGGCGTGCGCACTCCTTGCCGGGCCGGGCGAGGACCGTCTCCGCGCCATCGTTCGTGTCGCGGATGCGCACCGACCATGTCGTCGCATCGCCCGGATCGGGGACGTAGACGTGGTGCCGGAGCGAGGGCGAGGTGGCCAGAAGATTCGCAGTGGGTGCCAGGTGCGCTACCGACGGGGCCACGCCCGCGCCTGAGCGCCCGCTCCACTCGCGGGTCTGGGAGGCGCTGTTGTAGAACGAATGCACCACGTCTCCCGCCTCCGAGGCCGCCTCCGTCCCCGCCGACAGGTACGGCTCCACGGTCTGCGGGCGCGGGGCAAGGCGCGTCAGGCTCCCGTTGGGGTGGGCCTGCACGAACGACACCGTCACGCCCTGACTGGAGTTCCCCGTGAACAGGCTCCCAAAGAGCCACACGCCGTCGTTCGACACGTCCTGGATGTCAAGCATCTCGTCGTCGTAGGTGTTGATGGCCGTTTCCCCGGTGGCGTCTCGTGAGGAGGAGTTGGTCCGCCCGTAGATCTGCCGCTCGCCTTGAGCGGACGACCAGAGGAAGACCTCGTACAGGCTGGACTCTGTGCAGGGGCCTTGCTCAAGGTTGCAGAAGCCTGCGGGTGGGTTCTCTCTGTTCCGGACGTAGACCACTTGGTTTCCGTCGTCCGAGACGGCTGTGACGTGGACCGTGTGACGAAGCCTGTTTGCGCTCTCCGCACGGGCCAGTTCGTCGCACGCCTCCCTCGACTGTCCAGCGCCAGATGACGTTGGAACGCGTGAAGACGATTGCGCGCCCGTTGTCGGAAATGCGGGCGATGCCGGCCTCATCGAAGCGTCCGATGAGGCGACCGCCGCCGCCCTCGGTCCAGTGGTAGAGGTAGATTCTCGTCTCCTTTCGTGACCATGAGCGCCGCCGCGTCGCCCGTCCGGTGTAACGACGACCTGAGCGAACTGCAGCTCGCTCACGTCGCCAAGCGTCGTGGGCAGCGGGATGCGGTGGAAGGTCTGGGCAGCGGCGGGAGAGGCCAGCAGGGCGGAAAACGCCAGCACGAGCCAGGCGCGGCAGGCGAGGAACGGCGTAGGAAGCGAAGCATGGGACGGACGCGGACGAAGGGTTGCCCGGTACTTCGGAATCCGGTCCGCGCAACGGGGCCACGGCGGCGAAGAAAAAGAATCGGCGTATCCTCCGGACGCCCCGCGCACCTCCGACTGCCGCCATGCCCGCGCCTGCCCCCGCCTTCGACGACGCCTACGACGACCTGCACCGGCTCGCGCATGCGCTCGTGCAGCGCCGCACGCCGGGGGCGACGCTCAACGCCACGGCGCTCGTTCACGAGGCGTTCCTGCGCATCGACGGTCTCAGCGCCAACGACCGCGCGCACCTCTTCGCCCTCGCAGCGCGGGCGATGCGCTTCGTGCTCGTCGACCACGCCCGCGCCCGCACGGCGGCCAAGCGCGGCGGCGCGGCGCGGCGCGTCACGCTCGGCGAGGCCGACGGGCGTGGCCGACGCTCCGCGCCGACGAGGTGCTGGCGCTCGACGACGCCCTCACACGCCTCTCGGACGAACACCCGCGCCTCGGCGCCCTCGTCGAACTGCGGTTCTTCGGCGGGATGACGTACGAGGAGGTCGCCGAGGCGCGCGGCGTGTCCGTGCGCACGGCCAAGCGCGAGTGGGCGCTCGCCCGCGCCTGGCTGCACCGCGCCCTGCACGACGACCGTTCTCCCGGCTTGCCGGACTCCACAGGCTCCGCGCTGTAGCGCCGCCATCCCGCAGCGGAGCGCACCAAACGGCGCCGCTGCGACGCACGGTCCCGGTGACCCATGGCCCTCTGTCGAGCGGTGTTGCGAGATTGGAAAGACCTCCCTCCCCCCGCCCATGCCCGCCCCCCTCGACCCGGACCGATGGTCCCGCATCGAAACCCTCTTCGCCGACGCCCTCGACCGTCCGGAGGCGGCGCGGGAGGCGTTCGTGCGCGCCCACGCCGGTCCCGACGCGGCCCTCGCCGACGAAGTGCTCGGCCTGATCGCCCACCACGACGACGCCGAAGCCGCGTGGGGCGAGTCCGCCGCCGACTGGGGCGCGCCGCTCCTCGCCGACGCCGACCGCCGCGCGGGCGACCGCATCGGCGCGTACGTGCTCGACCACCCGCTCGGGCGCGGCGGAATGGGCACCGTCTGGCGCGCGCACCGCGACGACGGCGCGACAGATGGCGCGGGCGGCGACCCCGGCGCCCCGTGGCCATCAAGATCGTCCGGCGCGGCCTCGACACCGCCGACGTGCGGCGCCGCTTCCGGCAGGAGCAGCGCCTGCTCGCGGCCCTCGACCACCCCGGCATCGCGCGCCTGCTCGACGGCGGCGTAACCGACGACGGGCTGCCGTACGTCGTGATGGAGTACGTGGCCGGCGAGCCCATCGACGCGTACTGCGACCGCCGCCGCCTCGAGCGTGCCCGACCGCCTGCGGCTCTTCCAGCAGGTCTGCGAGGCGGTGCAGTACGCCCACCAGCGGCTCGTCGTCCACCGCGACCTCAAGCCCTCCAACCTCTTCGTCGTGGACGACGGCGGCGGACCGCGCGTCAAGCTGCTGGACTTCGGCATCGCCAAGGTTCTCCAGCCCGACGAGATGGGCCTGTCGCGGCTGCTCACGCGCGCCGAGCAGCGCCTGCTCACGCCCGCCTACGCCAGCCCCGAGCAGCGCACCGGGGCGCCCGTCACGACGGCCTGCGACGTGTACGGCCTCGGCGTGCTGCTCTACGAACTCCTCACCGGCCACCTGCCCTTCCCCGCCCCGCCGGTGGCGATGGACGCGCCGCCGCGCCCGTCCGACATCGTCCGGCAGCGCCGCACCGAGACGCGCGCCGACGGCGTGGCCCGCGACGTGACGCCCGGCGCGGTGGGCCGGGCGCGCGCGCCTGGACCCGGAGCGCCTGCGCCGCACGCTCTCCGGCGACCTCGACACGGTCGTGCTCATGGCGCTGCGCCGCGAGCCCGAGCGGCGCTACGCCTCGGCAGCGCAGATGGCCGAGGACATCGAGCGCCACCTCGCGGGCGTGCCGGTACGGGCGCGCCCAAGCACCGCGCGGTACCGCGCCGGGCGTTTGTGCGGCGGCACCGCGCGGGGGTGGCCGTGGCGGTGGGGCTCGTTCTGCTACTGGCGGGATTTGCCGGGGCGATGGCCGCCGAGCGCACCCGCACCGCCCGCGAGGCGGCCAAGGCCCGCGCCGTCGCCGACGTGCTCGCGAGCCTCTTCGACGCCGCCAACCCGATGGTCTCCGACGGCGACACCGCCACCGTCCACGACGTGCTGCGCCGCGCCGAGCCGCGCGTCCGCGCCACCCTCGCCGGACCAGCCCGAGGCGCTCGCCGAAGTCCTCGGCGTCATCGGGCGCGCGTACCGCGAGCAGACCGACTTCGCCCGCGCCGACTCCGCCCTCCGCGACGCCCTCGCCCTCCACCGCCGCACCGACCCGCGCAGCGACGCCACCGCCGCCGCCCTCGGGGACCTCGCCACGCTCGCCTTCATGCGCGGCGACCTCGACGATGCCCTCGCGAGTGCCCGCGCGCACCTCGCCCTCGTGCGCGAGCGCCACGGCCCGCGCGACCTGCGCGCCGTGCCCGCCCTCGCGCGCATCGCCGCCATCCACCTTCAGGCCCACCGCCTCGACTCCGCCCGTGCCACCCTCGACGCCGGCCTCGCCCTCACGCGCCCGAGCCGCGAGACGACCCCCGACGCCTACCTCCAATTCGCCGGTCTCGACGGATGGTACGCGGCGCTCACCGGCGACCACGCCGCGGCGGTGCGCGTCGCGCGCGAGATCCTCGCCCTGCACCGCCGCACCGGCGCGGCCCTCGCCGACATCGCCCTCGCCGAGCGCATCCTCGGCGACCAGTGCCTGCGCGCCGCCGACCTCGCCTGCGCCGATAGCGCCCTCGCAAGCGCCGACGCCGACTACCGAGTGGTCTTCGGCCCCGACAGCCGCTACGGCGCCCTCGTCCTCGCCCACCGCGCCGACCTCGCCGCCGCGCGCGGCCAGACCCTCCGCGCCGACAGCCTCTTCGCCACCGCCACCGCCCGCACCGTCGCCCACTTCGGCCCCGCCAGCCCCGAAGCCCGCGCCACTGCCGATGCCGCCGCCCGCCACCGCGCCGGTCGCCTCGCACCGTCGCGCTGAGCGACAGAACGGTTCACATCCGCCCGCTCCCGCAGACCGTGTCATTGCGAGGCCCGGAACGGGCCGCGGCCATCCGGGTCGACGGCGCCCGTCGGTCCAGATGGCCACTCCGCCGGGCGCCGGGGCAGGATGCGTCGACGCAGAATCCGGGCACAGCGTCCTGCCGCATGGGCCTTGCGCGCGGTGCGGGCGCGCGGCGATCTTGGCGCCGCGTCCGCCGTTCCACGCCCCGCATTCATCCCCGGCCTCCATGCCCCGCAGCCTCGCCTCCGTCCAGCAGATCCGCAGCCTCTCCCCGATCGCGGGCGCCGACGCCATCGAGGTGGCGACGGTGCGCGGGTGGAAGGTGGTCGTGAAGAAGGGCGAGTTCGCGGCGGGCGACCTCGCCGTCTACGTCGAGATCGACGCGTTTCTGCCCGAGCGGCCCGAGTTCGAGTTCCTCCGCACCTCGTCGTTCAAGACGCTCGACGACGGGCGCGGCGGCTTCCGCCTGCGGACGGTCAAGCTGCGCGGGCAGATCTCGCAGGGCCTGCTGCTCCCGCTCGACGCCGTGCCCGACGGCGTTTCGACCGACGAAGGCGCCGATGTCACCGACGCGCTCGGCATCGTCCTCTACGAACCGCCGATGCCCGTCTCCGACGACGCGCGCGGTCCGTTTCCGACGTTCGTGCCGCGCACCGAGGAGGAGCGCGTGCAGAACCTCCCCGACCTCTTCGGCGCCGACCGCCCCGCCGGGCCGCTGTATCTGGCCGAGAAGCTCGACGGAAGCTCGCTCACCGCCTACGTCCGCGGCGACGAGTTCGGCGTCTGCTCGCGCGCGCTCGACCTCCTCGACACGCCCACCAACCCGTACTGGGCCGCCGCGCGCCGCGCCGGGCTGGAGGCGTCGATGCGGGCGCTCGGGCGGAGCGTCGCCGTGCAGGGCGAACTCGTCGGCGCGGGCGTGCAGGGCAACCCGTACCGGATGGCCGACACCGCCATCCGCCTGTTCTCCGCTTACGACATCGACGCCCGCGTCTACCTGCCGCTCGATGACCTCCGCGCCCTCGCCGCCGCCCTCGGCCTCGACACCGTGCCGATCCTCGACGACGCCTTCGTCCTCCCTGACACCCTCGACGACATGATCGCCCTTGCCGAAGGCCCGTCGTCGCTGCGCCCCGAGACCACGCGCGAGGGCGTCGTCGTGCGCGCCCACGACCGCAGCGTCTCGTTCAAGGCCATCTCCAACCGCTACCTCCTGAAGCACGGCGGGTGAGTGGGGATGTGCGGTCGGCGAGAGGATTCGTCCGCGGCGCGCGTGAACGTGTGCGGCGTGTGTGCGTTGGCGGTGGGATTCGCCTGACCGACGCTCCCCGATGGCCCGTTCCGCCCCGAAGGCCGACGCCCCTACCCCGTCATCTGCGCCTTCCGGCGCCTCCTCTGCCGCGCCTGCACCGCCACCGCCGTCCACCGGCCCGAAGCGGCTGCGCGACCGCGTGCTCGTCGTGCGCGGCGCGCGGCAGCACAACCTCAAGGGCATCGACGTGGACATCCCGCACGGGCGCCTCGTCGTGGTGACGGGGCCGAGCGGGAGCGGCAAGTCGTCGCTGGCCTTCGACACGATCTACGCCGAGGGGCAGCGCCGCTACGTCGAGAGCCTGTCGGCGTACGCGCGGCAGTTCCTCGCGCGGATGGACAAGCCGGAGGTCGACTACATCTCGGGCCTCGCCCCGGCGCTCGCCATCCAGCAGCAGACGGCGGTCAAGAACCCGCGCTCGACGGTCGCCACGCAGACGGAGATCTACGACTACCTGCGCCTGCTCTTCGCCCGCATCGGGCGGACGGTCTCGCCGGTCTCGGGCGAGGAGGTCACGCGCGACACGCCGCGCTCGCTCGCCGACGACGTGACGCGCCGACTGGGGCCGGGCGACCGCTTCCTGCTCACCTTCGCCCTCCCCGACCGCAAGGCGACGAAGGGCGCGGCCAAGGTGACCGTCGCCGACGAACTCGACGTGCTCCGGGCGCGCGGTTTCTTCCGCGTCGTCGTCCTCCCCACCGACGCGCAGCGCAAGAAGGGCGCCGCGCCCGAGACGCTCGACCTCAACGAAGTCGCCGATGCCGCGACGGCCGCCAAAGTCCCCGCCGCGCGCCTGCGCGTGCTCGTCGACCGCCTCGCCGTTCCTGCCGCGGGCGCGACCGACGCCGAGCGCGAGACGACGCTCTCGCGCCTCGCCGACAGCGCCGAGCAGGCCTTCCGCGAGGGCGGCGGACGCGCCGAGGTGCTCGTGGCCACCGGCAGCCGCGCGGGCGAGGCGATGCCGTACTCGGAGTTCTTCGAGCGCGACGGGATGCGCTTCGAGGCGCCCTCGCCGCTCCTGTTCTCCTTCAACAGCCCCGTCGGCGCCTGCCCGACGTGCCAGGGCTTCGGGCGCGTGCCCGGCATCGACCCGGGCCTCGTCGTGCCGACGCCCGACCTCACGATCCGCCAGGGCGCACTCGCGCCGTTCCGCACCGAGCAGTGGTCGGAGTACCTGCGCGCGCTCGTCCGCGAGGCCGCGCGCACCGGCTTCCCCATCGACACGCCCTACCGCGCCCTCAGCGCCGAGCAGCAGGCGTGGGTGTGGGCCGGATCGGGCGATTACGTGGGCGTGAACGGCTTCTTCAAGTACCTCGAGTCGAAGTCGTACAAGATGCACTACCGCATCTACACGGCGCGCTTCCGCGGCTACACGACCTGTCCGGACTGCGACGGCTACCGCCTGCGCAAGGACGCGACCTACGTCAAGATCGGCCCCGTCGGCAACCGCCTGCACATCGGCGAGGCGTCGGAGCTGACGACGAAGGACGCGCTCGCGTGGTTCGACGCCCTCGCGCTACTCGACGCACGAGATGGCGATCGCGGCGACGATCCTCGACGAGACGCGCAAGCGCCTGCGCTACCTCGTCGATGTCGGGCTCGATTACCTGACCCTCGACCGCCTCTCGATGACGCTCTCGGGCGGCGAGAGCCAGCGCATCCACCTCGCGACGAGTCTCGGCTCGGCGCTCGTCGGCAGCCTGTACGTGCTCGACGAGCCGTCGATCGGCCTGCACCCGCGCGATACCGGCCGCCTGATCACGATCCTCGAACACCTGCGCGACGTCGGCAACACGGTCCTCGTCGTCGAGCACGAGCCGGAGATGATGCGCCGCGCGGACATGATCCTCGACGTCGGGCCGGGCTCCGGGCGCGAGGGCGGGCACCTCGTCTTCCAGGGCACCTACGACGAGGTGCTGCTCGCCGAGGACTCGATCACCGGCGCCTACCTCTCCGGCCGCCGCGAAATCCCGACGCCCGCCGTGCGGCGCGCCATCGACGACGAGCGCGTCATCGAGGTGACGGGCGCGAGCGAGCACAACCTCAAGCACATCGACACGCGGATTCCGCTCGGGATGATCGTGACGGTGACGGGCGTCTCCGGCAGCGGCAAGTCGACGCTCGTGCGCGACGTGGTTTACGCGGGCCTGCGCCGCGCGAAGGGCCTCGACCTCGGCGACGTGTCGATCGGCGCGCACGAGAGCCTGCGCGGGGCGTCGCTCGTGGATGGCGTCGAGATGGTCGATCAGAGCCCGATCGGCAAGACGAGCCGGTCCAATCCGGTCAGCTACGTCAAGGCGTGGGACGCCATCCGCGCGCTCCTCTCCGAGACGCACGGGGCGCGGCTGCGCGGCTTCAAGCCCGCGACGTTCTCGTTCAACGTGGCCGGCGGGCGCTGCGAGACGTGCGAGGGCGAGGGCGTGGTGAAGGTCGAGATGCAGTTCCTCGCCGACCTCTACCTCGAATGCGAGGCCTGCAAGGGCCGCCGCTTCAAGCAGGAAGTGCTCGACGTGCGCTACAAAGGCAAGAACGTCGACGACATTTTGCGGATGACGATCCGGGAGGCCGCCGCCTTCTTCGACGCCGCCGGAGCGAGTGCCGTGGTGAGCAAGATCCGCGTGCTCGACGAGATCGGGCTCGGCTACCTGACGCTCGGGCAGCCCTCGAACACGCTCTCGGGCGGCGAGGCGCAGCGCGTCAAACTCGCCGCCATCCTCGCCAAACCCCCGGCAGGCCCGACGCTCTACGTCTTCGACGAGCCGACGACCGGCCTCCACTTCGACGACGTCCGCGTGCTCCTCCGCGCCTTCAACGCCCTCGTCGATGCGGGACACTCGGTGCTTCTCATCGAGCACAACCTCGACGTGATCCGCGCGAGCGACTACGTCCTCGACCTCGGTCCCGAAGGCGGACGCGGCGGCGGGCGCATCGTCGCCGCCGGCACGCCCGAAGAGATCGCCGCCGACCCCGACAGCCACACCGGCCACTTCCTCCGCGCCGTGCTGTAAAGCGCTCGCGGGGCGCTGAGGGGCATCAGCGACAGACGGTGCCGGTGGCGGCGAGGGCGATCTCGCGCGTCTCGGCGCTGTCGACGGCGGTGTAGTAGTGGAAGCGCTCGCCGCCGATCTCGATGAGGAACGGCTTGTGGGCGTGCTGCGCGTCGAACGCGCCGGGCGCCCCGACGCGCACGACGGGGTTGCCCGCGAAGACGCGCCAGCCGACGGGAAACTCGGCGGCGGTCGTCCACGCGTAGCCGTCCTGCGCGTGGCGGCGGTCCCAGCTGTAGTAGGCCATGAGCCAGCGCCCGTCGGGCAGGCGCAGCACGCTCGGGTCGCCCGCGCGGATGTGGCTGTCCCATGCGCCCGGCGTGCCCGACCCGGCGAGCACCGGCGAGCGCGCGTCGTCGACGGTCCACATGCGCAGGTCGGGCGAGGTGGCGAGGCCGATGCGCTCCTCCTCGACGCCCCCGACGACGCCCGAGGCGTTGAAGAACATCACGTAGCCGGTGGCGGTCGGCACGATGGCGCGGTGCCAGATGGCGTCGCGCCGCCACCCGTCGCCCGACGGTTCGATGAGCGGGCGGGGCGTGCGCGTCCACGTCCGCAGGTCCGGCGAGATGGCGAGCGCGAGGGTCTTGCGCCCGCCTTCGTAGCCGGCACTCGTGACGCCGATGGCGAAGAGGTGGTAGAGGCCGTCGCGCAGGACGACCGTGGCCCCGGTCAGCCCGACCTCGTCGGGCGTGCCGGGGAGGCCCGAGCCGCCGAGGAGGGGCGCGGCGACCGTGGCCGGGTCGCGCGTCCAGCGCACGCCGTCGCCGCTCCACGCGAGGCCGATGGCGGGGGCGGTGACGCCGCGGTAGCCGTCGGCCGCGGTGGCGCCGGGCTTCAGGCCGTAGCCGGTGTAGACCATCGCATAGCGCCCGCGCGCCCCGTCGAACCAGACGAACGGCGACTCGACCATCCCGGCATCCCACGCCCCCGCCGCGCCGCGTGCGAAGACGATGCCGCACTTGGCGAGCGGCGCGAGCACCGGCTCGGCCATCGCCACAGGCGCACCCGTGACGACCCGCCGACCGCTGCACCCGGCCCCGAGCAGACCCGCGACGACGACGGAGAGCAGAGGCAGGACGACGCGCATGGACGGGAAAAAGAGGGTGCGCCAAGGATACGCAAGCCCGTGCTCCGCCGCCGCCGCGTTCCCGAACCGCCGCCCGGCGCGTGGCGTAGCGCCCGCTCATCCCCGCACCGCCATGCTCCGCATCCCCATCGACGCCGCCCGCGACCGCCTCGCCGATCTCGTCGAGCAGGCGCGCCGGGGCGAGGACGTGGTCATCGAGGGCGACGGCGCCAGCGTACGCCTGGTGGTCGAAATCCCACAGGCCCACTCGGGTGGCGACGGAGACACTGTGGCGACGAGCGATGCGCCCGAGGCGGGAGTGCCGGTTTTCGGGCGCGGACGCGGGCTGTACGTGATGCGCGACGACTTCGACGACCCGATTCCGGGGTTCGAGCCGTATATGTGATGCGCCTGCTCCTCGACACGCACGCCTTCATCTGGTTCGACGCGGGAACGCCCCCGGCTCAGCGCATCGGCGCGGGCGCTGATCGAGAGTCCAGACGCCGTTCGCTTCGTGAGCGTCGTGTCGTTCTGGGAGATGGCGATCAAGGCAAGCATGGGTCGGCTTGACCTTCGGGCGCCGGTCGAGGTATTGATGCGCGACGCCCTCGCACCCAATGGCCTCCTGCTGCTCCCCATTACGCCCGCGCACCTCGCGGCGGTGCAGGCGCTGCCGTTCCACCACCGCGATCCGTTCGACCGGATGCTCGTCGCGCAGGCCCGCGCCGACGGGCCGACGCTCGTGAGCCGCGACGAGGCCCTGAATCTCTACGACGTACCGCGCGCGTGGTGAGGAGCCAACGGCGGCGGTCGTCGCGGCCGTGGATGTGCGCGTGAGACAGGATCGCCCGTTCAGGCGATGGGCGGGAATCTGGCGGCGGTCTACACTTGCGCACACCGGTTTTCAGCCCCGCCCATGCGCCTCCGTCACGTCCTCGCTGCGCTCGTCGCGGCCCTCGCCCCCCTGCCCTCCGCCCACGCCCAGTGGATGCCCGCCGGACCGACGAACGCCACACCGTCGGTCTTCGCCCGCAGCGCCAGTGCCGTCTTCGCCGCCGACCTCTCCAACCGCACCATCCACCGCTCCACCGACGACGGGCGGACGTGGCAGAACGCCAGCCCGACGATCACCGGAGGCGGCTCGGCGCCCGCGCTCACCGGCCTCGCTGCCCACGCGGGCGCCGTCGGGGCACTGGTGAGCGCGTCGAACGGAACGGGCACCGCCTTCTACCGCGCCGCGCCCGACGGCACCGGATGGGCGCGCATCGCCGCGCTGCCGACGACGCAGGCCGGCTACGACGGCCTCCTCGCCACGCGCAGCGGCGCCTTCGCCGCCGTGGCCTCCGAGCCGTCCACCTACCGGCGCCGCCTGATGGTCTCCACCAACGGCGGGGCCACGTGGGCGCTGCGCGACTCGGTGCTCTCCGGCACCGGCGGCGTCCTCCCCGTCGGCGACACGCTCGCGCGCATCTACAGCCGCACGCGGCGCCCGCCCTTTCAGGCCGCCTACCAGGAGATCGGCCTCGCCTTCTCGACCGACCTCGGCGTCTCGTGGACCGAGCGGCCTCTCCCCTCAAGCTTCGAGCCGCTCCGGCAGCGGGTCTCGGAGTCGACGGGCTCGAACGCCATCGCCTACGCGGGGGGCACCCTCTACCTGCACGGCTACGCGTCGACCGACTTCGGGCAGACATGGACGCTGCGCCCGGCCTTCAACGCCGACCTCTACGGCTTGGTCGCGCAGGGCGCCCGCGTACTCGCCGTCGCGCGGGCGACGAGCGAGACCACCGCGCTCTACCTCGACCCCGACGGCCCCGGCGCCGCGCCGTGGCAGAACGTGAGCGATCCGGCCCAGATCGACGGCCCGCTGCCGAGGTCGTTCTTCTCGACCGGCACCGCCTTTCTCGTCGGGATGGAGCGGGCGGGCGTGCTGCGCTCCGAAGGCGGCGCCGCGTGGGCGCCCGCCGGGCGCTTCGCCGCCCACCACAACGCCGACCTCGCCGCCCTCACGCGGCACCGCGGCGCGCTCGTCGGGGCGTGGGTCAACATCGAGCGCATCGTCCGCTCGGCCGATCGGGGCGCGACGTGGAGTACCGCCCACCGGCGCCTGCCCAGCCTCGACGACGCGGCGGGCTTCGTCTCGCTCGACTCCGTGCTCCTCGCCGCAGGGCTCGAAGGCATCTACCGCAGCACCGACGCCGACGCGCGCGAGTGGACGCTCATCTCCACAGGCCTGCGAAACGTCGACGGCTTCGTCCGCGTCGGCAATCGGCTCTACGCCGGCGCGACCGGCGGCCTCTACCAGCGTCCGGCCAGCGGCACGACGTGGACGCAGGTGCTCGACCACAACCTCAACCAGTTCGACGCGGGCGTCTCCGGCAGCCGCCTCATCGTCAACGGCGGCAACGGCTCGCAGCGCAGCCTGCGCATCTCGGTCGACGGTGGGCAGACGTGGACCGCGTCGATCCCGTTGCGCCCGGCGCTTCAGGTGGCCGCCACGAGCCGCGCGTTCGTCGCCGCCTTCACCAACTTCGGGGCCTTCGGCGGCGGCACGTTCCAGCGCAGCCTCGACGACGGCGCCACGTGGCACAACCTCAAGCCCGCCCTCGGCGACAGCCTCGCCCCGACGCTCCTCGACAACCGCGGCGACACGCTCCTCGCCATCGGATCGACGTACCTCGCCGCCTCGCTCGACCACGGCACCACGTGGCGCCGCGTGCCGCACACCGGTCTGGGCTTCAGCTTCGGCCCCGGCTCGGAGACGAGTGCCCCGGTCGCGCTCACGCGGATGGACGACACGCTCTATGTCGCCTTCCAGGGCAACGGGGTGTGGAAGCGCAGCCTCGCCGACCTCGGCTTCGTCACCGGCGCGCCCGCGGCGGCGCGAGCCGCGACGACAGGCCTTTCGGTGGCCCCCAACCCTGCCCGCGGCGCGACGACCGTCTCGTTCCGCCTCGCCGCTCCCGGCCCGGCGACCGTCGCCGTCGTCGACGCGCTCGGGCGCACCGTCGCCCTCCTGCACGACGGGCCGCTCGGAGCGGGCACGCACCGCTTCGTCTGGGGCGGCGACGCGCCCCCCGGCCTCTACGTCCTCCGCGTCGCCACCGCCGACGGGACGCAGACGCAGCCTCTCGTGCGCCTGCGCTGACGAGTGCCCGCCCGGACGCGCGGCAGCGCATGGGTGGACATCCAGACCGATCGGACCGATCTTGACGGCCGTTTCGATCCGTCCCGGTGGCCGTGCGCTCCGTTCTCCTCCTGCTCGCCCTCTGCGGCATCGCCACCCCGGCGCGGGCGCAGGCGGTGCTGCTCGACGCGGTCACGCGGGCGCAGGGAAGCCCGTCGGACTACGTCGCCGACGCGATTCAGACGCGCGACGGCTTCTTCTGGCTCGCCACCGACGCGGGCGTGGCGCGCTACGACGGGCGCGACTTCGTCGTCTGGTCCGCCGCCGACGGCCTCCCGCACGACTACGCCAACGTCCTGCTCGAACTGCCCTCCGGGGCGGTCGCGGTCGGCACCTACGGCGGCGCGGCGATCGTCGAGGAGGGGCGCGTGCGCCGGATGCCGGGCACGCGCCAGAGCGTCGGCGGGCTCGGGCAGGACCGCTTCGGGCGCCTCTACATCGTCTCTTCGACCGGCGTCGAGGTGTGCGACGACGCCGCCGACGCGGCCCGGGTGCGCTGCCGGACGCTCGTGGTGGACCAGACGTTCGGGGTGGGCGGCGCCGTGGAGACGTCCGGCGGTGTCCTCCGCGTCGTGCTCGCGGGCGGGCGCGTCGCCGTGCTGCGGCCCTCGGCGCAGGGCGTCGCCGTGACGCAGGAGCGCGTCGCGATGCCGGACGGCATGGACGCGGCGGCGACCGGAGCGCGGAGGCATGTCTGCCTTCGGGGCGGCGGGCGTCCGGCTCTTCGACGGCGTCAACAGTTCGACGCTCGCCCTCGGTCCCGACGGGCGCGCGTGGACGATCCCCGGACGGCTGCAGGCGGTGCTGCGGCGCGGCACGGAGACGGTCGTCGGGACGAACACGGGCGAGATCTGGCGCGTCGATCCGTCGCGTGGCGCCGCGCGCATCGCGGGCGCCGCCGACACCGGCGGCTACCCCGTCGACGCCCTCGTCGGCGACTACGAGGGCGGCCTCTGGGCCGGGTTCTTCGGCGGCGGGCTGCGGCGCGTCGAGGCGGGCGGGCTCGTGCTCCACCGGCGGCGCGACCCGGCGCTCGCACGCGCCACGCTCCGCCTCTCGCGCGACCCCGACGGCACGCTCTGGCTCACCACGCGCGAAGGGCTGGTCCGGCGCGGCCCGCGCGGCGAGGTGGAGACGGTCGCGCGCACCGGCCTTGGCCTCACCACGGGCGCACCGGGAGGCGGGCGCTACGCATCGACCGGCACCTCGGTCGTCCTCTCCGGCGCGGGCGGCGCCGCGGCGATGGTGCTGAGCGACGGCAACTGGATCTCGTCTCTCCTCGTCGGCGCGGGCGATACGCTGTGGGTGGGGACGTACGGCAGCGGCGTGCGGCGCGTCGTCGGCGCGCGGGAGGTGGCAGCGGCGGCAGGCGCGCCGGAGATCGTCGAGGCATTCGCGCCGGGCGCGGGCGGCGCCGTCTGGGCGCTCACGCGAAGCGAAGGCGCCGCCCGCTACCGTGCCGGGAGGTGGACGGCGGTGCGCGAGGGCCTGCCCTCGGGCGCCGTCTTCAGCCTCCTCGACGAGACGGATGGGCCGAACGGTGCGAATGGCGCGCTCTGGCTCGGCACCGACCGCGGCCTCGTGCGGCGGCGCGGGTCGGCGCAGACGGTCTTCGACGACGGCGGGCGCCTGCGCGGGCAGCGCATCCACGCCCTTTTCCGCACGCACGCCGACACGCTCTGGGTCGTCGCCGACCGCCAGATCCACGCCCTCGTCGGCGAGCGGCTCGTGGCGTTCGGGCGGCTCCGACTTCGCGCGCACGAGGGCGTGGCGATCCACGCCGCCGTCGGCGTGCCCGGCGAGCGGCGCGTCTTCCTCGGCACCTCCGAGGGCCTCGTCGAGATCGACCTCGCCGCCCATGGCGGCCCGCTCCCGCCGCCGCGCATCGCCTTTCTCGGACGTGAGGAGCTCGGACGCGAAGGCGACGACGCCCGCGCGGCACCACCAGACACGATCCGCCTCGCGCCGGGCGCGCGGCGTGTGACGCTTGCCTTCGCCCCGCTCACCTTCGGCAGCGACGTGGCCGCGCGCGTCCAGTACCAGATGGCCGACGGACCGTGGTCGGGGCCGACGCCCGAGCGAGGCCTCGCCCTCGCGGGCCTCGCCGACGGGTGGCACCGCCTGCGCGTGCGCGCCGTCAACGCCAGGGGCGCGCGTCGGACGTGCCCGTCGAGGTGGCCCTTTACGTGCCGCCGCCGTGGTGGCGCACGTGGCCCGCGCGGGCGGCGGCGCTCGTGCTCCTCATCGGCGGCGTCGGCGCGGGTGCGCGGCGCGTGGCGACGAGGAGGCCGGGGCGCGAGCCTCGCGGCGGGCTCCGAGACCGAGACGGCGCGTAGAGCGCGAGCGCGCCACATCTACGGCGCAACCTCCACGACCACGTCGGCGCCCAGCCGCCGCGCGTCCTCGCCGGCCTCGACTCCTCGGCGACAAGCGCCCGGCGCCAGCGGTTGCCCCCGTCGACGCCTCCGCGGCGGGTCGCGCGTACGATCGGCGCCGCTTCCCGCCTGACGCTCTTCACCCTCCAGCACCCGCCCGACACGTTCGACAACCTCGGGCGCCTGCTCGACCGTTACGTCCGCGATCAGGCACGCTTCCACGCGACGCCCGCCCTTCGCTGCGCCGTCGAGGGCGCGAGCACGGCGCCGCTCGACGCCTTCGAGGCCCTTCACCTGTTCCGGATCGCCCAGGAGGGCCTGCAAAACGCCCTCCGCCACGCGTGCGCCACGACGGTGCGGGTGCGCCTCGCGCGCGAGTCCTCCGGAACGGTCGTCCTCACCATCGCCGACGACGGCGCCTTTCGCGCGCCCGACGGCACCGGCCACGGCCTCGCCACGATGCAGTCGAGGGCCGACGAGATCGGCGCCGCCCTCACACTCGAGGCACGCCCGGCGGGACGCACGTCGAGGTGCGGTGGCCTGCCGACGACAGACCCGGTGTGCGCGGCAGGATCGCCCGAACAGGCGAAGCGCCGCCCGCGCCGACGGCCCGTAGCGTGAGCGGTGACGACGGCGCCGGTGCGGCGTTCGAACGCCCCTTCCTCCCCCGCCCGACCGGTCCGCGCGACGCTCGGCCACGTCCACCGCCGCGCCGCGGCCCCGCCCCGATGCTGCGCGTCGCCATTGCCGAAGACCACGCGCCGACGCGCGAGCGCCTCGCCCTCTTCCTCGACCGCAGCCTCCGCGCCCGCGTCGTCCTCACCGCCGCCGACGGCGAGGCCCTCCTGCGCGGCATCGCCGCCCTCGCCCCGACGGAGCGACCGGAGGTCGTGGTGACGGATGTCGAGATGGGGGGCCTCGACGGCATCGCCACGACGGCGCGGCTGCGGGCCGAGTGGCCGGGCATCGAGGTCGTCGTGTTCACCGTCTTCGAGGACGACGAGCGCCTGTTCGCGGCCATCCAGGCGGGCGCGGCAGGCTATCTGCTCAAAGACCACCCCCTCGCCGACGTGCTCGACGCGCTCGGAGAGG
Organism: Rhodothermales bacterium; assembly: GCA_963726715.1. Taxonomy (GTDB): domain Bacteria; phylum Bacteroidota; class Rhodothermia; order Rhodothermales; family BA12; genus CAVSDF01. The sequence goes on from CAVSDF010000014.1 coordinate 132,886, forward strand.
TCGTCGCGGGCGGCGCGCCGATCTCGCCGCCGCTCGCCCGGCGCCTGCTCGCGCACGTCCGCACCGGACGCCCGGGCGCCGCCCACCTCCCGCCGCCCCCCGGCGACGCCTCGCGGTTCAGCCTCACCGACCGCGAGATCGAGGTGCGACGGCGGTCGTCGAGGGGCTGACGAACGCCGAGATCGGGCACCGCCTCTTCATTTCGCCCGCGACCGTCAAGACGCACGTGCGCCACATCTACGAAAAACTCCACGTCTCCTCGCGCGCCGAAGTCACGCGCCGCGCCCTGCGCGAAGGCCTCGTGCGCTGACGCGGATGCGGGCTGCGGACCGGGCGCGCGGGCGGTACCGGCGTAGCTTCGGCGCTCTGCCACGCCCTCTTTTCGCCCCGCCCGTGCCCGACTCGACAGCGCCTGCATCGCCGCTCGCACTCGCCGAACCGCCGCGCCGCTTCCGGCACGGCCTCGTCGTCGGCAAGTTCGCGCCCCTCCACCGCGGGCACGCGCACGTCATCGAAACGGCGCTCGCGGCGTGCGAGCGCGTGAGCGTGTGGACCTACGCCAATCCGGAGTTTCCCTCGATGCCCGCCGACGTGCGCCGCCAGTGGCTCCGCACGCTCTTCCCACCGCCAACGTCCTGCCCCCGCCCCCGATCCGCCGCCCGACGCGGCTCCGGACGCCACGCACCAGGCCTACGCCGCGGCGACGCTCGCCGCATGGTCGGTCGATGTGGACGCTGTCTTCTCGTCGGAGGCGTACGGCGACGGCCTCGCCGCGGCCCTCGGCGCCGTGCACGTCTGCGTCGATCCGGACCGCACGCATCACCCGGTCTCCGGCACCGCGATCCGCGCCGACGTCCACGCGCACCGCGAGGCCCTCGACCCGCGCGTCTACGCCCACTCCGTCCGGCGCGTCGTGCTGATGGGCGCCGAATCGACGGCAAGACGACGCTCGCGGCGGCGCTTTCGGCGCACTACGAGACGGCGTGGGTCGAAGAGTAGGGCGCTTCGTCTTCGAGCGCGAGGACCGGACGCTCACCCCGATGCACCACCTCGAAATCGCCCACGGCCACATCGCCCTCGAAGACACCGCCGTCCGCGAGGGACGCGTGCGCCGCGTGCTCGTCTCCGACACCGGCGCGCTGACGACGCTGCACTGGAGCTACCTGCTCACGCGCACCGCCGAGCCTGCCCTCGCCGCCCTCGCCGACGGACACGCCGACCGGTACGCCCTCACCCTCGTCTGCGGCGACGACGGGCGGTTCGCGCACATCGGTGCTCGACCGCCATCCGTCCTGCGCGAACCGCCCGTCGTCGCCGCAGACGAGGGTGAGGGCGTAGCGGTCGGCGTGTCCGTCGGCGAGGGCGGCGAGGGCAGGCTCGGCGGTGCGCGTGAGCAGGTAGCTCCAGTGCAGCGTCGTGAGCGGGCCGGTGTCGGAGACGAGCACGCGGCGCACGCGTCCCTCGCGGACGGCGGTGTCTTCGAGGGCGATGTGGCCGTGGGCGATCTCGAGGTGGTGCATCGGGGTGAGCGTCCGGTCCTCGCGCTCGAAGACGAAGCGCCCGTACTCTTCGACCCACGCCGTCTCGTAGTGCGCCGAAAGCGCCGCCGCGAGCGTCGTCTTGCCGGTCGATTCGGCGCCCATCAGCACGACGCGCCGGACGAAGTGGGCGTAGACGCGCGGGTCGAGGGCCTCGCGGTGCGCGTGGACATCGGCGCGGGTCGCGGTGCCGGAGACCGGGTGACGCGTGCGGTCCGGATCGACGCAGACGTGCACGGCGCCGAGGGCCGCGGCGAGGCCGTCGCCGTACGCCTCCGACGAGAAGACAGCGTCCACATCGACGGACCATGCGGCGAGCGTCGCCGCGGCGTAGGCCTGGTGCGTGGCGTCCGGAGCCGCGTCGGGCGGCGGGTCGGGGGCGGCGGGGAGGACGTCGGCGGTGGGAAAGAGCGTGCGGAGCCACTGGCGGCGCACGTCGGCGGGCATGGAGGGAAACTCCGGATTGGCGTACGTCCACACGCTCACGCGCTCGCACGCCGCGAGCGCCGTTTCGATGACGTGCGCGTGCCCGCGGTGGAGGGGCGCGAACTTGCCGACGACGAGGCCGTGCCGGAAGCGGCGCGGCGGTTCGGCGAGTGCGAGCGGCGATGCAGACGCTGTCGAGTCGGGCACGGGCGGGGCGAAAAGAGGGCGTGGCAGAGCGCCGAAGCTACGCCGGTACCGCCCGCACGCCCGATCCGCAGCCCGCATCCGCGTCAGCGCACGAGGCCTTCGCGCAGGGCGCGGCGCGTGACTTCGGCGCGCGAGGAGACGTGGAGTTTTTCGTAGATGTGGCGCACGTGCGTCTTGACGGTCGCGGGCGAGATGAAGAGGCGGTGTCCGATCTCGGCGTTCGTCAGCCCCTCGACGACCGCCGTCAGCACCTCGATCTCGCGGTCGGTGAGGCTGAAGCGCGAGGCGTCGCCGGTGGGCGGCGGGAGGTGGGCGGCGACCGGGCGACCGGTGCGGACGTGCGCGAGCAGGCGCCGGGCGAGCGGCGGCGAGATCGGCGCGCCGCCCGCGACGACCTCTCCGAGCGCGTCGAGCACGTCGGCGAGGGGGTGGTCTTTGAGCAGATAGCCTGCCGCGCCCGCCTGGATGGCCGCGAACAGGCGCTCGTCGTCCTCGAAGACGGTGAACACGACGACCTCGATGCCCGGCCACTCGGCCCGCAGCCGCGCCGTCGTGGCGATGCCGTCGAGGCCCCCCATCTCGACATCCGTCACCACCACCTCCGGCCGCTCCGCCGGTGCGAGGGCGGCGATGCCGCGCAGGAGGGCCTCGCCGTCGGCGGCGGTGAGGACGACGCGGGCGCGGAGGCTGCGGTCGAGGAAGAGGGCGAGGCGCTCGCGCGTCGGCGCGTGGTCTTCGGCAATGGCGACGCGCAGCATCGGGGCGGGGCCGCGGCGCGGCGGTGGACGTGGCCGAGCGTCGCGCGGACCGGTCGGGCGGGGGAGGAAGGGGCGTTCGAACGCCGCACCGGCGCCGTCGTCACCGCTCACGCTACGGCCGTCGGCGCGGGCGGCGCTTCGCCTGTTCGGGCGATCCTGCTGCGCACACCGGGTCTGTCGTCGGCAGGCCACCGCACCTCGACGTGCGTCCCGCCGGGCGTGCCGTCGAGTGTGAGGGCGGCGCCGATCTCGTCGGCCCTCGACTGCATCGTGGCGAGGCCGTGGCCGGTGCCGTCGGGCGCGCGAAAGGCGCCGTCGTCGGCGATGGTGAGGACGACCGTTCCGGAGGACTCGCGCGCGAGGCGCACCCGCACCGTCGTGGCGCATGCGTGGCGGAGGGCGTTTTGCAGGCCCTCCTGGGCGATCCGGAACAGGTGAAGGGCCTCGAAGGCGTCGAGCGGCGCGGCGCTCGCGCCCTCGACGGCGCAGCGAAGGGCGGGCGTCGCGTGGAAGCGTGCCTGATCGCGGACGTAGCGGTCGAGCAGGCGCCCGAGGTCGTCGAACGTGTCGGGCGGGTGCTGGAGGGTGAAGAGCGTCGTGCGGAGCGCGCCCATCGTGTCGCGCACCTCGCCGCGGAGGGCGTCGACGCAGACCGCTGGCGCCGGGCGCTTCGTCGCCGAGGAGTTCGAGGCCGGCGAGGACGCCGGTGAGCTGGGCGCCGACGTGGTCGTGGAGGTCGCGCGAGATGCGGTCGCGCTCGCCCTGTACGCGCCGTTCGGTCTCGAGCGCCGCGAGGCGCGCCCGGAGCCTCCTCGTCGCCACGCGCCGCGCACCCGCGCCGACGCCGCCGATGAGGAGCACGAGCGCCGCCGCCCGCGCGGGCCACGTGCGCCACCACGGCGGCGGCACGTAAAGGGCCACCTCGACGGGCACGTCCGACACGCGCCCCTCGGCGTTGACGGCGCGCACGCGCAGGCGGTGCCACCCGTCGGCGAGGCCCGCGAAGGGCGAGGCCTCGCTCGGGCGTCGGCCCCGACCACGGTCCGTCGGCCATCTGGTACTGCACGCGCGCGGCCACGTCGCTGCCGAAGGTGAGCGGGGCGAAGGCGAGCGTCACACGCCGCGCGCCCGGCGCGAGGCGGATCGTGTCTGGTGGTGCCGCGGCGGGCGTCGTCGCCTTCGCGTCCGAGCTCCTCACGTCCGAGAAAGGCGATGCGCGGCGGCGGGAGCGGGCCGCCATGGCGGCGAGGTCGATCTCGACGAGGCCCTCGGAGGTGCCGAGGAAGACGCGCCGCTCGCCGGGCACGCCGACGGCGGCGTGGATCGCCACGCCCTCGTGCGCGCGCAGTCGCAGCCGCCCGAACGCCACGAGCCGCTCGCCGACGAGGGCGTGGATCTGGCGGTCGGCGACGACCCAGAGCGTGTCGGCGTGCGTGCGGAAGAGGGCGTGGATGCGCTGCCCGCGCAGGCGCCCGCCGTCGTCGAAGACCGTCTGCGCCGACCCGCGCCGCCGCACGAGGCCGCGGTCGGTGCCGAGCCAGAGCGCGCCATTCGCACCGTTCGGCCCATCCGTCTCGTCGAGGAGGCTGAAGACGGCGCCCGAGGGCAGGCCCTCGCGCACCGCCGTCCACCGCCCGGCACGGTAGCGGGCGGCGCCTTCGCTTCGCGTGAGCGCCCAGACGGCGCCGCCCGCGCCCGGCGCGAATGCCTCGACGATCTCCGGCGCGCCTGCCGCCGCTGCCACCTCCCGCGCGCCGACGACGCGCCGCACGCCGCTGCCGTACGTCCCCACCCACAGCGTATCGCCCGCGCCGACGAGGAGAGACGAGATCCAGTTGCCGTCGCTCAGCACCATCGCCGCGGCGCCGCCCGCGCCGGCGAGGACGACCGAGGTGCCGGTCGATGCGTAGCGCCCACCTCCCGGTGCGCCCGTGGTGAGGCCAAGGCCGGTGCGCGCGACCGTCTCCACCTCGCCGCGCGGGCCGCGCCGGACCAGCCCTTCGCGCGTGGTGAGCCAGAGCGTGCCGTCGGGGTCGCGCGAGAGGCGGAGCGTGGCGCGCGCGAGCGCCGGGTCGCGCCGCCGGTGGAGCACGAGCCCGCCCGCCTCGACGCGCCGCAGCCCGCCGCCGAAGAACCCGGCCCAGAGGCCGCCCTCGTAGTCGCCGACGAGGGCGTTGACGGGGTAGCCGCCGGTGTCGGCGGCGCCCGCGATGCGCGCGGCGCCACGCGACGGATCGACGCGCCAGATCTCGCCCGTGTTCGTCCCGACGACCGTCTCCGTGCCGCGCCGCAGCACCGCCTGCAGCCGTCCGGGGATCGTCCACGCGCGCCCGTCGGGACCGAGGGCGAGCGTCGAACTGTTGTCGCCATCGAAGAGCCGGACGCCCGCCGCCCCGAAGGCAGACAGGCCTCCGCGATCCGTCGCCGCCGCGTCCATGCCGTCCGGCATCGCGACGCGCTCCTGCGTCACGGCGACGCCCTGCGCCGAGGGCCGCAGCACGGCGACGCGCCCGCCCGCGAGCACGACGCGGAGGACACCGCCGGACGTCTCCACGGCGCCGCCCACCCCGAACGTCTGGTCCACCACGAGCGTCCGGCAGCGCACCCGGACCGCGTCGCCGGCATCGTCGCACACCTCGACGCCGGTCGAAGAGACGATGTAGAGGCGCCCGAAGCGGTCCTGCCCGAGCCCGCCGACGCTCTGGCGCGTGCCCGGCATCCGGCGCACACGCCCCTCCTCGACGATCGCCGCGCCGCCGTAGGTGCCGACCGCGACCGCCCCGGAGGGCAGTTCGAGCAGGACGTTGGCGTAGTCGTGCGGGAGGCCGTCGGCGGCGGACCAGACGACGAAGTCGCGCCCGTCGTAGCGCGCCACGCCCGCGTCGGTGGCGAGCCAGAAGAAGCCGTCGCGCGTCTGAATCGCGTCGGCGACGTAGTCCGACGGGCTTCCCTGCGCCCGCGTGACCGCGTCGAGCAGCACCGCCTGCGCCCGCGCCGGGGTGGCGATGCCGCAGAGGGCGAGCAGGAGGAGAACGGAGCGCACGGCCACCGGGACGGATCGAAACGGCCGTCAAGATCGGTCCGATCGGTCTGGATGTCCACCCATGTGCTGCCGCGCGTCCGGGCGGGCGCTCGTCAGCGCAGGCGCACGAGAGGCTGCGTCTGCGTGCCGTCGGCGGTGGCGACGCGGAGGACGTAGAGGCCGGGGGGCGCGTCGCCGCCCCAGACGAAGCGGTGCGTGCCCGCTCCGAGCGGCCCGTCGTGCAGGAGGGCGACGGTGCGCCCGAGCGCGTCGACGACGGCGACGGTCGCCGGGCCGGGAGCGGCGAGGCGGAACGAGACGGTCGTCGCGCCGCGGGCAGGGTTGGGGGCCACCGAAAGGCCTGTCGTCGCGGCTCGCGCCGCCGCGGGCGCGCCGGTGACGAAGCCGAGGTCGGCGAGGCTGCGCTTCCACACCCCGTTGCCCTGGAAGGCGACGTAGAGCGTGTCGTCCATCCGCGTGAGCGCGACCGGGGCACTCGTCTCCGAGCCGGGGCCGAAGCTGAAGCCCAGACCGGTGTGCGGCACGCGGCGCCACGTGGTGCCGTGGTCGAGCGAGGCGGCGAGGTACGTCGATCCGATGGCGAGGAGCGTGTCGCCGCGGTTGTCGAGGAGCGTCGGGGCGAGGCTGTCGCCGAGGGCGGGCTTGAGGTTGTGCCACGTGGCGCCGTCGTCGAGGCTGCGCTGGAACGTGCCGCCGCCGAAGGCCCCGAAGTTGGTGAAGGCGGCGACGAACGCGCGGCTCGTGGCGGCCACCTGAAGCGCCGGGCGCAACGGGATCGACGCGGTCCACGTCTGCCCACCGTCGACCGAGATGCGCAGGCTGCGCTGCGAGCCGTTGCCGCCGTTGACGATGAGGCGGCTGCCGGAGACGCCCGCGTCGAACTGGTTGAGGTTGTGGTCGAGCACCTGCGTCCATGTCGTGCCGCTGGCCGGGCGCTGGTAGAGGCCGCCGGTCGCGCCGGCGTAGAGCCGATTGCCGACGCGGACGAAGCCGTCGACGTTTCGCAGGCCTGTGGAGATGAGCGTCCACTCGCGCGCGTCAGCGTCGGTGCTGCGGTAGATGCCTTCGAGCCCTGCGGCGAGGAGCACGGAGTCGAGCGAGACGAAGCCCGCCGCGTCGTCGAGGCTGGGCAGGCGCCGGTGGGCGGTACTCCACGTCGCGCCCCGATCGGCCGAGCGGACGATGCGCTCGATGTTGACCCACGCCCCGACGAGCGCGCCGCGGTGCCGCGTGAGGGCGGCGAGGTCGGCGTTGTGGTGGGCGGCGAAGCGCCCGGCGGGCGCCCACGCGGCGCCGCCTTCGGAGCGCAGCACGCCCGCCCGCTCCATCCCGACGAGAAAGGCGGTGCCGGTCGAGAAGAACGACCTCGGCAGCGGGCCGTCGATCTGGGCCGGATCGCTCACGTTCTGCCACGGCGCGGCGCCGGGGCCGTCGGGGTCGAGGTAGAGCGCGGTGGTCTCGCTCGTCGCCCGCGAGACGGCGAGCACGCGGGCGCCCTGCGCGACCAAGCCGTAGAGGTCGGCGTTGAAGGCCGGGCGCAGCGTCCATGTCCGCCCGAAGTCGGTTGACGCGTAGCCGTGCAGGTAGAGGGTGCCCCCCGCGTAGGCGATGGCGTTCGCGCCCGTTGACTCCGATACCCGCTGCCGGAGCGGCTCGAAGCTTGAGGGAGAGGCCGCTCGGTCCACGAGACGCCGAGGTCGGTCGAGAAGGCGAGGCCGCTCTCCTGTAGGCGGCCTGAAAGGGCGGGCGCCGCGTGCGGCTGTAGATGCGCGCGAGCGTGTCGCCGACGGGGAGGACGCCGCCGGTGCCGGAGAGCACCGAGTCGCGCAGCGCCCACGTGGCCCCGCCGTTGGTGGAGACCATCAGGCGGCGCCGGTAGGTGGACGGCTCGGAGGCCACGGCGGCGAAGGCGCCGCTGCGCGTGGCGAGGAGGCCGTCGTAGCCAGCCTGCGTCGTCGGCAGCGCGGCGATGCGCGCCCATCCGGTGCCGTCGGGCGCGGCGCGGTAGAAGGCGGTGCCCGTTCCGTTCGATGCGCTCACAGTGCCCCGACGGCGCCCGCGTGGGCAGCGAGGCCGGTGAGCGCGGGCGCCAGCCGCCTCCGGTGATCGTCGGGCTGCTTCTGCCACGTCCGCCCGTCGTCGGTGGAGCGGTGGATGGTGCGGTTGGAGAGGTCGGCGGCGAAGACGGCACTGGCGCTGCGGGCGAAGACCGACGGTGCGGCGTTTGTCGGGCCGGCGGGCATCCACTGGGCGTGGGCGGAGGGCAGGGGGGCGAGGGCCGCGACGAGCGCAGCGAGGACGTGACGGAGGCGCATGGGCGGGGCTGAAAACCGGTGTGCGCAAGTGTAGACCGCCGCCAGATTCCCGCCCATCGCCTGAACGGGCGATCCTGTCTCACGCGCACATCCACTTGCTGCGACGACCGCCGCCGTTGGCTCCTCACCACGCGCGCGGCACGTCGTAGAGATTCAGGGCCTCGTCGCGGCTCACGAGCGTCGGCCCGTCGGCGCGGGCCTGCGCGACGAGCATCCGGTCGAACGGATCGCGGTGGTGGAACGGCAGCGCCTGCACCGCCGCGAGGTGCGCGGGCGTAATGGGGAGCAGCAGGAGGCCATTGGGTGCGAGGGTGTCACGCATCAATACCTCGACTGGCGCCCGAAGGTCAAGCCGACCCATGCTTGCCTTGATCGCCATCTCCCAGAACGACACGACGCTCACGAAGCGAACGGCGTCTGGACTCTCGATCAGCGCCCGCGCCGATGCGCTGAGCCGAGGGCGTTCCCGCGTCGAACCAGATGAAGGCGTGCGTGTCGAGGAGCAGGCGCATCACATATACGGCTCGAACCCCGGAATCGGGTCGTCGAAGTCGTCGCGCATCACGTACAGCCCGCGTCCGCGCCCGAAAACCGGCACTCCCGCCTCGGGCGCATCGCTCGTCGCCACAGTGTCTCCGTCGC
>CAVSDF010000015.1:0-233290 GCA_963726715.1 Rhodothermales bacterium
GATCGTCGGCGAGCATGGGGCGAGACGAGGAATGAGAACGCGGTAGCGCCTACTAGTCGATGAAGTCCGTCATCCCCGCGAACGCGGGGACCCAGAGGGACGGGCGCCGTGCTTCACCTTTGCTGGATTCCCGCGTTCGCGGGAAAGACGAATGAGAGGAGGCGCAGGCGTCCACTCATCTAACTGTCCTTCACGGCTGTACGATGCCGGTGTACGTCTCCGGGCGGCGGTCGCGGTAGAACTGCCACGTGTTGCGGACCTCGCGGATCAGGTCGAGGTCGAGGTCGGCGACGACGATGGCGTCGCCGTCGCGCGGCGCCTCGGCGACGATCTGGCCGCGCGGGTTGGCGAAGTAGCTCTGGCCGTAGAACTCGCCGATGCGCCACGGCTCTTCCCAGCCGGGGCGGTTGATGGCGCCGACGAAGTACATGTTGTTCGCCGCCGCCGCCGGCTGCTCGAGCTTCCAGAGGTACTCGCTCAGGCCCGCGACCGTCGCCGACGGGTTGAAGACGATCTCGGCGCCGCCGAGGCCGAGTTCGCGCCAGCCCTCGGGGAAGTGGCGGTCGTAGCAGATGTAGACGCCGACCTTGCCGACGGCGGTGTCGAAGACCGGATAGCCGAGGTTGCCGGGGCGGAAGTAGAACTTCTCCCAGAAGCCGGGGTCGCAGTGCGGGATGTGGATCTTGCGGAACTTGCCGAGTAACTCCCGTCGGCGTCGATGACGGCGGCCGTGTTGTAGTAGACGCCGGTGATGTCTTCTTCGTACATCGGCACCACGATCACCATCTTGTGCTTGCTCGCGATGTCCTGCATGAGCTTCGTCGTCGGGCCGTCGGGGATGCGCTCGGTGAGGCCGTACCACTTCTTCTCCTGCTCGGCGCAGAAGTACGGGCCGTAGAAGAGCTCCTGCATGCAGACGACCTCGACGCCCTTGCCCGCCGCCTCTTCGATCAGGGCGACGTGCTTGTCGATCATCCGCTGCCGGATGCGCTCGACGGGCGAGGCGGGGTCTTCGTTGAGGGTGGCCTGGATCAGACCGGCGCGAACGATGCGGGGCATGGAGGGATGGTGTGTTGTGAGTGGTGGGGGGAGGAAACCGGCGCCCCGTTGCGCATCCGAACGATCTGTAGGGGCGGCGCTTGCCCCGCCCCGTTGCGCCACAGCCGCCCCGGCAGGCCACGGCATTCACGCGCGCCCCGGAACGACGCGTTTCCGTGTCAGGCCGCCGCGCCAGGCGTGCGCATCGGCGCAAAACCGGGCGGAAGCGTCGCCACCGACGGCGGGAGCGTGGCGGCGCGGACGGGCGCGGCGGGAGCGTCAACGACCGCCACATCGGACGGTGACGGTGTGGCGTAGCCTTCGTAGCCGCCGTGGTAGTCGTCCTCGACGGGGCGTCGGATCTGCGAGTTGGCGACGATCCGGTCGCGGCGCATTCCGCGGAAGTCCTCCAGACACGTCCAGCCGCGGTGGGCGTTGCGGTCGAGGAACTCGCCGAGGCCCGCGTTCAGGCGCGCGATCACGTTCGGCCCGATGGCGCGGTCGAGCATCGCCGACGTGCACACCTGCACCGTGCCGCAGCCGAGGAGCAGGTAGTTGAGCGCGTGCGCGAAGTCGGTGACGCCGCCGATGCCGGAGAAGCTCTTGTCCGGGAACGCGAGCGTCATCTGCGCCATCTTGGCGAGCGAGATCGGCAGGATCGCCGGCCCGCCGAGCCCGCCGCTCGACACGAGGCCGTCGACGTTGACCTCGAATTCGAGCGAATCCGGGTCGATGAGCGGGAGCGACGGGAAGGTGTTGCTCGACACGACCGCGTCGGCGCCGCCGCGGAAGACGGCGCCTGCCTCGACGGCGATGTCGCCGGTCGCGGGCGTGAGCTTGGCCCACACCGGGATCGTCGCCACCTCGGCGACCACCTGCGTGACGGTGGAGCACAGCGCGGCGTCCTTGCCGATGTTCGAGCCCATGTCGGCGCGGTCCATGTGCGGGCACGACAGGTTGAGTTCGAGCCCGTCGGCGCCCGCCTCCTGGCACGCGATGGCCAGTTCCTGCCAGTGCGCCAGCTCCTCGTCGGAGCCCGAGCCGGCCATGATCGAGGCGATGAGCATCTTGGTCGGGTGCGCGGCCTTGATGCGCGTGATGCGCGGCACCCACCAGTCGAGCGGTTTGGTCGAGATGAGTTCCCAGTTCCACGACGAATGCAGCGCCGCGCCGGGAATCTTGCGCATCGTGATCTCATTCGTCTCGGCGCTCGTGCGGAAGAACTTGGTCTTCGGCCCGGCCACGTTGACGACCGGATGCAGGCCGATGGTCTTCGTCACCACCCCGCCCCACCCGGCCTCGAAGGCGCGCAGGATGTTGCTCTCCGACTCGGTCGGCGGCGCCGACGAGAGCAGAAACGGGTTCTCGAAGCGGAGCCCGGTGAAGACGGTGGAGAGGTCGGGCATGGTATTGATTGTTTGTATGGTTCGTCGTGCTCGGCGGGTCGTGGTCGGTGGAAGACTCTCAGCTGTCATTGCGAGGAGCGAAGCGACGCGGCAATCCGGGTCGATGGGTGCTGAAGTCGTCGAATGGCACAGTCGCCGTCGATCCGGATTGCCACGGCCCGTGCCGGGCCTCGCAATGACAAACGGGGAGGGCTTTCCCGGCAACCGACCTCCGTTTCAGCCTCCACCAACGACCAACTCCGTCACGACATCCAGTTCGTCCCCGCGTCCTGATTCCACTTGGTGGTGATCTTCTTGGCCTGCGTCCAGAACTCGATGGAGCCGCGCCCGGTGATCTCGCCGACGCCGTACTTCGAGTCGTTCCAGCCGCCGAAGGAGAACGGCTCGCGCGGCACCGGCACGCCGACGTTGACGCCGATCATGCCCGCGCTCGCCCGCTCGGCGACGAGCCGCGCCATGCCGCCGCTCTCGGTGTACACCGACGCCGCGTTGCCGTACGGCGAGGCGTTCTCGATGGCGAGCGCGCCCGTCGACGTCGGGCGCGCGGACGATGGCGAGGACCGGCCCGAAGACTTCCTCGCGGGCGATCGCCATGTCGGGCGTGACGTGGTCGAGGATGGTCGGGCCGACCCAGAACCCACCGTCCTTGCCGTCGACCGCCGCGCCGCGTCCGTCGAGCAGCACCGTCGCGCCCGCCGCTTCGGCGTCGGTGATGTAGCCCTCGATGCGCGCCTTGGCCTCGGCGGAGATGACGGGGCCGAGGGTGGTGCCGGGCACGACCGCCTTCGCCACGTCCACCATCCGCGCGATAATGGCATCGGTGGGGCCGACGGCCACCATGACGCTCGCCGCCATGCAGCGCTGCCCGGCGCACCCCGACATCGACGCCACGATGTTGCCCGCCGCCATCTCGCGGTCGGCGTCGGGGAGGACGATCAGGTGGTTCTTGGCGCCGCCCATGCACAGCGCCCGCTTGAGGTTGCCGGTCGCGCGGCGGTAGACGATCTGCGCGACCTTGGTCGATCCGACGAACGAGACCGCCGCGATGTCCGGATGGTCGCAGAGCGCCTCCACCACCTCGCGCCCGCCGTTGACGACGCCGAAGACGCCGTCGGGCAGACCCGCCTCCGTCAGCAGTTCGGCGAGCCGCAGCACCGAGAGCGGCACCAGCTCGGACGGCTTCATCACCATCGTGTTGCCGAGCACGAGCGCGTTGGGGATGGTCCAGTTCGGGACCATGTTGGGGAAGTTGAACGGCGCGATCGACGCGACCACGCCGACCGGGTGCCGCTCGATGCGGCACTCGACGCCCCGGCTCACTTCGAGCACCTCGTTCGACGTGATCTGCGGCATCGAGACCGCAAACTCGCACAGTTCGATCGACTTGAGCACCTCGGCCCGCGCCTCGCCCTCGACCTTGCCGTTCTCCTGCGTCACGAGCGCCGTCAACTCGTCGATGTGGTGCTCCAGGAGCGCCCGGTAGCGGAAGATGACCTGCACGCGCTCCTTGATCGGCAGCGACGACCATGCCGGAAGCGCCGCCTTCGCCGCCGCCACCACCGCGTCGACATCGGCGGATGTGGAGACGGGCACGTGGCCGATCACCTCACCCGTCGCAGGCCCGTAGACGTCGATCGTGCCCGGTGCGGACCCGGCGGCGCCATCGCCGGAGGAGGTGGAGGAAGCGGTGGCCGTGGAGGTGTCCATCATCGAGAGCAGAGCAGAAATCCCCGCGCCGACTCTGTGAAGGCGCGATGGAGGACCGCGAAGGTACGCGCCCGCCCGTTGGCGCGCAACAATTCGGTAACACAGTTCCCTTCGCGACGGGGTGGCGGCGTGCCCGTGCAGGCGCCCGCCGCGCCCAAAACTCATGGACCGGGCCGACCGTGGGCGTTGCCCGGAGGTTCCGGCCTGAGCTTCAGCGTGGGTCCTGTGTCGCTGCCGAACGGCGCGGGATCGCCTCGCTCGCCGCGATACGCCGGGTGCCACCGGAGCGCGGGGGCGTCTCCGCGACGCAGCACGAGAACCGCGTTCTGGCCAAACGCGCGTAGCCAGAGGTCCACGGTGCCCTCGGAGGCGTCGAAAACGCACAGGCTGTCCTCACTCCAGACCCCTTCAGGGTCAGTCCCGCGCGCGTCCACGTACGCGAGTCCGGCGTCCACGACGGCGCGGCGCAGCTCTGTGCCGGCCGCCTCGTTCTCTGCGTCCGGGAGCCTCTCGCTGAAGGGATTCCACGCGGTGACGACCGTAGCCGAGTGCGCGCCCAGAGCGTCGAGCCACCGGGCGACGTCGCCCGGCGCGGTGTTCGTCGTGAACGTTGCCGGTGCGTACCTCTCGATGTGGTAGAGTGCAGAGGCGTACGCACGCCGGAGATCCTCCGGAGCTGTGCTGACGTCCGGCGACGGTACGGGCATACGCGGTGTCGGCATCGGCGAGGCAGGCGTGAAGGCGTCGGGCGTGGAAGGATACGGCCCGGGATGCTGCGGCTGACGGCCTCTTCCCGTGCAGGGGGCGCGCAAAGCTCACGGACCGCGCCGCCGGGCGTGCGCGTTGCCGCCGTCTGATTCACGCCGCCGTCTTCCCCGCCGATGCCGCACTCCCCCGCCCCGCTCCCGCCCGAGGCCACCGATGCCCGGACGCCCGATGCCCCCGCGCGCCGGCGCGCACCGTCGCGGTCGGACTCGTGCAGATGCGCTGCGCCGACGACGCGGCGACCAACCTCGTCCGCGCGCTCGACTTCACGCGCGAGGCGGCGGCGAAGGGCGCGGCGGTCGTCGTGCCTGCCGGAGCTGTTCCTCGGGCCGTACTTCTGCCAGACCGAGGACCACGCCACGTTCGACCCGCGCCGAGGCGGTGCCGGGGCCCACGACGGAGCGGCGTTCGAGGCGCTCGCGGCGGAGCTCGGCGTCGACGGTCCTCGTGTCGCTGTTCGAGAAGCGCGCCGACCGGCCTGTACCACAACACCGCCGCCGTCCTCGGGCCGACGGCGGGTATGCTCGGCAAGTACCGCAAGATGCACATCCCCGACGACCCGCTCTTCTACGAGAAGTTCTACTTCACCCCCGGCGACCTCGGCTACCAGGTGTTCGACACCGCATCGAGCAAGGCGCGGCGATGGCGTCGGCACGCTCGTCTGCTGGGACCAGTGGTACCCGGAGGCCGCGCGCCTGACGGCGATGCAGGGCGCCGACGTGCTCTTCTACCCGACGGCGATCGGCTGGCATCCGACGAGCGCGAAGGCCAGTACGGCGCGGCGCAGCACGACGCGTGGGAGACGATCCAGCGCAGCCACGCCATCGCCAACGGATGCTACGTCGTGGGCGTCAACCGCGTCGGCTTCGAGACCACGCCGGGCGCGGCGACGGCGGACGAAGCGGGTCCGTACGTCGCCGGGCAGGTGCGGTCGGGCATCGAGTTCTGGGGCGCATCGTTCGTCGCGGCGCCCGATGGACGCGTCCTCGCCCGCGCCTCGCACGACGCCGAGGAGGTGCTCGTCGTCGACCTCGACCTCGACCGCCTCGACGCGCACCGCACCGTCTGGCCCTTCTTCCGCGACCGCCGCGTCGATTCGTACGGGGCGATCGAGCGCCGGTGGATCGACTGAGGGAAGGGTGATTGTGTATGGAGAATGGGTGATTGGATCGCAATTCCGACGCCCAATTCCCAATACCCTATCCCCAATACACAAAATCCGATACACACTCCCAATGTCCATCGTCCTCGCTGTCGACAACGTCCGCAAATCCTTTGGCATCAAGCCGCTCCTCACCGGGGTCACGTTCTCGCTCTACGAAGGGCAGAAGATGGGGGTCATCGGCGCCAACGGGTCGGGGAAGACGACGCTCCTGCGCATCCTCGCGGGCGAGGAGACCGCCGACAGCGGCGAGGTCGTCGTGCCGGGCGGGCGGCGCGTGGCCTACCTGCCGCAGAACCCGACCTTCACCGACGGCCTGAGCGTCCTCGACGCCCTCTTCGACGGCGCGCCCGCCGAACTGCGCCTCCTCCACGACTACGAGGAGGTCGTCCACGCCCTCGAAGCCGCCCACAGCGGTACCGGCGATGACGCGCCCGACACCGACCGCCTGCTCGCGCGCCTCTCGACGCTCTCGGCGCAGATGGACGCGACCGGCGGCTGGGACCGCGAGGCCGAGGCCCGCGCCCTGCTCTCACGCTCGGGACTCGACGACGTCTCGCAGGCCGTCGAGACGCTCTCCGGCGGGCAGCGCAAGCGCGTCGCCCTCGCCCGCGCGCTCCTGCTGCGCCCCGACCTGCTCATCCTCGACGAGCCGACGAACCACCTCGACGCCGACACCATCGCGTGGCTCGAAGCGACGCCTCGCGGCCTTCACCGGCGCCGTGCTTCTCGTCACGCACGACCGCTACTTCCTCGACCGCGTCACCGGCGTCATGCTGGAGCTCGACCGCGGGCAGGCGCAGCGCTACGAGGGCAACTACACGCGCTACCTCGAACTCAAGGCCGAGCAGGAGGAGCGCCTGATGCACCGAGGAGCAGCGGCGGCAGAACCTCGCGCGGCGCGAACTCGAGTGGCTGCGGCGCGGCGCCAAGGCGCGCTCGACCAAGCAGAAGGCCCGCGTCGACCGCGCCGAGGCCCTCCAGCAGCCGTCCGACCGCACCGGCGCGCCCGTCGAGAAGATCGCGCTCTCGTCGACGTGGGCTCGCGTCTCGGCACGCGCGTCGTCGACCTCGTGAACGTGACGAAGGGCTTCGACGGGCGCCGACGTTCGTGCAGGACCTCACGCTCTCGCTCACGCGCGGCACGCGTCTCGGCATCGTCGGCGCCCAACGGGACGGGCAAGACGACGCTCCTCGACCTCGTCGCCGGGCGCTCCGCGCCCGACGCGGCACCGTCGAGACCGGCCCGACGGTCGTCGTCGGCTACTACGACCAGGAGAGCCGCGCGCTCGTCGACGACATCCGCCTGATCGACTACATCAAGGAGGTCGCCGAGAACGTGCGCACCGCCGACGGCAGCCTGATCACGGCGAGCCAGATGCTGGAGCGCTTCCTCTTTCCGCCCGCGCAGCAGTACACGCCCGTCGGCCTGCTCTCCGGCGGCGAGCGGCGGCGCCTCTACCTGCTGCGCATCCTGATGCAGGCGCCGAACGTGCTGCTGCTCGACGAGCCGACGAACGACCTCGACCTCTCGACGCTCGTCGCGCTCGAAGACTACCTCGACACCTTCGGCGGCGCCGTCGTCGTCGTCTCGCACGACCGCTACTTCCTCGACCGCACCGCCGAGCACGTCGCTGCGCCTGGAGCCGGGGATGCCGCAGCGCACCTTCCCCGGCGGCTACACGGCGATGATGGAGACCCTCGCCCGCGAGGCGTCGATGGAGACGAAGCCCGCCGCGCCCGAAACCCGCCGCCACGCCTGCGCCGGTCGCCGCTCCCGCTCCTGAGGCGCCCGTCGCCAAGAAGCTCTCCCCCCACGAGCGCCGACGATGGACACGCTCGAAGCGCAGATCGAAACCGATGAGGCCCGCCGCGCCGCCCTCCACGCCGAGATGGCCGAGCGCGCCGCCGACTACGCCGCCGTCGCCGCCCTCACCGCCGACCTCGACGCCCTGAGCGCCCGCCTCGACACCGCCGTCGAGCAGTGGTCTGCGCTGGCGGAGCGGGCGTGAGGGGTGGCGAATGATCCGGTGACGGTAGGGGCACGATATATCGTGCCCCTACGTCTGGCCTGTCGATGTCCACCGGAATTGCCGTTAGCGGCGGTACGCGAAGCCGCCTTCGACGAGTGTGAAGTTGTGCGGACCGAGGAGAGCGCCCGTCTTGCCACAACTCCCAGCGAACACGCCGCGCAGAAGCGTTGGCGTCGACGCGGTGATGTGAAGCACACCCGAACATGAGCGTGCGCTCGCGGGGTCTCCGTTGTAACTCCCGCCCCAAGACGTCTCTCCCACCTGCCCAATAGCGACAACGATTTCTGATTGTATCCCTGAGGAATAAAAGGATCGTTCGGTGTTGCGTCAAGGTATAGCGTCTTGTCAATTTCACTCATAAAGAAATCACTGCCTTCAACGTCAAGCCGAATACTCGGCTGCCGCACACGAAACGTCCCCGGCGCGAGGCTGCCGTAGCGAGAGAGAAGCGTCTCGCGGTTTGGCAGCACGACCTCATCTTCATCTGGACCCAGACACGAGGCGAGCGTCAGAAACGCGAGGGCGGCGAGCAGGAGCGGGGCACGCATGGCGGTTGGGGAACGTCGGGATGGGCGGGCGTGGGGGAGGAAGGCACGGCGGGCGAACCGGGTGGCATGGCCCCTCGCAGCAACCGGTCTACAGGAAGGGTACGGCGATTCGCCCACCGTTTGCGAGCGGACGTCACGTTGGCGTGGTGCGGCCCGGCACTCACAGGCCGCAGTCCCGCACCCGTGTGCGACCGCGGCGCCACCCAACGCGCGGCCTGCCCCGACACCCACAAACACACCATCCCACAAACCCGCTCAAAACACCCGCATCGGCGCGATGCCCGACCGTCACGCCGGGGCGGTCGAGGCGGGCGGAGACGTCGAGGCGGAAGAGGCCGAAGAGGCCGCTCAGGCCCGCGCTGACCTCGGCGTGCATCTGCCACTCGGGGTCGCGCGTGAGGGGCGCATCGGCAACCGTTGCGATGGCGGCGCCGACGATGAGGTCGAGGCGCGCGTCGGCGAGGCGGCGCAGGCCGAGGCGCTCCCAGACGAGCGTCCGCGCGTTGTGCTCGGCGAAGAGCGCGGCGTGCGACGGCCCGGCGAAGACGGGTTTGGTGACGCCGACGTGCCGCGTCCGGAGGGCGCCGAAGGCCGACGTGCCCGAGCGCCCGAGGTCGACGTAGCCCGTGCGGGCCACGACCGGCGTGCCCGTCGCCACGTTGGCGTCGAGGCGAATGTCGAGGGTGGCGGGAAACGGGCGGCGGCGCCCGAACGTGGCGATGCGGCGGTCGGCGACGACGGCGACGCGCGCGAAATCGGCCCCGAAGGCCCCGCCGACGCCGCCCGCTTCGAGCGACGCCCGCACCGCGTCGCCCCCCGTGATGCCGAGCACCGGCGCCGATCCACGCGCCAGATCCAACCGGAATGAGCGGATCTCACGGTCGAGCGGGACGGGATTCGGACGCGTCTCGGCGCGCCCGCGGATGTGGAAATCCGACAGGACGGCGACGGCGTCGTGGTTCTCGGCGACGACCGCGAGGCCGACCGTTCCGCGCCGCGTCTCGCGCTCGGCACCGATCTCGATCCGCGCGCGCCGCGTGTAGTCGAACGCCTCGCCGCGTCCGAGAAGCGCCTGCACGGCGTTGGTTGCCCGCGTCTCGACCGCCGATCCGTCGATGGGGACGGTCGCCACGCCGCCGCGCACGAGAAGGCGGGTGGCCACCGGCGTGCGCCGCGACACGCCCGCGCGCCCGAGCCGCAGCGTCCCGTCGGCGCTCATCCGCCGCGCCGCCGTCTCGTAGCCGACGATGCCGGTCAGGGCACCGCGCGCCGTTTCGACCGACGGCGCGGCCCCGATGAAGGCGCCTTCGGAGCGGCTGAACCACGCGCGCGGCGCGAGGCCGGTGTCGAAGCGCCTGCGCCCACCGCCGCCAGCCGTCACGCTCTGGTCGCCCCGCTGCGCGCGGACGCGGACGAAGCGCGCGAACGGGCCGGTCGGGCGGAAGGCGCGGTCGAGCGTCTGCGTCGAGTCGATGGCGGCGACGGCGGTCGCCTCGGCGTCGGTGAGGGGCACGCCGCGCGTCGGCTCGGTGCGGAGGGCGGCGGAGTCGGCGACGGCCACGCGGGCGGTGCGGCGCCCGGCGAAGAGCGAGTCCGGCCCGCCGTCGCCGAGCACGTAGTCGGTCAGGCGCGAGACCTGCTCGATCCGGAACGGCGGAAACTGGATCGCCGCGCCGAATCCGACGCGCACGTCGGCGTCGAGGCGCAGGTCGGCGGGGAGGGCCACCGTGCCGCCGTCCGCGGTTCCACCGCTTGCGCTGCCGGATTCGGTGGCGATGGCGACGAACGTCTGCCGGAGGCGCAGGTCGTAGCGGTCGATGGGCCGGGCGAAGCGGAAGGCCGGGCCGGGCCGCAGGTCGGCCTCGACGAGCGTCGCCGAGCGTTCGAGGACGGCGACGCGCCCGGTGAAGGCGACGGCGAGCGGGTCGCGCGGCGACACGTCGAGCTCGATCACCCGTTCGCCATCGACCGCCCGCACGCCGACGATGGACGCGCGGTAGACGTCGAGCGCGTCGGCGTTGGTGAGGCCGACGAAGCGGAATCCGGCGATCTCGATCTCCGGCGACGCCAGATCGACGATGCCGTCGGCGGCGGGAAGGGCGCTGCGGACGGCGAGGTTGGCGGTCGTCCGCTGCGCGCGAAGCACCTCGCGGCGCTCCGACGCCTTGCCCGGCGCGCGGCGCCAGTAGACGCGCGTCTCGGACTCGGCGAGGGCGACGATGCCGGTGTCGTTGCGGGCGACGAAGCGCGTGTAGGCGTCGGCGCGGACCGCGCGGAGGGTCGCGTCCTGCTGCCGCCGCGCCTCGATCATGCGCCGGAGCAGGCGCCGCGCCGGGTCCTCGCCCGTCACCTCGATGCCCGCGAGTTCGATCTCCGCCCGCTCCATCGCCACATCGAGCGCCGCCGACGAGGCGTCGGCCCGCACCCGCGCCGTCCGGTAGCCGATGCGCCGCACGACGAGCGTCGCGGGCAGGCGGTCGACGCGAAGGACGAACGCGCCGTCGTCGTTGGTGACCGCGATGCGGCTCGTGCCCTCGACGACGACGGTCGCGCGGGCGAGCGCATTGCCATCGACCCCGTCGCGCACGGTGCCGCCGACGTCAGCCTGCGCCCACGCAGGGACGGCGGCGAGGAGGACGAGGGCGAGGAGAGCGGCGGAGCGGACAGCGGGCGCATCGGGCGTGGGAGACGGGAGGAGATGGCGCGCAGAGCAACGCCACGTCCGCGCGGGGTTCGGACGGATGCGCCGAAAGTTGCGGACGACGGGGGGTGGACCACGGACGAAAGACAACGGACGACGAGCGCAGCCGCAACCGGCCAGATCCCCGCACCTGACCGGTTCGGACGACTGCGCCCCATGACTCCCACGACCCCCGCCGGACCTCCGCCCCCGCCCACCGGGTTGCCGCGCGATCTCGCCCTGCCCCGCCGATGCCGCCCGACGCCGTCTCCTACGCCCTCGCCCTGCCGCGCCTGCCCGGCCTCGGGCGCGTCGCCACGCACCGCCTCCTCGACGCCTTCCCGACGCTCGACGCGCTCCGCGCGACGCCGCGCGAGCAGGTCATCCACCGCCTCACCGGCATCCCCGCCGCTGCTGCGCTCGTCGCCACGCTCTTCGACGATGCCGCCATCGCCACCGCCCTCGCCGCCGTCGATGAGGAGCGCGCCGTGCTGACGGCCCGTGGCATCACCGCCATCACGCCCAACGCGCCCGGCTGGCCCGCCGGACTCGACCGCCTCGACCGGCGCGACCGTCCCGCGGCGCTCTACGTCTACGGACGCGCCGACCTCCTCGCGCGCCCGAGCGTCGCCTTCCTCGGCGCGACCGGCCTGCCACCCGCCGCTTTCGAGTACGCGCAGGCACTCCTGCCCGTCCTCGCGCGCCGCGGCATCGTGCCCATCGGCGCCCTTGCGAGCGGCTTCGACGTGGTCGTCGGCAAGATCGCCGCCGACGTGCCCGTGCCCGTCGTGATGGTCGCCGGATGCGGCCTCGGCGTCGTGCCGAGCGCGATGCGCCCGCTTGCGATGCAGACGGCGCAGGCGGGCGGCGCGCTCGTCTCGCCGTTCGAGCGCGGCCACGGACCGTTCGCGCACGACGAAGTCGACCGCGCCCGCGTCATGGCCGCCCTCGCCACGCACGCCGTCGTCTTCGGCGGCGCCGACGGCGGCCCCGAGCACCGCGCCCTCGCCCTGCCCTACACGCTCGCCCACCCGGCTGTTGACGGCGCCGACCCGGCGCGCGTGCTCACCGGCAACCTCGAGGCCGATGCCGACCGCCTCGCTTCGTTCGGCGCCGATGCCTGACGCTGCCATCGCCGATCCAATGCCCGACTCCGCTCCCCCGCACGTCCTGATCGTCTTCCTCGACGGCGTCGGGTTGGGACCGGCGACGGCGGCGAATCCGCTCGCGGACGCGCCCGAGGCCTTCCGGCGGCTCAGCGGGGGCGAGCCGTGGACGGATGCGCTCGTGCCCATCGACACGCCGCGCCACGTCGTGCGGGCGATCGACGCGGCACTCGGCGTCGACGGGCTGCCGCAGAGCGGGACCGGGCAAACGGCGCTCTACACCGGGCGCAACGCGGCGCAGATGGCCGGGCGCCACTACGGCCCGTATCCGCACTCGGCGACCTTCGACGCGCTCCGCGACGACAGCCTCTGGGCGCGGCTCCTCGCCGCCGGTCTCGCGCCCACCGACCTGTGCTTCGCCAACGCCTACCCGCCGCCGTTCTTCGCCGAGGCCGAGCGCCGCAGCCGCTGGCCGACGGCGGCGCGGATGACGCGCGAGGCAGGGCTTCCTCTCCGCACCGGGGCCGACCTCGACGCCGGAACGGGTCTCGCCGCCGACCTCACCGCCGACGGCTGGCGCCGACACCTCGCCATCGACACGCCGCTCATCACGCCCGAGACCGCCGGGGCACGCCTGCACGCGCTCGCCCGCGCCCACCGCGTGACGCTCTTCGAGTTCTACCACACCGACAAAGCGGGTCACAGCCAGGACGCCGCCGAGGCCGCCACCACGCTCGCGCGCGTCGGGGCGTTCATCGGCGCCCTCCTCGACCGGTTGGACGGGGAGCGCGACCTGCTCGTCGTCACCTCCGATCACGGCAACCTCGACGACCTGTCGGTGCGGACGCACACCCGCGCGCCCGTCCCGCTCGTCGCCCTCGGACGCGGCGCGGCGGCGTTCGCGGCGTGCGCGTCGCTCCTGGATGTCACGCCTGCGGTCGTGCAGGCGGCGGCGGAGGCGTGGTGATTTTGATATGCGGGGGCGGTAGGGGCGCGATCGTTCGCGTCACGACGCGTGGCCTGCCTGTGCCGGTCGAATATGGCCAGGCGTGACGGCGGATGGCGCGTCCGGGCCGATCGGTTTGCGCATCGCGTACCGCGCGAACGTCACGCCGCCACGCTCGACGCGCTGCGCCTCGACGACGGCGAACCCGGCACGCGCGAACACGGACCGCGCGACGAGACTCGCCTCGGTCGTCATCGCCGCCACGCCTGCCGTCCGCACCAGCGCCTCAACATCCGCCAGCAGCGCCGATGCGACGCCGCGCCGGGCCGCCCACGGGGCCGTGAAGAGGAACGCCACGTGCCCGTCTGCGCCGAAAGCAACGAAGCCTGCGAGCCCGGCCACGCCGTCGATCTCCGCGACGACCGTCGTGAGCGGCGCCAGACGGTCCCGCCACGCGTCGAGGTCGGGCGGATCGGGCGCCCACGCCGCCCGCTGCCGCGCGTCGTAGTGCGTCGCCGAGAGGCCGTGCACCGACGCGGTGAAGAGGGCCGCGACGGCGGGCAGATCCTCTTCGCGGAACGAGCGCAGGGTCACGGCCACCCCTTCACGCCGACGTCCGGGTGCCGCCGCGGACGTCGGTGACGGCGTCGGGGGCATCGGCGGTGGGGAGGGAGATGCGGGCCGATGTGGCGGCGGGCAGGGTTTCGCGGAGGGCGGCGAGTTCGAGGCGGTCGAGCATCTGCCCGGTTTCGCGGGCGACCTTCCGGACCCGGCGGCCGTAGGCGAAGCGCGCGGCGACGAAGGTGAACACGAGCGCGAGCGCGCCCACGCCGAGCCCAGGCAGGCCCACGGCCATCGCGGCGAGGAGCGTTGCGAGGAGGACGAGCGAGATCGAGATCGAGAAGATCGAAGCGCCCTCGTGGGCCGTGTAGCGCTCGACGGTGACACGCGTGCCCTCGCGCGCCGGGGCGGCGGTGAGGATGGCGCGCGTTACGCCGCTCATCGCCAGCCGGTGGCTCCACAGGCGGGAGCTGCCACTGCCGCCGGTGTCGCCCGACTCTCCCGTCACCGTGCGCATCTCCTCGACCATCTCGTTCCAGAGGTCGTCGGTGAGCGGCGAGGGGACCGTGCGCTCGGTGCGGACGCGCGCCGGGCCGCCGAAGAACCCGCCGCCCGCTGCCGCCGGTGCCGCCTCGCCTCGCGCGCGCTGCCGCAGCGCCTCGGCGACGAACGCGGGGTCGATGCCGATTTCCTGGCCGAGCGTCGCGAGGTCATCGGGCGTCAGGCCGCCCACGTCGGGCGTGCCCTGCGTGCGCGCCTGAAGTTCGGCGGCGCGGCGCAGGATGTCGTTGACGTCGTCGGGCTGGTAGGCGGGCATCGGGGGCGGGGGAAAGCAGCGCCGGCAATGTACGGGCGCCGCACCGACGGGCCGGACACGCGGTCAGTGCCCACAGGGAGGGCGCCGGAGCGCAGTCGCGGGGGCGGTCGCGGGGGCGGGCGCGGCGGCGGACGTCAGGCGACGACCCGCCGGGCGCTCAGGCACGGTGGGCGGCGCGGCGGGCCAGCGCCGGGGCGGCGTCCTCCGCGTCGCCGGTGGCCTCCTCGTCCGGGAGTGCGAGCGCCGGGGTTCCGGTGGCGTCGGCGACCGGCGATGCGTCCGCGCGGAGGTCGTCGAGGCGGGCGTCGATGCGGTCGAGCACGTCGGACGCCTTGCGGCCCGCCTTGCGCGACGACGAGGCGAAGAGGCGCCGCGCGAGCAGGAACGACGCCACGAGCGCGATCACGGAGACGAGGAACGGAAGGATCGAAATCTCCCCGATTGCAGCGATGGCGCCGGTCAAGACCACCGCGACGCACGCCATCATCGGCAGCACGTACAGCGCCGCCTCATTGTGGAGCTTGTGCTCGACGAGCAGCGTCGTGTGGCCGCGGCGGGGTGTCGCAGAGAGGCGCTGGTAGTAGTACGACGATCCGGCGGACGTCATTCCGTTCGACCAGTCGCGCATCGATCCGGTCTCCGACACGTCGCCGGTGACGCCGTACGTTCGCCGCAGTTCGCCGACGATCTCCGCCCACGCGTCGTCGTCGAGGCCGTGGCGCACGGTGCGCTCGCGCGTGATCGTGTACGGCCCACCCCAGAACCCGCGCCCCGGCTCGGACTCCGTCGGCGAAGCGGTCGCGGGCTGCGTGGCGGCGGCGGTGACGAAATCGGGGTCGATCCCGGCCGAGGACGCAGCCTGCCGGATCTCGTCGAGCGTGAGGCCGGTGCGGGCAGGCGAAGTGGCCTGCATGGCGGCGGCGCGGCGCAGCAGCTCCTGCACTTCGTCTTCGGTGTAGATGCGCATCGGGAAAAGAGCGGCGGTCGGAGCCGCAAGATCGGGCGCGATGCCGCCGCTGCGCATCCGTGGGGAAGACGGGCGACCGAGAAGAACAGACCTGTCAGGGCCGGAGACCTGGCCGGTCGGGCCGACGGGCGACCTTCGGCCCGCACCCTGCAACGGACGACCGACCCGTCGACGTCGGACCTTGCCCCGGCGCTGCCTCGTACCTCGCTGCGTCCCGTTTCTGCCGATCTCCGCCCCCGCCTGTGCTCATCGACGACCTCGCCACGCCCGCGCTCCTCGTCGAGCAGCGCCGCCTCGACGCCAACCTCGCCGCGATGCAGGCCGTCGCCGACGGCGCCGGGGTGGCGCTCCGCCCGCACGTCAAGACGCACAAATCCGTCGCCATCGCGCGGATGCAACTCGCCGCCGGGGCGCGCGGGCTGACCGCCGCCAAGCCATCCGAGGCCGCCGTCTTCGCCGCCGCCGCGCAGGGATCGGAGGACCGTAGTGCTCTCGCCGATCTCTTCCTCGCCTACCCCGTCGCCGGGGCCGCGCGCCTCGCCGACACCCTCGCCCTCGCCGCCGTTTGCGAGGCCGCGGGCGGGCGCCTGACCGTCGGGGCCGACACCGCGCGCGGCGCCGATCACCTCTCCGCCGTCTTCGCCGAGGCCGGGCGCACCCTCGACGTGCGCCTCGAACTCGACACCGGCCACGGGCGCACCGGCGTCGTCTGGGACGATCTCGCCGCCCTCGTCGCCCTCGCCCGACACATCGCCGCCCTGCCCGGCCTGCGCCTCGCGGGCGTTTTCACGCACGAAGGACAGGCGTACGCCGGTCCGCAGGAGGGCGACGCGACGCCCACCGACGCCCGGCGCCGCGTGATGCGCGAGGCTCAGACGCGCCTCCTCGCCGCCGCCGACGCCATCGCCGACGCCGGGCAGATCGAAGACGCGGAAGCGTTCGCCATCTCGATGGGATCGACGCCGACCGCGTCCGTTTTCGAGCCGCTGAGCTTCGCCGGGTGGGCGCCGCGTGACCGAGCTTCGGCCCGGCAACTACGTCTTCCACGACGCGCAGCAGGTCGCCCTCGGCGCGCCGCTCGACGCCTGCGCGCTCACCGCACTCGCCACCGTCGTCTCGGCCAAGACGCTCGCGCTCGGGCAGCAGCGCGTCTTCCTCGACGCCGGGCGCAAGGTGCTCACCGGCGACCTCGGCTACGGGCGGCGCGAGTACGGCCTGCCGCTCTACAACGCCCGCACGATGCGCGAGCACCCGCACCTGCGCCTCGACGGCCTCTCCGAAGAGCACCTCTGGGTGGACGTACGCGGCCACGCGACGCTCGACGTCGCCGACCGCGTCCGCCTCGTCCCCAACCACGCCTGCGTCGCCGTCGCCACGCAAGACCGCCTCGTGCTCGTCGATGGCGACGAGGTCGTCGGTGAGATCGCCGTCGACGCCCGCGCGGGATGGCGGTGACGGGCGTGGACGACAGACGACAGACGACGGACGATGGGGCCGTTGCGCGGCCCGAACCGGAGACGGCGGATTCGATGGATGGAGGCGAGGCAGTCCTCCGGCGCGTCGTGGCCGATGGGGTGACGACGGCGTTCGTCGAACGTCCGGGCGTGGCGGGCGCGCCGGTGGTGGTGCTCGTGCCCGGCGGCGCGCTCGACACGATCGCGCTGACGTGGTCGGAGGTGCTCGGCGCCCTGCCCCGCGCGTGGCGCGTCGTGCTGCCCGACCTGCCCGGCTACGGCGCCTCCGGAGCGCCGCGCGGCCCGTCGACCGCCGACGGTGCGCGCTGGCTCTCTGCGTTCGTCGACACGTTGGATGCGGAGCGTGTCGTGCTCGTCGGCTCGTCGATGGGGGCGGCGCTCGCGCTTGTGGTGGCGCTCGACCGGCCGGCGCGCGTCGCGGGCGTCGTGGTCTCGGGACCGTACGGACTGCGGCGGTGGGTGATGCTGCATCCGCTCGCCGTGCTCGGCGTGCGCCTGCCCGGCCTCGCCCGCATGGCCCGCGCGGTTCTGCGCCGCCGCGCCGTCCTCGCCGCCGGCCTCCGCACCGTCGCCGTCCACCACCGCGCCGCCCTCACCGACGACCTCGTCGACGACGCCCGCGCGGCCCTCGATCCGCCCGATGCCCTCGATGCGTTCGCGGCGTGGCTGCGCACGGAGATCCGCGTCTCGGGCTGCGCGACCGATCTGCGCCCGCGCCTGCCCGCCCTCGCCGTGCCCGCGCTCGTCATCCAGGGCCGCCACGACCGCGTCCTCTCGCACGGACCGACAATCGCCGCCGCGCGCCGCATCCCGGACGTGCAGATCGTCTCGCTCCCCTGCGGCCACCTGTCGCCACGCGAGGCGCCCGGCACCGTCACCGACCGCCTGCGCGCGTTCGTCGAGGCGGTGTGGTGATGGGGGGGGTGATACGGAATCGGAGGATTGGCGGTGCATCGGACGGGGAGGATGTCACGCCCGTGCGGAGGTCGCTGAGTCGGGACGTGCACGCACGTCTCCTACGAACCATCCGGATGCACAACAAAACCAGCGATTCCGTATGAGGAGTGCGTTGGTGAAGGGCGGGCCTGCGCTCGTCGGGAACGTACGTGCACGTCACCCCGCGCGGTCAGCCGCGTCGAGGGCGGCGTCTTCGGCGCGGATGCGGGCGGCGAGGAGGGCGGCGTTGACGAGCGAGAAGACGGCCGCGGTGCGCCACGCCCCGCCGACGAGCGGCACGGCGGCGATCTCGACGGCCACGCCTGCGTAGTTCGGGTGGCGGCCCAGACGGTACACGCCGCTCGTCACGCGCGGCTCGCCAGGGACGGTCACGACGGTCGCCGTCCACCGGTCGCCGAGGGCGCGCTGCGAGGCGGCCCGCACGGCGACTCCGGCGCCCAGTCCCGCGAGTCCGGCCGCGACGCGCAGCGCCCCGCCCCGCCGCGTCGTCCGTCCCGAGGCGCGTTCGGCGAGCATCGACACGAACCACGCCGCGTGCACCGCCCGCATCACCGGCATCTGACCGCGTGCGTGCTCGCGCCCGCCGCGCGCCCGCAGCGCCCGGGCGTTGCGCGCCGAGAGCCGCAGTTCGGCGACGCGGAGGGCAGCCACGCCTGCGACGAGCGCGCCGAAGGCCATGTCGGCGCCTGTCAGGCAGGCGCCCGTAACGCGCCGCGCGCGCCTCACGCGTCCCACCGCAGCAGGACGAGTTCGGCCGAGAAGCCCGGCCCCATCGCGAGGAGCACGCCCCACGTGCCCGGTGCCTCACGCGCCTCGCGCATCGCCTCGTCGAGCAGGAGCAGGACCGACGACGACGACACGTTGCCGACGCGGCGGAGCAGGCTCCGGGTGTCGTCGAGGCGTCCGGGCACGAGGCCGAGGCCGTCTTCGATGGCGTCGATGACGCGCGGGCCGCCGGGGTGGCAGAGCCATCGCCCGACGTCGGAGAGGACGAGGCCGTGCTCGGCGAGGAGCGCCTCGACGTGCGGGCGCAGGGCCGTCCGCGCCGTCTCGGGCACGCCCGCCGACAGCACGATGCGCATCCCGTCGTCGGTCACGTCCCACCCCATGTGGCGCTCGGTGCCGGGGAAGAACACCGACCGGCTGCCGACGACGCGGAGCGCGGGCACCTCGTCGGGGACGGACGGAGCGGCCGCCGGGGCGCCGTCGCCCGAGGTGTCGGCGAGGGCGAGCGGGCGTCCGGCGCTCGCGTTGCGGCGCGCGAGCGGGTGCGCGTCGCCGACCATGAGCACGGCGGCCGCGGCGTCGCCGAAGAGGCCGCAGGCGATCAGGTTGGGCACCGACGTGTCGCCGGGTTCGATGGTGAGCGAGCAGAGTTCGACGGTGAGCGCGATGGCGGCGGCGGTCGGGTGCCCGGCGAGGTAGTCGGCGACGCGGGCGATGCCGGCGGCTCCGGCGGCGCATCCGAGGCCGTAGACGGGCAGGCGCGTGAGCGTCGGCGCGAAGGGCAGGCGGTTCATCAGCCGCGCGTCGAGGCTCGGCACGGCGATGCCGGTCGTCGAGAAGACGGCGAGGTGGTCGATCTCGTCGAGGCGGAGCGGCACCTGCGCCATCAGGCCCTCGATGGCGCGGGCGCCGATGTCGACGGCGGCGCGCAGGTAGGCGGCGTTGAGGCCCGCCCATCCGGCCATCTCGAGGTAGCGCTCGCGCGGCTCGGCGGTGTAGCGCGTCTCGATGGTCGTGTTCGCGTGGAGCGACGCGATGCGGGCAGGCGAAATGCCGCGCGGCTCCCAGAGCTCCTGCAACTGCGCCGTCAGAACCGACTGTGGATAGGCGTGGTCCGGCAGGCCGGGAGCGGTGGCGACGATCGTGGGCAACGAGGTGACGGAAAGCGAGTGGGGGCGGTCCTGCCGAGCGAGTGGCGACGCGACCGGTCCCCATCTCCCCGTTCCGCCGCGCGTTCCGCCGCGACGACAACGTCACCTCGTCGGGCGTTGGGCGTGAATGCCCCGACCTGTTCAGGTCCCCGGCCTGTTCAGGTCTACCTCGCATCCGTCTGCCATCCCACGTCCAAACCTGTCAGGTGCGGGGACCTGACAGGTTGCCGCGACCTCGTCGTCCGTCGTCAGTCGTCAGTCGTCCGACAGCGGCAGGCCCTCCCACCGCGCCATCACCGCCGAGGCGAGGCCGTTGCCGAGCGTGTTGACGCCGGTGCGGGCCATGTCCATCGCCTGATCGACGCCGAGGATGAGGGCGATGCCGTCGAGCGGGAGGCCGAAGGCGGCGAGGGTGCCGGAGAGAATGACGAGGCTCGCGCGCGGCACGGCGGCAATGCCCTTCGTGGTGAGCGTGAGCGTGACGACGAGGAGCGCGAGTTTCGACGGCGGAAAGGGCACATTCGCCGCCTGCGCAACGAAAAGCGTCGCGGCGGCGAGGTAGAGCGTCGACCCGGCGAGGTTGAACGACAAACCGGTCGAGAGCACGAACGCGGCGATCCGGCGAGGCACGCCGAGTCCCTCCATCCGCCGCATCGCAAGTGGGAGCGCGGCATCCGACGAGGTCGTCGTGAAGGCGATGAGCGCCGGTTCGCGGATCGCCCGCCAGAACGCGCCGAGCGGCACGCGGGCGACGCGCGCGACGGGCAGCAGCACGAACGCGACGTAGACCGCGAGGCCCGCGTACACCGTCGCCACGAGCCACAGGAGCGGCCGCAGCACGCCGACGCCGCTCTGCGCGACCGCGACGGCCATCGCCCCGAGCACCCCCGTCGGCAGCAGCCACATCACGTAGCCGACGAGGCGGAAGAGCGTCTCGGCGAGGCCCTCGAAGAACGCCAGCATCGCCTCCTTGGGCCGTCCGCGCACGCCCGCGAGCGCCGCGCCGAAGACGAGCGAGAAGACGACGATCTGCAGGACGTTGTTCGTCGCGAGCGCGTCGACGACGCTGACCGGGATGGCCTCGCGGACGTGGTCGAGGAGCGTCCGCGGCGCGGCAAGCTCGGGCACATCGGACGGATCGACGGCGGCGAGGGCCGCGCGGAGGCCCGCATCGTCGCCCGGACGAATCGCGAGGGCCGCCCCGATGCCAATCGTCAGCGCGAGCGTCGTCGAGATCAGGAAGTAGACGAACGCCCGCCCCGCGAGGCGCCCGACGCTCCGCAGGTCGCTGCCGTGTCCGGCGATGCCGAGCACGAGGGTGGCGACGAGGATCGGCGCGACGATCATCTTGACGGCGCGGATGAACACGTCGGAGAAGATCTTCAGGTCGCCCCCGTCGAACCCCGGCGTCGCCGCCCCGCGCCCCGGAAACACCGCCCCGATGGCCACGCCCGCGCCCATCGCCACGAGCACCCACGCCGTCGGCGAGAGCCCGAGCACGCGCCGCGCGGGTGTGGCCGTCGTCCGTGGTGGTGTCGCCGTCGTGCATCGAATCCCCCGGAAATGATGTGTAGGGGCGGGTCTCGACCCGCCCACCGTCGCCCCGCCCCCGGCGCCCGCTCCCATGTCATGGCGAGGAGCGCAGCGACGCGGCAATCCGGATCGACAGGCGCCCTCGACCCGGATTGCCACGGCCCTTGCAGGGCCTCGCAATGACAGCAAGGGGTTGCAGAGGTTCAAACAAACCACCCCACTCCAACCGTCCGTCGTCAGAGGTCGTCCTGCGCCGGGACGAGGTCCTGCGAGGGCAGCATCGCGGGCGTCCAGACGCCTTCGCTCTTGGCGACGTAGGCGGTGGCGGTCAGGTCGCCGAGCACGTTCACGGTCGTGCGGCTCATGTCGAGGATGCGGTCGACGCCGAGGACGATGCCGATGGCCTCGCCCGGAATCCCGAAGATCGCCATGATGCCGACGAGGAGCGGAATCGACCCGCCCGGCACGCCCGCCGCGCCGACGGCGGTGAGCACCGACATCACCACGACGACGACCTGCTGCCCGAGCGTCAGGCCGAGGCCGAAGAGTTGGGCGAGGAACAGCACCGTGATGCCCTCGAAGATGGCCGTCCCGTTCATGCACATCGTCGAGCCGAGCGGCAGCACGAAGCCGCCGATCTTGCCCGGAATGCCGAGGTTCTGCTCGGCGACCGCGAGGTTCGTCGGCAGCGTCGCCGCCGACGACGATGTCGAGAAGGCGGTGATGAGCGACGAGCGGATGCGCGAGAAGAACACGATGGGCGACATCCCGACGCCGAAGCGCAGGATCGCCGGAATGACGAGGATCGAGTGCAACAGGAGGGCGCCGAGGACGGTGATGACGTACAGCCCGAGCGTTCGGAGGAGGCCGAAGCCGAACCGGCTCGTCACCCCGAAGATGAGCGCGGCGACGCCGTACGGGGCCAGCCGCATCGCCAGTTCCACGATCTTGACGACGACCTCGTTGAGCGCGTCGAGGCCCTTCATCATCGGCGCGGCCTTCTCGCGCGGGATCATCGTGAGCGCGATGCCGAACATGAGGCCGAAGAAGATGACGCCGAGCATATCGCCGTCGACGGCGCTCTTGAGCGGGTTGCGGGTGACGATGTTGACGATCGTGTCGATGCCGAAGGCATCGCTCGCCACCGCCGCCGCCTCGACCTTGGTGGCCGCATCGTCCGCGTAGGTGGCGATGAGGCCGTCGCGCACGCCGGGCTCGAGGTGCCCGCCGGGGCGGATCGTGTTGACGAGCAGCAGGCCGAGCGCCGCCGCGATGAAGGTCGTCCCGAAGAAGAAGGCGAGGCTCTTGCCGCCGACGCGCCCGGCCACCTTCAGATCGCCCAGCCCGGCGACGCCGAGGGCGATCGACGCGAACACGAGCGGCATGACGACCATGTACAGCAGCCGGAAGAACACCTGCCCGACCGGGTAGGCGACGTACCGGTTGACGATCTCGCTCAGGCTCTCGGAGGCGAAGCTGTGGAAGAGAATCCCGAGGGTGGCACCGACGATGAGGCCGATGAGGATCCTGGTATGCAGCGGCAGGCCGCGCGAGGGCGTGGAGACGGGGGCGGACATGAAGCGGAGGCGAACAGGCGTCGAAGATAGCGCGCCGCGAATCCCCACCGCGCGCATGCCGCATGCCGCACGACGGCATCGCCACGCAACGACCCGCACCTCACATCGGCACCGTCCCACCCTGTCCCATCCCCACTCCACAGTCCCCCATGCCCACTCCTCACCTCACAACCGCTCGCCCATCCGCAGCGCCGCGTGGACGATGTCGGCGAGGACGCCCGCGGCGGTGACGTCGGGGCCGGCGCCGGGGCCGAAGACGACGAGCGGGCGGGCGTAGCGCTCGGTCGTGAAGGCGACGAGGCTGTCGGTGCCGTCGAGCACGGTGAGGGCGTCGCCGGGGGCGATGGTGCGGACGCCGACCGACAGGCGCGCCCCGGCCTCGGTCTCCTCGACGCTGCCCACATAGGCCAGCCGCTCCCCGTCGGCGAGGGCGGCCAGGCGCGCGGCCCAGTCGGCGTCGGCCTCGTGGAGGCGCTGCATGAAGGTGCCGATGGGGGCGTCTTCGAGGTGCGGCGGCACGAGCGAGGCGACGGCGACGGCGTCGGGTTCGGCGGCGAAGCCGGCTTCGCGGGCGAGGGTGAGGAGCTTGCGCGCCACGTCGCGCCCGCCGAGGTCCTCGCGCGGGTCGGGCTCGGTGTAGCCGCGCCGCCGCGCGTCGGCGACGGCCTCGGAGAACGGCACGCCCTTGCGCATCTCCGAGAACACGAAGGCGAGCGTGCCCGAGAGCACGCCCTCGATCCGGACGACGCGGTCGCCCGCGCGGATCAGGTCGCGGAGGGTGGCGAGCACCGGAAGCGCCGCGCCGACGGTCGTCTCGTAGAGGAACGGCGTCTCGCGCCCGAGCGCCTGCAGTTCGCGGTAGAAGGCGAGGCCGCGCGTGTTGGCGCGCTTGTTCGGCGTGACGACCGCCACGCCCGCACGCAGGAGCGCCGGGTAGAGATCGGCGACATCGTCCGAGGCGGTCGCGTCGACGAAGACGATGCGGCGGTACGGGAGGGCGGCGAGGCGGGCGGCGAGGGCGGGCAGGTCGAGCGGCGCGCCGTCGGTGGCGAGGCGGTCGAGCGCGCCCGCGCCCAGGGAGTCGCCCAATCCGGCGCTGTCGAAGAGTTCGCGCCGTGAACTCGCCACGCCGACGAGGCGCAGGCGCAGGCCGGTGCGCTCGTCCATGCGGGCGGCGGTGCCCGCGATCATCGCCACGAGTTCGCGCCCGACGCCGCCCGTCGCGCCCGCCACGACGACGCGCACGACCTCGCGGTCGGCGTGGAAGGCCTCGTGCATCGCGCGCAGCGCCGTCGCCGCCTCGGCGTCGTCGACGACCGCCGAGATCGAGTTCTGCGCGGCGCTCTGGGCGATGGTCAGCACGTTGACTTCCTCGAACCCGAGCGCCTCGAAGAGCCGCCCGGCCACGCCGACGCGGTCGCGCATCGCGTCGCCGACCGCCGTCACGATGGCGCAGTTCGGACGTGGCACGATGGCCGCCTCGCCGCGCGCGATCTCCGCCGCGAACGCCGCCTCCAGCGCCCGCGTCGCTGCGTCGGTCTCGATGGCGCGCACGACCATCGAAAAGCTTTCCTCCGACGATGCCTGGCTCGAGAGCAGCACCGAGATGCCGCGGTCGGCGAGCGCCCCGATGGCCCGAGCGAGCACGCCCGGCACGTCCTGGAAGCCGGTCCCGTCGAGCGTGACGAGGCTGACCTCGCGCACGGCCGTCACGCCGACGACCGCCGGGCCGCCGCCGCTGGCCGCGTCGGTGATGCGCGTGCCGGGGGCCGACGGGTTGAGGGTGTTCTTGATGACGAGCGGAATCCGCGGCTCGACGAGCGGGCGCATCGTGCGCGGATGGAGCACCTTGGCGCCGAAGAAGGCCAGCTCGGCCGCCTCGCGGTAGTGGAGCGTGGCGAGCGGCGCCGCGTCGGGCACGAGCCGCGGATCGGCCGAGAGCACGCCATCGACATCGGTCCAGATGACGACGCGGCGGGCGTCGAGGGCGCCGCCGAAGATCGTCGCCGTGTAGTCCGACCCCGACCGCCCGAGCGTCGTCGAGACCCCGCGCGAGGTCGAGCCGACGAAGCCGGTCACGACCGAGATCGTCTGGTCAGCGATGGCGTCGAAGCGTTCGCGGATGAGGCGCCGCGTGGCGGCGAAGTCGACGGTCGCCTCGCCGAAGCGGTCGTCGGTGCGCACGAGCGGCCCCGCATCGACGGCGACGGCGGCGTGCCCGGCCCGGCGGAAGGCAGCGGCGACGAGCGGGGCGGCGAGGCGTTCGCCCATCCCGGCGATGGCGTCGCGGGTGCGCGGCGAGGCCTCGCGCAGGAGCGAGACGCCGTCGAGAAGCTCGCCGAGCAGGTCGAAGAGGTCGGAGAGCGACTCCCGCAGCGCCGCGTGCTCGCTCTCATCGGCCAGCCCGACGAGCGCCTCGTCGTGCCGCTGGCGCAGGTCCTCGACGATGTCCCCGTGCCGACCGGTCCGCCCGACAGCCTCCGTCACCGCCGCGAGCAGCCGGTCGGTGACGCCCCCGAGCGCCGACGTGACCACGACGCGCCGGAGCCGCGCATCTTCATCCGCAACCAGCCCCACGACGCGCCCGATCCGCCCCGCGTCGCGCACCGACGTGCCGCCGAACTTGTAGACCTCGACGGCCGCTTGCCCATCGGCCCCGGTCAGAGCCGCCTCAGCAGCGGCATCCGAAGCCTCCTCGGTGGCAAACGGGACAGAGGACGCAGGAGGCGTAGACGGATCGGACATCGGGGCGGCGACGGAGCAAGCGGCAGGACGCCCGAAATCTACCCGGCGCGCACCGCCGGGGGCGTCCGCCGCGCCGCCGCTTTTCGTGAAGACCCCGGCAGCGCTTCCCCTCGCGCCTGCGCGTCTCCTCGCGCCTGCGCCGGGCGTGCCGGTCTGGACGCCCGGTTCAGGCGCCCGGACCGGACGACCGCTCAGGCGAGGCGTCCGTGAAGAGACGGCACACCGCGCCCCCAGAGTTGCACGCGACGGGCGCGGCGCCGTATTCTCGCGCTCCGCTTCGGGGGTATAGCTCAGTTGGTAGAGCGCTTCAATGGCATTGAAGAGGTCAGGAGTTCGAATCTCCTTACCTCCACCCCGAAAAACGGCCCCAGAACCTGCAAAAACGCGGTTCTGGGGCCGTTGTCGTTTCAAGGCGTCCAGGCTCCAGAAGGACAGAACCTGCCACCTTCTGCCACATCGCATGGACCGGGCATGGACACGTCGAGACGTCGGCGGCGCAGGACGGGTCATCAGCCCCTCTCGCCCGGCTCTTCGTCCGGGCCGGACCTGCCGGCGGTGTAACGTAACCCCGTCACACCACGGCTCCACCCGGGGCTGTTACAGGGCTCCGGCGTGTGGGGAGACCCGCTCTACAGGCCGCCTGCGATGTCGTCCCCGGTGATCAGCCGCACCTCGTCGCGCCCGGCGGCTTCGACGACGGACGCGGAAAAGGCGCCTCGCCCGGAGAACACGGCGAGCCTGGGGGCTCTGCCCGCTTCGCCTCGGTTTGAACGAGCCGTCCTCGCTCACGCAGCCGCTCCAGATCGGCGCCGTCGACCTCGCCCCACTTGGCTTCTCCGACGTACCAGAGGCTTCCACTGCCTTCGGCCACCACGTCCACTTCGTTCGTTGACGAGGCGTCCCACCACGTCCCCACCCGAAGCGGGCGAAATCCGAGTCCGCCCCGCTCCACGAACGCGCGGCATTCGTCTTCGAAGACCTCGCCCATGTGATCGTCGAGGCCGGGTTCGATCACCTCCTGCCAGAGCATCTCGGGGTCTGCCATTCCGATGCTTCCGCGCCGCACGAGGGGCGCGATGCGCGTGTACCAGAGGCGCAGGTAGGGATCGGTGATTCGGTACTTCGCTCGCCTGGACCGTTTCGGATCGCGTTCGGTCGCTGGCGCCACGCGGGCGATGATGCCCATGTCGGTGAGCCATTCCACCGGGCGCAGCAGGCTTCCTCCGTCTCGCCCTACGCGCTTCGTGAGGCCGCTCCAGGTGCGCTCGCCCGAGGCAATGGCGTCGAGGATCGAGTAGTGAACCGTCGCGTCGGCCAGAAAGGCGTCGAGGTGGTGCTGGGCATCGTCGACGAGGCGCCCGGAGGACGAGAGCAGAAGCTCGGCGGCGTTCTCGCCCAGCGTTCCTTCCGGGCGCAGAAGCGCCAGATTGCCCGGAAGGCCACCGAAGAGGCCGTAGGTGCGCAGGCGATCGAGCGCGTCGTAGTTGGGGACGAAGGCCCGGACCTCGGCAGCCCCGAAGGGCGCCAGCAGAATCCGCTGGGTGCGCCGTCCGTAGAGCGGCTGATCGGCCTCTTCGAGGCGCTTCATGGCCGTCACGTACGATCCGGAGAGGACCAGCTTGAGGCGGCTTCCTGCCCACGCATGATCCCACGCCTCCTGTACGATGGACGGCAGGGCCGGGGAGGCGTCGGCGAGGTAGGGAAACTCATCGAGAACGACGACGAACGGGTCGTCTCCGGCGCGATCTCGCAGGTACCGAAACAGGGACTCCCACGACGGAAACCCCACGCCTTCGCGCAGCGCGGCATCGTCGAAGTGAGCCCCGATGGCCGCCGACAGGTGGGCGCGCGATTCGGCTTCGGTTCGGCGAGAGGCCTGGTAGTACAGGCCCCCGTGGGCCCGGGCGAAGCGGGAGAGGAGGTAGCTCTTGCCCACACGGCGGCGCCCAACGACAAAGGCGAGTTCGGGCCGCGAAGAGCCCGCCATCTTCTGGAGCTGGGTCCACTCGGCGTCGCGTCCGAAAAGGTCGGCAGGCTTCATCACATCGGGAGACTGGAGCCCGAGACCCTACAGGTTCCAATGCTGGAAGTTCCACGAAGTGGAACCTACCAAGTCGACACGTGGGGAAAGCTACGGACCCGCACACAGGAGTTTCGACAGAGGGATCCTCTGTGGAAAGTCCCCCTTCCGCGAGTGGAGCGTTCGCGGACACAGGAGGCGTTGCCATTGAAGAGGCCAACGGGGTTCAAAAAAGCATGGACCGGTCATGGACCGCTAATTTAGCCGAAAACCCTTGTGCCGCAAGGGTTTATGGCCGGTGATAGCGTCCATGGCATTGAAGAGGTCAGGAGTTCGAATCTCCTTACCTCCACCCGAAAAACGGCCCCGGACGCACCGCGCCTTCGGGGCCGTGTTGCGTTTAATGGGCTGCGGACCGTCGCGCCAAGGGAGGTGCGTCGGCGCAGCGGTGGGCTGCGCGCCAGGACGACTCGAGGTGCGTGCGAATGGGATGGTTGTGACGACAGGCGTTGGTATCATGGCGCCGTGTCTCGTTGCCCTCTCCGATGCTTTTTTCTGGCTGCCCTGCCCTGCGCCGCGCCCTGCGCGTCCTCGCCGCCCTCGTGGCCCTCTCTGCCGGGCTCAGCGCTGGCGCAGAGACGGCGGCGGCGCAGACGACCGGGCCTCCGTCGGATTCGGCGCGCGTGGATTCGCCGGCTGCCGCGGTGGACTCGCTGCTCGCGGCGCTGCTCGCGGCACCCGTCGAGGCCGACGCGGCGCTCACGCTCGACTCGCTGCATATGTCGCCGTGGGAGCGGCTCCTCTGGGGGCGGCGCGGAGCGATGCGCCGGACCGGGCTCTTCCCGACGCATCCCGAGCGGCCCGGCGCCGACGTGCGCGCGCTCGCGCGGCTGCGGCGGCGGATGCTCTTCGCCCACCAGGCGATCGGCCTCGCGAGTGTCGCCTCGATGGCGGTGACAGTCGCCGGCGGCCAGCGGGCGATCTCGGGCGGCAGCGCCGACGTGCACCGCGGCTCGATCCCGGTGACGATCGGCCTCTACAGCGCGGGCGCCGCCCTGGCGTTCCTCTCGCCGCCGCGCCTCGCGGCGACCTCCCGGCGCACGCGCCGCCTCGACTCGATCACCCTCCACCGCTACCTCGCCGTCGCCCACCTCAGCGGCATGATCGCCACGCCGCTGCTCGCCCCGAGCAACGGACGCTGGTCGCGCCGCCACGTCCACCAGGCCCTCGGGTACGCGACACTCGCGACGTATTCGGCGGCGACGCTCGTGGTCACCCTGCGCCGCTGACGGGTAGTCTTTTCGTCTCCCCGCCACGTTTCGCTGTTCTGTTCTGCTCATGATCCACCACCGCCTGCCCTCCCTGCCGCGCCGAGCCGCCGTCCTCGCCGTGGTGGCCTTCGGCATTGCGCCCGGCGCCGCGCGCGGGCAGTCCGGCACCGCGCCGGTCGCGCGTCCGGCGGTGGCGCTCGCCATCGACACGGGCGCGTCGTCGATCGTCTACGACATGCGACATCCGACGCACGCGTGGACGGGCACGAGCCGCGCCGTCTCGGGGCGGCTCTTCGTCGGCGCCGGCGGCGTGGTGACGGGGGGGGCGGTGAGCGCGCCGGTCGCGTCGTTCGACTCGGGCAACCGCAACCGCGACTCCAACATGATCGAGGTGACGGGCGGCGCGACGTACCGCGCGATCACGTTTCAGGCCGTCCGCGTGACGCCGCTCGCCGCGCCGACCGCCGACGCGACCGCGACCGTCGAGGGGGTGCTGACCTTCCACGGCGTCCGGCAGGCCGTGCGCGTGCCGGTACGCGTCGAGGCCGCCCCAGGCGGCGGGGTGCGCGTGCGCGGGGCGTTTGCCGTCACGATGACGCAGTTCGGCATCGAGGCGCCACGCCTGCTCGGCATCCGCACCGACGACCGGATCGGCCTCACGCTCGACCTCGTCGCCCGCACGCCCTGACCGCCGCCGGTCCGCCTCAGAGGCCCGCCCCACAAGAGTTCCGTCCCCCGTCCACGCCTCCTCCTGTCCACCGCCGACGCCATGTCCGATCCTTCGACCGAATCCCGCCGCCACTTCCTCAAAGGCTCGTGCCAGATCGGGATGCTCCTCGCCATCGGCGCGCCGCTTGCGACGGCCCTCGCGGCCTGCGACAGCGCCGACACCGGTGGCGCGACGCCGACGCCGTCGGAGGGCGTCACGATCACCGCGACGACGGTCACGCTCGACCTGGCGAAGTCCGGCGCCGCGCCGCTCGCGAGCGCCGGGGGCTTCCTCTACCTCGCCGCCGCGCGGACGGTGCTCGTGAACGTCGACGGCACCGTCAAGGCGTTCTCGAGCGAGTGCCCGCACGAGGGCAACCCGGTCAGCCGCTTCGAGAGCGGCGCGCTCGTCTGCCCGACGCACGGCTCGCGCTTCGACACGAGCGGCGCGGTGCTGACCCCGCCCGCGCGGCGCGGCCTGACCGCCTTCGCCGTCGCGCGCAGCGGCGCCATCGTCACCGTCACCCGCGCCTGACCGATGCCCGACACCCCCGCCCCCTCTCGCCCGGGCCTCCCGGACGTCGCCGCCCCGAACCCCGCGATGACGCGCCGCGCGGCCCTCGCGGCGACGGCCCTCTGCGCCGCGTGCGCGGCGGCGCCGCTGCGCGCGCTCGCGGCCCTCGCCCCGGCCCCGGTGGCCGGGCGCGTGCTGCTGCGCTACGCCACCTATCCGAAGCTCGCGCAGACGGGCGGCTCGGTCGTCGTGACCGTGCAGACGGCGAACGGGCCGGAGACGGTCGTCGTCACGCGCGCGACGGCGATCCGAGCGACGTGCGTCTCGGCGATCTGCACGCACGAGGGCTGCGTCGTCGAGCCGTACGACGCGGCGACGGCGCGCATCGTCTGCCGCTGCCACGACTCGCGCTTCGACGTCGACGGGCGCCGCCTCTCCGGTCCGGCCCGCGATCCGCTCGCGCCCTTCCCCGCGACGATCGACCCCGACGGCATCGCCATCGACATCGCCGGCTCGGTCGCCGCGGCACGTCCGGACGCGCCCCCGCTCGCCTCGCTCGACGCCGCGACGCCCGATCCGTCGCGCGGCGCCGTGCGCCTCGCCTACTCGCTCGCTGCCGCCTCGCCCGTGCGCCTCAGCATCGTCGACGCGCTCGGGCGCGAAGTCGCCTGCCTCGTCGATGCCGCCTTGCCGCCCGGCGCGCACGCGGCGACGTGGGACGACCCCGACGCCGCGCCGGGTCTCTACGCCGCCCGCCTGGTCCTCGGCGGTACCCTCGCCGCCACCCGTACGCTCACCCGCGTGCGCTGAGGGCGTCCGGAGCGCCGCCGGGCGCGGCGCCCGAACGCACATCGGCCCGCCGCCCGGTGAGGAGCGGCGGGCCGAGTCAGACCACCGAGCGCGAGGCGATCAGTTGCCGCCGCCGCCCATCATGATGATGCGCTCGCCGCGACCCCCGCCGCCGGGGAGGCCGGGCGCGGGCACGTTGCGACCGTTGAAGCGGCTGATCCGGTACGAGAGCGTCAGCATCGCGTAGCGGCCGAGCGACTGCGCGTTGCTCGTCTCCACGTACTGGCCCGTCGTCGTGCGGTTGAGGTCGGTGTTGCGGTTGAGGATGTCGTTGATCGAGAGGCGCACCTCGGCGGCCTTCGCCTTCATGAAGCTGTACCCGAGGCCCGCATTCCAGACGGTCGTCGAGGGCGTGTTCGTGCCCCCGAGGCCGCCGGTCTGGTTGCCGGTGTAGAACGACGCGTTGACGTCGCTCGTGAAGACGAGGCCGTTCTTCGGGCGCGCCGTCACCTTCGCCGAGGCGCGGTGGCGGGCGTAGTTCTGGTCGCGCGCGGCGAGGGCCGTGTTGGTGACGTTGGTCAGGCCGACGCCGTAGGAGAGGTTGAAGTCGAGGCGCGGCGAGACGTTGCTGGTGACCGAGACGCGCGGGTCGAAGGTGAGGGCGTCGGCGCGGTTCTCGGAGCCGTTGACGAGGCCCGGCGTGCGCGCGAGGTTGGCGCCGAGCGTCAGGTTGACGTTGCTGCGGAGAAGGCCGAGCGGGCGCCCGGCGGTCAGGAATCCGCGAAGCGCCCAGTAGCCGTCGAGGTTCACCGGGCGCGAGAGCTGCGAGCCGGAGCCGAGGGCGACGCCGGGCGCGAGGAGTGTGTCGCGGCGGATGACGCGGGTGTCGGTCGTCACGTAGTCGTCGGTGCGGGTGAGGCTGAGGAATCCGGCGAAGACCTGCGTGCCCTGGCTGCGCACCGCGCGCCCGTTCAGGCGCAGCGACTGGCTCGACGACGGACGAAGCTGCGTGTTGCCGGTCGTCACGAGGAGCGGGTTCGAGTCGTCGTACGTGTCGCGCAGCTGCGTCGCCGAGGGGACGTCGGTGGAGGCGCGGACGTTCACGTCGAGGCTGGCCGTGCGCGAGGGCTGGTAGCGCAGCGAGGCGTTCGGAAGGATGGACCCGAAGCTGCGGTCGACGCCGAAGGCGCGGCCGCCCGTCTGCGTCACGTCGAGGCGCTGCGACTGCCCGTCGAGGCCGAGTGTGGCGGTCACCTTGTCCTTGCGGTACTGCACGCTCAGGCCGCCGCGCTGCGTGAGAACGCTGCGCTCCAGGCGGCTCGTGAAGGACGGATCGGGCGTCGTGAACTGCTGCGTGACGATGTCGGCGAGCGTGGCGTCCTGGTCGGCGGCGCTGAGGCCG
Source organism: Rhodothermales bacterium (assembly GCA_963726715.1). Lineage (GTDB taxonomy): Bacteria > Bacteroidota > Rhodothermia > Rhodothermales > BA12 > CAVSDF01. Next base: position 32,605 of record CAVSDF010000015.1, read on the forward strand.
TACGAGGGCGCGTAGCTGGCCTGCAACTGCGCGAAGCGGCCGAGTGGCTCGGTGTAGGCGAGGTTGGCCGAGAGCGTCCGGCTCCACGAGTCGGTGTCGGTCTTTCGGCGGTAATCGGACGTCGAGTCGGGGGTCGTGCTGCCTGCCTCGAAGAAGAGGTTGTCGGCGTCCTGCTCGGCGTCGCCGCGCCCGCCGTCGGCGCTCAGGCCGATGGTGGCCGAGACGCTGCGCCCGCGCTTCGGCAGGCGGTGGCGGAGCAGCACGTTGGCGTTCGACGTGAAGCGGAGGTCGTTGGAGTTGTAGGTGCTCGTCGTCTGCGTGCGGCCCGACGTGGCGCCGCCGAGAGCGGCGAGGGCGGCGGTGGTGCTGTTGGCGTCGCTCGTCTGGACGCTCACGCGCGGCGTGAAGGTGACCTCGGTGCGGGCGCCGAGCGGGCGCTCGATGCGGGCGTTGAGGCGGTGGTTGTAGCCGGTCGAGCCGGCCTGGCGGTCTTCGGTGTAGCGCGCGCCCTCGGGCACGAGGTAATCGCGCGAGGCGTTCGCGTCGGTATTGTTGACGCTGCGGTTGACGAAGTAGCCGCCGCTCACGCGCGTCTTGCCGAGCGTGTTCGACAGGTTGAGCCCGAGCGAGCCGACGGCGTTGATGCCGCCGCGGTCGCCGATGAAGGCGTCGCCGATGCTGCCGCCAAATCCCCCGAGGCCGCCGCCACCGCCTCCCCCGCCGCCACCACGGACGATGGTGACGTTGCCGCCACCGCCGGCGCCGCCGCGTCCGCGCCCGCCGCCGCCCGCGGCGCCGATGAGGTCTTCGAACGAGAAGTTCTGCTGGTTGACGTTGTTGAGCAGGCCGACGACCGAGAGGCGGCGGTCGCCGTTGAAGTCGTTGAGCGACACGGAGGCGTTGTAGCGCGCCTGCGGATCGCCGATGGCGTCCGATCCAGCGGAGCCGCTGAAGCGTCCGAACTGCCCCTTCTGGCGCCCGGCGCGCGTGATGAGGTTGAGCGTGCGCTCGCGGTTGCCGTCGTCGAAGCCGGTGAAGCGCGACTGGTCGCTCTGCCGGTCGAACATCTGCACCTCCTGCACCACGTCGGCGGGGAGGTTGCGGAGGGCGGCCGTCGGGTCGTCGCCGAAGAATTCGCGCCCGTCGAGGAGCACGCGCCGGACGCGCTCGCCCTGCGCCGTCACCTGCCCGTTCTCGATGGTCACGCCGGGGATCTTGCCGACGAGGTCCTCGGCGGTGGCATCGCGCCCGACGCGGAAGGCGTCGGCGTTGAAGGCCGTCGTGTCGCCGCGGACGATGGCGCGCGCCTGCCGCCCCTGCACGGTGATGCCCGCGAGTTCGACCTCGCTCGGCTGAAGCTCGATCGTGCCGATGGAGACGAGGAGACCGCCGCCCGGCGGCAGCATGGCCGCCTCCGGCACCGGCATCGGCAGGTCGCGCACGATGGTCGTGTAGCCGATCGACGAGACGCGCAGGCGCCACCGCCCGGCGGTGAGCGGCAGGCGGAAGACACCGGCCGAGTCGGTGACGACGCCGGTGATGGTGCTGTCGGGCGCGAGGTGGAGCGCGGCGACGTTGATGCCCGCGAGCGGCTGCTTGTCGGACCCGTCGACGATGGTGCCGCCGATGAAGAAGCCGGTCGCGCCGGGCACGCGCGTCATGCTCATCTGCGCCCGCGCCCCCTCCGGACGCTGCCCTTCGGGACGTTGCCCGGCGGGTCGGTCGCCAGCAGGGCGCTGGCCGCGCGGACGTTCGGCGGGCGGCGTCGTCTGCGCGTGCGCGAGCGGCACGGCGGTGGCGAAGAGAAGGGCGGCGCTGAGACAGCGCAGGCGGACGCGAGGCAGCATCGGCGGTTGGAGCGAGGAAAGGGAAGTCAGCGCGGCGAACGGCCCGAACCGGCCCTCGCGTACCCACCCCGACACAGCTTCGTTGCGAATGGTTGACACCGCGCCGCCAAGCGGCCAAATAATCGCACGCGTGCCCGTCCGCATCGGTGGCACGCGGGGACGCGTCCGCCCGTGGTAGGCGGGACCGGGCGAAAATGCCCGTACCCTGACCCGTATCCCAGGGCTGGCGCACGCCACGTTTTACTGGATCTAGATGGGTCAGACTATCTGGCGACGCGAGGCGCCCACCCACGTTTCCAGCGCGCTGAGGCGTCTCGCTTCCGGACCCATCCAGAGGTATCACGCGCCAGATTTAGCGTGCGCCCGCCCTGATCCGTACCCGTTAAACCCGAAGCGCCCCGAATCAGCCGTAACAGGTGATCCGGGGCGTCTTCTGTGCCAGAGACTGGACTGCCCGCTCACTGCCCTGCGGCGCCCGCCCACTGCCCAATCTGGCCTCAATGAGCTGAAATGGCCCCTTTTTCGAACCTCGGCCTTGGCAGGGAGGTGGCTCGCGGGTGTACCGCATGGGGAAGAACGCCGAGCAAGTCAGCTTGCCGCTCGTGTCGCCGGCCGCCGAGATTCTGGCCCGATACAACACGCGACGAGGCACTCATGAGCGGGTATTCCCTCTTGCGGATGGCATGCCGCTAACGGCGCCGGTTGAGCGGGTGGAGACGCTTGACGAGTGCAACACGATGCTCAACAAGAGCCTCGACGTGCTTGCAAAGCTCGCCAGGATCGAGAAGAAGGTCCGCTTCCACAGCGCCCGCCACTCGTTCGCCGACCTCGCCCGGCGAAAGGGATGGTCCGTCACGGACATCCAGTATGCGCTTCGCCACTCAAACCCGGCCATCACCGCACGCTACCTCGCCAGCCTCGATGAGGAACGGCTTGACGAACGGATGAGGATCTTGTTTTAAAGTTGTAGACCCATTGCTTCTCCACCAGACCTTGGGCCAACGAACCAATGAGTTGCCCAACCCTGCTGCGGTCTGCCTCGGATTGTACATCGCCGACTTCTTTGATCCCGTTTCTCAGCTGAGACGCATCGATTTGGTCTGACTTTATCGGCGCACATTGCCTAAGGATCGTCCGGGACGTCTTCCTTGCCTGAACTGGCTTCCGGTGCGGCATCACTGAGCTGCTCGGGGCTTTGACGTGCTCGGGCTTTTGACCTGCTCGGGCTTTGGTGCAGCGCTACGTGGAGCCATTTACGCCAACCAATCCGTGTCCGTCTTCGAACGCTGCTGTCCGCTTTCGGACAGCCTCGAAGCTCAGATATGGCCTTCTGGGTGTCAGGGGAAGGTTTCGTGGGGTGGCCGTGCGGGCTGGCACGGTTGATGTCCTCTGCAGGGAGAACCGCCACCGCCGTGATCTCTCTTGCCACCGACCGACCGCTCTCCGGCGCCGAACAGCGTCGCACACGCTTCCGCAAGGCCCGACCGTGGCTGGTCGGTGCGGTGGTCATCGGGCTCGCCTACGCTGTGCTCCGGATCTTTCTTGCCCCCTCAGTGAGCCGTGCCGACGTGCGCATCGCGGCGGTGGATGCCGGGCCGGTCGAAGCGGCCATTCAGGTGACCGGCACGGTCATGCCGCTCCTGGAGTCTGTCATTACGAGCCCGGTTGCTGCGCGCGTCGTCCAGGTGCGGCGCGTAGCCGGCGATTCTGTGGCAGCGGGCGAGACCGTTGTCGAACTCGACGTCGCCGCCGAGACCGATGCGGTGCAGCGCGCCTCCGACCAGGTCGCCATCAAGCGCGTCGCCGGTCGCGAGGAGCAGCTTCGCCTCGAACAGACACTGGCGGGCCTTCGGGCGAGTCTCCGCGCGGCGGAACTCGACCTCGCGCAGGCCGAGGCGGCGAGCGCGCAGCAGGAGGGCCTGTTCAGCCGCGGCCTCGTCACCGAATCGAACGTCCGCGCCGCCCGCGTGGCCGTCGACAAGACGCGCCTCGACGTGCAGCGCTACGGGGCGGAGATCGAAAGCGCGCGGGCGCTCACGACGGCCCATCTCGGAAGCCTCGCCCTGGAGGCCCGCGTGCTCGACACCGATCGGGCTCAGGCGGCGCGGCGCCTCGTGGCCGCCCGGCGGCAGGTCATGCGCGCCGGTGTGGTGACGTGGACGGTCGACCGGGAGGGCATCGCCGTCGGAGCGGGCGAGGCCATCGCGCGTGTGGCGGATCTGTCGGCCTTCCGCGTCGAGGCCAGCGTGCCCGATCTCTACGCCCAGCAGGTGCGGGCCGGGCAGGCGGCGCGCGTCGTGGTCAACGACACCGTTCTCGCCGCCACCGTGACGAGCATCCGTCCGTCGGTGGAGAACGGGGCCATCACCGTCGTGCTGTCGCTGGCGCGGGCCGGGCATCCCGTCCTGCGTCCGTCGCTGCGCGCCGACGTGTACATCGTCACCGAGGCGCGGGCGCGGGCCGTCCGGGTGCCGCGCGGCCCGGCCTTCACCGGCACGGGCACGCAGAACGTGTTCGTGCTGCGCGGCGGGCAGGCCGTCCGCACGCCCATCGCGCTCGGCATCGCCTCGTTCGACTACCAGGAAGTCGTCTCGGGCCTCGTGCCCGGCGACTCGGTCATCGCCTCCGACACCCGCGCCTTCGCCACCCGGCCCACGGTGCGCATCCGCTGACGGCAGAGCCGTCCGCCCGTTCTCGATCCGTCTCGCTTCCTCTCTCGCGCCCATGCAATCCGCCGCCTCCCCGCTTCTCGCGCTCCACGAGGTCGAGAAGATCTACCGCACCGACCGCATCGAGACGGCGGCGCTCTCGGGCGTCAGCCTCGACGTGATGCCGGGCGACTTCGCTGCCGTGATGGGACCGTCAGGCTCCGGCAAGTCAACCCTCCTCAACCTGATGGGGCTCCTCGACACGCCGAGCGGCGGGAGCGTCGTGATCGATGGGCAGCGCGTGGACGCCGCCGGCGATGCCTCCCTGGCCCGTCTGCGCAACACGTACGTCGGCTTCGTCTTCCAGCAGTTCCACCTGATCCCGGACCTGCCGGTGCTCGACAACGTGATGCTGCCGCTGCTCTACCGCAAGATGAGCGGCAGCGACCGCAAGGCGCGCGCGGCGGCGATTCTCGACCGCGTGGGCCTCTCGGCGCGCACGGCGCACTACCCGGGGCAGCTCTCGGGCGGGCAGCAGCAGCGCGTGGCCATCGCCCGGGCGCTCGTCCACGAGCCCAAACTGCTCCTGGCCGATGAGCCGACGGGCAACCTCGACTCGGCCATGGGCGACGAGATCATGGACCTCCTCGAAGCGCTCAACCGCGAGGGCGTCACCATCATCATGGTCACGCACGACCCGCGCCTGGCCGAACGCACCCACCGCATCGTCCGCCTGCACGACGGCCGCCGCATCGCCTGAGCCGCGTCCGCGCGTCGTCTTCCGAGCCAATCTCCCCACCGCCATGTGGCCTCACCTGCTCCGCGTGGCATACAAGGCGCTTCTGCGCCGCCGCGCCTTCACCGCCATCGCCCTCGTCGGGATCGCGGTGGCCCTCGGCCTCGTCCTCACCGTCGCTGCCCTCCTCGACGCCACCTTCGGCGCGCACCCGCCCGACGCCCAGGGCCCCCGGGGCCTCGGCCTCTTCGGCGTCCGCTTCGAGCGCCCCGCCGACGGGTCGACGATGGGCTCGGCGCCGGGCTACCGCTTCATCGACCTCACCACGCGCGACCTGCCGGGCGTGGCAGACCGGACGCTCTTCACCGTACAGCAGAAGCGGGCGACGTTTCAGACCGGTGCCCGCGTCGAGGTGTGGTTCAAGCGCGTCGACGCCGCGTTCTGGCGCGTGATGGCGTTCCGCTTCCGCGCGGGCGCGCCGTTTACCGACGGCGACGACCGCGCCGGCGCCGGCGTGGCCGTCATCGGGACCACGACGGCCGCGCGCCTCTTCGGCGGCGACGCAGCGGCAATCGGCCAGACCTTTCGTCTTGGCGCCGACACCTACCGCGTCGTCGGGGTCGTCGACGACGTGCCGTTTCTGCGCGCCGCCCCCTTCGCCGACGTCTGGGTGCCCCTCGGCGGCACCCTCACCCCCGACGTCCGCAACGCCCTCACGGGCGACCTGTGGACGCTCCTCGTGCTCGACGAGACCGCCCGCCGCGCCGACGTGCAGGCCGCCTTTCAGGAGCGGCTCACCCGCGTGCCCACCCGCGAGGTCATGGACGCCACGGTGGTGACGGCCCGCCTGGAGACCTTTTTCGAGTCGACGACCCGCGAGATGTTCGGTGACGACGGCAGCAGCGGAGGACGCGGGCGGGGCCTGTTCTACGGGCTCGTCGGCCTGCTCGGCGTGCTCTTCCTCTCGATCCCCGCCCTCAACCTCATCAACCTCAACCTGAGCCGGACGATGGAGCGCGCGGCCGAGATCGGCGTGCGGAAGGCCTTCGGTGCGCGACCGGGCTCGCTAACGCTCCTGTTCTTGATCGAGCACACGCTCCTGTGCCTCATCGGCAGCGCGCTCGGCCTGGGCGTGGCCTTCGGGCTCCTGAGCCTGCTCGGCTCGCTCGACCTGCTCCCGTACATACGCTTCATCCCCAGCCTGCGCCTCTTCGTCACCGCGGTGATCGGCGCGCTCGTGCTGAGCCTGCTCTCGGGCGTCTACCCGGCGTGGCGCATGGCGCGCCTCCACCCGGTCGACGCGCTGCGGCGCCGGTAAGGCCCCCCATCGCCCGTACCCTCTACCCTCGCGGTCTCAGCTCCTCTCGCGTCTCTACGTTCATGCTCAAACACGCCTTCACCCTTGCCTGGAAGCGGAAGCGGGCGTCTCTCCTGCTGCTGCTCGAATTCGCGGCCGTCTTTCTCGTGCTGGCGGCCCTCGCGATGCTGGGCCTCACCTACGGCCTCAACGCCCGCGGAGGCGTCGGCTTTTCGGTCGACCGCATCTGGCGTCTCTCGGTGGCCGGCGAGCAGGCCGGCGGCGACGCGTGGACGGGGAAGCAGACGGAGCAGTTCGCGCGGATGCTCGACGTGGCGCGCGCGCAGCCCTACGTCGAGGCCGTTGCCGGGGCCGAGTTCGCGCCGTACGACATGGGCTCGTCGACGGGCGCCTTCGACATCGACGGGCGCCGCTTCACCTACAACCGCAACGAGGCGACCGACGGCTTCGCGGACCTCATGGGCCTTCGCGTCACGCGCGGCCGCTGGTTCAGCCCCGACGACGACGGCGCGACCCACGTGCCGGCGGTCGTGACCGAACGCTTCGTGCGCGAGTACTTCGGCGGCGAGGCGCCTCTGGGTCAGGAGATCGAGCAGTTCAGCCGCGACATGGGCCGCCCGGTCCGCATCGTCGGGGTGGTCGAGGAATTCCGGCAGTCGGGCCCGTACATCGCCCCCAACCCGTACCTGTTCTGGCGCACGGTCGTCGGCGACACGACGAGTCGCCCGCCCAGCACCCTCCTCGTGCGCGTCCGCCCCGGGACGACCGAGGCGCAGCTCGGCGACCTCATCGCGACGCTCTCGCAGGCGCTGCCGGGCGTCGACTTCGACGGGCAGCCGCTCACGCGCCAGCGCGACTCCTTCGAGCGGCTTGCCCTCCTGCCGCTCGCCATCGCCGGGCTCGTCGCCTTCTTCCTGCTGCTCATGGTGGCGCTCGGGCTCGTCGGCATTCTCTGGCAGAGCCTGACGCGGCGCACCGCCGAGATGGGCCTGCGCCGCGCGCTCGGCGCCACGCGCCGCGACGTGACGCGCCAGGTCGTGCTGGAGGTCGTGGGGCTGGCGACGCTCGGTGCGGTGCTCGGGGCCGTCGTAGCGGGCCACTTCCCGCTGCTCGGGCTCTTCGACGTGGTGCGGCCCGCAGTCTTCGCGGGAGGGCTCGTCATGGGGTGGCTCGGTCTCTACGGCGCCGTCACGCTCTGCGCCCTCTACCCGGCGCGCCTCGCCACGCGCCTCGATCCCGCCGACGCGCTGCGGACGGAATGACCCGACCTTTCTGCATCTGCACCGCCCGACTCGCCTGACAGGGTGTCGCCCGTTCGCACTCCGACTGATCTCCGTTCACATGCCGCGCCTCCTCGTCGTCGACGACGACCCTGCCGTCACCGCTGCGCTCACGCTCGTGCTGCGGCAGGGCGGGCACGCCGTCCGCACGGCGAGCGGTCCGGCGGAGGCGAAGGAGGCGCTGGCGCGGGAGGCGTTCGACCTGGCGCTCCTCGACATGAACTACTCCCGCCGCACGACGGGCGAGGAGGGGCTCGACCTGCTGCGCCATCTGCGGCGCGCGCACCCGGCGATGCCGGTCGTGCTGATGACCGCGTGGGGCAGCATCGACCTGGCCGTGCGGGGCATGCAGGCGGGCGCGGCGGATTTCCTGGCCAAGCCGTGGAGCAACGTGCGGCTGCTCGAAAGCGTGGCCACGGCCCTGCGGCTCGCCGCCGTCGAGCGCGAGGGTCCACCCGCAGCGCCCCGCTCGGCGCTCGACGCCCGCTACGACCTCACCGGCGTCGGCGGCGAGGACCCCGCGTTCCTGTCGGTGCTCGAACTGGCGCTGCGCATCGCGCCGACCGAGGCGAGCGTTCTGGTGACGGGTGAGACCGGCACCGGCAAAGAGGTCGTCGCCCAGGCAATCCACCGCAATTCGAGCCGCGCGCGCGGCCCCTTCGTCGCCGTCAACCTCGGCGGCATTCCTCCCGGACTCTTCGAGAGCGAACTCTTCGGCCACGTCCGAGGCGCCTTCACCGACGCGGTGCGCGACCGCACCGGTCGCTTCGAGCAGGCCGCCGGCGGCACCCTCTTCCTCGACGAGGTCGGCGACCTCGACGCGTCCGCGCAGGTGAAGCTGCTACGGGTCTTGCAGGAGCGGACGTTCGAGCCGCTCGGCGCGAGCACATCGAGGGCGGCCGACGTGCGGGTGATCTCGGCCACGCACCGCCCGCTGCGGGAGTTGATCCAGCGTGGGCAGTTCCGCGAAGACCTCTTCTTCCGCCTCAACCTGATCGCGGTCCCGCTCCCCGCCCTGCGCGACCGCCGCAGCGATATTCCCCGCCTCGCCGTGCACTTCCTCGGCGTCGCCTGCGCGGCGCACGGACGGCCGGCGCTCACCTTCGCCGCCGAAGCGCTCGCGCACCTGGAGCGGCAGCCGTGGCCGGGCAACGTCCGCCAGCTCCGGCACGTCGTCGAGCGCGCGGTGCTGATGGCCGTACGCCCCGTCCTCGCCACCGCCGACGTCGAGTTTGCCCTTCGCATGGACGCCCCCGACGCTGGCGCCGCGGTGCTGCCGTCTGGCGTGGCACCCCCTACAACGCTAGAGGCCATCGAGCGCACGACCATTGAGCGGGCGCTGGAGCAGGCGCGGGGCAATGTGAGCCACGCCGCCGAGGCGCTCGGGCTCACGCGGCAGGCGCTCTACCGCCGCATGGAGAAATACGGACTCTTCGACGAGGGGCGATAGACCGTCTCCGAGGCGCCGACATTGGCGCCCGCCGCGCTCCTGTCCTTCTCCCGACCCATGACGCTTCGTCTGCGCTTCGTGCTCTACCTCGTCGCCCTGCACGCAGGGCTGGCAGGGTTCGCCGTCGCAGCGCTCGGATCGCGTCCGGGCATTGTCGTGGCCGTCGAAGGCGCGCTCGTTCTGTCGCTGGGCCTCGGCGTGTGGCTCGTGCGCACGCTGACGGCCGGGATGGAACTCTCAGAGACGAGCGCGGCGCTGCTGCGCGAGGGCGCCTTCGGGCTGCGCCTGCGCGCCCCGTCCGCGCCGGAGCTGGCCCGCCTGTCGGACACCTTCAACATCCTCGCCGAGCGCCTGCAGGCCGAGCGCATTCGTCTCGAAGAGCAGCAGCTGCTGCTCGAGAAGATCCTGGAGGCCGTCCCAGTCGGCGTGCTGCTGATGGATTTCGACCGGCGGGTGACCTTCGCCAACCCCGCCGCGCAGCGCTTCGTCGGTGCCAGTTCTGCGGGCACGCCCCTGAGCGGCCTGCCGCCGCCCTTCGGCCCGGCCTTCGCAGCGGACGACGACACCACAGTCGCGCTGTCGACGCCCGACGGGCGGCGCCTTCGTCTGGTTCGCGGCACCTACTTCGATCGTGGGCACCCGCGCACGTTTGTGCTCATTGAGGAACTGACGGACGAGGTGCGCCGCTCCGAGCAGGCGGCGTACGAGCGGCTTATCCGACTCGTGGCGCATGAGGTGGGCAACACGACTGCTGCCGTCGGAGCGGTGCTGCAGGCTCTCCCCGCCGTAGCGCCCGACCTTGACGACGACGTCCGCCACGCCCTAGATGCTGCGCGCATTCGCTCCGAGAGCCTTGCCGCCTTTGTGCGCCGTCTCGCCGACGTAGCCGGTTTGCCCGACCCGGCGAGGATGCCGACGGACCTCACCGGCCTCGTCGTCGGCGTTGTGGCCGCCATGCGCCATCAGGCCGAAGCGGCTGGTGTGTCACTCGTATGCGATACCACGGCCCTGCCGGGCGTGTCGCTCGACGCCGTGCAGATTGAGCAGGTGCTTGTCAACGTCATCAAGAACGCCATAGAAGCTGCCGGCCCAGGCGGGCACGTGGGGGTCCACCTGGCGGCGATCGACGGAGCCCCCGTGCTCTGGGTCGAAGACGACGGAGGTGCGCTCACCGCCGAGGCAAGGGCTGGCCTGTTCTCGCCCTTCTTTACCACGAAGCCCGACGGGCAGGGCATTGGACTCACGCTCGCCCGCGAGGTGCTCGCCCGCCACAGCTTCGGCTACAGCCTCGATGCGGCTCCCGAAGGCCGCACCCGCTTTGAAATCCGCTTCGACGGATTGGAGTTGACACGGTTCTGACCTTGCCCCAGTAGTGAGCCGCCCCACGTCTAGACGTGCGCTTGGAGTTGCCCCGGTTTGGTGGTTCTGCCGCACTTTGTGTGATGGAGTCAGGGAGGCTCAAGTCGGCCAAACCCTTTCCACCCTCGTCAGCAATACGCCGACGACGGATGGATCGAGACGGAGGCATCGAACGACGCCATCAATGCGTGCGGCTCTAGAGGCAGGACTTCGCAACCCCTTCCGCAGACGAGAATCGTCGATTTTGCTCCTTAGACTCAATCGACAAGAAGGTTCGATTCCACAGCGCCCGCCACTCGGTCGCCGACCTTGCTCGGCGCAAGGGGTGAACGGTCACGGATATTCAATTCGCACTGCGGCACTCGAATCCAGCCATCACAGCCCGCTACCTCGCAGGTTTCGACGAGGAACGACTTGACGATCGGATGCGAAGCGTGTTCTGATCCTGCGCCTCGGGGCAAGGTGGTGCAGGTCCCGTCTCAGCTGAGATTCGTGCTCGGTATGGAGTTGACGCGCTCCGACGACGCCGAGCACCGGAACCGGGTACCGATCACCGTGCCACGACGAGCGGGCGTGTGTGCTGCGCGCCGTCGGCGGTCAGGCGGACGAGGTACGTGCCCGGCGCGAGCGCGCCCGCGTCGAGCGCCGCCGTGTGCGTGCCCGGCGCCTCCACGCCGTCGACGACCGAGAGCACGCGGCGCCCGAGCACGTCGTAGACCTCGACGCGCACCGGACCGGCGTCGGCGAGGTGGTAGCGCACCTGCGCGCCGCCACGTGCCGGGCTTGGCCAGACCGCATCGAGCGCCGTCGCGCCGGGCGCCCCGGCCTCGCGCTCGGCACCGACGACGAGGTTCAGCGGCGCGTAGCCGACGAAGCGGCTCGTGAAGATGCGGAACTCTCCCGGCCGGAGCGTGAGCGCCGCAGTGGGATCGGCGACGGTCACCGCCTGCCGTCCAAAGTAGTCGTGCCACGTGCCCGCTGCCGGGAACGCTGGCAGCACGCTCGCCTCGCCGACCGAAAAGTTGCCGACGACGACCACGTCGAGCGGCTGCCCGTCGGCGCCGACGCCCCGCAGGCCGATGCGCTTGACGAGCCCGTCGACGTTGAGCGACACCTGCGTGGCCGGGTCGGTGAAGACCGGCTGGGCCGCGCGCAGCGCGATCATCGCCGCCCACGTCTGGTAGAGGCGGTAGCGGTCGGGGTCCGCCCGGTACTCCCACCGCACCGGCTTGGCGGCGATGCGTCCGGGCGTGCCCGACGGGCAGGCGTCGCTGCCGCCGAGGAGGCACTCACCCGCGCCGCCGCCGTAGCCGAGTTCGCCGAACTGCCAGAGCATCTTGGGACCGGGAAGGGTGAAGAAAAACGCTCCGGCGGCCTTGTGGCGGTCGAGCGCCGTCGGCAGGTCACGCGCCGAGTAGTCGGCGGTGGCGGCGCCCTGCGTGCGCGTGCTGTACATGAGCCACTGCTCGTCGTGGCTCTCCATGTACGAGACGCTTGCGGGGAGGGTGAGCCCTACGCCGCCGGCGCCGAAGTAGGCGTTCGCCGTGCTCGTGCCGCCGGCCACGCCCATCGTCGACTGCCGGAAACCGGGGTGCGCGTTGATCCACAGCATCGCGCCCGGCCAGCCGCGGTCGCGCCCGAAGGCGGCGAGCGTCTGGTACTCGGAGAGCGAGTTGATGAGGTTCTCCAGGATCACGTACGTCGACGCATCGCGCTCCCAGATCCGCGCGGCCATCCGCGTCAGGAGGTCGACGCGGTTCTGGTTGTAGCCGATGAAGTTGCCGCGCTGCATGAATCCGCCGGCGAGGTCGAAGCGGAAGCCGTCGACGCGGTACTCCTGCTGCCACCACCGGTTGGCGCGGTCGACCCAGTACTGGACGTACGGGTCCTCGTGGTTGAGGTCGTAGAAGACGTTGAACTGGTGCCGCGCGGGCACATTGATGAACCGGTTCGAGGCCGTGCCGCCGTAGAGGCGCACGAGCGGCGAGGTGTCGTAGGCGTGGTTGTAGACGACGTCGAGCAGGACGGCCATCCCGCGCCGGTGCGCCTCGTCGACGAAGCGCTTGAAGGCGGTCGCGGTCCCGTAGTCTTTTTCGAGGGCGAGGTGGAAGGCCGGGTCGTAGCCCCACGAGTCGCGCCCGTGGTACTCGGCGACCGGCATCAGCTCGATGGCGTTGACGCCGAGCCGCTGGAGGTAGCCGAGCGTGTCGGTGAGGGCGGCGAAGCTGCGGGCGCTCGTGAAGTCGCGGACGTTGAGTTCGTAGACGACGAGGTCCTTCTGCGCCGGGCGCCGGAAGTCGTTCACCTGCCACGCATAGGACGACTGCCCGGTCTGGAGCGTCGAGACGATCTCCGTCTGCCCCGCCGGGTAGCCGCTCTCGCCGGGGCTGTAGACGCGGGCGGCGAAGAGGTCGGCGATCTTGATGTCGCCATCGACGCGGTACTGGTAGCGGTACTCCTGCCCGGGGACGAGGCCCGTGAGTTCGATCCAGAAGTGGACCGAGTCGGCGCGCACCGAGTCCTTCTTCATGAGCGACGATGCGCTCGTCGTCCACCCGTTGAAGTCGCCGATCGCGTAGACGGTCGATTTGCCCGGTGCGAAGAGCGAGAGGGTCACCCGCGTCGGGTCGGTCGGATCGTAGGTCACGCCGTCCTCGACGCCCGCGGGCCGCTTCTCCCTGACGACTGGAGCAGGTGCCAGGCCGACGCTCGATGTCGCCGTGCGGCTCTGGTCGTCGGTCGCCGTGATGCGGAACTGGCTGCCGGGTGCTACCGGCGTGGGGAGCGTGTAGCGGAAGATGCGCGTCGTCTGGTCGAGCGAGTCGAGGCCGCTCCGCACGACGCCGTTGACCTCGAAGGTGAGCGCGGTGACGGGCCGCGTGCCGAAGACGCCGGCGGAGACGGCGCGGACGCTGCCCGTGCCCTCCTGCTCGCGCGCCAGTTGGAAGACCATCGGGTCGGCGACGACGACCTGCGAGTTGCTCTCCGGCCCGGCAGTGACCGGGTTGAGTGGGTCGGGCATCCACCCGTTCGCATTGCCGCCGACGTTGACCTTGTAGGCGTAGGCGGCGGCACGCGGGGTGAGCGTGGCCGTGTAGCGGAATTCGTTCTGGGGCGCAACGTACGTCATCCGCGGCGTCGTGATGTTCCAGCCGTTGAACTCGCCGGGCAGGAAGACGCTCTGCGGCGTCGGCGCCGGGCCGGAGAGGTCGGGCACGAAGCGGAACGTGACGGCGACGCCCTGCGCGTGGAGCACGGGCACGGAGAGCGCAAGGGAGCAGAGAACGAACAGGCGGCGCAGCATCGACGACGGGGAAAAACGATCCCGACGATGAGCGGCGGCATTCGTTCCGCTTCCGCTCATCCCCGCGCATGCGGTGAGCGCGTGACGGCGCTGCACCGGGTGGTGCCGGCTCATCCCCGCCTGTGCGGAGACGACCATTGCCGCCACCGTAGCGTAGTACGAGCCGAGGGTCATCCCCGCCTGTGCGGGGACGACGACGTACCTTTTCGCGCTTCCGCTCCACCCCCGGTCTCATGCGCGACACGCTCAACGACATGCAACTCTACCTCGTCGACGAGTTCGTCGAGGACTACCAGGAGGGCCACCTGTCGCGCCGTGAGGCGCTGCGCCGCATCGCCGGCGTGACGGGCAGCGTGGCCTTCGCCACCTCGGTGCTCGCCGCCTGCGCGAGCGTGGAGCGGGTGGCGGCGCCCCCTCCAGGCTCGGCTCCCGCAGCCTCCGCGCCCGCAGCCTCGGCTCCGGCGCCCGCAGCGCCGAGCGGGCCGGACCCGGCCGTGACGGTCGGAGCGGACGATCCCAACGTCGAGGCGCGGGCGGTCTCGTTCGAGGGCGCCGGTGGCGCCGTTCTGCTCGGCTATCTCGCGCAGCCTCGGCGCGCGGGGCGGCACCCGCTCGTCCTCGTCTGCCACGAGAACCGTGGCCTCACCCCGCACATCGAGGACGTCACGCGCCGCCTCGCGAAGGCGGGCTACGTGGGCCTCGCTGTCGACCTGCTCTCGCGCCAGGGCGGCACAGCGTCCATCGCCGACCCGTCGCTCGTGCCGCAGGCGCTCGGGCAGGCGCCTCCGAGGCAGGCCGTCGAGGACTTCCAGGCGGGCCTGCGCTACGCGCGCACGCTCGCCACTGTCGATGGCGAGCGCGTGGGCATGACGGGCTTCTGCTACGGCGGCGGCGTCACCTGGCGCGTCGCCACGGGCACGCCCGAGATCCGCGCCGCCGTCCCGTTCTACGGCCCGCCGCCGTCGGCCGGCGAGGTGCCCGGGTTGCAGGCCGCGGTGCTGGCGCACTACGGCGAGACCGACACCCGCATCAACGCCATGATTCCGGCCATCGAGGCGGCGATGCGAACAGGTGGCAAGACCTTCGAGGCGGTCGTTCACCCGGGCGTGGGCCATGGCTTCCACAACGACACGGGGCGCAACTACAACGCGGATGCTGCGCGCGCAGCGTGGTCCCGCACGCTCGCGTGGTTCGATCGGTACGTCCGGGCTTGAGTGCTTCGACCGCCTGACATCGGCGGGTTTGGGGTTGGTCTCCGGTTGCTCCGAGCCCTTGTGAACCGCTCTCATGGCGAACAACGGACTGACGCGCGCCGGGAGTTGACCTGTACCGTGTCGGGTAGACGAAGCGGTTTGTATCACGCGGTAGGTACCCGCGCTCGATGACCGCTTCTTGCTCGGTCGGCCTTCGGTAGCCCCGACGTGAGTGACGCTGCCGGAGGTTGCACCTCGATCCACTCGCCAAGCGCCTTGATGGCCGCCTCATGCGTCGCGAAGTGCTCCCGGCGCACCGGCTCTGACTTGAGCAGATGATCCGGGTGGACAACGGCCCCGAGACGACCCGCCACCGCCTCGACGTGTGGTGCAAGGCCGCGGCATCACGCTGGCGTACATCGAACGGAACCCTGCGGCGCGAGCTCCTCAACGCGTACGTCTTCCGTACGCCCTGAGGCGAGGTGCGGGAGAAGACGCAGGCATGGCAGCACGCTTGCAACCACCACCGCCCCACAAATCACTCGGCTACCGGCCCCCTGTCGGAGCTCTACCTTGCCACCCCGATTCTGGTTTTGAGCGGGCCACATTTCGGGGAATCCTAAACCCTACAGAAGCCACCATGAACCTGCGAGCCTCTCTCAGCGCCCTCCTCCTGTGCTGTGCCGGTCCAGCCTTCGCGCAGCAGCCCGCCCGTACCGACGGAGAGTTCGTGCCCGCATGGGCCAAGGAGGTCGTCTGGTACCAGATCTTCCCCGAGCGATTCCGCAACGGGGATCCGACGAACGACCCGACCGCCGCGAGCCTGCGCGGCGCCGATCCGGCCGATCCGCCGAAAGCCTGGCAGGTGCACCCCTGGGGCAGCGACTGGTACGAACGCCAGTCCTACGAGCGGCAGAACGGCGAGCCCGAGCTGTGGAAGCACCTGCTCCGACGCCGCTACGGAGGCGACCTCCAGGGGATCATCGACCGGCTCGGCTACCTCCAGGACCTCGGCGTCACCGCCCTCTACCTCAACCCGGTCTTCTGACGCGCCGTCACTGCACAAGTACGACGCGGCGAGCTACCACCACATCGACCCTCACTTCGGGCCGGATCCGGAGGGCGACCGCGCCCTCATCGCGACTGAGAATCCGCTCGACCCCGCCACCTGGGTCTGGACGCGCGCCGACGAACTCGCCCTCGACCTCATCCGGCAGGCGCACGCGCGCGGGATGCGCGTCATCTTCGACGGCGTCTTCAACCACATGGGCGTGAACAGCTTCGCCTTCCGCGACGTGGTCGAGAAGCAGCAGGCATCGCCGTACCGCGACTGGTTCACGGTGACCGCGTGGGACGACCCGGCCACGCCCCGCAACGAGTTCGACTACCAAGGCTGGTTCGGCGTGAAGTCGCTGCCGGAGTTTCGCGAGGACAGCCTCGGCCTGACACGCGGCCCGCGCGACTACGTCTTCGCCGCCACCGAGCGCTGGATGAACCCGAAGGGCCTGGGCCCCGCGCACGGCATCGACGGCTGGCGCCTCGACGTGGCCTTCACCGTCGCCCACCCGTTCTGGAAGGCGTGGCGAACGCACGTGCGCGCCATCAACCCGGAGGCGTACCTCACCGCCGAGCTGGTCCTGCCGACCCAGCAGGTGGTGCCGTACTTCCAGGGCGACGAGTTCGACGGCGAGATGAACTACAACTTCGCCTTCGCCGCCTCCGAGTTCCTGTTCGACCCGCCCGAGACGCGCATCTCCGCTGCCGCCTTCGACACCCTCCTGGCCGAGATGCGGCAGGCCTACCCGCCCGAGGTGGCCTACGTCACGATGAATCTCTTCGGCAGCCACGATGCCAACCGCATCGGCTCGCACATCCTCAACCGCGGCACCGTCCCCTTCCGCAACTGGGGCCGGTACTTCGGGTGGTCGAAGTCGGAGAACCCGGCCTACGACGTCTCGAAGCCAGGCGACGCCGAGCGACGGATGCAGAAGCTCTTCGCGATCCTCCAGATGACCTACGTCGGGGCACCGATGGTCTACTACGGCGACGAGGTCGGCATGTGGGGCGCGAACGACCCCGACGACCGCAAGCCGATGGTATGGAGCGATCTCTCGTACGCGCCGGAGGCCCACAACCCCGACGGCACGACCCGCGCCCCGGATGGGGTGGCGGTCGACGAGGATCTCTTGGAGCACTACCGGCGCCTCATCGCCATCCGCAACGGGCACGCGGCACTGCGCGTCGGCGCGTACCGGACGCTGGTGGCCGGTGCGGGCGGCGATGTGTTCGCCTTCGAGCGGACACACGGGAACGACCGCGTGGTCGTCGCCCTCAACCGCTCCGAGTCCACCTCCGAAGTCGTGCTGCAAGAGATGCCGGGCTCGTGCTACCGTGACCTCGTGACGTCGAGGACATACCGGGCGGTGGAAGGATCTCTGACGGTGGCTCTGCCTCACAAATGGGGCGTCGTGCTCGCCGTGTGCCTTGCCGAGTGAGACCGGTGAGCCTCGCTACGTGGTCGGGAGTCCAGCCGCAGGCATCCTGGATCCACGACAGATCTGGCGTGGAAGTATCAGGAAGCGGCTGCCATTTCACCAGGGCGGTGATCCCCCATCCGGGCCCGAGCGAAGCGTCCAGGCGAGACGTATAAGCGCTGGGCCTGATACAGGCATTTATAAACACCGGACGAAGCAGTCGGACCAGCTACAGCGATCGGCGCCAGTGCCCCTGGTGCAACGCAGTGGCCGAGAGCTTCTTCTCGACGCTCAAGGCCGAACGGTGCACCGCGAGCGCTTCGAAAGCCACGAGGACACCATCGAGGCGGTGGGCCGCTGCATCGACGTCTTCTACAATCACCGCCGTCGGCACACGCGACTCGGCTACCGAACGCCTGCCGAGCACGAGGCGAAGTATCCTCAAGCGGTCGCTGCGGCAGCGTGACCCTCATATCTACCTGTCCGTCATACCCTTGACCCTCTGAGACCGTCCAGGGTTGTTGTACCCAAAACTCGAAAGTCCCTGCAAGCCAGGGGCTTACAAGGACTTTCAGTGCCCGAGACTGGAATCGAACCAGCACGACCTTAAGGCCACTACATTCTGAGTGTAGCGCGTCTACCAATTCCGCCACCCGGGCAAAGGGGGCCGCAGTACGCGGACGACGATGATACGCCGCGCCCGCCACCGCCCGCAAGGGCGCGCCCGGCTTCACGCGGTCCTAACGGCGCAGATCCGGCGTGGTGGTGCCACGAGAAGGCACGTCCCCCTGCTCCACCGATCCACAGACCGAGGCATCACTCCTCCCCCAACCGCCGCGAGAGGTGATGCGCCCGGCGGGTCGGCTCGGGGATGCGGGTGCCGCCGCCGGTGGCGAGGGCGAGCGCGACGGCCTCATCGAGGAGCATCCGGTGGCCGACGCTGACGTAGACGGGCGAGACGCGGGCGCGCGTCCGGACGGCCATCCCCACGACCTCGCCACGGTGGACGAGCGGGGCGGTCGATCCGCGCTCCTCGCCGAGATCCTCGAATGTGCCAACGTAGAGCGTCTTGGCGACGCCGAAGGCGGGCACGTCGAGGAGGGCGCCGAGGTGGCTGGCGAGGCCCAAGACGGCGCGGATGGGCGCGGCCCTGCGCGTCGAACATCAGCACGTCGGGGCGCACGCGGAGGCGGGCGAGGGCGGGCAGCAGCACCGGCACCTCCCGAAACGACAGCAGGCCGCTGATGTACGGAAAGGGCACGTCGGCGCGGACGACGGCTTCGTCGACAGTCTCCATCGTCGCCAGGTCGATGACGACGATGGCCGCCTGCGCGAGGTCGCCGCGGATGCTCACGTCGAGTCCGGCGATGGTGCGGGGCGCGTGCCCGAGCGTATGGGCGACGGGCGATTCGACAACGCGCGCGGCGAACGCGCGCTGGATCTGCACAGCCTCCGTCGGCGTCACGTCCCACGCGTGGCCATCCACGATGGGCCACACCATCGGCGTCTCGGGCGGGGCGGGGATGGGGCGCGAGCGGTCGGTCAGGCGGGGCGTGTCGGGCGGCGGAGGGCGGCTCATGGCAGCCACCGGGTGACGGCGTCCGCGCTCGTCCGCGCCGGACGTGGCGGCGCATCGGGGGCGGGGGCGCCGATGTGGAGGAGGCCGACGACGGCTTCCTCGCCCGCATCGACGGCGCCCGCGATGCCCAGCAGGTCGGCGAAGCGGGCGTCGCGCGTGACCGGGCCGGTCGTCCACTTGGTGCCGATGCCGCCCGCGTGGAGCACGAGGGCGAGGTTCTGGATGGCGCAGGCGATGGCGGCGTAGTCTTCCGTCTGGCGCATCGCGTCGCCCGCGAGGCGCTGCGTGACGGCGACGAAGCAGGGAATCTCGCGCCACGCGCGTCGCTTTCCGTCGGCGGCGGCCTCGCCGAGGCGCTCGGCGACGAGGGCGGCGTTGATCTCGACGAGCGCGGCGCGGGCATCGGGGCCGAGGACGTGGAAGCGCCACGGCTCGGTGCGCTTGTGGTTGGGCGCGAACGTGGCGGCGTCGAGGGCGGCGCGCAGGAGGTCGGCGGGCACCTCGACCGACGGGTCGAAGCGGTGCGGCGAGCGGCGCGCACGGAGGATGGCGGCGAGGGTATCGGGAGGCATCGAACGAAAACGCGGGCGGTGGAGACGATGCCCCAACGCCCGCGCAAGACGGCTGTGTTTCCCGGCGGATCGTCCGGGCCTCCTCCGCGCCCGCGGTCAGAGCGGGGCCAGATCGACCATCACGAACGTCGTCGTGACGCGCTGGCCGGGGTAGGACGGCATTCCGGTCGCGTAGACCTCCTGCATGTTGAGCACCGCCGTGTAGCCGAGGCGCATCGACATCGCATACACTTCGTCGCAGACAGCGCGCCCGTCGCCGCCGCGCAGGTGCGTCTGCAGGGCGACGCTCGTCAGGTAGCGGGCGAGGCCCGGATCGACGTTGGCGAGGAACTGCACCACCGGGGGCATCCGGAACGACTGGCGCCCGTCGCCCATGCGCTGCCCGTCGTGGTGGCGCTGCGGCTCGCTCCCCTGCGACGGCGCCATCGACGGCGGACGGCTGCCGTGGCCGTCGCCACTTCCGAAGACCGGGGCGCCGCCGGGCTGGCCCTGCGGGGTGTGGTACGCGGCGGTGGGGGCAGCAGCAGGCGGGGCCGAAACGAAGTGGCGGTATTTCATCGGGGAAGCGGCGGAGACCGCAGCGAGGGGGTGGAGGACGGTTGGAGAGGATTGCAGATACCGTGCCATCCCAGAATGAGCCTGCCCGGACCGGGTCTGCGAGCGGTACACGGGCGGGCGGGTCGAGCGCTCAACACGTTTGGCAAGACGGGATGAAGCCGCCTCCGCGTCTTGCGGCACGTGGGCGCGGCGGCGTATCGTGCGGGTCCGTTTCGGGTCTATAGCTCAGTTGGTTAGAGCGCTTCGTTGACATCGAAGAGGTCAGCGGTTCGAATCCGTTTAGACCCACACCCGCGCCCCGTCGGCCCTGCGCTGACGGGGCGTTCGTGTGTTTGGGGGGTGGGGCGGGCGAGGCCGGGCATCCGGATGAACCGGGGGGCACGATCATATCGTGCCCCTACCTCGCACCTCGCACCGACGCGGCCATGTCGCGCCCTGCCCTGCTCGCGAGCCGCCGATTCCGCAGCGAGCGCCTCCGGTTTGGCAAAGTGCCCGGCGTTTTCACCGCCTCCCACGCGGCAGTCCACGGGCGCCGCGCGACCTTGTCCGCCGGGGCAGGCGGTAGGTCTTTCCCATTCCCGTTACGACTTCTTCCACATCATGGCCGACGTTTCCCTCACGTTCCCCGACGGCTCGCGCCGCGACTTCCCCGCCGGATCGACCGGGCGCGACGTGGCCCGCTCCATCTCCGAGGGCCTCGCCCGCAACGCCCTCGCCATCCGCATCGGCGGGCAGGTGCGCGACCTCGACCGCGTGATCGACGCCGACGCGGGCGCCAGCGTCGCGATCCTGACGTGGAACGACGACGACGGCAAGGCGACGTTCTGGCACTCGACGGCCCACCTGATGGCCGAGGCGCTCGAATCGCTCTACCCCGGCGTGCGCTTCGGCATCGGCCCGGCCATCGAGCAGGGATTCTACTACGATGTCGATCTCGGCGAGACGGCAGAGGGCGCGCGGAAGCTCGTGCCGGAAGACCTTGCCGCCATCGAGACCAAGATGCTCGAACTCGCCCGCCGCGACGTGCCGTTCGTGCGGCGCGAGGTGCCCAAGGACCGAGGCGCTCGCCTACTTCCGCGAAAAGGACGACCCGTACAAGCTCGAACTCCTCGACGGCCTCGACGACGGCACCATCTCGTTCTACACGCAGGGCGGCTTCACCGACCTCTGCCGCGGCCCGCACCTCCCGTCGACGGGCACGATCAAAGCGGTCAAGCTGACCAGCATCGCGGGCGCGTACTGGCGCGGCGACTTCGAGCCGTCCGCAGCTCACCCGCCTCTACGGCATCTCCTTCCCCAAGAAGTCCGAACTCGACGCGTGGGTGCGCCTGCGCGAGGAGGCCGAGCGCCGCGACCACCGCAAGCTCGGGCGCGAGCTCGAGCTCTTCATGCATCACCCGATGATCGGGCAGGGCCTGCCCGTGTGGCTGCCCAAGGGCACCGTGCTGCGCCGCACGCTCGAAGCGTTCCTGCGCGACGAGCAGCGCCGACGCGGCTACCAGGAGGTCATCACGCCGCACATCGGCTCGATCGAGCTCTACAAGACGAGCGGCCACTACCCGTACTACGCCGACAGCCAGTACCCGCCGATGACCCTCGAGGATGGCGACGCGTACCTGCTCAAGCCGATGAACTGCCCGCACCACCACCGGGTGTATGCGAGCAAGCCGCGCTCGTACCGCGACCTGCCGGTGCGCCTGGCCGAGTTCGGCACGGTCTACCGCTTCGAGCAGTCGGGCGAGCTCGGCGGCCTCTCCCGCGTGCGCGGCTTCACGCAGGACGACGCGCACCTCTACTGCACCGACGACCAGCTCAAGGCCGAGATCCGCGGCGTCGTCGAGCTGACGCAGTTCGTCTTCCGCACGTTCGGCATGGAGGTCACGACGCGCCTCTCCTTCCGCGACGACAACGACGCCAAGTACGGCGGCGACGCGGCGCTCTGGGAGCGCGCGCAGCGCGAGATCCAGGACGTGGCCGACGAGATGGGCTTCGAGTACTTCATCGGCGAAGGCGAGGCGTCGTTCTACGGGCCGAAGATCGACTTCATCGTCCGCGACGCGCTCGGCCGCAAGTGGCAGCTCGGCACCGTGCAGGTCGACTACGTGATGCCGGAGCGTTTCCAACTCGAGTACACCGGCGCCGACGGGCAGAAGCACCGCCCGGTCATCCTCCACCGCGCGCCATTCGGGTCGATGGAGCGCTTCGTCGAGCATCCTCATCGAGCACTTCGCCGGCGACTTCCCGCTGTGGATCGCGCCCGGTGCAGATCGCCATCCTCCCCGTCTCCAACACCTTCGACGATTACGCCCGAAGCGTCCAGCAAACCCTGCGCGACGCGGGCCTGCGCGCCGACGCCGACCTGCGCCACGAGAAGGTCGGCTACAAGATCCGGCAGGCGGAGATGCAGAAGGTGCCGCTCATGCTCGTCATCGGCGCGAGCGAGGCCGAGTCCGGCACCGTCACCGTCCGCCGCCACGGCGCGGGCGATGCGACCGGCGCGCAGCAGAAGGCCACGCAGGAGACCCTGACGCTTGATGCCTTCGTGGCCGCCACCCTCGCCGAGATCGCCACGCAGATGGGGCGGGGGTGAGGGTGGGATGGTGAGTTTGTGCGTGGGTGCGCGGGGATTCGCAAGAGTCGCCGAGTCTGACCAACTCACCCCTCACCACCCCACGTACTCCCGCGAATGCACGCATTCCGGGCAGACCGGGCGCGTGCGGGCAGAACGCGGGCAGGGGCACCGCGTAGAAAGCGGCGTATCATCGCCTCTTCTCAACATCCCGCTTCGCCTTTGGCACCCCAGGAAACCGTTCGCCTGAACGAGCAGATTCGCGCCCCTCAGGTCCGCGTCGTTGGCATCGAGGGCCAGCACGGCATCATGTCGCGCGAGGCCGCTCTCGAAATGGCCCGCCGCGCCGGTCTCGACCTCGTCGAGATCGCGCCGATGGCCGCGCCGCCGGTCGTCAAGATCATCGACTACGGCAAATTCCGCTACGAGCAGCAGAAGCGCGAGAAGGAAGCGCGCAAGAAGACCGCGCAGGTCGAGCTCAAGGAGATCCGCTTCGGCCCGAACACCGACCAGCACGACTTCGACTTCAAGCTCAAGCACGCCCGTCAGTTTCTCGCCGACGGCGACAAGGTGAAGGCGTACGTGCAGTTCCGCGGACGCGCGATCGCCTACAAGGAGCGCGGCGCCGACATCCTCGACCGCTTCCTCGCCGAACTCGGCGACGCCGCCCGCGTCGACCAGATGCCGCAGATGGAGGGCCGCCGGATGACGATGATCCTCTCGCCGGGCAAGAAGAAGGAGGTCAAGACCGAGCGCGCGCCCGGCGAGCGCCTGCCCCGCAGCGAGCGCCCCGACGCGCCCGAGGCCGCAGACGCTGCCCCGTCCGCCCCCGCAGCGACCGCCGACAGCGACGCCGCCTGAGCGCGCCGGTACGTCGGTTCACCCATTCCTCACCCCTCGCAGGGCCGGGCGAACCGTAGGTTTGCGCTCTTCCCCCATCACCTGCGCCGCCCTGCGCGTGACCCGACCGGGCACGAACCGTAGGCGCGGCCCGCAAAGCCAGCGTGACATCATGCCCAAGATGAAGTCCAACTCCGGCGCCAAGAAGCGATTCAAGCTGACCGGCTCCGGGCGCATCAAGCGCAAACAGGCGTTCATGCGCCACATCCTGACGAAGAAGTCGCAGAAGACGAAGCGCGAGCTCGGCAAGTCCACGCTCGTCGCCAAGGTCGACGAGTCGCGCGTCAAGAGGATGATCTCCGCCTGAGCCGGCCGGTGCCTCGGCGCCCACGCCTCCGGCCGGTCGTCCGCGCCCTCGCCCTGTTCCTCCACTCTCTGACTCTCTCGCACGATGCCTCGCGCAACCAACAAGCCGGCCGCCCGCGCGCGCCGCAAGAAGATCCTCAACCGCGCCAAGGGATACTGGGGCAGCCGCTCCAAGCTCTTCACCGTCGCCAAGAACACGGTCGACAAGGCCCTCGGCTACGCCTACCGCGACCGCAAGACCCGCAAGCGTCAGTTCCGTCGCCTCTGGATCGCCCGCATCAACGCCGCGGCGCGCCTGAACGGCCTCACGTACTCGCGCCTCATGGGCGGCCTCCGCAAGGGCGGCATCACGCTCAACCGCAAGGTCCTCGCCGACCTCGCCGTCCACCAGCCGGAGGCGTTTGCCGCCATCGCCAAGACCCTCGGGGCCTGAGCGGCGGCGCATCCTTCTCCTCTGGATGCCCCTTCCGCCCCCGCACGGCCCCGCGCCGCGCGGGGGTTTTTTGTGTTTCCCGGAGTGGCCCGCAGCGATGGGGGTGAAGCAGGCACGGGGCGAGAACGTCGATCTGCCGGTCGTCCGGCCGCGCACCGCGCCCTCCACGACAAACGACCTACACCAAACGACCAACCGCCCCATGGCCCTTCTCGACGACATCGACGCCCTTGCCGCCCTCGTCGACGCGGCGGATGTCTCCTCCGATGAAGCGGCGCGCGAGGCGTTCCGCGTGCGCATCCTCGGACGCAAGGCCGGCGCGCTCACCGACCTCTTCAAGCGCCTCCCCGAACTGCCGGCCGACGAGCGCCGCAGCGTCGGCGCCCGCCTGAACGCCCTGCGCGACGCCGCCGAAGCGCGCCTCGCCGCCGCCGACAGCGCCGCCGCGCCCACCCGCCGCGCCGATGCGCCCGACCTCAGCCTGCCCGCGCGCCGCGCCACGCCGCAGGGCCGCCGCCACGTCCTCACGCAGACGCTCGACGACCTGCTGCGGACGTTCGCGCACCTCGGCTTCGCCGTCGCCGAAGGCCCAGAGGTGGAGACCGACTGGCACAACTTCACGGCCCTCGGCTTCCCCGACGACCACCCGGCGCGCGACATGCAGGACACGTACTTCCTGAAGGGCGACAAATCGCTCCTGCTCCGCACGCACACCTCGCCCGTGCAGGTGCGCGCGCTCCTCGCCCACGGCGCCCCGCTCCGCGTCGTCGCGCCGGGCCGCGTGTACCGCAACGAGGACGTCACCTACAAGGCGTACAACCTCTTCCACCAGGTCGAAGGCCTCTACGTGGACGAGGGGGTCACGTTTGCCGACCTGAAGGCCGTGCTGCGGCTGCGTGTGCGAGGCGACGTTCGGCAGCGATGTCAAGATGCGCGTGCGCCCGTCGTTCTTCCCCTTCACCGAGCCGAGCGCCGAAGTCGACATCTGGAGCGACGCGCTCGGCGGGCGCTGGCTGGAGATCCTCGGCTGCGGCATGGTCGATCCGGTCGTGCTCACCGAGGCGGGCCTCGACCCCGAGCGCGTGAGCGGCTACGCGTTCGGGATGGGCGTCGAGCGCATCGCCATGCTGCGCCACGGCATCGACGACATCCGCCTCCTCTACGAAAACGACCTGCGCTTCCTGTCGCAATTCTGATTCGCTGCTCTGATTCTCTGGCGAGGGGCCCTGCCCTGCCTTCGATCTCTTCCTCCCGATGAACGTCTCCCTGAACTGGCTCTCCGAGTTCGTCGCCCACGGGCGCACGGCGGACGAGGTGGCCGACCTGCTCACGATGTCCGGCCTCGAAGTCGAGGAGATCGCGACGACCGGCGCCCCTTCGGTGCCCGATGGCGTGATCGTCGGGCACGTGCTCACCTGCGCGCGCCACCCGGGCGCCGACCGCCTGAGCGTGACGACGGTCGATGTCGGCGCCGAGACGCCGCTCGCGATCGTCTGCGGCGCGCCGAACGTGGCCGCCGGGCAGCACGTCGCCGTCGCGCCACCGGGCACGACGCTCCAGCTTCCGGGCAAGGACGGTGCAAGGATGTCGGTAACACTGGAAAGGCGCAAGATCCGCGGTGAGATGTCGGAGGGCATGATCTGCGCCGACGACGAACTCGGCCTCGGAAGCGACCACAGCGGCATCCTCGTGCTCGACGGCGACGATGCCACGCCCGGCGAGCCGCTCGCGGCCTACCTCACGCGCCGCAGCGCCGCGCCGGACACCGTCCTCACCCTCAACGTCACCCCGAATCGCCCCGACGCCACGAGCCACGCCGGCGTCGCGCGCGACCTCGCGGCTCTCGTGGACGAGCCGCTGCGCCTGCCGTCCGTGGACGTGCCCGAGCCGGGCGGCGACACCGCCGCGCGCATCGCGGTCACCCTCGCCGACGCGCACCTGTGCAGCCGCTACGTGGCGATGATCGTCGACGGCGTAACCGTCGGCGCGGCGCCGTCGTGGATGCGCGAGCGCCTGGAAGCGGTCGGCTCGCGCTCGGTCAGCGGCGTCGTCGACGCGACGAACGTCGTCATGCGCGAGATCGGGCAGCCGCTCCACGCCTTCGACCTCGACCGCATCGAGGGCACCGAGATCACCGTCCGCGCCGCCCGCGCAGGCGAGACGCTCGTCACGCTCGACGGGCGCGAGCGGACGCTCGCCGAGGGCACGCCGGTCGTCTGCGACGGCGGGCCGGGCGGGCCGCGCGTCATCGCCATCGCGGGTGTCATGGGCGGGCGCGACACCGAAGTCACCGGCGCGACGACGCGCGTGCTCATCGAGTCGGCCCACTTCGACGCCTCCGCCATCCGCCGCGCCGCCCGCGCCGCGGGCCTCTCGACCGACGCCTCGTACCGCTTCGAGCGCGGCGTCGACCCCGAGGGCACCCGCACCGCCGCCGCCCGCACCGCCGCGCTCATCGCCGAGGTCGCGGGCGGAACGGTCGCGTCCGGCTGCGTCGACGCCGTGGCCATCGTCCACGTCCGCCCGCGCGTGACGCTCCGCCTCGCGCGCCTCGCCGCGCATTCTCGGCGCCGAGATTCCGCGCGCCGACGTGCGGCGCCTGCTCACCGCCATCGGCTTCGACGTCGTCGCCGACGGCGATCTCGAAGGCCTCGCCGAGCAGCTCATGGAGGGCCGCCGGGTCGAGGAGACCTCGCGCGCCGACGTGCTGCGGCTCAGCGTGCCGCCGTGGCGCCCCGACGTGACGCGCGAGATCGACGTGATCGAGGAGGTCGCGCGGCTGTGGGGCTTCGACCGGATTCCCGAGCCGCGCCACATCCGCCTACCGCTCGTGGTGCCGCCCGCGAGCGGCGCCCCCGAGGCGCGCGCCGTGCTCCGCGAGGCGCTCGTCGGGCTGGGACTGACCGAGGCCGTCGGCACGTCGCTGGTGCGGCGCGAGGCGGCCGAGCGCGTGCGCGTTCGCGCACCCGGCGTACGGAAGCGGCGCCATCGTCGAGACGGTCGAGACGCCCGGGTCGTCGCGCGCGCCGCTCGCCCTGCGCCCGAGCCTGCTCGCGTCCCTCCTGCCCGTCGCGTCGCACAACCAGCGGCAGCGCGTCGCGGGCGTGCGGATGTTCGAAGTCGGACGCGTCGTCCGCGGTCCCCTCGGCGCCTCCCGCACCGACGCCCCCGCCGACGAGCGCGAGCACGCCGCCGTCGTCCTCGTCGGTCTGGCGAGCGAGGCCGACGTGGGACGCCCCCGCGCGCCGCGCCGACCTCTACGACGCCAAGGCCGCCGCCGAGGCCATCGCCGCCGCCTACGGGCACACCGCCACCTTCGCCGACGCCCCGATCGACGGCTTCGACGACGCGCTCACGGTCCTCGTGGACGGCGCGCCGGTCGGGATCGTCGGCAGCGTGGGCGCGGAGCTGCTCGGCGCCTACGACCTGCGCGGGCCGGTCGTCGTGGCCGAGGTCAACACGTCGGCGCTGTTCGAGCGCGGCCGCGGGCGGGCGCGGTACGGCGCCTTCTCGCGCGCGCCGCACGTCGAGCGCGACCTCGCCTTCGTCGTCGACGGCGCGACGCCTGCGGGCGATCTCGTCGGCATCGTCCGGGAGGCCGGGCAGCCGCTCGTTGCGTCGGTCACCGTGGTCGACGTCTACACCGGCGACCGCGTCGGCGCGGGCCGCAAGAGCATCGCCCTCGCCCTCCGCCTCGCCGCCGACCGCACCCTCACCGACGCCGAGGTCGAGGAAACGCTCGCCCGCATCGTGACGGCTGCCGGTGCGCGGGTGGGCGCGGAGCTGCGGCGGTGACGGGGTGGCGCGGGGGACATCTCCGGCCTGACCGGCGCTGTCTCCCGCGCTCCCCTGTCAGGGTGCCCTCTGCCGTGATCCTCAGCGGTGGGTTTGCCGTTTGGGGCGCGACGCCCCACGGCGCAGACGCCGCATGGGGCCAGCGCGCGCGTCGTTTGAACCGTCCCGTGCGGGTTCGGGGGCGGGGGCGTACCTTCGAGTCTTCCGTGAACCCGCGCCCCGTTTGATCCGATGAGCCAGGGAGCCCCCCGCAACCGACCCCACCCCGACGGCCCGCGCTCCGACGCGCCCCGTTCCGACGCTCCTTCCCCCGACGGCGCGCGCGCCGATGCGCCGCGCACCGGCTCCCGTCCCGATGGGGGGCGCGGCGTGCGGCCCTCCGGTGGCCGCTCGTCCGGCGCCCGACCTTCCGGCGGTGGCACGGGGCGGCGGCGGCGACGTGTCGATGGGGATGCGCCGCGTCCGACCGAGGGCGGTGGGGCCATCGCTCCGGCGCCCGCGCCGCTTCCGGCCTCTGCGGCTGCG
Source organism: Rhodothermales bacterium (assembly GCA_963726715.1). Classification (GTDB taxonomy): domain Bacteria; phylum Bacteroidota; class Rhodothermia; order Rhodothermales; family BA12; genus CAVSDF01. The sequence continues at coordinate 61,451 of CAVSDF010000015.1, forward strand.
ACGCCGCCCGGTCAGGCGCTCGAACGCCTCCGCGCCCGCGTGCTCGACGCCGTCCGCGAGATCGAGCGGCTGCGCGTCGAGAACGACACCCTCGCCGCGCGCGTCGCCGAGATGGAGGTCGAGGCCGGACGTGAACCCGTCGCCATCGCCCCGTTCGGCGGCGATCCGGAGGCCCTGCGCCGACAGATCGAGGGATTCGTCGAGGCCCTCGACGCGCTCCTGACCGATGAAGACGGCGCCGACCGTCCGGCCTGACCGGCACACGCCAACCTGCCTGCTCCTTCCGACTCCCGCCGCGCCGCCGCGCCCGCCGATGTCTTCCGATCCCCCTTCCGCCGCCGCTTCCGACGTGCCTGAGGCCCTCGATGTGCCTGAGGCGCCCGTCATGCCGGTGCGCGTCCGGCTGATGGGGCGCGACTTCACGCTCCGCATCCGCCCGCGCGACGAGGCCCGGACGCGCGCGAGCGTCGCCTACGTCGATGCCAAGCTCGCCGCCTTCCGCGCCGCGCACCCGCTGCAGAACGAGACGACCGCCGCGCTCATCGTCGCCCTCGCCCTCGGCGATGAGCTCCTCGACGCCCGCACCGCCGCCGATGCCGCAGCGACCGGCGCCGACGACACCGCCGCCCACCTCGCCGACGCCCTCCTCGCGCTCGACCTTCACCTCGCCGCCGCCCTCACCCCGCCCCGAGCCACCGTGCTGCCGGAGGGGGAGGTGGACGACGACGATGAGGATGCGGACGACGACACCGCGTAGGGGACGTCCGTGCACGTCCTGCCCTCTCCACCCCACGCACGGGCGTCGACACCCCTCGACGCCGCTCAGGGCGGGTGCTCGGCCACCGGATGAGGCACACGGGCCGCAGCCGTGCGTGCTGAGGGTCGCTTCGCGGGCCTCGAACACGACGTAGCCGCATCCAACGGGCGCGCGGCAGAGGAACCGGCGCGTGAACGTCCGGTGTAAGCGCGGGCCTGCCTTACCGGGCAGGCGTGCACGGCTCGGGGCGCACCATATGGGAGCGGTACTCTTTTGTTTTCAGGGGCCCTTCTTCGCAACTCCGACAACAGGCCCTGACCGCCCCCGTGGCGGTGCCGCTTCGGCGGCCGTGGGACGTTGGACGAGGACGAGCGGCCTCGACCGTGATACGAAGGTCGCTCTTCATATCCGACGCTCCGTGTCCGTGCGCTTCTTTCTCGCCCCGGCAGGCTCCGGGCGCTCCGCTCACGCCGTGGGCCGCGCCCCTGCCGCCGGGGCGTCTTTGCATCGTTTCCGTCGGGCGCCCGCCTCGCCGCGCCGCCCGGACTCCCCCCGTCCATGACCTCCGCCGCGATCGCCCTCACCGTGGGCGTCGCCGCCGCCGTCGCCTTCCTCGTTGGCTGGTTCCTCCGTGCGCGCCGCACGACGGATGCCGTACTCCCTTCCCAGCAGCAGTCCCTCGCCGCCGACGCCGCGCTCCACGAGAGCCAGGCCGAAACGGCGCGTCTGCACGACGAGGTCGCGCGCCTGCGCGACGACCTGACAACCAACCTCACCTCCACCCTCGACGCCGAGCGCGCCCGCCTCCGAGAGACCCTGACCGCCGAGCTTTCGGCCGAGCTTGCCGCCACGCACGACGACGACCGGCAGGCCGTCCGCCGCGAGCGCCAGAAGCTCGACGCCCGCGCCCAGCAGATCGGCGCCCGTGCGCACCAGGTGCAGCAGCGCGAGGCCCTCTTGCTGCGCGCCCAGGACGCCCTCGACGCCCTGCGCCGCGAGGCCGACACGCTCCAGCAGAAGGCCCGCGCCCTCCACGGGCAGGTGCAGAGCCTCCACGGCGACGCCCGCGCCCGCCGCGACGATGCCGAGCGCGCCGCCCGCGACGCCGAGCACCGGCAGGCCCAGCTCACCGACGCCGAGGCGGCCCTCGCCGAGAGCGTCGCGAGCACCGAGGCCGAGCGCATGCGCTACCACAGCGCCACCGACGAGATCACGCGGCGCCTCGAAGGCCTCGCCGGGCTGACGCGCGCCGAGGCCCGCGAGCAGCTCAAAACCGAACTCCTCGACGAGGTCCGCACCGAATCCGCCGCTGCCGTCAAGGACATCCGCGACGAGGCCAAGATGCGCGCGACCCGCGAGGCCAAGGAGATCATCACGACCGCCATCCAGCGCACCGCCGCGGGCCACGCCATCGAAACCACCGTCAGCGTCGTCAACATCTCGTCGGACGAGATGAAGGGGCGCATCATCGGGCGCGAGGGGCGCAACATCCGCTCGTTCGAGGCGGCGACGGGGCTCGAAGTCATCGTCGACGACACGCCGGAGGCGGTGATCCTCTCGGGCTTCGACGCCGTGCGGCGCGAGGTCGGGCGCATCTCGCTCCTCAAACTCATCGCCGACGGGCGCATCCACCCGGCGCGCATCGAGGAAGTGGTCGAGAAGGTGCGGAGCGAGATCGAAGAGGAGATCATCGAAGTCGGCGAGCGGACGGCCATCGACCTGCAGATCCACGGCCTCCACCCCGACCTGATCCGCATGGTCGGGCGGATGCGCTACCGGACGTCGTACGGGCAGAACCTGCTCTCGCACTCGATCGAGACCGCGCACCTCGCCTCGCTCATGGCCGCCGAACTCGGCCTCGACGCCGTGCGGGCCAAGCGGGCCGGGCTGCTGCACGACATCGGGAAGGTGATGGAGGACGAGATCGAGCAGCCGCACGCGATCGTCGGGATGGAGCTGCTCACGCGGTACAAGGAGCACGCCGACGTCATCAACGCCGTCGGGGCGCACCACGACGAGATCGAGATGACGGCCATGATCTCGCCGCTCGTCCAGGCTGCCGACGCCATCTCCGGCGCCCGCCCCGGCGCGCGGCGCGAGGCGCTCGATGCGTACGTGAAGCGGCTCGAAAAGCTCGAAGCCCTCGCCGCCGGTTTCCGCGGCGTCGACCGCGTCTATGCGATCCAGGCCGGGCGTGAGATCCGCGTGCTCGTCAACCACGACATGGTCTCCGACGCCCTCGCCGAGCAGCTTGCGACCGACATCTCGAAAAAGATCGAGCGCGAGCTCCAGTACCCCGGGCAGGTCAAGGTGATGGTGATCCGCGAGGTGCGGCGCGTGGCGTACGCGCGGTGACCGGGCACGAGCTTAGGGGTGAAAGAAAGCTAGAATGCGGTCCGTGCAACGACCTGGGCAGCGCTCAGGAGAATCGTAAAGATCAGCCACGCGACGCTCCACAGGCAGAGTGTGAGATATGAGTACTGCCCGGGTCCCCTGGATTAGCTGATCGCGGCTGGTATCTGCCCCGTATGAGTTGGCGTAGCCCCGAGTATGGATACGGACGCGATAAGGGAGCCCACCAGCAAAATGTCTATGACGTCGGCGTGGGTCCACGCCAGCACGCCCGTTGCTGACGCAAGCAAGGTCCCCAGTACCACCCATCCGGTTCGCGTTTGAAGTCCAAGCCCGTACCTCACGAAGGCAGCGGCCAGCACCCAGCCATAGCCTGACGTGTTCATCTGTGCATGATGGTGTCCTTGGAAGAGTATGCACCCATCTGTGGTGGGCTCTCCGACTTGAAGACGCGGCCCGTTCGCCCGCGCGGCCGGACGGCCTCGGAACCGCCGTTTCGGGGGTGTCTTCACCGGTCTGTAACCTGACCGCCTTCCGCTGATGATCGGCATCGCCGGGCACCTGAGCCTGATCCTCGCCTTCGTCGCCGTCCTCGGCGCCGCTGTGGCGTTCTTCCGCGCCGCGTCGGCCTCTCCCCTGCTGACCGACGACGCGCGCGCGCTGCGGATGCGCACCGGGATGTGGGCGTGGACCGCAGCGAGCGTCGCCGTGTGGCTCGCCGCGGGGCTGCTGTGGTACACGCTCCTCGCGCACCGCTTCGACTACGCCTACGCCTACCAGTACACGGCACGGGCGCTGCCGGTGCACTACCTCGTCTCGGCGCTCTGGGCGGGGCAGGAGGGCTCGTTCCTCCTCTGGATTCTTTACACCGCGCTTCTTGGTCACGCCATCGTCCGGTGGTCGCCTGCGTCGTGGCGCGCGCCCGTGCTGGCCGTCATTGCCATCTGCCAGGCGTTCCTGATCTCGATGATCGTCGGGCTGAAGTTCGGGCCGGTCCACCTCGGCTCGTCGCCGTTCCTGACGCTCGCGGAGAAGTTTCCCGACGCGCCGATGCTGCAGGTCGCGGGCTTCGTGCCGCAGGATGGCAACGGCCTCAACGACCTTCTGCAGAACCCGTGGATGGCGATCCACCCGCCGACGCTGTTCATCGGCTTTGCGACGCTTCTCGCGCCGTTCGCCTTCGCCATCGCCGCGCTCTGGCAGCGCCGCTACACCGAGTGGGTGCGGCCCGCGATGCCGTGGCTGCTGATGGGCCTCCTGATCCTCGGCGTCGGCATCACGCTCGGCGGCTACTGGGCGTACGTGACGCTCAGCTTCGGGGGCTACTGGGCATGGGACCCCGTCGAGAACTCCAGCCTCGTTCCGTGGATCGTCGGGATTGCCGCGCTCCACGCGATGCTCGTGCAGAAGAAGCGCGCGGCGGCGCAGCGCTCGGCGCTTCTGCTCACCGTGCTGACGTTCGTGCTGGTCGTGTATTCGACGTTCCTGACGCGCTCCGGCATCCTCGGCGACATCTCCGTCCACTCGTTCGTCGACCTCGGCCTCTCGGGGCAGTTGCTCGTCTGGATTCTGGTGATGACGGGCGGCGCGCTCGGGATGCTCGCGTGGCGCTGGCGCGATCTGCCGGTGCCCGAGCGCGAGGCGCCCTATCTCTCCCGCGAGTTCCTGACGTACTCGGGCGCGATGCTGCTCTGCGCGCTCTCGGCGGTCATCATCGTCGGCACGAGCGCGCCGATTCTCGGGCGCATCTTCCGCGACGAGCCGTCGGCGGTGCCGCTCTCGTTCTACAACGACTGGACGCTGCCGATCACGACGGGCGTCATGTTTCTCGTCTCGCTCGGGATGGTGTTCTGGTGGAATCGGATGACGGTCGAGCAGGTCAACCGCGCGCTCGTGCGCCCGCTCGGCCTCGCCCTCGCCGCGACCCTCGCCGTCGTGCTGCTCACGCCCTTCGCCGAGCGCACCGCCGGCGCCGCGCCCGCCGCCACCGCCGACCTCGCGGCGACCAAGGCGGCGCTGTTTCAGGGCGGCGGCCTGGCAGCGTTCTGGGGCCAGCACGGCACCGGCCTGATGATGCTGATGCTGGTCTTCACGTCGTTCTTCGCCCTCTTCGGCAACAGCGCCGTGCTCTGGCGGATCGGGCGCGGCAACTGGAAGATGGTCGGCGGCGCCCTCTCGCACGTCGGCCTCGCGCTCACCGTGCTCGGCATCGTCGCCTCGTCGGGCTTCTCGACGCCGCTCGCCATCGCGTCGGGCATGTCGATGCCGGTCGTCGGCGGCACCTCGCGCGACAACTTCGTGCTCACGCGCGGCGAGACGCGGGAGATCGGTCCGTACAAGGTCGAGTACGCCGGACGCGAGAAGACGCTGGAGGGCTTCGACCGCTACGTCCTCAACCTGCAGGACGGCGACCGCCGCTTCACGCTCAAGCCCGTCGTCTACCAGAACCCGCGCGGCCAGTGGATCCAGCACCCCGACGTGCGCGCCTTCGCCGAACAGGACGTCTACGCGGCCGTCACCCCGGCGGCGATGTTCGAGCTTCCCGACACCGCACGCAAGGGCGGGCAGATCGAACTGGCGCAGGGCGCATCGGTGGTGATCGGCGGCGACGCCTACCGCGTGGCCTTCGAGGGCTACGAAACCGACATCCCCGACGAGGCGATGCGCGGCCTCCGGCGCGACAGCGTGGAGATCGCGATTGCGGCGCGCGTGCTCGTCACCAACCTCAAAACCGGCGAGAGCCAGCCGCTCCGCCCCGTCTACGTGGTGATGAAGAGCGGGCGGCAAACGTACATCCAGAACCGCGTGCCCGAGTGGGACATGGGCGTCGCCTTCAACGCCATGAACGTCGACGACGGCAAGGTCACCCTCACCATCGACGGCGTGGCGGTGAGCCCCGAGGACTGGATCGTGGTGCAGGCCTACGAGAAGCCCCTCATCGGCCTCCTGTGGTTCGGCGTAGGGATGCTGACCATCGGCTTCCTGATCGCCTTCGCCCGCCGCATCCGCGAGGTCACCGGGCGGCGGACGCTGGCGACGAGCTGAGCGCCCCCCGACCTGCCTCGCAAGCGGGGCAGGTGCCCGAAGGGCGGAGGGGGCAGCAACGGCAGGCGGGGGACCGCGTCCTCAGCCGCGCTGTGCCGCCTCGATGGCAGAGATGTCGATCTTCTTCATCGTCATCATCGCATCGAAGGCGCGCTTGGCGGCGGCGCGGTCGGGGTCGGAGATCGCCCGCGTCAGGGCGACTGGCGTGATCTGCCACGACACGCCCCACTTGTCTTTGCACCACCCGCAGTCGCTCTCCTGCCCGCCGTTGCCGACGATCGCGTTCCAGTAGCGGTCTGTCTCGGCCTGGTCGTCGGTTGCGACCTGAAAGGAGAACGCCTCGCTGTGCGTGAAGTGAGGCCCGCCGTTGAGCCCGAGGCAGGGGATGCCGAGCACGGTGAACGTGACCGTCAGCACGTCCCCTTCCCGCCCGTCCGGGTAATCTCCCGGTGCGCGGTGCACCGCGGTGACGGCCGAGTCGGGAAAGGTCTCGGCGTAAAACCGCGCGGCGTCCTCGGCGCCGCCGTCGTACCAGAGGCAGATCGTGTTCTTTGCGGGAGTCGTCATAGGGGCGTCCTGAGGGGGAAGCGTCGCTCGGAGATGGAGCGACGGGTGAGTGGAGACGAAAGCTATCCGGCTCCCTGTGACAGCACCGGTTCACACGGTCTCCGTGACGACTCAACCGAGTGGGGCTGGATCGTTTGGGATGCGGCGTGCGCCCCATCGTGCCCGACGCGCCACCGCGCCCGGCGCGACTCTGTCAGGGTCGATGCCCCTGACAGGGTGTCCTCCAGCCCCACCCCACACGTCCCCCCGATCACGCGTAGTCGTAAAAGCCCTGCCCCGTCTTCTTGCCCAAGCGCCCGGCGGCGACCATCTTGCGGAGGAGGGGGCACGGGCGGTACTTGTCGTCGCCGAGTTCGCGGTGGAGAACTTCGAGGATGGCCAGGCACACGTCGAGGCCGATGAAGTCGGCGAGGGCGATCGGCCCCATCGGGTGCGCCATGCCGCGCTTCATGACCTCATCGACAGATTCCTTGGTCGCCACGCCTTCGTGGATGCAGAAGATCGCCTCGTTGATCATCGGCATCAGCACGCGGTTCGAGACGAAGCCGGGCGAATCCATCACCTCGACGGGCACCTTGCCGAGCGCTTCCGAGAGGCTCCGGACCGCCTCGTAGGTCTCGTCGGAGGTGGCGAGGCCGCGCACGACCTCGACGAGCGACATCAGCGGGACGGGGTTGAAGAAGTGCATCCCGATCACCTTCTCCGGCCGCTTCGTCGCCGCCGCGATCGCGGTGATGGAGATCGACGACGTGTTCGAGGCGAGAATCGCCCGCGCGGGCGCGTGAACGTCGATGTGGCGGAAGATCTCGGTCTTGACGTCGATGCGCTCCGAGGCGGCCTCGACGACCAGATCGGCGTCGGCGACGGCCTCGGGGATGTCGGTGCCGGTGCTCAGGCGGGCGAGGGCGGCGTCGCGGTCGGCCTCGGCGAGGCCCTTCGAGACCTGCCGCGCGAGGTTCTTCTCGATGGTCGCGCGCCCGCGTTCGAGCGCGGTTTCGCTGACATCGACGAGGGTGACGGCGTGGCCGCCGAGCGCGAAGACGTGGGCGATGCCGTTGCCCATGGTGCCGGCGCCGAGGACGGTGACGTTCATGCAGATAAGGAGTTTAGATGACGCGCGGCGCGGAGCCGCAGAGGGTGAAGCAGGGTGTGGAAACGGGCGCGGCGCGCGAGACCGGCGGGGGTCGTCGCGCGCCGCGAGAGGGAGCGCCAGAGATCGCTCAGGCCGTGAGCGCGTCGGCGGGGACCGTGAGCGGGACGTTGTCGATCAGGCGCGTCGCGCCGAGGTGGGCGGCGAGGGCGATGAGGACGCGCTGACCGGCATGGAGCGGCCCGGCGGCCGGGCGCAGCGTGTCGGCCTCGACGAGTTCGACGTACTGCACCCGCACATCCGGCGCGCCCGCGAGCACCGTGCGGGCGGCCTCAACGAGAGCCTCCGGACGCCGTTCCCCGCCCGCGAGGGCCGATTCGGCCGCCTGCAAGGCACCGTGGAGCACGGGCGCAGCGGCGCGCTCGCCTGCCGAAAGGAGCGCGTTGCGCGACGACATCGCCAGCCCGTCAGCCTCGCGCACCGTCGGCAGGGCGACGATTTCGACCGGGAAGCGCAGCGCCGCCGTCATGCGCCGGACGATGGCGAGTTGCTGCGCATCCTTCTGCCCGAACACCGCCACGTCGGGCTGACACGCGTTGAAGAGCCGCGCGACGACCGTCGTCACGCCCGCGAAGTGCCCCGGACGGTGCGGCCCGTCGAGGTGCGCGTCGAGGCCGCCGACCGTCACATCGACCCCATCATCGGTGCCGAACGGGTAGACCTCCTCGACCGACGGCAGGAAGAGCGCGTCGCATCCGGCGTCTTCGAGGCGGCGCGCGTCGCCGTCCGCGTCGCGCGGGTAGCGGGCGAAGTCTTCCGACGGCCCGAACTGCGTCGGGTTGACGAAGACCGACGCGGTGACGTGGTCGGCGTAGCGGCGGGCGAGGGCGACGAGCGCGAGGTGTCCGTCGTGGAGGGCGCCCATCGTCGGCACGAGCGCGAGGCGCTGCCCGGCGCGCTTGAGGCGTCGCGCCTCGGCCTGCATGGCCGCGACGGTGGTGAATCGGTGCATCGGGGGGTTCGAAGGGAGGCCGCAAGGTAGGGGCCGGGCGAAGGCGCCCGTCCGACGACGGACGACGGACGACCGCGAACCTGTCGGGTTGGGGGACCGAGAGGGTGTGCCGCGCGACAAACCGCGCCGCGCCCGGAATCCCGCGCGCACGCCGCGCCGTGCAACGGGCATCGACCCGTTCCTCTCTTCCGTCCCGATGTCCGACCTGTCCACCGCCACGCCCGCCACGCCCGACTTCCGCATCGAAACCGACTCGCTCGGCGAGGTCCGCGTCCCCTCGGGCGCGATGTACGGCGCGCAGACGCAGCGCGCGCACGACAACTTCCCCATCTCCGGCATCCGCTTCTCGCGCCGCTTCATCGAGGCGCTCGGGCTCGTCAAGGGCGCCGCCGCGCGCGCCAACCGCGACCTCGGCATCCTCGACGCCGACACCGCCGACGCCATCGCCCACGCCTGCGCGAGCGTCGCCGACGGACGCCTCGACGCGCAGTTCGTGCTCGACATCTTCCAGACCGGATCGGGCACGTCGACCAACATGAACGCGAACGAGGTCATCGCCACGGCGGCGAACCGCGAGATCGGAGACGCCGACCGCGCCGTCCACCCCAACGACGACGTGAACGCGAGCCAGTCGTCGAACGACGTCATCCCGACCGCCATGCACGTGGCCGCGCGCCTGGCGCTCGTGCAGGACCTGATGCCCGCGCTCGACCGCTTCGCCGCCAGCCTCGACGCCAAAGCCGCCGAGTTCGACGATGTCGTCAAGTCGGGCCGCACGCACCTCATGGACGCGACGCCGGTGACGCTCGGGCAGGAGTTCGGCGGGTATGCGGCGCAGATCCGCGGCTCGATCACGAGGCTGATGATGGCCGCGGCAGAGCTTCAACCGCTCGCGCTCGGCGGCACCGCCGTCGGGACGGGCATCAACACGCCGAACGGGTTCGCCAAGAAGGCCATCGAGCACCTGTCGGTGCTGGCCGAGATGGACTTCGTCGAGGCGGCGAACCACTTCGAGGCGCAGTCGGCGAAGGACGCGTACGTCTTCGCCGCGGGCGCGCTCAACACGCTCGCCGTGAGCCTGATGAAGATCGCCAACGACATCCGGCACCTGTCGTCGGGTCCGACGAGCGGCCTCGCCGAGATCTCCCTTCCGAGCCTCCAGCCCGGTTCGTCGATCATGCCCGGCAAGGTGAACCCGGTGATGTCGGAGTCGATGATGATGGTCTGCGCGCGCGTGATGGGCAACGCGGTCACGGTGACGATTGGCGGGCAGCACGGCAACTTCGAGCTCAACGTGATGATGCCGGTGATGACGCACGCGCTGCTGGAATCGGTCGAGATCCTGACGACGAGCCTCGACGCCTTCCGCACGAGCTGCCTCGACGGCATCACCGCCAACCGAGAGCGCTGCCGCGAGCTGCTCGAGCGCAACCCGGCTATCGCGACCGCCCTGAACCGCACGATCGGCTACGACCTCGCCTCGAAGGTGGCGAAGAAGGCCGCGAAGGAGGGCCGCAGCGTCCGCGACGTGGTGACCGAAATGGGCATCCTCCCCGACGGCGCCGACCTCGATTCGCTCCTCGATGTGCGCGAGATGACGCAGCCCGGCATCCCCGGCGAGCACTGAGCGGCGGCGACCTCAGCGCAGCCGCAGCGTGTCGGCGCCCGCGAGTTTGGCGACGTGGCAGCCGTCGTTGCCGATGCGGTAGACGCCCGCGACGGCCAGCCCGTTCGTGCTCGCGTTGACCGTCATCGTCTCGCCCGACGGCGTGATGCGCGTGCCGTCGTCGGCGATGGTGTAGCGGCCGTTCGCCGGGCCGTTTCCTGCGATTCCGCGGTCGGTCTCGACGAGCGAGCCATCGGTGCGGCGCACCTCGACGCGGGCGCCGCCGACGGGCCGGTCGAAGCCGTCGACGAGGACGAAGCCGACCGAGCGGAAGTCCATCGTGCAGGCCATCTGCCCGCCGTCGGGCGCAGGCGCGGCGGCGCGGGGCGTGCGGCAGCCGGTGGCGGCGACGGTGGTCAGGGCGGCGGCGAGGAGCGGGGCAAGGGGGGCGCGCATGGGGCATCGGGGGAACGGTTCGGCGCAAGAACGCACCGCCGCCGCAGACCGCGCCCCCGGTTGCCGGATCGTTGCGGCGCCTCGGACGCATCGCCCGCGCCGTCAGCGGAGCACCAGCATGTCGGGGCCGGAGATCTTGCGGACGTGGCAGCCGTCGGTGCCGACGACGAGATCGGCGGTGCCGCTCAGGTTGCCCGCGCGGGCGCCGACGCGGATCGTTTCGCCGCGCCGGACCACGGTGATGCCATCGTTGACCCCCTCGATCCTCGGAGGCCCCACGCCAGGGCCTGAAATCGGCACGACGCATCCGCCCTGCTCCGTCTCGGTCGGGCAGACGAGCGAGGTGCCATCGGCGCGCGTCACCGTCGCCGAGCTCGGCACGACAGGCGCGGCGCGGGCGTCGACGACGGGCAGGCTGACGCTTGCGAAGATCGCCGTGCAGGCGCGTCCCTCGTCACCGACACCGTCGAACGGGCACCCGGTGAGGACGGCTGCGAAGGACAGAGCGGCGAAGAGGGCGAGGCGGCGGCGCATCGGGGTCGGCGGGTGGATCGTGCAAGGATACGCCCGTACGCAGGCGCCGCACGACCACCGCGCGCGAACCGTCGGCGCTGCGTTCGAACCACGCGGCTCAGCGGTAGAGGATGTCGACTTTCTGCGTCGGCGGCAGGTGGGCGGCGCGGTGCTCGACGGCGCGGAGGGTCGTGCGGGCCATGGCGCGGAAGGCGATTGCGGACACCGACTGCGGCTCGCCGATCACGACCGGCACGCCGTCGTCGCCGCCCTCGCGCACGTCCTGCTCGATCGGGATCTCGGCGAGGAGGGGCACGCCGAGCGTTTCGGCGAGGCGCGCGGCGCCGCCGCGTCCGAAGAGGTAGTACTTGCGGTCGGGCAGGTCGGGCGGCGTGAAGTACGCCATGTTCTCGACGATCCCCAACAGCGGCACGTGGACGTTCGCGAACATCGCCGCGCCCTTGCGCGCGTCGGCGAGGGCGACTTCCTGGGGCGTGCTCACGACGATGGCGCCGGTGAGCGGGAGCGTCTGGACGACGGTGAGCTGGATGTCGCCGGTGCCGGGCGGGAGGTCGAGCACCAGGACATCGAGGTCGCCCCAGTCGGCGTCGCCGAGGAACTGCTTGACGGCGCGACGTGACCATCGGCCCGCGCCAGATCATCGCCCGGTCCTCGTCGACGAGCATCCCCATCGAGAGGAGCTTGACGCCGTGCGCCTCGACGGGAATGATCTTGCGGCGCTCGTCGACGCGCGGTTTGGCGCCGCGCACGCCGAACATGAGCGGCACCGACGGGCCGTAGATGTCGAGATCGACGAGGCCGACGCGCAGGCCGTCGAGCGCGAGGCTCGCGGCGAGATTGGCGGCGATCGTGCTCTTGCCGACGCCGCCCTTGCCGCTCGCGACGGCCACGAAGTGGCGCACGCCCTCGGGGATGCCCGTCGGGCGTTTGCCCGCGTTCGGAGCGCCGAGGAGGTCTTCGCCGAGCGAGATCGGCGGCGCATCGACGGTCACATCGACGCGCAGGGCGGGGTCGAGGCCCTCGCGGAGTACGCGGCGGCACGCCTCGCCGACGTCGCGGGCGAAGGGCGTTCCCTCGCGCGGCACGACGACGGTGAAAGCGACGCGCGCCGGACCGCCATCGGGGCCGGCAGGCGCGATGTCGAGGCCGCGGACGTAGCCGAGGCGCACGATGTCACCGCCCGCGCCGTCGAGGGCATCGGGATCGACGACGCGGCGCAGGGTGTCGAGGACGAGGTCGGGGGTCGGCGTCATGGAGGCGGTCGGAAAGCGATTCGGAGGCCGCCTTGAAGGCCCGACGTGGCGCGGCGATCCGTGAGTTTGTGAGTGGGTGAGAGGTGCGGCGAGGCGGCGGCGGAAACTCCTCCCTTGGGGGAGGTGGCCCGAAGGGCCGGAGGGTGCGGGGCGATCCAACCACCTGTGGACTCTAAACCGCCCCACACCTCTCATCCCGCCTGCGGCGGTCCGCCGCATCGAGGGGGCAGTTTCTCCGGTGCCAGACATCACCTCACCAACTCACCAACCCACCCTCACTCCACGACCACCCGCACCGAATCGGTCGAGACGGCGGCAAAGAGGCCGCGGCCGCCGGTGACGTTGGAGACGGGTTCGCGGCGCTCGGGGGCGCTGCGCGTCTCGACGAAGCGCGCGTACGCCGCCCCGCCCCGCACGACGGCCACGCGCAGGCGGTGCGGGCTGAGGGGCGCCGTCGCGTTCGCCGCCTCGACGGCGTACGTCAGCCGCATCTGCCGTCCGCCGCCGGGCGTGGCCGTCGTGCGCGCTTCGGGCAGGACGGTCTCAGACGGGAAGAAGAAGCGCACCGCCACCGTCGCCGACGGGCGCAGGGCGAGGCGCACCCACGGCGCCTCGTCGCCGTCGGAGGAGGGCGCGGCGCGCCAGTAGGCGGTGACGGTGACGGGGTAGACGAAGCCCTCGCGCGTGACGACCTCGGCGATGAGCGCCGGATCGAGGCCGAACCCGAGTTCGTCGATGAGCGCCGCGCGCACCGGGAGGGCCGTTCGGGTGACGCGGACGCTGTCGAGCCGCATCGGCGCGACGACGCGGGTGAGGGCCGAGACCGCGGGCGCGCCGTCCCACCGCGCCGAGAGCGCCACCTGCTGGCCGGGCGCGAGCGGCGCCGGAAGCACGGCCCGGTAGCGCCCCTGCCCCATCCCGACGAGCGCGACCGGCAGGCCATCGACGGCGAACGTGGCCGCGGCGCCGTCGGCGGAGTCGTCGCCCGGGTCGCCGGGCGCACGGGCGCGGCGCAGCGTGACGACGGGCGCCGCCTCGCCCGTCTCGACGATCCCCTCGACGACGAGGCCCGGCTCGAACGACGGGCTGGAGGCGTCGCAGGCGGCGAGGCTCAGCGACGCCACGAGGGCCGCGGCGAAGGCGCGGCGCACGCTCACGATCCCTCGGCGACCTCGCCGCCGGAGAACAGCATCCGCACGCCGGGGTCGAGCACGAGCCGCGCCGGGCGCACCGCCGCGGGCAGGCGGAACGTGTGTGCGGGCGCATCCACATCCACACGTACGACCTGCATCGCGCCACTGGATGCACCGATTGCGCCCTCGATGCCGATGTCGAGCGGGAAGGCGAAGGCGCCACCGGGCTGGGTCTGGCGGAGGGTGACGACGACCTGGCGCGCGGCGGCGTCGTAGCGCCACGTGGCGGCGAGGTTCGGGATCTCCGAGCGGCGCGTCCACTGCGCGAAGAACGCGGCGTACGACTCGCCCGACTCGGCCTCGAAGGCCGCCTGCAAATCGGACGTCACCGCCGTCCGTCCGCCCGTGGCGCAGGAGGTAGCGGCGGAGGGCGGTCCAGAAGACGCGCTCGCCCGCGCGCTCGCGCAGCAGGTGCAGCACCCACGCGCCGCGCGGGTAGACATTGGCGTCGAGCATCTCGAGCGGCTCCGTGCGCACCGTGTCGACGACCGGCACGCGGGTGCGGGCGAGGAACGCGGCGACGGTGACGCGGTCGGCGGCCATGCCCACTCTCAAGGCCGCATCGCCGCGGCGGTGGGCGGCCCAGACGTGCGCGAGGTAGGTGGCGAAGCCTTCGGAGAGCCACAGGTGCGACCACGACGCCTCGGTGGCCCAGTTGCCGAACCACTGGTGCGCGATTTCGTGGGCGAGCAGGCCCTCCTGCGAGCCGTCGCCGCGCGCCGACCGGGCGTTGTAGAAGATGGCGCCCGCGTTCTCCATCCCGCCGAAGCGCGTCCGGCTCTGCACGTTGGCGAGCTTCTCGAAGGGGAACGGCGCGAGGAGCGAGTCGAAGAAGGCGACGATGGGCACGGCGGCGCTGTACTCGCGGAAGCCCGCCGCGCGCTCGTCCGCGAACACCCACGACTCCACCGCCACCCGCCGCCCGCCGCTGCCGACGACCTCTCCGGCGGTCTCGATGGCGAACGGCGCGGCACCGAAGACCATCACCTTCGTCGAGATCGGCACATCGGCGCGGTAGCGCGTCTGGCAGGCGCTCGCGGTGCAGGTGCGCGCCTCGAAGCGCCCGTTGGCGACGACCGTGAGGGCGGCGGGCGCGGTGACGGTCCACGTGACGGTCGCCTTGTCGGACGGGTGGTCGCGCGTGGGGAGGTAGTGGCGGGCGCGCTCGGGCCAGTTGTCGCCGAAGTACGCCGTCTGCCCGGCGGCGTCGGTCGAGCGGATGAGGCCGTCGGCGGGCTGCCCGTGGTAGACGACCCGCACGCGCCAGACCGCCGACCCGGTCGCCCCCGGCGTGGCCGGCGCCGCAACGGCCGACGCGGTCGGCATCTCGATGGAGAGGCGGTCGGCGGCGTGCTGCCAGCGCACCGGCGCGAGCGCGGCGCGTCCGACGTCGGGCGCGGCGAGGACCGAATCGACCGTCATCCCGAACCGACTGCCCGGCATCCGTCCGATGAGGTCAAGCGCAAGGCCGGGCGCGGCGCAGGCCCCGCGCGGGCACGGCGGCGTGGCCACCCGCAGCGTGGCCGACGCGCGCACGAGCGACGAATCGAGGACATCGACGGCGAACGCGTAGTCGAGCACGTCGTAGGCCGGAGGCACGGCAGCAGTCCGTGCGCCGGGTTGCGCGGCGACGGGGAGCGCGGCGAGCGCAAGGGCGGCGCAGAGCGCGAGGCGACAGAGCGGCATTCGTCGGGGAATATGGGCAGAGCGGCGCAACGCCGACACGTGCGGGGCGGTGCCGGGCGCGGTGGTGCGGCGGCGGCAGCCCCCTCCGCCCTTCGGGCACCTCCCCCGCGGGGGAGAACCGCCGCGGAGCGCGGCCAGCGCGCAGCGGCAGGAGGGGGGCCGTGGCGGTGCAGCCACCTCCTCCCACGCCCGTCCCCGAACCCGCCCCCACCCCCGACCGTTGGCGCCAGGCCGCCCCCGATCCCCGCCCGATGGAAGCCCCGTACCCGGACCCCTTGCCTGCTGCGCCACCCGCCGCGCCGCCGCGCCGCCGCGGCCTGCACCCGCGCCACATCGTCGCACTCGCCCTCCTGCTCGTCGTCGGGTTTTTCGTGATGCGCACCGTGCTCGACCCGTACGGCGACGCCGAGATCGTCGAAGTGCCGCACGGCAACCACTCGCACTTCGTCCCGCGCGATCGCAACCCCGAGGCGTCGATCTCCAACTTCCCGACCTCGTCCCCCGGCCCCGACCAGTGCGTCACGCCCGACGGACCGCTCGGCGTGCGCCGCGACGGGCGGTGCGTGCAGGGGTGAGGAAGGAGTTGGTGGTTGGTTGTTGATGGTTTGTCGTTCGTGGCGGGCACGACCCACAACCCACAACGAACGACCAACTCCCCCCACAACCTCACCAACTCGCCACCTCGCCCCCCTCCCCGGCGCGGTATCTTCTGCGCAGACCCAGCCCCCTTTCGCCGATGCCCGGCCAGTACGTCAACACCGCCACGCAGGACGAGCGGACGCTCAAGTTCTGGGAGAAGACCTTCCTCCCGCAGGTCTTCTCCGGCCTCGGCTACTCGTTCCGCAAGATGGTCAAGGAGCCCATCTACACCTTCGAGTATCCCGAGGAGCAGTGGTACCCGCCCGACGTCTACCGGGGCCGCCCGGTGCTCGTCGAGGAGGCGGGGCGCCCGCGCTGCGTCTCGTGCAACCTGTGCGCCCGCGCGTGCCCGCCGATGGCCATCTCGATGCAGTCGAGCGAGGTCGAGAACGTGAAGGAGCGCGAGCCGGCGTGGTTCGAGATCAACATGCTGCGCTGCATCTACTGCGGCTTCTGCGAGGAAGTGTGCCCCGAAGAGGCGATCGTGATGTCGAAGGAGTACGACCTGACGTTCGCGCGCCGCGAGGACGCCATCTTCGGCCTCGAAAAGCTGCTCGTGCCCGCCGAGCGTCTGGTCGACCGGTTCGATTTCCTCGACACCTACAAGGACCCCTCGCAGTCGGCGCAGCCGTGGCAGCACCGCCCGGACAACAACCTGCACTCGCTCCGCGACCAGCACTTCCTCACGTGGCTCGTCGAGGAGGGGATGGACGGCCTGGAGGGCACGCACCTGCGCGATACGCCGCTCGTCGCCGACGACCGCTCGTGGGGCGGCGTCCGCTCCGGCCCCCACGAGACCGACATCGCCGCCGCCTGAGGCGCCCTGCCGCCCGCGCCGAACCTGTCAGGTCCCCCGACCTGACAGGTTTTCGCGTCTCCGCCATTCCCGTTTTCCCCGACCCCGATGACCTCCCGCGACATCCTCCTCGACCAGGTCGCCTACCTCGCCGACGAACTGACGATGCTGCGCCTCGTCGTCGCCCGGATGCCCGAGACGCTCCACGCGACCCGCCCGCTCGACGGCCAGCACTCGCTCCGCGAGGTCCTCGCCCTCCTCGCCGCCCGCGACACCGCCCGCCTCACCGCCCTGAGCGCGCCGGACGGCAGCCCCGAGACCACCGACATGCCCGTCCCCATCGGCGCCGACGCGCATCCGACCGACGCCCTCCTCGACGCCGCCATCGCCGCGCGTACCGCCCTCCACGCCGCCGCCGCCGCTCTTCCTGACGACGCCTTCGCCCGTGAGGCCCCCGCCCTCCACGCCGCCGTCCTCACGGACGCCGCGACGCTTCGCGCCCTCGCCGAGCAGTTCCACGACGCCCAGGGCGTGCGCGGGTGACGCGCTGCCGGAGGCGTGTACGGCGTGGGGCCGGATGGGGCAATCGGGCGGCGCGGCTTTCTCATTTGTTACACCAAGTAATTGGGGAGGGTGCGCCATAGGGTTGTCACCCCCACCCTTCAAATTGGCGCCTGAGAGACGATTTCTCCCTCTCGCCCCCGGCACGATGGCGCTCACATTCGAACAGGTCGAGACCGCGTTTCGGGCGCGGAATTTCAAGCCGTTGTACTTCCTCTATGGCGAGGAGAGCTACCTGATCGACGAGGCGCAGCGCCTGCTCGTCGAGCACGCCCTCGCGCCGCACGAGCGCGATTTCAACCTCGACATCGTCTACGGCGCCGAGGCCGAGGGCGCCGAGGTCATCGCCCGGTGCAGCGCCTACCCGATGATGGCCGAGCGGCGCGTCGTGCTCGTGCGCGACTTCGAGAAGCTGCGCGGCAACGCCCTCTTCCAGGCCTACGCCGAGCGCCCCAACCCGACGGCCATCGTCCTCCTCGCCTGCCGCGAGAAGCCGAAGAACCTCAACGCCCACCCGTACCGCGCCCTCAAGGCCCACGCGGCGTGGGGCGAGTTCAAGGCGCTCAAGCCCCGCGAGATCTCCGGCTGGCTCACCCGCCGCATCAAGCACGCCGGGAAGTCGCTCGGCGGCGAGGCCTCTGCCCTTCTGGCGGAGCTCATCGGGACAGATTTGCAGACCGCCGCCTCGGAAGCTGACAAACTGGTCGCCCACGTCGGCGAGCGCCGGACCGTCACCACCGACGATGTGCTCGCCGCATCGGGGCAGAGCCGCGATTTCAACGTTTTCGAGCTTCAGAAAGCGATTGGCGAGGATCGGTACACCGACGCACTCACCATTTCGGAACGGTTGTTGCAACAGGCATCGAACCCGACCGGCGAGGCGCTCCGCATCGTCGCCCTGCTCACCGCCTACGTCTCCAAGCTCCACCGCCTCTTCCCGCTCCTCGGCGGCCGCGAGCGCGACGACCGCCTCGCCGCCGAGATCGGCGTCCCGCCCTTCTTCGTCCGCGAGTACGCTGCCGCCGCCACCCGCTTCGGCGCCCGCCGCCTCGACGACGCCTTCGGCGCCCTTCTCGCCGCCGACTACGAACTCAAAGGAGGGACGAACCGCGACGCGCGCCTCGTTCTGCTGCTGCTCCTTCGCCGCCTGAGCGCCCCGCCCCGCCCCGCCGCCCCTTCGCACCGCCCGGCCGCCGCCGCCCACGGCCCCGGTGCCCGCGCCGCCTCCGCGGCGCTTCCCGCCTGACACAAACGCCCCGACCCCAATGGACACCGTCACCCTGCGCCGACCGCTCTCCGCCATCGAGCGCCGTCACCGCCTGCTCGCCCAGATGGACGACGAAGACCTGATGGCCCAGTTCCAGGCCGGGTCGGTCGAGGCGTTCGACCTGCTCGTCGCCCGCTACAAGGACCCGCTCGCCAACTACCTCTACCGCTTCCTCGGCGACGCGCGCGAGAGCGAGGACCTGTTGCAGGAGACGTTCATGCGCGTCTTCCGCAACCGCCACAGCTACCGCCGCATCGCCCGGTTCTCGACGTGGCTCTACACGATCGCCGGCAACCTCGCCCGCTCGGAGTACCGCAAGCGCCGCCGCCGCAAGGTGACGAGCTTGCAGTCGGTGAACAAGGACGAGGAGGAGTACGAGCTCGAGATCGCCGACAACACGTTCCGTCCGGATACCCACGCCAACAACGTGCTCCAGGACGCCGCCATCCAGGAGGCGCTCCGCGAGATCCCGCAGGAGTTCCGCGAAGTCGTCGTCCTGCGCGACGTGCAGCAGCTCTCCTACGAGGAGATCGCCGAGATCACCGGCCTCCCGATGGGCACCGTCAAGAGCCGCATCAACCGCGGGCGCACCAAGCTGCAGGGCCTCCTGCGCGACGTCTACACGCCCGACGAAGACGAAGGCCTCTCCGACTGGGACGCCTGACGCGGACGCCCTGACACGCCCGATCCACGGCCCCGCGCCCTGCTTCCGAGCGGCGGCGCGGGGCCGTATCCGTGTGCGCGTCTGTGGATTCCGGGCAGTTAGAGGAACCCTGCGCAGCGCCTCGTCTTAGCGGCGGACCTTCTTTCCCGTGATCCGATGCGCCAGTGCGACGATGAGTACCCGTGGCTGAGCGAGTTCCTCTGCGAATACGTGGACGGTACGATGCACCCCTCGGCCCGCTCCGCCTTCGACGAGTGCCTGCGCGGCAACCCCGCGCTGCGCCGCCACGTCGGGCGTTTGCAGGCCACACGCCGGGCGCTCTGCGGCTACGGCTGCGACGTCCACGCGCCGTGCAACCTCCGCGACCAGCTCCACGCGCGCCTCGCCGGTGAAGGCCTCCTCGCCGACCTCGCCGACCCCTCCCCGGCCCTCCTGCCCACCGCCGCCCGCGCACGCGCGCTCTGGCTCTGGGCGCCCGCCCTCCTCGGCCTCTTCTGCCTCGCCGCCGTCGGCCTGCTCGTGCTCCCCGACGAGGGCGACGCCCTCCTCGTCACGGGCGAAGTGTCGCCGGACGCTGCCGAGGTGCCGGTCGTGGGCGTCGCAGGCGCCGCGTCGGTGTCGCTCCGCGTGCCGCACGAGCGCCCCGCCGCCACCCGCGCCGACTCGGTGCGCCGCGCGATGCACTTCAACCGGGGCGGCACCTCGCTCTCGCTCGTGCCCGCCGGTTCACGCTTCGCCGCGACTTCGATGTCGATTCCTTGACCTGCGGGCACGCCGCGGCGTATCGTGCGCGTCCCGCCCGGCCCCACTGACTCCCGTCTCGTGGCCGCCGTCTCGGGCCTGTAGCTCAGCGGTTTAGAGCACTCGCTTCACACGCGAGGGGTCGTAGGTTCGATTCCTACCAGGCCCACCCCGCCGGTCCCGCGCACGTCGCAGGACCGGCGGTTTTGCATTGTGGAGCCGTGTCAGTCGATCATCCGGAAGCCGGTCGGGGCGCGGAGGGGGCGGATGGCGGGGTCGTACATGTTGAGGTAGAGCGTGATCGCCTTGCGCTGCCCCTCGATGCGCACTTCGTACATGTCGAGCAAGCCCCGTCCGAAGATGCCGCTGGGCGTGTCGAAGTGACAGCAAGACCCCTTGCGCTCGTAGCGCACCGGCTCGGCGCCAGGGCCGCGGAGGCGGTCGAGGTAGTCGCGTTCGCTCCGCGGGCCGGTACCGTCGAGACCTGCGCCCCGGATCGCGTTCGCGGCGTCGAAACCGTACAGAGGCGACGACGCAGGAGCCGCAGAAGCGGCGTCCGCCGACCCGGATTCGGACGGAGCGGGCGCCGACGCATCCGCGGAGACGGAGCCGGACGGCGGAGACGCCGCCACCGGGGCTGCGGGAGCGGGGGGGGCCGCGACGCGCGAGGTGCCCGAGCAGGCCGCGAGGGTGAGCGAGGCGTGGCGAGGGGCCAGAGGACGTGACGCATGGCGGGCGTGGAAGGATGTGAGGCGTGATCGCGCGCGGAACGTGGCGTGCCAAGGCCCGGCCGCCGTCGCGCGGAACTGCGACCCGATGGAGGGCCGGGGCGTTGGCGCGGCGACACGCCCCCTGCCCATGTTCGCCCGCCGCCGCCCTGCCCCGCCCGCCGAAGCCGCCGAGACCGAGCGCCCGCGCGCGCCGGGGACGGTGACGCGGCTCGTCGCCCAGGTGCACGATGCCGAGCGCGTGTCGGTCTTCCTCGACGGCGCCTTCGCCTTCGGCGTCCACCGTGACCTCGTGCTCGAACGCGGCCTCCGCAAGGGCCTCGCGCTCGCGGTTGACGAGCAGGAATCGATCCTCGCCGCCGACGCCCTGCTCCGCGCCCGCAGCGCCGCCCTCGGCTTCCTGTCGTCGCGCGCCCGCACGCGCCGCGAAGTCGCCGACCGCCTCCGCCGCGACGACCTCTCCGACGACGCCATCGAGGACACGCTCGCGTGGCTCGACGGGCGCGGCTACCTCGACGATGCCGCCTACGCCGCGCAGTATGCCGAGAGCCGACGCCGCGCGCAGGGCCTCGGGCCGTCGCGCATCCGGCAGGAACTGCGCCGCCGCGGCGTGGGCACGGAGGAGGCGAACGAGGCCGTCGCCGATGTCTTCGACGACCCCGAGGCGATCCTCGACGACGCCCTCACCGCCGCCCGCAAGCGCCTGCCGTCCCTGCTGCGCGAGCCGGACCCGCGCAAGCGGCAGCGCAAACTCTACGATTTCCTCGCCCGCCGCGGCTACGACGGCGACACCTCCCGGCAGGTCATCGCCGCGATCCTCAGCGGCGACGACGCGGCGGACGATGACGCAGACGGCGAGACCGGCGAGAGCGCCTGAGCACGCCGGAAGAGCCAGGCCCTCAGGCGTAGCGGTCGGACGGGTCGGCGCGGGCGAGGTCGGCGAAGAAGGCGGCGAGTTTATGCGCCACCTCGGCGGTGTAGCGCGCGCCCTTCTCCGGCGTCGCGGCGGCGGGGTCGCCGACGCCGGTGTCGTCGGTCGCCTCGGTCCACGCGCGCGGCGCCCACGCCCAGCCCTCGCGGAGCGCGGCGATGCGGAAGCGGCGCTCGTGGCCCGGTCCAGCTTCGTCGAGCGGACGCACGAGGTGGGGCGTCAGGTGCATCGTCACGCTCGTCTCCAGTTCGCCCGCGTGGTCGCCCGGCACGTCGAACGTCGCCGCCGCGTCGCCGACCTTCCACCAGTGGACCTGGCAGAGGAAGAGGTCGGGGAAGCGGGGCTGGAGTTCGCGGATCGTCTGCCGGAAGTCGTTGCCGCCGTGCCCGTTCAGCACCACGAGCGAGCCGACGCCCGCATCCGCCACCGACGCGGCGAGGTCGGCGAGCACGAGCGCCTGCGTGCTCGGGTTCAGGTTGAGGCAGAGCGGCAGGTCGCGCTGCCCCGTCTGCACGCCGAACGGCACCGCAGGCAGCACGACGACGCGCGTGCCCGCCTCCCACGCGATGCGCGCCGCCTCGGCGGCGATGGCCTCCGCCTGGATGTTGTCCGTCGCGTACGGCAGGTGCCGGTTGTGCGCCTCGGTCGCGCCCCACGGCAGCACCGCCACGTCGAACGGCGCCGCGCGCACGGCCTCCCACGTCGTCTCGGCGAGGACGTACGGGCGGGCGGTATAGGGCGGCGGGCATCGGATGCGGAGGCGTGTGTCGCCAAAGATCGCACCGGCGGAGCGGAGGCCGGCATCGCGAGTGCCGCACATCGCCCGAAACGAACGCGCGCCGCCCCCGGCATGCGGAGGCGGCGCGACGATGGGCGGAGCGCCCGCGGCGGCGGTCACTCCACGGTCACGCTCTTGGCGAGGTTGCGGGGCTGGTCGACGTTGCAGCCGCGCATGACGGCGATGTGGTACGCGAGCAGCTGGAGCGGGATGACCGTGAGGAGCGGGGTCAGGAACTCGGCGGTCGTCGGGATGCGGATCACGAACTCGCAGAGGCGGTCGAGGTCGTGGTTGCCCTCGTCGGTGATGGCGATCACGCTGCCCTGCCGCGCGGCGACCTCCTCGATGTTCGAGACGACCTTGTCGTAGGTCGAGTCGCGCATGGCGATGAAGACGACGGGCATGAACCGGTCGATGAGGGCGATCGGGCCGTGCTTCATCTCGGCTGCCGGGTAGCCCTCGGCGTGGATGTAGCTGATCTCCTTGAGCTTGAGCGCGCCCTCCAGGGCCACCGGAAAGTTGCTGCCGCGCCCGAGGTAGAGGAAGTTCTGCGCGTAGCGGTAGACCTGCGCCATCTTCTCGACCTCGCCATCGACCTTGAGCACCTCGCGGATCTTCTCCGGGATGTCGCAGAGTGCTTCGAGGGCCGTCCGCATCTCGGCGTCGGTCATCGTGCGGCCCTCGGCCGAGCTTCAGCGCCAGCATCGTCAGCACCGTCACCTGCGCGGTGAAGGCCTTCGTGCTCGCGACGCCGATCTCCGGCCCGGCGTGGAGGTAGACGCCTGCGTCGGTCTCGCGCGCGATCGTGCTGCCGACCGAGTTGACGATGCCGTAGACGGGGATGCCCTTCTGCCGCGCCTCGCGGACGGCGGCGAGCGTGTCGGCGGTCTCGCCGGACTGCGAGATGACGAGCATCACGTCGCCGTCTCGCAGGATCGGGTTGCGGTAGCGGAACTCGCTCGCGTAGTCGACCTCGACCGGAATCCGCGCGAGGCCCTCGATCAGGTACTCGCCGACGAGCGCCGCGTGCCACGACGTGCCGCAGGCGCAGATCAGGATGCGGTTCGCCGCGCGCAGCGTGGGCAGCACGTCGAGGAGGCCGCCGAGGACGATCTGGTTGTCGTCGAGGCGGAGGCGCCCGCGCATCGCGTTCTCGAGGCTCTCCGGCTGCTCCATGATCTCCTTGAGCATGAAGTGCTCGTAACCGCCCTTCTCGATCTGTTCGAGGTCCATTTCGAGGTCGATGACCTCCTTGTCGAGGTGCCCGCCCTCGATCGCCGTCACCTCGTAGCCATCGCGGCGCAGCACCACCATCTCGCCGTCGTTGAGGTAGACGACGCGCGAGGTGTGCCCGACGAGCGGCGCGGCGTCGGACGCGAGGATGTACTCGCCGTCTCCGATGCCAATCAGCAGTGGGCTGCCCTTGCGCGCGCCGATGAGCAGGTCGTCGTCGCCGGAGGTGACGAGGGCGATGCCGTACGTCCCCACGACCTGCGTGAGCGCCTGCCGGAGGCTCTCGACGAGGTCGTTGCCGGTCGCCTTGCGGATCGAGTCGACGAGGTGGACGAGCACCTCGGTGTCGGTCTGGCTCTGGAAGACATAGCCCTCGCGCTGGAGGCGCTCCTTGAGGGCGGCGTAGTTCTCGATGATGCCGTTGTGAACGAGCGCGAAATCGCCCTCGGCCGAGACGTGCGGGTGCGAGTTGACATCCGACGGGACGCCGTGCGTGGCCCAGCGCGTGTGGCCGATGCCGAGGGTGCCGTCGAGGCCGGTCGAGTCGCCGCCGCCGCCGAGCGTCTGGACGAGGCCGCTGACCTTGCCTTTCTGCTTGCGCACGACGAGCGAGCCTTCTCGCTCGACAATCGCGATGCCGACCGAGTCGTAGCCGCGGTATTCGAGGCGCTGGAGGCCGCTGAGGAGGAGGTCGTCGGCCTTCCGGGGGCCGATGTATCCGACGATTCCGCACATAGGAAAAGGGGGAGGTCGTGAACGGGGAGGTGCGCGCGGGCCAGGGGCGGCGCGGGCGCGGGGGGATGTGTGGCAAAGCTACACGTCTCATCCGCCGCCGACTCATTGCGGCGTGCGAATACGGCGGCAGCGCTTCCGTGCGTGAGCGTGTCTCGGGGCAACGCAAACGCGGTGCCGGGGTGCGGTGGCGTTGACGGGACGGAGGAAACCAGCCGTCGCCGGTTGCGCGATAGGAAGGGCACCCTGGTACGGAGTCTCTGGTTTGGTTGTGCACCCGTATGTTTCGCAGGAGACGTACGTGCACGTCCCGGACCAGCCACCGCTGCGGAGGCTTGACCGCGTCCCCGTTATCTCCCGGCGGCATCCGCGGGCGCGGGTGGGCGTTGGCTGCGGTGCTTCCCCTGCCTGACCGATGCCGCACGTCCGCTCTGCCGCCCTCGCCGCTGCCCTGCCCCTCGTCGCCGGGTCGATGCTCGGGGCGTGCCTCGTGCCGAACGAGGCGCCGAGTGCCGATGTGGATCTTCGGGCGCGTGAGCCGCGGACGTATTACGTCGAGACGGGGGCCGGGCGGACGCTGTTCTTCGAGACGTGGCTCGCCAACCCGTCGGACTCGGCGCAGACGTTCAACCTGTTCGCGTACGCGAGCGACGACCTCGCACGCCCGAACTCCCGCGCCGTCTATCCGCCGCGCGCGCTCAGTTCGATGCCCGCTGACCGCCGCTTCGCCGTCGCCGATCCTGCCGTCGGCCTGCCGATCACCCTCGCGCCCGGCGACTCGGGCCGCTTCGCCGGTGCCCTGCCGATGCCGCAGCGCTCTGCCGACGGGCGCGCGATCCACTCCGAGGCCTTCCGTGACCTCACGTTCTACGCCTTCGACACCCGCGGGCGCAACGTCTACCGCAGCCACTGGCCGCTCGTGCGCGTCCGTGGGGAGGAGACGCAGTAGGGTGTGGTTAGTGGGGGGTGAGTTGGTGAGAGGTTGGCGCGCCGTCTCGCCCGCGGACGCCGCACTTGGTGGGACGGGCGGAGGGGCACCGGGCGTCTCACATTGATCCGCAGGCGGCGTCGGAAGGGCACTCGGGAGCGCGGCACGAGGTTTGAGAAAGCCCCTGCCGTCGACTTCTCTTCGCGCGCCGCCCTCGCCTCTCCATGGAATCCACCACTCAGATCGACTCGCCGGTCAGCTACGCCCCGCTTCTCTACAGCGGCATCGAGGTCATCGACCGCGCGTGGGGCGGCCTCTACCGCGGCGGCTCGTACCTCGTCTACGGGCGCGCGGCGTCGGGGCGCGACCTGCTGACGCTGCGCTTCACGCAGCTCGGCGCCGAACTCGGCGAGTCGTGCCTGTTCATCTCGCCGCAGCGCCCGAAAGACCTGATGATCCAGGCGGCATCGATCGGCTTCGACCTGCGCGGCGCCTACGAGGCGGGCCTCGTCAAGCTGCTCCGCATCCCGCCGACGATGGCGTACCAGGGCAGCGAGGACGACGGCATCCTGCGCGCCATGCGCGACCTCGTGGCGCTCATCCGCCAGCACCGCCCGCAGCGGCTCGTCGTCAACGACTTCATGCCGTTCGTGCTCTTCCGCTCGTTCGACCGCCTGAAAGCCGCCGTCGTCGACCTGCTCGAACACACCGACGTGCTCGACATGACGATGCTCCTCGTGATGAGCGAGCCGGGCAACGAGCAGTCGAAGCGAATCGTCGAGTTCGTCGGGTCGCAGATGACCGGCTCGGTGCGCATCGAGATGCTCGACGACCAGCCGGAGGCCACGAGCCGACGCCTCACGCTCACGCCGAACATCGGCCACATCCGCGGCACGCGCAGCGAGATGCTCGACCTCGACGCGCTCCTCGTGCCGCCCGTCGCCGACACGCGCCCGCACCGCCCGCTCCTGCCCTCGTCCACGGCCTCGTCGGTGCCGCCGCCGCCGCCCGCCTACCGCGGCATCCGCCTCGGCAGCCCGCCGGACGATGCGAGTGAGGATGAGACGACGACGACGACGGAGGAGACGCACGAGGTGCGCGTCTACGGCGGCACGCACAGCCGCGTCACCTACGGCGGCGCCCACAGCGGGCAGCCGCGCCAGGCGACGGAGCTTCCGACGATCCCCGTCTTCCCGGTGAACTTCGGCGCGTCCGTCTCCGAGGCTCCGTCCCCGCCGCGCCGCCCGACCGTCACCGAGCCGACGCTCGTCGCCGCCGTGCCCGTCACCCCGGCGCCGCAGCCCGCCCCCCAGTCCTCGCCCGTCGCGCCGATTCGCGTGTCGCCGCCGCCGGTCGATGCCGCAGGCGATGCCGCAGCAGGCCGCCGCACCGTCGCCGTCCGACCCGTACGGCTCGTTCTACGGACCGCCGTCGTTCGCAGGTGGAATGCCGCAGCAGGCCCAGCAGCAGCCGTCGATGCCGCCGTATGCGCCGCCGCCCGCGCCGCCGATGGCCGAGACGACGACCGACCGCATGACGTTCGCGCGGATGCTCGACGAGCAGTTCCGCAAGCGCGCGCAGCAGGGCGTGCCGTTCCTGCTCGTGGCGATGCGCCTCGACGCGCAGGCCATGCAGCCGCTCGGCTTCGAGTTCGTCTCCGACGCCGTCGCCGAGGCCCTCCGCGCGGGCGACGCCGTGTACCTCGACCCGCGCGCCTCGCGCCTCGTGGCCCTTCTCTCGGGCGCGACCGCGGACGAGTCCGGCGCCTTCTTCACGCGCCTCAAGGCGCGGATGCGCGAGGAAGCCCCGGCGCACGCCGAGACGCTCCTGCGCGCCGTCGAGGCCGTCGTCATCCCCGACGGCGACCCCTTCAAGACCGCCGACGCCGTCCTCGCCTACGTGCTCGACAACGCATGAGACCGCCGGGCGGCGTGGCAACCACCGCCGCGCCGCCCGGCCCTCCCGCCTCCCCACGCCCCCTCGCGCGGCGCGCACCGTCCTCCGCGGCCCGCGCCGCCGCCCGCCCCACGATGCCCCGCCTGCGCCCCCACGCCCTCGCCGCGCTCCTCGCGCTCTTCGCCGCCGCCCTCCCGGTCGCGGCCGTGCAGGCGCAGCCGCCGCAGACCCGCGCCGCCGCCGCCGTCGCCGAAGGGCGCCACACCGACGCGATCCAGCTGCTGACGCCCATCGTGCAGGCGAACCCGCGCAACGTGCCCGCTCTCCTTCTGCGGGCGCGGGCCTACGAAGGCCGCGGCGACTTCGGGCAGGCCGCCTCCGACTACCAGCGCGTACTCGGCGTGCAGCCGACCAACGCGGAGGCCACGACGGGCCTCGCCCGCACCCGCGCCCGCCTCGCCGGTGGCCCCGTCGCCGCCTCGAACGCCGCGACGCGGGCCGCGCCCGCCGCCGTCAACGCCGCCGGACGCCTCCGCAGCGCCGACGAGGCCTCGCGCAGCCGCCGCTGGGGCGATGCCGCCGCGGGCTACGCCGCCTACCTCGACCGCAACCCCGGCAACCCCGCCGTCGTGCAGCGCTACCTGATCGCCATCGCGGGCACCGGCGACGCCGCGCGGGGCGAGGCCGTCGCCACGCGCTACCTCGGCAACTACCCGACGAGCGCCGACCTGCACATGCGGCAGGGCTACTTCCGCCTCTGGCAGGGCAACCGCTCGGGCGCCGTCGCCGCCTTCGAGCAGGCGCTCCGCCTCCAGCCGTCGAACCGCGAGGCGCAGCAGGGCCTCGCCCAGGCCCGCCAGGCCGCCCCCGAAGGACCATCCGGCGGCGGCGCCACCGCCGCACCGTCGGCGATCGACAACGCCTTCGCCTCCGTCCGCGCCAACCCGTCGGATGTGGATGCGCGGGCGCGCCTCGCCGATGAACTCCTCGACGTCGGACGCTTCTTCGAGGCCAAACAGACGCTCGACGCCGTGCCCGCCCGCCAGCGCGACGACGAGTGGCGCCGCCGCTACGCCCGCGCCCAGGCCGGCCTCGAACGCGCCGACGGCGGACGCCGCCGCGGAAACGCCGCCCCCGCCGCGCCACGCGGCCAGCCGAGCGGTCCGGTGCGCGAATACCCCATCGACCGCCTGACCCGCGAACTGCGCGGCACGCCGGGCGACGACGCCAAGCGCACGCAGCTCGTGGCCCTCCTCCTCGACGCCGGACGCTTCTTCGAGGCCAAGCAGAACCTCGACGCGATGGCCGCGCGCCAGCGCGACGCACGCGCGTGGCAGGCCGCCTACGCCCGCGCCGAGACCGGCCTCGCCCGCGCGAGCCGCGGCCGCGGCGGACGAGGCGCCGAATTCCCCATCGACCGCCTCTACCGCGAACTCCGCACCGACTCGACGAACGACGCCAAGCGCTTCGAACTCGCCCGCGAACTCGTCAAGTACGACCGCTTCGGCGAGGCCTACGAGCAGCTCGGACGCCTGCAGCGCCGCTACTCCGGCGAGCGCCGCTGGCTCGACCTCTTCCTGGAGGTGGACAACGGATTCGCCGCCACCGGCGCCGCCTCGCCGATCTTCGCCATCGACCGCCTCTCGTACCGCCTGGCCGCGACGCCGACCGACACGCGCACGCGGCAGGAACTCGCCGACGCGCTCATCGACGCGCAGCGCTACGAGGAGGCCTACGCGGTGCTCACCGAGGGCCGTTTCGCCGCGCAGGACAACCCGGAGAACCGCCGCCGCCTCGAGATCGTCGAGGCCGAGCGCCGGAAGCAGCGCCTGATCCGCATCGCCGAGTACGAGAGCCGCCTCGCCGCCTCGCCCGAGGACGAGCAGGTTCTGCGCACCCTCGCCGCGCTCTACCTGACCGAGAGCCGCACCGACGACGGCCTCGACCTCTACCGCCGCATCCTCCAGATCAACCCCGCCGACTCGACGCGCTTGCAGTATCGCCCGCGTCCTGCAGGCCGCCGGCTACTACGACCTCGCCACGACCGAGGCCAACACGCTCCTCGCCAGCGAGCCGCAGGACGAAGACTACCGCCTCCTCTACGCCCAGTCGACGCTCGCCGGTGGCGCCGCCGACGACCGCACCGAGCAGTACCTGACCGAGCTTCTCGCCCGCGACGCCGACAACGCCGAGGTCATCATCAACCTCGCCTACCTGCGCTTCCAGCAGGGCAACCTCGACGACGCCGAGCGCCTGAACCTGCTCGCCGCCGGGTTCGGCGAGGTGGCCGTCGCGCCGCGCGTCGAGATCCTCAAGTACCTCGTCGAGCGCGAACGCATCCGGCGCCGCGACGCCTCCGACATCTCCGTCCTCAACGCCGGGCGCGTGCTCTCGCGCGAGGGCAACTTCGTCGCCTCGGCGGATTCCATCGAGAAGTACTTCGCCCTTCGCGGGCGCCGCACGCGCGAGGAGATCAAGGAGTACGCCGCCATCTTCTCCGCCGCGCGCGACCACCGGACGGCGATTGCCATCTGGCGCCGCCTCCTCGAAGAGCGCTACGAGTACGACATCGAGAAGGAGATCGCCAAGAACCTGTACTACATGGGCGACTACGCGGGCACGATTGCGACCGCCGAGCGCCTCGCCCGCGACAACCCGCGCGACTTCGAGCTCCGCTTCCTTCTCTCCGACGCCTACCGCGAGAGCGGCCGCTACCAGGACGCCCAGCGCATCCTCGACGAGGCCCGCCAGATCACGCGGGGCAGCGACCTCGTGACCGAACGCGCCGGCCTGCTCGACGTCGGGACGACGGTGGAGGTCGGGCGCGGGGCGACCGACTGGGCGCCGGTCTTCGCGCCGCTCGTCGAGATGGCCTACGCGGGCGGCGGCGGGACGCTCTACTACCGCTGGGGTACAGGCCTCTTCACGCAGGTGACGGCACCGGGGCGACTCATCGTGAGCGCGGGCGTGATGAGCCACTACCAGCGCGGCAGCCGCTTCCTCGTCGCCAACGGCGAGCGCGTGCCGTATCAGCGCCTCAACCAGGTGTTCGCAGGCCTCGCCCGCGACCTCTCACGCGTCGAGATCGCGCCGTTCACCTACGACTACACGACGCGCATCCAGACGCGCGCGGGCATCATCGACACCGAAGGACGCCGCACGGTGCCCTTCACCGAGGCACGCTTCTTCGCCCAGAACCCGGAGAAGTGGCGCGCGTCGGTCGGCTTCCAGAACACCGAAGGCTCGTACACGCTCTGGAGCGCGGCGGGCGGCGAGTACGACCTGCGCCTGACGCAGTTCGACGGGCGCTACGACGTGCAGCTCGCCGATTCGCTGCTGCGCTTCAAACTCAACGGCGCCTACAACATCGCCACCGACAACCTCGGCTCGTCGACCGACCCCGACCGCCTCGTCAACCCCGGCGTGAGCGCGCTCGGCGAGGGCAGCCTTCGCATCCTGCCCCGGACGTATCTCGGCCTCAGCAGCACGTTCCTGACGTACCAGACGCAGACCGACCTCTACTTCTCGCCGCGCAACTACCTCACCTACGACGGCTTCCTCGAATACGAGAAGGGCTACCCGACGCGCAACTTCTACCTCCGCCTGCGCGCGGCGGTCGGCGTGGTGGCGGGTGCGGCGGGCTTCCAGACGCGGCGCGTCGAGGGCGAGTGGATCTACATGCTGCGCCGCAACCTCTCGGTCGTCCTCTCCGGCGGCCTCGGCCAGTCGACGCGCCCGCTCTCCTTCTCCGACCGCGAGCCGTACACCGTCGGCACGTTCCAGGGCGCGCTGTACTGGTCGCTGTGACCGGGGCGACGGCGCCGGGTCGGCGTCCGGTAGAGACGCATCGGCGATGCGTCTCTACGATCGGGCGCTTCCGCCGTCACCCCATGCGCCTGGCCTCCCCGTCGAGGACGCGGGCGGCGATAGCGGCTTCTGCCCATTCGACGACGGCGGTGGCGAGGGCGCGTGCCTCCGCGGCCTCGTCGTCGGTCGGCTCCCCGAGGTCGGCGGGATAGCGTGTGAGGACGGCGTACATCGTCAGGCTGCCCGCCTGCGCGATCTCGTCTGGCAGCGCTCCACCCGCCGCGGCGCGGTCGAGGAGCAGGCCGATGTCGTGCGTGCGCGGGACGTCGGCGCCGCGCGCGAGGAGCACGGCCTTGATCGCCTTCTCCGCCGCCTGCTGCGCGTGGTAGAGCAGGTGTTCGAGAAGCACGCCGCCCGGAGGCTCGGACGTGGCGAGCGTGAGGTCGCTCCGCGCGTGCCGCAGCCACTCGGCAACGTCCACAGCGCGCGGGTCGGGACGAGTCGGCTCAGGCATCACGGTCGTAGACGACATCCCCGGTGCGCAGCGCCGCCGCGTAGACGTACCCTGGCGATGCGCGGTGCCGGTCGAGATCGGCCTCGGAGGCGACGACGAAATCCGCCGACACCGGCAGTCCGCGCTTGCGGGCGTAGAGGCGGCGCATCGTCGCACGCGCATCGGCCCCATCGTCGACGACGACGAGGAGGTCGTAGTCGCTGTCCGGGCGTTCGCTCCCGGAGGCGCGGCTGCCGAAGAGCACCACGCGCGCCGGATCGGCCTCGCGCCGCACGAAGGCGACGAGCGCGGCGAGCGCCGGGTCGGTGGAGGTCGGCAGGGACGGCACGGCGGCGCTGGGCGGGAGGAAACGGAGGATACGACGACCGGGGAAGTCGGAGCCGTCACCCCATCCGCTTCGCCTCCTCGTCGAGGACGCGGGCGGCGATGCGGCGGGCGAGGTCGGGGGCGTTGCCGGTCGCGCGGTTGTTGAGGACGAGGTGGAGCGTCGCGTCGGCGGCCTCGCAGCGGTAGAGGAGGGCGACGGTGTCGAGCACGAGCTGCCGCACCTCGGGCGCGTTCTCCCACGCGGCGACGGTCTCCTCGAACGGGTACGCCTGCGCGTAGGCGTCCTCGAACGACATCCCGCGCTGCGAGAGGATGCGGCAGACGACGTTTCCATCGGCGGCGGTCAGGCGCTCGCCGCAGGCCTTCCACTGCTCGCGGATCGAGGGCAGGAACTGCCAGAGCGCGAAGACGAAGCCCAGCCCGCGCTCGGCGAGCCAGTCGAAGTACGGCGGTTGCAAGAGGTGCGGCGAGCGCAGTTCGAGGTGCGGCTGCACGTCGGAGGGGATGCGCGAGAAGAAGGCGTCGAGGTCGGCGACGACCTCCCCGACCGGCGGCGTGTCGGCGACGCGGCCGTATTCCTGCTCGAAGATGACGCCGGCGAGACGCTCGCCAAGGATCTCGACGGCCGGTTCGTGGAACTGCCGGACGTAGGCCTCGGCGTCGAGGTACGTCGGGTTCGGCTCGTAGCGCACCTGCCCGCCACTGCTGCTGCGCCGCACGCGCGCGAAGAACGGCGCGGGGCACTTGAGGAGGATCGACGGCTCGGGCGGCGCGTGCTCGGCGTACTGCCGGAGGATGTTCACGCCCGGCTCGTCGGCGCCGTCGGCGCTGCGCAGCGGGCGGTAGTAGGTGAAGTCGAGTTCGAGGATCGAGAAGTGCTCGAAGTAGTCGGCCACCGATCCCATCGGGAGGAGCCGCTCCTCGAACGTCCCGCGCGAGGTCTTTTTGGGGCGCGAGACCACCTCGCCCGCCCACACATCGACCGGGTAGACCTGCCCGAGCCACGCCGCGAAGCGGTCGCTCGCCGTGCCGATGCGGAGGTTCGGGTGAACCTCGCGCACGTCGTACGCCTCGACGGCGGCGCGGAGGTCGTCGAAGGGATCGTCGTCGAGCATCGGGCGGAGGGTTTGGATCGGAGGCAAGGTACCGCTGTGCCCCCCTCCTGCCGCTGCGGCGCTGGACGGCCTCCGCGGCGGTCCTCCTCCGCGAGCGGGGGAGGTGGCCGAAGGCCGGAGGGGGGTACGCCCGCCCGCTACGCTCCCTCGCGCAGGCCCTCGCGGCCGCCCCACGGACCGGGCCAGCCGGGGAGCGTCAGGCCGAAGAGGAGGGCGGCGATGGCGCCCCAGAAGGTGACCGTGTAGGCGGCGTCGAAGCCGCGGAGGTTCTCCTCACACGCGCGGCTCCGCATCGACGCCTCGGCGGCAGACGCGCCCGCCACCGCCACGCACACGCCGCGCGACCGCGCCTCGCCTGCCGGGACGACGTCAGGCGACCCCACGGACGGCGCCCACCGACCGGCGCACCGGCAACAGGAGCACCCGCGCTCGATGCGCCGACGCCTGCCGCGGTCGCCCCGGCGGTGGCGCCGTGGCCGGCCATCGCGCGGCCCTGCATCTCCGCCACATCGGGCGAGAGCGTGCTCACGAGGACCGTCGAGAGGACGGCGACCGCGAGCGCCTGCACGACGAAGCGCGTCGAGTTCACGAGCGACGATGCCCGGGCCACCTGCCGCGGTCCGACGATGCCGAGGGCGGTCGTGAGCGTCGTCTGCACCGTCATCCCGAGCGCGAGGCCGCGGACGGCGAGCAGGATCGAGATCGTGGAGAGCGGCGTCGTCGCCGTCAGGTGCGCGAACTGCCACGTGTTGACGATGAGCAGCACGTAGCCGACGGCCACGAGCGGACGCGGCCCGATGCGGTCGTAGAGGCGCCCGGCGAGCGGCGTCGCCACGCCTGCCGAGAGCGCGAGCGGGAGGAGGGCGATGCCGGTGTCGAAGGCGCTCAAGCCCCGCAGGCTCTGCAGGTAGAGCGGCATCAGGAACTCCGCCCCGAAGAGCGCGAGCGTCGCCACGTAGCCGACGATGTTGGCGTTGCGGAAGACGGCGTTGCGAAAGAGGCCAAGGTCCAGAAGCGGATCGTCGCGCTGCCCCTCGCGCACCGCGAACACGACGAGCGCCGCAAGCCCGAGCGCGAAGCCCCCGAGCACGACCGGCGCGCCCCATCCGTCGCCCGAGACGCGGGTCGCGGCGTAGAGAATCGAGCCGAAGCCGATGCCGGAGAGGATCACGCTCACGACCGACGCCGTCGGCGCATCGTCGCGCTTGAAGTCGATGAGCCACTGGCTGCCGAGCGCGAGCGCGACCGCGCCGATGGGCACGTTGACGAAGAAGATCCACCGCCAGTGGCCCTCGGTGACGAGGTAGCCGCCGAGGATCGGCCCGAGCGCCGGGGCCATCAGGATGGCGATGCCGAAGATGCCGAGCGCGAATCCCTGCTCGCGCGGCGCGAAGGCGCGGAAGAGCTGCGCCGTGCCGAGCGGCAGCGACAGCCCGCCCCCGATTCCTTGCACCACGCGCGCCGCGATGAGCCACCCGAGCGACGGCGCAAACCCGCACGCGAGCGAACTGGCGGCGAAAGAGCGCGAGGCCGCCGAGGTAGACGGGCTTCGTGCCGATGCGGTCGCCGAGGAAGCCGGCGAGCGGCGTCGTGACCCCGATGGCGAGCACGTAGACCGACAGCACCCACTGCGTCGAGGCGAGACTCGCGCCGAAGGCCGCGCGGAGCGTCGGGAAGGCGACGTTGACGACGGTCGAGTCGAGCAGGACCATGAAGAGCCCGAAGACGACCGAGACGAGGACCTTCCATCGCCCCGGCATCCCTCCACGCAAGTCGGAGGGGTCGGCGGCGGGGGCGGAAATGTCCATGTCGAGGCGGCAGCGGAAGGAGGCGGCGCCAAGCTACGCGGCCACACATTGCCTCTGTCCGGCCCGGAAGGGCTTCCCGCGTGAAGCGCACGCGCGTTGCGGCATCGTCGCTCGCGTGCAGGTGCGATGGGCGAAGCCAACCGGTCAGGCTCCCCACCTGACAGGTCCGGCGCCACAACCTCTCTCCTCACGCCCCGTCGTCCCGCGTCTCCATCGCCGTCACCGGCGGACGCGGCGGCGCAGGCACAGTACCGGGCACAACGGCCATGCGGCGAGCGCGGCGGCGGCGCCAGACCCACAAACCGCCGCCGATGAGGAGCCAGAGCGGCCAGAGGCGGATGAGGCCGAGCAGCAGTTCTTCGAGGAACACCACGCTGTCGCGGAGCGCCTCGCCGATGCGGCTGCCGAGGCCGTCGCGGACGGCGGCGCCAGGTTCGGAGAGCGTGACGCGGAGCGTCGAATACGCCACCTGACGGTCCCAGAGGCGAATCTGCCCCTCGGCGCTCTCGATCTCCTCGCGCACCTGCTGGAGCGCCTGCTCGACGGTCACGACGTCGGCGACGGTGCGGGCGCTGCCGAGAAGCGCGACGTAACGGGCCTCGACGGCGCGGCGGGCGGCGAGGCGCGCGGCGACATCGGTGTAGGCCGCCGTTACGTCCTCCACCTCGGTCGTACGGTTGGTGACGCGCCCGAGGCTGTCGAGGAGGGCGTCGACGGCGGCGGCGCGGGCGGCGGGCAGGCGCAGCACGAGCGTGGCACTGCGCCCGTAGTCGTAGTTCGACGACTCCTCCGAGCCGACGTAGCCGCCGATCCGGGCCGTCGCCGCCAGCAGCGCCGCACGCGCCGCAGCGACGCTCCGCACCTCGACACTCGCCTGCCCGGTCGTGATGCGCTTCGAGGCGAGCGTGTCGGTGGACGGGTCGGCAGGCGTCTCGCCCGGTGGGGGCGGTGCAGGTGTCCCCGCGGTCCCCGGCGACGCCTCGCTGGTATTCGCCTGCGCGTCGGCCGACGGCGCAGACATCGCCTCCGACGGGTTCCCCGCGTTCTGGCAGGCGGCGAGGGACAAGAGCACGAGCGCCGCGAGGGAAGTGCGGAAACGAACGGCGACAGGCATTGGAGGTGGGGAACAGCGGTGACCGAAGAAACGACCCCCGGCGAATCCGGGCATCTCCCCGTAGGCGCCCCACCCCGTCCGATCGCCCCCACCGCCCCGTGAATCCCCCGTCAACGCATCCCCGAACGAACTCCGGCGCCCCGATCCGAAGACCGAAGCGCCGGGAGGCACAGAGGCGAGACCGACGGTCAGTCCTGCTCCAGCGGGCTGTTGAGGTCGGCGCGGAGGATGGCCGGGTTGACCCGGACGACCACCTTGCGCTCGCCAGCGAGCGTCCTCAGACGGGCGCGGACGACGCCGCTCGAGCGCGCCTCCATCAGGCGGGTGCGGGCCATCGTCGTGTCCATCGGTGTGCCCATGCGCTCGCCGCTGAGGCGGATCACGTGGTAGCCGAACTGGCTCTTGACAAGCTCCGGCGTGACAGCGCCGCTGTCCTGCTTCTCGGCGAGGTCGAAGGCAGCGTTGAGGAACTTGGAATCCATCTGCGCCTCGCGGTTGAAGTAGTCGAGCGTGCCGCCGGTGGCCGACGTGCCGTCCTGGCCGTAGCGGCGCGCGAGATCCGCGAAGGGCACCTTTCCTGCCTTGGCGGTGTCGAGGACCGCGTTGGCGACGCGCAGGAGCGAGTCGCGCTGCGTGGGCGAGAGGCCCTGATCGAGCCAGACGATGTGCTGCACGCGCACTTCTTTCGCCTGCTTGTTGGCGTAGGCGATGAGTTGCGCCGCCGTCGGCTTCGGCGCGGCGGCGGCCCACGACTCGGCGAGGGCCTGCTGGCGCATCTGCGTGCTCAGGAGCGTGCGGAGCGTGTCGATGGTCAGGCCTTCGGTGGCGAGCTGGCGCTGGAAGTTCTCCGGCCCCTGCGCCTGCGCGATGTAGGCCTGGATCTGCTGCTCGACCGCCACCGAGTCCCCCGCCGGGCCACCTGCGCGCAGGCTCTCCTTCTCGACGATGCCCTGGAGCACGAAGCCCTCGACGAGCGAGCGGCGCAGTTCGCGCAGCTGCGTCGTGTCGCCCTGCAGCATCGGGTTGCGCTGGAGGATGAAGCCGATCTGGTTCTGGAAGAACGCCGTGCGGAGCGTGTCGCTGCCGTACTCCGAGTCGACGATGGCGACGATGGACGTGTCGGCGATGGGAGCGCCCATCGTGAAGGTGATCTTCGACGGATCGGCCGAGATCTCGCCGGTGTCGGCGGGCGCGGGCGTCTTCTTGCAGCCAGTGAGCGAGAGAGCGCCGACCGAGAGGGCGAGCGTGCCGAGGAAGAGGCCGCTGCGCAGGAAACGGGACATCGTAAGGAGTGTGGATGAGGAGGGCGAAGCCGGGGGTGGCGCGGCGGCGTGCGCGAGGTGCAGGCCGCGGGAAATGACGCCGGGAGAGCATAACGCCGCCGCGCCGGGCGCCGCGTACACTCGCTGCTGATTGCGCGTGCGTTCTCGGTGAAAGGACGGCACGCCCTTCGCGGGTGCCGGGCCGGGCCGTAGTTTGGGCGTCCTGTCTCTTCGCTCGGTTCGTCTAGGGGTTAGGACGCTGCCCTCTCACGGCGGCAACACGGGTTCGAATCCCGTACCGAGTACCCGCGCCTGCCCTGCTCACCACGGGGCAGGCGTTTGTCGTTTCGGTGTCCTGAGCGTGTCTCGGCACCGGCCGAACCTGGCGGGTACGGGAACCCGGCAGGTTCGAGGAACAGCCTTCCCCCAGCGACTTCGCCGATGCATCCGTTCGTTCGACTCCAGCAGGCCCTTCCGCAGCACCGGATCTCGCGCCTCGTCGGCGCCCTCGCGGCGTCGACGGTGCCGTGGCTTCGGACGCTGCTCGTGCGGACGTTCGCGCGGGCCTACGGCGTCGACATGGCGGAGGCGGCGCGGCCCGATCTCGGCAGCTACCGCTCGTTCAACGACTTCTTCACCCGCGCCCTCGCCGACGGCGCCCGTCCCATCGACGCGGCCCCGGCGGCGGTCGTCAGCCCGGCCGATGGGGCGGTGAGCCAGGTCGGCGTCATCGAGCGCGGCGAGTTGATCCAGGCGAAGGGCATCCGCTACTCGTTCGCGGCCCTCGCGGGTGCCTGCGCGGATCCGGCGTTCGAGGGCGGCGCGTTCGCCACGGTCTACCTCTCGCCGAAAGACTACCACCGCGTCCACCTGCCGATCGCCGGGCGCCTCGTGCGGACGGTCGCCATACCGGGCCGCCTGTTCTCCGTCAACGCCACGACCGAGCAGGGCGTCGAGGGGCTGTTCGCGGTCAACGAGCGGCTCGTCTGCGACTTCGAGACGGCGCACGGACGGATGCTCGTCGTGCTCGTCGGCGCGCTCATCGTGGCGAGCATCGAGACGGTCTGGGACGGCCCACGCTCGCCCTACCGCGAGACGAAGGTGACGACGCACGACCTCGCCTTCGAAAAGGGCGCCGAAATCGGGCGCTTCCTCCTCGGCAGCAGCGTCGTGCTGGCCTTCGAGCCGGGCCGCGTCCGCCTCGACGACACGCTCGCGCCGGGCACCGTCGTGCGGATGGGCCGCAGCATCGGCACGACGGCGTGACGCAAGCGATGCTGGGAAGGGCGGCCACCCTCTCCTGAGATGGGGACGGCCCCGGCTCCCGACGCTCCGGTTCTACGTCGGCCTCCGCTTCGGGCAAGCCGCGCGTCGATGGGCGTCCGCCGCGTTCGCTGGCCGACCGTATCGGCGAAACCGTGCGGTGGAGCGTGGGGAGGGAGGATCGGGCGGACGAAGGGGCGGCGGTGACGCAGGCGTGGCCGTCGCTGGCGCGGGCGACCCGGCAGGCGTTTGCGGGCGCGCATCCGTGCCCGGCGTCACCGCGCCATCGCCCACATCAGCACGCCACCGGCGACGGCCACGTTGAGGCTTTCGGCACCGCCGCGGCGGGGAGCGCCGCCGATGCGCACGGCGGCGTCGAGACCGGCGGCGACGGCGGCGGAGAGGCCGTGGGCTTCGCTGCCGAGGACGAGGGCGGTGCGGGCGGGCGGGTGCCACGCGGCGGCGTCGGGGCCATCGAGGGCGGCGCCGACGAGGTGGAGGCCGTCGGCGCGGAGGGAGGCCAGGCAGGCGGCGAGGTCGGGCGGGCGGGCGAGGGCGACGTCCCAGAGGCCGCCCATCGCGCTGCGGACGACCTTCGGCGAGAACAGATCGGCCGTCCCCGGACCGGCGACGACGGCGTCGAGGCCGAACCATGCCGCCGTCCGCACGAGCGTGCCGACGTTGCCGGGGTCCTGCACGCCGTCGAGCACGAGCACGCGCCGCGCGCCCCGCAGGTCGGCCTCGGGCGGCATCGCGGCGACGGCGATGACGCCCTGGCTCGTCTCGGTCTCGGTGACGCGGGCGAGCTCGCGCGCCCGCGCCGTCTCGATGCGCACGCCCGCGTGGGCCGCGCCGTCGAGGAGCGCCGCCACGCGCGGAATCGCCGCCGCGTCCTCCGTCACGAACACCGCCACGAGCGCCGCCCCCGCCTCGACGGCCGACTCGACGCTCCGCACGCCCTCGACCACAAACGCGCGAGCCTCGTCGCGCACCCGGCGACGGTCGAAACGGGCGAGATCGGCGAGGCGCATCGGCGGGCAGGGGAGATCGGGACGGAAACCGCCGCCAAGATCGGGCGCCGACGAGGCGCCGCAGCCCTCCACGCACAGGCTTCGACGCCGAGCACTCCGCATCCCCGAACGAGGCATCCCCGAACGAGACGCGGGCCGACGCGCCCATGAGGTGCATCGGCCCGCGAAGGGGGTGTCCGGAGGGGAACGGATCGGGGCGCGTCGCGCCCGCGGATCACATCGCCTTCGGCATCAGGACGGTGTCGATGACGTGGATGACGCCGTTGCCGCCGTCGACGTCGGCCTGGATGACCTTGGCCGTGCCGCCGTTGGCGTCGGTGAGCGTCACGCCGTCGGCGGCGCTCGTCACGGTGATCATGCCCGACTGCGCCGTCGTGATCGTCGGCATCGTCGTCACATCAGCCGCCATGACCTTCTGGCCGTCGAGGAGGTGGTAGAGGAGGATGCCCTGGAGCGTCGCGCGGTTCTTCTCGAGCTTGAGCGTGTCGAGGGTGCCCGCGGGGAGCTTGGCGAAGGCGTCGTTGGTCGGCGCGAAGAGGGTCACGTTCTGCTTGGCGGCGAGCGCCGAGTCGAGACCGGCGGCCTTGACGAGGTCGACGAGCGTCGAGAACTGCGCATCGGCGGCGGCGGTGGCGACGACGTTGGTCGCCGTCATCGGGGCCGTCATCGACGTGTCGGCGGCGGCTTCGGGCTGTTCGGGCTCGGTGCGGCAGGCGGTGAGCGAGAGCGAACCGGCGACCAGAACGACGAGGGCCGCGCGCGAGAAGAAGGAAGTCATGGGAGATGTTGGAAAGGGGAGTGGCGGGGGGAGACCCGGTGGGAGCGAGGGGGATTCGCAGG
The DNA here is from genome assembly GCA_963726715.1 of Rhodothermales bacterium. Taxonomy (GTDB): domain Bacteria; phylum Bacteroidota; class Rhodothermia; order Rhodothermales; family BA12; genus CAVSDF01. Next base: position 101,977 of record CAVSDF010000015.1, read on the forward strand.
CCGGGACCGATGCACGAAACTACGCGCTGCCTCGAATGGCACGCGGCGTTGGCGTTAACGTGGGGCGAAAGCTGAATGAAATCCCCCGGTCAAGTGCCCCATCGGCCCTTTTCAGGAATCGAGAGGCATCCAGTGTCCTTGTCCAGAACAGGCTCAGACGCGCCCGAAGTCGTCGTCGAGGCGCTCGATGTCGTCTTCGATGCAGAGGCCCATCTGCGTCTCGATGATCACGAGGTGGTCGGCGGCGCCGGTACTCGCCGCGTCGTTGTGGATGCGGTGGATGCCGCCGAGCGGGATCTCGAGCGCATCGCCGGGGGCCACGCGGCGCTCGGCGCCGTCGAGCGTGAACACGCCGCCGCCCTGCACGACGACCCAGTGCTCCATCCGGTGGGCGTGGCGCTGCAGGCTCAGGCGCTTGCCGGGGAAGACGACGATGCGCTTGACGCGGTAGCCCGGCTCGTTCAGGTACTCTTCCCAGCGGCCCCAGGGGCGGTTGTCGGCGTCGATGAAGGACATGGGGGATGGTGAGGTTGTGAGATGGTGAGGGATGGGACGACGGTCAGACGTGGCAGACGGCGAGGAGGTCGACGGCGTCTTCGGCGACACGCCGCCGGAGCACGACGGGCGTGCCGAGGCCGAGCGCGGCGCACGCCGACGCGCTTGAGGGCGCTGCCGCGCCCGAGGCGGCGGCCCCAGCGGTACAGGGCAGTGGACGAGAGCCACCGCTGCCACGCGGGCCGCCCGGCGTAACCGACGCCCCAGAGGTCGAACCGCACGCCGCTCGCGGCGAGCATCGCGGCGAACTCGGCGTGCGTCATCTCGCTGTGGTGGAACGGGTTGGCCTCCGCGGCGGGCAGGCGGCGCCGCAGGTTGGGCGTCGTCACGAGCACCGCCCCGCCGGGCCGCGTCGCCGCGAGGAGGCGGGCGAGGAAGCGCGGCGCGTCGTGCGCGTGTTCGATCACCTGAAACGAGGCGACGAGGTCGTAGGCACCGGCGTGCTCGGGCGCGTCGAGCGTGGCATCGGTGCCGACCTCGACCGTCATGTTGGCCGCGGCGTAGTGCGCACGGGCATAGTCGACGGCGTCGGCGGCGGCGTCGAGGGCCGTCACGGTGCCGCCCGCCGGGGCGACGGCGTCGGCGAGCATCCGCGCGCCGTAGCCGGTGCCGGTGCCGACGTCGAGGATGCGGAGCGGGCGGTTCGCGGCGGCGCCCATCGCGGCCGCGTGCTTCGTCGCCATCTCGGCGGCGAGGGCGTAGGCGACGCGGTGGCGCGCCCAGACGAGGCTGACCTCGCCGCCCGTCGGCGGAATCATGCGCTCGCCGGTGTCGTCGAGCGTCGGCGCGGCGTCAGTGCTCACGGGCGTCCTCACTTGCCGGTGCCGAAGATGCGGTCGCCTGCGTCGCCGAGGCCGGGGCGGATGTAGGCGTGGGCGTCGAGTTCGCGGTCGAGCGCGGCGGTGACGATGGGCACGTCGGGGTGGGCGGCGTGGAGCGCGTCGACGCCTGCCGGGGCGGCGACGAGGCAGATGAAGGTGAAGCGCGTCGCGCCGAGGCGCTTGAGGTGCGCGAGCGCGCCCGCCGCCGATCCGCCGGTCGCGAGCATCGGATCGACGACGAAGACGTGGGCCGCGTCGAGGCCGCCGGGGATGTTCGAGTAGTAATCGACGGGCTGCCGCGTGTGCTCGTCGCGGTACATCCCGAGGTGCCCGATGCGCGCCTCGGGCACGAAGCGCACGAAGCCCTCGGTCATCCCCAACCCCGCGCGCAGGATCGGAACGACGACGACTTCCTCGTCGAGCAGCTCGCCGCGCGTCGTCTCGAGGGGCGTCTCGACGTCGACGGCGCGCATCGTCAGGCCGCGCAGCGACTCGTAGGCGAGGATCGAAGCGGCGTCGGCGAGGGTCGTGCGGAAGAGGCCGTGCGGCGTCGCGCGGTCGCGCAGGATCGTCAGGTCGCGCCGGAGCAGCGGGTGGTCGACGACGGTGAGGAAGGGGCGCATCGGCTCGGGTCGGGGTGCGCCGGATGATACGGCGACCGCGCCCGCCCGCCCGGCACAGGCAACCGCTGCGAAACACCCGATCCCCGATCCCCTACACAATCCCCAACGCTCACGTGCGCGAGAGCGCGAGCGGGTCGACCTCGGCGAGGGTCCGGCTCTCGATGGCGAGCGTGCGCGCGGGGTGGCGCTGGACGGTCCGGTAGTCGTGCGTGGCGACGATGAGCGTCACGCCCTGTCGGTTCAGGGCCACGAGCAGGCCCATGATCTCGTCGGCGACGGCGGGGTCGAGGTTGCCGGTCGGCTCGTCGGCGAGCACGATGCGCGGGTTGCCGACGATGGCGCGGGCGATGGCGGCGCGCTGCTGTTCGCCGCCGGAGAGTTCGTGCGGGTGCCGGTGCTGCTTGTGCGCGAGGCCGACGCGCGCGAGGGCGGTGAGCGCGCGCGTCTTGATGGCCGATCCGCGCACGCCGGTCACGTAGAGCGGAAAGGCGACGTTCTCGGCGACGGTGCGGTCGGGCAGCAGCTGGAAGTCCTGGAAGACGACGCCGAGGGTGCGCCGGAGGTACGGAATCTCCGCCGGTCGCATCGCCTCGAACCGGTAGTCGCCGACGCGCACGGTGCCGAAGTCGGGCCGCGCGTCGGCGTAGATGAGCCGCAGGAGCGTCGACTTGCCCGAGCCGGTCGGGCCGATCAGGTAGACGAACTCGCCCGCGGCCACGTCGAGCGTCACGCGGTCGAGGAGGGCGCGGCGCGTCCCGTCGGGCGCCGAGACGACGAGCGACACGTCACGAAGCGAAATCAGCGGAGCGGCCATCGGGCGGGGTGGGATGAGGATGCGGTGGCAACGCGATGCGCGGTGGCGATGCGATGCGCGGTGGCGATGCGATGCGCGGTGGCGATGCGACGTAGGGGCGGGTCTCGACCCGCCCCCCACCGGACGCTGCCCCGCACCCCTCCAGCCTCATACGGAATCGGCGAAGTGGCGGTGCGTGCGTCGTGGCGGCTGCGGGATGCGGGGCGCCTCCGGGGCCGTGGGGGTACAACCGGGCGGGTCGAGACCCGCCCCTACGGACGATCTGGATGCACAACAGAACCGGCGACTTCGTGCTCACCTCCCCTCCAATACCCCATCCTCACGCCGGACGCCGGGCGACCCAGTGGACGCGCTCGGCATCGTCGTCGGCGGGGTCGAGGGAGAAGCCGTCGTAGGCGGCCTCGATGTGGAAGCCCGCGGCCTCGGCGGCGTCCTGCACCTCGTCCATCGTGTAGGCGCGTTCGAGGTGGCGCTCGACGGCGCGTCCGGCACTCGTTTCGATCTCGAAGACGGTCTCGTGGAGGCGCGCGGCGCGGTCGTAGTGCGAGCGGCGGACGTAGCGGAAGACGCCCGTCGGCGTGTCGACCTCGCCCTCGTCCTCGAAATCCTCCTCGTGGTTCTCCGAGTTGGCGGGCGTCGACTGGTCGAAGACGAACAGCCCGCCCGGACGAAGCGCCGCGAACGCTGCGCCGAAGAGTCCGCCGAGCGCGGCGGGATCGACGACGTAGTTGAGGCCGTCGTACAGCAGCAGGACCGCGTCGAAGGGCGCGCCGGGGACCGGGTCGGCGAAGTCGGCGACGGCGAAATCCGCCTCGACATCGCCGCTCTCGGCGCGCGCACGGGCAATCGCGACCATCGCCGCCGAGCCGTCGGCGCCGCTGTAGCGGTACGGGCCGAGCGGCTGGAGCACGGCGGCGAGGCTGCCGGTGCCGCAGCCGAGTTCGTGGACGGAGGCCGTCGCGGCGTCGTCCTCGTGCTCGCCGAAGACGTGGTGGACGTAGTCGGCCCACGCCTCGTAGTCGACGTAGTCCATCACACGGTCGTAGCCGATGGCGAGCGCCGAATACGGCGCCACCTCGAGCGGAGCGCCGGGCGGCGGCGACGGATCGGGCGTTGACGAACCGGACGAAGTGGCGGAGTCGGGCATCGGAAGGCGGCTCGGAAGACGAAAAGCGGTCCGCCAAGCTACGGCCCTGCCCCGCCGCGTCGGCGCGGGCCGGGACCGAGGCGCGCTCGTCACGTCAGACGCGCGGCGCGGCGACGAGGCGTACGTCGAGGTCGAAGGCGTCGCGGACGACGAGGTCGCGGGCGCGCTGGAAGCGGACGCCCCAGCGCTGCCGGTCGAGGCGCAGCCGGGCGCGCACCTCGATGCGTCCGTCGGGCAGCACCCGCTCGGTGGCGTCGACGGAGACGGGGTGCGTGACGCCGCGCATCGTCAGGCGCGTCGCCAGGCGCATCCGCCCGTCGCGCAGCCGCGTCGCGCCGGTCACGACGATGCGCGCGGTCGGATGCCGGGCCGCCCAGAAGAAGTCCTCGGCGAGGAGGTGCTCGCGCAGGCGGGCGCGGGAGCCGGGATGGTCGGGGAAGTCGGTCACGTCGAGCGAGGCGAGCGGCACGACGACCTCGCCGCCGACCACGAGCCCGGCCGGGCTGCGGCGCAGCCACCCGCCGGAGGCGCGCAGCGTGCCCTCGTGCGAGCCGCGAAGGCTGAATCCCTCCCAGCGGATCGTCGTCGCGCGGGTGTCGAGGGTGAACCATTCCTTGGCCTGCGCCGACGGAGCGAGGAGCCCGAGGCCTGCGGCGACGAGCGGAAGGACGAACAGGGCGCAGCGGTGGGTCATGGCACGGAGGGGGAATCGGGGGAGAGGGAGAACGGAAGGCGGGGTCATCGGCGGAGGGCGTCGCGGCCCGGCGCATCGAGGTTGCAGGGCACGTTCCAGACGCCGTCCGCGGCGCGCGTCGGCGCGCAGACGGTGAACGGGTTGCCGGTGCGGCGCTGCGCGGTTTGCCACGCGCCGGTGAGGCGCGGGTCGTCGGCGAAGACGATCTCGCCCGCGTAGCGCTCGGTGTCGCCCGGACGCGCCATCGCGAGGTGGATGTGCTCGGGGTCGGGGCGTCCGGGGTACGGACCGGGCCGCGTCGTCTCGATGCGGTAGCGCCCGTCGGCGCCGGTTTCGAGCCATCCGCGCAGGCGCCCGTGCCGCGCCTCGTTGCCGCGCGGCGCGTCAGACGGCGTGTAGCGCCCGGCGGGGTCGGTGTGGTAGGCGTAGACGCGGACGCCGCCGAGTGCCCGCCCGGCCTCGTCGCGCACGACGCCGACGATGCGCATCGGCTCGCCCGGCGAATCGTCGGCGGTCGACTCTCCGAGACGCATCGTGGCCGTGAGATCCGGCGGTGCCTCGGCGAGGCCGCACCACTCGCACGACGGCACCGGGGCAGCGGCCGGGGGTGGCGCGTCGGGCGGCGGCGAGGCGCCCGCGTGGCAGGCGGGGAGCGCGGCGACGGCGGCGAGGATGGCGACGGAAAGCGCGGAGCGGAGCATCGGGCGAGGGGCGTGGAGTCCCCGGCAGGATCGCGCGCCGCGCACCGCCCGGTCCCGCTGAATCGGCGAATGGGCGCGCCTCGTGCGACGAACGGCGCCGTCCGCGCGGTGAACGGCGGCGTCGTCCGGGACCGCCGATTCGGCTGCCCCCTCTAGACGGTTCGTCGATCTCGGTCTCACGCCCCGCCCACGAATGCGCCTCTCACCCCTCGAATCGCGCGGAATCGGGGGCCAGGCGGGGCGTCAGGGGATGCCACCGGATTACGCCCCGAGTCGGGCGTCGAGGGCGGCACGGTAGGCGCGGCCGATGCGGCGGACCGTGCCGTCGTCGAGGACGGCTTCGGCGTCGCCGCGGCTCAGGCGGCGCACCTCGCGCACGGCGTCGGTGCGGACGAGCGCCGAGCGGTGGATGCGGACGAACACGTCGGGGTCGAGCGCGCGTTCGAGCGCCGCCATCGTCTGCCGGTGGAGGACGCTGCGCCCGTCGCCCATGTGCAGGCGCACGTAGTCGCCCTCGGCCTCGGCCCACCGCAAGCGCCGCGACGGCGACCGGCACCACACGGCCCGTCCCGCGCACGAGGAGGCGGTCGGCGTAGGCATGTGCGGCATCATCGGCCCGATCCCCGCCCGTCTCCTCCCGTCCGTCCCCGTCGCTGCGGAGCGCGCGGACGGCCACGAAGGCGGCGCCCCACGCGAGCATCGTCCCGACCGGCATCGCCGCCGTCGCGAGCATCTTGGGCACGCCGTGGCGCCACAGGCCAACGACACTCCACGTGTCGAACGTCGCCGCGACGAGCGTCTGGTGGAGCGCGTGCCACGCGAGGCCGAGCGCCACGCCCGTCGCCACCGCCCGCGCCGCGCCCGATGCAGTGTGGCCACCGGCGTCCGTCGCAGCCACGGGCGCCACGCCGACGAGAGCGCGAGGCCGAGGAGTGCGAGCAGCCCCCGGTCCCACATCGCCACCGGCAGGCGCCACCACAGCAGCGCCGCCGCGAGCGTGGCGGCGAAGAACGCGCCCCACACGGCAATCTGGGCGCGGGCGAAGGGGAGGCGCATCGGATCGACGGAGACGCGGGAAGGTAATCGGCGCGCTGCCGACCCCGAACGGCCGCTTCGACTGCTTCGCACGGCAGGCTTCGGGACCGACCCTTCGACAGCCGATGGCACCCCCGGCGCCCGCGTCAGCGCGTGGCGGCGGCGGTGTGGCGGCGGCGGGAGAGGTCGGTGGCGAGGCGGCAGGCGGCGCGCATCGAGGCGGGGTCGGCGCGGCCCTGCCCGGCGATGGCGTAGGCGGTGCCGTGGTCGGGCGAGGTGCGCACGATGGGCAGGCCGATGGTCGCGTTGACGCCGGTTTCGAAGGCGAGGGCCTTGAACGGGCCGAGGCCCTGGTCGTGGTACATCGCGAGGACGGCGTCGTAGCGGGCGACGCCCGGCAGGCCGGTCGAGACGGCGGCGAAGAAGCCGTCGGCGGGGAACGGACCGTCGGTGGCGAGGCCCTCGGCCACGCAGGCGGCGATGGCGGGGGCGATGACCTCGATCTCCTCGCGCCCGATCACGCCGCCGTCGCCCGCGTGCGGGTTGAGGCCGAGCACGGCGACGCTCGGATGCGCGATGCCGAAGTCGCGCCGCAGGCTCCGCTCGAGCGTCCGCCGCCGCGCGAGGATCGCCTCGACGGTGACGGCGTCGGCGACGCGGCGCAGCGGCACGTGGACCGTGACGAGCGCCACGCGCAGGTCGCCGGCGACGAGCAGCATCACTTCGTCGGTGACGCTGCAGAGGCGGGCGATGAACTCGGTGTGGCCCGGCACGTCGTGCCCGGCGTGCGAGATCGCCTCCTTGGAGATCGGCGCGGTGACGACGGCGTCGGCCTCGCCCGCGAGGCACAGGCGCGTCGCCGCCTCGACGGCCCGCATCGAGAGCGCCCCGCCCGCCGCCGTCGGACGCCCCCACGGCACCTCGCCATCGCCCTCCTCCGACACGTCGAGCACCGGCAGGGCGCCGCGCGCGAGGACGGCGTCGGCCTCGGCGGTGTCCTCGACGGTCTCGAACGTGAGCGGCCGGTCGAGCCGCGCCGCGTGCGCCCGCGCCACGCTCCACGCTGCCGACGAGGAGCGGACGGTACCGGTCGTCGCCGTGCGTGTCGAGCGCCCCGAACGTCACCTCCGGCCCGATGCCGCCGGGGTCTCCGAGCGTGACGGCGAGAAGCGGGCGGTAGGCGGAGGTCGTCATGGCAGGCAGGTCGGGAGGCAGAGGCGCCGATCGGGACACCTCGGAGCGGTACCTCACCCGCACGCCCGCCCCGCCCCGCCGGGTCCCGCGCGCACACCGCGACCGTCAATCCGTCGCTTCGCCTTCCTCCGCGGCACCTCTATCGCCAGCCGCCCGCAGCCGCACGCTCAGCGCGGCCATCGTGAGCGGTCGCCAAAGGAGCGGGAGCACGAGTACGAACGAAAGCGGATAGAGCCACCGCAACAGCTCCGCTAGGGCAAGCATCCGAGCACGACCGCGCGCCCACCGTTGAATGCCAGCGACGCCCACCAGAACCATGGCGACCGTGCCGCCTCCCTCGGACGCTCTACGTACCCCTTGAGCAGCCACGGACCAACTGCCCAACGAGCGCCGAGGCCGAACGAGGGCGGGGAGTCCGTGCGTCGCCTCTGAGCGAGGCCGCGAGATCCTAAGCACTCCGACAGAGCCGAGATAGGCAGCGACGAGGGAGGCGGACCCGCACTGCCTGCGTGCCCCAACCCGGCACATCGTCAATCTGACCGCAGCCTCGTCGCCTCACCGCCGTCGCCAGGCACCCGCACCACGCGCTGAGCGCGGCCATCGTGACGGTCCATCGGTTTACTCCGCCGCCCCGGCGCTTTCAGCGATCTCGACCCGCCAGAAACGCCGCGTGAAGGCTCAGCGCCGCCATCACCCCCGTCCACAGCACACCGGGCAGCGCGAGGAGTCCCGTCCCCGATTCAAGCAGCGCCACAGTGTACCCGACGAAACCGACCGCATTGAATGCCACCGACACCCACCAGAACGCCCAGCGGCCGCATCGCTCCTCGCTTCACGTCCAGGTAGCCGTACAGCAGCCAGACGCCGAAGGCGCGAGGACGAGAATCACCAGCACGAACAAGCCAACGTCGGACATCTGACATCCAGAGCGGCTAGCGCGAAGGCATAGCGCGCAGAACCAGCGCCGCGACGCTGACCCAAAACATCCACGGGCGATCCGTTCGAGGCGCTCGGCGGGTGGGGCCAGCGGTTCGGGTGCCGGGGGAGGAGACGTCACTTCTTGACTTTCTTCGGCGCCGAGTACTCGCGGAGGAACTCGACGAGCAGGCGCACGCCGAAGCCGGTGCCGCCGACGGGGCGGTAGGGCTTGGCCTTGTGCAGGAACGCCGGCCCGGCGATGTCGAGGTGCACCCACGGGTAGTCGGTGAAGGCCTCCAGGAACTTGCCGGCGGTGATCGAGCCCGCCTCGCGCCCGCCGATGTTCTTCATGTCGGCGACCGTGCTCTCGAGCTGCCGCGCGTAGTGCGCGTGCATCGGCAGCCGCGCGACCCAGTCGCCCGAGCGCTCGCCCGCGCGTTCGAAGGCGTCGAGGCGCTCGGTGGACGCCCCGCGGTCGTTCGTCATCACGCGCGCCGACCTCGCTGCCGAGGGCGACGACCTGCGCGCCGGTGAGCGTGGCGATGTCGACGACCAGTTCGGGGTTGTAGGTTTTGGCGTACGAGAGCGCGTCGGCGAGGATCAGGCGGCCCTCGGCGTCGGTGTTGAGCACCTCGACGGTCGAGCCGTTGTGCATCCGGATCACGTCGCCGGGCACGTAGGCGTTCTCGCCGGGGCGGTTGTCGGTCGCCGGGATGAGGCCGACGAGGTAGACCGGCAGGCCCAGCCGCGCGACGGCCTCGAACGTGCCGACGACGGCGGCGGCGCCGGACATGTCGGCCTTCATGTGGTCCATCGAGTCCGGCGTCGGCTTGAGGCTCAGGCCGCCGGTGTCGAAGGTGACGCCCTTGCCGACGAGCACGATGGGCTTCTCGTTGACGGGGTTCTCGGGGACGTATTCGAGGATCGTGAACGTCGGCGGCTCCATCGAGCCGAGGTTGACGGCGAGCAGGCCGCCCATCTTCTCGTCTTCGATGACCTTCTTGTCCCACACCGACACCTCGAAGCCGTGCTTCTTGCCGATGCGCTCGATCTCGCGCGCAAACTGCGTGGCGGTCTTCTCGTTGGGGCTGCGGTTGACGAGGTCGCGGGCCGTCGAGACGGCCTCCGCCACCAGACGCCCGCGCTCGGCGCCGCGGCGCCCGATGCGGTCGGCGCGGTCGGCGTGGAGGACGATGCGCTCGGTGCCCTTGAAGTTGTCGCTCGTCTCCTGCGTCTTGTAGCGCGTGTAGCGGTACGAGGCGAGCACGAAGCCCTCGACGAACGCCTGCCCGATGGTGTCGGTGTCGATGCCGATCTCGGGCACGGTGAAGGCGACGGTCTCGGCCTTGAGGTTCCGCGCCTCGACGGAGACGAGGGCCGCGGCGCGGCGAAGCGAATCCGCATCGACGCGCGCCGCATCTCCGAGGCCGACGAGGAGGAAGCGCTTGCTGCGGGCGCGGTCGGGGTAGACGAGGAGCACGCGCTCTTCGGAGCCGTCGAAGTCGTCGATGGCGCGGCGGAAGCCTTCGCCCATGGCGTCGGCGAGGGCGTCGAGTGAGGCGCGCGTGGCCTCGCTGGTGAGGGAAACGGCGACGAGATCGACGTCGAGTTCGTGGAGGGCAAGCGAGGTGACGGAGACCTTCATGGAGGGGCGGAGGGTGTGTTGAAATCGGGGTGCCGGGGCCGGAAAACCGGGCGGCGAAGGGGAGAGAGCGGTGGACGCGGCCTCAGGAGGCATCGCCCCGAGAGGCATCGCCTCAGGAGGCGCGGGCGTTGAACTTCTCCCGGAGGAGGTCGCGGAGGGCGGCATCGTCGCCCTCGCCCGCGTCGCCATCCTCGTCGGCATCGGCGAGGCCGAGGTGACGGGGCGCGGCGGCGAGCACCTGCCGCACGACGCGCTCGAAGAGGGCCTTCGGCACGAACGCACCCGACGCCTGCGCGTGGCCGCCGCCGCCGAACGCCCGCGCCCACCCGTTGACGGCGGTGCCGGCCTTGGAGCGGAACGACATCTTGACGCCCGCCGCCGTCTCGGTGAAGAGCACGGCCGCCACGACGCCCTCGACCGAGAGCGCGTAGTTGACGAAGCCCTCGGTCTCGTCGGTGTGCGCGTCGCTCTGCCGCAGCATCCGCACCGGCATCTGCATCGAGGCGACCTTGCCGCCGTGGTGGAGGGCGACGGTGTCGAGCGCGCGGGCGAGCAGGCGGAGCGCGCCGAGGCGGCGGTTGTCGTAGACGGCGTCGTGGACGGCGGGCACGTTCACACCGGCGGCGAGGAGGTCGGCGGCGAGGCGGTGGACGGACGGCGTCGTGTTCGAGAAGCGGAACGAGCCGGTGTCGGTCATCAGGCCCGTGTAGAGCAGCGTCGCCGCGTCGGCATCGAGCGCGACGCCTGCCTCGGCGAACAGTTCGGCGACGAGTTCGGCAGTCGACGACGCGCTCTCGCGGGCGTAGGCGGCGGCGAACCACGTCTCCGGATGCGTGTGGTGGTCGACGAGGAAGTGCTCGGCGTCACCCGAGCGCCACATCGACTCCATCCGTCCGGTGCGCGCGGCGGTGTTGCCGTCGAGGAGCACGCGGGCCGTCGCGGCGGCGATGACGGCCTGCTGCGCGGCGTCGGCGGGGTCGTAGACGACGAGCCGGTCGACGTCGGGGAGGAAGGCGAGCGTGTCGGGCGCCGGGTCGGAGACGACGACGGTGGCGGTGCGCCCAAGGGCCGTCAGCATCCGGGCGAACGCGAGGGCCGAGCCGACGGCGTCGCCGTCCGGGCGCACGTGGGTCGTGAGGACGAACCGGTCGTGGGCGAGGAGGCGGTCGAGGAAGGGCCGGGCGGCGAGGTGCACGGGGAGGTAGGGAAGCGCGTCAGAAAGGGCGGTGAACCCCCGCGCCCGTCCGCAGGATTCGGCACGCGGCCGATGGCGCAGTGGCGTTGCAGTTGGGGCGCCGCCGACCGCGCCCGCAGCCGGCGCCATCGCCACCGGGGGCGTAGAGACGCATCGGCGATGCGTCTCTACCGGTCGCGCACCGCATCCGCGCCCCACACGCCCGCCATCCCCGCGAGCAGCGCCGCCACCGTCGCGCGGTTGGCCGCCTCGACGCCCTCGCCCGATGGCCGCGCGGGCGCGTCGTGGAAGGTCTCGCTCAGGTGCACCGGCACGCGCGGCTGCCACGCCGCCCGCCACGCCTCGGGGATGCGCTCGGGAAGGGGACGACCGGCGAGGACGTGCCAGACGATCGCCCACATCCGAGGAGCCGCGTCCATGTGGTAGCCGCCGCCGAGCGTCGCGACGAGGCGCCCGTCGGTGTGCGCGTCGGCGAGGGCGAGGATGCGGCGCGCGAGCGCTTCGAAGGCGTGCGACGAGAGCGCGAGGTGCGCGAGCGGGTCGTAGCGGTGCGTGTCGGCGCCGACCTCGACGACGAGCACATCGGGCCGAAACCACGCGAGCGCGCGTGGGACGACGGCGTCGAAGGCCTCCAGGTACGAGGCGTCGGCGGTGCCGCGGGCGAGCGGGACGTTGACGACGGTGCCAAGCGCCGCGCCGCGCCCGCGGTCGTCGATGTCGCCGGTGCCGGGGTAGAGGGAGCGGCCGGACTCGTGGATCGAGATCGTCATCACGTCGGCATCGTCCTCGAAGAACGCCTCGACGCCGTCGCCGTGGTGGACGTCGATGTCGAGGTAGGCGACGCGCAGGCGGGCCGCGCGAAGGCGCCGGATGCCGAGGGCGTGGTCGTTGTAGACGCAGAAGCCCGCCGAGCGCGCCGGGTGGGCGTGGTGGAGGCCCCCGCCGAGCGAGATCGCGCGCCGCGCCCGTCCGCTCGCCACCGCATCAGCGGCCTCGACGGTGCCGCCGCAGAGGCGCCGCGTCGCCGCGTCCATCCCGGCGAAGACCGGCACGTCGCCATCGCCAAGCCCGAACGCGAGCCACGCATCCGACCACGCGCCGTGCGAGGCCGCGACGACCGCATCGACGAGCGCGCCGTCGTGCTCGGCCCGCACCGCCGCCTCGGTGACGGGCACGGGCGTGGTGAAGGCCGCCACATCGACGCCCGTCGCGGCGAGGAGGTCGACGAGCATCTGCTGCCGGAGCGGGCTGAAGGGGTGCCCCTCGCCGAAGTCGTAGGCGCGGTAGGCGTCGTCGTAGACGGTGTGGAGGTCGGTCACGGGTGGATCGGGGTCGAAAGAGAGCGCTCCGAACGCCCCGCCGGGCGTGCGGATCGGCGGCGACGGCAGATGCGCGCAGAGACCGGGAGCGCGGCGGGGAGGCTGAGGGGTCGCGTTCCAGCCCCCAACGGTCGCCCGCGCACCCCCACCGGTTGGCCCGTGATGAGCCGCCGAATCGCGGGCGCCTTCACGTCCTCCTCACCCTTCGCCCGTGAAGGCATCTCTAACGAATCCAACGACCGCGAGCTATCCGACGCTTCGTAACAAGTCCGTTGCAAATGACCCACACGAGCGGGCGTTAAGCGAAGGTGCTTCACACGGCGGGGCCGTATCGTTTGCGCTTGACGATCACTCACCGCTACTTCCTTGTGACGACCGACCCCCGCCTCGCCGGCCCCCGTGCGACCTCGCATCCCTCCTTCGACACGCCGCGCCGCTTCACCGCCGCGCGCCGTCTGCAAAGCGGATTCGCCGTCGTCGCACTCGTGGTCGTGGGAGCGGGCGCGCACCGCGCAGGCTGGCTCGGCGCCGACGCGCTCGCCCCCGAGCGGACCTTGCAGACGGCCCGCGTGCCCGTCGCCGCCGTCCGCGCGACCGCATCCGTCGCCGCCGCCGACCTCGATCCCGGCACCTCCCGTCGCGCCCTCCGCGCCGACGCCCTGACCCGCGGCACGGCGACGCCCGCGCCTGCCGAGGCTGCCATTCTCACCGCGCCGACGCCGGCCCCGGCATCCAGTCGCGCCGCCGACGCTGCCGAGGGGACCGCCACCGCCGATGCGGACGCCTCCGCAAGCGCCGAGCGCGGCACAGCCTTCGCCACGGGCGTAGCGAGCTACTACGGCAGCGAACTTGCCGGGCGCCGGACGGCCTCGGGCGAACGCTTCAATCCCAACGCGATGACCGCCGCGCACCGCACGCTCCCGCTCGGCACCCGCCTCCGCGTGACGAACTCGGCCAACGGCAAGTCCGTCGTCGTGCGCGTCAACGACCGCGGGCCGTTCGCGCGGGGTCGCATCCTCGACCTCTCGCACGCCGCCGCCCGCGTCATCGGCCTCGTCAGCCGCGGCCACGGCTCGGTCTCCATCGAACGTCTCGGCCGCGCCTCCCGCGCCGAACGCGATGCCCAGACCGCCGCTGAGCTCCCCACCGTCTCGCCTCGCGCCGCCGCGCCCAGCGCGGAGACGCCCGCGCCCGACACGACGGCCGCGCAGAACTGACGGCGCCACGCCCGCGCACACGACGCCCCGACGGTCCTTCACCGCCGGGGCGTCGCTGCATTCAGGCGTCAGCGCAGGACGATCTTCAGCGACACGTCGAGCGCGCGAACCGAGTGCGTGAGCGCACCCGACGACACGTAATCGACGCCGGTTTCGGCGATGGCGCGGACGGTGCCGAGCGTCACGTTGCCCGACGCCTCCGTCTCCGCCCGTCCGCCGACACGCGCGACGGCGTCCCGCAGAAGCGACACGTCGAGCGCACCGTCGGGCGTGCGGCGGGCCATGTTGTCGAGGAGCAGGATGTCGGCGCCGCCCGCGCGCGGCAGGCCCGCGGCGAGCGCCGCGTCGATCTCGGCGAGCGTGCGGACTTCGAGTTCGACGAGCAGGCCGGGCGCGTTCGCGTCGCGCCACGCAACGGCGGCGTCGAGGGCCGCGCGGACGCCCCCGGCGGCGTCGACGTGGTTGTCCTTGACGAGCAGGCGGTCGTACAGGCCGACGCGGTGGTTGGCGCCGCCGCCGAGCAGCACCGCCCACTTGTCGAGCGCCCGCAGGCCCGGCGCCGTCTTGCGCGTATCGAGCACCCGGCAGCCCGTCCCCGCCACCGCATCCACAAATGCCCGCGTGGCCGTCGCGATGCCCGACATCCGCTGCACGAGGTTGAGTGCGAGCCGCTCGGCGACGAGGATCGACCGCGCCGACCCCGCCACCGTGCCGACGACCTCGCCCGCCGCGACGCGCGCGCCGTCCTCGACCGTGAAGGCGACCGTCAGGCCGGGATCGACCGCCTCGAACACGCGCGCGGCGACCCACAGCCCGGCGACGACGCCGTCTTCCTTGGCGATGAAGCGCGCCTCCGCCTGCGTGCGTTTGGGGATCGTGGCCAGCGTCGTCACATCGCCCGAGGCGACGCCGCCCGGTCCGAGGTCTTCGGCGAGCGCGGCAGCGACGAGCGCATCGAAGGCGGGGCGGTCGAGGTAGGGCGGGAGGGCGGTCGGCATCGCGGGTCGGCGGGGAATCGGGGCCGCATCCACGCGGGGGCGGGGGCGGGGGTTGCAGGGGAAAGGCGGCGGCATGGCACGGCGACGGTCGCGCATCGTGGCAGGCCACACGTAGGGGCACGAACTGTCGTGCCCCTACGGCCACCGCCCATACGGGATCGGACGACGGGCGGTGCGTGTGGCGGGTGCGGGTCGCGTGGTGTCGCCGGGACGGTGGGGTGCAACGGGGCGGGTCAAGACCCGCCCCTACCGCTCCCTTCGGATGCACGAACGAACCGGCGATTCCGTACCGCGCCCGGCCGGCACATCCCCCCCGACCGTGTGCGAACCTGTGTGCGGCAGAGGAACGGCCCCCCTGCCCTGCCGTTGGCGCGCGGTTGACCCGCCGCTGACCCGCTGCCCGCCCGATGGCTTCCGCCTCCCCCGTTTCCGACGCCGCACCGCTCGCCGCCTCGCCCCTCACCCCGTCCGCCGACATCGCGTTCGCGCTCCCCGATGCCGACCGCATCTCGGTGCGCGGCGCCCGCGTCCACAACCTCCGCAACGTCGATCTCGACGTGCCGCGCGATGCGCTCGTGGTCATCACCGGCCTCTCGGGGTCCGGCAAATCGTCGCTGGCCTTCGACACGATCTACGCCGAGGGGCAGCGGCGCTTCATGGAATCGCTCAGCGCCTACGCGCGGCAGTTCCTCGGCATGATGGAGCGGCCCGACGTCGACCACGTCGACGGCCTCTCGCCGGTCATCGCGATCGAGCAGAAGACGGTGAGCCGCAACCCGCGCTCCACCGTCGGCACGGTCACCGAGATCTACGACTTCCTGCGCCTGCTCTACGCCCGCGCGGGCGAGGCGTTTTCGTACACGACCGGGGCGCCGATGCGCAAGCAGTCGGACGATGAGATCATCGACGCCATCGCGGGCCTGCCCGAGGGGACGAAGGTGATCCTGCTCGCGCCGGTCATCAAGGGCCGCAAGGGGCACTACCGCGAGCTGTTCGAGCAGATCGCGCGGCAGGGCTTCGAGCGCGTCCGCGTCGACGGCGAGCTGCGCGAGATCAAGGACGGGATGAAGCTCGACCGCTACAAGACGCACGACATCGAAGTCGTCGTCGACCGCCTCGTCATCCGCCCCGATCCGCCGCGCGTGGAGGGCGCCGACGAGGACGGCGACGAGCCCGAGACCGGCACGATGCGCTCGCGCGTGGCGGCGTCGGTGGAGACGGCGCTGTCGCTCGGCGAGGGGGCGTGCATCGCGCACCTGCCCGAAGGGACGCCCGGCCCGATCGGCGTGGCGGCGACGAAGGCCGCGGCGCGCGACATCCTGCTCTCGCGGCACCTCGTCGACCCGGAATCCGGCCTGAGCTACGACGAGCCCTCGCCGAACACCTTCTCCTTCAACAGCCCCTACGGCGCCTGCCCGCTCTGCGACGGGCTCGGCAGCCGCCGCGCCCTCGACCCGTCGCTCATCGTACCGGACGCCTCGAAGAGCATTGCCCGCGGCGCCCTCGTGCCCCTCGGCAAGCCGCGCGACGTGTGGATCTTCTCGCAGCTCAAAGCCGTCGCTGACACGCTCGGCTTCACCTTCGAGACCGCCATCGACGACCTCGACGCCGCGCAGCGCCGCGTTCTGATGGAGGGCGCGGGCGACACGCCGTTCGCGGTGACCTACAAGTACAAGGGCCGCGAGGTGACCTACGAGCACCGCTTCACCGGCATTTTCGGGCACATCCAGCACACGTTCGACAACGCGACCGCGCCGAGCCAGCGCAAGTGGGCCGAGGCGTTCATGCGCCCGCTCCCGTGCGCGGCCTGCCACGGCGGACGGTTGAAGCCCGAGGCGCTCTCGTACCGCGTCGGCGGCAAGAACATCGCCGACCTCGTCCAGATGGACCTGACCGCCCTCCGCGCCTTCTTCGAGACCCTCAGCTTCGGCGAGAGTGGAGGGGACGGCGCCGGCCGCCGAACCGGCGGCGCTCACGACGCGGCAGGCAGTGATCGCGGCGCCCATCGTCAAGGAGATCCGCGAGCGCCTCGACTTCATGATCGGCGTCGGCGTCGAGTACCTCACGCTCGACCGCG
Organism: Rhodothermales bacterium; assembly: GCA_963726715.1. Lineage (GTDB taxonomy): Bacteria > Bacteroidota > Rhodothermia > Rhodothermales > BA12 > CAVSDF01. The sequence goes on from CAVSDF010000015.1 coordinate 118,930, forward strand.
CCGCGCGGACGCTCTCCGGCGGCGAGTCGCAGCGCATCCGCCTCGCCACGCAGATCGGCACGCAGCTCACCGGCGTCCTCTACGTCTTGGACGAACCGTCGATCGGCCTGCACCCGCGCGACAACGCGCGCCTGATCGGCAGCCTCCGCCGCCTGCGCGACCTCGGCAACTCGGTGCTCGTCGTCGAGCACGACCGCGAGATGATCGAGGCGGCCGACCACGTCGTCGACATGGGACCGGGCGCGGGCGAACACGGCGGCCTCATCGTCGCCGAAGGCCCGCAGGGCGCGCTCGAAGCCGTCGTCGGCCCGGACGGCACGCCGCGCGAGAGCCTGACGCTCGCCTACCTCGGCGGCACGCGCCACGTGCCCGATGCCGACGCGGCGTCTGGAGGGATCGGGCAAATCGCTCGTGCTCACCGGCGCGACCGGCCACAACCTGCGCGGCGACACCCTCACCGTGCCCCTCGGCACGCTCACCGCCGTCACCGGCGTGTCGGGGAGCGGCAAGTCGAGCTTGGTGAACCAGACGCTCTACCCGATCCTCGCGCAGCACTTCCACAAGGCGCAGACGGTGGCGCTCCCGTACCGCGAGATCGAGGGATTGGAGGCCATCGACAAGGTCATCGACATCGACCAGAGCCCGATCGGGCGGACGCCGCGTTCGAACCCGGCGACGTACACCGGCCTCTACGGCCACGTCCGCGACCTTTTCGCCATCCTCCCCGAGTCGAAGATCCGCGGCTACAAGCCCGGACGGTTTTCGTTCAACGTCAAGGGCGGGCGCTGCGAGACGTGCAAGGGCGCGGGCCTGATGAAGCTGGAGATGAACTTCCTTCCCGACGTGTACGTGGTGTGCGAGACGTGCAAGGGACGCCGGTACAACGCCGAAACGCTCGAAGTGCGCTACAAGGGTGCCAACATTGCGGATGTCTTGGAGATGACGGTGGAAGACGCCCTCGCCTTCTTCGAGCCCGTCCCGCGGATCGCGCGGACGCTGCGAACGCTCGTGTCCGTCGGGCTCGGCTACGTGCGGCTCGGGCAGCAGGCGACGACGCTCTCGGGCGGCGAGGCGCAGCGCATCAAGCTCGCCAAGGAGCTCTCGCGCCCCGGCACCGGGCAGACGCTCTACATCCTCGACGAGCCGACGACAGGCCTGCACTTCGAGGACGTGCGCCACCTGATGATCGTGCTCCGCGCCCTCGTGGCGAAGGGCAACACGGTCCTCGTGATCGAGCACAACCTCGACGTCGTGAAGGTCGCCGACCACGTGATCGACCTCGGCCCGGCGGGCGGCGCGGGCGGCGGGCAGATCCTCTTCGCGGGCACGCCCGAGGCGATGGCCACCGCCGACAGCCCCACCGCGCGCTTCCTCCGCGACGAACTCGCCCGCAGCATCTACGCCGACGACGAGACCCTCGACCTCGACGCCCTCGCCTCCCTCGACCCCGACGGCGACACCGGCGACGTGGTGGAGGGCGAAGACGACGCCGACGACGGGACGCGTGACCCGCCGCGACCCGTGACGGAGCGCCGGAAGGACGGTCCCTGAGCGGAGTCGAAGGGCCGCGCGCGGGCCTGCCTCTCAGCGGACGGATGGCCAGACGGTCATCTCGAAATTCGGAAACGCCTGCGCGCCGCCGGGCGGTGCGTAGGTGCCGGTTTCGTGCCAGGCACCATCGGCGCGAACGCGAATCTCGTAGCGCACGCGGCCGCCGCCGGGCACGTCGAACCACCAGTCGAATCCGCCGGGCTGCGGCTCTACGACGGCGGTCGTGGACCTTCCCTCGTTGGTGACAGAGTGCATCCGGTAGCCATCGGGCGTCCGCACGAGCATCCCGAACGCCTGGAAGGCGGGCATCGGCTCGGGCACGCCGCCATCGGTCAGGCGGTAGCCGCGCCCTTCGATGATGAGGGCATTCCCCCCGACCGCCGCGCGCACCGATTCGGTCTGGAAGATGCGCATCTCCCCGCGTGCGGTGCGGGGGCGCGCCTCGCCACTCCACGTGCCGAGCAGCATCGCGAAGGCGGAGTCGGGACGAGCGAGAGGCTGGGCGTGGACGGCTACGGGCAGGAGAAACCCGAGGAGCAGAAGGAGGCGCATGGCGGCAGAGAAGAGGGAGACGCCCAACCTACCGCCCCGGCATCGCCGCTGGCTTGTACGAATGCGACAGACGCCGTCAGGGCGTCACGTCCACGTGCGCGATGGTGGCGAAATACCGCCCCACGTCTCCAGGCGACGTCCCCGTGAGCGCCCGCACCTCGCGCGTGAGGTGGGCCTGATCGGCGTAGCCCGCCTCCGCCGCCACGCGTGCCCACGAGGGCAGGCGGTTGCCCGCGATGTCGGTGAGGGCGTGGCGGAAGCGCCGGATGCGTGCGAACGCCTTGGGCGAGAGGCCGACCGCCTCGCCGAAGCGCCGTTCGAGCGTCCGCACGCTCCACCCCACCTCGCGCGCGATGGACGCCACCGGCGCCTGCCCGCCCGCGCGCACGATGGCCACCACAGCGGCCCGCACGCCCACGTCGAGGGCCGAGCGGTCGGGCGCGGCGCTGAAGCCGTCAGCTCCCCACGAGACCGCCGCTGCCGGAGCCACGACGTCCAGTGGCCCCACCACGTCGCGCAGCGCCGCGCCCGAGACGCCGAGCACCGCCCGCGCGGCGTCGGGCCAGAGGCGCACGCCAGGCACGCGGGCGGCAGCGGGCAGGTCCAGCACGAACGCCGCCACGCGCGGCCCCATGACGACCAGCCCGGACGGCGTCCAGACGACCGACACGCACCCGTCGGGGGGGACGGTGTGCCGCAGCGGCGCCTCCGGTGGCCCACTGAAGCTCCAGCCCGCAAGCACGACATCGCTCAGGTCGGGCGCAGGGGGGAGTTCGCGGTAGGACGAGACGGTCATTCCAGAAGGGAAACCCGCAAGATCGCACGAACGCACCGCGCCACCCGCATCCGCCGGCGAACCGGAGCGCCCCGCGCCGGTGCGGTAGCCGATGCGTCACGGTCGGCGCCGGGCAGGGCGGGTACCTTGGGCGGACACTCGATCCCTGCCCCGATGCCCAGACCCTCGCGCTTCGACTACGACCTCGTGGTGATCGGCGGCGGCGCGGCCGGGCTGACCGGATCGGGACTCGGCGCCAGCCTCGGCGCCAAAACGCTGCTCGTCGAGCGCGACCGGCTCGGGGGCGACTGCACGTGGACGGGCTGCATCCCGTCGAAGACGCTCCTGCACGCCGCCCACGTCGCCGCAACGGCCCGCGCGGGCACGGCAGGCGTCGCCGGGCACGCGCCGGAGATCGACACCGCCGCCGTGATGGGCCACATCCGCGCGGTGCGCCAGCACGTCTACGACGAGGCCGACGCCCCCGAGCGCATCGAGGCGCACGGCGTCGAGACGACCGCCGCCGACGCGGTCTTCGAGGACCCGCACACGCTCCGCCTGACGTCGGAGGGCGGCGATGTGCGGCAGGTGACGTTCCGCAAGGCGCTCATCGCCACCGGCAGCGAGGCGTCGGTGCCGAAGATTCCGGGCCTCGACGCGACGCCCTACCTCACGCACGCCACATTTTTCGAGCAGGAGACCTTGCCTGAACGCACGCTCGTCGTCGGCGCCGGGCCGATCGGGGCCGAACTCGGGCAGGCGCTCGTCGGCCTCGGCGGCAGCGCGACGCTCCTCGACCACTCCGACCGGTTCCTCCCGCACGACGACCCCGACCTCGCCGACGCGCTCCGCAAACGCCTCGAATCCGACGGACTCGTCATCCGCCTCGGCGTCGAGATCGCCCGCGTCGACCGCGAGGGCAGCGGCGTCCGCGTGACCCTCAAAAGCGGCGAAACGCTCGACGCCGACGCGCTCCTCATCGCCGCCGGGCGCCGTCCGCGCACCGACGGGCTGGGCCTCAGCGCGGCGGGCGTGACGGTGACGAAGACGGGCGGCATCGAGGTCGACCGGCGCGGGCGCACGTCGGCCTCGCACATCTTCGCGGCGGGCGACGTGACCGGCGGGCCGGCCTTCACGCACTGGGCCGAGCACACGGCGCGCATCGCCGTCCAGAACGCCCTCCTGCTCTTCCCGGTCGGCACCTCGCGCGGCCAGTTGCCGTGGGTGACGTACACGGCGCCCGAACTCGGGCACGTCGGCGAGACCGCGGAAACGCTGCGCGAGCGCGGGACGGCCTTCGAGACGTACCGCTTCCCCTACGCCCGCCTCGACCGCGCCATCACCGAGGACGCGACAGCGGGCGAGATCGTCGTCCACGCCCGCTCGTTCGACGGCAAGCTCTACGGCGCGTCGGTGCTCGGTGCGCGCGCGGGCGAGATCGTCGGCGTGTTCTCGCTCGCCATCGCCAACGGGATTCCGCTGCGCTCGATCTCGTCCGCGATCTTCGCCTACCCGACCTACGCCCTCGGCGCGCGGCGTGCGGCGGACCAGTGGATCGTCTCGAAGCAGTCGGCATGGCTCGTCCGGCTCATCCAGACCGTCTTCGGCTACCGCGGCCCCGTCGTCATCCCCGAACCCGGCACTGTGGTGTGACCGCGGGCGCGGACGATGCGCGGTGGCGCGGGCACCCCGGTTCGCCGGTCCGCTCGCTGAAGGCGACGGGCGCGGCCGCCTGCACGTCGGTGGCCACGCGCGAGAGGGCGGCGAGCCGTTGGCCGATGAGCCGACTCGTCAGCTTGCCCGAGGCGTTCACGAAGCCGTGCCGCGGGCTGCTGCCGAGCAGGACGGTGCCTTCGCCGATGCTCCCGAGGGGCTCCGCGGGTGTGGGATGGAGGAGAAAGCGGTTCATGGACGCCAATCCGCGGGGATGGCCCCGCGCCGGTCCCACGGGCGAAGCGGCCACGGTCGTCACCGGCGAGTCGCGTGGACGCGGCGTGCGGTACCGGGCAAGGCACCGCCCCCGGACTCCTCGCGGCCACGCCTGTCGAGGGCGGCTGCCTCTGCGTATTCCGGCGTGTTTCTCCACGCGCAGAATCCATGTTCATGCAAATCATCTTGTGTGGCTCATCGAGCGCAGTGCGTGGGGCAGTACGGGCCAAAAAGCGCCAAGGCGTCGCGGCATAAATCACAGATTTTCCGTTACATAGCCACAGGATCTGCTACCTTGGCCGCATGCCCCTCGACCGTTCACACCAGACGCAATGCTCCGCACCACCGCTACTCTCCTCTCACTCACCGCACTGCTGATCGCCCCGGCGGCACAGGCCCAGTTGGGACCCGCACCCGTCAACCTCCGCACCGCCGGTCAGTACGCCATATTCGCCAAGACGGGGGTCACCAACGTCCCCACCTCGGCCATCACCGGCGACGTTGGCGTGAGCCCGATCGCGACATCGGCCATCACGGGGTTCAACCTCACCGACGCGACCGGCTACGCCACCTCCCCGCAGGTGGCCGGACGCGTCTACGCCGCCGACATGGCGGCTCCCACGCCCACCAACCTGACCACGGCGGTCGGGGACATGGAGACGGCGTACACCGATGCTGCCGGGCGTCCCGCCCCCGACTTCACCGATCTCTACGCCGGCGCTCTCGGCAGCAAGGTGCTCGTGCCGGGCCTCTACAAGTGGGGCGGTTCGGTCTCGGCAACAACCGACTTCGCCCTCAGCGGTGGCCCCAACGACGTCTGGATCTTCCAGATCGCCGGCAGCGTCGAGATCGCCGCCAACGTCAACATGACCCTCATCGGAGGTGCGCAGGCACGCAATGTCTTCTGGCAGACCGCCAGCACCGTCAACATGGGCCTGGGCTCGCACCTCGAGGGCATCCTGCTCGCCCAGACCGCGATCAACATGGGGGCCGGCGCTTCGCTCACCGGCCGCGCCCTTACGCAGACGGCAGTGACGCTGGACAAGAACACGATCACCCGGCCCGCGTCGGCCCCAGGCGTGAGCTCCACGCTCGTCATCTCGCAGTTCCAGGTGGCCGGCAGCGGCGCGACACCATCGGCCGACGAGTTCGTCGAGATCCACAACATCTCGTCCGCGCCCATCGACCTCAGCGGATACCGCATCGTCTACCGCGAGGCTGCGGGGGTAAACGATGTGACGGTGATCGCTTTCTCCACGAGCACGATCGTCCCCTCGGGCGGCTACTACCTCGTCGCGCACGCGACCGGCTACGACGATCCCATCGCGGCCAACGCGACCTTCAACAACGGCGCGACGGGCAGTTTCTCCGCCACCGGTGGCGGGCTGGCCATCCGCAACGGCGCCGCTGACACAGGCGCGCTCGTCGACGGCGTCGGCTACGGCACGGCCACCAACGCGTTCGTGGAGACGATCGTGACGACGGCGCCGCCAGCCAATGCGAGCCGGTCGCGCCTGAACTCGGGCACGCTCGACACCGACAACAACTCGAACGACTTCGGGGCGCTCAATCCGAGCGTGCCCCGCAACGCGGCCACCCTGCCGTTCCTGCCTGTCGAACTCGTGTCCTTCACCGGCGCCGCCGATGGCTCCAGCGCGCTCCTGACGTGGACGACCGCCTCCGAGACCAACAACGCCGGCTTCTCCATCGAGGCCCTTCGCACGGGCCGCGTGGCAGGAGGTCGCCTTCGTCTCCGGGCGTGGCACCACGAGCGAGGCGCACACCTACACGCGCACCGTCGCGGGCCTCGCGCCCGGGCCGCCACGCCTTCCGCCTGCGCCAGATCGACCTCGACGGCACGGCGACGCTCTCGGCGAGCGTCGAGGTGGAGATCGCCAGCAATGGCCTTCGCATCTTCCCGAACCCGGCGCGCACGAGCGTGCGGATCGAGGGCCTCACGGCGATGGCCGATGTGGTCGATGTGCTCGGTCGCGTCGTGGCACGCGCGATGCCGGGTGAGGCGCTCAGCGTCTCGGAATTGGCGCCGGGCGTGTACGTGGTGCTGGCGAGCACGCCGCAGCGCTTCGTCGTGGCGCGCTGAGCCTTCCGGAGCGTCTCGCCTCTTCGTGACGCTCCGGACAGGGCCCGGTCTCCCGTCACGGGAGGCCGGGCCTTTGCGTTTGCAAACGTGGACCGAATCGGTAGAGACTGGACGGTCGGCGCCGACGCACCCTCCTCCGTCCGGGGAGCCTCCCCCCTCCGGAGCACTCGCGGCGGGCGGTGCCGGGCCGCGCCTTGCGGGTGTGGGTGCGATCAGCGATCGGGGCCGAACAGGCGCGCACGAGCGTGGGTGCGCTCAGACAGGAGACCTCTTGTGCGACTGCGGGGCCGGCGAACCTGCGCAGCCTCGAAACGACCCGTGCGTCTGCCGGAACGGGGCGACACCGGTGCGTTGGGGATGGAGCGTGCGACATCCCCCTATTGGGCGATTGCTTTTGGCCGGTCGGGCGCCTACGCTTGGGGATCTCCCCCGCCACCTCCCTCCCCGACCGTGTCTCCGATCCGCCGCCTCGTCCTCGCCCTCGGCCTGATGCTCGCCGCCGCCGTGCCCGGTGCCGCCGCGCAGACACCCGACACGCTCCTGCTGCGCGCCGCCCGAGCGGGCGACCTGCCCGGCCTCCGCGCCGCCCTCGCCGCCGGGGCGCGCGTCGCCGCCACCGACACGTCGGGGGCGTCGGCGCTGATGCTCGCGACCGTCTTCGGGCGCGAGGGGGCCGCCGCCGCGCTCCTCGCCGCGGGCGCCGATTGCCGCCGCGGGGCCTTCTACCGGCCCGGCCGCACGGGCTTCTACGGCAGCCTCCTCGCCGCCGCCGCCGCCGAGGGGCACCTGACGCTCCTCAAAACGCTCATCGCACGCTGCCGCCTGCCCATCGACGCGCCCGAGCAGGACCTCACCGGCGCGACCGGGTGGACGCCGCTGCAGTCCGCTGCCGCCAACGGACGCCTCGCCGTCGTGCAGTACCTCGCCGACCGCGGTGCCTCGCTCACCGGCACCACGCTCGGCGGCACCTTGCCGCCGCTCGACCTCGCCCTCCAACAAGGACAGGACTCGACGGCGATGTGGCTCCTCGGCCGCGCCGCGCCCTCGTCGATGACGCCTGCGCTGCAACTGTTCACCGCCGCTGGGGCCGGCGCCGCCGGGGCCGTCGAGCATCTCCTGGGCGCCGGAGCGCCGGTCGATGCGATGGGCGAGAACGACGAGACCGCCTTCCAGCTTGCCCTCGGCAGCGGCCACGTCGCCCTCGCCGAACGCCTGCTCGCGCGCGGCGCCGACCCGCTCCACCGCAACACCCTCGGCTGGACCGCCCTCCACTACGCCGCCGCGACGCCCGAGGGCGCCGCGCTCATCCCGCGCCTCGCCGCCCTCGGCGTGCCCGTCGGCGCCACCACCACCGACGGCGTGACGGCGCTCGGCCTCGCGCTCCTGCGCGGCCACCTCGCCCCGACGCGCGCGCTCGTCGCCCTCGGCGCCGACCCGGCAACGGTCGCGTCCGACGGCTGGACGGCCCTCCACATCGCTGCCCGCGACGGCGCCGACGGCCTCGCCGACACGCTTCTCGCCGCCCGCGTGCCCCTCGGCCCGCGCACCACCGACGGCGGCCTCACGCCGCTCGCCCTCGCCGCGCGCAACGGGCAGGCGCTCGTCGCCGCCAAGATCGTCTGCGGCGCACGGCGCCTCGGCCCCGCCGGCCAGACGCTCACCGCGAGCGGCGTCACGCGCCCGAGTGCCGCACACGGCCGCCTCCGCCGCCGCCCCCTGCACCGCTCGCCCTCCGCCCCCGACGCCGCCGAGGCGGGCAGCGCCACGCGCCGCGTCCTCGACCTCGCCGCGAGCGGCGGATGCGCCGCCCTGCGCCCCTTTCTCGACGCCCAGGCCGACATCGTTCACGCCCTCGGCGCCGCGACGCCCGCCGACAGCGCCACCGCGCTCCTGCGCCGCGCCGACGCCGCCTACGTGCGCCTCTTCGGCGGCGACCCCGACGTCGCCTCGCTTCGCCTCGCCGTGGCCGAGGGGCTGACCGCGCGCGGAGGCGCCACCGACGCCCTCGTCATCCTCGACGCCGTCGCCGCCGATACGTCGCGGTTGGCCGATGCGGTCGTGCGGACGCTGCTCTACCGCCGGGCGCTCGTGCTCGGCGCGCTCGGGCGCACGCGCGAGGCCATCGCCGCGCAGCGCGCGCTCCTCGCCCGCGAGCGCGCCAATCCCGACGTGCAGCCGCTCGACCGCGCGCTCACCGAACAGGCGCTCGCCAAGCTCCTCGGCGAAACCGGCGAGACGGCCGAAGCCCTCGCCCTCGCCCGCTCCGTCCTCGACACGCACCTGCGCGAAGTCGGCGCCGACACCCCCGCGACGTACCTCGCCGCCGTCTCGGTCGGGATGGCGCTCTTCAACGTCGACCGGCGCGACGAACTGCGCGCGCACGTGGCGGAGTGGAACGCCCGCATCGGGGACCCGGCCACGCCTGGCGAGGTGCGGGCGCCGTGGGGGACGCTCGTCGGCATTCTCGCCCTCCGCGAGGGCGACACCGACGCCGCCGAAGCCGCCTACCGCACCGCCCTCGCCGTTCGGCGGCAGCTCTACGGCGACGCCTCGGTCGAGACGCTGCGCAGCCTCCGCGACCTCATCGAACTCTACAGCGCCCGCGAGCGCTACGCCGAGGCCCGCCCGCTCGTCGACGAGGCGATGGCGAGCCTGGAGCGCCTCATCGCCGCCGGGCAGCGCGACCCGTCGCTCATCGTCCTGCTCCGCGACGTCTCGCGTGCCCTGAGCGCCCAGAACGACCTCGCCACCGCCGAGGCCGCCGCGCGGCGGATGGTCGGCCTCGCGCGCGAGATCACCGGCGCGGGCAGCCTCCTCGAAGCCGACGGCCTCACCACGCTCGGCGGCGTGCTCCTCAACACCGACCGCCTCGCCGCCGCCGCCGACGCCTTCGAGGGCGCCGTCGCCATCTACGACGCCCGCACCGCCCCCGACTACCTGCAGCGCCTCACCTCCCTCGGCGCGCTCGCCGAAGTGCGGCGCCGCCAGAACGACCTCCCCGCCGCCCGCGCGCTCCTCGACGCCGTGATCCCGGTGATGGCGCGCACGCACCCGAACGACCCGTCGCTTCCGTCGCTCTACAACAACCGCTCGCTCGTGCTGCGCGCCGCAGGAGACCGCGAGGGCGCGGCGGCGGACATGCGGCAGGCCCTCGCGGGCATCGACGCGCACGGCGGCGGAGGCCGGACGGAGCTGGCGATGCGCATCAACGCCGCCTCGGCGAACGCCCGCACCGACCCCGCCGCGTCCCGCGCGCTCGCCTTCGAGGCCGCCCGCATGGCCGCCCGGCAGGCCGACACCGTCCTCCCGGCGCTGTCGATGGCCGAGCAGCAGGCGTTTCTGGAGACCGACCTCGCCTCGCTCGCCACGACCCTCGTCTGGCTCACCCGCGGCCGCCCCTCCGCCGACAGCGCCTACGCGTTCCTGAGCCGCTACAAGGGCCTGCTCCTGCGCTCGCTCCGCTTCCAGGCCGATCTCGCCCGCACCGGCGGCCCTGCCGCCCTCGCCCTCGCCGACGCCCGCCGCGCCCTCGCCGCCCACCTCCTCGCCCGTCCCGCCGCACGCGCCGATTCGACGACCACCGCCGCCTGGCAGGGCCGCCTCACGCGCCTCGTCAGCCAGCGCGAGACCGCCGAGCGTCGCCTGACCGCAGGCGCCGCCGTGCGCCTCGACGACCCGCTCGGGGCCGGGGTGGACGTGCGGTCGATGCTGCGCGACGGCGAGGCGATGCTGGACCTCTACCGCGTCGCCCGCGACCCGCAGAACATGAGCGCGCCCGACTACCACTACATCGCCGCCGTCGTCGTGCCCGGTGTGCCCGTGCGGCTCGTCGACATCGGGCGCGCCGACACCCTCGATGCGTTCGTCGATGCGTGGCGCGACGCGGTGCGGCGCGGCGGATCGGCGGCGGAGGAGACGCGGACGCTGCGCAAGCGCCTCTGGTGGCCCCTCGCCGAGACGATTCCCGGCGGCATCCACCGCCTCTGGCTCTCGCCCGACGGCCAGCTCGCCCGCCTGCCCTTCGACGTCCTCGCGCGCGACCCGCGCCGCCCCTTCGCCCTCACAACGCTCGACAGCCCCCGCGACCTCGCCCAGCTCCGCCGTACGCAGTCGGACCGCACGCCCTCGACCGATGCAGCCAGCGGCGCCCTCCTGCTCGTCGGCGATGTGGCGTTCGGGGGCGACGGGGTGCCGTTCGCGCCGCTGCCCGGCACGCGCGACGAGATCGACGCCGTCGACCGGCTCTTCCGTGCGGCCTACCCGTCGGCGGCGCACGTCGAGTTGACGGGCGCGGCGGCGAGCGGCGACCGCGTGCTGGCGCGGATGCCCGGCGCGGCCTACGTCCATCTCGCCACGCACGGCACCTTCGCCGCGACGCCGCCGGGCGACTACGCCGCGACGCGCACCGTCAAGCCCTTCGCCGGGCGCCGCGATTCAGGCCCCGAGGCGACGACGCGGATGCCTCTCCTCGAATCCGGCCTCGCCTTCGCAGGCGCCAACACGCTCGGCGCTGCCTCCACGGCCGCCTCGCAGGCGCAGGGATTCGTGACCGCGGAGGAGTTCGTCGGCGTCGACCTCTCCGCCGCGCGGCTCGTCGTGCTGAGCGCGTGCGAGACCGGGCGCGGGCGCGAGATCACCGGGCAGGGCGTGATGGGCCTGCGCGCGAGCTTCGTGACGGCGGGCGCGCGGACGCTGCTCATGAGCCTCTGGCCCGTCCCCGACGCCGCGACGGCGCGCCTGATGGAGCGCTTCTACGGCGCCCTCTGGCGCGACGGCGCGGCGCCCGGCGAGGCCCTGCGCCGCGCCCAGGCCGACGTCGCCGCCTCGTACCCGGCGCCGGTGAACTGGGCCGGGTGGATCCTGGCGGGCGAGGCGTGGTGACGTTTCGTTGGTCGTTGGTCGAGGGTGCGGAGCGTTTCTGAATTTCGATCCACGATCCACCACGAGCAACCCGCCATCGACAACCAACGATCAACGGGCCTGTGCGCCGTCGATTTGGCCCCCGCTTCGCCCGTCCGGCGGAACGCGCGCCCGCCGCCGCGCGCTTCGTCCGGTCCCTGTCCCCTCGCGCCGATGCGCGCCGCTACCCCCGACAAGGCCCTGAAGGGTGCGACCTGTGTGACAGGCGTGGAGTGGAACAGGAGACTCAGATTGCCCTACGGGGCTGACTCCGGTGTTCATGGGGTCGTGGCGGCCTCCTTCCAACCGGCGGCTCTATGCGGAACGAAACGAACGACTGTGGTCGTTGTCATTTCTAGACGATACTGGCTCACGCCCTTTAGCTCACCGATGATCTCCTCCGCAACCGTTGTGCATCGTCACCACCTGCCAGGGCTCGTCGCGCTGATGTTCGTCCTTACGACCCTGATTCCCTTGGTGGCCGCCGGGCAATCGACCTATCTGAAGCAGGTCAAGACGTCGCCTGCCGGAACGGTCAAGATCTACGCAACCTCCGATCCGTCCAACTATCCCTGGATCACCCTTGAGTTCGGGGCGGCGAGTGTGCGCGTATCCCTCTCGCCAATCGACGCCGAAGCCGCTCACAGCGGCGGAGCCTACGCACTCGAGGGCGGAACGACGTCGGGAAGGGTTACGCGGTATACGGCATCGGGCTCCATCGACACGCTGTATGCGTCCCGCGGCGTGCTGACCGTTGGACCCGGAAACACGCGACTTCACGAGGCCCCCTCCGGACACCTCTACGTGCTCGGCGAACGCCTGGCACGCTATACGCCGAACGGCCAACTCGACACCGAATTTGCGTCGCAGCCAGCAGCGACCGTCTGCTCGACTGGCACCCGCCCGCACGATCTGGTTGTCCAGCCTGACGGCGCGCTCGTGGCGTGCGTCGGGACTGCCGGGGCGTTCGTCTCCCGCATCACCACGGCGGGCGAGATCCGCACCGACTACGGCGATGCCGGCCGGGCAGCGGTGCCAGGCGGGGCATATGGCCGCTTACATCTTGATGCTGGCGGCAACGCTCGCGTGCATACGTGGACGCCGGGCGTCTTCACGGTGAGCGCGTTCAACCCGACGGGGAGGCCGCTTCACGCCCCCGTATCGCTCCCAGGGGTTTTTACCACTCCCTCGCAGCTCGAACGGCTCCGAGACCCTCACTATGCGCGCGTGTTCGGTGACGGCACCACGTGGATGACGACGCCATTCCCGAGTCCGAAGAAGGATGCTCTAGGCCTGCAGGGCGTTACGCCGGATGGACAGACGTATGGGCCATGGCCTGTTGCACAACCCATATATGCCCTTGGGTTGTTGGCCTCCCCCTCCCCTGGTCCCCTCCTTCTTACGGGCTCGACAGAGGTCGCGGTCTACTACCAATACATTCTTTCTCATGGGACATTCGGTGGCGGTCCGTATCTCCTGAATCTGAAGGACGCTCCGGGTCTCTCCCCCGCACCGACGCAGGTGTCGCCTCTGGGTGGCTTTGTGAACATCCCGAACGCGACACTGACCTGGAGACGTGTGCCCGGCGCGGTGTCGTACGACGTCAGTCTCGCCTACTATACCATCGCGCCTGAATCGGTCCTTCCTCTACATCCCCCCGTCGCGGGGTCTACGACCGATACCACCCTCACCCTGCCCTTCAGCCTCATCCAATGGAGTCGGTGGGCGTGGCGTGTGCGAAGCCGTGGCGCCGATGGGCGAGCCGGTGCATGGTCTACCGCGAGCACCTTCGAGCCCCAGCTGCCGCCGCTGACCCTCACGCAGTTCCGCGGCCGCCAGGTCACGGCACCGGTCACCCTGATCTGGGATGACCTTCCGGCGCTACCAAGCCTGCTGTACACCGCAACGGTATCGCGCTCGCGCACCTTTGCCACCACCGTGTGGAGTAGCCAAGCCTCCCATGGGAGCCCAACGGTGACCACCCCGACGTTGTCGGAAGGCCTCTATTACTGGCGGGTGAACGCCAGGACGACTCAGGGGACCGCGACGTACATCTACAGCCCGTATTCGGCCCTCGACTCGTTCGTCGTCGCACCAGCGAATGGCCTCCTGGCGTTTCCGGAGGCGCCCGTCGCCGCGTCGGTGACCTTTCCGCTCTGGCTCTCGTGGAGCGCCGCGCCCGACGCCACGGCCTACGACTGGCAGGTGTCGTCCACGTCCACCTTCGCCACCATCGCCGACTCCGGACGCTCGACCATCCTGCGCGCAAAGGCGGAGGTACCTGCAGGCGCCTATTACTGGCGGGTTCGGGGACGTGCCGGCGCCACTGTCGGTGCCTTCTCGCCCCCGGCACCGTTCTCGGTTTCGCTCCCTCTCGTCCCAGTCCTGCTATCACCGGACGCGTTCACTCCCTCGCCCGTGACGGTAGCATGGCAGGCCTCTGCTGGTGCCGAGCGCTACCGCGTCCACATCCGCTCCTCGAATACGGTCGTCCTCGACAGCCTCGTCTCTGCCACGCAGACGACCATCACGGTCCCCCTGACGCAGCAGCGCGTGTACACCGTATCGGTGGCGGCCGAGAGCGGGACGAACGGGGTCTGGAGTACTGCCCGCTCCTTCACGACGCAAGGAACGGTGTCAGCGGATTCGCCGGCGCTGAGCACGGCCTCGGTCGTCGTTGCGCCGAACCCGACCGCCGGCGACCTCGTCGTGCGCTCTACGTCACCCGACGTGCTGCGCTACGACCTCGTCTCCATTCTCGGTGCGGTCGTTGCCCGAGGGTCCCTGCCGGAGGGCGAAACCACGGTCCCGCGCAACGGACTCTCGCCGGGTATTTACGTCCTGCGCGTCTACCATTCGGGCCAGCCTGCGCAGACGCTTCGGGTGGTGTTGCGCTGAGCGCCACTCGGGAGCGAGCCTCGGTGTGAGGTGGATTTGGCCCGCGCTTCGCCGGAGCGGTGGAGCGCCACCACACCCGGCACGTTCGCTGGCAACGACTCCCCGCCCTGCCCCGCCGATGCCTGCTGCCGTTCCCGACGACCGACACGCGCCCGAGTGGGCCGACTGGCGCTGGCAGATGCGCAGCCGCATCCACGACGAGGCCGCCCTGGAGCGCTGGATCACGCCGACCGACGACGAGCGCGCCGCCATCGAGGCCACGCGCGGCATCTTCCGCTGGACGATCACGCCGCACTACGCGAGCCTCATCGACCCGCACGACCCCGACTGCCCGATCCGGCGGCAGGTCGTGCCGACGATGCACGAGCTGCGCCCCGACATCGTCGGCGTCGAGGACCCGTTGGAGGAAGTCGCGCACTCGCCCGTCAAGAACCTCATCCACAACTACCCCGACCGCGTCGCCTTCTGCGTGACATCGGAGTGTGCGATCTACTGCCGCTACTGCCTGCGCAAGCGAATGGTGGGGGATAGCGAGATGATGATGCGGCGCGACGAGTTGCGCGAGGCCATCGCCTACATCGCCGCCACGCCCGCCATCCGCGACGTGCTGCTGACCGGCGGCGATCCGCTCTCGTTCTCCGACCGGCAACTTGGGTGGCTGCTCGGCGAGCTTCGGGCGATTCCGCACGTCGAGGTCGTGCGCATCGGCAGCCGGATGCCGGTGAAGCTGCCGCAGCGCATCACGCCCGAACTGTGCGCGGTGCTCGACGCGAACGGTCCGGTGTGGCTGAACACGCACTTCAACCACCCGCGCGAACTGTCGCCGGAGAGCGGCGCCGCCATCGACCGGCTGCTCCGGGCGGGTGTGCCGGTCGGCAACCAGACCGTCCTGCTGCGCGGCATCAACGACGACGTGGCGACGATGAAGGCGCTCGTCGAGGGCCTCGTGCGGATGCGCGTGCGCCCGTACTACCTCTATCAAGCACAGCTCATCGGCGGCACGGCGCACCTCAGGACGCCCATCGAGACCGGAATGGCCATCATGGAAGCGCTCCGCGGCACGACGACGGGCTTCGCCATTCCGACCTACGTCCTCGACACGCCGTTTGGCAAGGTGCCCCTCAACGGGTCGTACGTGCTCGGGCGCGCGGGCACCCGTGTCGTGATGCGCACCCCGCGCGGCGCCGATCTGGGCCGAGCCGAACCCGATCCCGGAAGGCTACGACGTGCCCGTCCGCCTCCCCGAGATCCCGCTCCCCGACGACGCCCACACCCTCCCCGACGACGCGCCGACGTTCGCTACGCGGTCTCCTTCGGAGGTCGTGCCGCAGGCGATGGTGGTGGCGGTTTGATCGAACGCCGGTGCAGATGAGCGCCGGAGTGGCGATCCGACGGACACCGCGCCCGGCGCTACCGGATCAGGGACTTGGACCCCTGATCCGGTAGCGGAGGATCGGCGATGCAGTGGTCGGGAACGCGGTTCACCCCGTGCAGCGGTGGCTGGACCGGGACGTGCAAGCACGTTCCCTACAACCCATCCAGATGCGCGATGAAGACCACAATTCCGTATGCGCCTCTCTGATCGCCCTGTTGGGCGCGGCCCGGCCCGGCTCGATCTCCAGAAAACGCGCCGTCACAAAACGCCCTGTCACAACACGACTGCGGCGGCGCGGGCTGTAACGCCTGCGCCGCCGCAGCGGACGTGTACGACGCTGCGCGTCAGTTGCCGACTGCTGCCTGATCGGTGACGTTCAGGCCGAGCCGCCGCGCCACTTCGCGCGTGATGTCGACGACGCGCTCGCGGTTGACGTAGAGGATCACGGGCTGGCCGCCGACCTGCGTCGGGAGGACGAGGTCGAGGTTCTTGGCGACGGCTTCGGCGTCGATGGCCTCCTGGAGGCTCTCGTAGATCGGGCGCATCAGCTCGGCGCGGCGGACGGTCAGGCGCTGCTGGGCGGCCTGCTGTGCCTGTTCGAGCGACTGCTGAAGCCCGGCGAGTTCCTGCTCGCGCGTGCGGCGGGCATCGGCGGAGAGCAGCTGCTGGCGGCGCTGGTACTCTTCGACCTTGGCCTGAAACTCCGCCGCCTGCGGCTGAAGCTGCGCCTCGGCGGCCTGCGCCTCGCGCTGGAGGACCGCCTGGACGCTGTCCATCTGCGGCAGGTTGGCGAGGAGAACCTCGTAATCGGTGTAGCCGATGCGCGCCTGTGCGGCGGCGTCGGGGGCGGTGGCGGCAAGCCCGGCGAGGCCGAGCGTGAGGACCGCGAGGAGGTGCTTCATCGAAGAGAGAGAAGGGGAGGAGCGGAAGGGAGAGGCGGCAAACGCCACGAGCGTCGGGATTCGCACCTGCTCGCGCGTCAACGTTGCGCGGAGATGCGGCGGTGCGTCAGTTGCCGCCGGTGGGCGTGCCGGTGGCGCCGCCGGAGCGCGGGGCGGTGGTGTCAGCGTCGCGGATGCCAAGCTCGCGCAGGACGCGGTCGGTGAGGTCGTGCTGCGGACGGGCGAAGAGGAAGAGGAAGTCGCCGGTGCGGTCGAAGACGTAGTCGTAGTTCTCACGCCCGGAAACGGCCTCGACGGCGGCGAGGATCTTCTCCTGAAGCGGCTTCATGAGCGCCTGCTGCTGCGTGAACAGCTCGCCCTCGGGACCGAAGTAGCGGCCGCGAAGCTGGTCGGACTCGCGCTCGGCGCGGGCGATGTCGTCGCGGCGCGTCTGGCGCTCTTCCTGCGTGTAGAGGAGTTCGCGGGCCTGGTAGTCGCGAAACATCCGGTCGACCTCGTCGCGGCGGCGCTGGATCTCGGCCTGCCACTCGCTCTGCTGGCGCTCCAGCGTCTGCTGGACGCCCGCGTACTCGGGCATCCGCTGGAGGATCTTCTCGGCATCGACGTAGCCGATCTTCTGCTGGGCAGAGGCGGTCGGCACGCTGGCCGCGGCGAGGGCGACGAGCGCGAACAGGGCAAGGCGAAAACGGCGCATCGGAAGAAGAGAGATGAGGAGGTGGACGAGGAGCAGGGATGACGTGGAGAGGGTGAGGGCAGGAAGCAACTCTCAATCGAGCCCACCCTCACCATCTCACACACCCACCAACCCAGCCTACTGGTTGAAGCCCTGCCCGATGGAGAACTGGAAGCGCCACTTGTTGGCGCCGTCGTCGTCGCGCGAGACCGACGGGAAGCGGTCGAAGCTGTAGCCGTAGGTCAGCTCGATCATGCCGAGGATCGGCAGGAAGAGCCGCGCGCCGACGCCCGCCGAGCGGTAGAGCTGCGCCGGGTTGAACGACTCGAACCCGTTCCACGTGTTCGCCGCGTCGGCAAACAGGTAGGGCGCGGCCTGCAGCTGCGGCGTGGCGACGGCCTGCCAGCGCAGCTCCGACGTGTACTTGTTCAGGATGCGCCCGCCCGCCGAGACACTGCCCGTGCGCGGCCCGATCACGTCGGCCGGGTAGCCGCGGAGGTAGACGATGTCCTTGCCGAAGGTCGCATTGATGCCCTGGTAGTCGAACGGCGAGCCGCCGACGAGGTAGCGCTGGAACCGAACGTCGCTCTTCGTGAACGAGCCGATGTAGCCGTACTGCGTCGTGAAGCCGAACGTGACCTTGGGGCTGATCGGCGTGTTCCAGCCGGTGCGCAGGCCCCACTTGTGGTACTGGATGAAGCCGGGGATCGGCGGCGCGATGTCGAGCGAGAGGGCGACGGTCGAGCCGGAGCGCGGGAAGATCGGGCTGTCCTGCGAGTTGCGCGTCAGGCCGAGTTCGGCGGTCAGTTCGTGGTTGATGCCGACGGGGAGGCCGAGGCTCTGCGCGGTCACGTAGTAGTAGCGGTAGCCGAGGCCGGTCGAGGCGTCGAACTTGTCGTCGGGCCAGCGGAGGCGGCGGTTGAGGAAGCCGCGCAGCGAGCCGACCGAGTAGCCGTTGAAGGCGCGCGAGCTGCTGTCGGCGTCGGTGTTGAAGCGCCCGTAGCGGTCGAGGTCGATGCGCGAGAAGCTCGTCGCGAAGCCGATCGGCGTGGGCTTGCCGCGGAACCACGGCTCGGTGAACGAGAGCGAGTAGTTCTGGTAGGCGAGGCCGCTCGTCTGCACGCCGAGCGAGAGCTGCTGCCCGTCGCCCATCGGAAGCGGGCGGTAGGCCTTGCGGTTGAAGAGGTTCTGCGCGGAGAAGTTGTTGAACGTCACGCGCAGCTGCAAAATCAGACCGATCTGCCCGTACGTGCCCGAGAGCTCGAGCTGGTCGCCGCCGACTTCCTCGACGGTGTAGCTCAGATCGACGCGCTTCTCCTCGTCGTTCACTTCCTGCTGGATGCCCTGCGCGAGCGCCTGCTGGTTGAAGTAGTTGAGCTGGCTCAGGCGGCGGATCGACTCGGTGATGGCGTCGCGCGAGAAGGTCTGGCCGGGGATGCTGTAGAGTTCGCGGCGGATGACGTGCTCCTTCGTCTTGTCGTTGCCCGCGATGGTGATCGATCCGAACGAGTAGACCTCGCCCTCGAACACGTCGAACGTCAGGTCGACCGAGTCGCCGGGCGCGATCTGCACCTGCGGCTGGATGTTGAAGCGCATGTGGCCGCGGTTGTAGTACAGGCCCGCGATGTCCGACTGCTGCTTGTTGCCGTAGAGATTCTCTTCGAGGCGCTTCGTGTTGAAGGCATCGCCGCGCGCGAGGCCGAGCGACTGCGTCAGCTGGGCGTCGGTGAGGACCGTGTTGCCGTCCCACGCGACGTTGCGGACGTGGTACTTCGGCCCTTCCACAACCGCGATCTGGACGACCGCTTCGGGGCGGCGCCCGGTGCGCGTGAGGACGACCGTGTCGCGCTCGACGCGGGCGTCGTAGAAGCCGCGCTCGTTGTAGAGCGAGACGATGCGCCCGAGGTCGCGCTGCACGGCGTCTTCGCGGTACGGCTTCGACCCCCAGAAGCGCCACCACGTGCGCTTCTGCGTGTCCTTCATCGCCTTCTCGATGGTGCGGTCGGAGAGGGCCGTGTTGCCGGTGATCTCGACGTCGCCGACGCGGACGCGGGCGCCGCGGTCGACCTTGACCTCGATCTTGACGCCGCCGTCGCGGGCGGGCGTCGTCGTCACCGAGGCGTCGGCGAGGAGGTAACCCTTGCCGCGGAAGTAGTCTTCGACGACGGCTTCGGCGCGCCCGAGGTCGCTCTGCACGAGCCGTGCGCCCTTGACGAACGGCAGGCGCGCGCGGACGGCGTCGCGGTCCTTCTTGTCGCCGCCAGCGACGCTGTAATCGGAGATGCGCGGGCTTTCGGCGACCTGGATCGTGAGGAAGACGCCATCGGCGACGCGGCGGTCCTCGACGACGCGGACGTCGGAGAACTGGCCGAGGCGGTAGACCGAGCGCACGGCGTCGGCGATCTGCGGGTCGCCCGGCACGATCAGTTCCTGCCCGACGCGCAGCCCGCTCGACGAGGCGACGACGGCGCGCACCGCATCGCTCGACGCGCCTTCGACGGTGACGCCGAGGATGCGCAGGCGCGGCGGTCCGGCCTGCGCGCCCTGCGGCGGGGCGACGCCGACGGTCGGCTGCGCGAGGGCGGCGGCGGGCACGAGGATCGACGCGGCGAGCGGGGCGGCGAAGAGCGCGAGGAGCGTAAGGGATCGCGCGAGGCGCATTCGGGTCGGGGCGACGGGGCGAGGCTGGCGGTGCACGCGGGAGAACGAAGGCGGCCCGAACGGGGCCGAAAAGCGGAGGAGCCGGGCGAAACGAGCCGGACGAAGAGGGGGCGGCGAGGCCGAACGAGAGGCCGGACGAAAGCGGCCCAGGCACGCGGGCACCGGGAGGCAAACGGGGGCGTCCGCGGGGCTATTGTGCCGATGCGGCGCCGCCCGGAGCCTTCACGGACGCTGCGGCGGGGGTCGACGCGGATGTAGAGGCAGGCGCCGGGACGCGCCCGAAGCGGCGCTCGCGGCGCTGGAAGTCGCGGAGGGCGTCGAGGAGTTCGGCGCGTCGGAAGTCGGGCCACAGGCCCGCCGTCACGTGGATCTCGGTGTAGGCGATGCCCCAGAGCAGGAAGTTGGAGACGCGGAAATCTCCGCCCGTGCGGATGAGCAGGTCCGGGTCCGGCAGCCCCGCCGACGGCAGGCGCGCGGCGAACGCGGCCTCGTCCACATCGTCCGGCGACAGCCGCCCCTCGGCCACCTCGGTGGCGATCTGGCGGGCGGCGCGGGCGATCTCCCAGCGTCCGCTGTAGGAGAGGGCGAGGTGGAGCGTCATCCGCTCGAAGTGCGCGGTCTCGTCCATCAGGCGCTGCAAGCGCCTCGCGGCAGTCGGCGGGCATGGCGTCGAGATCGCCGAGGATGGCGAGGCGCACGTGGTTGCGCAGGAGCGTCTCGCGCTCGCGCTCGACCGTCTGCACGAGCAGCCGCATCAGCCCCTCGACCTCCTCGGGCGGGCGCTGCCAGTTCTCGACCGAGAACGTGTAGAGCGTCAGGTGCCGGATGCCCACCTCGACGGCGGCCTCGGTGACGATGCGCACGCTGACGACGCCCTCGTGGTGGCCGAAGACGCGGTGCTGCCCGCGCTCCTGCGCCCACCGCCCGTTGCCGTCCATGATGATGGCGACGTGGCCGGGGATCGTCCCGGCGGCGCGCAGTTCGGCGATGTCGGGCGCGATGTCATCGGGCGCCACAGCCTCGGCAGCGGACGCGCGGACGGAGGCGGAATCGGGCGGCGGCGAAGCGGGCAACGGCGGGGCGGTGGAGGCGGGCGCGTCCATCGGCGGGGGTGAAACGGGGCGGAAAAGGTACCGCCGGGGCCGCTCCGGCAGGCTGAATTGTTCGTGAGCGATGGATGAGGCGAGGCACGGGCGCGGGCCACACGGATGTGGCGGATGCAAAACAGCGCACGGACGCAGGCCACACGTAGGGACACGATCTATCGTGCCCCTACCGCCACCATCGCCTGGACTGCCTCCATCCCCCGGTCACACCAGCGAGAGCGCGTCGTTGACGAAGAGGAAGACCATGAAGACGAGCAGCACCACCATCCCCACGTTCTGGAGCGCGATGCGCACCTTCAGGCTCGGTTCGCGGCGCGTGACGGCCTCCCAGAGCAGGAAGACGAGGTGGCCGCCGTCGAGGGCCGGGATGGGGAGGATGTTCATGATGGCGAGCGTGAGCGAGAGCATCGCCACGATGCCCCAGAAGGCGGGCGCGCCGCCGTCGCGGGCCTCTTCGCGGACGGTCTTGGCGACCTTGATCGGGCCGCCGAGGTTCTCGCGCGCCGCGTCGCGCCCGGTGAAGATGCGCCCGAGGCTCGTGCCGATCGTCGAGATCGCGCGGCTCGTCTGCGCCACGCCCGCGCCCATCGCCTCGATGGGGCCGAAGCTGCGGCGCTCGACGCCGTAGACGCGCGCCATCTGCGCCACCGACGGCCCGGCGACGCCGATGCGCAGGAGCGAGTCTCCGCTGGCACGGCGCGGCGCGAGCGTCGCCTCGTAGAGCGTCGCACCCGAAGCGGCGCCGACGCGCGTCAGGGCGGTGTCGGACGGCGTGGCGAGCGAATCCGGACGGGCGAAGCGCACCGCGACGGCGCGGCCGTTCGTCGCCTGCACGGCGGCGAGCAGGTCGCTCCAGAAGGCGATGGGCGCGCCGTCGACGGCCTCGATGCGGTCGCCGGTTTGCAGGCCCGCCGCCTCGGCGGGCGAGCCGGGCGCCGTGTCGCCGACGAGCGGCGGGTCGGCGCTGACGCCGAAGGCGCCCTGCGTGCGGTTGAGCTGCGTGATGATGTCGCGCGGGCCGCTGAGCACGGTGTCGCGCCCGCCGCGGGCGACGGTGACGGTGAGCGGGTCGGCGTTGAGCAGGCGCGGGAGGATGTCGTCGAAGCGGTCGAGCGGTTTGCCGCCGATGGCGACGAGCCGGTCGCCGCTCTCGATCCCCATCCGCGCCGCGACCGAGCCGGGCTCGACGTAGACGCTGCGGATGTTCGCCGCCGGGATGTAGGCCTCGCCATAGGCCATCTTGAGGCCCGTGAAGATGATCCACGCGAAGATGACGTTGAAGATCACGCCCGCCGTGATGACGACGATGCGCTGCCAGACCGGCTTGGAGCGGAACTCCCACGGCTGCGGGTCCGACGCGAGACCGTCGGTGTCGAGGCTCTCGTCGACCATGCCGGAGATCTTGACGTAGCCGCCGAGTGGAAGGGCGGCGATGACGTACTCGGTCTCGCCGATGGTCTTGCTGAGGACCTTGGGCGGAAACCCGACGGAGAACTTCTCGACGCGCATCCCGAAGGCCTTGGCGGCGAGGAAGTGCCCCAGCTCGTGGATCGTCACGAGCAGCATGATGGCGGCCAGGATGTAGCCGACGTAGGGCAGGAAGTTGAGAACGGCGTCCATTCGAGGGCGGAAGGCGGGGAAAAACACGGCGTTGCGGCCGTCCGGCGACGCACTCGGCGCGGCAGGCCGGAGCACACGGCTCCGCCCTACGCCCGAACGGGAGGCGGCGTTGCATTCGCGTCACGTCCACACGTCCTCCACGCGGCAGGTGCACGTCAGAACATCCGTTCCATCGCGGCGCGCGGGTCATCGGGAGGCGTGTGCGGGCGCCAGAGAGTGCCCGGCGGCGCGGGCCATCGGCGCTGCATCGGGTCGTGGCCGAGCGCGCGGCGGACGAGGCCGATCGGGGTGACGAGCAGGAAGAAGACGGCGGTGAGCAGTACGCGCGTCATCACGAAGCCCATCACGACGGCGAGCAGCATCCACACGCGGTACAGCGGCGCGAGCACGCGCGGCGCGGCGAGGCCGAGCACGACGAGCGCAAGTCCGACGGCTCCGAGCACGGTCGGCAGTCCGCGCACGTCCCACCCGCGCTTCCACGCCGCGACGACGGCCGCGAGCACGAGCACCGCGCCGACGGTACGTCCGAAGCTGCGGAGCGCCGGGCGCGTGGCGGACAGGGCGCGCCATTCGGTCAGGATTTCGCGCATTGCGGAGCGGGGAGGAACGGAGGCCGACCCTGCCAAGATAGCCGCGCTACCGGGCGCCCCTTTACGTCGTCGGTGGTCCGTCGTTTGTCGTCGGTCGTTCGTTGTCCATCAAGCCTGCCCCCTGATGCATTTCCGCTCCCTTCGCCCGCTCGTGCGCATCGTCGCCGTCGCGGGCGTGTTCGCGTCTGCCAGCGGATGCCGTCCGTCGGACCCTGCCGTGCCGGTCGTCGGGGCGGGGACCGAGGGCGAGGCCGTCTACCGGGCGATTTGCCAGACCTGCCACGGCGCCAGCGGACAGGGCGTCGCACGGGCGTTTCCGCCGCTCGCCGGGTCGGCATGGGCGACAGGCGACGAAGGGCGGATGGCGCGGATCGTCCTCCACGGGATGACGGGCGAGATCGCCCGCGGCGGCCTCACGTACGACGGGATGATGCCCGCGCAGGACCAGCTCTCCGACGAGAAGATCGCCGCGGTGCTCACCTTCGTGCGCGCCAACTTCGGCAACGCCGCCCCTGCGGTCACGCCCGCGACAGTCGCCGCCGTGCGCGCCGCCGAATCCGCCAAACGCGGCGCGTGGACGGCGGGGCAACTCGAAACGGCGACCGGGACCACGACCGCGCGCTGAGGGGGCTGCTCGTTTGGGGCAGAGGTGGGACGGCGGCGGGACGTGCGAGCACGTCCCCTACGGGTCGCTCGCGCGGCGGGGGATCACGAGCAGCCTTCGACCCACTCGACGTACGGGCGCAGACCCGCGCGCATTTCCGTCACCACGCGCCCGTCGGTTTCGAACACGATGGCCGACGACGTGTCAGCGGGCGTGGCGATGAGGTAGCGGCCGCCCTCGACGTAGTGGTGCGGCTCGTCGCGCAGGTGCCCAGCGTACGCAGCGCGGACGTCGGCTTCGGTGCTGCCGATGCCGGGACCGGCAGCGGTGCGCGGAAGGTCGGCGGGCGCGATCTCGTCCGGCCCGTCGAGACGGCTCACATCGACGCGGACGATCCGCCCGTCGACGCTCATGAACGAGACGCCGGGGTGAGTCGTCGTCCAGTCGAGGGACCGGCAGGTGCTGCCCTCACTCGCCGTGCCGAGCCGGGCGTCCGTGCCCATCGCCTCACGTGCCGGTTCGTCGCCCATCCCAACGCGCACCGGGCCGAAGCCCGTCTCGGCCACGACCGACGCATCGACGGGAATCGGCGTCACCGCCGGGCCTCCACCGTCCGGATAGGGCGTGGCCGCCCCGACCGTCGTGTCGGGAATGACCGCCTCGTCCGTCGTCGTGCGGGTGCAGGCGGCGAGCGGCAGGACGGCCAGGAGGCCGAGGGCGAAGACGGGCGGGCGGCGCATCGTTGGGAGGTTGGAGTGGTTCAGCGGCTGGGGCCGGGGAGCGAGGTCGGCACGCGCGGGGCGGGCATCGGCAGGACGAGCGGGCCGCGCGGCGCGATGCCGGTGCCGTAGTCGATCATAACGGGCGGAAGCGGCGTCACGGGCACGGTGCCGATGGTCAGAGCGACGGCGTCGGCGAGGTCATCGAAGGCGCGCGTGCGCCAGACGGAGCGGTGGACACGCGCGATTTCGCGCTGCCCGAGGCGGTAGGCCGTTGGATTCTGCTCGGCGAGGGCGTCGAAGCGTTCGACGAGTCCGTCGAGCTGGGCGCGATTCTCGCGCGTGAAGCCGGTCAGGTGGCTCGCCGCGCGCACGAGGGCGGCGTACTGCCGGTCGTAGAGCGTCTCCTGCGACGGGTCGCGCGCGAAGGCGGAGGCGTCGAGCGTGCGCGAGACGGTGAGGGCGCCGATGCCCGCGCGGCGCAGCGTCTCGGTGGCGCCGATGGGCAGGAAGAAGCGCACGGCCGCGTCGCCCGAGGTGGGCGTGAAGACGAGGTCGGTGGTGCCGGAGACGGTCGCGCCGACGGGCAGTTCGAGGTGCGTGTTGATGCGGCGGAAGGCCTGGTAGACGGTCCCGCGCGGCATCTCGGGCGCGCTCATCCACGCCACATCGTCGCGGTCGAGCACGCGCAGGATCTCGGCGAGCGTGATGCGCTGCCCGTCGCGCACGCGCACCTCTTCGACTTCCATCGTGCGCGCCGGGTCGACCTCAGCGTCTTCGTTGGCGCGCAGCGTGCCGTACGCCGACGCGACGTAGCCGCGCGAGTAGGTCTTGAACGAGGTCGTCGCCGAGACGGTCGGGTAGCCTTCGGTCACGCCCCAGATGTAGGCGTCGAGCACCGACGCGGTGGGCGTGGCGTAGGGAGAGCCGTGGGCGAGGAAGGCGCGGTAGAGCGAGAACAGGTTGCCCGGCCCGGTGTGGTAGGCCGAGACGCCGGTCACCTCGCCGCCGGTCGAGTTGGCGTAGGCGCGGGCGAGGCGGAAGGCCGGCTCCATCGTGAAGAGCGGGTGCCACTCCTCGGCGACGGTGATGCGGCGTCCCGACGTCGTCGGGAGCGTGTAGCGGCGCAGGCCGACGCGGCGGATCAGGTCGGGCATCATCTGGTAGCGCGACCGTGCCCCGACGGTCGACACGGCGCGGTCGTCGTTGAAGGTCTCGACGGATCCGATCTCGGTCACGAGCAGGCTCATCCCCATCCGGTCGGCGAGGGCGATCTCGTGCATGACGAAGGGCGCGTCGCGCTCGCGGGCCTCGCGGACCTGGTTGGCACGGCCCCAGCGGGCCGAGAGCGTCGAGCGGGGCGTACCGCTGGCCTCGTAGCGCCGGAGGGCCGCATCGGTTACGCGGCGGCGCTCGCGGTCGACGTCGGACCAGTCGGCGGTGCCGGTCTGCTGGTAGGCGCGGCGCATGGCGTCGAGGCCGATGACCTCGATCGTGTTCTCGCCCTCCTTGTCGAGCAGGCGCACGGTGAAGTTGTCGTCTTCGGCCTGCCGACGCGTCATCAGGTCGAGGAACGTCCGAAACGGCTGGATGAGCGGCGCCGAGGCGAACGTGACGGCGTCGGGAATCGACCCGGCGAAGTACGGGCGGAAGAGGCGGTCCGGGTGGCGGTCGTGCTGCCGGAACGTGAACGTCGCCACCCCACCGTCGCGGCTCTCCTGCGACCGCACGACGGGCGACGAGAGCATCGGACCCGTCGACGACGCGCGCGGCAGGGAGACCTCGTGCCCGGGCACCGTCTGCGCCTGCACGCCGAAGCGCCCGGCCAGCCCGATGACGAGCGCGAGCACCCCGACCCCGGCAACCGTCGCCACGCCGACCGAGACGAGACGGGCACGGCGGCGGCGCGCAGGCGAGCGCCCTGCCGTCGGCGCAGACGCGGTCGAGGCGTCGCGGGTCGATGCAGGATCGCGCAGCGACACCGTCGGCGGCGTGGCGGCGGGGATGTCGCCCGGCATCCGGTCGGCGGAGACGCGCGCGGCGGCGGTCGGCGCGTCCTCGGACGGCAGGTCGGTCTCAGCGGCAACGGGCGGGCGCACGGGAGGCGCCGCGTCGGGGGTCGCGTCGAGGGGGGTCCAGGTCGGGGCGTCGTTCTTCATAGCGGGGGTACATCCGGGGTCGGGCGGGGCGTTCCGGCGGCGCGGTGGTTCTTACCGTCGCGGTACACAGTAGCGGGGTGCGCGAAGGGGTACACGGCTGCGGCGCACAGAACCTTTGTCGTCACGTGGGGCATCGTGTCGTCTCGGACAACGACCGTGCCACGCCGCTTCGCGCGGTCTCCACAGTTCGCCGTCATCTTTCAACCTCGCCCATCGTCGCCGTCCGCGCCGGTTCGTGTGGACGAACGGACACGTCCTCCCCCCGAACGGGCCGCTGCCCGCGTCGCACGGGGTGACAGGGGCAGGGCGTTACGTTCTGTCTCGATTCTCGACGCCTGTCATTGCGAGGAGTCCCGCCTTCGTCGGGATGAACTCCGCGACAGCCTGCCCCGCCGCAGGGCGACATGGCAATCTGGATCGACGGGCGCCCTCGGTCCGATTGCCACGGCCCTTCCAGGGCCTCGCACTGACACAACGGGAGGGCAGATGCAGAACGGAACAGCCCTGCCGACGGGATGCGTGAAGGCGTCCCCAGCCCTTATCCGGCGATGTCGCGGAGGGTGAGGCGGCGTGGGTCGCGGCGGGCGGTGAGGTCGAAGACGAGCGTCAGGGTGCTGTCGCCCCGCATCGTGGCGGTGACCCCGTGCGGGCCGCCGCCGTCGGCCCACGCGTGGAGGGCGCGCTTGATCGTCGGGCGCTGCGCGTCGGCCGGCGTCGTCGTCGAGGCGCCGTGGACGAGGTCGAGGCGGTGGCGTCCGCGGGCGGCGCAGATCGAGGCCGCCTTCCGCGCCGCCCGCACGGCCGCGTCGATGCGGGCGCCGTGGAGGTCGAGGGTGACGGTCGAGAGGTCGTCGGTCAGGCGCATCGTCGGGGCGGTGGAGGATGGGTAGTAGGGATGGGGCATTGGAGCGCCGCCCGGCCCGATGACGCTCACTCCACCAACTCACCACCCACAACCTCACCATCCCACCAACTCCCCTCACCGCTGCCGGGGCAGGCGCAGGGTGTCGGGGAGGCGGATGCCGGGGTCGGGGACGGCGAGGCCGGTGTCGCGCGGCGGACCGGGGCGGCGCATCGGCGGCAGGCGCGCGGTGTCGGCGCGGGGCGTGCGCGGGGCGGCGGGGATGGCGCCGGTCAGGGTGTCGGGCGCTGGGGCGTCGGGGAAGGCCGGGTGGAGGGTGATGTCGCCGTTGAGCGACGCGGCGGCGATGCGGAAGGCGCCGCGCCCCATCCGCCCGGTCAGGCGCGCGCCGACCCCGCTCTCGTCGAGGCGCCGGTCGCGGATGTCGAGGCCGGTGTCGAGGACGCGCCCGAGCTGCGTCTCCGCCGAGACGGTCGCGTCGGCGTCGAGCGGGAGGCCGAGCGAGATGGCGCCGTTGGCCGTCGAGACCGTCACGCCGTTGCCGAGCCGCGAGAGCGACACGTCGAGCGTGCCGTTCTGCGCGCGCACGTCGAGCGGAGCAGCGGCGCCGGTGACCTGCACCGTCCCGTTCTCGATGGTCACGAGCAGCGGCCCGCCGACGCCGCGCACGGCGACGGTGCCGCTGGCGAGGCGCAGTTCGAGGTTGGTGCCGCGCGGGACCGTCCCGCGGACATCGACCGCGGCGAGCGCCGGATCGGTGGCGGCGAGGGTGAAGCGGTAGCGCGCGGCCTCGTCGGCCTCGGTGACCGTCACGCCCGCGAGCACGTCGGCGGCGGTGGCCTCGTCGGTGCCGCGCGCGCGGCGCGTGAAGCGCAGCAGGGCGGTCGGGCCGTCGGAGACGCCGATGTCGAGCGTGCCGTTGAAGCCGTCGATGTGGATCGCGCGGGCGCCCGGCGTGACGCTCCGCTCGGTCGTCTCGAGCACCTCGGCGTCGCCGAGAACGAGCTGCCCATTGTCGCTCTGCCGCACCGTCGGCACGGCCTTCTCGCAGGCGGCGACGGCCGGCAGGAGCGCCAGAACGGCGAGGACGGCGAGTCGGGTGGAGCGGCGGGAGGGCATCGGCAGGGCGGAAGACGGTGTGGTGCGGGGCGCTCGGAAGCCGCCAGAGGGCGACAGGCACGGGCGGGTGCAGGATACACGCCGGGGCCGGGAGGGCCGACGGCGGAGCGTCTGTTTGTGCACGAACGCTTCTGCATCTTCGGGTCCGTCTTTCTCGCCCCGAACGGGGCTGATTCCGACGAGAATCCAGAAGAGTCGCGTCCTCTGCAGCGAGGGCGACGTCGACGGAGGCGATCTGCCAGGTCACCGCACCTGGCAGGTCTGGCACGGACGACCCGCGGCAGACGACCAACGACAGACGCGACCGACGGCCCGCCCCCCGCATCCTCCCGGCAGCACCGGCGTTGCCTGCATCCGTCCTTCCGTTTCGCCCCACCGCTCCCCCGATGCGCGCTCCCGCCCTGTCTCTGCGCCTCACGCGCCGCCTTGCGCTTCTCGCGCTCCTGCCGGTCCTCGCCGCCTCGATGCTCGTCGCCGGGTGCGACAGCAGCGGCGACGGCACCGAGATCGTCGCGGGGGTCAACGTCACCGAGTTGTTCGCCGAGCCGACGGCAGTCGAGAAGACCGCGATCCTCGCCGACTGGGCCGCGCGCGACGTCTCGCCGCGCGAGGTCCGCGAGGTCGCCACGCTCACCGCGAGCGGCACCGGGCTGCTCGGCACCACGCGCACGTACCGCGCGACCGTCGTCGAGCACTCCGTCGCAGGCGTCACGCACGTCGGCGCCATCCTCGTGCCGACGAACGTGGCGGCGGGCACGCGCCTGCCCATCGCCGTCTACGCGCACGGCGGCGACCAGGGCACGAGCGTCGAGGAGGGCGGGCGCATCGCGGGCATCCTGACGCCCGACGGCACGAACTTCGTCTGGGTCGTGCCGAGCTTCCGCGCCGAGACGCTGCGCTTCGGCTCGTCCTCGCGCACGAGCGGCGGCCCGGCCAGCCCGTGGGACTACGACGTCGACGACGCCCTCGCGCTCGTGAACATCGCCGCGGCGAGCTACGGCGGCGACGCCACGCGCATCGCCACCGTCGGCTTCTCGCGCGGCGGCGACGTGGCGATGCTGATGGCGATCCGCGACCGCCGCATCACGCGCGTGCTCGACATGTTCGGCCCGACGGATTTCTACGACACCTACGTCCGCGACATCACCCGCGACGCGCTCTCCGGCGGCACGCGCAGCCTGCCCGGCTTCGACGTGCTCAACGCGCGCTTCATCCAGCCGCTCAAAGCAGGGACCGTCACCGTCCCGCAGATGCGCGCCGAGCTGCTGCGCCGTTCGCCCGCGCAGTTTCCCGACCGCCTGCCCGCCCTGCAGGTGCAGCACGGCACCGCCGACGATGTCGTCGATGTCTCACAGGCGCGCCGCCTGATCGCGGTGATGAAGGGCCGTCCGAATTTTTCGTCGTTCCTCTGGGACGGCGGCCGCCACGACCCGACGACCTTCCCCATCAACTGGATCACCGAGGCGCAGGCCTTCCTCACCGGTCTCTGATACGATGCCCGACGCACCCGACGCCGCCTCCGCCACGGTCCCGCCGACCCCCGCCCCGCCCGCCGACGCCCCGCCGACGCCGGGCACGACCGACGTGCAGACGCTCACCGGCCCCGACGGCGCCGTCCTCCGCCTCGCGCCGGTGACGAGCGAGCCGCTGTGGAGCCTCGCGCGCTCGATCCGGCAGACGGTGTTCGTCGAGGAGCAGCGCTGCCCGCCCGAGGAGGAGTGGGACGCCTTCGACACGTGGGAAGCGCCCGGCGCGGCCCGCCACGTCGTCCTCTTCGCCGGCGGCTCGCCCGCCGGAACGGCCCGCTGGCGCATCGCGCGGATGGCGGACGGCACCGAGGTCGCCAAGCTCGAACGCATCGCCCTGCTGCCCCCGCACCGCCGCCGCGGCCTCGCCCGCGTGCTCGTCGGCGCGCTCGTCGAGGCGGCGCAGGCGTCGGGCGCGCCGCGGATCGCGCTCTCGGCGCAGGCGCACCTCGAAGACTTCTACGGTACGTTCGGCTTCCACCGCAGCGGTCCCAACTTCGTCGAGGCCGGCATCGACCACGTGCCGATGGACCGCGCGGCGTGACGGGCGGGGCGGCGGCCCCACCGGGTCGGACGTGGGGTTGGCGCCAAACCGGTACACGCTCAGACGAACGCGCTGCAACGCCCCCCTTCTCTGCCAGACAGGCGCCCCCTCCCGCCGGTGTCTGTGTGCGGGAGATGAGTCGGAGACGCGGGCGTTGAACGCCGGGACGCGCGCTCCATCGCAGCGTGCGCCGAGGCTCTCTTTCATCGTCGGGGAGTGGTTTGACGGCGACGGGGCTAGCTTCGGCCGCGTGCACCGATGCGGCAATTCGAGCATGGGGGCGCGAAGCGGCGCCCGGTGCCGTAACGTGCGCCCTCCCGTGCCCGGCACGAGTCCGTTTCTTTCCGTCCCTTCGTTCCGGCGCCGCCCGTTCTGGCCTGCCCCGCATCTCGCGTCGGCACCCGTCGCGCGTTCGTTCGCCGCGCCCCCTGCGATGCTCGACAACCTGCCGCTGCTCGTCGCCCTGACCGTCGCCGTCGCCGTCGTCCTCGGCGGCCTGCTCGCCTTCCGCTCGACGCGGCGCGGCGGCGACCGCGACCTCGACCTGCCGCCCTTGCCCCGCCCGCTCTCGGCCGAGGAGGAGATGCGCTCACTCGGCATCGTCGAGATCCGCCCGGCCCAGAAGTCGGCGCGGACGGTGCCCGCCGAGGCCGCGTCGGCCATTCCCGATGCCCCGCGCCCGGCGTCGTCGCCCGTGCTGCCACCTCCGCCGCCATCGCTCGCTCCCGAGGGCACGCGCGTGCGGCGCCCGTTCTTCGACGACGACCCGTCGGCCGAGGACGCGCTCCGCGGCGGCACCGAGCACCTGCTCCAAGCGCTCCATTTCGCCACGCGTGCCCACACGACCGGCCTGCTGCGGCAGGAAGGCACGCGCGGCGCCTACCGCTACGTCATCGAAAGCCTGTACT
The DNA here is from genome assembly GCA_963726715.1 of Rhodothermales bacterium. Classification (GTDB taxonomy): domain Bacteria; phylum Bacteroidota; class Rhodothermia; order Rhodothermales; family BA12; genus CAVSDF01. The sequence goes on from CAVSDF010000015.1 coordinate 151,003, forward strand.
CGAACAGCGCGTTCGCCCGCGCGAGCGGCACCTACACCACGCGCACGCCCCTCGCGCCCGAGGGCGAGCACCACCCGGTCCTGCACCGCGTCTCGCGCGCGCCCCTGCCCTTCGAGGCCCTCCGCTACTACCGCGAAGACCTGACGGCCCTCCGAACCGTCCTCGCCGCGCCCTTCCGCGCGCACGGCCACACCTACCTGATCGTCCTCGACGCCAAGGACGAAGAGCGCTTCGACAGCCCGCGCGTGCGCGACCTCGTCGAGGCGACCACGCGGATGCTCGCCCTCCTGCGCCCCGTTCCGGACACCGACGCCGTCCACCCGGACCTGACACGCCGCGACGTCGCCCCCGAGCCGCCCGTCCCGGTCCTCCCGGCGCCCACGCCGTGGCCCCCGGCGTCCCCGCCGCCCGCCGAGCCGGTCGATGTGCAGGACGACGAGCCCTTGACCCCCGTCGCGCTCCCGCCCGTCACGCTCCCGCCCGTCGCGGTCGTTGTTGACGACGGGATGCCGGAGGATCTCGTGGCAGACGAGGTCACGATGGGCGCCGAGGTGCCGGACGAGATCTCGGCAGACGAATCCGAGACAGACGACGAGAGGATGGAGGACGCGATGCCCGAGGCGGTCGCGCCGCCCGCCGCCGCGCCGACCCCGCCCCCGGCGCCGATCACCGTCGCCCGCCCGTCGCGCCGCTCGATCGTCGCGTACGAACTGTCCCGCGCGAGCGCGACCGGCCTGACGCTCGCCCTCGTCGGCCTCGACGACCCCTCGACCGACGACGACGACGACGCTCTCGCCAACACCGAGGTGCGCTTCGAGGCCCGCCTGCGCGAGACCGCGCCCGGACGCCGCGTCGAGCGCTTCGCCGACCTGTGCTTCGGCGTCTTCCTCCCCGGCACCGGCGACGACATCGACGTGTGGGCCGAAACCGCCTTCGAGCATCTCGGAAAGGCCTTCCCCGGCGTCACCGTCGCCCTCGGCGCGGCCTGCTTCGCCGACACGAGCCTCTCCCCCGACCAGGCGCGCGCGCACGCCGACACCGCGCTGCGCCGAAGCGGCGAACTCGGCGAACCCGTCGTCTTCGGCGGCGACGCCTGACCGCTTCCGCCGCGCAATCCTCCCTGCGACCCGTGCCCGACTCCGCCCCGCTCTTCGTCACGATCGTCCTCGACGGCGTCGGCATCGGCGCGGCGCCCGACGCGGCGGACTACGGCGAGACCACCTGCGACACCCTCGGCCACGTCTGCGCCCTCCGCCGACCGCCTCTCCCGAACCTCGCCGCCCTCGGCCTCGGACGGATTCGCCCGCTCGACGGCGTCGAGCCGGTCACGTCGCCGACCGGCTCGTACGGACGGATGCGCGAGGTGTCGCCGGGGATGGATTCGACGACGGGGCACTGGGAACTGGCCGGCCTGGTGCTCGAACGCGCCTTCCCGACCTATCCCGACGGCTTTTCGCCCGAGCTCGTCGAGCGTTTCCGCATCGCTGCGGGACTCGACGGCGTGCTCGACGGCGGCGTCGCCTCCGGCACCGAGGTGATCGAGCGGCTCGGCGACCGGCACCGCGAGACCGGCCATCCGATCCTCTACACGTCCGCCGACAGCGTCTTCCAGATCGCCACCCACGTCGATGGCGTGCCGATCGACCGGCTCTACGCGATGTGCGAGGTGGCGCGGCGCGAGGTCTGCACCGGGGCGGACGCCGTCGGGCGCGTCATCGCGCGCCCGTTCACCGGCGGCCCCGAGGCGGGCGGCTACCGGCGCCTGTCGAGCAAGCGGCACGACTACGCCATCGAACCGTCCTCGCCGCCGATCCAGAGCCGGTTGCAGGCCGTCGGCGTGCGCACCGTTGCCGTCGGCAAGATCGCCGACCTGTTCGCGGGCGTCGGCTTCGACGAGTCGCGCAAGACGACCTCCAACGCCGAGGGCGTCGCCGAAACCCTCGCCGCCATCGCCGAGGCGCAGGCGTCGGGTGTGCCGACGTTCGTGTGGACGAACCTCGTCGACTTCGACCAGGAGTACGGCCACCGCAACGACCTCGACGGCTTCGCGGGCGCCCTCGCCGACTTCGACCGCGCCCTCCCGTCGATCCTCGCCGCGCTTCCCGACGGCGCCCGCCTCGCGATCACCGCCGACCACGGCAACGACCCGTCGACGCCCTCGACCGATCACAACCGCGAGTACGTGCCGCTCCTGTACGTCGGCGGCGCGCGAGAGCCGCGACCTCGGCACCCGCGCCAGCTTCGCCGACCACGCCGCCACCGCCGCCGCGTACTTCGGCGCGAGCGGCGTCGCCGGCACATCGTTCCTCTGACGCGGCGATGCGCGCCTGCCTCGCCGCCCTCGCCCTCCTCGCCGCCACCGGATGCCGCACGGGCACATCCGGCACCCCGGCACCGGATTCAGCACGCGTCGCCACGACTGGCGCCGCGTCGCAGCCCGACAGCGTGCGCCTCTCGCCCGACGTCGTGGTGATGACGGCAGCGCAGGCCGACACGCTCGCCATGCAGTGCTCGCGCCGCTCGTACGACGGCGCCACCGGCTTCGACCCGCCCCGCGCCGACGTTGCCCGGCTCGACGCCGACCTCGACTCCCTCGTCGAACTCGCCCGCGCCACGCCCGACATCGCTGCCGACTTCGACCCACGCCGGTCGGTCCGGCAGGTCGGCGGCCTTGTCCTCGTCGACGGGCGGCGCCGCCTCTACGTCAACGCCTACCCGCGCCCCGACACCACCGCCGGTGCCTACCGCGGTGCCTGCGCCGACACGCCCGCGCGCCCGTGCAGCGTCTGCGACGGCGGCCCGGACTTCTGGGGCGTCCTCTACGACCCCGAAACGCGCACCTTCTCCGAGTTCGACGCCAACGGCCCGCCACCGATCCCGCCGCAGGCGCCGTAGCGGCGAAACGATGTCACGGCACCTCGAAGACGAGGCCTTCGGCGGTGAGGATCGGCTCGGCGCCCTCAGGCAGCCACACGTAGGCGTACTGCCGCGGTGCGTAGCGGAAGCGCCCGCCGCGCGCGGCGGTGTTCGCGGCCCGCACGATGGCGCCGACGGCGTCGTGGTCGTAGTTGTCCCCAATGTTCTGCTGGAACGCGACGCGTACTGCGCGCCCCTCTGCCATCCATGACACGCAAGCGCTGTCAGCTTCAGGCTCGGCGCCGTAGCGGTCGACGATGTCGGACGGCGTGAAGCCCCCGCGCGAAAGGTCGGCGAAGTCGCGCACGAGGTCGCTGTACGGCGTGCCACCGCTGTGCTCGGCGTCCTCCATGTTTACCTGATGCTCGCCGATGAGCACGTCGAAAAGACCGCCTTCGCGGACGTCGCGCTCGTACAGGGCATCGGCGCGGCCCCCGGTGCGCTCGAACCACTCCACCGACCGCAGACGCGCGACGAGCGAGTCAACGCGGCCCGAGAGGAAGGCGCCGTCATCGGGCGCGAGGTCGATGCCGAAAGCGGCTCGAGAAGGGCGGAGTTCTCCATCTCGCCCCAGTCAATCTTCGGCGCCTCCACAAGGCGGGCGTCGTCGGGGACGGTGGCGAGGGCGGCGCTGTCAGGGTCGGCGGTGAGGACGATACGGCGCGTGCTATCGGGGAGGAAGAGGAGGGCGAGGCGGCGCGTGCTGTCGGGCAGGGTGGCGAGGAGGGGCCGCATGAGGGCAAACTCCGGGCTCTGCATCCGCGCCACCGCACGGGCCTGCGCCGAGGTGACGGCGAGGACCGAGCCGTCGGGCAGGGTGGCGAGGCGCACGTCGGAGAGGCGGTCGCGCAGCATCCGGTTGAAAATGCCGGTGTAGCTGCCGCTGTACGGCATGGTGCCCGGCGCCGCGAAGCGCACCAGTTCCTCTCGCCTGATGAGGGTGGGGAAGCGCTCCGAGCGGTACGCGCGCCCGCCCTCGCCGAGCACGACCGAGAGGCTCACGATGTCGCGCGTCTCGCTGCGTCCCCACGAGGTCTCGCGCCGCAACGTGTCGATTCCCGGCAGGGCCGTGGGGCCGTCGAGGAGACCGCGAGCCGCGAGCCAGCGGTGGAGGTCGTCCATTTGTGCGGCGACGGCGCCCGCGGTGAGAGTGTCGGTAGCGGTCGAAGGCGCCCAGCGCGGGGCGAGCGCGGCGGAGAAGTCGGCGGGGCCGAGCGGTCGCGTCCGGGCGCTGCCGAGGAGTCGTTCGCGGGCGCCGGGCACGGCAACGCCCACGCGGGCCATGTCGGCGGCCCACGCGGCGATGCGGTCGGGGTGCTGGATCTCGGCCTTGGCGATGACGCGCGAGTACATCTCCCCGAAAATCGGCACCGGCGTGCGGGTGGCCCACATCGAGTCGCGCGCCGACGCACGCACCGCCCCGAGCAGCCCGTCGATCAGCCGGTCCACCTGCGCCGCCGTGACGAGGCCGCTGCGCACGAAGCGCTCCTGCCACTCGGCCTGCGTCGGCCCGGTGGCGCCGTCGAAATGCATCATAGGCCCGCCGAACGGGAAGGCCATCGGGCGCACGCCGGTGAGCGCTTCGATGCGGGCGTCGTGCTGCCTGCGGGCGAGGGTCGAGCGGAGCGTGATGCGTCCGGCGGCGATGTCGGCGTCGAGGCGGTCACGCACCGAGTCGGTGACCAGATCGACGGCCCGCATCCGAGCGACGAGGGCGTGGAGCGTGTCGGCAGGTAGGCGCTGCGCGTGCGCAGGCCCGGCGGCGGCCAGAAGGGCGAGGGCAGCGCAGGCGACGCGCAGGAGGCGAATCACGGCGCGTCGCGGTCCACGTCCATGCTCGCACCAACGGCGACGCGGGCGCGGTGGCGGGCGGCGGGGCCATCCTCGACGCTGCCGATCGGCGCGCCGGGCGGCGGCGGCGAGGGGCGAGGCAGGGGGGCGGTCTGAGGCGCGAGCGGGCGGTCGAGGGCGCGCGCGATCGCGGCGGCGTAGTAGCGGCGGTGGGCGCGCTCGGCGCCAGGGCGGTGCGGTGAGCCACGTGGCGAGGCGCGCGGCCTCGTCGCGCGGCGACGGCGCGCACGGCGGGCGCGGCGCGGGGTCGAGGGCGAGGGCGACGAGGGCGTCGGTCTACACGCCCTGCACCGTCCGGCGGATCTGCGCGTCTTCGGGCGGGGCCCAGGGGCATCGGCGCCTTCCAGAGCGTGCGCGTGACCTCGGCGTAGCACGTCGGCGAGCGTCCGGGAGCGCGGGCAGCGGTCTCGGGGAAGGTGGCGCGCTGCGTCGGCGAGGCGGGCGGCGCGGTCCGGGCGCAGCGAGTTCGTCGACGACGAGCGCGGCGGCGACTTCGGCGGGCGCGAAGGCGTCGAAGGCGATGCCGGTGCGCGACGGCGACGCTCTCGCGCGTCGGCTCGAAGCCGGGCGGGCGCGGGGCGAGGCGGCGCACGACATCGGGCAGGCGAAGCGCGTCGGGCGTGAGGGCGGAGAGGAGGAGCGCGAGAGCCTCACGCTGCTCGGCTCGCGGCGACCGGGCGCGTGCGGGCATCCGTCCCATCCCCACGGATCGAATAGTCGTACGATTGCCCGCCGAGCAGCCGCGCCGCGCCCGCGACGGCGTAGCGGTGGCGCAGGTAGAGCGGCACGAACGCCTCCTCGACCATCGCCACCGGCGGGCCCCCAGCGCAGGGCGGCCTCGGAGAAGCGGTCGAGGGCGGCGCGGCGCACGGCGAGGTCGCTGCGCGGGCCGGAGAGCACGTCGGCGCCGTTGTCCCACTGCACGTTGCGCGGCTCGACGCCGCCGCTGTGGTCGCGGTCGCTGAGGTAGACGAGGCCCGCGCGGCGCATCGCGCGCGACTTCGGCGGTCAGGTAGGCGTCCTCCGCCTGCCCCGCCGCGGGCGTGCCGTAGCCGAAGCGCACGGCGGCGCGGTCCCACGTGCCGATGCCGACCGCGTAGGCCGAGTCGAGCGAGACGGAGCCGTCGGCGCGGAGGGTGGCGAGGGGCGCGGGGTAGTCCATCACGCTCGTGCGACCGCGCGTCGAGGCGGCGAAGTTGTGGGCGAGGCCGAGCGTGTGGCCGACCTCGTGGGCGGCGAGCTGGCGGATGCGCGCGAGCGCCATCGCCGCCATCGGATCGGAGGCGGCGTCGGGGACGGCGCCGGTGTAGGGGGTGAGCAGGCCTTCGGCGATCAGGTAGTCCTGCCGCACGCGCAGGCTGCCGAGCGAGACGTGCCCCTTGAGGATCTCGCCGGTGCGCGGGTCGACGACCGACGATCCGTAGCTCCATCCGCGCGTCGAGCGGTGCACCCACTGGATCACGTTGTAGCGCACGTCCATCGCATCGGCGGTGTCGGGCAGGACCTCGACGCGGAAGGCGTCGCGGAATCCGGCGGCCTCGAAGGCGTCGTTCCACCAGCGGGCGCCGTCGAGGAGCGCCGAGCGCACCGGCTCGGGCGTGCCGTTGTCGAGGTAGTAGACGATGGGCTCGACGGGCGCCGAGACCGCCGCCGACGGGTCGCGCTTTTCGAGGCGGTGGCGCACGATCAGGCGCTGCTGGACGGGCGAGCCGAGGGGCGCGCTGTAGTCGGCGAAGGAGACGGAGAAGAAGCCGCCTCGCGGGTCGTAGCGGCGCGGCGCGTAGCTGCCCGGCCCGGTGAGCGGGGCAGTTCGACGAACGAGTGGCGCTCGCGCAGCGTCACGCTCTGCCCGTCGGCGGCGACCGAGCGCACCATTCCACCGGGCGAATCGCTCGCGAACGTCAGGCGCGCCTCCATCTCGGTGTTCTTCGGAAACGACCGCGTCGACGCGGGCCACAGCGCCGACCGCCCGGCATCGACGCGAGAAGCTGCCCTGCCCCGCGCCCCGCAGCGTCTGCACGACCCCGAAGGCATCGCGCACCACGAACGGCGTCGCATCGACGAGAAGCCGTCCGTCGGCGCTCTCGGCGACGAGCGGGAAGCCGTAGAGGATGCCCTCGGCGAAGGCGTCGCGCACCGCCGCCACTTCCGCCGCGTTCGTGCTCGACGCCCGGTAGTCGACGTTCGGCGCGACGAGCATGACGCGCGGCCCGGCCCGCTCGAACCGCACGACGTACGACGGCCCGAGCTTGCCGCGGTCGAGGCCGATGTCGTTGGAGCCGAGGCCCGCTGGCAGCGACACCTGGTACAGGAAATCGACGCCGCAGCCGCGGGATTTCGAGGTACAGCTTGCCTCCCACCGCGTCGTGGTAGAGCGGAAACAGCCCGTCGTCGCGCGTCATCCCCGCCGTCTTCGCCTCCACCGTCGGAAGGGCGGCAGGTGCCGCTGCCGCCGTGGCGGCTGGTTGCGCCCATGCGGCGGGCGCGGCGACCGGGAGGACGGCGAGGAGCGGGGCGAGGGCGGCGAATCCCTTCGACAGGCTCAGGACGGGGCGGTGCATCGGGTCGGGGCGGGTGGCGTGCGCCGAAGGTAGCGCCTCGCGCCCGCTGGCCCGGAACGCAAAACCCCGACCGCGTCCGGAGGCGCGGTCGGGGCGGGAGGCGCGGTGCTGGTGCCTCAGAACGCCAGCACCTCGCGGGCGGCGCGTACTTGGAGGTCCGGTTACATGTCCCGATCTTTGCGCCCGTCCCTGCTGCCCCCTTCTGTACCCGTGCGTACCTGCTTCGCCCTCCTCGGTCTTCTTCTCGCCCCACTGTCGCAGGCGCAGACACTCCAGCGCGTCGAACTCGTCGCTGGGACGGGGAGCAGCAACCCACGCGGATTCGCAACGATGGGCGACCGCGTCTATTTCTTCGCAACCGACGCGAACGGGCAGAACAATCTCTGGAGCACCGACGGAACGCGCGTGGGTACCGCGCTCCTCACCCGGCTCCCCACCGACCTGACCCTTCGGAGCAGGCTGTATGCCGCCGGGTTGTCTCTCTACTTCACCGCATCGAGCCCCGCCAAGCAGACCTACACGCTCTGGCGAAGCGACGGAACGCCAGGAAACGCTGCGGAGGTGCCGGTGCCCAGTGCCGCGACCGAAGGCACTCCCTATGTAAGCGAAATCGTGGCGACGGTCGGCGACCGGGTCTTTTTCACGGCGATAGATGCGCGCGGCATTGAACTCTGGGCAGCCAGCGGCGCAACCGGAGAGGCGCAGATCGTGCGCGACATCCGGCCCGGTCCTCTCACCAGCAATGCTCCCACGAATGCCTTTGCTCTCGGCTCCACGTTGTATTTCAACGCCGACGACGGCAATGGCTACACGCTCTGGAAAAGCGACGGAACGACGTCAGGAACGGTGCAGATGACGTCGCTCTACGAGGGTGCCGGTGGCCTGCGGGGCGCAGCAATCCCCGTCGCGGCACTCGGCTCGACCCTTTTTCTGATCGCTCGCACGGACGTGACCGGACAGGAGCCATTTGCGACCGACGGCACGGCGCAGGGTACTCGCCTCCTCCGCGACATTCTCCCCGGCGGATTGACCAGCCGCCCCTCGTCGTTCACGCCTCTGGGCAATCGCGTCTTCTTCTTCGCCACCGAGACGACCGATCCCAACGTGACGCCTCCCTCCGCGCTCTGGGTGACCGACGGCACGCCCGCACGCACCGAGAAGGTCTCGACAGTCGCCGCCTCGACGCCCGGACCGACCAACATCGTCGGCCCCCTTGTCGCGGCGGGAAATGGGCGTCTGTTTTATATGGTCCGTGCAGGATCGTTCGACGCGGAGTTGTGGACGAGTGATGGCACTGCAGGCGGCACGCGCTTCGTCAAGGCTCTCGATGTCGCAGTCACCGGGAGCAGCGGCCGAGGGTTTGCCGCAGCCGACGGGCGCGTCTATTTCGCGTCTCCCAGCGGAGGCCCATCCAACTTCTGGGTCAGCGATGGCACCGATGCGGGAACGCACCCTCTCGGCGACGCCTCCACGCCCCTCAAGATCTCGTCTTTTCAGTTCACGACCCTCGGAAGCCGGATCGTCTTCAACGGCAGCGATTTCGCCGAGGGAAACGAGCTCTGGGTGCTCGACACCGCTACCGGCACTGCCGCAGCGTCTCCGTCCGCGACGTCTGCACTCGCCATCGAGGTCCGCGGGCGGCGCCTGCTCGTGACCGGCGGCGGCGTTCGCGTCGAGGCGTACGATGTGCTCGGGCGCCGCGTCGCCACGCTCCACGAGGGCCCGTTCACCGAGCGGCTCGCCCTCGAACTTCCGTCGGACCTTGCCTCCGGCATCTACCTGGTTCGCGCCACCGACGTTCGCGGCAACGTCGCCAGCGCGTCAGTGGTCGTCACGCGCTGAATCGGCGCCACAGAACGCAAAAACCGGACAGGTCGGGGAGACCTGTCCGGTTCAGCACGGCGCCGTCGAAGCGCCTTCACCAACGCACCCTCACCAAACCACTCACAACTCACTCCCCTCAAAACGCCAGCACCTCGCGGGCGGCGCGGAGGACGTCGGCGTCCTGCGGGAGGACGGCGTCTTCGAGCGGGGCGGCGAAGGGGATGTAGGTGAAGGCACCGCCGACGCGGCGCACGGGGGCGTCGAGGGACGGCGAAGGCGCGGTCGGCGATGAGGGCCGCGATCTCGGCGCCGAAGCCCATGAACGTGTGGTCCTCGTGGACGACGAGCGCGCGGTGCGTCTTGCGCACGCTCGCGAGGATCGCCTCGGTGTCGAGCGGGAGGATCGAACGCAGGTCGATCACCTCGACCGACACGCCTTCCTTCTCCAGCACCTTGGCGGCGGCGAGCGACTTGTGGACCATCATGCCGTAGGTCACGAGCGTCAGGTCGGTGCCCTCGCGGGCGATGCGCGCCTTGCCGATCTCCACGAGGTAGTCGGCGTCGGGCGAGGGCGAGCGGGCGGCGGCCATGCGGTAGAGCGCCTTGTGTTCGAGGAAGAGCACCGGGTCGTCGCCGCGGATCGCGCTCTTGAGCAGGCCCTTGGCGTCGGCGGCGTTCGAGGGCATGACGACCTTGATGCCGGGGAAGTGCGCGAAGTGCGCCTCGATGTTCTGGCTGTGGCAGAGGCCGCCGTGGATGTAGCCGCCGCACGGGATGCGGATGACGACGGGCGCCGTCCACGCGTTGTTCGAGCGGAAACGGAGCGGCGCGATCTGGTTGCGGATCGCGTCGATGCCGGGCCAGATGTAGTCGGCGAACTGGATCTCGACGACCGGCTTGAAGCCCATCGCCGCCAGGCCCGTCGCCGTGCCGAGGATCGACGCCTCGGCGAGCGGGCTGTTGAAGCAGCGGTCCTTGCCGAAGCGGGCCGTGAGGTCGCGGGTCGCGGTGAAGACGCCGCCCTTGCCGCCGCCGACGTCCTCGCCGTAGACGAGCACGCGTTCGTCCCGCTCCATCTCCTCGGCGAGCGCGTCGTTGATGGCGTCGACGACCACGCGCGGCTCGCCCGACGGCACCGTCGCTTCGTAGGCGAGCGCGGGCGGGGTCTCGCTGTAGATGTGGTCGGCGACGGTCGCCGCGTCGGGGTCGGCCTGCTGATCGGCCCAGACGGTGTCGGCGTCGATCTCGCGGGCGACGTCCTTGCGCGTGGCCTCGGCGTCTTCGTGCGTGATGATTCCGGCGTCGAGCAGGCGGGCCTCGTAGCGGAGGACGGGGTCGAGGCGGGCGTCGGCGTCGAGTTCCTCGGGCGTGCGGTACTTGACGTGGCTGTCGGACGACGAGTGCGGGAGCAGGCGGACGACGTCGCAGACGAGCAGGACGGGGCCTTTGCCCGCGCGAAGGTGGGCGGTGGCGGCCTCGAAGACCGAGGCGGACTCGAAGAAGTCGGTGCCGTCGAACGTCATCCGCGTGAGGCCCACGTACCCCGCGCCGAAACCGTACGCCGAGCCGCCCGCGGTCTGGTCGGCGACGGGCACCGAGATCGCGTACTTGTTGTCCTGCACGAGAAACAGCACCGGCGCGGCGACGCGGCTCGACCAGTTGAGCGCCTCGTGGAACGTGCCCTGACTCGTCGCGCCATCGCCGCAGGAGGCGACCGCAAACGCGCCCTCGCCCTCCTCGATGCCCTCGCGCTGGATGCCGAGCGCGAACCCGACGGCCGGCAGGAACTGCGCCCCGACCGACGACGAGGTCGAGAAGATGTTGAGGCCGCGGTGGCCGAAGTGCTCGGCCATCTGCCGCCCGCCGCTCGACGGGTCGTCGGCCTTGGCCATGTGCGCGAGGAGCGTCTCGCGCGGCGTCATGCCCACCATCAGGGTGAGCGTGAGGTCGCGGTAGTAGAGCGAGAAGTAGTCGTGGCCGCCGCGCGCGTAGAGGCCGAGCGCCGCCTGCGCCGCCTCGTGGCCGCTCGTGCCGATGTGGAAGAAGCCCTTGCCCTGCTTGAGCAGCGTCAGCATCTTGTCGTCGAGGCGCCGCGCCGTGAGCATGGTGCGGTAGACGCGGAGGAGCGTCTCGCGGTCGAAATCATCGGGGCCGAGCGTGCGGATGTCGAGGTCGCCGCGCGGCCCGGCATCGGCGTCGAGCACCGCGGCCGCGTCGGTGGCGGCGTCGGCCGTGGCGACGGCGTCGTCGGCCTGCTCGTGGGCGGTGATGGCGCTGATGGCCTCCTCGCCTGCGCGGGCGATCTCGCGGTCGAGCACATCGGACGACGGCGCACCGTCGCCACCGGGGGCGGGGCGGCTCTCGCCTGTGGCGGCGATCTTCGCGCGGCTCTTCGCAGCACCCGCAGGCATGGCGTTGGGTGCTGCCGCGCGCGTACGGCGGGCCGCCGCCGGGGCGTCCGTGCCGGCGGCGGCACCGACGGGGGCGCCGTTGGGCGTGGAGGCCGGAAGCGCTTTTTTGCGGGGGGCGGGCGTGTTGGGGGTCGCGGAGGGCGTCTTGGCCATCGGTCGGTCGGAAAGGAGTCGGCGCGGAAGTACAGGTGCCGGATCGGGCCGCGCGCTGGCCCCGGAGGTGGGGTCGGGGCGCGGCGAGCACAGAGAGGCCAAGATACGGCGGGCGGGTCGAGCCTCGTCCGGGAGGCTGCTCGGATGGGATGCACGCCTCGAACATGTCAGGTGCAGGGACCTGGACCGGTTGACCCGCCGCATCGCCTCCACCGGTACCTTCGCTCCCCTGCCCTTCCGCCCTCCGATGCCCCTCGTCACCCACCACCTCGCCCTCGCCGCCGCGCCCGAATCGCCCGCACGCCCGCTTCCCGGCGGCGCGCGCGTGATGCGCGCCGCGCCGCCGTCGGTCGCCTTCTACCGCTTCCTCTACCGCAGCGTCGGCGTGCTCTGGCACTGGACCGACCGCACGCGCCTCTCCGACGATGCCCTCGCCGCGCTCGTCACGCCCGATGCGGTCTACGTCCACGTTCTCTACCTCCACGGCTCGCCCGCCGGGTACGCCGAGATCGCCTACGGCCCGTTCGACGCCGGTGAATCGGTCGCCGAGGGCGAGGCGCAGATCGTCTACTTCGGCCTCGTGCCGGAGGCCATCGGCAAGGGCACGGGCGGCGCGTTTCTCGACTGGGCCGTCCGCGAGGCGTTCGCGGAAGGCGCGCGCCGCAGCGGTCGTCCGCTCCGGGCGCTGCGCGTCCACACGTGCTCGCTCGACCATCCGCGCGCCCTCGCCGCCTACGAGCGCGCCGGGTTCACCGTCGAGCGGGTGGAGACGGTGCCGTGAGCGTCGTTTGCCGCGCGGCGAGGTTGGGCTGGAGTTCGTCCGCGACGAGCGCTTCGAAGGCCTCGTACGTCTGCCCGCCGACGACGAGGCGTTTCAGCGTGCCGTCGCGCGCGATGAGGAACGTGACCGGACGCGTCGACGAGGCGCGGGCGTAGGGATCGGGGAGGCCACCGAGGTCGGCGAGGCCGACGATGGATTCGGTGGCGGTGCGCTCGACGAAGGGGAGGACGGTCGTCTCGTCTTCATCGGAGAGGGCGACGACGGTGAGGCCGAGGGCGTCGTAGGTGGCGGCGAGGCGGGCCAGGTCGGGCATCTCGCGCACGCACGGCCCGCACCATGTGGCCCAGAGGTTGACGAGCACGACGCGCCCGCGCAGCTCGGAGAGGCGCGCGGGCGTGCCGTCGAGTTTCAGGTAGGCGATCTCCGGCGCCGTCGCTCCGGCCTCATCGGCGCGCAGCGACGGCATCCCCGCCATCGCCGCGCCGAGGTCGTCCGGCCCGACGCGCGGCTCGCCCGGACGCGGCCCGCCCGTTCGTGGCGCCTGCGTGGCCAGCCATACCAGAATCGCCGCCGTGCCGACGAGCGCCACCGAGAGCGCGAGGCCCGCCACCCCGGCCCTGTCACGCGGGCGCTCGTTGCGGAAGAGCAGCACGACGAAGACGACGGCAGCGATGAGGAGCGTCGCCGCAGTGGCGAGGAGGACGGTCGGCGAGATCATGCCGCCGCCAACGCCGCCCGTGCGGGGCGGTGCCGGGCGCGGCGCGCGAGGCGACGGACGACAGTCGCCACCCATCGCCTCCCGCGCACATCACGACACCGAACGTCCGTAGCACCTGTCTTGCGGGTCAAGGGGCGGGGCTCAGATTCGGCTCCCAGCAGCGACCCTGACGCACCATCGCGTTGAGCATCACGATCAGCTTGCGCATCACCGCCACGAGCGCCACCTTCGGCGCCTTGCCACGCGCGAGAAGAGATGCACAGAAGGCCCGCAGCACCGCGTTGTGACGCCATGACCACGGGCGCCGACATGCAGAGCACCGAGCGCACCGACAAGCGCCCGCCCCACGTCGTCCGAGCGCCCCGCATCCGACTGCTCTCGCAGGCGTGCGGCGCCACCCCGACGAGCGAGGCGATCTGCCGCCCCGAGAGCCGTCCGAACTCCGGCAGATCCGCAACCAGCGTCGCCGAGATGGCCCCGTCGCCCTGCCTTCTCTGCCCGTCGAGGAAGGCGATGTGCGCCTCGATGCTCGCCCGCAGTGCCTCATCGGCGCGGTGCAGGCGGTTTCGCTCAGCGGTGAGCATGTCGGAGACCTGTCGGCGCCGACCCACGAGCGCCTCCATCGCGCGCTGCTCGGCATCGGGGAGCGCACGCACGTCGGGGCGCATGGCGCTCGCGAAGCGGGCGAGCACGCGTGCGCCCGTGCAGTCGGTCTTGGCAAACTGTCCGCTCGCGCGGGCGAACTCGCGCACCTGGCTCGGATTGACGACGGCGACGGCAATGGCGCTCACGGCGAGGGCGTGTTCGAGGCCGCCGGTGGCGGGTCGCAGAGGGCGGCATCGAGCCGTAGCCGTGCGCGCGACGGTGGCGTGCTCGCAGACGGTCCCGAGCAGCGCGATGGCCGCGAAGCCCGAGTCGGCGACCACGACGACCGGACGCCCTCGCAGCCAGCGGGCAACCTGACGCACGGCCTGACGCGCGGGGTCGAGGCGCATCTTCGCGGTGCAGCCGCGCCGGGCGTAGACCCTCGCGCTCGGACAGAGCACGGTGAGCAACGGGCGCGCTCAGAACCGGCCTGCCCACGGGATCGGGGCGAGGATGGAAAGGGCAAGCCGTCGCAGGCCGGACGTCTTGACGAAGCAGCCGTGACCGGAGCGCACCGGATCGCGGTAGATGCTGAGTTGCAGAGGATGGGTCGGAAGGCGACTCTGCCATCCGCGAGGGCGGGAGGCAGCGTGGGTGGCGTCCGTGTGCGAGAGAGAAGCCGTGAGCTACGACGCCCCGGCCCTCGCTACACAAATGGCCCAAATCCAGCTCGGACGACAAACTTACGGGTGTTATCGGGAATAACCGGCGCCTTGCACCGGTCCCTCGGCCCTCGACCGACGACTCTCACCGCCCCACCGGTGCCACTCCCTCAGACCGGGCGCAGGTGGCCTTCGTGATGTCGATGGCGGCTTCGGGGGCGCCACCGCTCATCTGTCGGTACTCGTAGCGAAGGTCGAACCCCGCGTCGAAGGCGCGGCGGGCGAGGACGGTGTTGCACGCGCGGCGGGCGAGGACGGCGAGGCCGCTGTCGACGAGCACGCGCTGCGACGGGTCGAGGCCGCGGTCGAGGGCGGCGGTGTAGCGGTAGACGAGGCGCCGGTCGGCGACGGCGATGCTGTCGAGGCGCGTCACGTCGTCGACGGCGGCGGGCAGGCGCCGGTTGACCAGGGCGACGGCGGCGCGCAGCTCGGACGCGCTCACTCGGCCCTCTCCCTCCGCACTCGCCCCGCCTTGAAACACGCCCGCGGGCGCTTCCGGCTCGGGTGGCGGTCCCGGCGGCGGGGGTGGGATGTCGCGTCCGCATGCCCCGAGCGCGAGCGCGATCCCCCACGCCACCCGGAGGCGGCATGCGGGGGACGCCCGGAGCGGGCGCAGCGGTGAAAACGGCGGGGATGGCATCGCAGGCAACTTAACCCAGAGTCACCCCTGTCAACTCTCCCAGACCTGACAGGGGTACGCGGCCGGTTCGTCCACCACTCAGCCCAACCGCTCGGTCAGCGCCTCGACGAGCGCCCGCATCCGCAGGGCGTTGACGCCGAGGTCGCCGCGCCCGACGCGCGAGGCGCTGCGGAGGGTGACGACGGTCTGGGCGCCACGCGGGGCGATGTGCGCATCGACATCGTCGACGAAGAGGCCGAAGGCAACGCGGTATTCAGCATGGAGACCCGCATCAGGCGTGGCGACGGGGGCGCCGGCGCGGCCGATGACGATGCCGTGGGTCTCGCGGATCGCCGCGTCGAGGGCGGCGCGGGCCTCGTCTGGCGTTGCCGAGACGACGATCTCGCGGCGCTGGCACGAGGCGGGGCCGGTGCAGGGAAGCGGCTCGTTCATCTCAGCCCTCGACCGAAGGGGTGGCGGCGGGCACGAGCGGCGCGGCCGTCGGCGAGGTGGCTCCGGCGGCGGGGCGGGGGGCGGCGCGGTACTCCGTCTCCTCCGGCGCGCGGCCGTCGTTGTACTTCGAGGGGCACTTGACGAGGATCTTGTCGGCGACGAACGCCGCGCCTTCCGCGCGCCCTTCCACGACGACCTGCTGGGCCTCTTCGAAGTTGGCGGGCTTCGGGTTGTGGTACTCGACGACGCGGCGCTGGCCCTTGTCGTCGAGCATCTCGAAGGTGAAGACGTTGGAGCCGCGGTCGTAATCGAAGCGTCCGTCCTTCACCCACGTCCCCACGACGTGCGCCGTCGTGCCGGCGTCGGCGGCCTCGGCGAAGTCCATGTAGCCGCCGACCTGCTTGCCGAACGAGCGGAAGAGCAGGAGCGAGAAGACGGCGAGGACGAGGAATCCAGCGATGGCTTTGGGCTTCATGGCAGCGGGCGGAGACGGGGGAGAACGAACCGGAAGGAGGAAGATCGGTCGTCAGAGCGGCGAATCGCGCCCGTCCGCGTCGCGGAGATCGAGGGCGCGCTCCAACCGGGCGAGGCGGCGGTCGTTGGCGAGGAGCAGGGCGGCGATGCCGAGCCAGATGATGAGCACGACCGCGGCGACGACGTAGAGCTTGTCCTGCTGCAACATCACCGATTCGAGCGGCGTCGGCGGCGCGTCGGGCAGGAGCTGCGAGACCGGGTGGACGACGGTGTCGGCGGCGGCAGCGGCGAGCGAGTCGGCGATCTGGGAGAGGGTCACGGGGGCGTGGTGGGGGAGACGTGCGCGGTCAGAGGACAGGCTCGGGCGCAAGGCGGCGCTCGACGAGGACGGTGCGGACGCGCTGCGTGTAGATCACCCAGAAGAGACCGATGAACGCCGCGAAGGCCGGGTAGAGCACGAGCCGCATCGTCCAGTCCGTCACCTGCGAGAAGGCGACGTTGCCCTCGGCGCCGGGGTGCAGGCTGGCGAGCTGGCGCGGGACGACGTAGAGCAGGAACGGCACGCAGGCGAAGGCGAAGAGGTTGTAGGCGCCGCTCAGGCGGGCGCGGCGGCGCGGGTCGTCGAGGGCGGAGCGGAGCACGAAGTAGGCGCCGTAGATGAGCAGCTGCACCGCCGCCATCAGCTGCTTCGGGTCGTTGTTCCACCACAAACCGGTGCCCTGGTACCAGGTGAAGCGCGCCCACGTCATCCCGGTGACGAGCCCGAGCAGCCCGAAGGCCATCCCGACGCGCGCCGCCTCGGCGCTCCGCAGGTCGTGCTCGATCTCGCCGGTCCGCAGCATCCGGAAGGCGTGCCACGCGCTGACCCCCATCGCGGCCATGAGCGTGAACCACATCGGGACGTGGAAGAACAGGTTGCGCGCCGTCTGCCCGAGGATGTCGTCGACGCGCGGAAACGGCGCCGCGATGCCCGCGACCGCAACCGCGGTGAGCGTCACGAGGACGGCGTTGCGGACGATCCGGTAGCGGCGCAGCGAAACCATCGGCGGCGAAAACGGCAGGCGGAAGAAGACGGGGGAGGACGCTCTGGCAAAGGCGTCACACCCCGATAGGTTCGCGGATCGCGCCGCGAAGGGTTCTCGAACATCGGAGTCAGTGGGGGTGTGGGTGGCTGAGGCAGTGAGTGCGAGCCGCGGAGGCGAGGTTCGCGCGCGGGTGGTACCCTGTCGACCCACGACAAACCATCAACCACCAGCACCCCACCAACTCACCCCTCACCATCTCGCCAACTCACTCCCCCCAGACGTACTCGAACAGCAGCGTCGCCGCCGCGACGACGACGACCGAGAATGAGCCGAGCGTCACGAGGCCGTCGGTGGCGCCCGACCAGCCGACGCCGCCGTCGAGGGAGGCGCGGGTGAGGCGGACGGCAGAGAGCAGAAGCGGCACCAGGAGGGGGAAGAGCAGCATCGGCAGCAGCCCCGCCCCGCCCCGCGCCCGCGCGACGAGCGCTGCGAGAAGCGTCGTCGTGCCCGCGAGGCCCGTCCCGCCGAGCGCGACCGTCGCCGCGAGAAGGCCCGGATGGGCGACCGGCGCGCCGAGGACGACGAGGAACGCGCCTGCCGTGACGGCGCCGAGGCCGAGCGTGAGCGCGAGCGTGAAGAGGAGTTTGCCGGTGTAGACCGCCCCCGGCGTGGCGACGAGGCGCAGCAGGAGATCCGTGCCGGTCTCGACCTCCCCGACGAACGTCCGCCCCAGCCCGACCGACGCCGCGAACAGCATCGACACCCACAGGAGGGCCGCCTGCACGTCCGGCTCGGGGCGCCGCCCGACGAGGGCGAAGTAGACCGTCATCACCGTCGCGAGGGCGAACATCCCGAGCGCGCTCACCGCCACGCGCTGCCGCCATTCGACGCGCACCTCCTTGCGCAGCACCGCCCACGAACGCGAAACGAAGGACATCGGGGATGGGGGACGGGGGATGACTGGACGTAGGGGCGCGATCGATCGCGCCCCTACCGGACGCCGTACAGGCGATGCGGCCCGCAGGCGCGTCAACCAACGACCGGCGGCGGGGTTTGGGAGGCGGTCTCCATCCTCCCTCTCTTCCCGTGCCCGATCCTTCCCGCCTCCACGGCCTCGTCCTCGGCGCCGCCATCGGCGATGCCCTCGCGATGCCCGTCGACGGCCTGAGCCACCAGAACGTGCGCCTGTACTACCGCGGCGTCAAGGGCTTCGTGGCGAGCGAGCACGGCGGCACCGCGGCGGGCACCGGCACCGCGCGCACCGCGCGCCTCCTCGCCCGGCTTGGCGGCACACTGCCCGACGCCGACGACTGGCTCCCCCCCGCCGCCGCTGCTCTCGTCGACGCCACCGCCGATGCCGCGCTCGGCACCGCGCCTGCCGGTGTGGATGGCGATGCGGCACTCCGCAGCGTCCACGCCCACGCCCTCGCGCGCCTGACCGCCGTCGACGCATCCGCGTTCGACGCCGACGCCTTCTGCGCCGCCACCGCCGCCGACCTCCACGCCTTCGACCCGGCCCTCGGCGAGGCCCTCGACACCGTCCTCGCGCGCCGCCGCGCCGTTCCGCTCGACCTCTTCGACGCTGCCGACCGCGCCGCCTACGCCTTCGACGATGCACCCGGCGTGGCGGCGTGGCTTTTCGCCGTGGCGATGTTCGCGCGCGCGCCGACGCTCGTCGAGGCGTCGCTGCTGTCGGCGATCAACGCGGGCGGTGCGTCGGCGACGACCGGTCTGGCGCTCGGCGGGTTGCTCGGCGCCCTTCACGGCGACGCGGCGTTTCCGGCGGAGTGGCACGATGGGTTGGTGGCGCAGGGGGCGTTGGTGGCGGCGATGGGCAGGGGATGACGCGGGGGATTGCATCCGCATCGACGCCCACATCCGACGGCCGTAGGGGCGGGTCTCGACCTGCTCCTACCACCACCGCTCCGCCCTGCGCTCGTCTCCGCGCCCTGCGCCCGTCCCACGCCATCCGCCGCCCCATCCACGACGACATCCCCACGAACCCGCCCCGCCCCGTCCGTATCCTGCACCGCTCCATCCCATCCCGCGCATGCCCACGACCTTCAAGACGACCCGCGAGGGCCTCGACCGCCGCCTCGTGCCGATGCGCCTCTTCGCCAAGGCCAAGACCCTCGGCGCGTGGGACCCGGCGGCCATCGACCTGACGCAGGACGCCGCCGACTGGGCCGCGCTCACCGAACCCGAGCGCGACCTCCTGCTCCGCCTCAGCGCGCAGTTCGGCGCAGGCGAGGAGTCCGTCACCGCCGACCTTCTGCCGATGCTCGCGTGGGCCGGGGCCGCCGGGCGCCTCGAAGACCAGCTTTTCCTGACGAGCTACCTCTACGAAGAGGCCAAGCACGTCGAGGCGTTCGACCGTTTCCTGCGCGAGGTCGCGGGCGTCACCGGCTCCCTCGACGCCTACCTCTCGCCCGCCCACGCCGCCTATTTCGGCGTCGCCCAGCCCGCCGCGATGGCGCAGTTGTACACCGATCACAGCCCCGAGGCGCTCGTCCACGCGCTCGTCACCTACCAGATGGGCACCGAGGGGGTGCTCGCGGAGACCGGCTATCATGCGTACTACACCGTCCTCGACCGGCGCAACATCTTGCCCGGCATGCGGCGGATGATCGAGCAGGTGCAGCGCGACGAGAGCCGCCACGTCGGCTACGGCGTCTACCTGCTCAGCCGGTTGGTGGCCGAGCACGGCGAGCCGCTGTGGCAGCAGGTGCAGGCCGAGATGAGCGGCGTCGTGATGCAGGCGCTCGCGGTCGTCGGCGAGATGCTCACGCCATATGGGGACGACGTGCCGTTCGGCGTGTCGGCGGGCGAGTTCATCGGCTACGCGCAGGGGCAGTTCATGAAGCGGATGACGCGGATCGAGAAGGCGCTCGGGCGGACCGTCGAGGAGATCGACTACGGCCTCTCGTCCACCATTGCCGCCGACTCCGACGCCGCCTTCGGCCTCCCGGCGAGCTCCGGCGACGGCGCGCCTGCGTGACCCGCGCTCGGCGTCGTCAGTCGAGGCGCACGCCCATTGCGGCGACGATGCGGCGGCGCTCTTTCGGGGAGAGTCGTCCGAGGAGCACGCGCGTCGTGTAGGCGCCGCGAAGCACGCCGCGCTCGACGAACATCCAGTCGGTGACGGCGGCGAGCGGGGCGGTGATCCGGTCGCCGATGCGCCATCCGGGGAGGCCATCGGGGTCGTTGTCGAGGGTCCCGCGGAGAGAATCGGCGGCGACGGCGACGCGCCCGAGCCAGACGTGCTCGGCGGTGCCATCGGCGCGCGGCACGGCGACCTTGACGGCGAACCGCGCGTCGCCCACTCGCGGCGCCCGCAGCCGCGCAGCGAAGGCCGGCAGCGACGCCCGCGCATCCGTCACGGCCCGCGCCATCGCCGCGTCCTCGGCCGGCACCTGAACGACCGGCGGGGCGTCAGCAGGCCTCACGCGCTGCGCAACCGACGACGGCACGGCGATCACGAGCAGCAGGGCGAGGCCTGCGAGGCGCCGGGGGCGATGGGCGGAAAGCGCGACGTGCATCGGCGTCGAGGGCGAGAGGAGGGCGAACGCGACGTGGAGACCCCACGCCATTCGCCAACGTATGCACGCCACGTTTCCCCCGCCAGCGTATGCCGGTATTTATTTGCGCCTGCTCGTTCGGTGGCGGTTCGAGCGGCGCCTTGTAGACCTGCCCAAAGATTTGACGTCGAAGGGCCACAGCGTCCGAATTGTAGCGTGCAGCCGTCCTGGTCTCTACGGCGCTGTGCCCGCGATCACCGCAGGAACCGCTGCTCGGCGGCGTCGGTGAAGGCGACGGCGGTGGCGTCGTAGAGGTCGACGCCCTGGCTGCGGAAGGTGTCGAGGAGGACGGCGGCGGCGTCCGACCACGATCCGGCGTCGGCGAGGCGGCGCAGGGCGTCGGCGTAGTCGCCTTCGTCGCCGCTGAACAGGGCGGCGATGAAGGCCGGGCGCTGCGCGTGCGGCGCGGTGCCGAGGGCGGCGGTTTCGAGGCGGTCGAGCGAAGCCGACTCGCCCGGCAGAACATCGGAACTGCGCTCGCGGCGCAGGAACCGCTGCCAGAGCGGACGCTCGTCGTCGTCGCCGGGAACGTCAGCGGCGTCCTCGGGGCGGCGGGCGGAGCGCTCCCACGCGGCGCCGGAGGGGATGGCGGCGCGGTCGCCGGAGGGCGGTTCCGGGGCGGAAGGCGCATCGAGACTCGGCTCGGCTCGGCCCTCGTCGGCGGGGCGGGCAGCGAGGTCGCGCGCGGAAGCGGCGGGCGCGGTGGCCTGCGTCCAGATCGGCGCGTCGGCGGCGGCGGCGCCCGAGGGGACGCGGGCAGCCATGGGCGGCTCGGACGACGGCGGCGCGGGCGTGGCGGTAGGCGGGGGCTGGGGTGCGGAAGCGGCTGTGGCCTGCGACCAGACCGGCGCGGCGGGCGCGGGCGGGACGGGGAGGCGCGCAGGAGCGGACGGCGCTTCATCGGTCCTCTCGTCGAAATCGTCCACAACGACGTCGGTCTCGGCGTCGTCGGGGGCGAACGGCGCCGAGGCGTCGGGGACGGAAGGGGCGCCGAGGTCGGAGGCGGGCGCGGCGTCGACGTGCGGCGGCGCGGCAGGATAGACGGGTGACGCCGGGGCGGGGGGCGGGGCGCTGTCGGCGGGGGGGAGCACGCGGGGCGCGGCCGGGAGCGGCTCGTCGTCGATCAGGCGGGCGAGGTCGGCGAGCGCGAGCGATCCGTCGTAGGCAGCGAGGCGGGCGGCGAGGCCGTCGAGGCCGCGGTCGGCGAGGGCCGGGGCGAGCACGCGGGCCGGGAGCGTCGGCGCGCCGGGGGCGTGCGCGTCGGCGGGCTGGCCGAGGGTGTCGAAGAGGTCGCCGAGGAGCGTCGTCCACTGGCCCCGGTAGGCCGTCGGCGTGCGGCGCTCGACGCGGGCGAGGAGGCGCTCGAAGGTGTCGCGGTCGAGGCGCTCCAGGCCGCGCTGCGCCACGAAGGCCGCCACGACGTCGCGCAGGTACGGATACGACGTGAAGTACGCCATCCGCCGCAGGATGACGCCGACGGGCAGTTCCGGCGCGCCGTCCGCGAAGACGAAGGCGGCGAGCGTCGGCGCCGGGCGCAGGAGGTAGAGCGCGACCTGCCCGGTCGCCTGGTCGAGCGCGCGCGGCCACTCGGCCTCGGGCACGCGGGCGTTCGCGTCGAGCACGTCGAAGAGGTCTTCCCAGGCGCCCTCCACCGCCGGGGCGTCGTGGTCGAACCACGCCGAGCGGGCGGTGCGCAGGGCCTCGCGTTCGATGACGAGGCGCCGCTGCAACGCCTGCGCGATGAACCGGGCGACGGGCGAGGGGAGGCCCGGGTCGCGCAGGTCGGCGAGGGCGTAGGCGCGTCCGGCGGGAAAACGCGCCCGCAGGCGCTCGCGCAGGGCATCGACGGCCTGCTGCTCGGCGGCGCTGGCGAAGGCGGCTCCGTGCGGGCGCGCGTCGTCGGCGTGGGGGTCGGCGGCGGGGGCGGAGGAAGCGGGCATCGGCGGCGGGCGGGCTGGAAACGGCGGGAGGCCGCCTCCTCGGGTGAGAAGACGGCCTCCCGAAACTACGACGCCCCGGCCAGCGGGCACGGGCGGCGCGGTGCGACGGTCCGCGCGCGCGTCAGCGGACGACCGAGACGGCGCGCGTGCGCGTCTGCCCGGCGGCGGTCATCCGCACGAGGTAGACGCCGCTGCTGAGGCCGCTCGCGTCGAACGTGACGGCGTGGGTGCCTGCCTCGCGCGTCTCGTCGAGGAGCGTGGCGATGCGGCGCCCGGTGATGTCGTAGACCTCGACGCGCACCGCGGCGCGCTCGCCGAGCGAGACCGTCAGCGCGGCCCGCGTGCGCACCGGGTTGGGCGCGGGCGCCGACAGGTCGAGTGCGAGCGCGCGGGCCTCGCGCGGCGCCGCCGTCGGGGTGCCCTCGACGCGCACGTCGTCGATGGCCCATCCCCAGCCGACATCGCTCACGTCGGAGTAGAGGCGGAAGCGCAGCACGACGACGGCGTCGGCCGGGAAGGTCGCGCGGAGGTTGACGCTCTGCTCGACGAGGAGCGACGGCGACCCGGCCTGCCCGCCGGTGAAGGCGCTCAGCCATCCGGCGTTGGCGCGGGCGTCGTAGCCCGTCGCCACCGGCACCCACGTCGCGCCGTCGGTCGTGCCCTCGACGACGACGTAGTCGAAGAAGTCGGCGCCGGGCCACGCGACGCCGTTGGTGCCCGGCTCGACGAGCGCGATGTCGCGGTAGCGCAACACCGAGGTGGTGCCGATGCGGATCGGCTGCGTGAGCGTGAGCGTCAGGTTCGCGTTGTTGCCGTACGGGTGCGCCGTCTGCGCGAGGGGCGACGCGAAGCCGCCCGCGGACGTGAACGAGAAGCCCGAGGCGAGGAGGTTGTCGGCGTTGGCCGCGGCGTCGTCGAAGGTGAGCGCGAAGCTCGTGACGGCGGCGCGCGAGGGCAGCGCGAGCGTCGAGCGGGCGCCCGAGGCGTATTCCTGTCCGCCGCGGAAGCCGATGATCTGCGCGGTGACGGTCGTCGGCGAGGAGAGCGCGAGCGGGAGGGTGCCGCCGATCGCTGCGCCCGCGAGCGTCGCCCCGCGCCGGTCGACGACGGCGCCGTTGATGCGCACCTGCACCGAGTCGAGCGCGTCGCGCGCGGTGCCCGCGATGGAGACGCCGCCGGTCGGACTCGACGCGATGGCCGTCAGGTTGGGGCTGCGAACCGTCGCGGGCACGTTGTAGGTGGAGAGGGCGGGGACGGCGACCGACCAGATGCCGCGTCCGTGCGTGGCGACGACGACGCGGCGGTCGGCGATGCGCATCTGCCAGAGCGCGACGGGCGGCAGGCCCGAGTCGTCCTTCGCCCATGTCGCGCCGCCGTTCTCCGAGACGAAGAGGCCGATCTCCGTCCCCGCCCAGAGGACGTTGGGGTTGTACGGCATCGCAAGGAGGCTGTAGACGGCGACGTTCGGGAATCCGTTCGACGAGAGCGCCGTGCCCGAGCCGAAGCTGCCCGAGAGCGGCGTCCACGTCTGCCCGTAGTCGGTCGTTTTGAGGACCTTGGTGGCGTTGGCGACCGAGAAGAGCACGAACGCTGTCGCCGGATCGGTCGGGTGCGTGGCGATGCCGGTCACGATGGCGCTGATGCCCGCCGCGTTGGTCGTGGCGGCGTAGGTGGCGCCGCCGTCGCGCGAGACGAAGACGCGTCCGTTCGAACTCATCCGCGTGCCGGCCCAGACGACGCGCGGGTCGGCGACGGAGACGGCGACGGGCGTGCGCGAGCCGTTGAAGCCCCAGAGGGTGCCTGCCGGAAGCTGCCCGAGCGTGAACGAGCGCCCGAAGTCGTCGGAGCGCCACGGCCCCGACGTGCCGGGGACGATCATCCGCTCGCGGTCCGACGCGCTCGTGCCGATCGTGGTGATGAACGGTCCGTTGCCGTCGCCGACATCGAGGCCGCCGAGGGCGGTGAAGCCGTTGCCGTCGAGGCGGTAGATCTGGTTGTAGTAGAGCGAGACGGCGTACTCGGACGGCGTGTTGTAGACGGCGTCGAAGCCGTCTCCGCCCGCCACGCGGCTCCACGCCGAGCCGGTCGTCGGTGAGCCGGGCGAGAGCCACGAGCCGTTGTCCTGCGCGCCGCCGATGAAGACCATCGACCCCGGCTGCTTGTCGGCGCCGTAGTACTGCGTCGTGTTGAGGCCGGCCACGCCCGCGCCGTTGCGCGCGGTCCACGTGGCGCCGCTGTTGTCGGAGGAGAAGACGCCGCCGTCGTTGGTGTCGACGAGGCGCGTCACGCCCCCCGTTGTGAAGAACGTCAGGCTGTGGTGGTCGGCGTGCGAGTACGCCGTCGAGGCCGTGGGCGCGTTCCACTGCGACGTGCGCGAGGCCGTGAAGGCGGGCACGGCGCCGCCCGTGTTCAGGCTCACCCGGTAGACATCGACACCGGCGACGAGCACGGTATTGGGATCGGATGGCGAGATGGCGACGACGTTGTCGTACCAGCCCTGCGCGCTCAGCCAGTCGTTGGCGGTCGTCGAGCCCGAGGCCCGCGCCCAGCTGTCGCCGCCGGTCGTGGTGAGGTAGAGGTGCGAGAGGCCGTCGCACGCATCGACGGCGGCGACGACGCGCTGCGGGTTGTTCGGGTCGATGCCGAGTTCGGTGCGCATCCCGGCGCCGAGGCCGGTCGAGACGACGGTCCACGTCGCGCCGCCGTCGCCCGAGCGCGAGATCGTCGGGGCGGTCGCGTTGCAGGCGCCGCGCTGCGAGGCGTAGACGGCGCTGAAATCGGCGCTCGCGACGATCTGGTCGACGCGCCCGGTGCGCACCTGCGTCCACGAGGCGCCTCCATCGGCCGTGCGGAAGACACCGCTCGTGGTGCTCACGAGGACGACGTTGGGATCGGTCGGCGAGACGAGGAGGCGCGTGAGCGAGCGGAAGGCGGTCGTTGCCGTCTCGGGGAGCAGGCTCCACGAGGCGCCGCCATCGGTCGACTTGAAGACGCCGGAGCCGAGGATGGCGTCGACGTTCGAGAAGCCCTCGCCGGTGCCCGCGTACCACGTCGTCGGCTGCGAGGCGGCCTGCCCGAGGCCGCTCACCGACAGATTCGGCATGTTGCCGGAC
This sequence comes from Rhodothermales bacterium, assembly GCA_963726715.1. GTDB lineage: Bacteria > Bacteroidota > Rhodothermia > Rhodothermales > BA12 > CAVSDF01. The sequence goes on from CAVSDF010000015.1 coordinate 176,727, forward strand.
GTGTTCGTCCACGAGCCGCCGCTGTTGGTCGTCTTCCAGATGCCACCGCCCGCCGTGCCCGCATACCACGTCGCCCCGCTCGCGTCGCGCCGGTCGACGACGAAGGCGCGGGTGCGCCCGGCGACGTTCGACGGCCCGTGCTCGGCCCACGGAAGCGGCGCGCTGCCCTTCGAGGCGCGGATCGACGCCTCGAGCGCGCGGGCCTGGTAGCCGACCGCGTAGCGCGAGCCTTCCGGAGCGTTCGCCACGTCCGGCTCGCGGATGAGCGCGTGGTAGCGGATGAAGCCTTCCGGCTCGTCGAAGCGCGCGTTCTCCGGACCGCCGCGGCCGTCACGCTCCTCGCGCTCGTGCTCCTCGTCCTCGCCGCCGCCCGGCATCCCGGACTTGCCGCCGCGGTCGCCGTCGGGCCAGAGGGCGCGCCACGACGGCGCGGGACCGGAGGCCCAGACGAGGCAAACGAAAAGCGCGAGCAGCAGGCTGCCGGAGAGAACGCGACGGGACATCGGCGAGAGGAGGATGGAGATCGGAGACGCAGTAACGCAGAGGTTACGCACAGTGTCCGCCTTCCTCCAAGTCCTGCATCTTCCACACGATGCCCCCTCCGCGGAGAGCCCTGATCAGGCGCCGAAGCCCGTCGTGTACCAGAGCACGAGCAGGAGCGCGCCGACGGCGATGCGGTAGTAGGCGAAGCTGTCGAACGTGTGGCGGGCGACGAAGCGGATCAGGAAGCGCACGACCACGAGGGCGCTCACGAACGCCACGATGCACCCGACGGCGAAGAACGGCGCGTCGGCGGCGACGAGCGCATCGCCTTCCTTGACGATCTTGAGCAGCGACGCCCCGAGCATCACCGGGATGGCGAGGAAGAACGAGAACTCGGTCGCCGCGGTGCGCGAGAGGCCGAGGCTGACGCCGCCCATGATGGTCGCGCCCGAGCGCGAGACGCCGGGGAAGAGCGAGAGGCACTGCGCGATCCCGACTTTGAGCGCGTCGAGCGGGCCGATGTCGTCCATCGACTCGACGCGCGCCGTGCGCCGCGCCGCCGTCCGCTCGATCAGCAGGATCACGAGACCACCGACGAGGAGCGCGCCCGCGACGGTCGGCACGGAGAACAGGTGCGCCTCGATCCAGTCGTCGAAGAGCAGCCCGAGGATCGCCGCCGGGATCGTCGCCACGATGACGGCACCGGCGAAGCGCTGCGCCTGCGGGTCGGTCGGCAGGCGGCGCAGGATGTCGAGGATCTTGGCGCGGTACACCCAGACGACCGCGAGGATGGCGGCCAGCTGGATCACGATGTTGAAGACCACCATCTTCGGCGTGCTCGGGTCGAGGCCGAGCGCCTCGGTGGCCACGACGAGGTGGCCCGACGACGAGACGGGGATGAACTCGGTGGCGCCTTCGACGAGGCCGAGAATGGCGGCGGCGAGGAGGTCGTTCATGCGGGGCGGCGGGCGGAAGTCGGCGGGACGGGTGTCAGGACAGGCGGCAAGATCGCGCGCCCGCCCCATCCGTCACGCCGCGCCGCGCCCGTCCAAGCACGAAATGCACGCCCGCACGTCCCGGCCTGCCGGTACAGCCTCGCCCCTCACCAACTCACACCCTCACCAACCCGTCACTCCAGATCGACCGTCGCCATGACCGGCAGGTGGTCGGAGGCGAGGCGGGCGGCGAGGTCGGGGGCCACGCCGAGGGCGCTGACGCGGGCGCCGCGGGCGTAGACGCGGTCGAGCGCGAGCACAGGCGCGGGCGCCGGGTAGGAGAGCGGCCACGTCTCCGCCGCCGCGCCGTCGCCGCCGAACGTGGCGTCGAGGTGGCGCGTGGCCGGGCAGCGGCGCCACGCGTTCATGTCGCCGAGGAGCACGACGGGCGCGTGGAGTTGGGGATGGCCGAGGAGCGCGTCGGCCTGCCGCTTGCGCGTCCGGTCGACGAGCGCGAGGTGCGTGGCGACGACCGAGACGAGCGGCGAGGCGACCGATGCGGTGGCGAGTTCGATGGCGATGGCCGCGCGCTGTTCGAGCGCGCCGGTCGTGAGGTCGATGGCGAGCGCCGAGGCGATGGGCACGCGCGCGAGGAGGGCGTTGCCGAGTTCACCGCGCTTGTGGCGCCGCGCGGGCGCGAAGGCGACGAAGTAGCCGGTCGCGTCGGCGAGGTCGGCGAGCAGGTCTTGCGCGTCGTCGGGAAGCAGGACTTCCTGAAGCGCCACGACATCGGCATCCAGGCGGGCGAGGACGCCGAAGACGCGCTCGGGCACGAACGCCTTGCCGCCGCGGACGCCCGCCCACCGGTGGACGTTGTAGGTCGCCACGCGAAACGATGCAGCGAGGCGCGTCGGCGCGTCGGGCGCGAGGGTCCGCGGACGCCACAGACCGGCGAGGTACGGCTGCAAGGCGTGAACGCGCGGCGCGGCGCGCGCGGCGCGGAGGGCATCGAAGGCCTCACGGGCCGGGGCGAAGGCGCCGCGCGAGGCGGGAGGAGAGGTCGGGGAGTCGGTCATCGAGAAGCCAAAGGCCGCGCCCGAGGGCGAAGTTCCGGCGAAGGGCGGGAGGAGAGAGCGCCTCAGCGGCGCAGGCCGCGGCGGAAGCGCCCGGCGAGGCGTCCGGTGACGACGGCGACGAGCACGGCGGGCGCGAGCGTCACAACAGGAAGGACGAAGAGGCGGCCGTAGGGCAGGAAGAGCGCGACCGCGGACCACGCGAGGACGACGGCGCCGGTCTTGACGAGCACGATCCCGGCGTCGCGCGTGAGCTGCCCGAGGGTCTCGGTCTGCACGCGGAGGGCCTCACGGTTCCAGTGCCTGCGCTGCGCCTGCCGCAGCTGCCGCCCGCCACGCTGCGCCATCATCAGCCCGAACCCGCCCGTGGCGACGGCCACGACGAGGCTCGTCATCGCGCCGATGAGGGCGCTGTCGGTGACGAAGAGGTCCACGGGCGCAGACGGTGGGGGACGGAAACGCGGGGCCAGCGCGGTACGCGGCGCGCTACGCCGGGTTCGTGCGGCAGGTCGTGCGCGGCGGGCGGAGGAGGGCGATGCGCGGGACGTGCGAGCACGTCCCCTACCTTTCGGCGTTCTCTTCCCCGATCCGATGCCCGCCCCGCCCCGCCGTCCGCGTTTCGCTGTCGTGCGCGGCGGCATCGCCTTCCTGCTCGCCGTGTCCGTGACCGCTCCGCCCTCATCTGCCCAAACGGCGTCCGCCCAGACCCCACCGCCCGTCGCGCCGCAGCGTCCGCACGTCCACAGCACCTTCGGCGTCGAGCGGAGCGACCCGTATTTCTGGCTTCGTGAGGGCGCCGACCCCGCCGTCAACGCGTACCTCGACGCCGAGAACGCCTACACGAGCGCCCGCACCGCTGCGAACACCGCCACCGAAGGCGCCATCTACGGCGAAATCCTCGGGCGCATCCAGCAGGACGATGCCTCGGCGCCGGTGCGCGACAACGGCTACGTCTACCAGACGCGCTACGCCGAAGGGCAGCAGTACCCCGTCTACACCCGCCGCCGCGACGCCACCGGCGCCGCCGACGAAGTCCTCCTCGACGGCAACGCCCGCGCCGCCGGGCACGCCTACTGGGGCCTCGGCGCCCTCGAGGTCTCCGACGACAACCGCCTCATGGCCTTCGCCGAGGACACCGTCTCGCGCCGCATCTACACCGTCCGCTTCCGCGACCTGACGACCGGCGAGATGCTGCCCGACGTGCTGGAGACGACGACCGGCGAGGTCGTCTGGGCCGCCGACAACCGGACCGTCTTCTACGGCGGCAAGAACCCCGAGACGCTCCGCAGCGAGCGCGTGATGCGCCACCGGCTGGGTACGCCGCAGAGCGCCGATGTGGAGGTGTTCTTCGAGACCGACGAGGAGTTCAACGTGTCGGTCGAGCGTTCGAAGGACCGCGCGCTCATCTTTCTCGTCTCCGACCAGACCGAGGCCACCGAAGTCCGTTTCGTCGATGCGGCCACGCCTGAGGCGGCCTTCACCGTCGTCGAGCCGCGGACGGCGGGGCTGGAGTACGGCGTCGAGCACATCGGTGGGGAGAGCGGAGGGCGCCTCGTGATCCGCGCCAACGCCGACGGCGCCGCCAACTTCGCGCTCTTCACCGCGCCCGTCGCCTCGCCCGGCCGGGCGTCGTGGTCGGTGCTCGTGCCTGCCCGCGAGGCCGCGTTCATCGAGCGCTTCGACGTGTTCGCGCGCCAGATCGTCACCCAGGAGCGCGAGAACGGCCTCGTGCGCCTCCGCATCCGCAACCACGACGGCGCCGTGCGGCGCGAGGTGCCGTTCGACGAGCCGACCTACGCCGCGTCTCTCGCCGCCAACCCCGAGTACGACACCGCGACGCTCCGCTACGTCTACGCCTCGATGACGACGCCGGGCACGACCTACGACGAGCGGATGGACGGCGACGGCTCCGACCGCATTCTCGTCAAGCGCGACCCGGTCCTCGGCGATTTCGACGCCGACCGCTACGTCACCGAGCGCGTCTTCGCGACGGCCCCCGACGGCACGCGCATCCCCATCTCCATCGTCCGCGCCCGCACGACGCCGGTCGATGGCACGGCGCCGCTCCTGCTCTACGGCTACGGCTCGTACGGCCTCTCGATGAGCGCGGGCTTCTCGATTCCGCGCCTGAGCCTGCTCGACCGCGGCTTCGTCTACGCCATCGCCCACATCCGCGGCGGGCAGGAGATGGGCCGCGCGTGGTACGAGTCCGGGCGATTGATGCAGAAGATGAACACCTTCACCGACTTCATCGCAGCGGGCGAGCATATGGTGACGACGAAGTACGCCGACCCGGCGCGGCTGTACGCGCAGGGCGGATCGGCGGGCGGGCTGCTCATCGGCGCCGTCGTGAACCTGCGTCCGGATCTCTTCGCGGGCGTCCACGCCGCCGTGCCGTTCGTCGACGTCGTGACGACGATGCTCGACGCGTCGATTCCGCTGACCACGTTCGAGTACGACGAGTGGGGCAACCCGAACGAGGAAGCCGCCTTCCGCTACATGCTCGCATACAGCCCGGTCGACAACGTCAGTGCCCGCCCGTATCCGCCGATTCTGGTGACGACGGGCCTGCACGACAGCCAGGTGCAGTACTGGGAGCCGGCGAAGTGGGTGGCGAAGATCCGCGCCTTCAACGGCGGCGCGCCCGACGTGCTCTTCAAGACCAACATGGTGGCCGGCCACGGTGGCGCCTCGGGCCGCTTCGAACGCTACCGCGAGGTCGCCTTCGAGTACGCCTGGTTCGTGGGGTTGGCCGAGGGGACGCGCTAGCGTTCCCCCTTCGCCCTTCGGGCACCTCCCCCGCTCGCGGGGGGGGACAGGCGCGGAGACCGTCCAGGCCGTAGCGCCAGGTGGGGACGATAGCGCCAGGTGGGGACGATCACCGCCACCGGAACGCCACGATCCGCCCGCGCGGACGCGGGACGGCGACGGCGATTTCGAGCGATCCGTCGGCAAGGCGGCGGGCGTCGAGGTCGTCGGGGAGGACGTCGGGGTTGAGGAAGACGAGGCGCTCGACGATGCGCCCGCGCAGAAGGCCGTCGGGGCCGTAGCGGTCGGCCTCGATCCAGCCGAGGCGCAGGTTGAGGGCCACGATCTCGCCCGCGCCGAGCACCGCCGCCGACGGCAGCAGAAGCGGCGGCGACGACACATCGCCCGTCAGAAAGCGGCGGCTCCGCGCCAGCATCGGCGAATCGAACCCGACGAGCGCGACGGAATCGCGCCGAATGACGAGCCGTGAGGCGGCGCCAGAGGCAGCCCCAGACGAATCCACCGACGCCGTGAATCGGTCGATGACGGGCCGGAAGCCGCAGACGCTGACGAGCGTGTCGCCCGACGTGCGCAGCGGCCCGGCGAAGCGCCAGTGCGGCCCGGCGAGGCGCTCGCGGTGGCGCACGCGCCCGGAGGCGTCGAGCACGAGCAGCCCGGCGCCCGATTCCTCGCTGCTGTACTTGACCGCGAACCCATCCATCCACGCCGCCCCGTAGCGCACGAGCGTCTGATCGGACGGCAGCCCGGTGAACGGCACCCGCCGCGCCACCCGCAGCGCCCCGGCGGAGTCCGCCGCGACGATCGAAAAACGGTTGACGCCGACCTCGTAGACGACGACGCTGTCGCCGCGAAACCCCGCGAGGTACGGCCCCGAGAGGCCGAGCACGTGGCGCCGCGCGGGCGACCCACCCGCCCCGATGGTCCAGAGGTCGCCCGTCGCCGGATCGGCCACGACGACCGAGCCGCCGAGCGCGCCCGAGGCCGGCATGAACCGCACCGTGCGCGGGTATTCGAGGCCCGGCATCGTGCGCGCGTCGCGCGTCCAGAGCGGGATGAGGGTGTCGGGAACGACCGCGAGCGAAGCGAGGCGCCCGGCGGAGTCGGCGGGCGTGAGGCGTTTGTCCTCCTCGCGGCGGCACGTTGGCAGGCAGCCCGCGAGCACGAGGGCGAGGGCGGCGGCAAGGCCGAAGGAGCGCAGCGAGATCACGTCGACCGTCCGTATTGAATGGAACCCCCATGAACGCCCCCGTAGGGGCGGGTCTCAGACCCGCCCTCGCCCCCACCGCACATCGTCACCCGCCACGATACCGCCGCCGCCCCGCCGCCGACCGCGAAACCGGCGCGGAATCCGAGGCCGGTGCGGGGCAACCAGACAGGTGCGGAGACCTGTCCGGTTGCCGCGGAGGTGGCCTCAGCGATGACTCGAAGCGTCCGGTGTCCGTGCGAGGAGCGCAGCGACGCGGCAGTCCGGGTCGAAAGCGCCCATCGGGCCAGATTGCCGCGTCGGCCTTCGGCCTCCTCGCAACGACAGGCGTGTGGGTCAGGCGCGCCCATTCCCCATCTCCAATACTCCATCCTCACCCCTCACCGCGCATTCAGCGGCGCGAGCGTCAGCGTGGCGCGGCGCGTCTCGCCGTCGCGGAGGTATTCGAGGGCGACGCGGTCGCCGGGGCGGCGCTCGTAGAGGGCGGCGAGGTAGTCGTTGCCACCCGCGAGCGTCTGCGCGCCGACTTTGGTGATGACGTCGTAGGCCTGCAATCCAGCGTTCGCCGCCGGAGAGTTCGCGTCGACGGACTGCACGAAGACGCCGGTCGTGGCCGTCAGGCTGAGCACGCGGGCGATGCGGGGCGTCACCTCGGTCAGGTTGAGGCCGGTGTAGCCCGCGCGCTGGACCGTCCCGGTCTCCCGGATCTCGTCGACGACCTGGCGGACGCGGCTCGCCGGAATCGCGAATCCGATGCCCTGGTACCCGCCCGAGCGCGAGTAGATGACCGTGTTGACGCCGATGACCTCGCCGAGCGCGTTCACGAGCGGCCCGCCCGAGTTTCCGGGGTTGATGGCCGCGTCGGTCTGCACCATCCCGCGGTAGAGGCGCCCCTCGCCCTCGGCGTTGAGGTTGCGGTTGACGGCGCTCACGACCCCGACCGACACGCTCGGCTCGCCCGCCTCGAAGATGCCGAACGGGTTGCCGAGCGCGATCACCCACTCGCCGGGAATCGGCGTCGCTTCCTGCGCGAACGACAGGTACGGGAGCGGCGCGTCGGCGGTGACCTTGAGGAGCGCGAGGTCGCTCGCCGCGTCGACCCCGACGAGCGTCGCCTCGCGCGTCACGCCGTCGAGGAACGCGACGCGGATGGCCGTCGGATTTTGCCCGACGACGTGCTGGTTGGTGACGACATAGCCGTCGGCGGACATCACGAAGCCCGACCCCGCGCTCTGCACCGGCTGGTCGACAGCGCGGCGCTGGCCGCCGAAGCCGAAGAAGTCCCAGAACGGGTCGTACTGCGGGTCCTGCACGCGCTGCACCCCCGTCACCGACACCGACACGACGGCGGGCTCGACCGCCCGCACGGCCCGCGTGATGGCCGTCTCGCGGCTGCGCCCGATCTCGTCGCCGACGGACGCCGCGCCGCCTGCGGGCGCCTCGACGCGCTGCGGCTGCGACTGCACCGGCTGGCGGCATCCGCTCGCGGCGACGACGGCGAGGGCGAGGGCGAGGCGGCGGGCGCCGGGGAGCGTGGGCATCGGAGGTGCAGACAGGTGGGGTGGTCGGGGCCGAACCGCCGCAGCGGCAGCGCGGCTCCCGCATCCCCGTCAAACGAAACGGGTCGGCGCCTCCACGTGGGAAGCGCCGACCCGGCAAGCAGAGGTGCGCGGACCGCGCCGGAGCCGTGCCCGTCGGGCGCCGTGCTCAGCAGCGATTCGCGCGCGGCGTCACTTGCGAACCGTCACGCGGACCGTGCCCTGGTACTGCGTCGAGGCAAAGATGTTGTTGAAGACCGCCGACGGCAGCGAGAGCGCCACCTGGTTGTCGCCCGTGATCACGTACGAGGCCTGCACCGGGAGCGCTGTCGCCGCAGCCGTGGCCGCGACGTTGAGGGTGATCGTCTTGGCCGACTCGTTGATCGTGTACGTCGTCTTCGCGTTGTCGAACGTCAGGTCGGCGCGGCCACCGGAGGCCGGCGGGGCGGCGTTGGCGATCGACGTGTAATCGACGACGAGCGAGTACGTGCCGTTGTCCCGGAACATGAACTTGATCGAGTTCACGGCGCACGGGTTGCTGGCCGACGGCCCCGCGTTCGCGGTGGCGCAGATGACACCGGCGGTGAGGTCGCGCGGGGTCGTGGTCACGTTGTCCTCGATCTTGACCGCGGTGTGCGTGCCGACGAAGACGTCCTTGTCGGACGAGTCGCTGCTCGAGTCGCAGGCGGAGAGGCCGAAGACGGCGAGGGCGAGGAGGGGGGCGGTGAGGAAGCGCTTCATGGAAGAAGGGGCGGATGGGGTGGGAGACCGGCGCCGGGAGTCGGCGCGCGAGGGAGAGGAGAGCTGTGGGCAGCGGACCGCCAAGATACCACGTTTCGAAACGTGACAGACACGTGACGGACGGATGAGGCCGAGGCATTATTTTGGGCCCGTGCCTGCGTCCGCGCCGTCCGTTTCGCACGGGCCTCTGCGTCTCCTCCTCTTCCTGCCACGCGCGCCCCCGTTCCTCCACCCGCCGTCTCATGCCGCTCACGCTCTCCACGCCCGCCGCGCCGCTCTCCGCGACGCCCCTCGCCCTCCGCCTCCGCCACGCCGACACCTCGGCGGCGACGCGGGCGCTCGGCATCGCCGGCTTCGCGCTCCTGATGACCCTCGGCGCGCAGGTGCGGATTCCGCTCTGGGAGGTGCCGTTCACGCTCACCACGCTCGCCGTCTACGGCGCCGGACTCGTGCTCGGCGCCCGCGCGGGCGCGCTCTCGGGCGTGCTCTACCTCGCCGCAGGCCTCTTCCTGCCCGTCTTCTCGGGTGGCGAGATGGGCGCGACCTACCTCGCGGGCGCCACCGGCGGCTACCTCGTCGCCCTCCCGCTCGTCGCCTTCGCCGTCGGCGCCGCGACCGAGCGCCGCGTGGGCCTCGTCGGCAGCATCGTGGCCGGTCTCGTAGGGATGGCCGTGCTCTTCGCCTGCGGAGCGATGTGGCTGCACGCCGTCGCCGGGCACACGTCGTGGTCGATGACCTTCGCGCGCGGCGTGTGGCCGTTCCTGGCCGCCGATCTGATCAAGGTCGGCGCCGCCTCGGCCCTCTTCGCCGCCGCCACGCGCGGCCCGCGCTGACGCTCTCGCACCTCCGTGCCCCGCGCCCGGCCGCTCGCTCCTGAGCCGCCGGGCGCGCTGCGTTCGGGCGTGCGCTGACGGGAGAAGCCGCCCGAGAATGCGCCGCGCGGTGTTGCCTTTGTCGCTGTTCCTGCGGCTCTTACAGCGAAGGCTCCCCGCACGCCGTCACCCGAAGCGCCTGCCGCGCCGCGTTTCGTCTGCCTCCCCACCCGCGCGCCCTCCTCCGCCTCGATGTTTCGCCTGCGCCCGTTCGTTCTCCTCGCCGCGTTGCTCTGCGCCGCGCCGCCGGTCGCCGCGCAGCCGCGCCCGCCCCGCGCCACGCCGCGCGTCGTCACGCCCGCCCCGGCCGGGTCGATCTTCGACGACGCGATCGTCCGCTACCAGGCGACGCAGGGCCTCGACGCCGTCTACGACCTGCGCTTCGCCGACGCCGAGGCCTTCTTCCGGCAGGTCGAGGCCGGCCACCCCGCCCATCCCGCCGGGCCGTTCCTGCGCGCGCTCTCGACGTGGTGGCAGATCCTCCTCGACCTCACCGACACCTCCAACGACGCCGCCTTCACGCGGCAGATGGACGAGGTCGTGCGCCGCTCCGACGCCCTCCTCCGCCGCGACCCGAACGACTTCGACGCCCGCTTCTTCCGCGGCGCCGCCCTCGGCTTCCGCGGACGTCTCCGCTCGAACCGCGGCTCCTGGATGCCCGCCGCGCAGGACGGACGCGCCGCGATGGACGATGTCCTCGCCGTCTCCCGCCGCGACCCCGACAACCCCGATTTCGGCTTCGGGCGCGGCCTCTACGACTACTACGCCGTCGTCATCCCCGAGAACTACGCCGTCGCGCGCCCGGTGATGGGCCTCTTCCCGCAGGGCAACCGCGTGCGCGGGCTGCGCCTGCTCAGCCGCGCCGCCGCCGACGGGACGTTCATGAAGAGCGAAGCCGCGTACTTCCTCGCGCAGATCAACTACCTGTACGAAGGCGACTACGACGAGGCGATGCGCTACACGCGGCAGCTGCGCCGCGCGCACCCGACGAACCCGTTCTTCACCGCGCTCGAAGGCCGCATCGAGGGGCGATGGGGCCGGTGGGACGAGATGCGGACGGCCTTCCAGAGCATCCTGAGCGGCTACCGCGCGCGGCGCGTCGGGCACACGCCGGGCCTCGCCGAGCAGGCGCTCTACTACGTCGCTCGCGCCGACATGGCGCAGGGACGCTACGCCGACGCCCTCCGCGGCCTCACGCAGCTCGAATCGCTCAGCGCGCGCACCCGCGAGGACACGTACTTCGAAGTCCTCGGCCGTCTCCGTCAGGCGATGACCTACGACGCGCTCGGGCAGCGCCAGCAGGCCGTCGCCCGGTACCGGCAGGTCCTCACGATGCGCAGCTTCGGCGACGCGCAGGACCGCGCGCGGGAGTTCCTGGAGACGCCGTACACGGGGTGACGACGCGTCCGCAGCGGCCCCCTCCTGCCGCTGCGGAGGGCGGAGGGGGCGACCGCCGCCGCCCCGATTCCTTCACGCAACACTCGTTCACATCCCCGATGATGCCCCGTCTCTCGCCTCGCCGCGTCCTCGCGCTCGCCCTCGTTGCCCTCGCGGCGGCATCCCCTGCCGCCAGCCAGTCGCCCGCGTCGCCGACCCCCTCGGCACCATCGGCGGCGGCGCGGGCGGCAGCGGAGGCGTCGTTCTCGATCTTCACCGACGCGGCCGCCCGCGCGCACGCCGAGGCGGCCCTCGACGCCACGAGCGACCTCCGCTTCGCCGACGCCGACGTCCACATCGCCGCCATCGCCGCGCAGCACCCCGACCACCCGGCCGTGCCGTTCCTGCGCGCCCAGTCGACGTGGTGGCGCATCCTGCTCGACCTCTCCAACAGCGGCTACGACGCCACCTTCGAGCGCCAGATGACCGCCGTCGTCCGCGCTGCCGACGCGCGCCTGCGCCGCAACCGCCGCGACTTCGACGCCCGCTTCTTCCGCAGCGTCGCCCTGGGCTACAAAGCGCGCCTCAACGTCAACCGGAGCCAGTGGTGGCCCGCCGCGCGCGAGGGCAAAGCCGCCTACGACGACGTCCTGTCGGTCGCCCGGCGCGATCCTGCGAACCCGGACTTCGGCTTCGGGCGCGGCCTCTACGACTACTACGCCGCCGTCGCGCGCGACGATTACCCCGTCGCCCGGCCCCTGCTGGCGCTCTTCCGCGGGGGCAGCCGCGAGCGCGGGCTGGCGGCGCTGCGCGTGGCCGCCGAGCGGGGCACCTTCACGCGGACCGAGGCCACGTACTTCCTCGCCCAGATCCTTTACGTCCACGAGGGACGCGCCGCCGACGCCCTCATCCAGGTGCAGGCGCTGCGCCGCCGCCACCCCGGAAACGCCTATTTCGCCGCCTTCGAAGGCCGCCTTCTCATGTCCACCGGGCAGATCCCGGAGGCGAGAGAGACCTTCGAGGCCATCGTCGCGCAGTTCGACGCCGGAAACGCGGCCTACACCGGCCTCGCCGAGCAGAGCCTCTACCAGCTCGCCCGCCTCGACCTGATGGAGAACGAGGCCGACGCCGCACTCGTCCGCCTCGACCGCGTCGACGTCCTCACCGCGCGCTTCTCCGACGGCCAGAGCTACTACCGCGTCCTCGGCCGCCTGCGCCGCGGGATGGCGCTCGATCTTCTCGGGCGGCGCGACGAGGCCGTGGCGGCATACGAGCAGGTCCTGCGACTGCGCGACCTCTCCGACAGCCACGACGCCGCCCGCCGCTACCTCGAACGCCCCTACGGCACCTGAGTCGGCACCGGTGGACGGGTAGCGGAGCACGCGGGCACTGAATACCCGCTCCCCAACGTCCAAAACCCCTTGTCGCGAGGAAGGGGGCAAGACGCTCGCGTGCAGCGAGCCGCCGTGGGGGATGCCCCACGCCCCCACGAACCTTTCCCCCCACCTCACATTCGCCCGGCACACCCCCACCGTCCGATGCGCTTCTCGTACGTCGACTGGGACGAGGCCCGCCACGGCGCCCACGTCTCGCCTTTCGACCGCCTCCTCGACCTCTTCCACCAGCTCCTCTCCTTCAGCGCCGGCGACGCCGCCGAGGCGCTCGAGTGGATGGAGCAGCTCGACCAGAAATACGGCCTCACCACCGACGAGTACTCGCTCGCCGACTTCACCGAGGAACTCCGCCGCCGCGGCTACCTCGAAGGCGGCGACGAGAACGACGCCACCTCCGGCACGCCGCGCATCACCGGCAAGACCGAGCGCGCCCTCCGCCAGCGCGCCCTCGACGCCGTCTTCGACAAGCTGAAGAAGGACGGGCGCGGGCGCCACCGCACGCCGCACACCGGCGAGGGCGACGAGCGCCTGCCCGAGACGCGCGCCTGGGCCTTCGGCGACGACGTGAGCCGCCTCGATGTCAGCGCGACGCTCTCGAACGCGTTTCGCCGCGACGGCGATTTCTCGCTCACCGAGGACGATGTCGAGGTCTACGAGACCGAGCACCACGCCCACGCGGCGACCGTGCTCATGCTCGACCTCTCGCACTCGATGATCCTCTACGGCGAGGACCGCATCACGCCCGCGCGCACGACCGCCCTCGCGCTCGCCGAACTCATCACGACGCGCTACCCGAAAGACTCGCTCGACATCGTCGCCTTCGGCACCGACGCGTGGGAGGTCAGCCTGAAGGAGCTTCCCTATTTGCAGGTCGGGCCGTACTACACGAACACGCGGGCGGGCCTCCAGCGCGCGCGCGACATCCTGCACCGCCGCAAGACGCGCAACCGGCAGATCCTCATGATCACCGACGGCAAGCCGTCGTGTCACTACGAAACCGGCCCCGACGGACGCCCCGGAAAGCTCTACCGCAACGCCTTCGGCCTCGACCGCGTCATCGTCAACAAGGTGCTCGACGAGGCCGCCGCCTGCCGCCGCGAGGACATCACGATCACGACCTTCATGATCGCGCGCGACCCGCAGCTCCAGGAGTTCGTCCACGAGATGACGGAGGCGAACCAGGGCCGCGCGTACTATTCGAGCTTAGAGGACCTCGGCGACTTCGTCTTCGAGGACTTCGTCCGCAACCGCCGCCGCCGCGTGCGCTGACGTGATCCAACGTCACCCCTCGGCTCGCCGGGCGGCGTGCAGGGCGGCCATCGCGCGGCTGTAGTAGGCCCCGAGGTCGGCGTCGATGCCCCACGCGCGGTACATCTCGGCAGGCTCGGTCTTGACGGCATTCGTGAGCGACGTGCGGATGTCGACGTCGCCTCCGGTGAAGGCGGCGATGAGCGTTTCGGCGCGGAGCGCGAGGGCCTGCATCTCGGGTCCGGCGGGGTCGAGGCCTGCTTCGCGGTAGCGCGCGGCGTGGGCGAAGAGGTCGCCCCACTGCCGCTGCACGTCGGCGATGGCGTCCGGACCGATGGTTTCGGCTTGCGCTTTGAGGCGCTCGAGCTGCTCGGGGGTGTAGTGGCGGTCGAACATCGTGGTGGTGGAGATGAGGGTGAGGAGGGTTTCGGCGTCGGCGGCGCCGGTGCGGCGGAGGTGGGCGGCGAGGCCGCCGAGGCGGGCGGCGAGGGCGGTCTCGGCCGCGAGGCGGGTGCGGACGTGCGCGAGGTGCCGCTCGACGATGGAGAGTGCGTCGGGCGCGTCCGGGCCGTCGAGGAGGCGCCGGATGTCGGCGAGCGGCAGGCCGACGGCGCGGAGCGAGACGACCTTCTGCAACCGCGCCACGTCGGCGTCGGTGTAGCGGCGGTGCCCAGCGTCGGTGCGGGCGGACGGTGCGAGCAGCCCTTCGGCCTCGTAGTGGCGGAGGGCGCGGACGGTGAGGCCGGTCCGGCGGGCGATCTCGCCGATGGCGTGGGTGGGAACGGGCGCGGACGGAACAGTCACGGAGGCGGTGGGCGGTTCAGGATCTCCCAACGGTACGCACCTGCCGCCGCGTGAGGGGCAAGCGCTGCGACGCGTCTTTGCCATTGCTTCACGCTCTGAACCTGTCATCTCCCCGCACCTGACAGGGTTGACGTCGTGGCACCACAAGACGATGGGCGCGCAACGGCGCCCGTCGTGGCGCCGCCGGACGAGGAAAATGCAATGACTCCCGGTAGTGGCGGGTCTCACATCCGACCCTACGAACGCCCGGTGCGACCCCAAACGCCCGTACCGCACGAACGCTCGGCGCGCTACGACCCGCCCGGTGCGCCACCAACCTCCCGTTCGGAATGCGCGATGCGGCGCGTCTCGTGGCACGCTCAACCTCCCGCCAGGCACGGAAGGCGCGGGCGCGGGTTGACGGCGCCTGTCCCCACCCTGCCGCCGCTGCCGTGATCGCTCCCAAGAAAAGCCTCGGGCAGAACTTCCTGCGCGACCCGAACACCGTCCGCCGCATCGCCGGAGCGCTCGAACCGGCGACCGGCGGCGGGGTCGTCGAGATCGGACCGGGCCTCGGCGCGCTCACCGCCGACCTGCTCGCACGCTTCCCGAAGATGGCGGCGCTCGAAGTCGACCAGCGCGCCATCGAGCACCTGCGCGCCACGCTCCCGGCGCTCGACGTGCGTCACACGGACGTGCTGGAGGCCGATTGGAACGCTCTCGCTGCCGATCTCGGCGCGCCGCTCTCGGTCATCGGCAACCTGCCGTACTACATCACCAGCCCCATCCTCTTCGCCCTCCTCGACGCCCGCGCGGTCGTCGGCGAGGTCGTGGTGATGATGCAGCGCGAGGTCGCCGAGCGGCTCGTCGCCGCGCCGCGGACGAAGGCGTACGGCATCCTCAGCGTCGCCGTGCAGCGCTACGCCGACGTGCGGCTGCTCTTCCGCGTGCCGCCGACGGTCTTCCACCCGCGCCCGAACGTCGAGAGCGCCGTCGTGCGGCTCGTGATGCGCGCGGACGCCCCGCCGGTCTCCAGGCACGACGCGCACGTGCGGGCGGTCCTGCGGATGGCCTTCAACCAGCGCCGCAAGATGCTCCGCG
Source organism: Rhodothermales bacterium (assembly GCA_963726715.1). Classification (GTDB taxonomy): domain Bacteria; phylum Bacteroidota; class Rhodothermia; order Rhodothermales; family BA12; genus CAVSDF01. Next base: position 192,245 of record CAVSDF010000015.1, read on the forward strand.
GCGCCCTCGCCGCCTACGGGCCGGTGCCGGAGCCGTGGGCCACGCAGCGCGCCGAAGAGCTCACGCCCGCCGACTTCGACGCCCTCGCCACGGCCCTCGCGCGCTGACCGCGCCTGCGGTTCCAGCATCCCCGAACGCAGACGTCCCCCCGCCCGGCGCGGTGCCAGACGGGGGGACGGAGGATCGCAGCGTGTGCGGCGGCTCAGCGGACGACGAACGTCTGCAGGGCGGTGCGGCTGCCCGCGCTCAGGCGCGCGACGTAGACGCCCGCGGCGAGGGCCGCCGTGTCGTACGTGGCCGTCGACTCACCGGCGGGCAGGACACCGGCGGCGAGGCGGGCGACTTCGCGGCCCCGAACGTCGTAGATCGACAGGTGCGCGTCGGCGCTCTGCGAGAGGCCGTAGACGAACGTCGCCGGGCCGCTGACGGGGTTGGCGCCCGCGAGGCGCAGGCCGAAGCCGTCGGCGCCGATGCGGCCCTCGGCGGCGGTGAGCGTCGAGAGGTTGGCCGCGAGGTTCATCTCCCAGCCACTCGTGCCGGTGCCGAAATCCCCGGTCGCGCTGTACCACGCGTCGGAGAGGTTGTGCCACGAGTTGTCGCTCCACTTCTCCCAGACGTACGAGTTGCGGCCCGGCGCGGTGCCCGTCTTGGTGATGCCGAGGAGGCCCGGCTCGCTGTCGATGCGGAAGTCGAGGACGACGAAGAACGTCGCGGGCACGCGGAGCGCCGACGAGAGCGTCAGGCGTGTCGTGGAGAGCGACGTGACCGGGATGGTGCTCCCGGCGTTGATGCTCGAAACCGGGAAGGCGTACGAGCCGAGCGGCGCGCCCGTCGGGCCGCTGCTGGGCGTGCCCGCGTAGATCTTGAGGTCGAACATCTCGGTCGCGTTCGGCTTCTTGTACGTGAAGACGACATCGACAGAGGTGAGAAGCGCACCCGTGAGGCCGTTCGGCAGGTCGAGCGCGGTACCCTTGGCGAGGTCGCCGTAGAAGTTCGTGCCGCCGATGAAGCCCGAATCGACCGGGGCGACGCTTTCGAGAAGTCCGGTGAAGGGGTTCGCGCCCGCCGGGAAACGCGTGACGGTGAAGTCGGCGGCGACGCGGTGGGCGCTGCCCGGCGCGGCGATCACGACAGGCGCGCCCTCGACCGGGGCAACGCGCTGCGCGTTCGCGGCGGCGGGGGCGAGAAGGACTGCCGCGAGGGCGAGGCGATGGGTGGTAGACAGGGGCATGGGAACACCTTGGTAACAGAGGAGAAGGGAGAATACGCGGCGCGGCCGTGCGATGCAAGCCGCGCCGCGCGCCCGGAACGTGGCACGGTCTTCCGTACCGCCGAGTGGTGCCCTGAGCGCCCCCAACCGGACAGGCGCCGCTGCCGACCGACGGGCGAAGATGGGGCGAAGCACGGCCCACGCTGCCGCCGCCGGGCCATGCCGGGTATCTTGCGAAGAGAGCGTCGCCCACGCGTGCGGCCCGTGCGCAGCGCCCGCCCGGCGCCCTCACCCGGCCTCCGAGGCCCCACCTCCCCGCTTCCGATGGCCGACGCGACGGACCCGCAGATGCGCCCCGGCGCGCTCGTGCCCGCCGACGATGTGCTCGTCGACCAGATCGAGGCGCTCCTCGACGGCGGCGACATGGGGGCGCTGCTCGCGTTCCTCGACGACCTCTACCCCGCCGACATCGCCCGCCTGATGGCGAGCCTCGGCGAGGACGACCGGCAGCGCCTCTTCGACGGCCTGCCCACCGAGATGGCCTCGGAAGTGCTCATCGAACTCGACGACGACGAGCGCGAGGGCGTCCTCGAAGAGACGTCGAACGAGCGCGTCACCGACATCCTCAACGAGCTCGACACCGACGACGCCGCCGATGTCTTCGAGTCACTCGGCGACGATGTCGCGCGCCAGATCCTGCCGCAGCTCGACGACGCCGACGAGATCCGCGAACTGCTCCTCTACGCCGGAGACACCGCGGGCGGCATCATGGCCGCCGAGTACGTCGCCGTCGCCGACCGCGTGACCGTCGACGAGGCCACCGAGGAGGTCCGGCGGCAGGCCGAGGATGTCGAGGACGTGTACACCGTCTTCGTGCTCGACCGCGACGACCGCCTCGTCGGCCTGCTCTCGCTCAAGAGCCTGCTGCTCGCGCCCGCGCGGCGCCCGGTGCGCGAGATCATGGAGACGGACTTCGTGTCGGTCGAGGTCGATGTCGATCAGGAGATCGTCGCGCGCATGATGGGCCGCTACGACCTCGTCAGCCTCCCGGTCGTCGACAAGGCCGGGCGCCTCGTCGGCCTCATCACCATCGACGACATCGTCGACGTGCTCCGCGAGGAGGCCGAGGAAGACTTTCAGGTCATCTCCGGCTCGGGCGACGAGGGCCTCCACGACAGCCCGCTCGTCGTCTCGCGGCGGCGGCTGCCGTGGCTGATCGTCGGCCTCGTCGGGACGATCATGTCGGCGTCGGTCGTGCTCACGTTTGGCGGGGCGGTCGAGAAAGTGGCCGTTCTGGCGGCCCTCATGCCGATCGTGACGGCGATGGCGGGCAACGCGGCCATCCAGAGCGCGTCGATCACGGTGCAGGGGCTGTCGTCCGGGCGCCTGCTCGTCTCCGACGCGCTCGGGCGCGTGGGCAAGGAGTTCGTCGTGGCGCTCGTCAACGGGGCGCTGCTGTCGGTGCTCGTCGGGATCGCGGTCATGGCGCTCGGGATGCTCAAGATCGGCACCTTCGACCTGCCCTTCCGCGAGGTCGTGCGCGTGGCCGAGGTGGCGATGATCGCGCTCGCGTCGGTGATCCTTCTCGCCACCGTCAACGGCGCCGTCATCCCGGTCGTGCTCGCGCGGATGGGCATCGACCCGGCGCTCTCGATGGGGCCGTTCGTGACGACGGCCAACGACATCCTCGGCCTCTCCGTCTTCTTCACCGTGGCGACGCTGCTGCTGCTGTGACGCTGGAGATGGAGATGCGCGGGCGGGTCTGAGCTGGATTTGGGCCATTTGTGTAGCGAGGGCCGGGGCGTCGTAGCTCACGGCTTCTCTCTCGCACACGGACGCCACCATGCCCACGCTGCCTCCCGCCCTCGCGGATGGCAGGGTCGCCTTCCGACCCATCCTCTGCAACTCAGCATCTACCGCGATCCGGTGCGCTCCGGTCACGGCTGCTTCGTCAAGACGTCCGGCCTGCGACGGCTTGCCCTTTCCATCCTCGCCCCGATCCCGTGGGCAGGCCGGTTCTGAGCGCGCCCGTTGCTCACCGTGCTCTGTCCGAGCGCGAGGGTCTACGCCCGGCGCGGCTGCACCGCGAAGATGCGCCTCGACCCCGCGCGTCAGGCCGTGCGTCAGCGTGCCCGCTGGCTGCGAGGGCGTCCGGTCGTCGTGGTCGCCGACTCGGGCTTCGCGGCCATCGCGCTGCTCGGGACCGTCTGCGAGCACGTCACCATCGCGCGCACGGCTGACGCGCCTGCCGGTCGTTCAGGGCATCCATCCGCACATCGTAGAGGCGCACGATGCCGACGAATACGGCGGCGCTGAGCACGAGCCACAGGCCGATCCGGTTCAGCGTCTGCCCGATCTCCGACGTTTCGGCCCAGAACGGCGTCTCGCCGAACGCCACCGAGAGCGCGAGGGCATAGGCGGCTGCGCCCACGAACGTGCCCGGAATCGAACTCAGCATCACAAGTCCGTGGCGCACCCAGGCGGCTCAGCCGAGGCGTGTGGCGAGCCAGCGGGTGGCCAGCCCAGCCACGGAGAAGCCTCCACGAGGAGCAGCGATCGCCACACCCAGCCGCAGACGTCGCGAGAGCGGCTCGCGCCCTGTGGCGATCATTTCCCGATGGCAAATCCGATCACCGCCAGACTTGCAATGCCTGCGGCGAGCAGGCAACTCCAGATCCACACGTCGCGCATCCCCATGAACGCAGCGCCGCAGGTCCGAAGCGTGCGAGGGTACGGACGGCCGTTGCGGTGGCGAGGCCGGTGATCAGGAACAGGATGGGCGGCAGTGTTGAGGTGGGCGACACCGCCGACGCTACGCCGCCCTGTCGTGCGCGTCGACCGCCACCCGACGAACCCGCCGCCCCGTCCGATGAACGCCGGATGCGGCGCGACGAACGCCCGTCACGCGGGTACGGCGGTAGGCTCGTGGAAGGCGCCGATCATCCCGATCTCGGTCTCCAGGTGGTAGCCCGTCTCGCGCGCCACGACGGCCTGCACGTGGCGGATGAGGCCCTGCACGTCCGCCGCCGTCGCCCCGCCGGTGTTGATGACGATGTTGGCGTGGCGGTTCGTGATCATCGCCCCGCCGACGCGCAGGCCCTTCAGGCCGCATCCGTCGATCAGGCGTCCCGCGCCGATGCCCTCGATCTTCTTGAAGATGCTGCCCGCCGACGGCTCGGTGTCGAGCGGCGGGTGGCGCTCGCGGCGCCAGTCGAGGTTGCTCTCGACGACGGCGCGCATCGCCTCCTCAGACGCAGGCGTGAGGGCGAATGTGGCCGAGAGGACGATGTCGCGGCGGACGTGGAGCGTCGAGTAGTCGTAGCCGAAATCGAAGTAGTCGACGCCGACCGTCCGGCGCTCGCCCTCCTCGGTGAGCAGGTCGGCGCTCTCGGTCACCTCCGCGATGAACATCGTGCGGCTGCGGTCGGGAGACAGAAAGTGCAGGTTCTGCCAGAGCGCCCCGCCGACGGTGCTCGGGATGCCCGCGTAGTGTTCGAGGCCCGACAGCCCGGCGGCGAGGGCCGTCTCGATGAGGTCGGGCCAGACGAGCGCGCCGCTCTCCGCCGTCAACCGCGTGCCCTCGATGCGCGTGTGGCGGGCGGCGTTGCGGATGACGAGGCCGGACACGCCGCCGTCGCCGACGAGCACGTTGGCGCCGAGGCCCATCAGGTGCCACGGAATCCCCGTCTCGCGGGCGGCGGTGATGGCGCGCCCGAGGTCGTCGGCGGTGAGGGCGTCGACGAAGCGCTCGGCGGGACCGCCGATGCGGAACGTCGTAAAGGGCGCGAGCGGCACGTCGCGGCGCACACGGGCGGCGAGGTCGGGGCCGAGGGCCGCGTCGAAGGCGGCGAGAGCGGCGGCGGAAGGAGCGGCAGAGGGAGCAGTCTCGGACGTCATCGGGGAGGGCACGGGCGGAGCATCGGGGAGCGGCGGTGGAATCGTTCGGGCGCGGCGGGGTTCGCGGTGGCCGATGGAGCCGGGACGAACCCCGCCGCGGCAGCGCATTCGGCAGCGCCCCCCGCGCGTCGTACCCTTGCCCCCGGCATCCCGCAATGAGACGCGCGGCGCCTGCCACGCCCTTCGTCGGCGCCCGTGCAAGACGGGCACGGTGCTTGCGGCAGGCCTCCCCGACGCTTCCCCACCTTCCGTGCTCCTCGATGGCTGCCTCTGATCCAGACCTCTCGAAAGACGGCCCCAATGCCGCTCTCGAACGCGGCATCGAGCCCACCGCATACGGCGACGGGGCCGCCTCAGGCTATGATGGGACCTACGGCGACGGCCCGTACGGCGCTCTCGATGCGTCGCAAACGGCGGTGCTCGTCGAAGAAGAAACGCACGTCACGCGCGACGCCTCGGGCGCGCCGCTCACCGCGCAGACGGGCATCGAACGCATCCCGTTCAACCCGGTCGCTCGTGTCGAAGACCACGGCAAGAAGGAGAACGAGGGCACCTACGTGCGGCGGATCGTGCTCTACGGCATCCTGTCGCTCGTGTTCGCGGTGATCGTGTTCGTGTTCGTCTACAATGTCAACGACATTCCCTTCAAGCTCGCCGGGCGCAACTTCACGCTTGGCCTTGCGGGACTGCTGGTCTACTCGTCGATCGTTGCGCTCATCCTGTTTCTCGTTCTGCTTCTCATCCGTTACTTCAGTCTGCTGATTGCAGCCTATCTGTACACGGCCAAGTACACAGCCCGGACAGAGGTCGAGGAAGACGATTTCCTGCCGCGCATCTCGATCATCGTGCCCGCCTACAACGAGGGCGTGCTGATGCGCGACACGATCCAGAGCCTGTTGCAGCAGGACTATCCAGACTACGAAATCATCATCGTCGACGACGGCTCGACGGACGACACGCGCGCCATCGCCCGCGAAATGATCGGCGAGTACGAGCGTCCCGGCGGCGGGCGCGTCGAGGTCAAGCTCGTCGAAAAGCCCAACGGCGGCAAGTCGACGGCCCTCAACGCGGGCATCCAGGTGTCGAGCGGCGAGTTCGTGCTCAACGTCGACGGCGACAGCCAGCTCTCGCCGCAGACGCTCCGCCGCACCATCCGTCACTTCTCCGAGCCGCAGATGGGCGCCGTCGCGGGCAACGTGAAGGTGGTGAACCGAACGAACATCTGGACGAAGCTGCAAGCGCTCGAATACGTCGAGGGTCTCAACATGGCGCGGTCGGCGCAGTCGCTCGCCAAGCTCGTCAACATCATCCCGGGACCGCTCGGGCTCTTCCGCAAGCAGGCCATCGTGGAGGCGGGCTGGTACTCGTCGGACACCTACGCCGAGGACTGCGACATTACGCTCAAGATCATCCGCGGCGGCTGGCGCGTCGAGTACGAGCCGGAGGCGATCTCCTTCACCGAGGCTCCGAACCGCCTCAGCGACCTGCTCAAGCAGCGCTACCGCTGGACGCGCGGCATCATTCAGGCCGTCCGAAAGCACAAGGACTTGCTGTTCAACCCGACGCAGAACTTCGGCGGCACGGTCGTGATGTGGCTGATGGCATTCGAGAGCCTCATCTGGCCGGTGATGAACGTGTTCGCCAACATCTATTTCATCGTCATCGCGCTGGCGTACGGCTATTACGGCTACCTCGCGTTCTGGTGGTTGATCTTGACGATCCTCGACATGATCGCGGCGCTCTACTGCGTCGCGGTCGAAAAAGAGCAGGCGAGCCTGGTGTTTTACTCGGTGCTCTATCGTCTTTTCTTCATCCTCATCATCGACGTGTGCAAGACCATCGCCACGATCGAGGAATTTCTCGGGCTGGGGATGACATGGGGCAAGCTCGAACGCATCGGCACGAGCAGTCCCGCCGCGGGCTGACCGCCTGCGCTGAGCGTGTCGAAGGACGGCTGAACGCCTGCCCGTCGGCCTCTGCCCGGATCATCAAGCCTGTCAGAGACGGATCTTGAATGCCGGCATCCCCGCGAAGGCGCGGACCGGAGAGATGAGCGCAGGCCTTGCCCTTTTCTGGATTTCCGCGCTCGCGGGGAAGCAAAGAAGAGGCGCAGACGGTTGCGGATCGCCCTGCCTGTCGCTACGCGACTCTCGCACCGACGCGGCCCGTGCAGCCGCGGCAGACCGGCCGTGCGTGTGACGCGGAAGGTCTCATTGCGAGACCCGGCGCCACGTGGCACGCGTCCGTGCGCCCCGCATGGCGCCGCCGCGGCGCCTGCACGTGCCGGTCTACACCGCCGATGCCCTACACAGGGCGTCGAAAAAGGCTTTTTTACCGCATTCGGCGTCCTCTCTCCTGCCCCGGCACAAGCGGGCACGGGGCTTGCAGGGACCGTTTCGACACCCCTCCCCAGCGCGACTCCACCGCCGACTCCGCCGCCGAAATGGAAATCATTCCCATCCTCTCGACGATCATTCTGGTCGCCACCATTGCCACGTTCATCCTGGCAGTGGCAGCGTACATCCTCTACAAGATCCGAGAGCGCAAGGCTCGTTCCAGCGGCCGGACGACGCAGGTCTCCGTCCCGACGCTCGCGCCGCAGCACACGCTCGTCGCACCGTCGCCCGGACCGATGCTCGCCCTTCCGGCCTATGGCGCGGGTGTGCCGATGGGCGCGCAGGGGTACGGCTCGCCCGCCTACAACGCGCCGTCGCCCTACCCGGGCCTCGACGTGGGGTACGGCGCGCAGGGCCTGCCGCCGTTGGCGCTCGACACCAACGCCGACGGCCGCCCCGACACCGTCTACGAGCCGCGCCCGACGCAGCGCGACGCCTACGGCCAGCCGACGGCCTATCAGCCTTCTCAGGAGGCCTACTCGCCGTACGCTGGCATGGGGCGCGAGACCGAGGCACAGCCCTATTCGCCGCCCACGATGCGCGGCGCGCCGAGCTACGACGGCGGGTATGGCAACGGCGGTTACGGCAGTCCGCAGCCCTCCTACGGCGCTCCCTCGTACGAGGCCCCGCAGGCGTACGGCGCGCAGCCGGTCTATGGAGCCAGCGACCAGACGTCCTCCTACGGCGCGCAGGCGCCCAGCTACGTCGCCCCGGCGCCGCCGCCGAGCAGCGGCGGTCTCTTCTACGAGCTGACCGGTCAGGGCCTGCAAGCTGCCTCGCCGTCGCAGCCGCAGCCGATGCCTGCACTTCCGCCGCCGCCGCCGGACGCCACCGACCGCGCCCTCGCGGCCGAGCGCGCCCAGCAGCAGTCGATCGACCGCGCGCAGGACCGCCTCGACGATGCCGAGGACGCCAGCCGCGCCCGCGCCGAAATTCTCCGCCAGCAGCGCCGCGACAGCGACGACGCCGGTCTCGCCTGGTACTGACGCGCTCGGACGCCGCGATTCTCCTCGTCTGCTTCGTCCCCGCGCCTGACCGCCTGCTCCCTGACCGCGTGCCCGGAGTGCGCCTTCGGCGCAGACGCCCCTGAGGGGTGTCTCTACGGGCGCCGCCTTCCCTCTGCCCCCCACGACCGCTTCCGGGTCTCGCTTCTCTCCCTCAGATGGCCTCCGACCGCCAGTCCCTCAACGCCGGGTGGATTCTCCTCGTGGGCGTCATCGGCATCATCGGGGCGATCCTCGTCTACTATCTCCTGCTCGAGAGCACGTTCGGCGCCTTCCGCATCCGGCAGGCGCTGCCCTTCGGAACCACCGAGACGGCCCCGCGCATCGCCCTCTTGCGCTCGGAGTACAGCAAGACCGCCTACCGCATCACCTCCGGCGACCCGAACGCCGCGTGGGCCGACGGCGTGATGCGCTCGTGGCGCGACTTCCTCCTCGATCCCGGCCGCCGCCTCACCTTCCGCGAACTCAACGACCAGGACCTCGAACGCGGCGACCTCGACGCCTACGACGTGCTCGTCCTGCCCGCCTCGTCGGCGATGTCCGACCGGCAGATCGAGCAGCTCAAGGCGTTCATGAACCGCGGCGGCTCGGTCTGGGCGACATGGACGCCCGGCATCTACCGTCCCGATGGCACGTGGCGCGGATGGAACGTGCTCGAAGACGTCTTCGGCGTCGAGTTTCTCGACTACATCGACCGCGCGGGCGGCAACTACCAGGCGTACACCGACACCTTCCCCGGCTACACACCAGTCGGCACGTACCTGCCCGAGCGCCTGTTCGTGGATTCGTCGGGCGTGGCGATCGACTCGGTTGCGCGGCGCTACGACCGCAGCGGCGACCCGGTGCGCGGGCGTTTCGTGACCGAGGCGCGGCAGGCGGGCTTCTCGCCGCTCACCGGCTACCGCTGGATCGACACGCTCTCGACGCGCCAGCCGTCGAGCGACTACGCGAGCGCCGACACGGTGATGGCGAGCCTGCGCGGCCTCGACGGCGAGCTTCGGCGGCAGCCGGCCGTCGCCGTCACCTACTACACGTGGAACGGCACGAGCGGCGGCTCGAACGCCTCCCGCGTGCCGTTCCCCTACACCGGCTCGGGCATCCGACGCCTGACGCTGCGCGCGGGGACGCCCCTGACCGCGGGCGTGCCGGGCGGCTACCGCGTCAAGACGCAGGTCTTCAACCCCGCCGTGCGGATGCGCGTGCGCACCGATGCGCGGCAGCGCACCCACGCCTTCGGCTTCTGGTACGACTTCGCCGTCGAGGACGGCGGCCTGCCCGAGGCCCTCGAGACGACCACCGGCGCCGTCTACGGCACCTATGGGAAGGGCCGATTCGTCTACCTCGGCTTCCACCGCTCGGCGCTCTTCGTCGACCGCCGCGACGCCGAGGACTACGAGGAGATCGGAAAGCTCTTCTCCAACATGCTCGCCTACCTGCGCCACGACCCGCTCGCGTGGACGCACGACTGGCCCGCGCCGTACACCTCCGCCGCCGTCTTCGCTGGCGTCGGTGGGCAGCAGCCCGCAGGCCTCGCGGGCGCCGCCGACGCCCTCACCGCCGCGGGCGTGCCCGGCTCGTACTTCCTCCGCGGCGACAGCCCGCCCGACGGCGCCCTCACGCGGCGTCTCGCGGCCCAGGGCGACATCGGCGTCTACGGCGACTTGCAGCGCCGCCGCGACGGCTCGCGCCTCTCGCAGGCCGAGCGCTTCCGCACGTGGCGCCGCACCCTCGAAGCGGCGAGCGGCGAGAGCGTCCGCGGCTACCGGCCCTCCCATGCAGGCATCCTCTCCGACTCGACGCTCGGCGCCCTCACCGCCGCCAACTACACGTACTTCCTCCCCGACTCCATCGGGCGGCGCACGGTGATCAAGGTCATGGGCGCGCCCAACGGGGGCCTCAACCGGTTCAACTACACCGGGCGCTCCGACTCGCTCCTCTTCGCGCAGCAAGGCTCGCTGACCGCCCCGCCGTTCCTCGCCGACCTCGCCCGCACCGACTACGAAGGCGGCCTCTACCGCCTCGTCTACTCGTCGGATCTGCTCGCGCGCCCGGAGAACGTCGGCGTGCTGCGGACGGTCGCGCAGGAGGCCCGGCGCCGCGGGATGTGGACGGCGAGCGCGGCCACGATCGCCGACTGGTGGTCGCTGCGCCGCCGCGTGGCGACGGTCATCGAGCAGAAAGGCCCCAACCGCCTGATGCTGCGCCTCTCCAACACCGACCAGAACACGGCCGTCTCGAACGTCGCCGTCAGCCTGTTCCTGCCCGCGCCGACGCCGCGCATCGAGGTCCGCTCCGAGCTGATCCAGATGCGCCAGGGGCCGCCGCTCAAGACGACGCAGTCGAGCGACCGGCAGACGGTCACGCTCACCGTCGAGCGCCTGCGCCCGGCCGAATCGGTCGTCTACGTGATCGACCTCAAGCGCGCCGACGGCAGCCCGCTCAACGACTGACGCCCCCGATGATGACGACGATGACGCGCTTCCCCCGCCTCCGCTCCGCTTCCCCGCTCACGCAGCGCACCCGCTTCGGCGCCTCGCTCCGCGCGGCTGTCGCCACGTTCGCCGCCGCCCTCGTGCTCCTGCTCGGTGCGCCCGGTGCATTTGCGCAGGCGATCCCGCCCGACGTGTCGGCCGAGCAGCCGCTGCCGACGGTCTCGACCGGTCTCGGCGCGCTCCGCGCCCTCCCCGGCGTCGTCGCGCTCGTCCACCGCCCGGCGACGCTGCCGCCGGACCAGGACCGCTCGCCCTACGAGCCCCTCCCCGTGCGCGTCAAGAACGCCGTCCGGTCGTGGGAATACCTGCTCCTCGGCCTCGGAATCCCCTACCGCGTCATCGACGACGCCGAGCTTGCGGCGGGCGTCGACCGCGGCGTGCGCATCCTCGTGCTCCCGGCGGGCGAGATGCTGACCGAGCGGCAGCGTGAATCGGTGAGCCGGTACGTCGAAGGCGGCGGCGGGCTTGTTGCGCAGGGACGCACCGGGCAGTTCGACGAGCGCGCTGTCCAGCGGCCCGCAGGCGACCGCTTCTTCGCCAACCTCTTCGGCGCCGAGATCGTCTCCACCCTTGCCGAGCAGCCCGGCGGCATCTTCCAGCAGCTCGACGGCTCCCACATGCCGACGGCGGGCATCGAGCCCGGCTACCTCCTCAACCTGACCGCCCAGACGCCGACGACCGCCGCGCGGACGGTGACGAGCCAGTCGCTTGGCAAACTCGTCCCCTACAACTCTGCCGACAACGCGGCCTTCGCGCCCGTCACGATGGCGCTTTACGGCGAGACCGGGCGCGGGCGCGTCGTGTGGACGCGGTTTCTGCCGCAGGACGTCTCGCGCGAGACCGAGCAGCAGCAGCACTACGTGACGCTCCTCATCAACAGCCTCGCCTACGTGACGCGCTCGGCGGTGACGGCGGTGCGCCCGTGGCCCGACGCGCGCCTCTCGGCCTACACCGTCGCCCTGACGCCGCTCGTCGGCGGGCGCCGCGAGTTCCGCCCGTCGCTCGAACGGCTGCTCGACGCCATGGCACCGGCCGGGCTTCGTCCGTCGGTCTTCTTCACTGGCGATGAGGCCAAGGTCTTCCCCGAACTCATCGAACGCGCCGCGCGCGACGGCGAGCTCGGCGTCGCCTCGGTGAGCGACGACGCGCTCAAATACGCGCCCCTCGAAGACCAGATGCGCTCGATCAAGGAGGCCGTGGCGCTGATGGCGCGCTACGGGCCTGCCGTCGGCTTCCACCCGCCCGCCGGGTACTTCGACCACAACACGATCCGCGCGATGGAAGACGCGGGCCTGCGCTACCTCCTGCGCTTCCTCCCGCACCCGTCGATGGCGCCCGCGCGGCTGATGCTCTCGGAGGATTCGGACTTCCGCGAGAGCGTCTACGGCAACCTCATCGACGTCGACACGCTCCGCGTGCTCGGCGAAGTCGGCCTCCCCGACCCGTACACCACTCGGGCATCCCGTCGACGGCGCTGCGCACGAACGACACGCGCGAGCAGGTCAACGCGCCCTCGGACGGTCCGACGGTCGCCGCGGCGCGGCGCGAGCAGAACACGATCGCCGCGCGCTACGAGCGCTACGCGATGCGCCAGGACTCGATCCTGCGCGCCGAGCGCCGCGGCATGACCGGCCCGACCGCCGCCGAGCGCCGCATCGCCGAGGGGCGCCAGAACGCCCTCCGGCAGTCCGCCGCCGATGCCGACGCCGTCGCCGCCGACGCCATCGACCGCAACCGCCTCTCGGGCCGCTACCGCACGACCGCGCCCGGCGCCACGACCGCCGTCCGCGGCACGGTCACGACACTTCGCGCGGGCGAGTCCTACGCCGTCGACGACACGCTCCTCGTCACCACACGCCGCGCCGTCGCCTTCCGCACGACGCCGACGCGCCCGACGGCGACGCGCCCGGAGATGCGCGATGTCTCGGAATCGGTCGGCCTCTACGAGCGCAACGACTCGTCGTACGCGCCACGCCTCGACCTCGGCACCATCCTCGCCGTCGGCATCTGGGGCCGCGACGACTACGAAGTGACGGCCTCGACGCAGGTGCGCGCGAGCGACCCCGACGCGCAGCTCGCGGAATTCCGCCGCGACTTCCTCGACGTCCACGACGCCCGCGGCCTCTACATCCTCAACCTGCACGCCGAAATTCAGGGCCTCACCGCCGAGCGCGCCGCCGTGCCGGTGCAACTCGCCGAGATCGCGCGGCAGGAGGGCGCGTGGGTGACGACGCTCGGCGACGTGAACGCGTGGTGGCGCAAGCGCGACAAAACCGTCGTCTCGCTCACCAACCTCACCGCCGACGGCGCCGACCTGACCGTCTTCAACCAGACGAGCGCGCCCATCGAGGGCCTGAGCGTCGACCTTTTCCTGAACGCCATCGAGCGCGGACGCCGGGTCAGCCTCTCGACGAACACCGCGCGCCTCGTCACCCCGGAGACCGACGACCGCCTGACGCTCGTCTTTCCGACGCTTCCCGTCGGCCAGACCCGCATCCGCCTCACCTTCGCCCGCGACGGCGGCACATCGGCCTCGCGCTGATGCACGTGATCGCCGGATGCCCGTAGGGGCGGTTCGCGAACCGCCTCTACAACCACCGCACGCCCCGCCCCCCGCTCTGTCCCGACGGATCGCCTTCGGGTTATTTGAACGCGCGGTCTTTGGCGAAGACGCCCATCAGGTCGTCGGTGCCGAAGGGGCCGTGGTGGTAGAGCAGCGGCTCGCCGAAGCGGGCGCCGATCGGGTAGCCGAACGAGCGCGCGCGGGCCTCGACGAAGCCGACGAAGTCCGGGTTCGAGATGAACGTCTGCGGCTCATCTTCGCCGGGCGTATCACCCGCGCCGAAGAACTGCGACCCGAAGGCAAAGAACGCCTCCATCCGCCGCTCCCAGACGCCGCTGACATCGACGACGAGCGTCGGCGTGAACGGCACCGACTGCATGTAGTGGAGGATGTGCGCTGCGCGGTGCGGCGCCTCGGAGTTTCCGTCGTGCCCGGTCGTCTCGGCACGCGCGAGCCCCGCCTGGAAGTTCGCCTCGGTGGCGAGGCGCGCCGCCGCCGGATGGTCCGGGTGGCGGCACTCGGGCGCGTTGATGAGCAGCACGTGCGGCCGGTACCGCCGGATGGCGCCGACGACGGCGCGGCGCTGCGCGTCGGTCGTGGCGAGGCCGCCGTCGGGGAGGCCGAGGTTCTCGCGGGCGTCGAGGCCGAGGATCTCGGCGGCGCGGCGCGACTCCTCGATCCGCGTCTCGGGCGTCCCGCGCGTGCCCATCTCGCCGCGCGTGTAATCGACGACCGCCACGCGGTGCCCCTGCTCCTTCAGGCGCAGGATCGTCCCGCCGATGGCGAGTTCGGCGTCGTCAGGGTGGGCAGCGAGCACGAGCACATCGACCGGTCCGGGCATGCCGTGGACGACGATGGGTGCGAAGGCGTGGCCGAGGGGCACGACGGCGGTCGACGAGGGTGATGCGGAGGGAGCGGCGTCAGGCATCGGGAGCGCGGGCAAACTGGATGAAGTCGGTGACGGGCGGGGTCTGCCCGCCCGTGCGGATCGCGGCGGCGATCTGGCCGCGGTGGTGGGCGGCGTGCTGCACGAGGTGGGTGAGGATGTCGGAGACCGTGCTCTCGAACGCTTCGCCTGTCGAGTTTGTGTAGACGATGCGCCGCGCGAGACCCTCGGCGTCGCGCGCGAGCGCGGCGAAGGCTCGGTGGGCGACGCGCAGGTGCACGGCGGCGTCGACGGGCGCGAGGCCGTCGGGCCAGACCGCGAGGGGCGACGCCGAGGCGCCCTCGATGCGGGCGAGCCAGACGCGAGCGGCGCCTGCGAGGTGCGCGAACCACCGGGCTGCGTCGGGCGGCGTCCCGTCCTCCCAGACGCCGGCGGCCAGCGCCGCAGCCACGCGGTCGTCGGCCCAGGCCATGTGCGCGACCAGTCGCCCGAGAACCGACGAGTCCGTCACGGAGGCAGCAGGATCGGGCATCGGGGACGGGGAGAAAACGTTCGTTGCGACGAGCATCGGCGGCCATCCGTTCCATCCCCACCGTCACACGACGAAGTTCACCAGCCGCCCCGGCACCACGACCTCCTTGCGCACGGTGGCGCCGTCGAGGTACTTGGCGACGTTCTCGTTCGCGCGAGCGGCGGCGAGGATCGCGTCCTTCGAGGCGTCGGCGGCGACGGTGACGGTGCCGCGGAGCTTGCCGGAGACCTGGACGGCGATCTCGACGGTGTCGCGGACGAGGTGCGCGGGGTCGGCGTTGGGCCACGGGGCGTAGGCGAGGCTGTCGGCGTGGCCGAGGCGGTGCCAGAGCTCTTCGGCGAGGTGCGGCGCGAAGGGCGAGAGCGCGAGCGCGAAGGCGTCGGCGGCCTCGCGCGGGAGGTCGTCCCAGCGCGTCGCGGCGTTCACGAACTCCATCATCGCCGAGATCGCGGTGTTGAAGCGCATGCCGTCGATGTCCTGCGTGACCTTCTCGATCATCCGGTGGAGCGCGCCGAGTTCGTCGGCGGTCGCCGCACGGCCGGTGACGCGGCGCGCGCCGTCGGGGAGCGGATCGCCCTCGCGCGCCTCGCCGACGTACAGGCGCCACGCCCGCGCGAGGAAGCGGGAGACGCCCTCGACGCCGCGCGTCTTCCACGGCTTCACCGCCTCGAGCGGCCCCATGAACATCTCGTAGAGCCGCAGGCTGTCGGCCCCGTACGTCGGTCACGACGTCGTCGGGGTTGACGACGTTGCCGCGGCTCTTCGACATCTTCTCGCCGTTCTCGCCCAGGATCATGCCCTGGTTGACGAGGCGCTGGAACGGCTCGGCGTGCTGCACGAGGCCGAGGTCGAACAGCACCTTGTGCCAGAACCGGGCGTAGAGCAGGTGCAGCACCGCGTGCTCGGCGCCGCCGACGTAGAGGTCGACCGGCATCCAGTACGCCTCCTCCGCCGGGTCGACGAGCGCGTCGGCGTTGTGCGGGTCGAGGAAGCGCAGGTAGTACCAGCACGAGCCCGCCCACTGCGGCATCGTGTTGGTCTCGCGCGTCGCCGGACGCCCGGTCTCCGGGTCGGTCGTGTGAGCCAGTCGGTCGCGGTGCCGAGCGGGCCCTCGGGGCTGCCGGTCGGCTCGAACGAGCGCAGTTCGGGCAGCACGACGGGCAGGTCGGCGTCGGCGACCGGCTTGACGACGGCGTTGCCCGCCTCGTCGGTCGTGTGGATGATCGGGAACGGCTCGCCCCAGTAGCGCTGGCGCGCGAAGAGCCAGTCGCGCAGCTTGTAGCTGCACCTTGCTGCGCCGTGGCCGTGCGCGTCGAGCCAGTCGATCATCGCGCGCTTGGCGTCGGCGTTGTCGAGGCCGTCGAGCGAGATGCCGTCCTTGCCCAGGCGGTCGGTGTTGACGAGCCGACGTGCGGCCCGTCGCCGACGAACGCGCGCCTGGCGTCGACGTCGCCGCCTTCGACGACCTCGACGATCGGCAGGCCGAAGGCGCGGGCGAACTCGTGGTCGCGCTCGTCGTGGGCGGGCACGGCCATGATCGCGCCGGTGCCGTAGTGCGCGAGCACGTAGTCGGCGATCCAGATCGGCACGGCCTCGCCGGTCGACCGGGTTGATCGCGAAGGCGCCGGTGGAGACGCCGGTCTTCGTCTTCGTGCAGCTCGGTGCGCTCGAGGTCGCTCTTGCCCGCGGCCGCGGTCGCGGTAGGCCGCCACGGCGTCGCGCTGCGCGTCGGTCGTGATGCGGTCGACGAGCGGGTGCTCGGGCGCGAGCACCAGTACGTGGCGCCGAAGAGCGTGTCGGGGCGCGTGGTGAAGACGCGGATCGTACTTGTCCGTCGGCGCCGTGTGCCCGTCGACCGCGAACTCGACGTCGGCGCCCTCGCTGCGGCCGATCCAGTTGCGCTGCATCTCCTTGATGCTCTCGGGCCAGTCGAGCGTGTCGAGGTCGTCGAGCAGGCGGTCGGCGTACGCGGTGATCCGCAGCATCCACTGCCGCATCGGCAGGCGCACGACCGGGTGGCCGCCGACCTCGCTCTTGCCGTCGACGACCTCCTCGTTGGCCAGCACCGTGCCGAGCGCCGGGCACCAGTTGACGCGGCATCTCGGCCTGGTAGGCGAGGCCGCGCTCGAAGAGCTGCAGGAAGATCCACTGCGTCCACTGGTAGTAGTCCGGGTCGGTCGTGTCGACCTCGCGCGCCCAGTCGTAGGAGAAGCCGAGCGCGCTTGAGCTGGCGCCTGAAGGTCTCGATGTTGCGCGCGGTGGTCTCGCGCGGGTGCGTGCCGGTCTCGATCGCGTACTGCTCGGCCGGCAGGCCGAACGCGTCCCAGCCCATCGGGTGCAGGACGTTGAAGCCGCGCATCCGCTTGTAGCGCGCGACGATGTCGGTCGCGGTGTAGCCCTCGGGGTGGCCGACGTGCAGGCCCGCGCCCGACGGGTACGGGAACATGTCGAGGACGTAGTAGGCGGGCTTCGACGTGTCGAGCCCCTCGGCGATCGACGGCGTGCGGAAGGTCTCGTGCGCCGGCCCAGTGGGCCTGCCAGCGCGCTTCGATGTCGGAGAAGGGATAGCCAGCCATCGTCGGTCGGTCGGGGTCGTGGATCGGGAGTCGAGGGGCGCAAACGCGCGCGGGTGTCCGAATAAGCCGCACCGGTGGGCGCGATGCACGCGAAGTTTCGGCGGGATCGGTGGGGGCGAGTTGGTGGGATGGTGAGTTGGTGAGAGGTGGGCCACCTGTCGGGTCCCCGACCGGACAGGCGTAGACGAACGCTGCCGTCCGCTCCGCACCCGCGTCCCGATGCGGTAACGACGCCGGGGGAGCGCAACCGCGCGGCGCGGCGCGGGGTGACGCGCGGACGAACCCATCCCGCCTCCATGCCCCGCACCGCTCCCATCCCGCCCGACGACGCCGACGCCCTCGGGCGCCCGATGCCCGCGCTCGAACAGCCGCTCCCCGACGCACTTGACCGCCGCGTCGGCATCGCGGTCGTGGGTCTCGGGGCGTTCGCGCTCGGACAGATCCTTCCCTCGTTCGGCGAGGCCAAGCACGCGCGCCTCGCAGGCCTCGTCTCCGGAGACGCCGACAAAGCCCGCCGCGTCGCCGATGCGTACGGCGTGCCGCACGCCCACGTCTACGGCTACGACGACATCGGCCGCATCGCCGCCGACCCGGCCATCGACGCGGTCTATCTCATCCTCCCCAACCACCTGCACCGCCGCTTCACCGAGCGCTTCGCCCGCGCGGGCCTCCACGTTCTCGTCGAAAAGCCGATGGCGATCACCGAGCGCGACTGCGAGGCCATGATCCGCGCCTGCGACGATGCCAAACGCACGCTCATGGTCGCTTACCGCGCCCAGTACGACCCGTACAACCGCCGCGCCATCGAGCTCGTGCAGAGCGGCGCCATCGGCACACCGACCGTCTTCGTCTCCGACCACGGACGCGCCCTCGACCCGTCGGAGCCGCGCGACACGTGGCGGATGCGCCGCGCGCTCGCCGGGGGCGGACCGCTCTACGACGTCGGCATCTACGCCCTCAACGCCGCGCGCTACCTGAGCGGCGAGGAGCCGGTCGAGATCCGCGCCATGATCGACGACGCGCCGCCGCACCCGAAATCGGATGTCGAAAGCACCGTCGTCTGGACGATGCGCTTCCCGTCGGGCCTCCTCGCGCAGTGCTCGACTTCGTATGTCTACCAGTCGGCCAAGCGCCTCCACCTGCTCGGCACAAAAGGCACCATCGAGATGAACCCGGCGACCGACTACTACGAACGCACCCTGACGGTGACGACCGAGGAGGGCAAGACGACGCACAAGGTGGCATACCGCAACCAGTTCGCCGAGGAGATGGACCACTTCGCCGCCTGCGTCCGCAGTGGCGACACGCCCCGCACGCCGGGTGCCGAGGGCCTCCGCGATGTGCGCCTGATGCAGGCCATCTACCGCGCCGCCCGCACCGGCCGCACCGTGCGGATGGACGCATGACACATAGAACGCCCGCCGGGCTGTTCTCCCCATTCTCGACCCTCCGTCTCCAATGCCCGCCCTCGACACCGCCAACCTCGCCACGCTCCTCGACTCCGTCCGCACCATTGCCGTCATCGGCGCCTCGTCGGATCCGCGGACGACCAGTTTCGGCATCACCGGCTACCTCGTGCGGGCGGGCTTCGAGGTGTATCCCGTCAACCCGAACCACGAGACCGTGCAGGGGCGTCCGTGTGTGGCGAGCGTCGAGGACATTCCGTACACAGTTTCGCTCGATCTCGTCTGCATCTTCCGCCAGCCGCGCTTCACCGCCGAGATGATGCGCTCGGTCCTGCGCCGCATCGAGACGACGGGCGAGATGCCGGTCGTCTGGACGCAGATCGGCGTCCACAGCAACGAGGCCGAACAGCTTGCCACCGCTGCGGGGCTGCCGTACGTCCGCAACCGCTGCATCATGGTCGAGCACGCGCGCTGACGCGGCACGAGCGCCTCAAACGCAAGCGGGACCGCCCGGCGCGTGGCCGAGCGGTCCCGTGAGGGCCTCAAGCGAGACGATCAGCGCGCGATGCTGACCGTGAACGTCTTGTAGTTGACGGCGGCCTTGACATCGCCCGTGTCCATCAGGTTGAAGATGATCGTGCGGGTGCCGGTCGTGGCTGCGTTGACGTCGGGGACGGTGTTGAAATACACCGGGACCGCGTAGACACCGGGCTCGAACGTCACCGTCCCTGCGGGCGAGGTAAGCACGTAGTCCGTCGTCGCCAGCGCCGTCGAGGTGGCGTCGATCGCGTAGTTGACCGTCACCGCGGCCGTGTGCTGCTTGGCGGTGATGAGCTGAACGACGACGCTGTCGCGGCGCGCACCGGCGGCAGCGGTCGGGTTGGTGAGGCTGCGGGCGTAGAGCGAGCCGCCGGGGCCCGCTACGGTAGCCGGCTTGAACTCGGCCTGCATCGGCCCGTCGTAGAGTCGGCTGTCGTCTTCGAAGCAGCCCGTGAGCGAGAAGCCCGCAAGCGCGAGAAGAGGAAGGAAAAGGAGTCGCTTCATGGCAATGTCAGTCAGATCGGGAGATTTAGTAACCAGGGTTCTGCGCGAGCACGCCACCGCTCAGCTGCACCTGGTCGGACGGGATGGACGACAGGAAACGGAAGTCGCCGAAGGGAATCGTGCCGACCGCGAGCGAGGCGGGCTTGTCGATGCTGAGGCCACGGCGCTTGAGGTCGAAGAAGCGGTGTCCCTCGAAGGCGAGTTCGCGGCGGCGCTCAAGGAGGACCGCGCCGAGAACACCTGCTCCGGTCGCCGTCGAGGCCGTGAGGCCGCGGTTGGCGCGCAGGAGGTTCAGGTCGGCAAGCGCGCCCGTCGTGTTGCCCTGCTCAGCGCGCGCCTCGGCGCGGTTGAGGAGCACTTCGGCGTAGCGGATGACCGGGATGTTGTCGGCGTAGTTGCCGAGCGAACCGGGGAATTTGTTGATGTACCGGTTCGTCGTCGTGCCGATGGGCAGGAACAGGCCGAGGCGGACATCGCCGGTCTCGTAGGTCGCGAGCAGTTCCGGCGACGGGCGGAGGCTGAAGAAGCCCGCCGCGGTCGGCGTCGTGAGCGAGTTGAGCGCCGTGTTCACGCCGAGGCCTTCGGTCGTGTTGTTCGAGATGAGGACCTCGAAGAACGACTCGGGATTGGGCTGGCGCGAGAACGAGGCCACGTGCGTGGCGGAGGTCGTCAGGACGGCCCCACCGGCGCGGGCGCCGGCGCCGGCGCGCGTCTGGCCCGGCGCCGAGGCGATGGCCGCGGTGGCGAGGGCTTCGGCGTTGGCCCAGTCACGGGCGTAGAGGTGGACGCGCGAAAGAAGCGCTTCGGTGCCTGCGAGGCTGCCGAGGTACACGTTGCGGCCGAGGGTGGCGTCCGCACCGGCGAGAGCCGTCTGGAAGCCCGCACGCGCGGCGTTGAGATCACTGATGATCTGCGCGTACGTCTCGGCGCGCGTCGAGCGAGCCTTGGGCGCGGCATCGGCGGGCGTACGTGTCGGGGTCGTGCGGAGCACGATGCCGAGATCGAAGCTGCCGACGCCCGGCTCGTACGAGTAGATGCGGGCGAGGTTGAAGAAGGCGAGGCCGCGCAGGAAGAGGGCCTCGGCCTTGATCTGAGCCTTCAGGTTGTTGTCTTCGTCCGTCCGGTTCGGCACCGCGTCGACGCTTTCGATGATGAAGTTGGCGTCGTTGACGAGGCTGTACCAGGTGTTCCATCCGCCGACGCCCGCGCCGATCGCGTTCACGACCTCACCGGTGTAGCGGCCGGTGTTGGTGGCGATGACGGCGTTGTCGCCGAGGGCCTCCGGGGCCAGGATCTGGGTCTGCCCGTAGGCAGCGGCGCCCTGCAGGCGGTTGTAGGCGCCCGAGAGCAGGTTTCGGTAGAGCGGAAGCGAGCCGAGGGCCACTTCCGGCGTCACGGACTGCTTCGGCTGCGTGTCGAGCAGGCTGTCGCAGCCGGTCGCCGAGAGGGCGAGCATGCCAGCGAGAGCGTAGGTGCGGAGTTTCATGGGGAGATGTCAGGAGGATGCGCCGTCACCGGGCGACGCCTCTCGCGGTCGAGAGGGCGCCGCCCGGCGTGGACACAGGCCGGGATCAGAGGGAGAGCGACACGCCGAACGTGTAGAGGCGAGACTGCGGGTAGTTGGCGGCTGCCGTTCCGACGAGTTCAGGGTCGACGCCCACGAATTTGGTCCACGTCACGAGGTTGTTGCCCGTGAAGTAGACCTGCGCCCCGCGCGTGCGGACGGCGCGCAGAAGCGACCGGGGAAGCGCGTACGAAAGCGTGAGCGTCTTCAGGCGGAGGTACGATGCGTCATCGAGGAGACGCGTCGAGGATCCGTAGATGCCGCTGGTGCCCGGCAGCGTCGTCGAGCTGACGAGGATCGGGAATTCGGTGATGTCACCCGGTTTCCGCCACGCCTTTTCGACGGCGATGCGCTCCATGTTGTCGAGGCGGGAGGGGTCCCAGAGGAAGAAGCCCTGCTGCTGGAGGAAGGCGTCCTGCCCGACGTTGTACTGGAGGAAGGCCGACAGCGAGATTCCCTTGTACGAGAAGCTGTTGGACAGACCACCGTAGTAGTCCGGCACGACATCTCCAACGACCGTCAGATCGGCGGCGGTTGTCGCGTACGTGATGTTTCCCGACTTGTCGTAGTACATCGGGCGACCGTCGGCCGGGTTGATGCCGGCGAAGCGGGAGGTGTAGTAGACGTCACGCGGCTTGCCAACGAAGAAGTTGTTGGCGAGGAGCGTGTCGCGGCCCGGAAGCAGGCTCTCGATCTTGTTCTGGACGAACGAGATGTTGAAGTCCGAGCGCCACTCGAATCCCGCGCGGGCGAAGTTGAGCGTGCGAAGCTCGAACTCGAGACCCGTGTTGCGCAGCGAGCCGACGTTCTCGTTCACGCCCGTCACGCCCGCGTCGCTCTGGAGCGGACGGTTGAGCAGGAGGCGGTCGTTGAGCTTGTTGAAGTAATCGACCGAGCCCGCGATGCGCGAGTTGAAGACCGAGAAGTCAAGGGCGACGTCGAACTGCTTGGCCTCTTCCCAGCCGAGGTCGGGGTTGCCGAGCTGCGTCTGGCGAAGGCCCGACGCGCCGCCGTACGCGCCGCCGCGCCCGAAGAGGTTGCGCGAGGCGAAGTCGGAGACGGCAGAGTTGCCGGTGATGCCGTACGAGGCACGCAGCTTCAACTCGTCGATGGACTTCACGTTGAGGAACGACTCGCGCGAGATGTCCCACGCCGCCGAGACCGACGGGAAGACGCCGAAGCGCGTGTTCTCGCCGAAGCGCGAGGAGCCGTCGTAGCGGAGCGAGCCGGTGAGGAAGTACTTGTTGTCGAAGTCGTACTTGGCCTGCGAGAAGAGGCTCGCCGTGCGGTACTCCGTCTGGAAACCGCCGACAGCACTCGGCGTCGAGGCCGACTGAAGCGTCGAGAAGAGGCCGTTCGGGTAGCCGGTCGCGCTGGCCGTGAACTGCTCCTGCGACTCGCGCTTGTACTCGGTGCCCGCGAGGACGTTGAGGCTCTGCTTGCCGAAGACCTTGACGTAGTTGCCGGTCGCCGAGACGTTGTAGTTGAGCGCCTCACGCGAGGCCTCGAAGCCCGAGCCGCCGGTGCCGGCGAAGGCCGGAATCTCGAGCGGGCGGTAGTTGCGGTCGCGGAGCGCCACCACGTCGACGCCGCCGAGGGCGCTGAAGACGAGGTTGGTCATCGCCTGGTAGGTGCCGCGAAGCGTGCCGGTCACCTGGAACTGGCGGTTCTGGCGCTGCTCGAGGTTCACGCCCTGCACGATGTTGTAGCCGCCCTTGACCGCCGTGTTGTACGAACCGTCCGCATTGTAGATGGCATCGTTCGGGCGCTGGCGCGACGGCTGGAAGACCGGGCCGTTGGTGAAGTTGCCGTCGGAGATGGTGCCGAACTGCTGCGTCGAGGTCACACCGACGCTCGACGAGATGCCGACGCGGCGCGTCGGGTTGTGGTCGAGGTTGGCGCGGAAGGAGAGGCGGTTGAAGTCCGACTTGATGATCTGCCCTTCCTGGTACTCGGCGCCACCGGAGAGGTAGAAGCGCGTGTTGCGCACGCCACCGGCGATGGAGAGGTCGGCCTTGCGGCGGGCACCGGTGCGCTGCACCTCGCCGTTCCAGTCGTAGGTCTTCAGACCGTCGATGATGGCCTCGACCTCGGCGTCGGTCGTCGCGGCGGCGACGTCGATGGCCTGCGCGGTGAGCGTCGCCTTCTTCTGCGTAAGGCCGTAGGCCTGGCCGAGGTAGCGGGCGCGGTTGCCCGCGGCCTCGACGAGCACGCGGGCGTACTCGGGCGAGGTGAGGATGTCGAACTGATCGGTCTGCTCGACCGAGCCGAGCGTGCTCGTGAACTCGACGCGGGTCGGGCCGTCGGAGCCGCGCTTCGTCGTGATGAGCACGACGCCGTTGGCGGCCTGCGCGCCGTAGATGGCGACAGCGGCGGCGTCCTTCAGCACCTCGATCGACTCGATGTCGTTCGGGTTGAGGCTGTTGAGGAGGTTGCCCGACGCCTGCGTGGTGAGGCTGCCCGAGCGCACCTGCACGCCGTCGATGATGTAGAGCGGGTCGGTGCCGGCACCGAGCGAGCCGATGCCGCGGATGCGGATCTGCACACCTGCGCCCGGAGCGCCCGAGACAGAGGTGATCTGCACACCGGCGGCGCGGCCCTGGAGGGCCTGCTCGGCGTTGATCACCGGCGCCTGCGCGAACTCGTCGCCGCGAACCGACGACGAGGCGCCGGTCACTTCACGCTTGATCTCGACACCGTATCCGGTGACGACGAAGTCGTCGAGCGACACGTCGCCTTCGGTCATCGCGATGTTGACCGTCACCGGCTGGCCGCTCACCGTCACGCGGCGCTCGAACGACGAGTAGCCGAGGTAGGTCGCGCGGACCGTGTACGAGCCGGCCGGCACGTTGGGGATGGTGAAGGAGCCATCGACACCCGACGACGCGCCGCGCGTGGGCGACTCGACGAGGATGATGTTGGCGCCGGGCAGCGGATCGCCGCCGTTGGCATCGGTGACGACGCCCTGGATGCGGCCCTGGGCAAACGCGGCACTGGTGCCAAGCGTCGCCCACAGCGCGATCATCCAGAGGCCGCGCATGGCTGCCCGAAGGCGCTGCGGTACCGGGTTCCCGTTCGACATGAAGCAGGTGGGGATGGGGGGAGGATGGAGATGCCCCCGCCGGCAGAGTGTCGGCGGGGGACTTGGGGACGGCGTAACGATATCCTCATCCGCCCTTCACCTCCAACTCAAACCTTCCACACGGTCGTGGAACGCTCCTCAACGGATCGCCGGATTCCCCGTACGGATTGGGTGCCCTCTCGCAGTTCGTGTGCCGCGTCGTCGTCTTTTATTCGGCGATGCCCCCGATGAGCCGGTCGAAGCGGGCGATTTCGGCGATCAGAGCCTCGCGGAGCACGACGAGGCGGGGGTCGTCGTGGCAGCGCGTGACCGCGAGAACAGCGGCGTAGAACCAGCGCTGCCGCTCGGGAGGGGCGGTGAGGCCGACGCCGAGGGGCGTCGTGCGCCACGGGTCTTCGCCTGCCGCGAGGGTCTCGTTGGTCGTCCAGAGGTTGTGGACCTTGTCCGCGAGCGAGATGCCGTGCGCAGCGGCGGGGGCGGCGGCGAGCGAGGCGAGGTACGCGTCCTTACGGGCCTGCCAGCCGAGCGGCGCGCCGTTGGCGTCGGTCTGCGGCTCCGAGACAGCGGCTACGAGCGCGGCGACGCGGGCCCCGAGGGCGCTGTCGAGCACGGCGTGGCGGAAGCGTTCGCCCCCGCGGTTCGCGTCTTCGAGGCTGTCGTGGAGGAGCGCCGCGGCGACGGTCTCGTCGTCGAAGCCCGCCCGCATCACGGTCAGGGCGACGGTGCTCAGGTGCGCCATCGTGGGCACGCGCACGGGGGCGCCGCCGGGGAGCGCGAAGAGCGCCGCGCGCCAGCGGCCCTTGCGGTACGTGCCGTCGTGCCACTCGGCGGCCAGTTCGGCGGCAGCTTCGAGGAGCGGCGAGAACGGGGACATGGGGAGGCGGCGCGGGATCGGGGAGGTGGACGACGGACGACGGACGACAAGATCGGGCACGGGAGAGCGGCGGGGAGCGTAACGAGGCGTCATCCCCGATCCATCTCCCACCCGATGTCCTCACCGCTCGCCGCCTTCGATGCCGACCGGCGCCGCGCATTCGGCGCCATGCACCTTGCGGGCACCGACGAGGTGGGGCGCGGATGCCTCGCCGGTCCGGTCGTCGCTGCGGCGGTCGTGCTGCCGGTGGGGGCCGATCTCGCCTCGGTGCGCGACTCCAAGGCGCTCTCGGCGGCGCGAAGGGCCGTCGCGCTCGGGGAGATTCGCGGCGTCGCGCTCGCCATCGGCATCGGTTCGTGCTCGCCGGAGGAGATCGACCACCTCAACATCCTCCACGCGTCGATGGAGGCGATGCGGCGCGCCGTCGCCGCGCTCGCGCATCCGACCACCGGCGCGCCGTTCGTGCCCGATGCGCTCCTCGTCGATGGCAACCGCCTGCCGCCGGACCTGCCCTGCCCCGCCGAGGCGGTCGTCCGGGGCGATGCGCGGAGCCTGGTCGTCGCCGCCGCGTCGGTCGTCGCCAAGGAGCACCGCGACGCGCTGATGCGCGCGCTCGCCGCCGAGCACCCGGCCTACGGCTGGGAGCGCAACGCCGCCTACCCGACCGCCGAGCACCGCGCCGCCCTCGCCGTCCACGGCCCGACGGTCCACCACCGCCGCAGCTTCCGCCTCAGCTGACGCCGGTCGGAGCGGCGCCGCCGCGCGCCGTGCGTCCGGTGCTGCGCCAGAGCCGCCGCAGCGCCTTCGCCAGCTCGTCGACCGAGCCACCGACGCCGCGCTCGCCGACATCGACGGTCACGTGGGCGCGGGTGTAGAAGGGCTCGCGCGCGGCGAAGAGGGCGGTGACGCGCACGGCGAGTTCGGCCTCGCCGAGCCGCTCGCCGTCGGCGTCGAGGAGCATCGGGCGGGTCTCCCGCACGCGCAGCAACCGGGCGACGAGTGCCTCGTGGGGCATCCGCAGGTAGGCGACCGTTCCGCGCTCCAGCGCCCACGCCATCGACGGATCGCGCGTGAGCGCCCCACCGCCCGTCGCCACGACGAGCGACGTCTCGCGTCCGGTCGCCCGCAGCGCCGCCGCCTCACGCGCCCGGAACGCCGCCTCGCCCTCGGCGGCGAAGAGGTCGGCGACGGATTGCCCGGCGGCGGCGGCGAGGGCGGCGTCGAGGTCGTGGAAGCGGTAGCCGATGACGTTGGCGAGAATCGGCCCGACGGTGCTCTTGCCGCAGCCCATGAAGCCGGTCAGGTAGACGCGCGCGGGGGACATGGAGGCGGGGAAGACGACGGGGGGTGCCTGCAAGATCGGCACAGGGGATGGTGAGATGGTGGGGTGGTGAGATGGTGGGGTGGCGTGGCGTCGCGGGGTGTTGGGGACCGTGAGGGTCGGCGGGCGATGGGGAGGCGATATGGGGGCCGGTGGCCGCGTCGCCGCCGCGGCGGGGCGGATGCCGGGGGCGCGCCGTGCGTCTGGGGGCGTAGAGACGCATCGGCGATGCGTCTCTACCATGCGCCGCCATGCCGCCATGCGCCGCCATGCCGCCACGCGCCGCCCCACCGCCAGCGCCCCCCACGAACCCACCATCCCACCACCCCCCACCCCCGGCACCGGCGCTCGGGCGCGGGGTTCGGGCCTGCTCTCCCCGATTCCCACACCGTGCGCCGCTCCTCCCCCGACCGCCTGTGGCTGCACGTGCTCCTCGCCGTCGCCGCCTTCGTCACCACCACCTTCGCCGGGGCCACGTGGGCGCAGCGCGATCTCCTCTACGTGCAGGACGCGTGGGTCGGATTCCTCGGATGGCCCATCGGCCCGACGTTCCTCGGCGACGGATTGCGCTTTTCCATCCCGCTGATGGCGTTCCTCCTCGCGCACGAGATGGGCCACTACATCGCCGCGCGGCGCCACCGGCTCGACGTGTCGCTCCCCTACGTGATTCCGCTGCCGCTGCCGCCGCCGATTCTCACCTTCGGCACGCTCGGCGCCGTCATCCGCATCCGCGAGCCGCTCCCGACGACCCGCGTGCTCTTCGACGTCGGCGCGGCCGGGCCGCTCGCGGGCCTCGTCGTCGCACTCGTGACGCTCGTCTACGCGCTTGTCACGCTGCCGGGGCCGGACTATCTGATGGCGATGTCGGGCCACGACGCGCTGCACGAGGCCATCCGCGCGACGGGCACGTTTCCCGCGATGCCGCCGGTCACCCCGCTGACCGCGCCGATGACGTTCGTGCCCCCTCCCCTCGCCGCGCTCGGCCTCGCGCTCGTTCCCCACGCCCCGCCCGGCTCCGAACTCTACCACTACCCGACGCTCCTCGCCGCCTGGCTCTCGCTCCTCTTCACCGCGCTCAACCTGCTACCGGTCGGGCAGCTCGACGGCGGACACGTCGTGTATGCGCTCTTCGGACCCCGCGTGCACCGCATCGTCGCCCGTGTCGTCGTCGTGGCGATGCTCGTCTCGGGCGCAGCGGCGGCGGCGGTGCAGATCCTGCGGGTCGAGTCGGCGCTCGAACGCGGAGTGTGGGGCGCGGCGCTCGTCGCG
The DNA here is from genome assembly GCA_963726715.1 of Rhodothermales bacterium. Taxonomy (GTDB): domain Bacteria; phylum Bacteroidota; class Rhodothermia; order Rhodothermales; family BA12; genus CAVSDF01. The sequence continues at coordinate 220,361 of CAVSDF010000015.1, forward strand.
CTCGTCGGCGCGCTGCTGTGGCGGACGCTCGGGGGCGGACGGGCGCTGGTCGCGGGCGCGGCGGTAGTGGTCGTCGGCGCGGGCGCGTGGCTGTGGCTCTGGCCGTCGGGCGCCGGGTACGCGTGGCTCGGGTGGCTCCTCTGGGCGGTGATGCTCGTGCGCGTCGTGCGCGTCGACCACCCGCCGGTGCTGGTGCCGAACGCCCTCACGCCGCGGCAGCGCGTGGCGGCGTGGCTGTGCATCGCGGCCTTCGTGGCGTGCGCCCTCCCGGTGCCGATCTACGGCGGGATGTGACGGGGGATCGCGTCTGGCGCCTTTCCGGACGTGGGGGCGGATGGGGGGAATCGCGGATTCGATGGGGCGGGCGTCGTGTGGGTGCGGACCGTCTCCGGGGCGGTGGGGTGCAACCGGGCGGGTCGAGACCCGCCCCTACGAAGCGTGGGATGCACAACCAGACCGGCCATCGCCGCCGCCCGTCCCTACGATCCCCCTCACCCCGGCGCGTCGATTTCGTAGAACGCGGTCGTGCCGCTGCGGCGGCGGACGCGCACGAGGAGCGGCGTGCCGGGCGGCGTCGCGTCGAGGCGGGCGAGGATCTCGTCGGCGGTGGCGACAGGCACGCCTTCGATGCCGATCACGACGACGTCGCGCGGGAGGCCTGCGAAGGCCGCCGGGGCGCCCTCGGAGACGCGCGAGACGTACGCGCCTTCGGTGACGCCGAAGAGGTCGCGGTCGTAGGCGGTGAGGTCGCGCAGCCCGAGGCCCCATCCCTCCGGCACGACGAGCGGAAGGTCGGCCATCAGGCTGTCGGGCGCGCCGAGGTCGGCACCCCCGTCGGAGGCCGCGACATCGGCGCGGTGGAGGATCGAGAGCGGCACGCGGATCGTCACGCGCTCGGCCCCGCGCCGCACCTCGACGGCGACGACGGTGCCCGGACGGTACCGCGCGACGGTGCTCTGCAACTGATTCGGCGCATCGACCGGATGGCCTTCGACGCGCACGACGACGTCGCCGCGCCGCAGTCCGGCGGCATAGGCGGCGCCGCTCGGCGGCACTTCGGTGAGCACGACGCCCTCGGTGCGCAGCAGGCCGAGGCGCTCGGCGAGGCGCGGCGTCACCGCCGTCAGGCCCACGCCGAGCACGCCGCGCGTCACCTCGCCGCGCGCGATCAGGTCCTCGGCAATGCGAAGCGCAAGGTTCGACGGGATGGCGAAGCCGTACCCTTCGTTCGCGCCGCTCTCGGTGGCGATGGCGGTCAGGATGCCGACGACCTCGCCGCTCAGGCTCACGAGCGGGCCGCCGGAGTTGCCGGGGTTGATGGCCGCGTCGGTCTGGATGAAGTCCTCGATGGAATCCGGGTCCTTGATGAGCCCCACCTCGCGCCGCAGCGCGCTCACGATGCCCGACGTGACGGTCGACTGCAACCCGTGCGGGCTGCCGACGGCGAGGACGGCATCGCCCACCTCTAACGCATCGGAGTCCCCGAAAGGAAGGATCGGCAGGTCGGCGGCGGCGGGGATTTTGAGGACGGCGAGGTCGGTCGAGGCGTCGCGCCCGACGACCTCGGCGGTGAAGCGGCGGCGGTCGGGGAGCGTCACCAGCACGCGCCCGCCGTCGCGCACGACGTGTTCGTTGGTGACGATGTAGCCCTCGGCGGAGATGAGAACGCCCGAGCCGATGGCGACGCGCACGACGCCGGTCGGGTCGCCGCCGAAGCGCCGCAGCCACGTCCGCGCCGGGTCGCGCGGCTCCACCTGCACGAACACCACCGCCGCCCGCGCCCGCGCCGACACCGCCCGCAGCGGCGCGTTGACGCGCGCAACATCGACCGCCTGCCCGCCCACCAGCGCATCGGCGCGAAGGCCGGGCGAGGCCGTGGGCCGGTCGACGAGGAGCGGCGCGGCGGACGGGCGCATCCACGGCGCCACGAGCACGCCGACGAGCGCACCCGTCAGCACGAGGCAGGCCGCGACGAGCCACAGCACGCGGCGGTCGGTGGGCAGCGAATCGAGCGGGGAGATCATCGGGAGGGATACGAAGGCGGGCGCGCCAGGACACAACGCGCGCCGGTGCCCCGATGGTCGCGCGCGCGGACGGGCGGAGCAAGGGCGGCGCGCCGATTTGGGGCAAAGGTCACGTCTGGCCGGTAGTGGCGGGTTGACGTGGGAGGCGTGATGGTGGGATGGTGGAGGGGGTGTGCTGCCGTGGACTGGCAACGGAAGTTTGACGAGCGCCCCACACCCACCGGCACGGAGCCTGCGCCGCTTCGCGGTGGGCCGCCTCCATGAGGGAGGTGTGCTGCGCGGCCGCTGGAACCGGGACGCAAACGGCCCTGCGCGGCTGCGCACGTGGCCTGCCAGACTCCCATCCGCCGCATCGTCGACGCACTCACCACCCACAACCTCACCATCCCTCACCCCGAGACCCCGAGCGGGTCGAGGGCGGCGACGGCGGTGCGGGCCTTCACGGCGAGCGTCTTGCGCGTTTCGCCTGCGCTCTCGATCGGCGGCCCGACGCGCACGACGGCGACGCGCGGGCGCTGCCGGTAGATGCGGCGCAGCACGCGCCCGATCGGCTCCTCGACCCACGCGAAGACGCGGCGGTCGGTGACGGGGCCGCTCTTCGTCGCCTCGACCGACTGGAACACCGGCACGACCGGTACGCCGGTGCCCGCGACGGCCTCGAACGCGCCCGTCTTGAACGGCAGCAGCGCCGCACCCTTCGACGTCGTCCCCTCGGCGAACACCAGCACCGACACGCCCGCTGCGAGCCGCGCCTGTACGCGCTCGACGAACCCGTCGGTGGCCGTGCGCCGCTCGCGGTCGACGGCGACGAGGCCGAAGGTGCGCGCGACGAACCCGACGCCGGGCCAGCCCATCACTTCGGCCTTGCCGACGATGGCGAACGGCAACACGGCGGCGAGCACCCAGCCGTCGAGCAGGCTCGAATGGTTGGCGACGAGGAGCGCGGGCCGGTCGGGAAGGACGCCCACCTGCCGCACCTCGATGCCCGACGCGGCGAGCGCCTCGCGGGCACCCTTGCGCTGCCACTCCGCCGCCGCGCGCCACCGCTCCGGCCCCTCGGCCACGCCCCGCATCCGCCGCGCCGCCCGCGCGGTCACGCGAAACGTCGAGGCCGTCAGGGCAGCGATCCGGAACAGGCTCATCGGGCGGAGGAGGGAAGAACGATGCTCCGAAGGTACGCCGGGGCCTGGACGGGCGGGACCGGAGGCGAGGGGTCAGGTCCCCGCACCTGTCAGACCCGGTGCCGATTCCTCCACGACACTCACCCGGTGTTCAGCACCGTCACGAACACGTCGTAGAGGGCGTGCGACCACGCGGCGACGCCGAAGCCGCGGGTCAGGAAGAGGGCGTTGAGGGCGAGGCCGAGCAGGAAGCGGTACGTGAACGACGACCACGTGAAGGGGTCGCCGAGGGCGCCGATGTAGTGGACGGCGCTGAAGATCGCCGCGCCGACGAGGGCGACGAACAGGTACGACGGGCCTTTCGGCCAGAGCTTGCGCAGCGCCCACGCCATCCCGCCGACGAGGAGCACGCGGAAGACGAACTCCTCGTAGACGCCTGCGCCGAACGAGAGCGCGATCTGCCCCCACAGCCCGACCGCCCCGCCGCCTGCCTGCGCCAGATGCGGGGCGTCCGCGGCGCCGCCTGCCGCCCCGGCGAACAAGGTGCCGATGACGCGCGGCGTGACGACGAGCATCAGGACGGCCCAGAGGGCACTCTCGCCGATCATCCCGCCGAGGTACGCCCGGCGGATCGGAAGAGGCCCGACGCGCTGCCGCTCCCGCACGACGAGCGCGAGGCCGAGCAGGGCGACGGCGATGGCGAACGGCCACGTCCCCACGACGCCGATCTGCGCCAGCAGACTCCGAATCCACACGTCCGCCCCGACGCGGATGCCGATGTCGCCGAGCGTCAGCCGCGCGAGCGCCTCGTAGACGACGACGAGTGGAACGGCCATCAGGAAGCCGTACGTCGACGTGCGCGTGAGGCCGAGGTACGTGTGCGGCACCGCCACGGCGCCCGTCGACGGCGTGCCCGTTGGTGCCCGCTTCGGGCTGCCGGATGCAGACGCTCCGCCGGGCGCGGCGAGGGCTTCCATCCGGGCGAGAGCAGCAGTGATGTCGTCAGGGGCGGCCATGCGGGCGGGTACGAGAACGGGAAACGGCGGTGCGGCGGGCGCGATGCCGCCTGAGGTCGATGCGGAGATCGGCGCCTCAGAGGTCGATATCCAGCGCGAGGAGGGCCGATTGGAGTTCGGAGCGGGCGTGGGCGTCACCGGCGGCGGTGGCGGCGGCGATGCCGTCGCGGTAGGCGGCGCGGGCGGCGTCGGGGTCGGCGGTCGCCTCGCAGAGCTTGCCGAGGTGGTAGTACGTGCCGACGTAGCCCGGTTCGTCGCGCACGAGCGCCTCGTAGGCCGCGCGGGCCTCGTCGGCGCGACCGGCGCGGGCATATTCCTGCGCGAGCGCGAAGCGCGTGAACGCATCCGACGGATCGTCGGCGTGGAAGGCGAGCAGCGCGGCGAGACGGTCGGACACAGGAGGCAGCGAGGCAGAGACGGCCGCCGTTACGACGCCCCCCGACGCCCGGTTGCGCACGCGCGGCGCGTCGTCCGTCGCCCGGTGGGCAAACCAGACAGGCGCGGGGACCTTGCCCGACGCGCCTCCTCCCATCCACACTCCCACACCCGCCAACTCACCATCCAATCCCCCCATCACAACACCGGCGCCATCAGCCGTGCCACGCGGACGGCGAAGCGGAAGACGAGCGAGCGGGCGTCGAGGTCATCCGCTGTCAGGCGCGTGCTGCGGGCGAGGTCGCGCTCCAGCATCCGCTCGACGTCGCCGCAGAGGTCGGTGTCGCAGAAGAGGGCGGTGACCTCGAAGTTGAGGCGGAAGGAGCGGTTGTCGAGGTTGGCCGACGAGATGATGGCGTAGTCGTCGTCGACGAGCATCACCTTCTGGTGCATGAACCCCGGCTCGTAGAGGTACGCCTGCACGCCGACGCGCTCGATGTCGGGCAGGTAGGCGTAGGGCACGAACTGGAAGAGCACGCTGTCGCTCGACCGCGGCATGATGATGCGCACGTCGACGCCGCGGAGGGCGGCCACCTGCAAGGCGGCGAAGACGGCGCCGTCGGGCACGAAATAGGGCGTCGCGATCCACACGCGGCGCTCGGCGCTGGCGATGGCGTGGGCATAGAGCAGACTCGCTGTCTCCACCTCATCGGCGGGGCCAGACTCGACGACGATGCCGACGCGGTCCTCGCCGCTCGCCGACGCGACCGGCGTCCAATCGAGCGCACGCGGCGCGCGTCCGGTCGAGAAGTGCCAGTCCTTGACGAACGAGAGCTGGAGCGCGAGCGCGAGCGGGCCGGTCACGCAGACGTGCGTGTCGCGCCACTCGCCCATCTTCTTCGAGCCGTGCAGGTACTCGTCGCCCACGTTGATGCCCCCCGTGAAGGCGGTGTGCCCGTCGATGACGACGATCTTGCGGTGGTTGCGGAAGTTGAGGCGGAAGCGTTTGAGGAGCGACTTCCGCCCCGGAAACCCCGACACCTCGATGCCCGCCTCGCGCAGCCGCCGCCGGTAGGCCCGCGAGATCCAGTAGCTGCCGATGTCGTCGTAGAGCACGCAGACCGCCACGCCTGCGCGGGCGCGTTCGATGAGCACCTCGGCGAAGCGGTCGCCGAGCGTGTCGCTTTTGAGGATGTAGAACTGAAAGAGGATCGAGCGCTCGGCCTTCGATAGCGCCTCCAGCATCGCCGGGAACGCTTCCTCGCCATCGACGAGCAGGCGGGCGCCGTTGCCGCGCAGGAACGGCAGACGGGCGAGGCGCCCGAAGGCGGCGCGCTCGCCCCGGTCGTCGTCGCTCTCGTCCTCGCCGGCATCGAAGAGGAACGGCGCGAGGTCGGTGTTCTCACGCGCGAGGAAGGCATCGACGCGCGCGTTGACGGAGCGCAAATCGCGCACGTACTCCTGAAACCGCGTGCGCCCGAAGAGCCAGTAGAGCGGGAAGGCGACGAGGGGAAACGCGACGAGCGACACCGCCCACGCCGCCGACCCCTGCGACGTCCGCGCGTTCATCACCGCGTCGATGGCGCTCAGGATGGCGAGGCCGTAGACGATGGGCAGGGCGATGGCGAGCGCGCGGGTGAGCATCGCCACGCTGATCCAGTCGGGAAGGGAGAGGTCCATGCGGCGGGCGGGTCGTGAGACGGGGAGTTGGTGAGATGGGGAGTGAGTGGGGTGGTGAGTCGTAGGTCGGCGGTCGATTCCACTTTCACGAACACACAAACTCACCATCGCACACCCTCACAAACCCACCATCTCCACACCCTCGCGGCGCCACTCGATCCACTGCGTCGCGCCGATGTCGCGGCGGCGGGCCATGCGCACGACGGTTGGGAAGCAGCGCACGAGGTTGCTCGCGGCGAGGGCGACGCGCAGCGCCTTGCGCAGCGGCCCGCGCCCGACGCGCTCGGCGCGGTTCTCGACGGTCCCCGGAATCATCCGGCGGTTGAGGTAGCGGTAGGTGGCGTACTCGCGCACGCGGTTCGTCCACGGCTCCGGTTCGAGTTCGTGGCGCACGAGGGCGAAGCCGTGGCGGGCCCCGAGGGCATCGAACGCACCGGCGCTCCAGCGCGAGGCGTGCATCGGCGGGAGGTCGAATTGCGAGCCGTTCTGCTCGTTGAAGGCGATGCGCCCGCCGCCGGGCGTCGAGACGAAGACGCGGGCGTCGGCGCGCGTCACGCGGCGCAGGGCGGCCATCACGTCGTCGAGGCGGTCGAAGTTCATGATGCCCTGGTGCATCACGACGGCGTCGTAGCGGGCGTCGTGCGCAGACGGCGCGGCGCGGAGGTCCTGGTCGAGCGCGTCGACGCCGAGCGCCGACAGCTGCGCACGGGCGCCGGGGCTGTACTCGAACGCGGTGACGGCTTCGGGGGCGATGCGGTCGCCGAGGACGGTGCGGAGGAAGGCGCCGTCGCCGCCGCCGACTTCGAGGAGGCGGCGCCCGGTCCACGGCGTGCCCCAGAGCGCGTCGAGCACCTCGCGCGTGCGCCCGAACTCCCACCGCGCCTGCGGATAGGCGTACGACGGCTCGAAGACGAGGTCGAAGAACCGGTGGTCCCCCGCGACGAACGGGTCGGAGAAGCCGAGCCCGCACGCGCGGCACCGCACGACGCGCGCCGCATCGCCCTGCCAGAGCGTGGCGATGTGCGCCCGCAGGGCCGCGTGCGCCTCTGGCTCGGCCTCGCGCGGACGGTAGTGCTGCGCCGCCAGATCGAGCGGGATGTCGTAGAGGAGCTTCGGCGTCGCTCCCCTCGCAGGCAGGGCAGCGCGCGTCGACGGGGGTGAGGGCGTAGCGCACGGGGAGATGGGGGATGTGACGGCGAAGGTACGCGCCCGCGCCGGGCGGCACCGCCGAGGCATCACCCGCGCCGCACGACGTGGACATCGCCCGCGTGGTGGCGCCGCACGACGCCGTCGGGGCCGCGGAGGCGGAGGGCGCCGTCGTCGTCGACGCCTGCGAAGACGCCGGTCACGACGCCCGCGCCGGTGTCGAGGGCGATGGTCTCGCCGAGGCCGTCGAGGTGCGCGCTGTAGCGGGCGACGAGCGCGCGGGCGTCGGCGGCGCGGTCGAGAATCGGTTCGGTGGCGTTGAGGACGGCGGCGAGGACGGCTCCACGCGACGGCACCGCCACGCCCGCCGCGCGGCATTCGGCGTCGAGCGAGGTCGCCACATCGCCCAGTTCCGGCGGCACCGACGCGGCGCCCACGTTGAGGCCGAGGCCGAGCACGACGGCAGCGCCCTGCCCTGCATCGCGCCCCACGCCGCCCATCGCCAGCATCCCGGCCACTTTGCGAACGCCGATGCGCACGTCGTTCGGCCATTTCAGACGCGCCGCCACGCCCAGCCCGCCGAGCGCATCGGCGACACCGACGGCGAGCGCGAGCACGGCGCGCGTCGGGGGCACGCTCGCGGGCAGGCGGACGACGAGCGAGGCGAGGATCGACGCGCCGGGGGCGTCGTCCCACACCCGCCCCTGTCTGCCCCGCCCGGCGCTCTGGTGGTCGGCGATCGACCACGAGGCCGCTCTCGCAGCCCGCCGCAGCGGCGTCGCGGGCGACGCGCATCGTCGAGTCGGTCTCGCGGAGAAAGACGACGCGGCGCCCGAGCGTGTGCGTCGTGAGGCGCGCGTCGAGGGCCGCGAGGTCAGGCGGGAGGGCGTCGCCGCGGAGGTCGGCGGTCACGGTTCGGGGGTGGCGACGGGGATGCCGAGGCGGCGGCCGAGGTCGCGGAGGGCGTCGTCGAGCGAGCGGGGGCGGTAGCCGAGTTCGCTCTCGGCGCGCAGGATGAGCAGGCCCGTCCGCGGCGGACGCGCGGCGGGCTGGCGGAAGTTCTCGGTCGGCGCGAGGCACGACGCGTCGAGGCCGAAGACGCGGGCGACGCGGAGCGCCGAGGTCGTAGACGGACAGGTACTCGCGCCCGGCGAGGTGGAAGACGCCGGTCTTGGCGAAGCGCACGATCCGCTCCAACCCGTCGGCCACGTCGGGCGCGTACGACGGCGTCCGCCACTGGTCGACGACGACGGACGTTTGCTCGCCGCGCGTGAGGCGGTCGAGGAGCCAGAGGACGACGTTCGAGCGGCCCGCGGCGGCAGCGGCGTCCTCCCCACTGCCCTCGCCATCGCTGGCGGGGGCGCCCGGCATCCCGAAGACGAGGGCGGTGCGGGCGACGGCCCAGCGGTCGAGGCCGGCGCCGCGGGCGTGGTTCTCGGCGGCGTGCTTGCTGCGTGCGTAGCTGCTCAGCGGCGCCGGACGCGCGGTCTCGGGGTAGAGCGCGCCCGAGAGGCCGTCGAAGACGAAGTCGGTCGAGACCTGCACGAGGCGCGCGCCGGTGCGGCGGCAGTGGTCGGCGAGGGTCTCGACGGCGTCGCTGTTGACCTGCCAGCAGCGCGGCGGGTCGAGTTCGCAGGCGTCGACGTTGGTCATCGCGGCGCAGTTGACGACGGTCGTCGGCGCGAAGTCGAGCATCAGGCGGCGCACGGCATCGGCGTCGGTGACGTCGAGCGGGGCGTAGCCGCCGGAAACGTGTCCGTCGGACGCGCGGGCGCCGCCAAGGCGGGGCGGTCCGGCGCCGGTGGCGAGCACGTCGTACTCCCGGAAGGCGCCGAGCCGGGCCACGAGTTCGCGCCCGACGAGGCCGTTGGCTCCGGTGACGAGAACGCGCTGGGGCAGCATCGGCAGGAAGGAAATCGAGAGGGGAAACGCACCCGCGCCGCGCCCGAGACGCGCGGCAACCGGACCGGGAAGGTACAACGCCCCGAAAATCGCCCCCCGGAGGTGGGGTGGTGGGTTTGTGGGTGGTGAGCGGTGGGGTGCCCGCGGCGAGCACGCGCGGCGGGCGGGGGATTGTGGTTGACCATGCCCTCCCGCCCTCCCAGCGGCACAGCCGGATCAACGGCTTCGAATCCCCACCTCACCAACCCACAATCCCACCAACACCCTCACAGCGCATACCGCACGCCGATTCCCGCGTCGATCCGCGCCCGCCGTCCGGCGCCTGCGAGGGCGAGCGACGGGATGGCGGCGAGGGAGACGTCGAAGCGGGCGCGGTAGAAGCCGAAGCCGGTGGCGGTGTTGACGCCCGCGGTCGCGGCGCCGTCGTCGGTGCCGACGAACACGCCGGGGGCGGCGAAGAGGTGCAGCGGGGAGCGCGGCAGGCGCATCTCGATGTGCCGCGCGGCGCCCGCGACCGCGCGTCCGTCGCCGTCGAAGGCGAGCGAGACCGTCCACGAGCGCGGCGTGCGCGCGGGCAGCCGAAGGCTCAGACCGCCGAGCGAGCCGACCTGCACACCGACCGAGACCAGCGCCGCCTCGGGCGGGGCGGACTGGGCGAGCGCCGACGCCACGGGCACGGCACTCACCCCGACGAGCGCGGCGACGACCGCGACGGCGCGCACGAACGACGCGGACGCGCGGCGCGGCCTCATCCCTTCGCCCCGGACGTCGACGCACCCGACGTCGGCGCATCCGACTCGCCATCGACGACGGTTTCGAGGAGCGCCCGCAGGTGCTGCGCGTCGGCGAGGGGCAGGCGCCCGGCCATGACGAGGCGCAGTTCGCGGCGGCGGGCGGCGCCGTCGTAGCGCTGCCGCTCGTCGTCGGTCACGGGCGCGATGGCGGGCACGGGCTGCGGCGTGCCGGTCGCATCGACAGCGACAAACGTGTAGAGCGCGCGGTTGGCGCGGCGGCGCGTGCGCGCGCGCGGGTTCTCGGCCCAGACGTGGATCTCGATCTCCATCGACGTCCGGAAGGCGCGGTTGACGACCGATTCGAGCGTCACGACCTCGCCCATGAAGATCGGCGACTGGAAATCGACGTTGTCGACCGACGCCGTCACGCAGATCTGCTCCGAGTGGCGCTGCGCGGAGATGGCGGCGCAGATGTCCATCAGGTGCAGCAGGCGCCCGCCCATGAGGTTGCCCAGCCCGTTCGTGTCGTTCGGCAGCACGATCTCGTTCATCACGCACCGCGACGCCTCGGGCGGCTTGGACGCGGGCATGTCGGATGCGGAGGCGGGGTCGGTCATCGTGCGATTTCGGTCGGGAAGCAGGCCGCCGAACGCCGCGCCGCGCGGCCCGTCTCCCGCCTCCAACGGTCTTCACCGAAGGCGCGGCGATGGTTTGTCGTTGATCGTGGGTCGTTGATGGTCGTGGGTTGGTGAGGCGCCGTGCGGTTCGTCACCCGCCCCGCTGCCGCTGAAGCTCCCCTCAACAAACCACCCCCTTCACCCCAGCCCGTCGCCGACGCTCACCCCACCGCGGGCAAACGCGCCGCCGTCCATCCGCGGACGGCCCTCGGGCTGGACCTCAGCGAGCACGAGCGCGCCCACTCCGCACGCGACGACGAGGTCGGGCGCCACGGCGACGACTTCGCCGGGGGCGCCATCTGGAATGCCGCTGCCATCGGCGACGCGGGTGCGGTGGACTTTGAGGGCGCGGCCGTCGGCGAGGCGGGTCCACGCGCCGGGGGCGGGCGCGAAGCCGCGGGCGTGGTTGTGGAGATCGGCGGCGGGGCGCGACCAGTCGAGTTCGCCTTCCTCGCGGAAGAGCTTCGGCGCAGGCGTCGCCGCAGCCGTGTCCTGCGTCTGCGCCGCGAGCGTCCCCGCCGCCAGCCCGCGCACCGTCTCGACGACGAGGTGGGCGCCAAGCGTCGAGAGCCGCGCCGCCACATCGCCTGCGGTGTCGTCGGGGCCGATGGGCGTGCGGGCCTGCAAGAGCATCCCGCCCGTGTCGATTCCTGCGTCGAGGCGGAAGGTGGTGACGCCGGTCTCGGTCTCGCCCGCCATCACGGCGCGCTGGATCGGCGCCGCCCCGCGGTAGCGCGGCAGGAGCGAGCCGTGGAGGTTGACCGCGCCGAGCCGCGCGGCCCCGATCACCGCCATCGGCAGGATCTTGTACGCGACGACGACGAGCAGATCGGCCCGAGCCGCGCGAATCTCGTCCGCAAACCCGTCATCGCGCGGCGAGGCAGGCGTCGTCACCGGAATGCCGTGCCGCTCGGCTGCCACATTGACCGCCGACGACAGGTCGGGCCGTCCACGTCGTCCGGGCGCGTCGGGCGTCGTCACGACGAGCACCGGCGCCATCCCGGCGGCCACGAGCGCGTCGAGCGTCGGCACCGCAAAGGCCGGGGTGCCCATGAACACGAGGCGCAAATCGGTCGTCATCAATCGCCAGAGGTCATTTGTAGGGGCGGGTTTCAAACCCGCCCCCCTCCGCCCGCGATCCCGTCTCCATCCCTCACCGCTCCAACCGTCACATCCGGTTGCGGTCGTCCCAGATCGGGGCGATGAGTTGGAAATCTCCGAAGCCCGAGCGGTCGATGAAGACGAAGCGGCGCTGGATGCGGGGGTAATACCAGACTTCGTAGGGGCGCTGGCCGAGGGGCACCGGGTGGCGCTCGACGTTGTCCGGCTCGCCGAAGCGGATCATCACGACGCCGCGGTCGGTCTCCCAGCCGGAGCGCGCGCGGCCCGCGCCGAAGCGGCGGTTGGCGAAGTCGACGCGGTAGTAGTACTCCTCCATGCGCTCGTTGCGCTCGGTGCCGGGCGTCGGGTCGAGGCGGCTCCAGAAGGCGCGGAAACGGCTCACCTTCTCGGCCTCGCTGGGCGCGCTGCGAATGTAATCGAGGTCGCGGTCCTTGGCGATGTGGCGCAGCTGCGAGACGGCGCCGTCGATGTCGCGGATGTGCTCGGCGAGGCCCTCCCACGCGACGGCGACGTTCTTCTCGGCGCTCGCCATCGGCAGGCCGCCCTCGGTGAGCAGGCGCACGCGGACGACGTAATCGCCCGATCCGACATCGCGGAGGCACATCTGGCCCACGAACGGATTGCGCCCGGCGCGCAGCGTCTGCGTCGCCGACGTGGTGACATGGCGTCGTCGGAGCCTGCGCGGGGCCACCATCTCGCGGACGATCCGCACGCGCGTCTCGGCGCGGGGGCGTAGAGTTCGTAGACGACGAGGGCGTCTCGTCGCCGGTGCCGACTGCTGGTTCGTCACGCGCGGCGTGAAGGCGTTGGTGGCGGCGTCGTAGCGGTCGGCGAGGGCGACGTCGGAGAGGGCGACGGCGGGCGCCATGTCGCGCACCTGCACCTGCACCTCGCGGGTGGTCGTCCGGCGCGTCGAGCCGTCTTCGAGCTGGAACTGGAGCAGGTAGCGCCCCGGCGTCAGGTCGAGCGCCTGCGTCGTGAGGTCGGCCGCGTCGCTGCTGCGGGCCTGCGCGTAGTGCCGACCGGGAGGATGCGCTCCCACGAGCGCGAGACGATGAACTGCCGCTGCCGCCCGCGCGCATCGACGGCGAAGACATCGACGGACATCGTGTACCGCGCCTGGAAGCCGGTTG